>CAVWFN010000007.1:0-1154193 GCA_963754285.1 uncultured Actinomycetota bacterium
GAACTCGGCTGCCAGCAGGTCCGGGTCGTTACAGATCAGGTCGAGGAACTGCCCAACTCCGGTCCGCGCGATCTGCTGACCGGATACAGGTGCGGGGGGCAGGGTGACGGTCAGGCGTTGATGACCTGGCGGTCCTCACCCTTGCTGGTAATGGCGATCTTGCGTGGCTTGGCCTGCTCGGCGACCGGGATCTCCAGGGTGAGCACGCCGGCGTCGTAGCTGGCGCCGATACGTTCGGTGTCGAGGTTGTCGCCGAGGATCAGCTGTCGACTGAAGATCCCCCGCGGGCGTTCGGCGGCGATCAGCTCGGCGTCGCTGGCGCGCGGTGGCCGTTCGGCTCTGACGGTCACCACGTTGCGTTCGACGTCCAGATCGATCGAATCGGGGTTGACGCCGGGCAGGTCGAACTCGACGTGGAAGGTGTCCCCCTCGCGCCAGGCGTCCATCGGCATCACCGACGGCCGGGCCAGCGTTCCGTTGGTGCCGAGTACCTGCTGGGTAAGCCGATCCAGCTCGCGGAACGGGTCGGTGCGCATCAGCATCGTGTCCACCTCCATAACTCCTGTTCTGTTGGATGCTCCTTGTGGGCCTCAAGATCCTGAAGGATCTCTGGCATGCGCTATAGATTTGTTGTAGCACCCGTGACATCATGATGCAAGTGACCGATGCTGAGATTTTCCGCGGGAGGAACTGGGTCAGGTGGTCGCTGAGCCGGACCGGGCGCGTGGGGTGTACGGCATCTCGGTCGCCGCGGAACTGGTGGGCACCGGCGTGCAGAACCTGCGGGCCTATGAAGCCCGGGGTCTGCTCGAACCCCAGCGCACCGAGGGCGGCACCCGCCGCTACAGCGCCGACGACCTGGACCGGCTGCGCCGCATCGGCGAGCTCCTCCAGGCCGGGCTCAACCTCGCCGGCATCGCGATGGTGATGGACCTACAGGACGAGAACAGCCAACTGCGCGCGGACAAGGAGGAACAGCAGTGGTTGCCAACCGCACCGATCACGAACGCGTCGATCCCAGCGAGCAGATCCCCGAAGCGGACCTCCTCGAGCAACAAGCCCCGCTCGACCCGACACTGACCCACAACCACGACGGCAACGACGGCCGGGCCGAGCGAGGGGAGGACACTGCAGCGGCCTGGTTCGTCGATGAGGCCGACCGGTGGGAACAGCAACTGACGATGCCCTCTGCGGACGATGAGTACCCGCACGACGATCCAGGCGACCGGTTCGAGGCTGAGTGAGTCTGATGGGCGACCCGTTGGTCGAGGTCGCGGTGCGGGTGTATGCCGACTTCGCCGACCGTGCCACGCTGGGCGAAGTCCTCGCCGTCGTTGCCCGTGCCCGCAACGACCTGGACACCCCCAGCGTCGCGGCGCTGCCCGAGCTGGTCGAGCGGCTGGCCCGGCAGCGACTCGGCGAAGGCCTCGCCTCCCCCGCTCCCGACAACGGCTCAGCTCCGGCCAAACACCGCGCCGAACCCGACCGGTAAACCTGGGTCAGCTGCCTCGGGTGCGCCGCGCATGCGCCAGCCGGTAACTCACCGTTCCCGCCCCCGAAGATCTGCCCGGCCGCAGACACACCCCTGGCGCGGCCGGGTACGACGAGCACGGGTCGGTCTTGATTACTCGTTAGATGGGGTAGGCGGTGGCCCCGACGCAAGTCGTGACCGCAAAATTGATCGGGCTACGCGGTGGCCGGCTCGACGATTGCTACAGCTCTGGACCGCGGCCGGGACGTGATCGCCGCTGCCGCACTGAAGAGCGATGCTGCCAGCGCGACGTAGCTCGCAACGAGCACCGGTTGGCTCGCGATCGTGAACCCGGCGATGTTCGCCAGCGCCCGACCGGAAGCGCCGCCGCGGCCCAGCGTGGCAAGGCGTGACTGCGCCAGAGCAGCACACCGAGCCACACGACGCCGACTAGCATCGCCAGGCCGCCGATGTTGTAGACGAGTGACGCGGCCGAGGTCTGGTACCGGTCGGCGAGCGCGGTCATCTGCCGGTGGCATTCTTCGGCGATGGACCAGGTGGGCGTGGTCCATCCAGATCCGCTCCCGGCATGTCGAGCCGGCCGGTTCGGCGCGGTTTACACCAGGCCGGTTTGCAGGGCCAGCCGGGTGAGATCGGCGCGGCGGCGGCAGCCGGTCTTGTCCCGGATCCGGTCGAGGTGCGAACCGACGGTGCGGACGCTGATGAAGAGCTTGTCGGCGATCTGGGTGTTGGTGTCCCCGCGGGCCACCAGGGTGACCAGTTCGCGCTCCCGGGGGCTGAGCTGTGGCGCGGCTGTCGCCGGGTGCGCCGCCGCCGGACCGGCGGCCGTGAGCAGCGCGGCGTATTCGGCAGCGGCCGCCTGGCTCATCGCTAGTCCGCGCTGCTCGGCGGCCTGCGCCTGTGCGGGGCCGAGGTCGCGCCGGGCCTGCTGCAGCGGATCGTGTCGCCACCGCTCGTCCTGCGGTAGGTCGGCGATCCCGGTGTCGTGCAGGCACATGGCGTAGGCGGCCCATGCCGTCACCGCGTCGGCGGGACGCCGCGTCTGCGCGCACAGGTGCCCACACAGGTCCAGGCAGTCGATGAGCAGCACCCCATGGCCGGTACGGACGCTGAGCTCGACGGCCTCACGCAGGTGCGCTGCGGCTTCCGCGGGACGGTGCTCGAGCAGGTCTATGTGTGCGATCAGCAGCAGGCTGTTGGCCTGATCGCGCAGCGCACCGGCCTGTCGGGCGAGTTCCCATGCCTGTGTGCCGTACTGCCTGGCCTCGCCGCATTCGCCGGATTCGAGGAGGGCAAGGGTGAACATGCTGACGCACTCGCGTCGCGCGCTGCCGGCAACGTCGGCCGCGTCGACGCGCATGGCCTGCCGCAGCCACTCGAGGCTGGCTTGGTTGTCACCGCGATAGTTCGCGGCCAGCCCGAGCAGCCGCAGCGCCCGCATCTCGCCGGTCTTGTCGCCGATCTGCCTGGCGAGGGTCAGCGCGCTGCGGGCCTGCTCGGCCGCTTCCGCGACCGAGCCGAGGTTGGCCAGGCAGCCGGCCCGGTTGATGAGCACGGCGATCAGCAGCGGCGAAGCCGGACGGCAGGCCAGCGCGTCGCGTGCAGCGGTGTAGTGCTCGAGCCGGACGGCCTCGCCGATGCCTCTGGCGAGGGCGCCGAGCCATAACTGTGCGGCGCACCACTCCACCTCGTGCTCGGCTGCAACCGAGGCTGCGTCGCTCAGCAGCCGGTAACCCGTCGCCTGGCGTCCCCGCAGCGACCACCACGGGGCAAGGCCGATGGCCAGCCGGAGCGCGACAGCTCGGTCGTGCTCGAGAGCCCACGACAACGCCTGATGGACCAGGACGTCCTCAGCGTCGAGCGAGCGCGCCGCCTGCAGCTCGCCGGTGCTGGTCTGCATGCCTGCCGCCGCGGTCTCGACCACGTCGACGGCGTAGCGGGCCAGCCCAGTGCTGGCCGCAGCCTGCTCCGCCTGGTCAGTGGCCAGGCGTTCCCCGGCGAAGCTGCGCAACGTCTGCAGCATCACGTACCGTGCCCGACCGTCGATACCGACGCGCTGAGGTACGAGCAGCGAACAGTCCACCAGGCGCAGCAGGACGCGCTTCGCGTCGCCACCTGCCACCGCATGCGCGGCCTGCAGGGTGAACGGGCCAGGTAGCACCGACAGTGCGCGGAAGACCCGCTGCTCGTCGTTGTCGAGCAGCTGGTAACTCCACTGCGCGGTGGCCGCCAACGACCGGTGCCGTTCGTCGGCAGGTCCGGTGGTGCGAAATAGATCTGGGCGGTCATCGAGCAGATCGACGATGTCGTCCAACCCCAGCGCGTCGACCCGTGCCGCCGCCAGTTCGATGGCCAGCGGCATCCCGTCCAAGCGCGCCACAAGGGCGGCCACCGCCGGACCGGACGAAGCGTCCACCCGAAAGCCGGGTTCCGACATTCGGGCGCGGGCGGCGAACAGCAGCGCCGCCTCCGACCGGTCCGCGTCGGCGTCGTCGGGCCGGGAGAACCGCAGCGGCCCGAGCCGGTATCGGTGCTCGCCGCGTGTCCCGAGCGGCTCCCGGCTGGTGACCAGCACCCGGATGTCGTCGGCACCCTGCAGGAGCGTGTCGCACAATCCGGCCACCGCTGGCAGCATGTGTTCGCAGTTGTCCAGCACGAGCAGCAACTGCCGCCGCGCCAAGAGCCGGGCAAGTGAATCGGCCGGCGATTGGTTCGCTGCCAAAGGCACCTCGAGCGCTGCGGCCACAACAGCCGGTAACTGGCCCGACTCGGGTACGCCGGCCAGCTCTACCAGCCACACCCCGTCGGCGAACCTGTCACACACCCGCCGCGCCACCTGCGCGGCGAGCCGGGTCTTGCCCACTCCGCCGGGCCCCGCGACCGTGACCAGCCGGCCACGCTCCAGCAGGTCCGCGACCGCGCGGATCTCGTCCTCACGGCCGACGAAGCTCGTCAGGGCCACCGGAAACCGATGCAACCCCACCGCTGCGGCGCTCTCGGCCACGCGGCGAGTGTAAAGCACCGTTGCAGAATTTCGGCTGTGCGCGACGGCAGGGGCGCCGGGCCGGCCGACTCCCCTGCCGTCGCGATCCAGGCGAGGTTCAGCGACTACATGGACCGGACGAAGCTACCGGTCGCGTAGCCGTGCCAGACGCCGTTCGGCGACGGGTTGATCGCACAGTTCTGCCAGTTACCGCCGGGGTTCCAGTCCGTGTATGGAGACACGTCTTCCTGGCAGTGGTAGGGAGGGGCGGTCGCCGAGTCGGTCAGCGTGAACGGCCAGCTGTGCAACTCGCCGCTGGTGCAGTTGCTGCTGGTGTAGGCCCAGATCTCGCTGCCCTCAGCCCACCACCAGTTGGGAATCAGGTTGACCGTGCGCGGCGTGGTGAAACACGCGTCCTCGGCAGTGCCGTTCTGGTTCGTGCCCGCAACCTGGATCGAGTAGACCGAGCCGCTGGGGGTGTAGTCGTCGAACACCAGC
This sequence comes from uncultured Actinomycetota bacterium, assembly GCA_963754285.1. Lineage (GTDB taxonomy): Bacteria > Actinomycetota > Actinomycetes > Mycobacteriales > Jatrophihabitantaceae > RYN-133. The sequence continues at coordinate 4,974 of CAVWFN010000007.1, forward strand.
TGCGACGTCTGCGGTGCCGGCGCTCCCTTCAGCTTCAGGAAGGAGGCGGCGTTCCAATACGAGGAACCAGAGAACTGGACATGGCCGTTGTGGTCGCCGGTCATGTCGATGTGCACGGTTTCCTTACCAGCGGTGCCGGCCCAGTTCTCCGACATGATCGTGAAGTTGCCGGACGAGTTCGTGTTGGACACCACTACGGCGGTGTGGCCAGTCGACGAGTCGATGAAACCGCCGCCGCCGAAGCTGATGACGTCGCCGGCTTGCGGCAGGTTCGACGGGCTGGTGCCGACCTGCGGGATCGACGGGTGCGCCGAGTGGTAGAGCGAGATGAGGTCGGCGCCGTCGACATTGTTGCCGAAGATCGGTTGCAGCCCATAGACCGCCCACAAGAACCGCTCGACCAGTTCGACGCACTGGAACGAGGCCGACCCGTTTTCATCGAACGGCGTGGCCCCCCGCGTCGAGTCAGGGCCGCAGGCGTAGATGTTGTCGTAGCTGTACTCGCCCCGGACTCCCGACGTGCCGTAGGTGGTGCACCAGCCCGGGCCGCTGCCCTCGCCCTTGGACAGCGCGGGGGTGGCAGCTTGCGCTGTTGCCGGGACCAGGACGGTTGCTAACAGGCACAGCGCGCCCAGCGCCGCGGTGGCGACCGCGCAGGCTGCCCGTCCCGGCCATCGTCCACTGAGGCGTCCGCCGGCGACAATCCTCTGAGCCTCGTGAGCCATGACATGGTGTGGTCCTCTCGGTGACGACCCGGCCGGGCTCTTCCCGGCGAGTGCCACATACGGTGATCGAGAACTGGCCGGCCTCGGCAGGGGCCGGATGACCCCTTTTCGGAAAAGGGGCCATCCAGGGAAACGTCGCGCTGAAGCCAGACAGAGTCGCTGGATCTTCTGTAGAGGCGCAAGAACCAGTTAATTTCGCGATTACTGGTTCGGTCTGAGTAGCCGATCGAGAAGTTCGGCACGTGGATCGTGGCAAGGCGCCGGACACACCTACGCGGCCCGGAAAACGGGCCTCAGAGCCACCTGCGTCGCGCCGCGCGCGGCCGAGGCAGCCTCCGCCCCGCCGACGAGAATGATCTTCGAAACCGGCTTTTCGCGGGTCGTTTTAGATGACTAAAGAGTGACTTGCAGCGGGCCCGGACTGCACGCGGGCCCCGAAATACGGGGCCCTGCTCCCCCGACTGGACTCGAACCAGTAACCCTTCGATTAACAGTCGAATGCTCTGCCAATTGAGCTACGGGGGACCGCACAACAACCCGACGAGGGTATCTCAGGCGCGCAGTCCGATGCGCTCGGGTTACCGCTACGGCACGGGGATGGACGGCAGCGCGGAGGTCGGCAGCTTCACGGGCAGCGACGGCAACTTGGTCGGCAGCTTCGTCGGGAGCTTCGTCTTCGTCGGCAGCTTCACCGGCAGGGACGAGACGGGCAGCGACGGCAGCTTCACCGGCAGGGAGGTCTTCGGCGGCGCAGGCGCTCCGCTGCTCACAGCGGGCGTCGGGGTCGTCGACGAGCCCGGCTTCGGCTTCTTCCCCGGAGTGGTTGACCCACTGGACGTCGGCTTGCGGTGGTGACGCGACGGCGGGGTCGACGAGCTCCGCCCCGACGAAGGCTTACCGGGCTTGCCCGGCCGGTGCGCCGACGATGAAGAAGCCGACGGGACGCCGACCGTGTTGCCCGTCCCGAATGCCGGCAGCGCACCGGTCTGCTGCTTGTACTGCTGCGCGGCGAGGACGGCGGTCTTCGACATGCCGAGGTAGGACAGGTACGCGCCGCTGGTGTAGGTCGACCACGGCGACCAGTCCGTGCAGCCGCTCGAGATCGTGTACATCGCCCGCGCGTTCTTCTCCGGATCGGCGTTCGCCAGCGAGTCGCGCAGTCCACCGGTGCCTCGCTCGGAACGCAGCCCGCGGATCTGCCAGAGCCCCTGGCTCCAGTCCCACGTTCCGTCCATCAGCGCGATGTCACCCTGCGCGCCGGGGTTGCCCCCCGACTCGGCTGCGGCGATCGCGGCGGCGATCGGCGCCTCGGCGGGTGAGCAGCCGACGTAGAGCGCGAGCGAACTGAGCTGCAGCAGGTTGAAGTCGCCCTTCACCGAGCCAGGGACGTAGACGGCCTGCGAGCCGGCGGGCGCGGTCGGGAACGTTGCCGACCCGGGGACACCGACGCGGCCGGTGTCGCCGGCGTAGCTGGGACGTGGCAGGTGACCCGACTTGATCAGGTCGCTGATCGGCTTCCCGACATCAGGGTCGCGCGACAAGATCGAGTCGAGTGCGTTCTTCGTGGACGACGTGTCGGCGGCCGCAGCAGCCGTGGCCTGCGACGACGGACTGTTCGCGACAAGGCCCGCGGCGCTGGTTGCCGCAATAAGAGCAGCCGCTCCGATCAGCCACGCGATCGATCGCGGAGTGAAGTGGATCCGCGGCACGCGCCGCTTGGTCTCATCGGTCTCGTCCGAGCCCTGCATCGATTCCCCCAGGAAGAGGCCACAGATGCATTGCGCATCGGCCAACCTAGGCATTCCCAACTCGGCAGGCACGGTAAACCCAAGCGAGCGTTAGGGTGAACCGATGAAGTTGTCCTTCCTGGTCGGCGCGGCCACCGGCTACGTCCTGGGCGCTCGCGCCGGTCGCGAGCGCTACGAGACGATTGTCCGAATTGCCCGACGGTTCGCCGGAAGCCAGACAGTGCAATCAGCTGCCGGCGTGTTCCAGGCCCAGGTCGACGAGATCAGCCACCGGGTCCGCGAGGTCGTGGCGGCCAAGGTTTCCGGAGCTCCCGAGACGAGCCCGAACGGCACCCACTCGCGGTAGCTCAGCCGGCGACGTGTTGCGCGGCCAGCTCATCGCGCTGTCGCGCGACAGCGGCGCGAACCGGCGCACTGTCCGGCGTGCCGTCCTCGAGACGCGCCCACCAACGCAGGCCGTCCTGCCCGGGAACGCGGCGTGCGACGAACCGCGCCGAACCGCCCGGCACCGGATGCACCTGCGAATGCACGACGTTCGCCTCGACGCGCTTGCGCACCACCGGGGGCAGGTCGCGCGGAACGGCTAGCTCCACCACTACGGGGTCGCGGTCGACAAGCAGCAGATCGTCGACGACGTCCGCCTCGAACACCGTCAGCCGGCCGTCGCGCCACACCGCCTTCGTGATGTGCGGCCAGGCGATGAGTCGGTGCTCGTCCTCGGCGGGCCACCACAGCCCGGACGGGGACGCGAGCACGACGCTGCCGTCGACGAGGTCGGCCCACGACAGGACGCGCTCGTCGCGCGGAAGGTGCGCAATCGCGTCGGACGGCGGCGCCTCGCGTCGGTGGAACAACCGCATCACGGGCCGCCGTTGGCTCGATCACGAAGCTGTCGGTGATACATCTCGAGCGGGATGAGCTCGGCGAACAGCCGCGCGTGATCTTCGGGTTGCTCCTGCGGATTCACCCGCTGCAGCTTGGACTTCAACGCCACGATCTGACGCGCGACGACGTTCGCGTGCATACGGGCGAGCACCATGTCGGCGTAGCTGTCCTCACCCAAGGACCCACTGCGTAACGGCTCGACAGCAAGGCCGTGCACGCCGCCGCGCAGTTCCTCGGGCAGGTGGGTCTGAATCGTCTCCGTCCATCCCGGACCGGCGACAGCGGCAGCCGTCCCGCCGGCGTCGGAGATGGCGACACGCAGCGCGCGGTGCGCAGGCTGGAGGAATGCTTCCGGGTCGAGCGCATCAAACTCCGGACCAGCGATGGCCGGCAATTGGAGCGCGACCTTGAGCACTTCGCGCTCGACGGCGACGACCGTCTCGTCGAGCTTCTCGGCCGGACGCGCTGCAGCTGCCTCGGTGCGATTGCCCGATCGGACGAGCCCGCGCACCCGTTGCACGACGCGCAACGGATCGTCGATGCCGACCAATCCGCCGAGCCGGCGCGCGTATTCATCACGCAACCCGAGGTCTTTGATCTGGGCGACGAGCGGAACTCCGCGGTCGAGTGCGGCGCTGCGTCCTTCCGCGGTGTCGAGGTCGAAGCGCGCAACGGTCGAACGCAGCACGAACTCGACGAGCGGGATGCGGCGCGAGACGAGATCGAGCACCGCGGTGTCGCCGGACTTCTGCCGCAGCTCGCACGGATCCATGCCGGTCGGTTCGATGGCGACGAACGTCTGGCTCATGAACTTCTGGTCGTCCCCGAACGCGCGCTCGGCGGCCTTCATGCCGGCCGCATCGCCGTCGAAAGTGAAGATCACTTCGCCGGTGAACGAGTCGCTGTCCATGAGCAGTCGACGGATCACCGACACGTGTTCGCCGCCGAAGGCGGTGCCACAGGTCGCGACGGCGGTGGTGACACCGGACAGGTGACACGCCATCACGTCGGTGTAGCCCTCGACGATCACCGCGCGGTGCTGACGGGCGATCTCTTTCTTCGCCACGTCGACGCCATAGAGCAGCTGGCTCTTCTTGTAGATCGGCGTCTCGGGAGTGTTCAGGTACTTCGCCTCGACGCGGTCGTCGTCGTAGAGCCGCCGCGCGCCGAAACCGACGACATCTCCGCCGGTGTCGCGGATCGGCCAGAGCAGCCGCCGATGGAACCGGTCGATCAGACTGCCGCGTCCCGACTCGCGCGCGAGCCCGGCGAGGGTGAGTTCCGGGCCGGTGAATCCCCGGCTCATCAGATGCTTGGTCAGTGCGTCCCAGCCGGCCGGCGCGTAGCCGCAGCCGAAACGCTCGGCGACCGCCTGGTCGAAGCCACGTTCGGCGAGAAACTCGCGTGCCTTGAGCGCATCGGGCGAGCGGAGCTGTTCGGCGTAGAAGCGCTGCGCCTCGTCGTGCGCGGCGATCAGTCGTGCACGCTGCCCGGGCTGACGCCGTGGTCCGCCGCCGGCCCCTTCGACGTAACGCAGCTGGATGCCGCTGCGCGCTGCGAGCCGCTCGACCGAATCGGCGAAGTCGAGGTGTTCGATGTTCTGCACGAACCGGATGACGTCGCCGCCCGCTCCGCAACCGAAGCAATGGTAAAGCCCACGTGAAGGTGAAACAGACAGCGACGGTGACTTCTCGTCGTGGAAGGGACAGATGCCCTTCAGGTTGCCGCCGCCGGCGTTGCGCAGCTGAACGTGCTCGCCGATGACGTCGGCGATCGGGGTCTTCTCACGGACGAGGGCGACGTCCTCGTCCCTGATCCGCCCCGCCATGAAGCCAGCTTAGGCGGGGCGGATGACAGGGATGCGCGGCCCAGAGGTCAGCCCGGCAGGTTGATGTCCTTCTTCCTGCTCGACCTGGCGCTCCTCCGACTCGACGGCCGCTTTGACCTTGTCCGGCTCCATGGCGAGGCTGACCGCGTAGTAGAAGATCGCGAGGCTGAAGACCACGACGACGCCGAGGTCCCAGAAATTTGGAATGGCGTTGTGGCCGCCGTAGCGGCCGAGCAGGCTGATGATCGTGATGCCGATCAGCCATGGCCAGATCCAGGACGCCGCACGCCAGTCGATGTCGGGCCGTCGGATGTCCTTCGACCGCCGCAGCGCAACTTCGAAGAGCACCCGGCCGAGGAAGATGGCGGTCAACAGCTTCCACATCGCCTCGAAGCCGCCCCAGTAGATGATCAAGTTGGCGGCGCAGAATGCGACCGGATTCAACACCTTCGGGAACGGTGCCTTGTACGGACGTGTTCGTTCGGGATCGCGCAAGTGCAGCGCAGCGAGCGAGACCGGGGCGAACGCGTACATGATTGCCGTCGCACCGGTGACCAACCCGACGAGCGATTTCCAACTCGGGAAGGGGAGGAACGTTATCTCCCCGATGACGAACGCGAGAACGATCGAATATATCGGCACGCCACGCTTGTTCGTCTCGGTCAACTTGTCACTGATCACCTCTTCTTCAGCCAACGCGTATGACAGCCGCGCAGACGTGCCGAGGTAGATGAGCCCGGTTCCCCCGGGAGATATGACGGCGTCGACCAGCAGGATCGTGCCGAGCCAGCCCGCGCCGACTGCGATCGCGATCGTGTAGTACGGACCGAAGTCGCCCTTGCCGATGGGGTGCGCCCATCCATGCATGAGATTGCTCGGTGACAGGCCGCCGATGAAAGCGACCTCCAGCATGATGTACACCGCCGCCCCGATGAACATGGCGGAAATGATCGCTCGCGAGATGTCCTTCTTCGGGTCTCGCGCCTCGCCACCCATCTGTACCGCCTGCTCGAAACCCTGCAGCGCGAACACGACGCCAGCCGGGAGCGCCGCGAAGATTCCGTGGGCTCCATACGGTGCGAAGCCGCCGCCGGCGGAGAAGTTCGAAGTGTGGAAGCTCAGCGACATGATCACGATGATCGCCAGGACGGGGACGGCCGCCTTCCAGATGACCATCACGGTGTTGCTGTCGGAGAGCAACTTCGCGCCGAGCAGGTTGATGACCGTGAACAGGAGCATCGCGGCGCTGGCAATCACCAGACCGAGACCATTGAGTGTGCCGTTGGTGTTGAGCATGTCGAAGTGCGCATGTGCCCACTTCGTCGAGTTGAGATATGAGATCGCGGCTTCGACCTCGATAGGTGCGATCGTCACTGCCTGCAAGTAGGCGGCCCAGCCCGCCGTGAAGCCGGCAAGGGTCCCGAAGGCGAAGTAGGGGAACCGCGCCGTTCCACCGGCGACCGGATATGCAGCGCCGAGCTCGGCGTGCACAAGCGCCAACGTCATCAGTAGGACCGCGGCGAGGATCCACGAGATCAGCGAGGCGGGCCCCGCTGCTTCCGCCGCGCCCAGCGCACCCAACAGCCATCCTGACCCGATGATCGAGCCGAGCGAGATGAAGAGAAGACCGAAGAAGCCGATACTGCGCTTCAGATCTCTGGAGCGCTCCGCGGAACCCGAAGACGGGGCGGTAGACACAGCCATGCGAAACCTCCTGGTCGGCGAAACGCTGCACGAAACCTTCGCACGAAGGTGATGCGAATCAAACCTTAGGGGCAAAGTGGTCCGTCATGGACATAGAAGCGACCGCCGATCCCGAGCAGATGCCGCCGCCGGCCGATGTTGAGCGGTTGCTCGCGTTCGCGTCGAGCCGATTAGGTGCGAGCGACGCCGCCACGCTGGCGCAGGCGTCGGCGCGGATGTACTCGTGGGCACGGGCGATCCCTGGCGCAGTGACCGTGGCAGCGCGCGACGGGAGCGACCTCGTCGGTTTCGGCTATGGATACTCGTGGGACTGGACGACGATGACCGATGCGTGGTCGCTGCGACTGCGTGACGATCTCGGCGCATCGGCTGCCGTGCTTGACGATTCGTTCTCGGTCGTGCTGCTCGTTGTCGCGCCCGACCATCGTCGCAGCGGACTCGGCGCCGGCTTGCTGTCGACACTCGCGGATCAGTCGGACGAACACCTCACGTGGCTGCAGGTCGAACCCCGCTCGGCGTTGCGCGGTCTGTGCGAGTCACTCGGCTGGCACGCGCTCGACTCCGACGCCGAGTCGGTGATCATGCTCAGCGGCGCACCAACCGGCGGTGCCACGTGATCGCCGACGTGTCGGTGAGTTGCGCGACCTGATCGATGACGACGCGCAGCCGTGCCGCGTCGTCGCCGGCTGACTGCCACGACGCGACGAGTGCGCGGTCGAGTGATCTCGGTGCGGTTTCGCGTAGGGCGACGACGAGTTCGGTCAAGACGCTGCGTTGCCACGCCTGTCGTTCGGCGGCGCCGGGACGTGCCATCACGTAATGCGCGGCGAGCGCCTTCAGCAGTGCGCACTCCGCGGCTGCCTGATCGGGTACTACCAGTGACGCCGCGTACCGGCCGAGTTCGCCCGCGCCGTGTTCGGCACGCGTCGCGTTCACCGCAGCGGCAGACAGTCGTCCGACCAGCTCGCTCGTCGCGCGTTTTGCGGCGGCCTGTGCTGCGGACGTGCCGTCGTAGCCGGCGAGATCGCGCAGGGTCGGCAGCGCGAGCAGTCGGTCGAGCACCGGGGCGAGCGCGGCGGCCGACTGCGGCGAGTACTGCGCCGCTGCGACCGAACACAGGTGCTCCCGCGTGGCGTCGTCGACGTCGGCCAGCTTGATCATGCCGCCGTGCACTCCGTCTTCGACGTCGTGGACGGAGTAGGCCACATCGTCGGCCCAGTCCATCACCTGCGCCTCGAGACAACGTTGATCGGACTCCACACCGTCACGCATCCAAGCGAAGGCGTCCGCGTCGGCGTCGTAGTAGCCGAACTTGCGAGTGCCCTCGCGACGCGGCCACGGGTACTTGCACGTTGCGTCGAGCGTGGCCCGGCACAGATTGAGCCCGGCCGGGTCGCCCGACTCGTGCACGATCTTCGCCTCCAGTCGGGTGAGCACGCGCAAGGTCTGCGCGTTGCCCTCGAATCCGCCGCACTCCGCGGCGACAAGATCGAGCGCGTCCTCGCCGTTGTGCCCGAACGGTGGGTGGCCGATGTCGTGCGCGAGCCCGGCGGTGTCGACGACGTCCGGGTCACATCCGAGCGCTGCACCGATCTCTCGCCCGATCTGCGCGACCTCGAGCGAATGCGTCAGCCGCGTACGCGGGAAATCGTCCTCACCGGGAACGACGACCTGAGTCTTGTCGGCGAGGCGGCGGAAGGCGTACGAGTGCAGCACCCGAGCCCGGTCACGCTGGAAGGCGCCGCGTTCGACCAGCCCGGCGTCGGCGCGCTTGGGCGGCTCGTCGATGCGCCGCGCCGAACTCGCCGCGTCGTACTCGAATGGCATTCAGACCTGCTCGTCGATCCAGTCGCTGAAGCGCAGCAGGGTGTCGATCCAGAGCCCGACCGTGTACTTGTACTGCGCGCGCGTCGCGCCGGACTCGAAGTCGTGGCACTGCTCGGCGCAGATGCCGACGCGGCCGTCGTCGGGCAGAACGGTGTAGGCCTTCGGGAACAGCTTGCTGCGATTCCACTCGTCCAGCAGCAGCGCCAAGGCACCGCGGTTGTCGACGTCGAAGCGGCGGTTCAGGTACAACCGGGCCTGCAGGATCTCGTGACGCTCGCCGTAGAAGAAGATGTAGACGCTGCACTTCTCCCAGCGCACGACCAGATCGCCGTCATCGTCGATCGAGTGCTTGAGGCCGTATTCGTCGAGCAACTGTTCGACCAGGGCGAGGGACGGCAGGACGATCGTGCCGCCGCCGCGCTCAGGTGACCTGCTCGCGAGTGTCTCGTCGAGATCGGGACGGGATCGACGCCAGAACACGCTTCGACGTTACTCGACGGCGACCACTGCCCTGTGCCTCATGCACCGATGGCTGCGCGGCCTGCCTCGAGCCGGGCCACCGGCACCCGGAACGGCGAGCAGGAGACGTAGTCGAGCCCGACGCGGTGGAAGAAATGGACGGAGTCCGGGTCGCCACCGTGCTCGCCACACACCCCGAGCTTGAGGCCCGGACGGCGCGAACGGCCCTTCTCGGCGCCGATGCGAACCAGCTCCCCCACGCCTTCGACGTCGATCGATTCGAACGGGCTGACGCCGAAGATGCCCTTCTCGAGGTAGGCCGAGAAGAACGCCGCTTCGACATCGTCTCGCGAGAACCCCCACGTGGTCTGGGTGAGGTCGTTGGTTCCGAACGAGAAGAACTCCGCGGCGTCGGCGATCTGCTCCGCGGTCAGCGCGGCGCGAGGCAACTCGATCATCGTGCCGACGAGGAACTCCAGGTGCACGCCGGACTCGGCACGCACCTCGCGCGCGACCTGGATGATGTCCTGCTTGACCGTCTCGAACTCCTGCACGTTCGCCACGAGCGGCACCATGATCTCGACGCGCGGGACGCCACCGGCCTTGATGCGTTCGGCCGCCGCCTCGAGGATCGCGCGCGACTGCATCTGGAACAAGCCAGGGATGACCACGCCCAGTCGCACGCCGCGCAGGCCGAGCATCGGGTTCTGCTCGTGCAGCTTGTGCACGGCCTGAAGCATGCGCAGGTCGTTCTCGCGCTTCTCGCCACGCGCTTCGGCCACCGCTACGCGCACCGACAGCTCGGTGATGTCAGGAAGGAACTCGTGCAGCGGCGGGTCGAGCAGCCGGATCGTCACCGGCAGCCCGTCCATCGCCTCGAGAATCGCGACGAAGTCATCGCGCTGCAGCGGCAAGAGTTCCTTGAGTTCGGTCGCCTGCTCCTCGTCGGAGTCGGCAAGGATGAGCCGCTCGACGAGCTGGCGCCGCTCACCCAGGAACATGTGCTCGGTGCGGCACAGCCCGATGCCCTGTGCGCCGAAGCGTCGCGCGCGTTGCGAGTCCTCGGCATTGTCGGCGTTGGTACGCACCGACATCCGCCGCACCCCGTCGGCGTGGCCCATGATGCGGTCGACAGCGATGACCAGGTCGTCGCCCTCGTCGATCACGCCCTCCTCGAAGTAGCGCACGACCGGCGAGTCGACGACCGGCACCTCACCGAGGTAGACGTCACCGGACGTGCCGTCGATCGAAATGACATCGCCCTCGTGGATCTCGTCGCCACGCTTGGTCCGGACGATCCGCTTCTTGGTGTCTACGTCGAGCGATTCGGCACCGCACACGCAGGTCTTGCCCATCCCGCGCGCGACGACAGCCGCATGCGAGGTCTTGCCACCGCGGCTGGTGAGAATGCCCTGCGCGGCAATCATGCCGTTCAGGTCGTCGGGGTTGGTCTCGCGACGGACGAGGATGACCGGCTCGCCCGAGCGCGACCACTTCACGGCGGTGTACGAGTCGAACACGACCTTGCCGACTGCGGCACCGGGCGAGGCGTTCATTCCATGCCCGATCTTCTTCTTGTCGGCCTTGTCGTCGAAGCGCGGGAACATCAGTTGTGCGAGCTGCGCCCCGGTCACTCGTCGCAACGCTTCGTCCATGTCGATGAGGCCCTGGTCGACCAGCTGGGTCGCGATGCGGAACGCGGCCGCGGCGGTGCGCTTGCCGACGCGCGTCTGCAGCATCCAGAGCTTGCCCCGCTCGACGGTGAACTCGATGTCGCACAGGTCGAGGTAGTGCTCCTCGAGGGTCTGCATGATCTCGAGCAGCTTGTCGTAGGACTTCTTGTCGATCTGTTCGAGATCGGCCAGCGGGACGGTGTTGCGGATTCCCGCGACGACGTCCTCACCCTGCGCGTTCTGCAGGTAGTCGCCGTAGATGCCCTGAGCGCCGCTGGCCGGGTCACGGGTGAAGGCCACGCCGGTGCCCGAGTCCATGTCGAGGTTGCCGAACACCATCGAGCAGATGTTCACGGCAGTGCCGTCCCCGCCCGGGATGCGCTCCTGTCGGCGATAGATCACGGCACGATCGGTGTTCCACGACTCGAACACCGCACGCACGGCGAGATCCATCTGGTCGCGCGGCTCCTGCGGGAACGGACGACCCGCATGCTCGACGACGACCTCTTTGAACGTCTCGACGAGCTTGCGCATGTCATCGGCGTCGAGATCGAGGTCGCTGTCTGTGCCCTTGGCCTTCTTCGCCGCGTCGATGGCGTCCTCGAAGTGATCGCCGTCGATGCCGAGCACCGTCTTGCCGAACATCTGGATCAGCCGGCGGTACGAGTCGAACGCGAACCGCTCGTTGCCCGCCTGCGCGGCAAGACCACGTACCGACTGGTCGTTGAGCCCGACGTTCAGGACGGTCTCCATCATCCCCGGCATCGAGACCTTCGCGCCGGACCGCACCGACACGAGCAGCGGGTCGTCGGACTGGCCGAGCTTCTTGCCCATCGACTTCTCGAGTGCCTCGAGGTGCTCAGTGACCTCTTCGGCGAGCTCGGCCGGCTCGCGGCCCGACTTCAGGTATGCCTGGCACGCCTCGGTCGTGATCGTGAACCCGGGTGGCACCGGCAGGCCGAGGTTCGTCATCTCGGCGAGGTTCGCGCCCTTGCCGCCGAGCAGGTCTTTCATGTCCTTACTGCCTTCGGCGAAGTCGTAGACGTACTTTTCCGTCCGAGGCATCAGGGAGCACTCCGTCCGTCGGGCAACATTTGTCCCTGCAGCGTAGTCACGCGAACGGGGCGTAAAGCCTTTCGGTGACATGACGAACGCCATGCGTTCAGTTGACACATGTGCACTGAACTGATTACGTCGGAACGAACGGACGGAGGATGCGTGGTCGAGACCGGGGCACAACCGAGGATTTCCGCTGCGCGTCGCAAGTTCCTGAAGCTGACGCGCGTGCTGACCTCGCCGCTGCGCCCGGACGACTATCTCGCGCTCATCAACCCGCGGTGGTCGACCCGTGAGCTGACCGGACGCGTCGTGCGCGTCCGCCACGAGACCGCCGACGCGACGACCGTCGTGATCAAGCCCGACTTCGCGTGGCCCGTCCACTCACCCGGGCAGTACCTGCGCATCGGCATCGAGATCAACGGCATCCGGCACTGGCGTGCGTACACGATCACCTCCGACCCCGGGCACATCGAGGGCGTCGTCAGCGTGACCGTCAAGTACACCGAGGGCGGCAAGATGTCGCCGGTGTTCCAGCGCTACGTGCAGCCGGGACGCGTCGTCTTCCTCGGCGAGATCGAGGGCGAGTTCACCCTGCCCGAGCCCGTCCCGAGCAAGCTGCTGTTCCTGTCGGCAGGCAGCGGCATCACTCCGATCTGGAGCATGCTGCGCGAGCTCGAGCGCCGCGACCGTCTCGGCGACGCGATCCACGTGCACAGCTGTCGCGACGCCGACGACATGATCTTCGGACGGATGTTGCGCAAGATGGCGCACCGTCAAGAGGGCTACAGCTTGCGCGAGATCCACACCTCGCAACAGCCGCGCTTCGAGCCCGAGCAGCTCGACAAGCTGTGCCCCGACTGGAAGGAACGCGAGATCTTCCTGTCCGGCCCCCGCCCGATGATCGACGCGGTCGAGGAGTTCGTCGACAAGGCCGACCGGTCCGACCATCTGCACACCGAACGCTTCCAGCCGGTCATCGGCAACGGAGGCGGCAGCGGTGAGGGCGGGACGGTCTACCTGCGGGTGTCCGATTGCAAGGCCGAGTGCCAGCCCGGGCAGTCGATTCTGGTCGGCGGCGAAGAGGCGGGCGCCGACCTGCAGTTCGGATGCCGGATGGGCATCTGCCACACCTGTGTCGGACGGTTGCAGGACGGCGCCGTCCGCGACCTACGTACCGGTGCCGTCGAAAATGCGAGCGGCCAAATGATCCGCGTGTGCATCAATGCGCCCGAAGGCCACGTCGAGATCGATCTCTGATCGAAGGAGTCAAGACCCTTGTCCCAAGCGAAGACCGAAACCAAGCTGTACGACCCCGAGAACCCGCTGCACCGACTCACATCGGAACAACTCGACGACATCGGGCGTGAGTTCGACAAGCTGCACGACGAGATCTTCGGCGATCTCGGCGACAGTGACGCGAAGTACATCCGCAGCATGATCACGTTCCACCGGCGCCTCGTCGCACTGTCACGCATCGCGCTGATCGGTGCGAAGTACAAGCCGCTGTGGGCGCTCGGCACGGCCGGCCTGTCGTTCGCGAAGATCCTCGAGAACATGGAGATCGGGCACAACGTCATGCACGGCCAGTGGGACTGGATGAACGACCCGAACATCCACTCGTCCACCTGGGACTGGGACACCGCATCGCCGGCGGCGGCGTGGAAGCACTCGCACAACTACGTCCACCACACGTTCACCAACATCATCGGCAAGGACAAGGACGTCGGGTACGAGATCATGCGTATCGACCCGCGCCAGCCGTGGAAGCCGTCCTACCTGTTCCAGCCGCTGTACAACATCCTGCTCGCGGCGTTCTTCGAGTGGGGCGTCGCCATCCACGACCTCGACTTCCCGAAGATCCACACCGGTGAGAAGTCGCGCAAGCAGGTCTGGGACGAGGCGAAGGCGATCGGGCGCAAGGGCCGTAACCAGATCGCGAAGGACTACATCGCCTACCCGTCCGTCAGCGGCTTGGTCTCGGGCAAGAAGGGCTACAAGTCCGCCTTCTGGGCAAACTTCACCGCCAACATCGTCCGCAACCTCTGGTCGAACGCGATCATCTTCTGCGGGCACTTCCCGGACCAGACCTACGTGTTCACCGAGGACGAGGTCGAGAACGAGTCGCGCGGCGCCTGGTACGTGCGGCAGATGATCGGCGCGGCCAACATCGACGGCGGACCGTTCTTCCACGTGCTCAGCGGCAACCTGTCCTACCAGGTGGAGCATCACCTGTACCCGGACATGCCGAGCTCGCGCTACCAGCAGATCGCGCCGCGGGTGAAGGAGATCTGCGAGCGCTACGGGCTGCCGTACAACACCGGTCCGTTCCGCAAGCAGTGGGGCAGCGTCCAGCGCTCGATCCTGCGCCTCGCGTTCCCGGGCGGTGGCTTGCGCTCGAAGCCCGGACCGTACGTCGTGCCTGAGGAAGAGAAGAACCGCGCCAAGCGGTCCAAGGCGGAGGTGCCGGCGTTCCCGTGACCAGCAAGCGGAAGACTGCGCGGCGCGTGCTGCGCAACTCGCCACTGATGACCGATCTGGCAGACCTGCGCGCCCACCCGCCGTCGCTGCCGCGTCCGCATCGCCCCACACCGATGTCGGAGTTGAGCTGGCCGCGCAAGGTCCGGCGCGTCACCGGGTTCATGTTCTTCCTGTCCTCGATCGCGCTCGGCGTGTCAGCGGCGACGGCGTCGTCCGACTGGAACGTGCGCTCGGGCGACTACCCAGGCAAGTAGGGCTAGCTTCGGACGACCCGCGCGACGCCGCTCCGGCGCGGGTCGGCCGCGGCATCGAGGGTGCCGTCCGACCCGACGAGCGCGGCGCCCACTCCCCCGAAGTACATCGTCAGGTCGGTCTCGACACGGATGTCCTCGTCGGGACGGCCGGCGCGGTGCACGTGCACGCGGGGCAGCTCGACGGCCGCCTGCAAGCGACATCCGTCCGCTGAGGTAGCCGGCGAGCACCTGCACGATCGCGGTCGTGATCCGGTCTGCGCCGGGCGAACCGATCGCGAGTGTCGACCCGTCGCGGTGGCGGCCGACTGTCGGCGCCATGTTCGACAGCAGCCGTGTGCCCGGTGTGCGCGCGTACAACCCGGTGGGGTTGAGTTCCTGCTCGCCCAGGCAGTTGTTGAGCCAGATGCCGGTGCCTTCGGCGATCATGCCCGCGCCGTACCCGCTCGACACGGTCACCGCGCACGCGACGCCGTCGCTGTCGGCGGCGGACACGTGCGCGGTGGAGCCGGACTCGAGCACCGCGCGCGGGTCACCGTCGATGCGATCGAGCATCGCGGTGGCGTCAGCGGCGAGGTCCGCGCTCGAGTCCAACACGTCGAGGCGATGCCCTAGGACGGCGCGCTGGACGCGGATGAGCAGATCACGGGTCTGCTCGTCCCAGATCCCGTGCGGCCGACTGTCAAGCAGCCGGAGCATGGCCGCGAGGCAGGCGCCGCCCACGGACGGCGGAGGCGCCGTCGCCAGGGTCCAAGCGTCCATGCGGGTCGCGAGCGCGCGACGCACGACGGGTCGGTACTCCGCGAGATCGGTCATGGCGAGCATGCCGCCGCGTGCGAGCACATCGGCGCTGATGAGCCGCGCGAGTTCGCCCGTGTGCATCGCGGCCGGTCCTTCGTCGGCGATCATTTGCAGCGAGCGCGCGAGATCCGGTAGGACGATCGGAGCCTGCGTTATCGCGCCGTCCTCGTCGTGCAGCGCGGCCCGGCTGATCGGATCCCAGCCGAAGATGTCGTCGTGCACGTAGGCGAGATAGAACCGCGACGCTGCGCTCAACGCGAACCCGACGCGGGCGACCTCGACCGCCGGCGCGACGACGTCGGCCCAGGGCAGCCGGCCGTCGCGCCGGTGCGCCTCGCCGATCGCCGCGACCGCGCCGTGCACCGCCACAGAGCCGGGTCCGATCGTGATGTCGATACCGCCGCCGTACTGCGTGGTGATGTCCCACGTCCCGCCGCGCACAATGCCGTCGCGGCCGGGCATGTCCATCCAGCCGTCGACTGTGTACGCATCAGCGTCACCGCTGGGCTGCACGGTCACGAATCCGCCGGCGCTGAGCGTCACGACGCCGACCTCGTTGACCATCGTGACGAGCACCGCGGCCGCCGCTGCGTCGACGGCATTGCCGCCGGCGCGCACGATCTGTTCGGCCGCGTCGGCCGCTGCCTCATTGGGCGCGGCGATGGCAACGTCTGTCACGACTCGAACGCTACTGACTAGCTGACCCCGACGAGCTTGCGGTGACGAGGTTGGGCGTAGTGCGGAGCCGGCCGATAGAGAATCGCCGTCATTGCGGCGCAGGCGGCCAGCAGGTACACGGGGTACGCGAGCGCGGCGACCGAGGTCGACGCGACGGCCGTCAGGCACAATCCGTTGCCGAGCACGTCGGCGCACCACGAACTGCGTGACTCGAATTCCGGACGCAGCCAGCCCTCGCGCAACGTCGGCCAGAGCGCGACCGCATCACAGGCGACTGCGAGCACGGCGGCCCAGCCGGTCGACAACGGACCCCAGCGCCACAACACAACGGCCGCGAGCGCGAACCCGCCCAGGACGACATCGGCGCGGCGCAGCCCGGGTTTGCCGAAGCGCGGAGCGAGGCTCAGCGTGAACGTCGCAACCGCGGCGATCGCATCGACGGCAGCCGCGTACGCGCCCGGCCCGGCTCCCCCGTCGTCGGCCGTCCCGAAACCCAGCACGCCGATGACTGCCCATACGAGCCACGACGCCTGATGCGGGCGCGCTCGACCGCGCAGCACGTCCACCAGGTAGTACGCCGCGGACACCGCGACGATCAGTGCGCCGGTCACGCCGAGCATCGTGCGCATGTCATTCCCCCCGCTCGACATGAGCGGCCCTGACACGCAGTGATACGTCCCGGTCCTTTCGGGCACAGATGCTTGGCCTGCGCTCGCATGCGCCGCTACGTTCGGCCCGACCAGCACATGTATTGAGGGAGGGCAAACATGAATCGTCTACGCATATTGGTAACGGTCGGCGCTGCCGGAGCACTGCTCGGCGCAGCTCTCGTGACGTCGCAGGCCGCACATGCGGCACCGGTGACGTGTGACGGGCACACCGCAACCATCGTCGGGACGTCCGGCAACGACCACATCATCGGCACCGACGGCAACGATGTCATCGCCGGTCTGGGCGGTGACGACGTGATCCTCGGCCTGTCCGGGAACGACATCATCTGCGGCGGCGGCGGCAACGACGTCATCAACGCGATGGGCGGCAGCGGCCAGCAGTTGTTCGGTGACGCCGGCAACGATCTGTGCATCGGCCCGGGCACGACGCACAGCTGTGAGTCGCCGCGGCAGCCGGACCCGCGTATGTCCGACTCGCCCACCGGCGGTGGCGCGAACCAGGGCAACGTCAAGCGCGCACAGTCGGCGCCGGTGTCGGCGGCCTGCAGCGTGAGCAACGGCCTGATCAAACTGGCGATCAAGGGCAAGGTCAGCGCGTTCTACAACAACGCTGCGAACATCGTCGTCGAGCCGGTGCTGTTCAAGTACCACTCGTCGACCAAGACGTGGGTGGACAAGGATCTGCCGGTGCACACGATCAAGATCGGTGGCTACAACGGCACCTTCCACAACTTCTTGGTGCGCAACACCGACAACGAACCGGTCAAGGGCATCTACTACGTCGGTTACTACATCCAGTGGTACTCGCCGAACGGTGAGGAAAACGCCGGGTTCACCTGGAAGTTCGTCAACGACTACTCGAAGACGCTGCGCGGCAGCGTCCGCAACGTCGGGCTCTGCCTGCCGAACGTGTAGTCGCGTCCCGATACCCACTCGCGCACAGCGGGACCGACACCCGTCGGTCCCGCTGTGCACGCGTTTCGATCGTCTGTTTGACGGTGGATGGGACGATCCTCGTGTGTCTCGCCTCGGAGAGTTCATCACCGAGGTGCTCGACTTCGATGGTGGGCGGCCGGTCACGGTGTACGTCCCCGCGGACCGCGTCGAGGCAGTCGTGTACGCCGGCGACGGCGAACTGATCGCACGCTGGGGGCCGGCACTCGAAGCGACTGACGCCCCGTCGACGATGGTGGTCGGCGTCCACCGGAATGCCGACGAAGAGCGTCGGCTGCACGAGTACTCGCCGGACTTCGAGCCGCAACGCTTCGGCGCGCACGAGACGTTCTTCGTCGATGACGTCCGTGCCTGGGTCGAGTCGCGGTTCGGCGTCGCGCTGCCGGTCGAGCGCACAGCCGTTTGTGGCGTGTCGGCCGGAGCCGAGCTGGCCCTCGCCCTCGGACTGCGGCACCCCGACATCTACGGCGCGATCCTCGCGGCCTCGCCAGGTGCCGGCTACCGACCACCCGCGGCGATCCCGAACTCGGTCCCGCGTACGTACCTGGTGGCAGGCACCCAGGAACCGTTCTTCCTCGCGAACGCCACTCGATGGGCGACTGCGCTACGAGACGCCGGCGGCGACGTCGTCATGACCGAGCGCGACGGCGGGCACGGCGACCCGTTCTGGCGAGAAGAATTTCCGCTGATGGTCGGCTGGGCGTTCGACCGGCGCGCCTGATCTCACATGCTCCAGAGCGCCTGAGTAGGCGACATACGTGCCGCTCGGACGGCGGGAAGCAGTCCGGCGATCGCGCCGATGAGGACGGCCGAGGCGAGGCCGCCGGCCCAGGCGAGGGCGGGTACGACGGTCTCCCAATTCTTGGCGTGTGCGTAGCCGATGGTGGTCAGCGCGCCGAGGCCGACACCGACCGCACCACCGACGACTGCGAGAAGGACGGCTTCGGACAGGAACTGGATTCGGATGTTGCCTTTCGTGGCACCCAGGGCGCGGCGCAGCCCGATCTCGGAACGGCGCTCCAACACACCGATCAGCATCACGTTGCCGACGCCGATGGCCCCGACGAGCAGTGACACGGCGCCGAGTCCGAGGAACAGGCTGTTCAACGCGCCTTGGGCAGCAGCGCGGGCGACCAGCGCGTCGGACGGTCGCGCGACGGTTACCTGGTTGGGATGCTCCGGCCACGCCGTGGCGGCGAGCACGTCGTGTACGGCATTCACCTGGTTGGTGTGCTGCGCGGAGATAGATCTGCGACGGGTGGCCGTCGAAGCCGAGATAAGTCTGCGCAGCGGAGTAGCCGACAAGTATCGACGTGTCGATCTCAGGAGCCAGCGTGGCCGGGTTCAGAATGCCCGAGAGGTAGAACCATTGCGTGCACACCGGTGCCGTCTGCCCGTCGCCTTGAACCGCCCGAAGACAGATCCGCTCGCCGCGGTAGATGCGATCGACGCCGAGCCGTTCCGCAGCGATGGCACCGAGCACGGCGACCGGCTCGCCGGCCGTGGCCGGTGTGATGTAGCGGCCCTGGGCAAGCGTCGTGCCGACGGTGGCCGGCAGGTTCAAGCTGGTCGCCTGGACCGACAGCGCGTTGGAGTTGATCGTCGGGACGAGGTCGCTGCGGTAGGCGTTGACGTCGCCGACCATGCCGGTGTCGTCCACGGCGGTGACCGGACCGATGCGCGCGATCATGCCAGGCGCAGTGGTCGGAAGTTCGGCGGTTTCGCCGGTGACGGTCTGCCCGTCGGCGACCGTCAGCAGATTCGTCCCCAGCTGGTCGATCTCATTGAGCAGCCCGGCTTGAGACGACGACGACAACCCGAGCACGGCGACGATAGCCCCGACGCCTATCGCGATCCCGAGCGCGGAGAGCGTGGCGCGCAGCCGGCGGGTGCGGATGCCCTCGGTGGCGAGCCGCACGAGATCGACCAGTCGCATGCGATGAACGGGCACGGTCGTGCTCACCTGCTCGCTCCTGTGCCGGCGCGTTCCAGGGTGTCGCTGACAATGCGTCCGTCGAGCATCTCTACCCGGCGTGGCATCCGCGCGGCCACATGCTCGTCGTGGGTGATTACGACGATCGTTGTGCCGGCAGCGTGCAGCTGATCGAGCAGATCGAGGATCGACTGCCCGGTGACCTGGTCGAGGTTTCCGGTGGGCTCGTCCGCCAGCACGATCGCCGGCGAGCCCACCATGGCACGGGCGATCGCCACCCGCTGCCGCTGTCCGCCCGAGAGTTGCGGAGGTCGGGCGTTCAAGCGGTCTGCGAGACCGACCGCGACCAGTGCCTCTACGGCCTGCTGTCGACGGCGTTTGGCCGCGACGCCCGCGTACAGCAGCCCGTCCGCGACGTTGTCGAGAACAGTGGCGTGTTCGGCGAGGAAGAACTGCTGGAACACGAACCCGATCCGGCCCGCACGCAGGGCGGCGAGCTGTCGGTCCGAAAGCGCGGACAGATCCGAACCGGCGATCTGCACCGAACCCGCGCTGGGCCGGTCGAGGCTGCCCATGATGTGCAACAGCGTGGTCTTGCCCGACCCGGACGGGCCGAGCACCGCGACGAGTTCCCCTGCCCGCACTGTCAGATCGACGTCGCGCAGCGCCGTCACCGGCGGTGCGCTCGGGTAGGTCTTCGAGACGCATTCGAGCTGGAGGACCACCGGACCCGATCCGCTAGGCACTTCCAGGCACCACCACTCGGTCTCCCGCCGCCAACCCGGCTCCGGAAACCTGCACCAGTCCAGTGGCGTCGTCGAACAGCCCCGGCGTGACCGGCACCAACCGGTGCCCGCCGCGGTTGTCGATTGCCTCTACCGCGTAGCCGCCGCCTGCAAGCGCGAGCAGCGCGGTCACCGTGACTGCCAGAACGTGGCGGACGGTGCGGCCGACGATCGACACCTCCACCGTGGCCTGATCGAGGCCCCCGCCGGCATTCGGATCGGTCAGCCGGACCGCGACCGGCACGGTCGGCTCGGCGGACGAACCGCCGCTCCCGCTCCCCGCGTCGGCGGACGCGACCGTTGCCACCGTCCCCACAGAGCTGACGCGCCCGAGCGTGTGCCGCCCGTTCGGCAATGTGATCGTGACCCGTTCGCCCGCCCGCACCTCGGACTGCAGGCTCGCGTCCAATGCGACGCTCACCATCCGCGTCGTCGACGTCGCCGACAACACCGTCCCGTTCGCAGGGCCACCGAGGCTTGCCGACAGAGCCGTGACTCGTGCCGCTCCAGGCAAGAACACGACGCTGCCGAGGTCGAGCGTGCCGGTCCGGGGTACGCGAAGATGCTTCTGCAGCTTCTCTACCGCGGTGTGGGTGGCCCAGCTGAACTCGTTCCACGCAACGCCGAACTCGGAGCTTGTGGCATAGCCCAGGGCCACGAGGTCATGGTTCAGTTGCGCAACATCGTGACCCCTGACATCGGACGCATACGCGCCCACGGACATCGCTCGATAGGTCGGGCTCGCCCCGTAGAGCAGGACGACCGGCATGTCGTTCACGCGATACAGGACCTGGCCCTGACTGATCACCCGTCCGGCCGGCGGGAGCCATGTCACCGTCCCGTGCCCCTGCGCCAGGACCATGTAGGTGCGCGCGTACCCCAAGGTGCCGCTGAACTGCTGCTGTGTCGAGAGTGTTCGGCGCTGCACAGTGGCCACCGCGGTCGCCGCAGTGTTGTCGCTCGACCCGGTTGTGTCGCCGTTCCCGTCCACCGCGCCGTTGACGATCGCCGCGGCGCCGGCCGCGATGAGCACCAACACGATGGCGACGAGCAGCCACCCGCGACCCCTCCGCCGGCCGCTCATCGGACGGGTGCTCCATCGACGTCGGGAATCTTGTGGCCGACCGACGACCCGGCCGGTGCTCGAAACTCACCCATAGTGGTGGCAGCCGTCTTCGCCGATGCCGTTGCAGAGAAATGTCCCGTCCTGGCCCGGCGGCGGTTGAAGCAGGTACGCGCACTGGCCGGACTTGGTATCGATCTGGGGCGTGTCCGGGTTGATCCGCGCCCGAAGATCGAAAACCGGCTGACCATCGCTGTCGACGGTCGGGTCGGGCCAGTTCTGCACCCCGTGGGCCCGCATGCATCGAGCGAAGTCCCGCATGCCGGTGAGCGTCAGCTGCACCTCGGTGTCACTCGACCGGAGCAGGTGCGCGCAAGCGTGCTCGGCTGCGTCGAACTGAAGCGTCGAAACGCCGAGTTGCCGTGCACCGACCTTGGGTAGTACTCCGGCGCTGTCCGGGTCTGGGTACTGCGACACTCCGCGGGCGCGCATGCACGCCGAGAAGGCGACCGCGCCGACCGGCGCAGAACGCCGTGCTGACGAGGACGTGCGGATCGCATGCGAGGCAACGCTCGCAACGCGTGCGCCGGGCGAGACGCTGCTGGTGCAAGCCGTGACGACCAACGCAGCGACGAGCGCACCGACGACGGCGGCGACGGCCCGCGTCATGGCAGCGGAAGGCCGTCGAACCGGGTGATCTGGACGCACGCGTTCACTTCCTTCAACACTGTGTCGGAGTGGTGGTCGATGCCGGCCTGGTCGTAGAGGAAGTGCGGCGAAGCCGGGTGACCTCCGAGGGAGGTGACAACCGGGTCGGGCCACCTCGGCTGACCGTGTGAGCGCAGGCACCGGGCCAACGACCGCAGGCCATCCATCCACTGCGTCACCACCGCTGCGGGACAGTCGCCGGTTTCCGCGCACTGCAGCTCCTGTTGCTGATCGGTGTTGTCGCCGGTGATCGGGAGCAGCCGTTCGCAGTCGTGTTGAGCCAGCTTGAGCTCGGTGCCGCTGACGGCAAGTTGCTGCGGCGTCACCTTGATGACCGGGTTGCTGCTGGTGGGGTCGGGATAGTTCGGCACGCCGTGATGACGCATGCACGCCGAGTAGGCGACCGCGGACGCTCCGCCCGATCCCGCGGCACCGGGCGACGAAGAGGCCGCTGCTCCTGGCGGCCCGAGCTGCGCAACACCGGGCCCGCCGGACGAGCCACCGCTGCCGCACGCTGTTACGACGAGGAGAGCTCCGACGACTGCAACGTGGACGCGGGCGGCCTTTCGTGTCATCAGGTGCTCCCCTGCATCGGATCGACTTCGTTGCCGTCCGGTCTAGCAATCAGCCGATGACACGAGCCGAACAAGGTTTGTTAGGCCGATGTCATCGAGACAGGCGCACACTGTCGGCGTGCGAGTGCTGGTCGTCGAGGATCACGTCGCGTTGGCCAACCGGATCGGCGAGGGTCTGCGCGACGCCGGCTTCGCCGTCGATGTGGTCTACGACGGCTCGGCCGCCATGGACAGCACGAGGGGCACGGCGTACGACGTCGTGGTGCTCGATCGCGACCTACCCTCGGTGCACGGCGACCAGGTCTGCCGCCAGCTCGTACGCGAGCGCTCGCCCGCCCGCATCCTGATGCTCACCGCGTCCACCGACGTCGACGACCGCGTGGGCGGACTGGAACTCGGAGCGGACGACTACCTCGGCAAGCCCTTTGCCTTTCACGAAATGGTCGCGCGGGTCAGGGCGTTGGGACGCCGCCGCGCCGGTTCGCCCGCAATCGTTCAGCGCGACGACCTGATGATCGATCGCGTGCGGCACCGCGCCAGCCGCGCCGGCAACCCGCTGACGCTGACGCGCAAGGAGTTCGGTGTGCTCGAATACCTGGCCGGCGCGGACGGAGCGCCCGTCAGCGCGGAGGAACTGCTCGAGCACGTCTGGGATGCGCACGCCGACCCCTTCAGCAACACGGTCGCCGTCACCATCAGGCGGCTGCGCCGCAAGCTCGGCGACCCGCCGCTCATCGAGACCCTCGTCGGCGTCGGCTACCGATTGTGAGACGACAGCTCAGCGCGCGCTCGCGACTCACGCTGCTGTACACCTCGCTGTTCGCGGTGGGCGGGGCAACGCTCGTCCTGATCACTTACCTGCTTGTCGCCCACACGCTGCCCACCACGAACACCGTCTCATCGCCGCCGGCTCGTCGAGCGATCGCGGCGTGCATCAAGGCTGCCGAGACCACCGGGACCGTGCCGAGCGATGCCAAGGAGAAGTGCAGCGCGAAGCTGTTCGCCAACGGTGTGCAGGCCGGCGCCTCGGCCCAGCGCGCAACGACGCTGTCGCACCTGCTGACCTACTCGCTGCTCACGCTTGCCGGGGTCGTCGTCCTCGCTGCGGTCGTCGGCTGGCTCGCGGCGGGACGCATCCTGCGACCGGTCCACCGCATCACGGCGGCCGCCCGACTTGCGAGCGAACAGAACCTGTCCCACCGCATTGCTCTGCAGGGTCCGCGTGACGAACTGCGCGAGCTCGCTGACACCTTCGACGCCATGCTCGAACGGCTCGCCCACGCCTTTACCAGCCAGCGGCAATTCATCGCCAACGCGGGCCACGAGCTGCGCACGCCGTTGACCGTCATGCGCACGGCCATCGATGTGGTGCTCGCCAAGCCGAATCCGACGCCCGACGAACTGATCTCGATGACCACGGATGTGCGGCACGCCGTCGACCACTCGCAGCGTCTCATCGACGCATTGCTGGTGCTCGCCCGCAACGATCAACCACGAGCGTTGACCGAGCCGCTCGATCTCGCGGTCGTCGTCGAAGACGTCCTTGAGGGACGCGGCGCCGCTGGCGTCAGCACGAGCGCCTCGCTTGATCGGGCACCCGTGACCGGCGACGCAATGCTGCTGGAACGCCTCGTCACCAACCTGCTCGACAACGCCGAGCGCTACAACATCGCAGACGGCACCGTCACGATCGCGACGTCGACTTCGAACGGCACCGCTGTGCTGCGCGTCGTCAACACTGGACCGGTGATCCCCGGCGAGTTGGTCGGGCGCCTGTTCGAGCCGTTCACCCGCGTCGACGACCGCACGCGGCACGACGGTTTCGGGCTCGGTCTCACGCTCGTGTCCTCCATCGCCGGCGTCCACGGCGGCACCGTCGACGCAACTGCCGAGCCGGCCGGCGGGCTCGAGGTCATCGTCCGGCTTCCGATCCGCCACGAAGCGCTTCCCTGAGCGAATAGATTCGCACCCGGTTGCTGTTGTCGCATGAAAGATCCGATCGTGAAGGGACGAGACGTGCAACCAGAATTCGGGACGCTCGGCGTGTGGGCCCACGAGTCGAAGTTGAGTCCGGAGCTCGCTCGCGAGCTCGAGCAGCTCGGCTATACCGGCATATGGCTCGGCGGATCACCCGGCGGCGACCTCGACGTCGCCTCATCGCTGTTGAATGCGACCGAGCGCATGAATGTGGCCACGGGCATCGTCAACATCTGGCACGACGACGCGCGCAGCATCGCGGCGGCGCATCGCCGGATCACCGCCGAGCATCCCGGCCGCTTCCTGCTCGGCATCGGGACGGGTCATCCGGAGGCCACCTCGGATTACAAGCATCCGTATCAGGCTTTGGTCGACTATCTCGATGTGCTCGACGGCGAGGGAGTGCCGCAGGACGAGCGGGCGCTCGCCGCCCTGGGCCCGAAGGTGCTCGGCCTGGCGCGCGACCGCACCGCCGGCGCACACCCGTACCTCGTCCCGCCGGAGCACACGACGATCGCGCGCGAGACGCTCGGCGACGGCGTCCTGCTCGCGCCGGAGCAGAAGGTCGTCATCGAGACCGACCCGGAGCGCGCACGGGCGATCGGCCGTCCCGCCGTGGACAAGCCGTATCTCGGTCTCGTGAACTACACGTCCAACCTGCGCCGGCTCGGCTGGGGCGACGCGGATCTGGCCAGCCCGGGCAGTGACGCGCTCATCGACGCGCTCGTCGCGTGGGGCGACGCCCCGACTGCCGCAGCCCGCATCCGCGCGCACCTCGACGCGGGCGCCGACCACGTGCCGGTGCAGCTACTGACCGCGAAGGGCGCCGACCCACTGCCCGGCTACCGCGCTCTCGCCGAACAGCTGCTCTAGGCCTAGCCGTAGTTGGCTGGAAGGCCGACCGCGCTGGTGATCGCGCGCTCGATGCCGTAGATGGCTGCGCTGAACGTGAAGCTGAGCTGGATCGGCTTGCGGTCGCCGACCTGCAGTGTCGCGGTCGCGCAGCCGACCATGTCTACGAGCAACCGCGCCGTCTCGGTGCGGCTGTGGAACACAACTCGGTCGAACCACTTCTCGCCGCCCATGTCGGCGGGGCAGCCCACGTAGTTGGTCGGAACCGCGCGCGGCAACCGGTTGACGAACGCGGCCAGCCGCCGCGCCGCTGCGCCGGTGAGGATGTGGTGCACCGTCGGCGCGCCTTGGTGCAGCTGGGGATTCCTCCGAACCAGGAGCACATCCACCGACGTCGGCGACGCAGGGACGTCGTCGGCTGGATCGCGGATTGGCGCCCACAGCACTTGGGCATCGACACGCACCGCGACGCCGCCATGAAACGCGATCACCGTGTAGTCGACCGAACGCAGTTCACTGGACTGGAAATAGAGGGACTCGTTCGGTGGCACGCCAGGCCCGCCCGCGGTGCCCGATCCGGCTGCGGTCATCCCCGCTGGCGGATGCGCCTGCAGGTAGGCGATCGTGGAGCCGACCGTGCCGGCGGCCGTCCAGAACCGCGTTCGCTGCACATGCTGCGCGCCGGGGACCGAACCCGGCTGGGCCAGCATCTTCGCCGGCGCTCTGTCGCGATGTTCCGCGCCGGGAGCCATCGGCGCGTCTCTGACGAGGAACACCGCGAGTCGGACAGCTTCGTCGTGCGCGCTGCGCGGCGGTTCGCTCTGACCGATGCGCGGCAGACCCGGCTCGTGCGCGCGCGCCACCGTGCGCGGTGCATGCGATCCGAACAGCACTCCCGCAGTCACCGCCAGCGCAAGTACCGCGACCGCGGTGACGCAGACAGCGGCATTGCGACGAACGTGGCTACGTGGCGGTGTCGCCTCGAGCTCGGTCATCGAAATACCTCCCTGCGTCATTAGACGCTCTATGTGGCGCCGCACGTTCGCCGGCCGAGTCGCTGTCGGCTGGATGAACAATAATGAGGTACCTCACAATGAGGAGTATCAAGGTGAGGGTGCTCGTTACCGCCTAGGTCACCATCCAGGAAAGGTGTGACCACATATGTCCGAGGTCGTTTCGTCGGTTGATGCCGGCCAGACCTACATGGAGCTGCACCATCAGTTGCACCGCATCGTCGATCAGGCGATGTGCTCGGCGGGCCTGTCGCTCGGCCGCGCCAAGGTGCTGATGCGGCTCGAGTCCCACGGCCCGATGAATCAGGCGACCCTGGCCGGCCTGCTCGGCTTCGCACCGCGCTCCGTCACCGAAACGGTGGACGTTCTCGAACGCGAGGGCCTGGTCACCCGAACCGAGGACCCCAATGACCGCCGGGCCCGGATCGTCTCGCTCACCGACGCCGGACAAGAGGCCTGCGCCACTGCCGCAGCCGTCCGCACGAAGACGATGAACGAGATCTTCGGCGTCCTCAGCCCGACTCAGCGCGCACAACTCGTGTCGCTGCTCTCCACCGTTCGTACGAATCTTGTTCAAGGAGATACCGACTGTGTCCGTTAAGGGAATCGCCGAAGAGAAGGCGGCCGAGGCGCGGGCGAATTCGCACCGCTGGCTCGTCCTGGTCGTCGTCTCGATCGCACAACTGATGGTCGTGCTCGACGCGACCGTCGTGAACATCGCGCTGCCGTCCGCGCAGACCGACCTCGGCTTCGGCAACAGCGAGCGGCAGTGGATCGTCACCGCCTACGCGCTCGCATTCGGCAGCCTGCTGCTTCTCGGCGGACGCGTCGGCGACCTGGTCGGACGAAAGCGGATCTTCCTGATCGCGCTCGTCGCGTTCGCAGCCGCGTCCGCATTGGGTGGTGCAGCGCCGTCGTTCGGCGTGCTCGTCGCCGCCCGTGCGATCCAGGGTGTTGCCGGCGCCATGCTGGCCCCCGCCGCACTGAGCACCCTCGTCACCACCTTCACCGACCCGCACGAGCGGGGCAAGGCATTCGGCGCCTTCGGCACCGTCGCCGTCGGCGGCGGCGCAGTCGGCCTGATCCTCGGCGGCGTTCTCACCGAGTACCTGTCGTGGCGCTGGTGCATGTACGTCAACGTCGTGTTCGCCGCGGCGGCCTTCATCGGCGCGATGATCTACATGAGCCCGAGCAAGCCGCCGGTGCGTCCGCGCATCGACATCATCGGTACCGCACTCGCCGCACTCGGCCTGTTCGGCATCGTGTTCGGCTTCTCGCAGGCCGAGATCGACGGCTGGGGCTCAGCAGTCACCGTCACCTCCCTCGTCCTCGGCGGTGCGTTCCTCGTCGCGTTCGTGCTCATCGAGCGCGTCGTCGAGCACCCGCTGCTGCCGCTGCGAGTCGTGGCCGACCGATCGCGGGGCATGGCCTTCGCAGCCGTCGGCATCGCCGGACTGGCGATGTTCGGGCTGTTCTTGTTCCTCACCTACTACCTGCAGGTCGTGAAGCACTTCAGCCCTGTCATGTCCGGCCTGGCGTTCCTGCCGATGATCGCCTGCGTGATGATCAGCTCGAACCTGTCGAACATCGTGACGTTGCCGCGCTTCGGCCCGCGCACCGTCATCACGATCGGCATGGTGCTCGGCTTCCTCGGCCTCGGTTACCTGTCGCGGCTGGACGTCAACTCGTCCTACGCCGGCAGCGTGCTCCCCGCGCTGATCCTCATGGGTCTCGCGATGGGCATGGTCATGGCTCCGTCGATGAACACCGCAACGGCGGGCGTGCAGCCGCAGGACTCGGGTGTCGCCGCGGCTCTGGTCAGCACGATGCAGCAGGTCGGCGGCTCGGTCGGCACGGCCGTGCTGAGCACGATCGCCGCCTCGGCGACCGCGAGCTACGCGCAGTCACACGTCGGTTCCACGGAGTTCGTCTCGGCCACGCACGGGTACACCGTGGTGTTCATGACGTCCGCTCTGATCTTCGCGGTAGGTGGAGTGCTGGCCGCGGTGTTCTTCCCGTCGAAGAGCCGCCTCGCCGAGATGCGCGGGGAGACACTTCCGCCGGCGCCCGCCGCCGAGGTCCGCCTGGAGACCGAACTGCTCGACGAGGTCGGCGCGATCGACTGACAAGGGTCCTGTTCAACGGCCGACGGCCGGACGCCTCAGGGGCGTCCGGCCGTCGGTTTCCAGTTGTATGCAGACCTCGGCGTTACGCCTTGGCGATGACCTTGGTCAGCTGCGCCACGTCCGGAGCACCGAGTCCGGTGACCAGGTCGTAGCCCGGTGTTGCCGTGTACGTGCCGTTGGCGCCGGCGACGATGTCGGTGAAGCCAGGCACTGGAGCCGGGTTCGCCGACGGGATGATGATCGGGATCCCGGCCGGGTTGGTTGCCGGGGTGCCCGGGTTGACCTTGTCGTACACGCGGTACAGCGCGATCGAAGCCAGGCCGAGCGAGTTGCCGTGCGCCGACTCCATGCGGGCCCACAGGCCGAGCATCATCGGCGACGAAAGGCTCGTTCCGCCCACGTACGAGAGCGTCTTGCCGACGTAGATCTGCGCCGGCGTCGCGACGTTCGGGTCGGCGTCGAGCGCGACGTCCGGGACGGCGCGGCCGCCGGAGACGTACTCGGTCGAGAAGGCCGGGTCGCTGGCCTGCGTCCACCAGCCCGGGTTCTCGACATAGCTGACGCCGCCGCCGCTGCCGAGCCAGCCGAGCTCCTGGATGCGGTTTCCGTTCGCGTCACTGATGAGGCTGGTGCCGCCGACCGCCGTGTCGAACTCACCGGAAGCCGGCCAGTTGACGCCGGGGACGCCGGCGGGAGCACCGAGTGCCGCGACGTACATGCACGCGTCGCCGTTGTCGCCGGACGAGGCGAACAGGCTCTGGCCCTGCATCGCGCCTTCCTGCATGAGGACGTCGGTCGACACCTCGGACCCGTCGAGGTAGGAGTTGATCTCGCAGCCGCCGATGCTGGCCGAGAGCGCACGCGCCTTGTTCTGCGAGACGAAGGTGGCGAAGTCGGCTTCGATCTCGGCGTCGACAAGCGAGCCGATGTTGTACATGTAGAGCCGGCTGACGCCACCGGACACGATGGTCGAGACCTGCGAGTCCATGTCGAACTCGTCGGCGCCGGATGTGTCGGTCGACTGC
Organism: uncultured Actinomycetota bacterium; assembly: GCA_963754285.1. Taxonomy (GTDB): domain Bacteria; phylum Actinomycetota; class Actinomycetes; order Mycobacteriales; family Jatrophihabitantaceae; genus RYN-133. The sequence goes on from CAVWFN010000007.1 coordinate 34,772, forward strand.
GGGCCGACCTTGACGAGCGTGACCGGCACGGTTGAGGCGTGCTCGACCTGCTCGGCGTAGCGCAGCGAGGCGATCGTGCTGGTCTGGTCGCCCTCGGTCAGGATCGCGACTGCGGTCTTCGTGCCCGCGGTCGTCGACTTGGCGTCGTAGGTGGTGGCGAACTGCGCCGGGGTGAGCCCGGACGTGCTGGGCGAGCCGGCCGCTTGAGTCTTGATGTTGTTCAGCGGCAGGTTGTTCAGACCCATGACGGCCGAAACGATCGAGCCGAGCGAGGTCGGGACCTTGGCGGCAGTGGTGTTGCCGAAGACCGAGTTCGCGCCGAGGCGGTAGCTGGTCAGGCTGGTCGAGAAGGCACGCTCGGCCTGGGCGGCGGTACCGCTGGCCGAGACGAGCAGACGGTTGCCCGACGCGGTGATGCCGGTGAAGCCCTGGGACTTGAGGTAGTTCTCGACGGCCGCGACGCTGGCGCTGCTCGGTGCATAGCTGGCGCGCCATTGGTCTGCGGTGAGGTAGTGGTGGTAGGTGCTGCTGCCCGGCGTGTACATCGCGTGCAGCGCGGTGGTCATCGCTGCAGCGTTGCGCGGGGTGAGCGCCAGTCCGATGTGCAGGGGCGTGCTCGACGGCGTGGCGCCGAGCGTCGTTCCGCGGTACGTGACCGCCTTGGTCGCAGTGCTCGTCCAACCGCCGGTCGCCGCGTGGGCGGAGGTGGCGGCGAAGGTGACAGTGCTGATCGCAACTGCGGTGGCAGCCGCTGCAGCCTGCCATCTCGTGTGGCCCATGGACACTCCTCGTGTCTCGTACTCGGGTACGTGCCCGGTAGGACACGCGCGACGACGAGAACGATTCGATGGGGCCTCAGGTGACGCGACTGCCCGTGAGCGGTCTTGGGTTCACTCGCAACATCGGATGATTCTGCGCGAATCGGACACCCCTCTAGCCGGCGGGCGTGATCACCTCGTCGGCGAGCCATCGGGCAGCATTGTCGGGATAGGGCGCGTGCAGACCGAGGATGACGTGCCGGAATCCGGCGTCGGTCGCCGTGGCGATCGCATCGCGAACCTCGCCCGGACGGTCGTAGTCCACCTGGAAGACGATCGAGCGCGTGATGCTCGCCGGATCGCGTCCGATCTCGGCACAGAGTCGATCCAGCACTGCGCTGCGCTTGATCGCGTCGGCGATGTCGAACCCCGGGACGTTCCACACGTCTGCGTGCTCGGCCGTGACGCGCAAGGTGGCGGTCGCCTTTCCGCCGATGACGATAGGCGGCCGTGGCCGCTGCACCGGTTTCGGGTTGCAGAATGCGCCGGTCAACTGGTGGTAGGTGCCGTGGAAGTCGAACGGCTCGGGTTCGGTCCACAACCGGGTGATGATCGTGCAGGCTTCGGCGAGACTGGCGACTGCGTGATCGGCGTCGTGATAGGGCAGCCCGTGTGCCTCGTACTCGCGCCGGGCGAACGACACGCTCGGCCGGGAGCCCGCGCCGATTCCGAAGTCGAGCCGTCCGCCCGAGACGATGTCGACCGTCGCGGCGATCTTCGCGAGCATCGCGGGCGGACGAAATCGATTGCTCGTGACGAGCAGCCCCAACCGGATCCGCTCGGTCTGCGCCGCCAAAGCCGACAACAGCGACCACCCCTCGAACGTCGGTCCGTTCGGATCGCCGAAGATCGGCATCAGGTGGTCGAACAGCCAGATGTGTTCGACCTCGTCGATCTCGTCGGCGTCGCGCCACACCCGCAGGATGTCTGCATAGTCGACCTGCGACGGCGCGGTCGCGATGCCGAAACTGGTCCGGTCCTGCATGAAGACCCCTCACTGCCGGCCTGGCATCATGGAACAAGCGGAACACTGCTCCGCCTCAACATACGGAGCGTTGTTCCGCTTTGCAAGGAGGGTCCCATGGCATCCGATCCACCCTCGTCCGTGCGCAAGCGGGCCGACGCCCGGCGCAACGAAAAGACCCTGCTCGATGCAGCGGCCGCGGTGTTCGTCACCTCCGGCGTCGAAGCGCCGGTGCGCGACATCGCAGCCGCTGCGGGCGTCGGCATGGGCACGATCTATCGGCACTTCCCCACCCGTGCGGACCTGATCATTGCCGTCTACCGCCACCAGGTCGAGGCATGCGCTGCTGCCGGACCTGAATTGCTCGCTCGGGTCGAGTCGCCCTATGCCGCGCTGGCGCAATGGATCGAGCTCTTCGTCGACTTCCTCGTCACCAAGCACGGCCTCGCCGCGGTGATGCGCGCTGACAACGACGGTTTCGCCGCGCTGCACAGTTACTTTCTCGACCGCCTCGTACCGGTCTGCGCGCAGCTGCTCGAGGCAGCGGCGCGCGCCGGCGAAATCGGCCCGAGCGTCGATGCGCTCGAGCTGATGCGTGGCGTCGGCAACCTGTGCGTGAGCATCAGTACCGACGGCAGCTACGACGCGCGGCGCCTGGTCGGCTTGCTGATCGCCGGACTGCGCACCACCAAGCCACGATCGCGCCGCGCGAGAAGATGACACCATGCTGATCTTCTCCATGAGCGTCTCGGTGGACGGGTTCATCGCCGACCGCGAGGGCGACTTCGATTGGTCCGGGCCTAGCGACGAGCAGTTCCTGTTCCATCTCGAGCAGGTGCGCGGGCTCGGCGCCTACCTCCTCGGCCGGAAGCTCTACGAGACGATGCTGCCGTGGGAGACCGATCCCGCACTGAGCGCGACCGAGGCCGGCGCAGCATTCGCCGCGGCGTGGAACGCGCTGCCGAAGGTCGTGTTCAGCCGCACACTCGAGGGCGTGCAGGGCAACGCGCGGCTCGCGCAGAACTCCCTCGCCGACGAGATCGCGGCCGCACTCGCAGCGACCGACAACAACGTCTCGATCGGCGGAGCCGGGCTGGCCGGCGCCGCGGTGGAACTCGGTCTCGTCGACGAGTTCCACATGTTTCGATACCCGGTCGTTGTCGGCGGCGGCACGCCATATCTGCCTGCGGTGACCCACAGGGTCGACCTCGACCTGATCGAAACCAGGGCGTTCGGCGATCGCGTGGTCTACGAGCGCTACCGACAGCGTCGTCCTTGACTCGGGCAAACCCACCGGCCTAAGTTCGTAAAGGCCCGAAAAATGCGAAAAGTGGTGAGATGACCAGGCGTCGCGTGATCGAGATTGTCGCGACCACTCTCGCCATCTGTCTCAGCGCGACCTTGCTCGTGGCATGCAGCGGCCCCGGCGGTGGCCGGGTCAAGGTGGCTCTGATCCTGAAAGAGTTCACGAACCCTTACTGGATCTCGATGGAGGCGGCCGCACGCGCCGAGGCCGCGAAACAGAACCTCTATCTGCAGGTATCGGCCGGACTGACCGACGACGACACCTACTCGCAGATCAACCAGGTGGACGCGGCGATCGCCGAGGGCGTCAAGGGAATCATCATCACGCCGAACGGCAACGCGGTGAACACCGCCCTCGACCAGGCGAAGTCATACGGCATCACGGTCATCGTGCTCGACACCGCACCGGTGCCCGCCAGCACCGCCGATGTCACGTATGCCACCGACAACACGCAGGCCGGCATGCTCATCGGTAAATGGATGGCGGCCAAACTCGCCGGCAAGAGCGCCGACATCGCCATGCTCGACGACCTGGCCGACCAGGTGCTCACCGTCGACGTCGACCGCGACCACGGGTTCCTGAAGGGCATGGGCATTCCGGTCGGCAACCCGGGCATCAACGGTGAAGAGCCCAAGCAAGGCCACTACACCGGCGGCAAGGGCGGCAGCTACAAGATCAGCTGTCAACTGCCGACCGAGGGCGCGCAGACCGGCGGTCAAGAGGCCATGGAGACATGCCTGTCAAAGGATCCGAACATCAACACCGTCTATGCGATCAACGAGCCGTCCGCTGAGGGAGCGACAACAGCGCTGCGCGCCCAGGGCAAGAAAGACGTCACGGTGGTGGCCGTCGACGGCGGGTGCGCCGCACTGCACTACGTGTCGAGCGGCGCAATCGGTGCCACGGCCGGGCAGTACCCCGACAAGATGGCCCGCCTCGGCATCGACGCGGTGGCGCACTTTGCCAAGACCGGCATGCGGCCGCACAACCCGCCTGGCCAGGACTTCAGCAACACCGGAACCAAGCTCTACACCGACGATCCGCAGAACGGCGTCACCGGTCTGACGACAAAGCAGGCCGCAAAGATCTGTTGGGGTGGTAATTCGACATGACCACGAGCGTCACCTCCTCCGACTCATCCGGCGCGCCGGACGACGCGGCCGAACCCGACGACACACCGCAGCGAAGGAACAACCCGATCCAGTCGCAGCTGCATGCGCATCCTGCGTTGGGTCCGCTGGCAGTGCTCATCGTCGCGGCGATCGTGTTCGAGTGCATCAACACCCGGTTCTTCAACCCCGCGAACCTGTCGATCATGCTGCAAGAAGTCGCCGTCGTCGGCCTGCTCGCGTTGGGCCAGAGCATCATCATTCTGACCGCAGGCATCGATCTCTCCGTCGGCGCAGCCATGATCTTGTCGCAGATGGTGATGGCGGGCCTGGCCGTGAACTCGGGCGTGCCGGGCGCGCTGGCGATCATCATCGGTCTCGTTGCAGCGCTGGCCACCGGCCTGGTCAACGGTCTGCTTGTGACGAAGCTCCACGTTCCGCCCTTCATCGCGACACTCGGCACACTCGGTGTCTTCACCTCGGTCGGATTGAAGTACGCGAACGGCGAGACGATCACCCCGGGAAGCGGGAGTTTCCTGTTGTGGACAGGCAAGATCATCAAGTTCGGCACGTTCCACATCACCACCGGCGTGCTGATCATGATCGTGCTCTACGTCCTCATCGGAATCGCACTCGGCGCGACCGCATGGGGCAAGCACGTCTACGCGGTCGGTGACGATCAGGAAGCCTCACGACTGATGGGGATTCCGACTACCCGAGTGTTGTTCAGCGTGTACGTCGCCGCAGGTGTCGTGTACGGCATCGCGGCATGGGTGCAGATCGGACGAGTCGGCGACGCGAGCACGAACATCTCCTCGACCCTCAACCTCGACAGCATCACGGCTGCCGTCATCGGCGGCATCAGCCTCTTCGGCGGTCGTGGGGTCGTGATCGGGACGCTGTTCGGCGCCCTGATCGTGCAGGTCTTCACGAACGGCCTCGCGCTGGCCGGCGTGCCCGACCTGTACCAACAACTCGCCGAAGGCCTGCTCGTGATCGCGGCGGTCAGCGTCGATCAATGGATCCGGAGGGTGCGGCGATGAGCGACGACGACAAGACCAAAACCAACGACGACGACAACAACAAGACGCCGGTACTGCAGGCCAAGGGCCTGTGGCAGTTCTACGGACGAGTCGCCGCGCTGCGCGGAACCGACTTCGAACTGCTACCCGGCGAGATCCTTGCCGTCATCGGCGACAACGGCGCCGGAAAGTCCTCACTGATCAAGTGCTTGTCAGGAGCGGCCATTCCGGACGAGGGCGAGATCCTGCTGGACGGCGAGCGAGTCCGATTCCGCACGCCCCAGCAGGCGAAGGCAGCGGGGATCGAGACCGTCTACCAAACCCTCGCCGTGGCGCCGGCGCTCGACATCGCGTCGAACATGTACCTCGGCCGCGAGGTGCGCCGAGCCGGCCCGCTCGGCTCGATCTTCCGATTCCTCGACACTGCCAAGATGCGCGACCAGGCCCAGGATCAGGTCAAGGCGTTGGGAATCGCGACGCTGCAGGACATCACTCAGGCTGTCGAGACGCTGTCCGGTGGCCAGCGGCAAGCGGTCGCCGTCGCCCGCGCCGCCGCATTCGGCAACAAGGCAATCATCCTGGACGAGCCCACTGCCGCGCTCGGCGTTCGCGAGTCGGCGCAGGTCGTCGACCTGATCAAGCGACTGCGCGACAGCGGCATGCCGGTCGTCCTGATCAGCCACGACATGCCGAGCGTGTTCGAGCTCGCCGACCGCATCCACGTCCAACGTCTGGGCAAGCGCGCTGCCGTCATCTCGCCGTCGACGCATTCGATGGACGATGCCGTTGCGATCATGACCGGAGCGCGCGCTGCCTGATCGCCCTGGCACATCGGTAACTGATGCGTTACGGTAGCCGGTAGGTTACCGAGACGAAGGGTGCACCGATGGCGACAGGTGCGGCCGCGGGTGATCCGTTCGAGGCGCTGGGCGATCCGAACCGTCGCGAGATCCTGCGACTGCTCAGCGTGCGCGACATGCCCGTCGCCGAGATCGCGGCGGCGATGCCGATCAGCCGTCCGGCCGTGTCACGACATCTGCGCCTGCTCAAAGACGCCGGCCTCGTGATCGAAGAGGCGCACGGCACCCGACGCATCTACCAGCTGCAGGAGGCGGGCCTGAGCGCCGTCCAGGAGTACCTGGCCGGAGTGTGGGGCGAGGCAGCTGCGCGTTTTCGCCTCGTCGCCGAGAACACCCGGCCGAGAAGGACACGACGGTGAGCGCTCCACTGCGGATGTCGTTCGACGTGGCGTGCTCCGTGGAACACGCCTTCGACGTCTGGACGAACCGCATCGACACGTGGTGGCCGCCCGATCATTCGGTGAGCGGCGAGCCCGACATCGAGGTGCACCTGCAGGGCGAGGTCGGCGGACGGATCTACGAGCGCACCGCCGACGGCACCGAGCACGACTGGGGCGAGGTCACGCAGTGGACGCCGCCCACCCGTCTCGCGTACCTGTGGCACCTGCGCCGTGACCGCACCGACGCGACCGAGGTCGAGATCACCTTCGTCGCAGACGGCCCGGACGCGACGCGGGTCGAGATCGAACACCGCGGTTGGGAACAACTCGCCGACGGGCAGCAATGGCGCGAGCGCAACGTCGTCGGCTGGGAGTCGCTCGTCCCGCACTTCGTCCGCGCGATCGAGAAGGAGACCTAGATGGCCGCTGGAACCAAGGACGATCCGTGGGTGCTGCGCACGCCGCCGGGCAGCTCCGAGTACACGATGTATCGCGACGAATCCGCTGACTCGGAAACGCTGATCTGCCAAGTGGGGTCGACGAAGCTCACCTACCGGGCTCGTGCCATCGACGACCTGCACGCCTGGCTCAAGGGCCGCGGCGAGTGGGTGCCGCTCGGTTCGGCGGACGAGAGCAAGTCAGCAGCCGCCGGCACTGTCGAGGAGTTCGGCCGATCGCCCGACAACCCGGTCGGCGGTTGGTACGGGTTGCGCAAGGGATACCGCGGCCGGTTCGGCATGTACCTGCCGCCGCTGCTGGAAGCACTCGGCCTCGCCGAAGTCACTCACGAGGCTCGTAACAACTCGATGCGCGCAATTTGAAGGGCGAGCACATGACATCCATCAAGGTCGTTCGCTACACCACGAAGCCGGAAGCCGCCGACGAGAACGCACGATTGGTCGCGGCCGTCTACACGGAGCTGGCCGCCACACGACCTGAAGGGCTGCGTTACGCCACCCTTCGGCTCGACGACGGCGTGAGCTTCGTGCACATCGCCGCGCTCGACACCGAACCGAATCCGCTCAACTCGTCGCCGGCCTTCGCGCAGTTCCAGGCGCAGCTCGGCGACCGCGTCGCCGACGGGCCCGATCCGCGCGACGCGACAGTCGTGGGGTCATTCGGACTGTTCTGACCGCGCCGACAAAGCGTCGGTCAACAAGGCGACGAGCGTCTCGTGCTGCACGTCGGCCGACGACCACACCTCGTCGTCCGAGCCGTCGAGGGCTCGGGCCGCCAGCCCGGCCTTCTTGTCGATGAGCGTCGCGATCCTGCTGTCGATGGTCTGTGCGGCGATGATTCGCCACGCGGTCACCGGTTCGGTCTGGCCGATGCGGTGGCTGCGGTCGATCGCCTGGGTCTGCTCGGCATCCGTCCACGACAGTTCTGCCAGCACGATGTTCGACGCAACCTGGAGGTTGAGACCGACACCGGCCGCAGTGAGCGAACAGACTGCGATCGCGACGTCGGGATCGTTGGCGAACGCGTCGATGTTCTTCTGCCGGGTCGTCCGAGTCTGGTCGCCTCGGATCGACGAGAACCGCAGACCCTGTTGGGCAAATGCGTCTTCCGCGGCGTCCATGACGTCGATGTGCTTGGCGAAGAAGACGACCTTGCCGACGCTGCGCGCGAGCTGGGCGGCGTAGTCGGCGGCCAGGCCCGCCTTCGCCTGACCGATCTGTCGCATCATGGCGAAGACGTTGTCACCGTTGCTCGCCGACTTCGCGTCCTTCTGCTCCCAGCTCGCGACCTTGCGCACAAGATCGTGGTCGATGCCGTCGACCGGCTTCGTCCGGCGATTCTCGAGCGCCGTGTCGTAACGGGCGACGAGTCGCAGGGCGAGGTCACGCTCGGCGGCGCGGATCGAACGGGCGGCCTTGTCGTCGAGCTCGACAGGCAGATCGGCAGTGCGCCGCGCCGGGATGTCGGCAGCGACATCGACCTTGCGGCGACGGACGATACCGAGATCGATCACGCACTGGCGTGCCGCCGAATAGAACCCGGGGTCGATCGGCGTCAGACCGGTGTTCTCGAGGGCACCCATCAGTTCGGTGAGCGGCTCGGTCTCGTCGATCCAGCCGAGGAACTGCCAGATGGCGCGGAAGTCGTCGATGTCGTTGATCAGCGGGGTGCCGGTGAGGGCCATCATCAATGGGCGCACGGTGCGCGTGCGGATGCGCTTGGACAGGTCGAGCACGTGCTTCGAGCGCTGCGAGTTCTTGTTCTTGATGAAGTGCGCTTCGTCGACGACCATGCCGCGGAAGCCGAAGTTGCCGAACCAGCCGACGTGCCGGTCGAGCACTTCGTAGTTGACGATCACGATGTCGGCGAATCCGTCGACCGTGTCGCCATTCCCGTGCACGACCGTGGCCTTGCGGTTCGGCGTCCACATGTTCGCTTCGCGGGCCCAGTTCGTCTTGACGACGCTGGGGACGACGACGAGCAGCGGGTAGGCATTCACCGTCTCGGCGGCGAGCAGCGCTTGCGCCGTCTTGCCCAGGCCCGGCTCGTCCGCAAGCAGGAACGTGCGGTGTCCGGCAGCGGCGGAGGCGACGAGCTTCGCCTGGTGCGGCATCAGCTCTCGTCCGGCCGGTACACGCACCCCGTTGGGCTCCGGCAGGGCCATGCAGGCACTGGCACCGCTGTCAGCGCGTTCGAACGAGCGCAGCAACGGGTTGAGCAACTCCCACCCGACCAGCCGGCTGGATTGCACAGTCGCGGGACGCCCGGCCGAGAAGTCCGGAGCGAGGAACGGATTGGCGAGCTGCCGCGAGATCACCGACTGTGGGACGACCCGCCGCTCGGCGCCGGGCACCGCGTCGGCAATCGCGGTGGGGGCGGGTTCGACGGGATCCGGTTCGATTCCGGCGGCGCGTTGCATGGTGCGCGTGATCGTCCTCGCAGCATCAGAGCCGACGCCGTTGCCGGACAAGAGCTTGAGCAGGCCGGGGTCGAGTACAGCCGTCTTCGCGAGAATCGTCGCAATGCCGTCGAGTCGCTTCTGCTGTTCGGCCCGATAGGCCTGGCTGGTGGCGGCGTCCTTCTGGACCCGGGCGTGCTCCTCGCGCACACCGAGGGCGACAGCCTCGAACTTCGTGCGCACGGCAGGCGTGACCCGCTTGCGCTGCACGGCGGCTTCCACCTCCCGCACGGCGACAGCGAGCCTCGAGATGACGTCCTGCGGGCCCTGCGTGCGCTGGACGCGCTGGTCTTGCGAACCGGTGCGACCCGGCTGACGACGGCCTCGTCGAGCCAACGACTCCTCCTCCGGCCGACCGATGACCGGACGGCATTTCTCCCGCGCTCGAGGCGAACGCGCGCCCACCGTCAACGCGGCGCCCGGCACAGTGCCCGGGTCCGTCGACATCGCGTCGTCGCGAGCCGGGCGGACATCCCGGGTAATGAGGCGATTCGACGACCGCACTGAGCAAGTCGTCGCCGTTCGAGCGTGCGCCATTACGGCGGTGGTACGCCTCCATAGTAGCGCGAGGCCGAGCCGTTCGGCGGGCCGTGACCGCGAGTCGACTTGATCAACCTGCGATCCGCTGCTCGACGCTGCCCGGCGAGGGGTGGGTGAACGACACGTGCGGCAACGCTCGGTCGAGCCGACGTGGCAGCCACCAGTTCGCCGTCGAAACTGCATCACGCGGGAAGGACGTACGCACAAAGGGCTCGAGCAGGATGGCAGCGAGGGAGGCAACTACATGGCGACGTTGAGGACGACCAGCCGAAGAATGATGGCGGGTGAGTGTACGTGTTCGTGAATTGTGAGCGAGCGTTGTGCGCGTGCGAGCATCCTCGTGGATACGGCTGAGAGGAAGACCTGGTAGTCCATCGAGAGCCCGAACAGGATGCGATACATGACGGGCAGGAAGCTTCGATCGGCCCCGCCTTGCCGAACCGATCGCTCGTTCCCAGCCCCATGGAACACGGCGACCACAACGCCGAACGACGCGCCTGCGGCGATGACGTTCATCAATGCCGCGGTCAGCGCGATCACGACGCTGCGGAACGCCAGCATCAGCAGCACCCCGCAAGTATCACGATCACTGCGAGGAAGATCGGCAGCTTTCCGTCGAGGACGTTCGCGAAATCCTGGAACACCGCTGTCTGCCGCCGACATACACCGCAGGGTGGTGCCGTGTAAGAAGGGATGACGTGATCGCGCAGGTGCGATAGATCGGGTGCGTTGATGGGGGAGGTACGCGGAACGACATCGAGCACGCGCACACGACTAGCTGAATGGCTGGCAGCATGGACGATGCGACGTCGGGCGAGCGCGTTGCTGCTGCAGCGTTCGAACGCCGACCGAGCGCCGGAGGGGTTGGGCGGCAGGATGAGCGGGCCGTTGTGGCCGCGCCGAAACCGGTAGTCAGCAGGTCATACGCCTTTGAGTCGTCGAGGAGGCTGGGTCATTGCTCTGGTCGGACGAACCGAGCCGAATCGCGAACGCGGGGAGCAGCAGAACGACCATGACAGTCAATGCTCCTGCGCTGAGCCACAGCGGACGGCGCTGCACGAGCGCGGCCAGCGCGCCATGCCCGAGCGCGAGTCGTGCGCGTCGGCGAAGCCGCGGCAACTGCGTCGGTACGGCGCCGAGTACGCGCAGGCCATCAGCCGAAACACCGCCGGCAGCAGCGTCGTCGCGGCGCCGACCGCGACGGCAACGGTGATCGCGGCGGCGATGCCGACACCGCTCAGGAAGGACACACCGAGCGTGAGCAGTCCGAGCATCGCGACGACCACGGTGCTGCCGCGAACACCACGGCACGTCCGCTGGTCGCGAGGGCAGTGACGCGCGCTTGGCGACAACCCAGCCGCAGCGTTGCGGTGGCGGGTCACCACGAACAACGCGTAGTCAACGGCGACCCGGTACCGATGAGCGCGGCGATGCTCGGGGTGATGGAGTTGATCGAGAGGATATGACTGAGCAGCCGACGATCTCGATACCGGACGCGACGAGACCACGGCCGCGAGCAACGGGATGAGCATCGACAGCAGCGACCGAACGCGAGGAGCAGCACGATCGCCGCAGCGACAGGCCGATGCCGACGCTGCCGAGACGGGACTGCCTTCAGCTCTGGAACGCACCTCCACCGAATTCGACTCGAGTTGGGTGCTGCGCAATGTGGACGCTCGTCGACACTTGGGTGATGTCGGTTTGGTGAGTGACTGGTCGGACGTGCGAAGTTCACTGTTGCGTAGGCGTGTGGCGTGGCGCTGATCTGAGCTCAGCCAGGCGCGAAGGGGCTATGATACCGGTACGATCCGGGACGCACCGATCTCGCGAGCACACGTGCGGCCGGCCGGCGATCATGGCCGGTCACGGGTTCGCGGCCGCGTGGAACACGATCGTGTCTACCGAACCGGCCGATGGACGGCTGATGCAACAACTGTTGGGCGTGGTCGAGGCGGTGCCGGCAGCGAGAAGCCGTCCGAGAAATCCCGACTACTTCTTCGTGATCCCCACGAGGACAGCGACAACGAGAATCCAGAGAACCAGCACCAGCACGGCATGGCCGTAACACCAGCGCGCGAGGCTGGTCATCAAGCACCGCGCACATCGCGTGACTGGGTTGCCGGCCGCTAGGGCTCTGGCCGCGACTCCGTGCGACTCTCTGCAGTGGCTCCGGGGTCGCCGCCCGACGCCGCTCGAAGACAATGGCGCGGCGCGGGAACACGAGCGCGGTCGCACATCCTGCGCGAAGATCACCGCGAGCACGGCGAAGGACACTGCGTCACCGTGCGCGGTCGTGCCGACGGGGTACGACGTCGTGTGCGTGTACGTGTACGTGCAGGTAGCGACCGCAGCCCGGCCCCGACGGTGCTGAGCATGCGCGCCGATGCTGCGCGATCTGGTTGCTGCTGTTGACCAGGGCCGATGCCACCCCGCGTTGTCGCGTGGTGCCGCTGGGCCAGATTGAAGGCGGGGACGAGCACCCCGCTCGTCCCCAGACCGAAGAGCAGGAGACCGGGCGCCACAGCTACCGCGTAGGCCGACGACGGCCCGAGCGGCTAGCACAGGGCCCCCCGGACGCGACAGCATGCTGCTGGGACGACGACCCGCGGCCGAAGCGCGGCACGAGCCGATTGCTGACCAAACGGCGCAGGCACGACGCAGCCACGAACGGCAGGAACGCAACACCCGTCGCAGTGGCGAGTACTCCAGGACGTCTGCAAGTAATAGGTCATCAGCAGGAACATGCCGAATACGCCGATGCCTCCGATGACGAGACCGAGGTACGCGCTGCCACGCACTCGATCGGCGATGACTGACAGCGGCACCAATGGCCGGCGAACTGCGCGCTCGACCATCACGAAGACACCAGCAGTGCGACGCCGGCTGCGAGCAGCGCGAGGTCTGCGCAGCGAGCCAACCATCAGTCGAGGCCGTGCTGGACCGGCGACAAGCGCGACCAAACCTCCGACGGCGAGAACGCTGCCGGGGATGTCGATGCGAACGACGGTCGCGCGTTGTTGATTCTGCAACAGCGCGACCGCACCGATCAGCGCGGGCACCGCGAACAGCACGTTGACGTAAAGGCACCAGCGCCACGACAGCGAATCGGTCAGCGCTCCTCCGAGCAGAAGCCGATGGCGCCGCCGGCACCGGCGATGGAGGTGAACACACTTAGCGCCTTCGCCGCTCCTTGGGTTCGATGAACGTCGTCGACAGGATTGTCAGCGCTGACGGAGCCAACAGGGCGCGAACGCTCCCTGGGCGCGCGCGCCGCCACCAGCGAGCCGAATCCGGGAGCTGTCCACCGAGCGCCGATGCGACCGCGAAGCCGATCAACAGTGATGAAAATGACTTGCGCCGAACAGATCCGAAGCGTGGATAGGAGGCGGCATGATGCCGCGGGAGCCGGCGCTGAGCATGGTGGGCGCCTACGAAGGCGCCGCGCCAGGTCGTTTGGTCAGAACACGAAGGGCACGATCATCTTCGTCGATTGCTTGTACGCCGGGTAGCTGTTCGGCAACTCGTCGGCGAGGAAGCGCTCCTCGACGGTCGCGCTGTAGACGAAATAGCTCCCGACCAGAGCCACCGCGATCAGCCAGACCCAGTTCAGAGCCACGGCCGTGCCGACCCCGGCGGTCAGGATGCCGGCGTAGATCGGATGGCGTACCAAGCGGTACGGGCCGGTGGTCACGAGCTCCGGCTCGTCCTTGCGCGACATCGGCGTGCCCCAGTTGCGTCCGATGTGCAGCCGCGCCCAGATCGCGAACGCGAGCCCGGCGGCGAACAGGGCGAGCCCGACACCGGCGCGCCAGGCGTCGGAACGCTCGTGAAGGCCGCGGAACACGCCCAGCCGGACCAGGACGACGACCACAACGAAGATGGCCACTCTGATGCGCGCCTGACGTGACCACGGGACACGTCCACGTTTGGCCGTAAAGGCGACCGCGATCCAGTAGATCCAGAAGGCAGCCCAGCCAACCGCGAACACGAGCTGCACAGCGCGCATGAGAGCAGTGTCCACCGGCCTTCAGGCCGATTTCCCGGTCTCATCGCATCCACTCAACTTCATGCCCCGGCCTTGCGGACTTCCGCAGCGCGAGCGTCGCGAAGTACGCTGCTGGTGCTTCTAGGGAGGGGCAATGGTCGACAAGATTTGGCGCGCGCTGACTGCTGCGGCCGTAACGATGATCATGATGGCTGTCAGTTCGGGCGCTGCCGGCGCGACCACGGCACCGCCGAAGCCGCCGATCCCGTTCACCAGCGTCCACATCGTGGTGAACAAGTCGCTGGGTGGACTGACACTCGGCGTGAAGCAAGGCAGTGCTGCCACCAGATTCCCGAAGGGCGCCTGCAGTGTCGATCACGGCACTGGCAGCTGCATGTACCAGGCGCCGCGTGATGCCTACTCCGTGCAGATGAGTTCGTATACCGCGCGGGCGCACACGTCGCCGCGGGTGGTGTTCATCTTCATCCAGTCGACCTCGATGGCCAAAGCCTCGCGCAGGCTGAAGACCAGCGAGGGCATCGGGATCGGCTCGACTCGCGCGCAGGTCAGACACGCCTATCCGCACTTCACCTGCAAGTCGCAGCCGTCCTCGTGCTACCGCACGGCAAACGGCACGACCACGGAGTTCGACTTCTCCAACGGCCATGTCATCGACATCCAGCTGTTGCGTAAGCAGGCGGGCTGACTTTACGGGCCGGCTGACAGCAGCCTTTACCTCACGATTCGGTACCCGAATCGGTATCGTCCCGGCGCAGCCGTTCCTCGATCTCGCGGCCCAAGCCGATGGACGGACCGCCGATGAGTTCCCATGCTCGCGCGATCCCGATCAAGAAGCAGACGACGTTGAGCACGGCGATGGTGTTCACCTGGCCCGAATCATTCGGGTTGCTGACCAGTCCGACTGCCGCGATCAGTTGCACGACGAACACGATGACGAGACCGACCAGGAAGAGGACGTCTCGTGCGTTGTGCAACTGCAACCCGTGAACCCGAAGCAGAGACAGCAACGACGCGACAACGAACAACAATCCGACGATGGCGACCGCCAGCGCAGCTGGGCCGACCTTGTGGCCGGGGATCAGCGCAAACAGCGCGACGGTGAGTGAGTTGCTGAACGCCGTGAGTGCCGCCGAGGCACGCACTCGATAGGTCTGCGTCTTGCCGGTTTCGACCAGCCGCTCCCCTGCCACCGAGATCGCGACGAACAGGAGCCCGATGAGCGCACCGGCGACTCCCGCACTCGCGAGAAAGAATTCGTGAAGGTCGCTCGGTGTCATCGGGCCGGTTGCCACAGCTCGAGGGCTTCGCGGATCGAAGTCCGCAGGAAATGACCACCGACGACCGCCCGTTCCACTCGTCCAGTCTTGCAGGACGGTGATGGGTGCGGGCCGTGGGCCGAGATCCTTTGCCGCGGTTAGCCTCGGCACATGACCAAGGTTTCGGACGCTGCCCACGACGCCGACCGGATCGCGGCGCTGCGCGAAGCAGAAGCAAAGGCGTCAGCGCTGTTCGACACCGCAGTCGAGCGCGGACTGATCGTGCCCGGCAAGACCGAACGTCAGCTCTCGGACGAGGTGCGCGCACTGGCGACCGAGCTCTTCGGCATCAGTCGGTACTGGCACAAGCGCATCGTGCGTGCCGGGGTGAACACCCTCGAGCCGTACCAGGCGAATCCGCCGGATCGCGTCTTGGGCGACGACGACATCGTGTTCTTCGACTTCGGCCCACTGCTCGAGGAGTGGGAGGCAGACTTCGGACGCACCTGGGTGCTCGGCGACGATCCGATCAAGCACCGACTGGCCGACGATCTGCCGGTGATCTGGAGCGCTGCTCGCGACCATTTCCGTGCGTCCCCGGACATCACCGGTGCGCAGCTGTTCGACCACGTGCGCGGGCTGATCGCCGACGCGGGCTGGGGCCACGGTGCGTCCCACGCCGGTCATCTGGTCGGCGAGTTTCCGCACGAGAAGATCAACGGCGACGACATCGACTGCTACATCACCCACGGCAACGACGCGGCCATGCGACGCCTCGACGCCGCCGGATACCCGTGTCACTGGATCCTCGAGGTTCACCTCGTCGCCACCGGCCGCGACTTCGGCGGCTTCTATGAGCAGCTCATCGACATCTGAATCGCGCCGAAATCTGTTGGCGGCGACGCCGTCCGCTGCTAACTTTTCGATGGCCGTGCAAGAGAACGAGGAGGTGGTACCCGTGAACGCAGTATCGACAGGGGTGCTCTCTTCGGGGGTCATGGTCGGGCGATAGGTCGTCCGGGAGCGCCGTCCACAGCACTCCCGAAAGGCATGACCATGCGCTTCATTTCCGAACAGCACCTCGACGACGGCGTGCTCGAACGCGACTTCACGTTGGGCGAGATCCCCGGCGTGCTGTGGACGTCCGGATCCACGCCGGCACCGCTGATCCTGAGCGGCCACAACGGCGGCTTGCACAAACGCGAGACGCGGCTGGTGGCCCGGGCGCGGCACTTCGCCGCGGAGTACGGCTTCGCGGTCGCGGCGATCGACGCTCCCGGGCACGGTGACCGTCCCCGTTCCGCCGCCGATGACCAGATACGCGCCGACCTCCGTCGCGCGATTCAGGCCGGCGAGCCGGTCGATGACATTGTCGACGCGCTCATCGTCCCGCTGGTCGAGGCAGCAGTTCCGGAGTGGCGGGCAACCCTGGACGCGCTGCTGTCGCTGCCCGAGATCGGCGGCCCCGTCGGCTACGCCGGGATGAGTGCCACCGGCATTCGGCTGGCGGTCGTCGAGCCACGTATCTCGGCCGCTCTCTTCTTCGCCGGAGGGCTCGTGCCCAAGACCGTGCGAACCGACGCACGACAGGTGACCGTTCCGCTGCAGTTGCTGATGCAGTGGGACGACGAAGGCAACGACCGGCAGTCGGCCCTCGGCCTGTTCGACGCCTTCGGCAGCGCAGAGAAAACGCTGCACGCCAACCTGGGCGGACACGCGGGCGCGCCGTGGTTCGAGGTGGACGACGGCGCACGGTTCTTCGCGAGGCACCTGTCCTGAGTCGGGGTCGTCCGACGTGCGACTGGTCGCAGCGTGAACTTTCCTCGATCATCGTCTCGTCCAGCAGACGGGGTGAGTGGTGTGACGACTGGCGAGAACCGTGGCCGTCCGACGCAACGCCTCGTCCTGATCGCAGTCGCCGCGGTCGTGGTCGTGGTTGCTGCCGTCGTCCTCGTCCTGCGAACCACCGGTGACACCAGCTCATCACCGCCGGGCGCGTTTGCTCCGGCGCAACTGCGCAACATCGTGTGGAGGGATCCGCACAGCGTGGGAACGGTCGTCTACACAGGCACCACCATCCGCACATACGACGGGTGTCAGGCTCGACTCTCGCGATTGATCATCCGCGACAACCGCCTGATCGAAGGCAGCACGCTCAGTCCGGACGGCGCTTGCAGCGGACTTGGTGCGCCGCAATCGAGGGAGGAAGCTCGCGCGAGACAGTTGGCGCAGAACCGCCTCGCTCGCTTCTACCGATTCATCCGCGGGCCGACAATGTGGACGCGCGTGCGCAACGTGCTCGTCCTGGAAACACCCAGGCTGGGAACGCTGCGACTGATGGCGAGCGGCCCTGCCCCGACCCTGACCGGCACGAAATGGCACCTGGTCGACTTCAGACGCCCCCGGATCGGCGACCGTGATCCTTCGGCGCCACTGAGCCTGTCGGTGACGCCTCGAGGGACGTTCCGGTTCGCGCTGATGTGCGGCGCCGTCGAGGGCCGCGCGCAGGTGGCCGCCACCAGCATTCAATTCAGCGAGGTCAAGGCCAGCCCGTGTACCGATCCCACCAGCATCGACATCACTTCCCTCGTCGAGGCCGGTAGCGCGCAGTACTCGATCGCCGGCGACGAACTGATCATCGACACCAGGACCAGGTTGCTCATCTACAAGCCGTGAGCGTCCGCGGCGGACATCAGTGTCGTTGCCGCCGTCAGGGTCGGGCTTGCATCGGTGAGGTGGGCGAGAAGGTCGTCTGCTGCGGTGCGCAGAGCCTCGTCGCTCATCGGGTCGAGAGCGTCGAGGATGAAGATCGCTGCTGTGGTGTCGTCGCGGAGCTGGGTACGGGTGGTTTGCCGCCAGTTCCATCGTCGACACGTGACGCCGTCGTCGTCGCACCAGATGACTTCGCCGGGATCGGGGTGCTCGCTGAGGGGTTCGCCGTTGGCGGTCGTGACGAAGATTTCGTCGCCGGTCGCGCGCACCAGTTGTGGCGCGCCGACGTAGCGGTCGAGGTCTTCACCGCCGAGCGGTACGTGATGACGGACGGAGACGGCGTTGTAGGTGTCGGTCAGCTGGTTGACACGCGGCAGGCCGCCATCGACTCGTCGCAGCAAGGCCTCGAGGCTGTTCCGGGTGCGTTGCGGTTTGGCACCGAAGCCTCGATACGCGTCGCGCCACGCAGCGACGTGCGGAATCTGTTCGGCCGGTTGCGTCCGGAGAACGTCACGCGCATGCGCCTCAGCGGCGCGCAGCAGCTCGTCGCTGGCCGCGCTGCTGGGCGCCGGCACGATGCCGTCGACGGCAATCAGCAGCGCCCGGTAGTCGGGACGGAGTTCGAACACGGCCATGTCGACGCCGGCGGCATCGACCAGCGTCTGCAGCTCGCCTGCTGAGCGCTGTGCGTCCTTGCTGTCGGTCACGTGTCGGCTCCTGCCGGTCGGCCTACAGAATCGCATCATCAAGTCGCGGATCCGGTCAGGTATCGACCAGATCGACGGCTTGATCAAGCACGTCGGGCAACCAGTCGGGTGCGATACTGGTCGCGTCCGGGGGTGTGCGTTTATGTGGATCATCATCGTGCTCGCCGCGATGGGCTGCGGCATGTACTGGTTCAAGGTGTATGCCGACGACATCGAGAGCGACAGCGAGGGCATGGTCGAGCCCGGATCCCGGCAGCCCTACGGGCAGTGGGTCTTCACCGTCATTCGCGGCAAGTCCGGCAGATGACGCCATCGATGACACTGGGCAGAAACCGGTGTCGGGAGCACACTGGGAGATAGCGCTCACGGATGGGGGTGGTCGACATGCTGACCGACCGAGTTCGTTCGGCTGAGTTTCTTCCGCTGCTCTCGCGCGGGAAACACCGCAGACCGTCCAAGGGCGCATGCGTGATGGAGTACGCGTCCTACCTGGCCGGCGAGAAGTGGAGCGACCATCCGTCGTGCACCCACCCGCTGCTCGCCGAACTGGCGCGACAGGTCAACGACTTCATCTCGGACGAGACTCGACAGAGCTTCGTCGAGTTCGTGCCCGACATGATCGGCCTCACCGGCAGTGATCTGCGATTCGACCTGCACATCGCACTCCGAGTGGCATGCACCGCGTTGCCGGTCGTGGACGAGTCGCGGCAGCAGATGATGGCCACGGCCGTGCTGACGTGTGAGCGCGTGCTGGCAGATCTGGACGGGCGTCCCGGCGCGCCGCTCAGTCAGGAGAGCAGCGATGCACTCGACCGCGCTCCTCGCGCGGCGGCGTGGGCGCGCCGCTTCACGAACAACCTCTCGGTGTCACATCGGGTCTTCCGCCGGGCCGCGGCGCCGACCATCGTCCGCTACGGGGTGCAAGGTGTCGCACACGCCTGCGTCCCCGACTCGGATGCGCTGCTGCGCGAGATGCTGGTCGGAGCGATCGCCGACTGCAAGAAGTTGCGTGCACCGAAGACGAGCATTCGCCGCTGGTCCGGCTCGCAGAACGAAGAGCACTTGATCGGTAGTTCGTCTCGTTCCTGACCGACGATTGGCGATCGCCTACGGGCTAACGGTTTCTGGCAGCTTGCCGGTTGCCCCGAGCTTGAAGCCGATGATCATCGGCTGCTCGGTCTTGGTCAGCGGGACGCCCGCGCCGGCGATCACGTAATCGCCGTCAACGGCGACCGGCGCGTTGGTTCCAGCGGTCAGCGCGATCGTGCGCAGGACGGCGCCGGTCGTCGAATTGAGCGCATACAGATGGCCGTTGAACGTCGTGGTCAATACGACGTCGTTGGTGACCGCCGCGGCGCCGTAGGGCGACGACGGCAGATGGGTGTCCCACTCGACCTGACCCGTGCCTTGGTTGACCGCGACGACCTCGCCGGTGGCCTTGAAGATGGCCGAGACGGCGGCGGTCTTCGAGATGGAGCAGCCAGTGCCCGTCGCGCACACCGGTGTGGCGAGGTCGTTGACCGCGGCGAACGTTGTCGACCCGTTGCTCGCCAGCTGGGTCACGATGCCGCCGTAGACGCCCGGCTCGAGGCAGAACTGTTTGGGCAGCGTCGAGTGCGTGCTCGGAGCGGCATTCTCGGTCTGCTGCCCGTCGTGGTCATGGCCGTTGTGCAACCCGACGGGACGTGTCCAGATCGGCTTGCCGGTGTCGGCGTCGAGCTCGACGATCACGCCCGCCTTGCCGCCGTCGATCACCACCGGCCGCGAATTCGCGGTGGTGAGCACCGGCGGATTTTGCAGGTCCCAGTCGTACAAGTCGTGCGGGGTGAGCTGGTAGTACCAAAGCAGCTTGCCTTGTGGGCTCAGCTTGACGAGCGAGTCGGTGTAGAGATCGGGGCCGGGCCGGCTCGTCCCCCATGGATAGCTCGGGGTGCCGAACACCGGGCCGGGGTTGCCGACCCCGATGTAGACGTTGCCGTCGGCGTCGAACGAGGGCGGGTACCACTGCCCTCCCCCGGAGTTGATCGCCGGTTTCCCCCACAGGTTCTGCACCTCGTCCCAGCTCCACCGCGGCACGCCGGTTGCGGCGTTGAGCGCCCAGAGTGTGCCTTTGCCGTTCCCCAGGTACTGGCCGACGGTTGCGTTGGCCGGCAGCGTCGACACGTACACCGTGTCGCGGTTGTAGCCCGGGGCCATGGCGATGCCCTCGTGATCGTTGCGGATCAGCGTCCTGGTCCACAGTTGCCGGCCGGTGGCCGCCGACAGCGCGAACGCCGCGCGACTGGTCGCTCCGTACACGGTGCCGTCGACGACCGTCACGCCGTCGGGCCCACCGTTGGGCGAGCCGTACACATGCCGCCACAGAACCTTGCCGGTGGCGAGGCGGATCGCCATCACATTCGACTGCAGGTCCTGCACGTAGACGACGCCGTCCACGACAACCGGGGTACTCGCAAACGCGCCATCGGTCTGCGTCGTTGGTATGCGCAGCGGGACGGTCCACGCGACGCCGAGGCGCGACACGTTCGCACTGGTGATCGTGCTGGCCACATCGCGGGTGTTCGCCACATTGCCGCCGGGCAGCGACCAGCCCGCCGCAACCGCAGGATTGCCGTGCGACGCGGGCGCCGGAGCTCCTTGGCCCACCTCGCCTCCGGTCGTCGGCTTGGTGGCGCACACCAACGGCGTCAGCTTGGTGCGCTTGTTGGGATTGCCGGACGACCCACAGCCGGCGACGGTGGCGGCCAGAACTACACAGATGCATACCGTCGAGGGCCGCCACCGGACGCCGACCGCACATCCCATCGTCTCCGGACGGCGCACTCGCCGTCCGGAGACGAAGCGAACGGTTCGGGTCAGACCTTCACCCGGAAAACCTGTCCGGTGAGTTCACCGACGTAGACATAACCGCCCGACATGCCCAGACCGACAGTCGGGGCGACGAATCCCTTCATCAGCGGCATGAGCGGTCCACCCTCGGTGCTGAGCGAGAACACTTCACCGCCCGGGCCGTTGCCGCCGCGTCCGAGGAACGAGCTCAGATACAGCTGCGTGCCCTGCACCGCAATGCCCATCAGGTCGGTGTGCGGACCGAAGGTGCGGAACGGCTTCGCGTACGCCCGGCACGTGCGGATGCACGTCGGGAACCCGTAGTCCTTACCGGCCTGCACGTGCAGCACGAGGTCGGGCGGGTTGGCCGCTCCCGAGTCCTGACCGAGATCGGTCACGAACGGCGCATCGGAGTGTGGCCGGAACGCCATCTGCCATGGCTGCCGCATCCCCTTGGCAAACACCTGCAGATCGGAGCCATCAGGACGGAAGGACAAGATGTCGTAGACGTACGGTGACGTCGATCGCGGACCGTGGTCGTTTCCGTCGGTCAGGCCCACATCGGCGCCGACGTACAGGCGTCCGTTGGCGCCGAAGCCCACGCCGTTGAACCCGTCGAACCCAGCAGGAGCTGTGTAGATCGTGCGACGGCTGGTGAAGGTCGTGCCGTTCCAACCGCCCCACGACATCAGCTTCCAACTCGGCCCGTTCGCGGCGAGAACCGCGCCGCTGATGTACAGCCTGCCGTCGTGCCAGATGACGCCTGCCACGAACTTCAGCGGGCTCGAGATCAGCTTCGCGGTGCCGTTCTTGAGCACGTAGACGCCGCCGTTGGGCGGGCCCGAGCCCTCGGAGTCGCCGCCGTCACCGACGAAGATCTGCCCGTCGCCGAACGCGAACGACGTCGGCGTCTTCAACCCGGACGCGACGAGTTCCACCTTGTTTCCGTTGGTCGAAGTCGGCGGTGGCGGACCGCCGGCCGCGTCGGCGGCCGGAACCGCCAACGCAAACGCAGCAGCCGCGGCGACGCCGACGGTCGCAAATACGCGAATAGACATTTGGGCCTCCCTGTGGTTATCAGCTACCGGATGCGTCGCGGCGCGTGGCGACTGTCCAGCGACCGGCTCCACCTGATGCGCCGCGCTACACGGGCGCACCGTACTGCGAGCGAAGTGCGGACACGGTGAAACTCCGATCGGTCTGCTCGACTTCATAGGAA
Source organism: uncultured Actinomycetota bacterium (assembly GCA_963754285.1). GTDB lineage: Bacteria > Actinomycetota > Actinomycetes > Mycobacteriales > Jatrophihabitantaceae > RYN-133. The sequence continues at coordinate 57,417 of CAVWFN010000007.1, forward strand.
GGGCAACTCGTTGCCGGCTTGCTCGTGCGACGGTCATTCTGGACATACCGTCGAAGTCGACGCGCTCGCGCTCGGATCTGCCACGATCTGAGTGATCGACTTTGGAGACGTACCTACACCGCGGCTGGTATCAGGACGGCACGACGCGTCCAGCTCCGCTGGATGCGCCCTGCGTGTCCCTGCGTCTCGACCGACCAGACTCGCACCGAGCCTTATCGAAAGGCACGCTGCAGAAAGCGTAGGACGGTGGCCCCGAGCGGGTCGGGTTTCTCGTCGCGGAACAGATGTCGTCCACCAGATACGACGCTGAGATCGACCGGCGCGCCGGCGGCGCGGTAGGCGTTGACCAGCTCCAGTGCTTGCGCGAACGGGACATCACTGTCGTCGGTGCCATGCATCACGAGCAGCGGTGGACTGTCCGCGCGAACGCGTCGGCATGGATTGGCCTGCGCGGCCAGATCGGGCACCGTCTGAACCGGCGCACCGAGCAGCATGCTTTCCGGCGAGTCGGCCTGGTCTGTTCCTACTGCGCCCTGCGCTGCCATCGTGAGGAAGTTGATCGGCGCGTACCAGTCGATCAGCGCGCGCACCGAATCGACGCGGGACGCGACCGCAAGGCCCGCCATCAGCGCGAGGTATCCACCGGCGGACTCACCCCAGACCGCGAGGCGCGATGTGTCGACTCCGAAGTCGGCGCCGTGTTCGAGCAGCCACCACAGTGCGGCTTCGACGTCATCGACGCACGCCGGCCACAGGGCTTCGCTGCTCAGGCGATAGTCGACCGTGGCGACGGCGATGCCGTGGCGCGGGAGCCATTCGAACCCGCCGAGATCGATCAACGGTCGGGACAACATTGTGCGGTCGCCCATCCGGAACGCGCCGCCGTGAACGAATACGACCAGTGGCGGTGACGACACCCCGGTCGGCACGAACAGGTCCAGCATCAACGCACGCCCGGTGTTCGACAGCCGGTAGATCAGGTCGGGGTGTGCCTGGGTTCGGTCGCCGTTCACAGCACTGATCGTCTCGCAGGAGTACGCGGAACGCGTCGCGTCGTCTTGTTTGGCGGACCGGGCGGGACGTGGGCAGTCGGACGCGATGCCCGCAAGTCGAGTCGATCAGGCCTGCAGCCGCAGCCCGGCGAGCAGCAACTCCAGCCCGGCACGGAATTGGTCGGCGTCGTCGTGCACGGCGAACTCGTCCACTATGTAGTGGACGAAGGGGAACTTCTCGGGATCGAGCCTGCGCCACTCGTCGGCGTAGTGCGCGATGAACTCGTCGCGGCTGATGTTGCCGTCGACGACTTCCTGGGGCGGCTCTTGCCCCAGGTCGGCGGCAACTCCGATGACGAACCCGACCACGGCCGACACCGCGTGAAAGCTCTGCCGCGGCGAGAGCCCGAGGCGCATGACCTGCTGACCGATCCGCTCGTACAGAGCGAGCCCGTTGGGTTGAGTTCCGGTCTCGCGCATGAAGTACATGCCGAGCCACGGACGGGCGACGATGGCGTCGAACAGGGTGACTGCGATAGCGCGAATGTTGTCGATCGGGTCGTCGCCGCCGGTGAACTTCTCGGTCGAGGTGAGGGCTTGTCCGAGCACGTGGTCGGTGGCACGGTCGAGCAACTCGTCGCGGCTCGAGACGTACCAGTAGATGCTGGCCACCCCGCCGCCGAGCCGGCCGGCCAGCGCCCGGAAGGTCAGCGCCGACTCGCCGGACTCGTCGAGGATCGCGACCGTCTCGGCGATGACGGCTTCGATCGAGTGCGAAGCGCGCCGCCGTCCCGGGTGCTCCTCGCGCCGCCGTCGCGTGCTGGTTCGCGGGCCGGTCATGGCGTCCATCCCATCACATCTTGCGTCACATCGAACACTGTTCTATCGTATCGTACGTCGTTCGATACTCGAACACCGTTCGATCCTTCAGGAGGTGAGTATGAGCTCCACTGACACAGCACCGGCCCGGACCTACTCCTCGCTGCGGGCGGCATGGATCCCGCTGCTGGCCCTCTGCTTGGCCTTCTTCGTCGAGATGGTCGACAACACGCTGCTGACGATCGCCCTGCCGACCATCGGCCGCGACCTCGGCAGCGGCACGACCGCGCTGCAGTGGGTGACCGGGGCCTACTCGCTCACCTTCGGCGGGTTGTTGCTGACCGCGGGATCTGCGGCCGACCGGGTCGGTCGCCGGCGCGTCCTGCTCGTCGGCCTCGCCGCCTTCGGCACGATCAGCCTCGGCGTGCTCGCCGTGCAGTCCACCGGCCAGCTGATCACCCTGCGCGCCGCGCTCGGCGTCGCCGCCGCCGCGATGGCACCGATCACCAACTCGATCGTCTTCCGGCTCTTCGACGACGAGAAGCTTCGGATGCGCGCCGTCACGGTCATGATCGTGGTCGGCATGACCGGGTTCGTCCTCGGTCCGCTGCTCGGTGGTACCGCCCTGGCGCATGTCCGCTGGGAGTGGCTGCTCGTCGTCAACGCGCCCATTGCGGTCATTGCCTGGATCGGCGTGCGGCTCGGCGTTCCCGCGGACCGTGCCGAGGACCTGACCAGCGACAAGGTCGACATGCCCGGAGCGGTGCTGAGCGTTACCGCCATCGGCCTCGGCTGCTACACGCTCACCAGCGGCGTCCAGCACGGTTGGCTCTCGGTCGTCACGATCGCCTCACTCGGCGGCGCACTGGTTGCGCTCGTTTCGTTCGTGCGCCACGAGCGCCGCACGCCGGAGCCGATGCTCGACCTCACGCTGTTCGACAGCGCCACGGTGCGTGGCTCTGCCATCGCCCAGCTCGGCACCTCGATCGCGATGGCCGGCGTGCTGTTCGCGTTGATCCTGCACTTCCAGTTCGCTTACGGCTGGAGCCCTGTACGCGCCGGCCTCGCCAATCTGCCGTTCATCATCACGATGGTCGCCGCTACCCCGGTCTCGGAGATGCTCGCCAAACGCTATGGACATCGGATCGCATGCCTGGTCGGCTCCGTCCTGCTGGCCGGTTCGCTCGCCGGTCTGTCGTGGGCCGTCGAACACGGCTATCCGGCGATCGCGCTGTGCATGGTCACGTTCACGGTCGGCCTGCGCACAGTCATGACGATCTGCGCGGTCGCGCTCGTGAGCGCGATGCCGAGCAACCGCACCTCCATCGGCGCGGCGCTCAATGACACCGCACAAGAAGTCGGGACGAGCGTCGGCACCGCAGTTGTCGGGACGCTGATCGCCGCCCTTGTCACCGCGATTCTGCCCGCCGGGACCTGGAGCGCGGAGCTGGTTGCCTCGTTCTTCCGCGGCGAGCGGATCACCTTCGCCGCCCTCGCCGTGATCGTCGGCCTGATCGCGTGCTGGGGAGCGCTCACCCTCACCGATTCCCGCTCCACCGACGAGCCGGTGACGGATATGGAGGTTTCAGCTAGTTTGAGCTGATTCAGCTCTCGTTCATCTCTCTCAGGAAGGCTTGCTCGTGAATCCAGCCGACCAGTCCGCAACACAGTCCCCCGGCCGCGCACGCACCTACGCGCTGCCGATCGCCGCCGGCGCGGTGATCGCCGCGGGTGGCCTGATCTTCGGCGGCCTTACGGCAGCCAATGCCAACGGATCGTCCAGCCATCACAAGACGATCAGGCAGCAAGCCGAACAGGTGCAGCGCGAGGACGCCGCGACTCCCCACGACGGCAACACCGAGATGAACGTCAACGTTCTCGAGGACCAGATCGAGCACTACTACGGTTCGGCCAGCCATACGTACAAGGGGATCGGCAAGGTCACCATCCCTGCAAAGAACGGCCCCTACGCGCAGCAGATGCACCGCATCACGGCCCGTTCCGCCGACCGACTCGCCGCGGCGAAGAAGAACTACCAGGGCTCGAAGAAGCCGGCCGTGGTCTTCGACATCGACGACACCCTGGTGAACACCTACGACTACACGCTGTCCGCGCAGTTCGGCTACGACCCCGCGGAAAACCAGATCTGGATCAACGACGCGGCCTTCCCGGCCGTCCCCGGCATGCCGAAGCTCGTCCGCGAAGCACGCAACGACGGATACAACGTCTTCTTCATCACCGGACGACCCGAGTCACAGCGCAAGGGCACGGTGAAGGACCTGCGCGCCGATGGTTACGGCACCCCGGAGGCAGGCCATCTGTTCCTGAAGCCGTCCACCCCGCCGGCGTACCTGAACTGCCCGGCCGCGGGATGCTCCACGACGCAGTACAAGTCCGGGACCCGCAGGCACATCAGTTCCGAGGGCTACGCCATCCTCGCCGACTTCGGCGACCAGTACAGCGACCTGCTCGGTGACGACACCGGCTTCCAGGTCAAGCTGCCCAACCCGATGTACTACATCCCCTGACGCGATCGCCCGCGCAGCATCCGTGCGCAACGGATGCTGCGCTGGGCCGCGCGCGCAGGCGGCCGATCGTCGTCCTTCGCTGACGACGACAGCTACGCAGCCGGAACCGGAGGCAGCGACTTGATCGCGGCGTCGACCGCGCCGGCGTCGAGTTCGTGATCGACCATCCGTCCGGACAGATAGGCGTCGTAGGCCGGCAGGTCGAGGTGGGCGTGGCCGCACAGCGCGGTGAGGATCACCTTTGACTCGCCGGATTCCTTACAGCGCAAGGCTTCCTCGATCGTGGCCGCGAGCGCGTGCGTCGGTTCGGGCGCGGGGACGATGCCTTCGGTGCGCGCGAACTGCACGCCGGCGGCGAAGCATTCGCTTTGCGGCTTCGCGATGGCTTCGAGCAGCCCGAGCTCCTTGAGATGGCTGATCAGCGGGCTCATCCCGTGATACCGCAGCCCGCCCGCGTGAATCGGATCCGGGACGAAGTCGTGGCCGAGCGAATGCATCTTCATCAGCGGCGTCATACCCGCGGTGTCGCCGAAGTCGTAGGCATAGACGCCGCGGGTCAGCGACGGGCACGCCGCCGGTTCGACGGCGCGGATGGTCGGTGCCATCCGTCCGGCCAGCTTCTCGCGCAGGAACGGGAAGGCGAGTCCGCCGAAGTTCGATCCGCCGCCGGTGCAGCCGACGATGAGGTCGGGCTGCTCGCCTGCCTTCGCCATCTGCAACAGCGCTTCCTCACCGATGATCGTCTGGTGCAGCAGGACGTGGTTGAGCACGCTGCCGAGCGCGTAGTTGGTGTCCGGGTTCTGCGCGGCAACCTCGACGGCCTCGCTGATCGCGATGCCGAGCGAGCCGGTCGAGTCCGGATGTTCTGCGAGGATCGCGCGCCCGGCGGCGGTCAGGTCCGACGGTGATGGGTGGATGGTGCCGCCGAACACCTCGATCATCATCTTGCGGTACGGCTTCTGGTCGTAGGACGCGCGTACCTGCCATACCTCGCAGTCGAGCCCGAACTGGGCGCAGGCGAACGCGAGCGCCGTCCCCCACTGGCCCGCGCCGGTCTCGGTGGTGAGCCGTCGGATGCCGGCCTGCGCGTTGTAATACGCCTGCGGAACCGCGGTGTTCGGCTTGTGCGAGCCGGCCGGCGAAACGCCTTCGTACTTGTAGTAGATGTGCGCGGGTGTTCCGAGCGCCTTCTCGAGTCGGTGCGCGCGGTAGAGGGGCGACGGCCGCCAGAGCTTGTACACGTCGAGCACCGGGCCGGGGATGTCGACATAGCTGTCCGTCGTGACCTCTTGCATGATCAGATCCATCGGGAACAGTGGCGCGAGATCGTCCGGCCCAACCGGCTCGAGCGTGCCCGGATGCAGCACCGGCGGCGGCGGCTCGGGCAGATCAGGAATCACGTTGTACCACCGCGTGGGCATTTCGGATTCGTCGAGCAAGAACTTGGTCGCCGTCATGCCCCGGATGTTGCCACTACCGCGCCGCCCTTACGAGAGTCCAAAGCAGACGAAATTTCCCGCTCGCCGGCCTAGTCGTTGCGCGCAGCCTCCGGACCGGTGATGCGACGCACCACAGGAAACGTCGAGGCGATGATCGCCAGTGACGCGACCAGTCCGCCGATGATGCTGACGTAGTAGTTGAGGCCCGGTGGGCTCAGCCCTTCGCCCAGCTGCGCTTGTAGGAACAGTTCGGCTGAGAGGAAGCCGATCGCGATGGACGCAGCGGCGCTGACCAGCAGCGGCACCGCTGCTTCGACGCCAATGATGCGACGCAGCGTCGGCAGTGGTGCGCCGGTGAGTCTGAGCAGGCTGAACGCGCGGCGCCGTTCGTTCACACCGCTGATCACGCTCACCGCGAGCGTGCATCCGGCGATCGGCAGGCTGGTGATGATCACGATGTCGGCCAGTCGTTGATACCCCTCGGTGCGACGCGTATCGTTCTGCTGCGCGTTGCCCTCACTGATCGTTTCGGGCGGGAAGCCGCCGGTGAAGGTTCGGGGAAACGCTGTCTCGAGAATGGTGCGCGACGCTTCGATCGCCGCGCTCGAGCCGTCGGTGCTGACGACGATGCCGGCGATCGGCATGGCCGCCACTTGAGCTTCGGTGTACGGGGCGGCGGGCCACGTCCGGCCTTCATCGGACGACCAGCCACCCTCGAGCCCGATGTCGCCGAGGAGCGCAGTCGCGGCACCCGGGGCGCAACGGCCCAGCGCCGGCGCGTGTTCGAGTTCGGTGCACTCGGCCGCGATGTCGAGCGTGGCGAATCTGCCGAAGCCGCGTGCGGCGTGCAGTGGCGAGATCTGTCGAACGCCCGGGGTGTTCCTCAGCTGCGCCTCGAGCTGCGCGGACACGTGCCGTACCGGTGTGGTCGCATTGCGAGCGCCGTAGTCGATGAGGCTCGCGACAACGCTCGACTTCGCAGCCGCGGTGTCGGTGTTCTGGCCGGTGCGGCCGAGATTCATGCTGATGATGATGGCCATTGCGCCGGTGGCGACGAACAGGCTGACGACGAGCCCGCTGATCGCGCGGAATCCCCCGTGGGGGTTGTCGGCCAGGCGTCGTGCTGCGATCAGCGACGCCGGCCGGTTGGCGCGACGGGCGAGCACGCGAGCGCCATTCATGGTCAGCCACGGTCCGGCGAGGACCAGCCCGGTCATCGTCACGAGTACACCGATGAGGTAGCCGATGATCTGCCCGGAAATGGTGGCCGGGCGTCCGTTGGCAGCGAAGTAGGCAAGTTCGGCGATGCCGGCCAGCGGCACCAGCAGTCGCCATGCCTTCGGCGCGGTGGGTGTTACTCGCCGCGTGACGCCGAGTGGAGAGATGATCACGCGTCGCAGCGCGAGGCGCGCCGCCACAGCCGAGGCGAGTGGCACCCCGATGGCCACGACGACGATGTCGACCAGCGTCGGGGTGAGGTCGGAGGTGTAGAACGGCGCGCCGGTAAAGGGAATCGAAGCGACCGCAGGACGGATCAGCCAGAACACGCCGAACCCGAGCGCCGTCCCGATAGCAGCGGCGATAGTCGACTCGACGGCCGAGATGACCGCGATCTGCCGAGGACTCGCGCCGACCAACCGCAGCGCGGCGAAGCGCTGTTCGCGTCGGGCTGCCGACAAGCGGGTCGCCGTCCCGATGAAGATCAGCACCGGGAACAGGATCGCAGCAATGACGACGGCGAGAACCAGATCGATGCTGTTGGAGTTCAGGCCGATGTCGTAACAAGCGCCGTTGCACTGGTCGGGCGGTGTCGTGCTGATCGATGCGACCTCTTCGGCGCCGGGCAGCGAAGACACCTGCGAGACGGTGCGTCCGACGATGATGATCAACGCATCGGAGTAGGGCAACCCTGCTGATCCGATGGTTCCGACGAGGTGGCCCGGATAGCGGTCGGCCAACTCGGCGCGCGGCAGCGACTGGATGTCGTGCGCGAGCGCCGGCGATGCGTAGTACTCGCCCGGGCCCGGCAGTCGGGTCACTCCGGGCGGGACCGGCGAGTTCGAACCGGTTTCGGCGACGTCGACCCTGCCGACCTGCTGGCCACGGAACTCGTCCGCGCTGAGCAGCCACCAGACCGGGTCCACGCCTGCCACGGCGTGGTGATTCACTGCGTCCGCGGAGGTTTCCAGCCACGCATAGCGGTTGTTCTGGTTGTGGACGGCCGAGATGCCGGCCAGCGTCGACAGCAGCAGGCCGACCCCGATCGCCACGGCCACGCAGATCACGATCAGCCGAGCCAGCGCCTCGCGTCCGCCACGCAGCGTCAGGCGCAGGCCGAAGCGGATCATGACGGCGCGACTGCCGCGACGGGGCCGGTGACCTTGCCGTCGCGCACGATGACCTCGCGGTCGGCGTAAGCGGCCACGCGTGGTTCGTGAGTGACCAGGACGACCGTGGTGCCGTGCTCACGCGCGGTCGCGGTCAGTAGTTCCATGACGTGCTCGCCGGTGAGCGAATCAAGTGCACCGGTCGGCTCGTCGGCGAACAGCAACGTGGGATTGGTGACCATGCCGCGTGCCACCGCGACTCGCTGCGCCTGCCCACCGGAAAGCTCGCCGGAGCGCCGCCGCTGCAGCCCGTCGAGGTCGAGACGTTCGAACCATGGCGACGCTGCTGCCATCGCTGCCTGACGACGCGTCCCGCACAACAACAACGGCAGCGCCACGTTTTCTTCGGCCGACAGTTCGGGCACGAGCTGACCGAACTGGAACACGAAACCGAACTGATCACGCCGCAGCCCACTGCGCTCGGCCTCCCCCAGCGCGTCCACCCGGGTGTCGCCGAACCAGACCTCGCCGGAATCCGGCACGAGGATGCCCGCGAGGCAGTGCAACAGCGTCGACTTGCCGGACCCGCTCGGCCCCATCACCGCCAGCACCTCACCTTGCGCAACCTCGACATCGGCTCCGCGCAGGGCCGGCGTCGTACCGAAGTTGAGCGTGAGACCGCGCCCGCTCAGCAGCGCGCTCATCGCCGGACCTCCGACGCGAGTTGGCTCAGCCGGTCAGCGGTCAGCTCGATCCAGCGCAGGTCGGCTTCCAGGTGGAACAGGCCGTAGTCGGCGAGCAGGGCGTCGGCCACATCTGCGCTGCGCTTGACCTCGGTGAGCTCACGCATCCGCTGCAGATGCATCGCGCGTTGGCTGTCGAGGAAGCGCTCGGCGTCGCTCTCGAGCATGAGCGCCAGCGTGACCTTGACGAACAGGACCGTCTGCAGGTGCGGCTCGGGCTGGACCGGCTCGGCCAGCCACGTCTGCAACTCGCTCGCACCCTCATCGGTGATCACGTACCGCTTGCGGTCGGGGCCGGCGCCCGGCTCGGCCTCGCCGACGATCACCTTGCCGTCGCGCGCCAGCCGGCCGAGGGTCGCGTACACCTGCCCGTACGGCAGTGGCTTGCCCCGCCCGAAGTACTCGTCATAGTCGCTCTTGAGGTCGTAACCATGACTCGGCTCGCGTTGCAGCAGGCCGAGGAGTGCGAGCGGAACCGTCATGCGAGCGACTATACATCGCGCGTATACGTCTAGGGAATAGCCATCATCAGCTGTGCCGGACGCACCGCGCGGCCCACGGCCGGACCTCTAGCCGCTCGGGCGGGATGCGATACCCGCACACCTCGCACCGCCCGTAGGTGCCGGTCGGCGAGGCGGCGTCGAGCGCGCCTTACTTCCGCCAACATCTCGAGCAAGTGCTGCTGCGCCGAGACGGCGGCAAGGCGATCGACCGCCATCGACGTCCCCTCCCCGACGCGCTTGCCGAACGAGATCGACCCGAGATCACCGGTCGGCTTGGTCAGCTCCGCCAACTCGTCCTCGAGACTCTGCTCGCGTTCGGCCAGGAGGCGCTCGACGTCAGGATCCATCCCGCGAGCGTAGGACGGGCTACGCAGTACTGCGTGCGCGTGGCGTGACGACCTGCGTTTTGATCTGGGCAAGGGCCATGTCGAGGGCGATCTCCATCGACCTGGTGTCGTGAGTGGTCTGCGCGAGGAGGTAGCCGCCTTGCAGCGCGGCCATGAGCCCGGTGGCGAGCATGGCCGGGTCTGCGTCCTTACGAAGCGTGCCCTTGTCCTTCATGCGCTGCAGGCCGGCGGCGATGAGGCGTTGCCATTCGGCGAACGTGTCGGCCAGCGCGGATCGCGCTTGATCGTCCTGATCGGACAGTTCGATGGCCATCGACCCGAGAGCGCAACCGTAGGCGCCGTGCTGGAGCCGATTGAGTTCGGTGAGGACGTTGCGCCAGCGCACGAGTCCGGCGAACGAGTTCAGCCGGTCGAGCTGGGCGCGCTCGCGGGCCAGGATCGTCTGCGACTGCGTCGAGACGACCGCGTGCACCAATGCGTCCTTGTCCGGGAAGTGCCGGTAGAGCTGCGACTTGCTCGTCCCGCTCGCCGCACGGACGTCGTCGAGCGTCGTGGCGGTGACGCCCTTGACGTACATGAGGTCGGCAGCAGCCTTGACGATCCGCGCGCGGGTGGCGGCGCCGCGGGCAGTGATCCTTCCCGCGTTGCTCTGCTCGCTCATCGGGCGATCCTAGGACGCTTGCGACACGGTCCGGGGAGCCCGCGTGGCCTGCAGGGTGCTCTTGACGTCGCGGCGCGCCCAGGCGCGCACGTCCGGGTACTCGGCCGTCATGCGCGGCTCGGTGACCACTCGATTGATCATCCACCGATCACACTGTTCCCAGCCGGCTTGCTCGAGGTTAGCGACTCCGGTCGAGAACGAGTGCGATGCAGAGTTCGGAGTCATGACTTGTACTCAACCATAACTGGACTATATAGTCCAGTTATGACGTCTCCTCGAATCGACCCCGCGCTGGTGACCGTGCGGCACAACCCAGCAGCTCGCAGCTACGACGCGATCATCGACGGACAGGTTGCCGGCATGATCGTCTACGAGCGCACCGCCGATCGGCTGGTGCTGACTCACACGATCGTCGAGCGGGAATTCCGCGGTAGAGGCGTCGGTACAGAGCTGGTCCGGGCGACGCTCGATGCCCTGCTGCGCGACGGCTTGACCGTGACCAACTTCTGCAGGTTCGTCCGCGACTTCATCGACACCCACCCCGAGTACGAGGCCGTGATCGACAGCGCGCACCCCGGCATACGCACATCCGAATGAACTCCGAAGTCCAGAAAAATGACCTCGCGGAGCTCCGGCAGCTGAACGCTGATTACATCGCCTCCGACCAAGGCAACGACGCGACGAACGCTGGCTATGCGTCGCTGCGAACGTCAGCGCGCTCGGGAAGTGAGCCGTCACGTGCTGTGCGCGCGCCGCTGCTCCTCGCGGCGATCGGGAACAGCACCACGTACGCGAGCAACGCACTACCGAAGCCAACCGCCCAGCTGTAGTCATAAAGCGGTTTGAGGAACGGGATCAGCCCGTCCTGCGGGAACGGGCCGTTGCCCGGTGTCGAGTAGGCGCCACCACAAGCAAGCACCATGCCCAGCACCGCAGCGATCACGCCGACCACGTTCCAGCCGCCCGAGTACCAGTAGCGTCCCTCGCGGATGTACAGCTCGCCCAGCGCCAATCGCGACCGGCGCACGATCCAGTAGTCGGCGACAAGCAGTCCGGCCACCGCACCGAGCAGGCCGCCGTAGAAGCCGAGCCAGGTGAAGATGTAGACGTGCGGGTTCGACAGCAGCCGCCAGGGCTGCATGATGATCGCGATGACGCCGGTGATCACTCCGCCGACGCGGAAGCTGACGATGCGCGGTGCGATATTCGAGAAATCGTAGGACGGGCTGACGGTATTCGCCGCGACGTTCGTCGACACCGTCGCGACCATGACCACGATCAGCGCGATGACGATCCCGAAGTCGTTGTTGAGCTTGGACGACAGCTGGATCGGATCCCAGATCGCGTGACCGTAGACGGTCTCGGTCCCTGATGTGATCAGCACGGCAAGCAACGCGAAGAAGGTCATCGTCGTCGGTAGACCGAGAGCCTGACCCCACATCTGTTTGCGCTGGCTACCACCGAATCGCGTGAAGTCGGGAATGTTGAGCGACATCGTCGACCAGAAGCCGATCATCCCCATGAGCGCCGGGAAGAACACCGGCCAGAAGTCCCCGCCCCAGCCGAGCTTCGCGGGCTGGTGGACCAGCGGGCCGAGACCGCCGGCCTTGGCCGTGATCCAGATCAGCAGCGCGATCGCGCCCAGGATCACGAACGGCGCGGCCCAGTTCTCGAAGCGTCGCAGCGTCTCCATCCCGCGCAGGATGATGACGATCTGCACCGCCCAGAACGCGAAGAAGCACACCCACTGCGTCCACGGATAGCCGAACACCTGGCCGGCGTTCTGCCAACCGTTGCCGGCCAGCTTGCCCAGCAACACGTAGATGCCCTCGCCGCCGATCCAGGTCTGGATGCCGAACCACGCACACGCGATCAACGCGCGAAGGATCGCGGCGAAGTTGGCTCCGCGCACGCCGAGCGACGCGCGGGCAAAGACCGGGAACGGAATCCCGTACTTGGTGCCGGCGTGCGCGTTGAGCAGCATCGGCACGAGCACGATCAGATTCGCAGCACCGATGCAGATGATCGCCTGCACCCAGTTCATGCCCAGCGCGACCAGCCCGGACGCGAGCAGATAGCTGGGGATGCAGTGCGACATCCCTACCCACAGTGCTGTGTAGTTGTACAGCCCCCAGTGCCGTTGTTCGATCGTTGTCGGAGCCAGGTCGTCGTTGCTGTACTTGCTGTCAAGCAGGCGTGGATCGCTCTTGTCGAGCGTGATCCGTCCGTCGCCGTTGTCGAATTCAGCGATCGGCGCGTCAGCAACTTCCTCGGTACGTGTCATGGCGTGACCACTCCGTTGAGATGACCGCGGGACATGCGCAAGAGAATTCACCACAATCCTGGGCAAATGCAAGATCTGCAGCGGGACGAGTTCTCCCGGCGATCTACACGACGCACGAGGCGTGTCCGGGGGCGCTGGTCTTTGCGCCGGCGATGTTTCAGCTCTGAGTGCGGTCAGCCGTTGGCTGCGACGGCGACTTCGAAGAGCGCTCGAAGTCGTCCGACATCGGCAGGCCCCGACAGCCGCAGGTCAATCCAGTCACGTCGCGTCGCGGTGCGACTGACGGCCGGGTCGTCGTCGAAACGGCCTTCCAGTCGGCGCCACCCTGATGCGGTGATCCTCAGATCGATACGACCCGGGCCCTCCCAATGCGCGAACTCGCGCCCGCTCACGACCATCGCCGGCTTGGGACCGAATCGCGAACGCATTACGACGATCGGGCCCAGCTCACGGCAGAGATCCAGCACCGCAGCCCACGTCTCATCGACGTCCACTCAGCGAGAGTAACCACCTGGGCAGTCGACCACGCCGGATCGTTGATCTCGATACCGATACCGGGCACGTTCAGTAGCCGGGAAACACCTTTCGCAGCTCGTCGAGGGTGACGTTTCCCGTGACTGCAACCGCATCCGGCGTATGTGTCGGGCCGAGCCGACCGGCAACCAGTCGGATCGCGGCCTCGAGCGGACCGACGAAGTGGGCCGTCGCCTCGCCACCCGACTTGGCCAGCGACACCGACTCGGCGATCGTCAGCTCATATCCTGAGTCCGCGATCTCGAGCCGGACGGGGTCGGCAATCTGATCGGCCTTGCCGACGAATCCGAGCAGGAACGCCAGCTCGCTCGAGAACTGCTCGGCCAGCGCACTCGCCGAGTCAGGCAGCAGCCCGGCGGCACCGTCTCGCGCCACGCGCACGTCCCACGAGTGTTGGGCCACCTCGTTCAGCCGCATGCCGGCGAACATGGCAACCGACGCCGGCTCGGGCAGGAACCCGACCTCGAGTCGGAGCGAGTCGCGCTGCTCACCGTCCAGCGCCTCGAACGCCGCAACCAGCTCCTCATCACGCTCGAGCAAACCGGCTCTCTGGTCGGCCGGGCTCATCGCGTTCCACGTGTCCCAGACCGACTGATTGAAACCCTCCTCGAGCGCCTCGCGTGCGCCAAGCGCCACCTCGAGTCCCGCGCCGGTGATCACGGCGCCACTGCCGAGATGCGACAGGACGTCAGCGACCGTCCATTCCGTGGCTCCTGATGGCCCGACCAGTTCGGCGTCGGGCAGGTCGGCCACGATCGTGGCCAGGGCATCGTGCTCCGCACGCAATGCAGCGATCGTCCGATCGGCAAGTGAGGTCATGACAGCACAATCACAAACCTGCCCCGGTTCTTCCATGACGCGCGCCGAGAATCAAGGTTCGCTGATCACGTCTTACTCTGCTGTACCCGCCGACGCCGACGGAAACCGGTCATTCGGAAGGAAAACCTGATCGTTTTCGGCTCGTCCGGCGCGGTGATCCGGACCGTCGAAATGGCGCGGCGAACATGCTGTCGGCACCGGATGCACCGCCGGAGCTCCAGTGCCGACACCATGTTGCTACTGCCGCGGGAGTCAGTGGTGGTAGACGATGACCAGCTTTTCGTTCTGCTCCTGCTTGCCGCTCGCCTGGCCCGTGACGGTGCCACGCACGCCCTTGAACGTGCCGGTGCCGCCGGTGATCTTGCCGGTGAACTTGCCGCTCACGACGTTACCGCTCCCGGACAGGTAGACGATGCCGCCCTTCAGGGCGGCGGCGACATCGACGGTGATCGTGCGCGTCTTGGGGTGATAGGCCCCGTCGACGATGTCGTACCCGACGACCTTTCCGTTCCGGACGTCCTTGTCGGAGTCGACGAACCTGTTCTTGCCGACCGACCTCTGCGCTGTCTGCACCGACGTGAACTTGAGCGTGTGCGACGCCGTGGACGGTGCTGCACCTGCCAACGTCGCACCGGTGACCGCCAGCGACAACGCTGTGATGCCGGTGGCGGCGATGATCGTGATCTTTCGAGACATGCGTCCCCCTAGGTTTGGTTGTTGCGTGGTCAGGCGCGGATCCCTTTGTCCGACAACCTGATTCGTGTCCAAACCTAAGGAGACTTGACGGTCGTAAGCGTCCCTCTTACGAGGGAATCCGATGGCTGACCGTCATCCCTGCGGGCGACGCCCGCCGGGGAGTTGGGCCACTACTGCCCATCCCCCACCCGATGCCGGTCCGGCGGAGAACGAGCCACCTAGACCGAGGACGCGTTCACGCAGTCCGATCAGGCCACGGCCGGTTCCGGTGAGACCGGACGCGCACTCCGGAGTCGCGTCGTTCTCGACGTGCACCGTCATCGCGCGGCCGCCCGACTCGCTGCGCACTAGCACGCGAACCTGCGCGCCGGGAGCGTGGCGAAGCGCATTGGTCAGACTCTCCTGGACGACTCGGAAGGCAACGTGCGCCGTCGCGGCGTCGACGCCGTCTCGATCGCCCTCGAGCCGGCAGGTCACCTGAAGTCCGCTGCGGGCCGCCTGATTGATCACCTCATCGATGAGTGACAGGTCGGGGCTGACCACGTCCGTCCCCGCCAGCAGGTCGATCAGGCGCTGCAGATCGGCATGTCCCTGCCGGGCCGACTCGGCGATGACAGTGAGCGATTCCGCAGCTGCCTGCGGCGACTGCACGACCAGCCGCTGCCCCGCGGCCGCCTGCACCACCATGACGCTCAGCGCGTGTCCGACGATGTCGTGCAGCTCGCTGGCGATCCGAGCCCGCTCGTTGCGGACCGAGACGTCGGCGAACAGCTCGCGTTCGGCGTCGAGCTCGCGTCCGCGTTCGGCGAGTTGTTCGGCAGTCTCACGGCGCAGCCGCAGCGCAGTGCCGGCGAGGAAGCCCGGCGCGATCAGGATGACCAGGCCCGGGCTGCCGTTCTGGTCGGTCAGGAAGTAGAGGACGGCGATATACGCGGCGCAGCCGAACCCGGCCACCCATGCAGCCCGTCCGCCGAAGTGTTCTGCAGTCAGCGCGGCGTACGCGACGAGGACCAGCAGCACGAAATTTCCGGGGTCGGGGCCGGTCACGGTACTGATCAGCAGCAGCATCGGCCCGAACAGCAGCACCAGGAGCGTGTGCTGCCGCCACAGTGCGAGGGCAAGAGAACCGAGAACGACGCCGCTGGCGCCGACCCATTCCCCGGCTGTGTGCACATCGCTGTGCACTGCATACGGGATTGCGGTGAGCGCCAGCACCGCGGCCACGATCAGAAGCTGCTCGTAGCGCCGCGCGAGCGCGACCCAGCGCTCCACGGTCAGGCGTCGCTCAGTACTGGCAGGTGGGCCAGCACCCGCGCACGTCCGCGCGACACCTTGAGGTCGAGCGAGCCGGCATGCAGTACGGCTCGTTCCCTGGCTCTACCCACCGCTCCACGCAGGTCCGAACCCTTCGGGACGCCCCCGGCAACCAGGATCTCCAAGGCATCGTCGGAGAACGTCATGGTGACGCCCACCGGCGCTGACGGCTCGTCGTTCAGCGCCGAGATGAGGTGCTCGACGATGCGATACGCCGACAGCTCGACACTCGCGGGCAGCACGCGGGGATCACCGGAGACCCGCAACCGCGATCCGCCGCGGACGTGCCGGGCAAGGAGGGCGTCGAGGTGCGCAACCGACGGTGCCGGGGCGAGGGCAACCTCGCCGCCTCGCAGCAATCCGACGATCTCGCGCATGTTGCCGAGCGTCTGCCGACTCGACTCTTCGAGATCGACGAGCAGCGCCTGCACCGTCGCCTGATCGGTGACGGTCCGTCCGTTCTCGGCGGCTGCTGCCAGCTGGGTCAGCCGCTCGTCGAGCAGCGTCTCCAACCGCAGCGAGAGCTGCGCGCGATCATCGCTCACCTCGAGCGCGGCGCGTTCGTCGCGCAGCAGTCGCAGCTCCTCGTTGCGTTGCCGCAGCGCCACGACCATCGTCGCCCGATGCGCGACGATCCGAGCGATCGCGTACAACACGACCGAGATCAGCACGACCGCCGGCAGGATTCCCGGCCCGGCCGCGGTATCCCAGATCAGCACGACGGTGGCGAGCACGAACGTCAGAACAACCGCGGTCAGCCGCTGGCGCTGCGACGTGGACGAGATACCGCAGAGGAAGGCGAAGACGAACGTCAGCGGCAGCCCGGCTCCGCAACGCACCACATGGCCGAACGCCAGATCGTGGACGAGCATCAAGAAGGACGACGCGGCGATCGCGACGACGAGGTTCCGTCGCCACCACAGCACCGGCAACATGCTGGCGACGAACAGCGGCAACTGCAGCCAGGAGTGGGAGTCGATCCCGGCGGTCCAGGCCGCACTCTCGATCACCTCGACGGACAGGAAAGCGCCCAGCGCGCAGAGGATCGCCGTCAGCACCGCGTCGATCGGGCGGATCCCCCGAAACAGTTCGGCGCTCACGGCGACCCTCCTCGGTCCCATCTGATGAATCAGGCGAACGTCTTGACGCGGGTTTCGGTCTCCGCGACAACGGCGACCTGCGCGCGGGCTTGCACGAACAGTCCGACTCCCCACACCGCTGCAGCGATCACCGCGGTGAACGCAATGATGCCCAATCCTGCGGCCGAGTCGCGGACCAGCACAAGCACCTGAATGCCCACGATTGCCGCAAGCCCTGCGTAGGACTGCTTGCGATCGATCATCAGTCGTCCGACCGCGTAGGCCAGCGCGAACGACAGCGGAAGGCCGGCACCACAACGGACGACCCACCCGAACGCGACATCATGGACGGCGAGCGCGGCCGCGGTGACGGCGAGCACGGCCCAGAGGTTGCGGCGTCGCCAGAGGATCGGCACGGTGGCTGCGGCGAAGACCGGGATCAGCGTCCAGGACGTCGAGTCGATGCGGGTCTTGTCGTCCGATCCATGCATGTTCACGATCATGAGCACGACGCCGAGCGCGGTGACGCCCACCGCCAGCAGGTAGTCGAGCGGTCGCAGCCCGCGGAAGATGGTCTTCATCGTGTCGTTCCCTCTCAGATGGACACCGGCTCGTCCGGTGTGGCATCAACGTAGGAATCGAGGGGTGCCTCGGTCGTCCTCATCACGGGCTATCTCTGCCGTACCAGTAGTCCGAACGGATGACGCCCAGGCGACAATGACACGATGTCCGCGCCGAGCCAGCCGATCCGGGTGCTCATCGCCGATGATCAGCAGCTGCTGCGCGCCGGCTTCAGGGTGATCCTGCAGTCCGAGCCGGGCATCGAAGTGATCGGCGAGGCCGAGGACGGCGTCGACGCCGTCGAGAAGGCGCGCAACCTGAGACCCGATGTCGTCCTGATGGACATCCGGATGCCGAAGCTGGACGGACTGGCCGCCACCGAGCACCTGATGACGTTCCCGGACGCACCCCGGGTCGTCGTGCTGACGACTTTCGATGAGAACAAGTACGTAGTGCGGGCGCTGCGTGCCGGGGCATACGGATTCCTGCTGAAGGACGCGCCGGCCTCCCGCCTTGTCGCCGCGGTGCGCGCGGCGGCGGGCGGGGACGCACTCATCGAGCCGTCCATCACGCGTCGACTGGTCGAGCAGTTCGCGGCCGGACCCGCCGGCGACGAGCCGCCCGGTATCCCCGCAGCAGTCGCAGCCCTGACCGATCGCGAGCTCGAGGTGCTCCGGCTGGTCGCGCGCGGACTGTCGAACGCCGAGATCGCCGCTGCGATGGTGGTGGCCGAGTCAACGGTCAAGACGCATGTGGCGCGGATGCTCGCCAAGCTCGGCGTGCGCGACCGTGTGCAGGCGGTCGTCCTGGCCTACGAGTGCGGCTTCGTGTCCAGGTCGCGCTAGGTCTCCAGCGGTGACGCGAGGCCCCGGGCGCACGAGGCGCCCGGGGCCGGTGCGGGAGCGATCGCTCACGCGCAGGTCGTGGTGAAGTACGCGGCGTTCGATGTCGAGGACGCGCTGCCGTCCGTGGTCTCGGCGTACAGGACCGCATCGTGGTAGGTCGTTCCGCGTGATGCGATGAAGGCGTAGTGGAACGTCGGGTTCAGCACTCCCGAAGCGAGCGTGGCCGGATCGGTGACGGTGGTGTCGCCGACGATCGTGCCGTCGACGATCCAGTAGTAACGCAGGCTCGTCGGCGGGGTGCCGCTGAGCTCGATCATCCCGCCCAGATCGGTGTAGACGTCACCGCACAGTGCGCTCGAGTCGGTCGCGCTGGCGTAGGCCGTGTACACGTCGGTCGCGCAGTAGGTCGTGAAGGACATCCGCCGGGTGGTGACGTGATCCGGGCTCGAGACGACGAGCTGCTCCCAGCGCGTGGAGTCGTCAGGAACCTGCCAGTCGGAGTGCACGACGAATGAGTGGTGGCCGCGCCCGCGGAAGCGCAGCATCCCCGTGCGACCCGACGAACCGTCGCTGCGCAACCAGTGGAAGCGGACGACAGCCGGGCCGTTGGACAGGATCCGGGCGCTCAGATTCGTGGTCTGCGGGCAGCCGGACGTGTGCGACATCGGCAGTGCGCGGACGGTCACGGCCGGGTGCGCGGTGGTCGCGGACGCCGACCCGGCGCCCGACACTGCAGCGACGACGGGCACGAGCGTGGCGATCGTGGCGACGGCGGCGCGGCTGGCGAGATTCTTGAAGCTCATGACGGTTCCCCTCCGGGTGTGACCGATGCCCTGCGCATCGGTCTGACACCGGTAAGAGCCGCAGAGGTCGCACCCGACGACAACTTTTTCGAAGTCTTTTTCCGTCAGAGCTGTTGTGCTGCCTGGTAGCCGGCGAGCAGGGCCAGGGCTACGTCGCGGATCGTGTCGTCCGAGGGCACGAATGACGGGTCGTGCAGACCTGCGCCGTCGACTCCGACGAAGATCATCAAAGCCTGGGCGGACCGACAGTAGAACGCGAAGTCGTCGGCACCGAAGGAGCGGAAGTCGTCGATGACGGGATAGCCGAGCTCGCGCAATACCGCGGTCGTCGCCGACGCGAGTGACGCGTCGTTGTGCAGCGGCGGCTCGTTGTCGATCAAGCGCACCACCGCGCTGCAGCCGTACGCCGCGGCGGTGTGCTCGACCACCGAGGTGAGCGCGGCCGCCATCTGGTCGCGGTCCTCGTCACGCATCACGCGCAACGTGCCCCGTGCGAACACCTGCTCGGGGATCACGTTCGGAGCAGCGCCCCCGTGTACCTCGGTGACCACGCACACGGCGCCGTGGACGGGATCGACTCGTCGCGCCGGCAGCTGTTGCAGATTGACCGTTGCCGCAGCCATGGCGAGGACCGGATCGGCAACCGTGTGCGGATATCCGGCGTGCCCGACGCGTCCGGTCATCACGATCTCGAACTCATCGACCGAGGCGTTCACGACGCCGGGCGTCACCGCCATGACACCCACGGGAACCTTCGGCTGGACGTGCGCGCCGATGATCGCGTCGATGCCGAACGTCTTGAGCGCACCTGACTCGACGATGTCGTGAGCACCGGACGGCGCGCCCTCTTCGCGGGGTTGCAGGATCGCGGTGACATCGAGTCCGCACGATCGAATGGCGCGGGCTGCGGCCACCATCGCGGCGAGATGCACATCATGACCGCACGCATGCATGACTGCACCCGTTGCCGTCCATGCCACGTCGCTGTGTTCGGTGAGCGGCAGACCGTCGAGCTCCGCCCGCAGCGCGACGCGCGAGTCGCCGAAGCGCAGGATGCGTCCGGTGTCGGCGACCGAGCTGTCGACGATCCCGGAACCGGCGTCCGTGACGAGCGCCTTGACGACGGCAGCGGCGGTGTCGGCTTCGTCGCCGGACGCGCGCGGATCGGCGTGCAGACGGTGGCGCAACTGCGTGGCGGCCGGCAGCTCGTCGTCGAGCGCCGCGGTCAACCGCGCAGCGAGAGTTGCGTCGACGACGGTCACGACGGATCGAGTCCGTATGCGCGCACGGCGTTGTCGCGGCAGATCATGCGGGCGAGCCGTTCGGCATCGGACGAAGACCAGTAGTCGCGCGCCACGCCGTCGTCGAAGAAGGCTCCCAATGCGCGACGGAACAGTGCTGTGTTCAGTGCGTACAGCTCGGGCAGCGCGCAGGCGTCACTCGAGAACAGCACCGACCCGAACGGTGCGAGCTCGAGGAGTTCGGCGAGGATCGCGTCTGCGCGCGTCCCGACGTTGTGCAACGCGAGCCCGACATCGACGAACACGTGGTCGAACACCTGCGCGAGATAACCCGCCGAGCGTTGGAACGGGTAGTTGTGCAGCAGCATGATCGGCGCACGCGCGCCGACGCTCGCGCGCAGCAACGGCGTGAGCAGCAGTGGATCGCACGTGGCCAGGTCGACGTCGGCATCTCCGTAGGCGACGTGGAACTGCACTGGCCCGCCGAGGTCCAGCGCCGTCCAGATCAAGAACCTGGTGAGCGTCTCGTCGGCGAGGCGAGCGGTCGCCCCGACACGTGCCGCTGCAGCCTCGACCTCGGCGTCGCTCGGACGGCGCGGGTCGAGGTCGAGTCCGACCCGGTAGGCAGCGATCGACTTGAACCCGGCAGCCGCAGGCGCCAACCGTCCCAACTCAGTGCGAACGGCGTCGGCGAAATCGGTCGCGTCGGTGTCGGCGAGCACCTGCTCGGCGATGTTCTCCAACCGGACGATCTCGTGCGCGGACGCCGATCCCAGATCGGCGAGTTCGTCCGGCGACGTGAGTTGGTCGGCCAGAAAACCGGTGTCGACAAGGTAATGCTCGATCCCGGTCGCGCCGAGCATGCGCCGGCTGACCTCCTCCCAGCCGAGCTCGCGGCGCCGGGCGAGGTAGTCGTCAGCGTCGGCGAAGCGCGGCAGGTCGAGCAACGGCGCGCATATCGCACGCACGCCGAGCCCGGCCTGCGTGTCGAACAGCGTCCCGTGCCACGAACTCGGACCGTCCGCCTCGGTGAGCATCGCCTCGAACTCGGGGCGTTCCGAGTCGTTGCGAAGGACGCCGTGGCAGTGGTGATCGATCAGCGACAGGTCGGCGGCGACACCCGTCACGCGCGCTGCCCGGGCTGCACCAACCGATCGGATTGATCGGTCATGAACCCGTCCTCAGCCGCGAGGCTGCGTCCGAGGCGTGCCGCCGCGCCGCCGAAGACCACGACGAGCACGATGCACAACGCGATCCATCCGCCGGCCACGATCGGGAACCAGTAGGCGGGCTGTCCGGACGCCGGGTAGGGCAGCACGTTGCGGTAGATCGTGTAGCCGAGCACCACGAGCGCGAGGATCGGGATGATGATCTGCCACGTGGGCACGGTCATCTTGCGCTGGAAGAACAGCAGCCGGATCGCACCGATCGTCGTCAGCACGTAGGCCACGAGCAGGATCAGCGTGCCGATCGTGCCCGACCACAAGAACGCGTCGAAGGCCTCGGCGCCGAACGCGAAGTGCATGACCACGATGATCGCGCCCATCAGGATCGCGACGGCGAGTGCGCTGCGCGCGGGCGTGCCCTGCCGGGTGAGCGTCGACAGACCCTTCTGGCCCACGAGGTCGCGGTTCATCGCGAACAGCAGTCGTGCCGCGCCGACCATGCACGCAAGGCAGCACCCGAAGGCGCTGATCGTCGCGCCTGCACTGACGAGGTCGCCGACCCACGAACCGATGTAGGACGTACCGAGGTCTCCGACGAGCGAGCCCGATGCCCCGAACGCCTTCACGCCGGCCGCGTTCGTGCCGAAACCCATCATCTCGATCGCGGTCACAACGGTGAAGTAGACGCCGCCGAAGATCGCAGTGCCGAGAATCGCGCGCGGGATGTCGCGGTGCGGACGTGCGGTCTCTTCGCCGAGCGTCGACGCGGCCTCGAAGCCGGCGAAGGACAGGAAGCCGAACACGATGCCGAGGAACAGCGTGCTCGTGCTGGTGCCCGGCGTGACCTTGAAGACGTCGAGAGTGAAGTGCTGCGTTCCGCCGTCCGGTGCGTTCTTGCTGACGACGCGGACGAACACCACTGCGCAGACGACGAGGATCAGCGCAACGGTCGCGCCTTCGATCACGAGCAGCGTGGACGTACCGCGTTTCGCCGGCATGATCGTGAGCCACAGTGCGAGCACCAGCGAAATCGCTGCGAGCAGGAACGGTGCCCAGGTCGGCGGGTTCTTCCAGATGCCGACGCCGTCGAGGAAGGACGTCCCGAGGATGCCGGACGCGCACGACGTCACGACGCCGTAGAACGTGTACGTCGCGAACAGCGCAAGGCCGGAGACCGCGCCCGTGCGCGCACCGAGGGTCGCGCCGACGAAGGCATAGACCGAACCGGAGTGCTGGTAGTACTGGCACAACCGCACGATGCCGTAGGACACGAGCAGCACGCCGATTGCAGCCAGCAGGAACGCGAGCGGCACGGCCCGTCCGACCGTGGGCACCACTCCCTGCGGGTTGATGTTCGCCGCCATGCTCGGCGCCATCAGCGCGATCGACATGCCGACCGCCTGCCACACGGACAGATTTCGCCGCAACGAAGTAGTGGGCGGTGCGACCGATTGCTTGCCGATGTCCGTTGCCATCTCGTCCCCCGTCTCGCGATTCCTTCCGCGAGTGTGCCCGTGCTGAATCGGAAAGAAAAGAGGCGTCAAGGTCTGTAACAAACGTTTCACTCGCCGTAACATCCCCGGACGTGGACGAACAACAGCGTGCGGCGCAGGCGGCAAAGGCAACCACGATGCGGGCCGAACTCGCCGAGCGTGGCGTGGTCGGGGTGGCAACGACGTGGGTCGACAACAGCGGGGTGACTCGCGTCAAGGCCGTCCCGCTCGCCAAGCTCGAGAGCGCCGCACGATGGGGCATCGGCGCTTCGCCGGTCTTCGACGCGTTCCTGCCCGACGACATGATCGTCGCCGGGCGGGTCGCCGGCGGGCCGGTGGGTGACTTGCGCCTGCATCCCGACCTCGACCGGCTCGTCGTGCTCAGCGCGCAGCCGGGCTGGGCGTGGGCACCGGCCGTCCGTTACCGGCAGGACGGCGAGGTGCACCCACAAGACCAGCGCACCGCCGCTCTGAACGCGGTCACTCGGCTGGCCGAAGCGGGCTACACGGCGAAGATGGCGTTCGAGATCGAGTGGGCGTTGTCAACGACAACACCGGAGTTCACGCCGGCTGCCACCGGTCCGGCTTACGGCTACACCCGGCTGATCGAGCAGTCTGACTACCTGCGCGAACTGCTCGTCGCACTCGACGAGCAAGGCGTCGCCGTCGATCAGATCCACCCCGAGTACGGCGCCGCGCAGTACGAGCTCTCCGTTGCCGCCGAAGGCCCGGTCGAGGCGGCCGACACGATGGTGCTCGTCCGCGAGACCATTCGCGCGCTGAGCGCACGTCGCGGGTTGTTCGCGTCGTTCTCGCCGAAGGTGCTCGCCGAGGGAGTCGGGAACGGCGGCCATGTGCACCTGTCACTGTGGCGCGGCGAGCAGAACATCTTCACCGGCGGGGACGGGCGGTACGGCATGCACCGCGAAGCCGAGCAATTCACCGCGGGGGTGCTCGATCACCTGCCCGCGTCGCTCGCCATCGGCGCGCCCGCACCGGCCAGCTACCTGCGATTGATCCCGAGCCACTGGGCGGGCGCGTTCCAGGTCTGGGGGCTCGAGAACCGAGAGGCCGCGCTGCGACTGGTGACCGGATCGCCCGGCAACCCGGGTGCGGCCAACCTCGAGGTCAAGGCCTTCGACCTGTCCGCGAACCCGTACCTCGTCGTGGCAGCGGTGCTCGCCGCGGGGCTGCACGGTCTCGCGTCGTCCACCCCGCTGCCCGAACCGGTGAACGTCGATCCCGTGTCGCTGTCGGAATCCGAGCTCGAGTCGCTCGGCGTCGCTGCGCTGCCGCACACGCTGGCTGAAGCGACGGACGCCTTCGAAGCGGACGAGGTTCTCGCTGCTGCACTCGGGACGGAGCTCGCGACCACGATCGTCGACCTTCGGCGCGCGGAGATCGATCGGTTCGCCGATTCGTCCCCGGACGACATCGCCGCGGCAGCTCGCTGGAAGTACTGACCGTCATGGCGCCGACGACCGTTGCGGAGGTGATCCGCAGCGAGCGGCGCCAACTCACCCCTGCCGAACTGCGCGTCGCGCAGACGTTGATGTCGGACTATCCGGCGGCCGGGTTGCAGTCGGTGGCGGCGCTCGCCGCGAACGCCGGCGTCAGCGGACCGACCGTCGTCCGGCTGGTCGCCAAACTCGGCTTCGCCGGCTACTCGCAACTGCAGTCACAGCTGCGTTCGGAACTGTCCGCGCGCAGCGCGGGGCCCGTGCAGCGCTATCCGGTCGTCGACGACTCGGAGCGCTCGAGCCCGTTGCTGCGTCGCTTCGAACGCAGCGTGAGCACGGCCTTGCGCGACTCCTTGTTCGGTATCGACCCGGTCGAGTTCGACGCCGCGGTGACGATGCTGGCCGACGCCACACGTCCGGTGTTCGTGACGGGCGGACGGGTCTCGTGCGTCCACGCGCTGTACCTCGCGCGCTCGTTGTCGCTGCTGCGTCCGGACGTCGGCTTCGTCGCGGGTGAACGGGCATCGCGCGCCTCGACGCTGCTCGACGTCACCCCGGAGTCGGTGATCGTCGTGTTCGACTACCGCCGCTACGACGACGAGGTCGTCGACTTCGGACGCGGCGCGGCCGCGGCCGGTGCCGCGTTGATCGTGCTGACCGACACCTACCTCAGCCCGGTGGCCTCGTCCGCCACGGTGTTGCTGACGTCGTCGGTCGAAGGACCGGCGCCGTTCATCACGCTGACTCCGGCGCTTGCCATCGTCGAGGCGTTGGTGCTCGGCGCAGTGGAACGCTCCGGCACTCCCCTGCGCTCGCGGCTCGAGCGGTTCGACGCGCTCAACGCCGACCTGTCTGCGACGTGACCCGCGACCATGCCGACTGACCCACGCGGGTTGCGCTCCGAGGCCCCGCTGCTCGATGCGTGGCTTCGCTTCCGCGAGCAGCCGCCCGTGCCGTTCACGATCCCCGGGCACAAGCACCGCGACGACCTGGTCGGCGATGTAGTGGCCGGCGACGTGCCTCTGTACGCCGGCCTCGACACGATGAAACTCACTGCCGGAGTACTCGCCGAGGCGGAGGCACGCGCCGCGCGGCTGTGGCAGGCAGACTTCTGCCGGTTCTCCACCGGCGGCTCTACACACGCCAACCAGGCGCTCGCGCTCGCGGTGGCCGGTGACGGTGACCGCGTCATTGTCAGCCGGACGCTGCACCGCTCGCTGCTGCTCGGTCTGGTGCTCGCCGGGCTCGATCCCGTCTGGGTGCGCCCGGACGTAGATCCGCGGACGGGTGCGCCGGTGGGTGTCGCACCTGACGCCGTGCGTCGAGCGCTGGCCGCACACCCCGACGTGCGGGCCGTGTTCGTCGGAGATCCGTCGTACGTGGGCACCGTCGGCGACGTCGCCGGACTGGCCGATGCGGCGCACGAGCGCGACGTGCCGCTGATCGTCGATGCGGCGTGGGCCGCGCACTTCGGCTTCCATCCGGAACTGCCGCGGCATGCCCTGCAACTCGGCGCCGACGCGATGGTCATCAGCGCGCACAAAACACTGCCGGCGTGGAGCCAGGCGGCGCTCGTGCTCGCACGCACCGAGCGCATCGACGCGGCGCGACTCGATGCCGGGGTCGAGGCGACCGCCACCACCAGCCCGGCCGGCGCGATCCTCGCGAGTATCGACGCCAGCCGCGCGCTGCTCGAACGCGACGGTGCGACGCTGCTCGGCCCCGCAATCGTCGCGACTGCAGCGGCCCGCGAACGGCTGCGTCGCATCGACGGGCTGACCGTGCTGGACGGCGCGAGCGTCGATCCGCTGAAGCTCACGCTCGTCCTGGCCGGCACGGGCGCCGACGGCAACGCCGTCGAACAGGATCTGCTGGCCGATGGCCTGCCTGTCGAATCTGCCGATCGCGACCAGGTGATCGCCGTCGTCACGTTGGCCGACACCGCCGAGACGATCGACAAGCTGACCGCAGCACTCGTCCGATCGATCGAGCGTCGCCGCGGCCCGGCGCGGCCCGTGATCGGCGCTGCTGGTTACCGAATCGACCCGGTCGCCGCCCTCTCGCCGCGGCAGGCCTTCTTCGCCGCCTCCGAAGCCGTGCCCCTCGACCAAGCCGTGGGTCGCATCAGCGCCGAACTCATCGCGCCGTACCCGCCCGGCATCCCCGTCCTCGCGCCCGGCGAAGTGATCACTGATGCAACGCTCGAAGCGCTCGCCCATGCACGTCGTGCCGGGGTTCGTATCGCCTACGCCGCCGACCCGGCTCTCGCCACGGTGCGGGTGGTTGCCGCCAACGGCGACGCAACCTCGGAACGCGGTTCCGCATGAGGCGCCGCCAGCCGAGGTTACTGGTACACGCTGATGCTTTGGCCGTAACACATGAGACCGCTGCCAACGGGAATCACGAAGTTTGTAGTTTTCGATGTGGAGCAGGTCGTGCTGCGTGGCAGTGGTATCGCCCGCTCGACCGATCCGTCTCGACCGTTCACGATGACCGCGCCGGCGGTTGTTCGACCAACGATGACGGCGGTGTTCAGCGGCGGCGTTTGATTCGCCGTGGCTGACGTGATGGACAACGGTCCCGTCGAGGGACGCTGCCACACGACGTCGGCGCCCCGCACGGCGTAGCTGCGCCCTGCCGACCAGATGAGATCAGCGTTGCTCGCGTAACCGACGTTCGACGACCCGATTCGAGCACCTGTCGCCAGCGATCGGGTTGCGATGACCTTGCCGGTGGTCGCCGAGAGAAGGACAAGCTGCCGCCGGCCGTCGTCGATCGCGGCGACCGCGCGTCCGGCCGACGCGGGCTGACGAGTCGAGTCGATGTCGTTCCACACGATGCGGTCGGGGTTGGCTTGGTTCGAACCGCTGTCGTCGTATCCGGCGGTCTCGGATCGGAGCAAGCAGCTGGTTGCCATCTGCGCAGAATTTCACTCCGGTGCACTGCTCTTTGCGGCACGTTTGGGAGATCAGCGCGCCCGATTCCCCGATCGTCGCACCCTGGATTGCGCAGCCGTCGTGATGAAACTTCCATAGATCGATTCCGGGTGCGACGCCGTCGGCACTCGTGGTGGCGATGGTGTAGATCGACGTTCGGGAAACGAACATCACCGCGCCGGGAACGACCGAATAGGTCGCCGTCCCGGCGAAGGGCGCACCGTCTTCGAACAACGTGCGAGTCCATTCCCGCGTCCCGGTCTGGCTGTCGAGCGCAGTCAACTCATCACACCGATCGCCGAGTCGGAACACCGCGACCGTGACGCCCTGGTCTTGTACCGCGCCGCACACGGTGCGGTCGGTTCTCGTGTATGCCCAGGTCGGATCTCCGGTCAGCGCATCACGTCCGCGAACGGTGTGCTCGTCGTACGAGACGACCGTGCCGCCCCACAGCGGCCGGCCACTCGCTGGATGATCACTGCTCGACCATGCAGGTTGTGGTGACGGAGAAGTGGGCTGCAATGCGATCGGACGCGGAGCGATCGCCGTCCGCAACGTCACATGCGAGATCTCGCCGTGGTCGTACGCAATCGCGACAGCGACGACCGAACACACGATAACGATCAGGATTGCCACGCCATAGGCGATCCGCCAAGGCCGCAGACGCCTGCGATGCCCGTCCAACGCGGCCGCGCTCCTCGTGCTGCCGGTATCACCGGGCACGTCGTTCCGAGCGCCCCCACCACGCGCAGCCATTACTCGATTATCACCAGGTCACGCACCATCGGGACAGTTCAACCGGACCGACCGGCGAGCGATCGTGCGGCAGGCGGTGCTGCGCAGCCCTAGCATTGCGCCATGTCCGAGGACGTCAGCGCCGCCTCTCCGTTCGTGTTCGGCATCGCGAGCGGAGACGTCACGCATGATTCGATCGTCTTGTGGGCCAAGCTCGCGACTCCCGGAGGTACCGCTCGTTGGTTCGTCGAGCCGACCGACCGCGCGGTGCTCACCGCCGGCGAGGTGAAGCCGCAGGCGGGTGGCGCGATTGCCGACCCGGTCACGGGATCGATTCACGCACTGGTGAGAGGCCTCGAGCCCGGGCGCCCGTACCGCTACTGGTTCGAGACTGACGGGTCACGCTCCGACGAGGGATCGTTCAAGACGATCCCGGTGGATCGCGCGGTGCGATTCGTCGTGATCAGTTGCGCGAAGTACAACTCGGGCTTCTTCAATGCGTACAAGGCCGTCGCGGATATGGACGACATCGATTTCGTGTTGCACCTCGGCGACTACATCTACGAGGCCGCACAGATTCCGACCGGCAAGCAGACACCTGGGGCGGATATCGGACGGCTGATGGACCCGCTCGGCGACTGCGTCACCCGCAGCGACTACGACACCCGCTACGCGCTGTATCGCCGCGACGCCGACCTGCTTCGCATGCACGCGCGGCACGCGATCATCGCGACGATCGACGACCACGAGCTGAGCGACAACGCCTGGCTCGGAGGTGCTCAGGAGCACGACGACGCGAAGGACGGACCGTGGATCGACCGCTCGAATGCGGCGATGAGCGTCTGGTCGGACTGGATGCCCACGCTGCGTCACCCGGAGAAGGGTGACGATGTCTGGCAGGAGATCGACCTCGGTGAGGCGGGACGAATCCTGCTCTGCGAAACCCGCCTCGCACGCACCGACCCGGCCGGCCCTGACGGCCCTGACAAAACCGCTCTCGGTCATGCCCAGCGCGAGTGGGTGCTCGACCTAGTGCAGGCCGGCGGCCCGGGCTGGACGTTCCTCGCGCTCCCGTCGATGATCTCCGACCTCGAGCCGGCGGTACACGACACCGATGCTTTGTTCGCGTTGCACAAGCTGAAGATGGTGGAGCCCGACAGCGACGAGGAGTTCCATGACCTGTGGGACACGTTCGGGTGGGAGCAGGATCAGCTCGTCGACGCGGTGATTCGCGCGCCACGCACGATCGTGCTCAGCGGCGACGTGCACTTCTCGGCAGAGCACGCGCGGCGCGAACCCGAGGGCGACTTCATCGAGTGGACGGTTACCTCAGTGACCTCCCCGAACCTCGACGACAAGATGGGCTGGCCGCGCGGCGCCGAGAGCAAGAAGTACGAGGCGGCACTGCTGAATATGCTGCCTGCGATGCGGTGGTGCGACCTCGACAGCCACGGGTTCGCTGTGGTGGAGGCGAGCAGCCAGCAGGCCTCGTGCCAATGGTGGTTCGTCGATGACGTGCTCGCGGCGAGCGACAGTCTCGCGGTGGCCCGCGAGACCGCGATCGTGACCGCCGACTCGCGGCGCACTGTGCTGTGAGCGAGCGGGAGATACCGCTTGCTGGTGGTGATGTCACCGAGGGCATCGTGCGAGTGGGCGACACGGTGAGGCGGCCCACTGGCGAACACTCGGTGGCTGTTCACCGAGTGCTCCGGCATCTGGAAGATGTCGACTTCGACGGTGCGCCGCGCTTCGTCGGCATCGACGCACACGGCCGGGAGGTGTTGACCTACATCGACGGCGAGGTCGCGGGACGTCCGTGGCCGGCGTGGGTCGCCGAGCCCGCGCGTGCGGCCTCGGTGGCGCGGCTGTTGCGTCGCCTCGACGATGTGCTGGTCCCATTGGGAATCCCGCCGGATCTCGTGTTCGACTCGAGCGGACGCAGGCCGGCACCGTCCGCCTCGTACTTCCTGGGCCACCGGGACGTGACGCCGGAGAACACCGTATTCCGCGCCGGTCAGGCGCATGCGTTCATCGATTTCGATCTGGTGCGCCCGTCGACGCGCATCGACGAGGTGTGCAACCTGCTGCTCTGGTGGGGGGCGTGGATGCCTGTCGAGGATCGAGAACCCGTCATGCGTGAAATCGACCCGGCCGAACGCGCCCGACTGCTCGTCGACTCCTACGGGCTCGCTCCGGACGATCGGCACCTGGTCGTCGCCGCCGCCATTCACGGCGCGAACCGGTCCTGGTTCTCGATGCGAGATCGAGCCCGAACCCGCGGCGGTGGATGGGCGCGCATGTGGGCCGAAGGAGTCGGCGACAAGATCCGTCGACGCGAGCAGTGGTTGCGCATCAACCGCGACGCCTTGCATCAATCGCTCACGGACTAGTCGCAGCGCGTCAAAACGGTTCGGATCCGTGCGGCGCGAGTCGATATGGTCCGCTCGTGCGTGAGCCGCCGCTCGGACTGGACACCGGCGATCTGATCGCCGTCGTGTGCAGCGAGTGGAACACCGAGATCGAGCGCTTGGACTACCTTCCGCTCGGGTTCGGTGCCCACCATTGGGCCGCCTGCATCGACAACCAACCGGCTCTGTTCGTCACGCTCGATCAGGTGGACGCGACGCGGCCGGCTCACGACCGCGAGGCGGCGTACGCGGGCGCAATCGCGTTGCGCCGAGCCGGCCTGGAATTCGTGCTGGCACCGCTGGTCGGCAGGAGCGGTTCGCCGATTGTTCGGTTCTTCGATGGCCGCTTCGTTGATGGCGCGGTGAGCTGCACCCCATGGCAAATCGGCGTCTCGGGTGGCGATCTGGACGTCACATGGACAGGGTCCGCACTGGCACGGCTTCATGCCGTCGTCCCCCCGCCGGCAATCCCACGCTGGAGGCCGCTCGTCACGCCGATGTTCGCCCACGAGGTCCGGCGCCGACTCAGCGAACCGTGGGGGCCAGGCCCTTACGCCGACGCCGCACACCGCGCGGTCGGCGAGCACGTCACCGATCTGGTGCGCTGGACCGCCCGCTATCACGAGCTCGCCCACCACGCCCGAGGACGCGCTTGGGTCGCTACCCATGGCGAGCCGCACAGCGACAACCAGATGCTGACCCCGCGAGGCCGGTATTTGGTCGACTGGGAATCGCTGAAGCTGGCGCCGCGAGAACGGGACCTGCGCGAACTCATCGATGCGGGGCTACCCGTCGCCGCCGACCCCGACATGGTCGAGATGTTCGACCTCGAGTGGCGTCTTGACGAGGTTCGCCAATACACCGCGTGGTTCGCCGCCGAGCATCGCGGCACCGAGGACGACCAGATCGCGTTCAACGGACTGCTCGACGAGTTGAACCGCGCGTAGATGAGGCCTGAGGTCGCCCAGCAGGACATCATCGCGATCCTCGGTATCGCCGCATTGCGGCCAGGACCAATCCGGAGAGCGCAGTCACGACAGCAGCCGCCACAGCCACGGTGCGAGATCTCGGCAGCGGCCGTCGCGCGCTGCGGGACAACATGTCAAAGTTGATCACCCTCCTTCGACGCGCCAGCCAGCTCGATT
This sequence comes from uncultured Actinomycetota bacterium, assembly GCA_963754285.1. GTDB lineage: Bacteria > Actinomycetota > Actinomycetes > Mycobacteriales > Jatrophihabitantaceae > RYN-133. The sequence goes on from CAVWFN010000007.1 coordinate 89,295, forward strand.
GTTTACTCCGACTTCGAAAATCGTGGCGCTACGTAGGATCGGGCGTCGGCACGTGCGGCGCGGAAGCGGAGGCGGCTGAGCATGCGGCTGGCAGCAAGAGGCAAGGTCCGCGCTGCCGCGATCGTCCTAGCCGTCCTGCTGGCCGCCTGCGAGCAGAACACCACACCCGACGGGTCAGCAGCAGCCACGTCACGCACGCATGCAGTGCCCGCCGCGCGCGAGCTGTACAACACACTGTCCGAGACGAATGCCCGGTCAGTCGACGTACTCGACTGGGGTTACCAACCATGCGGGACGGGGCCCACGACACTCGCGTACAGCATCTCGATGCGCCTGTTCGCCTTCGTCTCCAGCCAGAACACCCACTTCGGGGCGTACCGGCAGCAGGTCGTACGCATGGTGCGCGCGGCCGGCTGGACTATGCGCCGCCGGCTGTCCACCCGCAGCGTGACGCTGCCGACGGTGCCGTCCGCCTATTACCGCCTGTCCCGACAAGACGGGAAGGTCAAGCTGACGGGTTTGCTGTCGCTGGCCGGAGATGTGAACCCGTTGGTCGGCGTCGGAGGAATCCTCACGATCGACGGCCCCTGCTTCGACGCCGGTAGCGCCGCCGGCAAAGTCCAGAGCCATAGCGGTAGCCCTCCGTTCGCCGTGCCTGGCCCCATCCCATCCCACTCGTAATCTGAGCCGCGATGGACGGGCAGGTCGAGGATGTCGGCGAACAACTCAGCCGTAGGGCAACCGGATCGTGTCGTGGTGATGGCCCCAGGTCAGATCAAATGTCCAGCAGCCGGCCCGCGGCATGTTGATGATCGACGGGCCGGGCCCGTCGGCCACCTCTCTCGTGACCGTCATGCTGCCGCGGTGTGCGTGAATGACCAGCGGCGCGCCCTGCTCCGGCGACACCCACAAGATCTTGTTGTTCTCGTCGCGCCTCGCGGGTGAGCTGAGGGGATGCTCGCGGCTCCAGAGGATGGCGATGACGCTCCCCCGGTCGCTGAGGACATACGGCATGACGGGCTTCGGATCGCTGAACCCGTCACGCGCCCACGAAGGCAGCACACCTACGCGCACAGCACATGACGCGGCGGCAGCCGGTGCATCGGAGGTCTCGTGCCGCCTCGCGGCATAGCCGAGTGTCACCGCCACAACGGCCAGGACGCTCGCGGCCACCGCTCCGAACCAGGCCCGGTTTCGACGAGTGTCGTGACGCTGTGTCAGCGCGGCGTCGACAGCCGCGCGGTCATCCAAATGGTGCCCGCGGATCTCTTCGGCCATCGCAGCGCGCAACCGGGCGATGAGCAGGTCGTCGTCGTTGGTCGTAGTCATGATCTCTCCTGGAGTGTCGTCGTGGCCCGCAATCGAGCAAGCGCTCTGGACGCACCGCTTTTCACCGCACCGACGCTGATGCCGAGAACTTCCGCGACAGCGGTCTCAGGCAGGTCCTGCAGGTAGCGCAACACCACGATCGCGCGCTGCCGCGGTGGTAGTTGCTGAAGGAAAGCACCAACCAAGAGTTGGTCGTCCACCCGATCGGTCGCCGGCCGGACGGGGACCGACGCTGACGCCAACCAGTCGGGACTCGCCGAGACTTCCCGCCGTCGTCCGATGCGACGCCACCGGTCGGCATTGGCGTTGGTCAGGCAACGGTATGCGTAGCCGGCGCGGTTGTCGCCGATCCGGCTCCATCGCCGGGCGACCGTGGCCAACGCTTGCTGAACGAGGTCCTCCGCGTGCTGCCAATCGCCGCAGAGTCCGTACGCCGTGTGCAGTAATCGATCGCCGTAGGTCGAAACGAAGCGCTCGAACTCGGCGTCCTCATCGACCACAGCCACCTCCTGCTGAACCATGCAGACACAGACGTGTGCGGCGATGTAAAAGGTTGCCCCTCCCGCCGGTTCGACCGGGACGGTACTGCGGCGTTACGCAACCCCTCGATCCGGACTCATTGCGCGCGGGCCGGCTCCGGGTCGGGCACCGGCTGCGATGCGGACTCGAGGGCTGGACGCGGGGACATACCCGGAGCCGCCACGGCAGCGAGCAGCGCCACCGCCGCGAGCGTCCACCAGGTGTGTCGGAACGCGGCGTGTGCCGCCGAGTAGCCGACCGGATTGCCGAGCACGGCGATGACGAGGCTGACGCCCAGCGCTGTACCGACCTGCCTGCTCATGTTGACCACGGCGCTGCCCGTCGCGGCGCGTGCAGCCGGCAGGTCGGCGGTCGCCGACGACAGAATGGACGGCAACGCCAACCCGACCCCGATGCCACCGATGAGCCAGCCGGGCAGCACCTCGCCCGCGTAGTTCGCCCGCGCCCCGACGAGAGCGGACGTCGTCACCGAGCCGACCCCGAGCAGCGCGCAACCGGCCGCGACGAGCACCCCCACCGGGATGCGCGCGGCGAGCCGGTGGGCGACGGCTGCGAAGATCGGCACCATCATCGGACCGGGTGCGATCGCAAAGCCGACCCGGACTGCGGAGTAGTGCCACACGTCCTGCATCCAGAGGATGTTCGTCAGCAGTGCAGCGGCGAACGGCACGCCGAACAGCAGCGCGGTGACGTTCGCCCAGGCGAACGGGCGCACGCGCAGCAGCGCCGGCTCGACGACCGGCGCCTCATGCCGTGCCGACGAGATGCCGAAGCCGATCAGGCCGATGGCGGTTGCTATCCACGCCGCGTCCACGCGGGCGCTGCCCCATCCCCACGACGGTCCCTCGACCAGGCCAAGAGTGAGCGCGCCGATGCTGATTGCGAGCAACAGCGCCCCGAGCACGTCCGGAATCCGGGTGACCGACTCGTCGCGCGAGCGAGGAACGAACCAGGCGGCTGCGGCCAGGGCGACGATGCCGATCGGCACGTTGACGAGGAACACCCAGCGCCACGACGCCGACACCAGCAGTCCACCGACGGCCGGACCCAGTGCCGCAGCAACGGCGCCGGTGGCCGCCCAGATACGCACCGCACGCGCGCGTCGCTCGAGCGGCACGGAAGCGACGACGAGTCCCAGACTGGCCGGCGTCAGTAGTGCCGCGCCCGCGGCCTGCACGACACGGAACATCACCAGCCACCACACGCCTTCGCTGGCTGCACAGGCCGCACTGGCCACCGTGAAGACCGCGAGGCCGATGAGGAACCCGCCCTTGCGGCCGTAGCGATCGGCCACCCGGCCGGCCGGGATCAGCAGCGCCGCGTAGACGATTGCGTAGGCGTTCAGCACCCAGGACAGCTGCGAGAGCGTCGTTCCGTGAAAGTCCGCGCCGATGGCGTCGAACGCGACGTTGACGATGAAGACGTCGAGGCTGGCCATGAACGCGGCGAAGGACAGCACCGCAAGGATCAACCCTGGACGCTGACTTTTATCAGGCATAGTCAGCGACGTTAGAGGCTGACTATGGCGAAGGCAAGCTAGAGTGGCACGCGTGAGCGATGACACCGCACAACTCGTCGGCCCGCTCCGCGAGCGGGGCCGTTGGCGAGCGGACCGCTGTCCCATCGCGCGTTCGCTGGGTGTCGTCGGCACCCGCTCCGCGATGTTGATCATGCGAGAGGCGTACTACGGGACGACCCGGTTCGACGACTTCGCCGACCGCGTCGGTATCACCCAGGCGGTCGCTGCCGCGCGGCTGCGTGAACTCACCGACGCCGGCCTGCTACAGCGCGTCCCGTACCAGGACCCAGGTCAGCGCACCCGCTACGAGTACCGGCTCACCGACATGGGCCGCGATTTGTGTCCCGCCGTACTCGCATTGTTCGAGTGGGGGTCGAAGTACCTGTACGGCAGCGGCGGAGCCCCGGTGACCTTGCACCACGCCGACTGCGGCGCCGACATCCACGTCACCACCACGTGCGGTAACGGGCATGCCGTGCCATTGCGAGAGATGACTGTCGCCCGGGCCTGAGATATGCCCCTGATAGAGCCCGACTCGGCCGAACTGCGGCTCCGAGCTCGTCCAATTCGACGCTGCGTTGTTCGAAGGGTCGCTCGGGATGTCACGGCTTTTCGAGTCCGGCTTCGCGGGCGATGACGATCGCTTGGGCGCGATCGGCGACTTGAAGCTTGCGGAAGATGTTCGAGATGTAGTTGCGTACCGTTTTCTGTGACAGCGAAAGGTCGCGCGAGATCGCAGTGTTGTTGGCGCCTGTTGCCATCAAGTCGCAAGACGCCGCGTTCACTGTCAGTGAGGTCCGGGAACGATCGGACGGAGGGATTCGGCTCGCTGAAGAAGCGCATCATGCGGGTGGCGATGCCGCGCGAGAACAGCGCCTCGCCGCGTCCGACCGCGATGATCGCGCGGGCGAAGTCGTCGGCGTCCATGTCTTTGAGGACGTATCCGCGGGCGCCGGCCCGCATGGCGGCAAAGACCGAGTCGTCGTCTTCGAACATCGTGACGACGAGGATGTTCGCGGTAGGTGATTGCGCGGTGACCGCGCGAATCGCGGCGAGACCGCCGCCACCGGGCATCTGCAGATCCATGAGCACGAGGTCGGGGGCGAGCTCCGCGGTCAGCGCGGCGGCGCTCTCACCGTCAGCCGCTTCGCCGACCACCTCGACGCCCGGCACCGTCGACAACAACGAGCGCACCCCGCGGCGGAACAGGGTGTGGTCGTCCGCGATCACCACGCGCAGCACGTCCTCGGTCATGGTGTCACCGATGATCCCAGCGGCACCACGGTGGCGATCGTTGTACCCCCGTCGCTCGTCAGCTCGACGGTGCCGCCGAGTTCGGCCGCGCGTTCACGGATCGCCGCGACACCGACGCCCTCGACCAACGGCTCCGGCAGGCCCCGCCCGTCGTCGGTGATCATCATCCGCACCTCGTCCGACGGCGACCTCGATCAGCACCCGACAATGTCGCCCGCCGGAGTGACGGACAGCGTTGTGGATGGCCTCAGACGCGATCCGGTAGAGCGCGACCTCGACCGCGGCCGGCAGCTCCGGTAATTGGTCCGGGGCGACCGTGACTTCAAGACCGGAGTGAGCTGAGGGGTGGTTGCGCAGGGCCGCGATCAGGCCGAGTTCATCGATCAGCGGGGGACGTAGCCCGTAGACGAGGCGGCGGATATCAGCTGTCGTCTCGTCCATGCCCTCGCGAACCTGACTGAGCAGCTCGCCCGCCCGTTCCGGGTTCGCTGTCCAACAATCGGTGCAACGGCAGTCAGCTGTAGTTTCATCGACGCCAGACTCGGGCCGAGCCCGTCATGCAGGTCGCGGCGGATCCGACGCCGCTCCTCTTCGCGGGCCGTGACAAGAGCCGCCCGCGAGGCTTGGACCTGCTCGGACGCGCGGATCGCGTACATCGCGACAGCGAGCTGCTGGGCCAACTCGGACAGCAGATTCAGATCTCGGTTCGACAGCGTCGTTCGCGCGTGCCGCGGCGCGACATACAAGTGGCCGATCTCGGTTCCCTGATAGGTCAGCGGCACATCGGCCAGGTCACGGTCATCGGGGCGCAGGCCGACGACGCTGGTTTCGGTGTCGCCGTCGACGATCGCCACATACGGCACGTTGAGCGTGCGGGCGATCATCGCGGCCAGGGACGGGTCGGCGACCGGTCGGGACCGTCGGTGTCGCGACGTCGATCTGGCGACTGAGTTCGGTGATCGCTTCGTATCCCCCGCCGAGGTGGCCGTACACGACATCGTCGACGGTGAGCCGTAGCCAGCGCCAGACCGGCACGACTCGTCGCCGCAATCAGGCCGATGGCGATGACGTGCGCCCACCAATCGATATGCGAATTCGTCGCGCTCAAGCCGTCCGCTACGAGAACGAGCGCATACAGCGTCACGACCCAGCCGAGCAAGATCAGGCCGACGAGCGCCGTCGCCAACCAGCGGGCGGACCGACTGGTCCGCGCCGGGCTGGTAGGACGTCGGGCTCGCCGACCCTGATCGAGTGCGATCACGCGCTCAGTTCTGCCTTCGCCTTGGCCCGGGTGTCGCGGCGCAGCAACAGGTAGATCACCGCAGCCGAGACCAACAGCCCAAGTGCTGAACTGACCTTGTCGAACGTCGTCGGGCCGAACGGGATACCCGGTACCGAGATCAGCACGTTGACCACCATCAGCACCAGGGTCAAGATCACGCCCCACCGCTGCGTCCGAAAGACGCCGTACGCGGCGACGATGCCGACCAGGCCGATGACCACCTCGATCAAGATCACCGCATAAGGGGGCTGGTTACTGCTGTGGTTGATCTTGTCCGAGCCCTGCGGCAACAGTGCAAGAGCGACGACCGTGTTCGCCAGCGACAGCAGGCCGGCGAGCACCGCCGCGATCGTGTAGTTCCGGGAACGAGACATAGCAACCTCCGAGAGACTGGCCGGCTCGAGGCCGGACGCACCGGCACCTGCCGGCCCGTCCACTTTCATTCTCGCGCTGTCCCAACGTCTGCGGGCCAGTGTCCCAACAATTTGGGAACTTCACCCAGGTGGCGGCAACGCAAAGTGCCCGAATCGGTCGGCGGACATCGATCGATCGACGCATCCGCTTATGGCGCAACGGCCAACCGGATCTGTCCTTGCGTCACGTGCCAGAGCGGTCGGTCGCCTCGACGGACCGTTTCGCGCGCTGCTTCGGCCGGTTGGGCCGCTTCCCAGGCGCGCTGGGCGGCCAACGCTGCTGCCCAGAGCCGTTGACGCTGCGGGCGGTCGCGATCGAAGTGGATGCCGAAGTCGTCGGCAAGAATGTCGAACCAGTCGTCTTCGCGAACGAGCGGTTCGGCGACATAGCCGCCCTTGCCGACGCGCGACCGGATCAAGCCACGAATGACTTCCACTCCCGTGGCGTCACGCCGTTCAGCCATCGGGATCTGCACGAACCCTGACTCCGGCGCGCACGACAGCCAGGTGTGCTTGTCAGTGAAGTCGTCGAGACGAGCCGGCGTCATGGTCCAGGTCATGCCACCGAAGCCCGTTCGGTCGTGGGTCAGATGCCAGCGACCGGCACCTTCATCCTCCAGCGTCAATGAAAAGGGCGGTTGGTCGTATCCCCTGCAACGAGCGGCAGCGGGTCGTAGATCGCGTCGCCCAGACCCGCGTCCACGTACCAGACTCCCGACGGGTTACCTGCCGACGGAAGGTCGCTGACCGTCAGCACCAGGTGGTTGCCCATCTCATCGTCCGTGCGGTCCGGGCCGTGCACTCCACCGACGTGGCCGTGCACCGCGTAACCCAGCGATCGCAACAACAATCCCAGGGCCCCGTTGAGGTGGTAGCAATAGCCGCCACGCCCGGACTCGGCAATGCGGCGCGCGGCCATGATCGGATCGGTCGACCAACGCTCGCCGGCCTGGATCCACAACGTCTCGTAGGGCACCCGCTCGACCTGCCGACGCACCAACCTCGTCAGTGCATCGACCGAAGGCGAGCTCCACCTCGAGACCCAACCGAGTCAAGTACGCAGAACGAACAGCCTCATCCAGATCCGGCAGCGCGTCGAACACACCGACCATCCTCCTCCGATCCGGCACAGAGCCGAACCCGCGCGATCGCTCAGGCCGACGAGCGTGACAGCGGCTGGGAGCTGCCGAACCCACGGATCGGGTCTTACCTCACCGCAGCGGGAACGCGGGCAACAGGTTGTCTCCTTTGAATGGGGTTGACCGCGAAGGCACCGAATCCGACCGGCTCAATGCCGACTTGCAGGCGCTCGGCAGGCCGCTGGAAGAGCTCCACGCTGGTCCGGGCCGCGCTCAGATGAATGGCTCGCGAGCACGCGGTTCGAGACGACCTCCGCGCTCAGGCCTGGCGGGTTGGAGCGGACTGCGTCAGTTGACGCTGCATCTGTTCGATGCCGACGTTGGCCCAGTGTCGCAGTCCTTTGCCCTCGTCGTTGACCTCGATGACGTGGAACTGCTCGACGTGGACCGCTGCTCCATTGGCGGCAATCCCGAACATCGGCGCTCCGGTGTGATGACCTGACATCTCGACCCGCGCTGCGACGACGTCGCCTTCCTGGATGAGATGGGCGACCTTGACCGCCAGGTCCGGAATCGCGCCGCGGATCATGCCGATCGCCGCCTTCAGGTGATGCGCCATATCAGGTTCATCGGCTGCGAAGGCGTGGCGATCCACTGCCGCGGCATCGAGTGCGGCGTCCACAGCCGCGAGATCACCTCGTCCGAAACCGCGTTCGAAGACATTTCTGGCCAGCTGCTTTGCGTGCGTTGTCACCCTGTGCCATTCCTTCCGTCGCTAGGATCAATACAGAAGACTGGATTCAATACGGGAGTCTGTATCCGAATGGTGCGACGTGTCAAGCAGGACACCCCTCCGCGACGCAGTTACGACAGCAGCAGCCGGCGGCGGCGCGCAGAGGCGACCCGCGCAGCAGTGATCGACGCGGCGCGAGTCGCGTTTCTCGACCACGGTTACGCCGCCACCTCGATACCGATGATCGCTACCGCGGCCGGCGTATCGCCCGAACTGGTCTACAAATCGATCGGCGCGAAGCCGGCGGTGCTCAAAGCCGTCTTCGACACCTCCGTCACCGGCGACAGCGAGCCGGTCGCGCTGCAACAGCGGCCGAGCATCCTGGCCATGAAAGCAATGACCGACGCTGCCCAGCTCCTGGCGACCTACGCTGAGCTCGCTGTCAGCGTCATGACCCGGCTCTCGCCGATCTACAGCTTGGCGCGCGACGCGGCAGCAAACGACCCCGCCGCCGGCACGGTTGTCGAGCAGATGAACAGCGAACGTCTCACGGGCATGACAGCACTGGCCGCCCAACTCACGAGCCTCGGCCAACTCAAACCTGAGCTCACCCCGCACGAGGTACGCGACATCCTCTGGACCTACAACTCGCCAGAACTGTTCGAACTACTCGTGCACAAGCGCCGGTGGGCAGGCGAACGCTACACGCGGTTCCTCCGAGACGCCCTGATCAACGCCTTGCTGCAACGCTGACCCGCTTTCCTCTCACATGACCGCTTCTGCCGCATAGCGGGCCGAACGGAGGGAAGGCTTGATCGACTCGTCGCACCCGAGCAGTACGTGCGGCTAGAGCGTCTGGAACTCGCCGATCAGCGGAAACAGCGACGGCCCCATCTCTACCTGCGTGAGCAGTACGGCAACTCTGCCGTCGGGGTCGGCGAAGAAGTCGGTGCCTTGGCCGCCGGACCAGCCGAAGCGGCCGGCGTGTTCGCCCTGGGTCTGCACGGCGACGCCGAAGCCCCAGCCCATGGCCGACCAGAAGCCCGGGAAGAAGCTTTCGGGGGTCTTGCAGGCGGCCGGGACCTGGTCGGTTCGCAGCAGCGAGAGGTGTTCTGGCGAAACGAGAGTGCCGGTGACGAGCGCTCGGACGAAGCGGTGGAAGTCCGACGCGGTCGAGACGAGTTCGCCATCACTGACGTCGAAGGGCGGCGGGCCCGGCGGAGAAGCCGCCGCCGGCGGGCTCGGTCTCGACCAGGCCGTCGTCGGTGTGGCGGTACGCCGCAGGGAGGCGATCGAGCTTGTCGGTCGGAACCCAGAACGCGGTATCGGGCATGTCGAGCGGGCCGAACAGGTCGTCGTCGAGATGCTCGCCGAGCGGACGGCCGGTCAGCCGCGACAGCAGAATCCCCAGCACAGAGAACGAATGGTGGTAGCGCCAGCCCTCCCCCGGTTGGTACGCGAGGGGAAGCGATGCGAGGCGCCGCAGGAATTCGTCGGCACCGAACGACGGGGGCACCGGGCCGGCCTCCGTGCCGTTGTCGAACATCGCCTTCTGCAGCGGCGACTCCTCGAGCTGCATGCCGTACCCCGACGTGTTGGTCAGCAGGTGTCGCAGCGTGATGTCGTGATCGGCAGCGACCGTGTCGTCCAACGGCGACGTCGGCGTGCGCAGCACGCGGCGATCGGCCAGCTCCGGCAGCCACTCGACAACACGGCTGTCGAGTTCGATCCGTCCTGCTTCGACCAACCGCAGCGCCGCGACCGAGGTCACCACCTTGGTCATCGACTGGATGCGCACGATCGCATCGGCCGGCATCGGCGCGCCGCCGATCGACAGCACTCCCGCGGTAGCGATCTCGGCGTCGTCGTAGCCCACCGCAGCGACAGCGCCCGGGATCGTCCCCGCCTCGACGTGCCGCGCCAGAAATTCCTGCACTAGATTCCCGGGTCTTCCGACGACTCCTCTGCAGGCGGCTCGTCGGCCGCCGGTTCGTCGGCCGGCGCCTCGTCGGATGCCGTGCGCGCGGTCTTGCGGTTGAGCCAGTCGACGAGGTTGTCGGCCGCGTTACCGAGGGTCGTCCCGACGTTGCGCATCGCACCCACCAGCGGGTCGGTCGACTCTTCGATGCGCTTGCGATACGACCGAACGGCCTCGCGGGCCGAGTCGCCGACACTGGCATGCGGGTCGTCGTCGCGATGCGGATAGTCGCCCGACAGGATCGCGCGGTACTCCTCCGACTCGCTCCAGCGCTTCAGCTCGGCAGCACGAACCACTGCGAACGGATGCGTGGCCCGCTCGGTGTTGAGCAGCTTCAACACGCCGTCGCGCAGATCGCCCGAGCTCTCGTAGTCGGCCGCCTGCTCGAGGAACGCATCGACGTCGATCTCGTCGAGATGCGCGCCGCCGGCGAGCTTCATCTGCGTGCGCAGGCCAGGCTGGAAATCCTGCACCGCGAGCAGGCCGGCGCGGTCGCCGGACAGCTCAGCCTTGCGCTGCCACTCGCGTAGGGCCGCGATCAGCCCGCGCAGCCCGAGCGCGCCGCCGGGCAGCCAGCCGATCGCACCCACGAGATTCAGCAGGTGCATCAGCATCGACTGGTACAGCGCATGCCCCGACATCGCGTGTCCGGCCTCGTGACCGAGCACGAACCGGCGCTCTTCGTCGTCGGTGATCTCGTACAGACCGCTGCTCACCACGATGAACGGACGATCAACGCCGAGCGTGAACGCCTGGGGCTGCGGGTCGTTGTAGACGTAGAGCTCGGGACGTTCCATGTCGAGCGTGACGGCGACCTCGTCCATGATCGTGTTCAGCCCGCTGAACTGGCGCGGCCCGACGCGGCACGATGACGACAGATAGACGAGGCGGTACTGCCGCTCGCGCAGCAGCCCCGACGCGACCCGCAGCACCTGGTCGAAACCCGGGATGGCGCGCAGCGCGGTCAGGGCCGTGCGGTCGGCCGGGTGTTCGAAGGCCCGGGAGCTGATGCCGGTAAGAATTGCTCGTCCGGACGCGTCAACAGCTACCGCCGGTTCAGGTGTTTCGCTCATACGGCCATCCTCCGGCGATCATGCGCGACGCGCCAGGGCACGGCGGAAGTCAGATCGTGACGGGTCCGCCCGGCTGTGATTGGGGGAAGGGCGGCTGGTGGCCGGTCGCGCGGGTCGGGCGTAGCGTTCCGGCATCCCCGGGCGCGGGGCCCGGGCAATCAGGGGGGTAGCCGTGAGGGGTCTGCGTGTCTGGGCGGTGGTAGGTGCGTTGATGTTGGCGGCAGTGGGGCTGGTGGCCACAGCCGCGGCCGGCTCGGCGAGCGGAGCGGTGCCGACCGAGCACTTCGCCGGGTTGCAGGACAACCCGAACAGCAACGGCTTTGCGGTGATCATCGGCAACGGGCCGATCCACGACCACGGCAAGGACGTGGTGGTGAACGGGCATACGGACAAGTTCGTGTTCGCGAAGGGCAGCCTGACGATCCACCACTGGTACACGACCAAGCAGCAGCAGCACTTCGACACGGTCACCTGCTACGGCACCTTCCGGCAGAGCGGCGTCTACCGGGTTGCCGGCGGCACGGGTGCGTATGCCAACGCTCGCGGCTACGGCAAGTTCACGGTGCGCGGCGCCACGTACGGGTGCAGCGAGAACAAGTCGCCGCAGGTCTTCCAGCTCACGCTCTACGCATCAGGACCGCTGAGCCTGAACGGGTCCTGACCGGCGCATCGGCGAGCGCGTCAGCCGCCGCTGTGCGCCAGTTCGGCCTCGAACGGCACGGCGCGGCTGCCGCGCGAGTCGAGCCAACCCTCGGGAAGAGCCACCGATCGGGCGGCGGAGGTGCGGCCGCGGGGCTGGCCGAGCACGGCGTCCGGGAACGGCTGGTCGAGGTCGACCCGGGCAAGCAGATCGTCGAGTTCGGCCAGTGACGACGCCTGTGCCATCGCACTGCGCAGCTCGCCGCCCACCGCGAATCCCTTGAGATACCAGGCGATGTGCTTGCGGAAGTCGGTGACGCCCCAGCGCTCGTCGTTGGCCCACTCGGCAAGAAGCGAAGCGTGCCGACGCATCACCGTCGCCACCTCGGCAAGCGACGGACGGGCGCGGTCGGGACGGCCTGAGAAGGCAGCGCCGAGGTCGCCGAACAGCCACGGGCGGCCGAGACAGCCGCGTCCGACGACGACTCCCGCGCACCCGGTGTGCTCGACCATGCGCAGCGCGTCATCGGCCTCCCAGATGTCGCCGTTGCCCAGGACCGGTATGTCGAGCAGCGAGACCAGGTCGGCGATCGCGTCCCAGTCGGCCGTGCCGCTGTAGAACTGCAACGCGGTGCGGCCGTGCAACGCCACCTGGAACACGCCGGCGTCCTGCGCGCGTAGGCCGGCCTCGCGATAGGTCACGTGCTCGGCGTCGATACCGACGCGCATCTTCACCGTGACCGGCAGCCCGGCAGCGTTGCGCACCGCGCTGCGCACGATGTCGTCGAACAAGCCGATGCGCCACGGCAGCGCCGATCCCCCGCCCTTGCGGGTCACCTTCGGCACCGGGCAGCCGAAGTTCAGGTCGATGTGGTCGGCAAGATCGTCCTCGACGATCATGCGCACGGCGGTGCCGACCACCGTCGGGTCGACGCCGTAGAGCTGGATCGAGCGCGGCTGCTCGCTCGGCGCGAACCGGATCAGCTTCAGCGTCTTCTCGTTGCGCTCGACCAGTGCCCGGGTCGTGATCATCTCCGACACGAACAGCCCGTCCGGCAGATACGCACGGCACAGCGTGCGGAACGCGCTGTTGGTGATGCCCGCCATCGGCGCGAGCACCACTCGCGCACCGAACAGTGGGGTCTTGGTCAGCATCCGACCAGACGCGCAGCCAGGTAGCCCTCGACCTGGTCGAGCGCCACTCGCTCCTGGGTCATCGAGTCACGCTCGCGGACGGTCACGGCCTGGTCGTCGAGCGACTCGAAGTCGACGGTTACGCAGAACGGTGTGCCGATCTCATCCTGACGTCGATACCGACGGCCGATCGCCTGGGCATCGTCGAAGTCGACGTTCCAGTTCTTGCGCAGGGTCGCCGCCAAGTCACGCGCCATCGGCGACAGGTCGGCGTTGCGCGACAACGGCAGCACCGCGGCCTTCACTGGGGCAAGTCGACGATCGAGGCGCAGCACGGTGCGCTTCTCCATGACGCCCTTCGCGTTCGGCGCCTCGTCCTCGGTGTAGGCGTCGAGCAGGAACGCCAGCACCGCACGCGTCAGACCGGCCGCCGGCTCGATCACGTACGGCGTCCAGCGCTCGTTCTTCTCTTGGTCGAAGTAGGTCAGGTCGGCACCCGAGTGCTTCGAGTGCGTCCGCAGGTCGAAGTCGGTGCGATTGGCGATGCCCTCGAGTTCGGCGAACTCAGACCCGCCGAAGCCGAAGCGGTACTCGATGTCGACCGTGCGCGTCGAGTAGTGCGACAGCTTCTCTTTCGGGTGCTCGAAGAAGCGCAGGTTCTCGGCGTCGATGCCGAGATCGACGTACCAGTTCCAGCGCTGCTCGAGCCAGTACTCGTGCCACTTCTCGTCGGTGCCCGGCTCGACGAAGAACTCCATCTCCATCTGCTCGAACTCACGCGTGCGGAAGATGAAGTTGCCCGGCGTGATCTCGTTGCGGAAGCTCTTGCCGGTCTGCGCGATGCCGAACGGCGGCTTCTTGCGCGCTGTCGTCATCACGTTGAGGAAGTTGACGAAGATGCCCTGCGCCGTCTCGGGACGCAGGTAGTGCAGCGCCGACTCGTCCTCGACCGGGCCGAGATAGGTGCGCAGCATGCCGTTGAACGGACGCGGTTCGGTCCACTGCCCGCGCGTGCCGCAGTTCGGGCAGGCGATCTCGGCTGCAACTCTTCCTGGGGCCGAACCTTCGGCTGGACGGCCCTTGCGCGCCTCGAACTCCTCCTCGAGCTGGTCGGCACGGAAGCGGCGGTGGCAGTGCAGGCACTCGGTGAGCGGGTCACTGAAGGTCGCAACGTGGCCGGACGCCTCCCACACCTGCGACGAGAGGATCACCGCCGAGTCGATGCCGACGATGTCGTCGCGGCCGGTGACCATCGTGCGCCACCACTGCCGACGGACGTTCTCTTTCAGTTCGACGCCGAGCGGGCCGTAGTCCCAGGCGGACCGGGTTCCGCCGTAGATCTCGCTGGACGCAAAGACGAATCCGCGCCGTTTGCTGAGGTTGACGACGGCGTCATTGCGGGCTGCGGATGAGCTGGCGGGCACTGATTCTCCACGTCTTTCGGGCTCGATGAAGTGCTGGGCGAGTCACCGTCCAGCGTATCCGCCGCCCGCTTGCCCTTTCGCCACCGCTCGATCCGGGATGCCGTCAGGTGCACGAACACCGCGCAGACCCAGCCCGCCAGCACGTCGGAGGCGTAGTGCTCACCCGAATAGACGAGCGAGAAGCCCATGAAGATCGGATAGAAAACCAGCAGCGGACGCCACCATTTGTTGACCCGCTTCCACATGAACAGCGAGAAGAGCATGATGCCGCCGGCGTGCAGGGACGGAACGGCGGCGACCTCGTCCGCGCTGACCCGTCCCTCGTCGATCGCCTGCTGAGCGAAGTGGATCCAGCCGAGGCCGCGGGTGGCGATCTCGTCGATCCATGCGTGCGTGCCCGTCCGGTTGTGGGTCATCTGCCCGAGCAGGCCGCCGTCGGTTCGGCTGGCGTAACCCATGCAGCCCGGGTTGCTCGGGTGGTTGGCCACCTCGTCCGGCGCGCAACGCGCGGCAGCCCACGGCGGTGCCGCTGGGATGAGTGCGAAGAAGCCGAACGCGAGGAACGACAGCGGGACGAAGCGCAACGTCCACCGGTAGAAGTCGCGGCGGCTGCGCAGCCACAACGCGGCCGCGGTCACGTACGGCAGGAAGAAGAACGAGATGTAACACAGCCCGACCAGTACGTCCCACCACTGCACATTCGGGTAGCGCAGATGCGCCTGAAGCCAGACGGTCGGCTCGTTGCCGAAGAACAGGAACTTGTCGATGGTGATCTGCGGGTACCACCATGTCGGCATGCCGAGCGTGTCGGAGATCCCGCGCAGGTAGTCATAGACGACGAGCACCGCTCCGAACGGCACGAAGTCGATCACCACCGCGAACACGTTGCGCTTGCCGATGCTCCACGCGAGCAGGCCGATCGCCAGCCACAGCAGCAGATCCGAGCGCCAGTACGGAATCCCGTCCGTCGCGAGGTCGTAGCCGAACGCGACCGCCCACACCGCCAAGGCCGTCCACCGCGCGTAGGCCAACACCCTCGGCGTCAGCCAGGCGGGACGCCACATTTTCGGGGCTCCCCGCGAAAACGCGCAGCGTTGTTTGCGGAGCGTTTCCGCGGGGTGATCTCATGCCTTGTCGCTCGAATGCACTGTGGTGTCGCCGTCGCCGGACACCTCGAGCAGCGACTCGAACGAACTCGGGACATCGAGCGCCTCGCCGAGCAGCGGGGTCGCGTGCAGTTTCACCTCGTAGTTGCCCAGCGCACGCCGATACGACCCGACGTTCGTCCACTCGCTGACGAGTACCCAGTCGTGTTCGTCGTCGGTGCTGCGGCCGACGCTGCCGCGCACGAACCCGGGCCGCGCAGCGAGCACCGCGAGGGCGGCACCGGCACGTTCTTCGAAGCTGTCGTCACCGGAGCGGAAGTGGGTCACCGAAATCATTGCTGGACCTCGACCGGGCCGGCGCCGCCGAAGCGTCGGTTGCGTTGGGCGAACGCGACGCACGCGTTCCACAGATGCCGCCGATCGAAGTCGGGCCACGGCGTGTCGACGAACTCGAGCTCGGCATAGGCCGACTGCCACAACAAGAAGTTGGACGTGCGCTGCTCACCCGAGGTGCGGATGAACAGGTCGACGTCGGGCAGGCCCGGTTCGTCCAGATGGGCGCCGATGGTGCGCTCGTCGATCTTCGCCGGGTTGATCGCGCCCGCCTGCACCTCGCGCGCGATCTTGCGCACGGCGTCGACGATCTCGGCGCGGCCACCGTAGTTCACGCAGAACTGGAGGGTGAGCCGGTCGTTGTCGCGGGTGTATTCCTCGGCGTCCTCGAGCTGGTCGATCACGCTGCGCCACAGCCGCGGGCGCCGTCCGGCCCAGCGGATGCGCACGCCGAGCTCGGCGAGCTCGTCACGACGGCGGCGGATGACGTCCTTGTTGAAGCCCATCAAGAAGCGCACCTCTTCGGGCGTGCGCCGCCAGTTCTCGGTCGAGAACGCGTAGGAGGAGATGGTGCCGACGCCGATCTGCATCGCGCCGTAGAGCACGTCCATCAGCGCGGCCTCGCCGGCGCGGTGCCCCTCGGTGCGGGGCAGGCCGCGGCTGTGTGCCCAACGCCCGTTGCCGTCCATCACGATCGCGACGTGCGCGGGCACCGCGCTCGCCGGAAGCTCCGGTGGTTGTGCGCCGGACGGGTGCGGCGGCGGCTCGGGCCACTCACGGCGCCGTCCGCGACCGAAGCGAACGGCGGGTGAATTCATCCCGACAGGCTATCCCGCGGCCGACCTTGCTTCGATCGCGTCGAGGTCACGCAGCGCGTAGCGCAGGTGCTCCCATTCCTCGCCCAGGATGACGTGCAGGCACGACCGCACGGACAGCTGATGCTCGGGCGCCCACGGGTCTGTGCGCGGCTCGTCGAGCACCTCTGGAGTGACGGTCGCGAGGAAGTCACGCACCATCGTCACGCGTCCGGCCCGCGCCTCGAGCACCTCGTCGTAGGACGGCTCTGTGGTCGTGAACACCGACGTGTCGAATCCCTCGGCGGCGGCGGACGAGTAGGTCTGTCCGAGCGGGTGGTAGGGGTCGTCGAGCTGCAGGGCCGTGCTGCGCAGCCAGACATCGGTCGCGAACACGAGGTGTCGCAGCGTCTGCGCGAACGACCACTCCTCGCCGACCGCAACGTCAACCGTGCCTGCCGGCATGGACCTGACCCGATCGATCGCGGTCGCCCAGGCACGTTCGAGTGCGCTCCACGCGGCACGAAGTCCGTCAGGGTCACGCGCCTCGCGCAGCTCACGCCCCGGGAAGCGTGCATTGAGTTCGGCGTCGACGAAAGGCATGACGTCAACGCCGTTGACGACGAACGTGGCGCCGCCCTCGAACAGCCACGGTGAGTCGACCTCGGCGTTGGCGACCTCGACGCCGCGCATCACGATGTCGTTGAGATCGCAGGCCACGAACCGTGCGCCGCGGAGGTTCACGCCCCGGAATCGGGCGTCCTTCAGGTTGTCGGACCTGTCGAACGTCGCCACGAGATTCTCCCTAACGGTCAACGAGAGGCAGCGAGCGCAGCCCTCGCTCGAGGTGCCACTGCAAGTGCGCGGCGATCAGACCGCTCGACTCGCGGCGCGCACCGGACGAGGTCGCGTCGGCGATCACCCAGTCACCGGCGAGCAATGCGCTCAGCAGCACGATCGCCTCGGGTTGCGGGCGCGCCGAACCGGGCGGGCGGCAGGTGAAACAGACGACGCCGCCGGCCGCGACGTTGAAGGCTGCGTGCGGTCCGGGCGCCGAGCATTTGGCGCACTCGTGCAGCGCTGGTTCCCAGCCCGACAGCGACGCGGCGCGGATGAAGAACGCGTCGAGGACGAGGCCGGGATCGTGTTCGCGGGCGACAAGGGCCTTGAGCGCGCCGACGACCAGCAGGAACAGCCGCAGGGCCGGCTCGCCCTCTTCGGTGAGCCGCTCGGCCGTCTCGCAGATCGCGGACACGGCCGTCCAGCGGGAGTAGTCGCCGGCCAG
The DNA here is from genome assembly GCA_963754285.1 of uncultured Actinomycetota bacterium. Lineage (GTDB taxonomy): Bacteria > Actinomycetota > Actinomycetes > Mycobacteriales > Jatrophihabitantaceae > RYN-133. The sequence goes on from CAVWFN010000007.1 coordinate 107,210, forward strand.
TTGTGCTCCGTACGCACCGATCGAGTCGGTCTGCTGGACGATGTCGAGCCCGCGGTGCGAGCCGATCATGCGCTGCTCGGGCATCAGCCGCGAGTAGAGCTGCACGTCGATATGGCTGCCGGGCTCGAGGCGGGCGCCGAACTTCGACGACGTGCGCCGCACGCCCTTGCCGACCGCGCGAACGCGTCCGTGCCGGCGGGTGAACAGCGTGACGATCCGGTCGGCTTCGCCGAGTTTGTGCACCCGGAGCACGACCGCCTCGTCACGGTAGAGCGGCATGGTCCGATCGTCCCACCGAGGTCTGACCGTGGTGGTCGGACGCGCGCGAGAGCCGTCGGTACATCGTCAGGCCGGTGGCCACGACGGCCAGGCCCGCACCGGCCGCGACCAGGAACGACGAGCGGGCGCCGTGCGCGTCGGCGATGGTGCCGACCACCGCCGCACCCGCGCCGAATCCGGCGCTGAGCCCGACCACGACCCAGGTCAGGCCCTCGGTCAGCGCGGTCGCCGGCACGAGCCGCTCGACGAGACCGAACGCCGCGATCAACGCCGGTGCCGTGCCGGTGCCTGCAGCGACGGCGATGACGGCCAGGACGGGGATGTTCGGCGCGAGCAGGAACAGCAGCGGCAGGATCCCGAACACCACGGCCTGGTTGCGGAAGCGGCTGAGCTGGCTCGTGGTTCGCGGACGTGCGCCGTAGAAGAAGCCGGACACGCCGCTGCTCAACGCGAACAGCGCGACGACGAGGCCACCGAGGTTGCGATGCCCGTGCTGCCCGCAGAAGGCGATCTCCGAGACCTCGGCGCTGGAAAACACTGCGCCCATGAACACGGTCGCGACCAGTACCGGCACCATGCCGTGCGCACGCATCGCCGACCGGTGCAGCATGTCGGCCCGATGCAGCACGCGGGGTTCGGTGGCGCGTTGCGTGGCAAGGCTCGCGCCACCGGCCGCGACGAGGGTGCCCGCGACATAGAGCGCGACGACCGGCGGTGCGATCGTCGCGATGAACGTGGCGATCAGCGGCCCGAGCACGAAGATCGCCTCGTCCAAGGTGGAGGCGAACGAGTACGCGGTGGTCAGCTCGTCCGGACGCCCGGCGAGCAGGCCCGACCACCGGGCACGAACGAGCGAGCCGACCGTGATGTAACTGAACCCGGCGACGAACACCGGCGGCAGGATCGTCCAGTCAGGCGCGTCGGTCGACAGCAGCACCGCTGCGGTGACGACGGCGACCAGGTGGACGAACGTTGCGGGCACCATGACGCGGCGTTGGCCGAGTCGGTCGACCAGTCGAGAGAGCAGCGGAGCTCCTGGGACGCCGCCGATGACGTAGACGCCGCTCGCCACGCCGGCGAAGCCGTAATGACCGGCGCGCGCCGACAAGGTGAGCACGAGCGCGATCGGGTAGATCCCGATCGGCAGTTCCATGACGAACCCGGCCACGGTGAAGGCGACCGATCCCGGGGCGCGGCGGAACACCGCGCGATACGTGCCGAGCATCAGTCAGAACCCGAGCCGGTCGAGCTTCTTCGGATCGCGTTGCCAGTCGGCTTCGACCGCGACGTGCAGATCGAGGTGCACCCGGGTGCCGAGCAGTTCTTCGATCGCGTGCCGCGCCGTCGTCCCGATCTGCTTGAGCCGCGCACCGCGGGCGCCGATGATGATGCCCTTCTGGCTGGTGCGCTCGAGATGGATCGTCGCGTAGATCAGCGTGCGCTGTTCGTTCGTATTGGTCTCTTCGACGGTGACAGCGATCGAGTGCGGCAGTTCGTCACGTACGCCGTCGAGCGCGGCCTCGCGGATGAGCTCGGCGATGCGGGTGTCGATGTCGTTGTCGGTCGTGACGTCGTCGGGGTAGAGCTGCGGGCCTTCGGGCAGGTGGCCGATGAGCAGGTCGGCGAGCAGTCCGACCTGGTCGCCGGATGCAGCCGAGACGGGGACGATGTCGGCGAAATCGCCGAGCTGCGAGACCGCGATGAGTTGTTCGGCGACCTGGCGCTTCGACGCGACGTCGGTCTTGGTCACGATGGCGACGCTCGGTGCGCGCAGCGCGGCGAGCTCACCGGCGATGTAGCGGTCGCCGGGCCCGATGCGCTGGTCGGCGGGGACGCAGAAACCGACCACGTCGACATCGGCGAGGGTGGCGCGCACGACGTCGTTGAGCCGCTCGCCGAGCAGGGTGCGCGGGCGGTGCAGTCCTGGGGTGTCGACGAGGATCAGTTGTGCGTCCGGACGGGTGACGATGCCGCGGACCGCGTGGCGGGTGGTCTGCGGCTTGTCGCTGGTGATGACGATCTTGCTGCCGACGAGCGCATTGGTCAGGGTCGACTTGCCGGCGTTCGGGCGCCCGACGAAGCACGCGAAGCCGGATCGGTAGTGCACCCGTCGATCCTCCCAGATCGGTGACACCGGCGGCTCCTACACGCAGCCCTCAGGCGTGCCCGTTAGCGTCGTAGCCATGCGCGCTGCCCTGCTCAGCGCCGCGATCGCGGCGCCGCTGGTGCTCCTGGGCGCATGCACGTCCAGCGGTGATCCTGCGCCGGACGTGACCAACACGCAGACGGTGGTCGGCACGCGGACGCAGCCGGCCGGCCCGGTGAGGCCTGTGCCGACCGGTCCGACCACGGCTGCGCGGGCGGCGTCGTGTCCGCTGGTGCCGACGCAGATGGCGGCCAATCGGGTCGGCATGCGGCTCGAGCGGATCACCGTGCTGCACAGCGGCGGGAAGGTCGTCGGCTGCCGCTTCTACGCCCTGCAGAACTCGCCGCTGCACAACTCCGAACATCTACCCGGCCCGAACCAGCCGACGATCGAGGTCGAGACGGCGCGGTACGCGTCACCGATTGCTGCGCACAACGCCTTCGTCCTCGACGCGCGACGCGGCAAGAACCCGCAGCAGGCGAAGATCGGCAGCACCACCGGCGTGTGCTTCCAGATCGCGTTCTACAAGCCTGATCACGGACGCGACTGGGCGTGCGGGTTCAGCCTTGGCACCACGAAGATCACGGTGCGCACGGTGGCGACCGCGTCGCTCGACGCCATCTCCCTGACACGTGCGGTCGCACGCAACGTCTGATGTTCAATATCGCGTTCATCGAACCGAAGATCCCGACCAACACGGGCAACGCGATCCGTCTGGCCGCGGCCACCGGCGCGCACCTGCATCTGGTCGAGCCGCTCGGGTTCACGCTCGAAGACGCCCAACTGCGCAGGGCCGGGCTCGACTACCACGATCTCGCGACGGTCACCGTCCATTCGTGCGTCGATTCGTTGTGGGACGCCGTGCTGCCCGCACACGTCTATGCCTTCACGACCGGCGGCGAGCGCAATTACTCGGACGTGCGTTACGAGCCAGGTGATGTGTTGATGTTCGGCGCCGAGCCGTCGGGGCCCGAGCCGGCGGCCTTCGCCGGGCCGCACGTCGATGCGCGGGTGCGCATCCCGATGTTGCCCGGACGACGCTCGCTCAACCTGGCCAACTGCGCGGCGCTGGTCACCTACGAAGCGTGGCGGCAGCACGGCTTCGCGGGCGCGCCGTGATCACCACGCACCGGTACGGATCGGACCCGTCCCAGTTCGGGGAGTTGTCTCGTCCGGACGGCGCTTCGTCAGGCACCGTCGTCGTGATCCACGGCGGGTTCTGGCGGGCGCGCTACGACCTGTCGCTCGGTCGGCCGCTGGCGGCCGATCTCGTGGCGCGCGGCTACACCGCATGGAACCTCGAGTACCGGCGCGTCGGCATCGGCGGCGGGTGGCCGGGAACCTTCGACGACATCGCGGCCGGGATCGACCTGCTCGCCGACCTCGACGTCGACACGTCCGGCGTCGTGGCCGTCGGGCACAGCGCCGGCGGGCACCTCGCGACGTGGGCGGCCGGACGGGCGAAGCTGCCCGATGACGCGCCGGGAGCCGATCCGCGCGTCGGCGTCACCGGGGTCGTCTCGCAAGCAGGCGTGCTCGACCTCGTCAGGTGCGCTGAGCATCGCGTCGGCGGGCAAGCAGCGCCGGATCTGATGGGTGGAATGCCGCGCGAGTTGCCTGAGCAGTACCGGCTCGCCGACCCGCTCTCGGCCGTCCCGCTGTCGGCGCCGGTGATGTGCGTGCATGCCCGTGCCGACGAGAACGTCCCGTACTCGCAAAGCGTCGACTACGTTGCCGCCGCCCGCCGTGCCGGCGCGAACGCGTGGCTCGAGACGGTCGCCGGCGATCACTTCACCGTCATCGATCCGTCCACACCCGCGTGGCAGGTCGTGATCGAGGCGCTGCCCGCCCTGCTCGCCGGCTGAACCGCCGCGGACCGCCGTCCGTGGTCCAGGTACTAGCCCCATGGTCGTATGGCGGCTGCGACCGGCGCTGCGGGAGAAATGACTGCGATGGCAACACCGCCAACCAAGGAGCAGTCATGACTTTGTCCCGCCAACAGCGCGTCCTCGTGGCGATCGGGGCCGCCGGTGGCGCATGCGCGATCGCGGTCCCCGCAGCGCTCGCCCTCTCACACAACTCCACGTTCGGCCAGCGCATCCCGGTGCGCGTTCCGTCGTCGGCGCACGTTGCGCACTTCGACGACCACGGCGGCGTCGTCGAAGCGGTGCACGAGCCGCGTCACCGCGACGACCCGAAGCCACGCAAGCACGGTGACCCGATCACGTCGACTGCTCCTGCGAGCCGCGAGCCCGAACCCGGCGACGACCGCGGTCGTGGCGATGAGCACGGCGATGATCGCGGCACGACAACCCGCGAGGCCGAGCCGGGTGATGACCACGGCGGCGACAACCGCGGCGGGCATCGCGGCCCCGGCAATGGACGCGGCAGCGCAAGCAACGGCGGAAGCGGCAGCGGCAGCGGTCCCGGCAGTGGCGACGACGGCGACCACCACGGTGGTGGTGGCGGCGACGATGGCGGCCATCACGACGGTGGCGACCACTAGGTCGACATGACGCTGGACGATCTGTTCGCGGCGGTCCGTCCCGATGATTCGGGACGGACCGCTGCATCACGTCCGGACTGGGTTGTGCTGGTCGAGGCCGGCCGTCGCGAGCGGACGACGCGCGGACCCAGCCTGCGTCGCGCGTTGGTCCAACTCGGCGCAGGCGGTCTGGTCGTGATCGCGCTCGTCGTGCTCGTCGGCGGTCTGATCAGCCGCCGCATCGCACAGAGCCAATCGGTGCACGAGGTCGCGCGGATCACCGATGTTCTCGCCACGAGCGTGATCGAGCCCGCGCTCACGAATCGGATGGCGACGAGCACGACCGCTGCGGGGCGCCTCGACGCCCTCGTCCACGCGCACGTGCTCAACGACGAACTCGTGCGGGTCAAGCTGTGGACGCCGTCCGGTCGCATCGTCTATTCCGACGATCCGCGACTGGTCGGGGTCAGGTTCGGCCTCGACACCGACGCGCGGGTCGCGCTGGCGCAGCCGCAGGTGCGCGCCGAGATCAGCGATCTGTCCGAGCCGGAGAACCGGTTCGAGCGCGGCGAGGGCACCCTGCTCGAGGTCTATCGGCCGGTGTGGACGCCGAACGGGCAGCCACTGCTGTTCGAGACGTACTTTCGCTATGACCAGGTGTCCGAGCGGGCCGGCCAGCTCTGGCGTGGATTCGCGGCGATCACGTTGAGCAGCATCGCGGCGGTGGTCGTGCTGCTCGTCCCTCTCGTGTGGGCACTGGTTTCTCGTGCGCGCCGAGCACACAGTCAGCGCGAGGCGATGCTTCAGCGGGCCATGGACGCGTCACTCGACGAACGGCGGCGCATCGCAGCGACACTGCACGACGGGGTGGTTCAAGAACTTGCGGCAGCGTCGTTCACCGTCGCCGGCACCGCCCAGGACGCTCAGACGAGCGGCAATCCGGAGCTGGCGCAACGCCTGCGTGCGGCGGGCGATGCCGTGCGCACGAGCATCGGCAGCATGCGCTCGCTGCTGGTCGACATCTATCCGCCGAGCTTGAGCAGCGCAGGGCTGCTGCCTGCACTACGCGATCTCGCCACATCGGTGCGCGTGCCTGTCGAACTCGATGTCGACGACCAGGTCGCTCAGCAGCTCACGCAAGAAGCGCAGCAAGCGGTGTTCCGGGTGACGCAGGAATGCCTGCGCAATGCTGCGGCGCATTCGTCCGCATCGCAGGTGACGGTGTCGCTCGGATGCAGTGACGATGCGATCGAACTGCAGATCGTCGACGACGGAGTCGGTTTCGATCCGGACTCGACTCGGGAGCACGGGCACTTCGGCCTGTCACTCATCGGGGATCTGGCGCGCGACCTCGGGGCCGAGCTTTCGGTTTCGAGTCAATCGGGACGGGGGACGGCATGGCGGCTACGGATGTCCCGGTCGTCGGTGCCCCAGTGATCGGGGTGGTTCTGGTCGATGACCATCCACTTGTGCGGGCGGGTTTGTCGACGCTGATCGACGCGGCCGACGACATGACGGTGGTCGGTGAGGCGGCCGACGGCGCGGAGGCGGTGCGGGTGTGCGCGACCGCGAACGCCGACGTCGTGCTCATGGACCTGTCGATGCCCGTGCTCGACGGGGTCGCCGCGACGCGGCAACTGCTGACGGAGAATCCCAGTGCGCGCGTGGTCGTCCTGTCGTCGTTTTCCGATCGCGCTCGCGTGCGCGACGCGATCACCGCCGGCGCGGTCGGCTACGTGCTCAAGGACGCCGGCCCGGACGAGGTGATCGCCGCAGTTCGAGCCGCAGCCGCGGGCCACGCGCCGCTCGACCCGCGGGTCGCAAGCGCGCTGCTGCCCTCTGCCGTGTCCGATCCCGCCGCAGGCCTGAGCGATCGCGAGATCGAGGTGTTGCGGCTGGCCAGTCAGGGGCTGGCCAACAAGCAGATCGCTCGCTCGCTGGGCATCGCCGAGCGCACCGTGAAGGTGCATCTGGGCAACGTGTTCCGCCGCATCGGCGTCAACGACCGCACGTCCGCCGCGTTGTGGGCGCGGGAGCATCTCGACTGATCGCTCCAGCGGTTTGAACTGAGCGTTTTCTGTGTGATCATTTGGCGCCGAGCGCATCTCGAATTCACACCTGGAGTAACCCCCAATGCCCCGAGTCTCACTGCGCGCCGCCTGGTTGGTCGGCGCATCAACAGCACTTGCCGCGCTGGCGACGGTCGCCGTCCCCATCGCCGCCGACGCGAGTTCCGCGGCAGCCGGCCGATACGCCTACAAGCAGGCGGTGGGAACCCGCTCAGGAAAGCCGTGCACGAATCTCAAGGTCGACGCGATCAACGATCACGGCGTCCTGGCCGGAACGGTGTACTGCGCGCAGCGCTCGCGGGGCTTCATCTCCAACCGCCGGAACAGCTTTGCGTTTCCCGCCGGACCGAAGTCCGACACGTTCGTCACCGCGATCTCCGACACCGGCACGCTTGTCGGCACCTCGGTGATCAACTACTCGGGACGGGCGACCGCATGGCTGCGCACGCCGACAGGCAAATACCGAAAGATCAACGATCCGCATGCCGGTCACTACGGAACCTTGCCCCAGGAGATCAACAAGCACAATGTCATCGTCGGGGTCTACTACTCCGGCACCGCAACCAGCTCACATGCGCACGGTTACATCGAGCGCGCCGGGCACTTCAGCGACCTCAAGCTTCCCACCACGCTGAAGGCAACCGATTCCGCCGTCACAGGGATCAACGCCCATGGCGACCTGTGTGGTTGGTACGTGCAGGCCTCCGGCCCGTTCCACGGATTCGTGATCATCGGCGGCCGGTTCCACACTGTCAATGCGCCTGCAGCCGGAACGGCGCGGGGCGAGGGAACCAGCGTCGGCTCGATCGCTGACGACGGCACCTACGCCGGTGGTGCCCAGTTCGCGCGCGAACCCGACAACGCCCACCAATACCGTCCCTTCATGCATGGGTGGGTGTTCCGCCACGGCCGCTTCACGTCGATCAGCGTCCCGACGAAGTTCGGCAACAACACCAACATCCTCGGCATGAACGATGCGGGGACCATCGTGGGGTCCTACGTCCACCGCGACGGTCGCACGGGGTGGGACATCGAAGGGTTCATTGCCAAGCCGCAGAAGTAGGTTGCCCAGCTCTTGATCGGCTCAACACGCCGCTCGCGGTTCACGAGTGGCGTGCTGCGAATCTTCATATATTTATGCGGATTCTCTGTCCACAGCTATGGTGTTTCTTCCTCGGAAGAGATAGAATCGAACATGTGAGCGCAGCATCGTTGACCGGCACGGCAGTGCTGGATCGGCTGCGCGAGATCTAGCGGCTACGAAGCAGGTCGATGGAGGTCGAGGAGCTCGAGCTTGATCGCGCAGGTCGAGGCGGAGGGGCTCGCGTTCGATCTGGGGGCGAAGAACACGGCGGTGTTGCTGCGTGATGCGCTCAAGATCGGTGGGCGTGATGCGGCCGGTCGGGTGAGGCTGGCGGCGGCGGTGACGCCGCGGCGCACGCTGACCGGCGAGACGGTCGAAGCGCAGCATCCGCAGACCGCGGCTGCGCTGGCCGAGGGGGCGATCTCGACCCGGGCCGCGGCCACGGTCGTGGCGATGACGGACAAGATCGACGACCTGCTCGCCGACCAGTCAGCACCGCTGTTCGAGAGCGCGCTGCTCGACTTCGCCCGTGACCACGACCCGGACTTGCTGGCCCGGTTCGCGAACGGCCTGTACGCCCGCGTCGATCAGGACGGGGCGTTTCGTGACATCGAGGCCGCGCACCGGCGCCGCAGCCTGTCGCTGCGCCGTCGTGCGGACGGGTCAGCCTCGATCGCCGGCGAGCTGACCTGCGAGGCGGCCGAGTACCTCGAGACCCTGTTCGACACCCTGGGCAAGCCACACACCGGCCCGGACGGTGAGCGTGACCCGCGCACGCCCGGGTCAGCGGCGCCATGACGCGCTGCTCGGCGGCTTCAAGATTCTTTTCTCCTCCGGCTCGTTGCCGACAGCGAACGGCTGCGCCACCACCCTGGTGCTGACCGCGACCGTGGGCGAGTTCGCCGACGGCACCGGCATCGTGCAGACCGCCCACGGCTACGCGGTCCCGACCGCGGTCGCCGACCGGTGGCTCGACCCGAAAGCCAAAGCGATCCTGGTGCTGCTGTCGAAGACGAAGAGCATCCTCGCCTACTCCGACCAGCACCGGTTGTTCACCGAACAACAACGACTCGCCATGTTCGCCCGGGACAAAGGCTGCTCCTACCCCGGCTGTGATGCGCCCTTGTCGTGGACCCAGGCTCATCACGTCACGGACTTTGCGAAGACGAAACGCACCAGAGTCGACGACGGCACCCTGGTCTGCCGGCAGAACCACGCCATGTTCGAACAGATGGGCTGGGCCTCGATCATGCTCAACGACCTACCCCACTGGGTGCCACCCGCCTGGGTCGACCCCGACCAGCGACCACGACGCAACACCATGCACGACTACCCCGAACTGACCCGAGTCTGACCGGCGGCTGAAGCATGCCTTCCAGCGTCAACCGCACGTTCCAGCGAGGACTACCCGGTCTCTCACTGCGTTCGGACCGGACCGGAGAAGCGCAACTCGACTCCCGCGGTACTCCCGTCGCTGCGCCTTTGGTTCTTTCGTCTTTCGTCTCGACCCACCGACGACAATGGCTGAGATCCGTAGGCGCGATGCGTCTGGTCCGACGTCAGCTGACGGTGCCGTCAGCGGCCGGCGTGGAGGACAACCGCTGTGGGCGCGACCTCGCGCACGGCACCTTCGCCGGCATCGTCCGTGGCGTCATCACCGAGCACGACGGCGGCTTCCAGACCAAGCGCGCCGGACGAGACGGCCATCGCGACGGCCACCTGCAGCGCCGACAAGGGCAGCGCGTCGAGAGACACCGTCGCTGCGACATACGTGCGTCCATCGGTGTCGCGGACGGCGGCTCCCTGTGCGGCTCGCGTGCGCGCGCGCGCCGAGCGCGCGAGGGTCACGAGCTTCGCGTCCTCGGCGGACAGCTCAGCCATGATGCGCGGGCTCCTCACGCGTCGTTGCCTGCTCGTCACCGTCGGGCTGGGGAACTCGGCTCACGAGGACGGTGTCGATGCGGTTGCGCCGTCCGCCGACATCCTCGGCGACGAGCTTGAGCCCGTGCACTTCGACGTGGGCGCCGGGGATCGGGACGCGGCCGAGTGCCTCGGCGAGCAGGCCACCCACGGTCTCGACGTCGTCACGGTCGGGCAGATCGACGTTGAAGAGTTCGGCAAGGTCCTCGACCGACAGGCGGGACGAGACACGAGCGGTGTCGACGTCGATGCGTTCGATGGGTGCACGCTCGATGTCGTACTCGTCGGTGATCTCGCCGACGATCTCTTCGAGGATGTCCTCGATCGTGACGATGCCCGCCGTGCCGCCGTATTCGTCGATGACGATCGCCATGTGCGTGCGCTTGGCCTGCATCTCGCGCAGCAACTCATCGACCGGCTTCGACTCGGGGACGTAGCCGACCTGGCGCATCACATCCTCGACGGTGGTGGTGCGAGCGCCTTCGGCGTCCTGCGCACGCCGCGCCATGTCCTTCAGATAGACCACGCCGATGATGTCGTCGGCGTTCTCGCCGGTGACCGGGATGCGCGAGAATCCACTGCGCAGCGCGAGCGCAAGGCCCTGCGGGACAGTCTTCACGCGCTCGATCCAGACGACCTCGGTGCGGGGCACCATCACTTCGCGCGCGATCGTGTCGCCGAGCTCGAACACCGACTGGATCATCTGCCGCTCGCCGTGCTCGACGACGCCGCGTTCCTCGGCCATGTCGACGAGTTCGCGCAGTTCGACCTCGGACGAGAACGGCCCGTCACGGAAGCCGCGACCCGGCGTGATCGCGTTGCCGAACAACGTGAGCAGCGAGGCGAGCGGGTTGAACGCCCGGCCGAGAACGCGCACCGAACTCGCACCGGCGAGCGCGACTGCGTTCGGGTGCTGGCGGCCCAACGTCCGCGGCCCCACACCGACGATCGCGTACGAGACGACAACCATGACGAGCACGGTCAGCATCGTCACGTACCACTCGTGCCCGAACTGGGCTCGAGCCACGATCGTGACGAGCACCGTCGCGGTCAGCTCGCACGTGACTCGCAAGCAGCAACAGCAGGTTCGTGTAGCGCGCACGATCGTTGACGATCGCGCGCAGCGCACGCGCGCCCTTGCGTTCCTCGCGCAAGAACTCCTCGACGCGCGCCACCGAGACCCGCGCCAACGCCGAGTCGACGCAGGCGAGCAGGCCACCCAACGGGATGAGGCAGATCGCGACGATGAGCGCGATGACGTCGAGGGTGCTCATTCGCGGGTCTCCCCCGCCGTGCCGGCGACCGGCGTGCGGATCTTCTCTCGGCTGGTGCGCGTGGTCCAGTCGGCCAGGATGTGCGCCTGAAGCTCGAACATCTCCCGTTCCTCGTCGGCGTCACCATGGTCATACCCGAGAAGATGCAAGATCCCGTGCGCGCACAACAGCGACAGCTCCGACGCGAGTGAGTGCCCCGCAGCCGCAGCCTGTTCCGCTGCGATCGCCGGACACAACACCACGTCGCCGAGCATCGCCTCGCCGGTGCCCTCGTCGGTGGGCGGCGGTGCGGACGGATCGAGCCGGTCGACCGGCCCCTCGGCGGCGTCCATCGGGAACGCCATCACGTCGGTCGGGCCGGGAAGATCCATCCACTGCACGTGTAGCGCGGTCATCGCCTCGACGTCGAGCAGCAGAACGGACAGCTCGGCCAGGCGGTCGACTCGCATCGCGTCGAGAACGAACCGGCCCAGCTCGGCGAGCGCGGCCTCGTCGATTTCGACGCCCGACTCGTTGTTGATTTCGATGGACATGGCCCGCTCAGCGGCGCGGATTGGCCGAGCGCGGCGAGCTCGCGCTCTCGGCGGCGGCGTCGTAGCGCTCGTAGGCGTCGACGATCTCGCCGACGAGGCGGTGCCGCACGACGTCGGTCGACGTCAGGGTCGAGAAGTGCACGTCGTCGAGTTCGCCGAGGATGTTGCGCACCACCTTCAGACCGCTGCGCTGATCACCCGGTAGATCGACCTGGGTGACGTCACCGGTGACCACGATCTTCGAGTCGAAACCCAACCGGGTGAGGAACATCTTCATCTGTTCGGGCGTCGTGTTCTGTGCCTCGTCGAGAATGATGAACGCGTTCGAGAGGGTGCGTCCGCGCATGTAGGCGAGCGGCGCGATCTCGATCGTCCCGGCTTGCATCAATCGCGGCAGCGACTCGGGATCCATCATGTCGTGCAGCGCGTCGAACAGCGGCCGAAGGTACGGGTCGATCTTCTCGAACAGCGTGCCGGGCAGGAAGCCGAGCCGCTCGCCGGCTTCCACGGCCGGACGGGTGAGGATGATGCGACCGACCTGCTTCGACTGCAGCGCCTGCACCGCCTTGGCGACCGCGAGATAGGTCTTGCCCGTGCCCGCCGGACCGATGCCGAACACCAGTGTGTGGTTGTCGATCGCGTCGACGTAGCGCTTCTGGTTCAGCGTCTTGGGGCGGATGTTCTTGCCGCGCCGAGACAGGATGTTCAGCGACAGCACCTCGGCCGGACGCTCGCTGCTGTCGGCGTTGAGGATGCCCAGGGCACGCGTCACCGCGTCCGGCGTCAGGTGCTGGCCGGACTTGATGAGTTCGAGGAGCTCCTCGAACAGACGGACCGCGATCGCGTTGTCGGCCGCTGCGCCGGTGATCGTGATTTCGTTGCCGCGTACGTGGATGTCGCTGTCGAGGCTCTTCTCGATGACCCGAAGCAACTCGTCACGGGAGCCGAGCAACGAGACCATGGCCTGCTCGCCGGGAACGACGATGACAGTGGAGACGCGATCCGTACTCGATGTTGGATCGGACAAGTTCGGCTCTCTGGTCGGCAACGAGGTACCCCACCACTGTACCGGCGTGCCGGGCCGATTTCGCCGGTCGACCGCCCGATCAGCCCTGGGGTCCCCGCGGAATCGCTACGTTCTCCAGGCGATTTCGTGGGGTACCTCAGCCCTGGGGTCCCCGCGGAATCGCTACGTTCTCCAGGCGATTTCGTGGGGTACCTCAGCCCTGGCGTGTACCTCAGCCCTGGGGTACCTCAGCCGGGCGGCCAGCCCATCGGGCGCCCGGCCAGCACGTGGGCGTGCACATGGAAGACGCTCTGCCCGACCTCGGCACCGGTGTTGAACACGGTGCGGAACTGCTCGAGGCCCAGTTCCTGAGCCGTGCCCCGGATCCCGGCGATCAGGCCGCTGCTGGCCGCGGCGTCGCGCCCGAGGTCAGCGATATCGGTGAAATGCTCCCGCGGCACGACGAGCACGTGGGTGGGCGCCTGCGGGTTGAGATCCTCGAACGCAAAAGCGTGATCGTCCTCGTAGACCTTGGTGGACGGGATCTCGCCAGCGATGATCTTGCAGAACAGACAGTCGTCGGCCATGCCGCGAACGTTACCGAGTCGAGGGGTCCGGCAGCCGGTTGCTGTCGCGCGCGGCCACGCGATCGGCCCGCGCGACCAGGGACTGGGCCCGCAACCCCAGGCCGATCTCGCGCGCTTCATCGGTCAGCGCCACAGCCTCGTCAGCGCGACCGGCACGCGTCAGGAACTCGGCCTGGTCGAGCAGCCCGTGGGCGAGGTGGAACGGACTGCCGGCCCGCCGCAAAGCGGCGATCGCCTCGACCAGCGACGCTCCGTCGTCGTCGGCCAGGCGCGCGCGGGCGAGGCTGCGCTCGGCGACCAGGAGCGGGGCGAGATGCCCCTTGGGACGGGCGTCGAGGAACGCCACAAGGTCGTCGAGCGCCTGGCGGTCACCGAGCTCGTGGGCGGCCCGAGCGGCGGCGGCCCACGACCAGATGACCGTCTCGAACCGGATGCCGATCGATGCGAACTCCAGCGCCGCCCGGCCCAGCCGCACGGTCTCGGCCGCGTCGCCGTCAGATGAGGCCACGAGCGTGCGCAACATGGCCGCGTATGCCCGGTCCTGTGCGTCCTCGGATGCGAGCGACGCCCAATCCACCGTCTGGTACGAAACATCGTTGCCACCGCGCAGCGCCGCCAGCTGCACGCGGAGTTGCTCGACCTCGCGCATGCCGTCCACGTCGTCGGCAGTCGACGCGATGACGCTCTCGGCCTCGTCCCAGTCACCGGACCACAACAACGCCTGCACGAGATTGCTGACCGCAACGGCGAGCAGCGCCGGGTAGCCGATGCGCCGGAACAGGTCGGCCGCCTGCCGCGCATGATCGGCCGCCGCGCGCGGGTCGGTGGTCTGCACCAGATTCGACAGATTGCTCAACGCGCGAGCGCGCTGCACACTTTCCGACTCGCGGGCCATCAATTCCAGTGCGTACGTGTTGTGCGCGATCGCCTCGTCGTAGCGGTCGCGCATCGTCATGGCCAGACCGCGCACCGTGAACAGCGTCGACAGCAACCCGCGGTCGACCCCGAGCTGCTGGCCGAGCATCAGTGCTTCGGCCGACAACCGATCACTTTCTTCCTCGCTGCCGAGGGCCGAGATCGTCGCGAGATCAGTCATGGCCGTGACGGTGTCGGTGTCCGGTTCGGCGCGTAGTTCCTCGACGACGCTCTCGAGGATCTCGCGGGCTTCGGCGTGACGTCTCGCGAAATACAGCACGCGTCCGGCGACGATGCGGCTGCGTGCGGACGCACGTAGCTCGCCGAGTTGCTCGTACAGGTCACTCGCGTTCTTCGCACTGGCCAAGGCCCGATCGACGTTGCCGCTGAGCGAATCGGCAGCCGACGCCCGTTCCCACAATCGGGCCCGGCTGAGGTCGGACTCACGATCAACGGACTGCTCGAGCAGTTCGGCCGCCGTACCGAAGTTCATCGCCGCGTTGCTGGGCGCACCGGCCCGCAGCGCACGCTCGCCGGCACGAGTCAGAGCCGCGACGGCCTCGCCACGTACCTGCGCGCTGTCGGCATCGTCGGGCGCAGCGAACAGCGCGTCGAGGTAGTGCCGCGCGAGGACGTCGGTCACCTCGTCACCGTCGTTGGGGAACACGTTGCGCAGGTAGGTGGCAACGGCGAGGTGGCGCGCCTTGCGATCGCGGCGGGTCAGCGTCTCGTACGCGACCTGCCGAAGCAGGATTTGCGTGAACGCATACGAACCACGTTGCGGCGACAGCGGATCTGCCGAGACGTCGAGCACCTCGCGGCGCAGCAGTTCGGCGAGCGCGGCGCGCACGTCGTCCTCGGCCCGTCCCGATACGGCGACGAGAGCTTCGGGCGCGAACATCGAACCCAGCACGGCCGCGTCGGCCACGAGCGAGCGCAATCCGGGATCGAGCGCGTCGAGGCGCGCGGCCAGCAGACCCCGCAGGCTGTCCGGGACGGCGAGGGTGCCGATGTCACCGACGAGTTCGTAGACGCCGTCGTGCGGCACGACCACGTCGCGGTCGATCAGGGAGCGGATCGTCTCGACCGCGAACAGCGGAATCCCCTGTGCCTGTCGCGTAATGGCGTCACGGGCGCCGGCCGGCATGCCGGGCACGAGCGCCTCGACGAGGGCGTCCATCGACGCGGCGTCCAACGGTTCGAGTCCGAGCACGGTGCGGTTGCGACCGACTCCCCAACCGGACCGGTTCTGCATCATCTCGGGGCGGGTGAAGACGAGGATGAAGATCGCCGAGTCGCGTGCCCAATCGGCAAGGTGGTCGAGGAAGTCGAGCATGCCGGGGTCGGCGTGCTGGGCGTCTTCGACGAGCAGCACGACCGGCTCGGTCTCGGCCATCCGCTCGAAGAACAGCCGCCAGCCGGCGAACAGCTCGTCGCGGCTCAGCGGCATCGCGCCTTCGGCCGACACACCGATCAGAGCGCCGAGGCGGGAGGCGACGTACTCGTGCTCGTCGGCGTCGGTGACGAACTCCGCCACGCCTTGCGCGAGTTTCGACGCGGCAACGTCGGCGGCCTCGTTCTCGACGATGCCCAGTCGTTGCCGCACGATCTCGGCGAGCGCCCAGAACGCGACACCTTCGCCGTAGGCCAGGCATCGTCCGCGGTGCCACAGCACCGACCCGGCGAGGCCGTCCAGGTACTTCTCGAACTCCCAGCCCAGGCGCGACTTGCCCACACCCGCGGGTCCGGGCACGACGACCAGCCGCGGCGCGCCACGTTCGGCCGTGGCGTGGAAGAGTTCCTTGACCAGGCGCAGTTCGGCGTCCCGGCCGAGCATCGGGGCTTCGAGGCCGTCGACGCGCTGCGATCCGCCGATGCCGGAGAGCACCCGGTCGGCCGACCACAGTCGTAGCGGCTCGGCCTTGCCCTTGAGCTGGTGGTCACCGCGATCGGTGAAGCCGATGGCTGCTGCGCCGAGCCGCTGGGTCGCCTCATCGACCCAGACCTCGCCCGGTGCCGCGGCGGTCTGCACGCGGGCGGCGGTGTTCACCGTGTCGCCGGCGATGCCCTCGCCGATGACGCCGACTGTCACTGCGACGTCGCCTGTCACGATGCCCGCACGGGCGCGAAGTTCGGGCACTCCGACTTGTTCGCCGAGCTGAGCGACCGCTGCGACCACATCGAGCGCGGCGCGCACGGCGCGTTCGGCGTCACCCTCGACCGCGACCGGAGTTCCCCAGATCGCCATCACGGCATCGCCGATGAACTTCTCGACGACACCGCCGTAGCGGGCGATCACCGTGCGCGCGAGCTCGAAGTACTTCGACAGCAGCTCGCGCACTTCCTCGGCGTCTCGCGCCTCGGAAAGCGGGGTGAATCCGACAAGATCCACAAAGAGCACCGAGCAGAGCCGTCGCTCGGCAACATGTCCGTCGCCGCCGCGCCCGACTCCCGAAGCCGCGGGTGCGTCCAAAGTGGCGCCGCATTCGCCGCAGAACTTCTGCCCGGGCTGGTACGCCGTGCCGCACTGGGTACACGTGCGCGCCAGCGGCTGACCGCATTCGAGACAGAATTTATTGGCAGCCGGATTCTCAGTACGGCACGCCTGGCAGACGACGCTCACTGCCCACTTCCGTCCACGACATACCCGGCCACCGAGTCAGTGTGCCGGACGTGCAAAGGCACAGCCAGGGTACTTCTCCGATCTGCGCGCATCGGCAACAATGTCGCCCGACGATGATCACAAAGCGTCGCACATCTGCGGCGTGACGGCGGAGGGACTTCGGTGAGCACCGAAACCAAGCCCAGGTACGGCGCGGCGCTGCGGGTGCGAGACCTGCGCCTGCTCGTGCTCGCGTTCATCGTCGACGGCGGAGCGAGCTGGTCGTACAACGTCGTGCTGATCGCCTACTTCTACGAGCGCACGCACTCGCCGACGTGGATCACGACCTTGGTGACCGTGCGGTGGATCGTCGGGTTGCTGTTCGGTGGCTATGCGGGCGTGCTCGCCGACCGCTACGACCGGCGCACGGTGCTGCTGGGTAGCGCGGCGGCCGCGATGGTCGTGTGTCTGATCCTCGCCGCCCTGGTCGGCAGTGACGCTCCTCTTGTCGCGATCATCGCTGCCAGCGGTGCGCTCGGTGCGGTTGTAACGCCGGTACGTCCCGCGTCCGGGGCATTGATCCCCGAGGTGGTCGACGAGCAGAACCTGATCGCGGCCAACAGCATCTTCGCGTTCCTCGAGAGCCTCATCGTCGTCATCGGGCCGGGGATCGGCGGCCTGCTGCTGCTCACCGGTGAACCGGTGTACGGAATCCTGCTCAACGCCGCGAGCTATCTGGTCTCCGGGTTGTTCTACCTTGCGCTGTCGGTGCGTTCGAAGGGCGATGCCGAGCCGGGCGGGAACATGCTCAAGCAATGGGGTGCCGGCATCTCCGCGCTGGGCCACCATCGCAAGGCGCTCGTGCTGACGATCTTCCTTGTGCTCGATTCCGCTGCGATCAACGCGGCGAACGTGATCATGCCCGCCTTGTCGGCGCATCTCGGTGGGGGCAGATCCGGTTACAGCGTGCTGCTCGCGGCGAACGCACTCGGCGGGGTGCTCGCGGCGGCGTTGGCGAACAAGCTGGCCGCGTCGTCGCGCGTCACCGGCATCATCACGGTCTCGATCGTGCTGGAGTGCGTCCCGCTGTGGGTGTGCGTGTTCGCGGGCGGGGTGCCGGCGGCGGGCGTGCTGCAGCTGGTCTCCGGCGCGGGCATGGTGATCGTGGACGTGCTCGCGTTCACGTCCCTGCAACGTGATCTGCCGCGGGCTGTGCTCGGACGGGTGCTGGGTTCGGTCGACATGCTCCTGCTCGGCAGCAGCATCCTCGCCTCGTTCGTCACGAGCGCGGTGCTGACGGCGGTCGACCTCAACTGGTCGCTCGCGATCATCGGGCTCGGCTTCCCGCTCATCTCGCTGCTCGGCGTGCCGTCGCTGCGCCGACTCGACGACGACACCGCCGATCGCGTCGAGGCCCTGCGCGCACGCACCGGCGTGCTGCAACGTCTCGACCTGTTCGCCAGCGCGAACCAGGCCGTGCTCGAGAGCCTGGCCGAAGCGGTCGAGCAGGAGTCGGTTCCCGCCGGAACCGTACTCATCACGCAGGGCGATCCGGCGGACGCGTTCTGGGTGCTCACCGAAGGCGAGCTCGCCGTGCGGGCAACACTCGACAACGGCGAGCAGGTCACGCCCCCGCCGGTGTTCGCGCCCGGCTATGTCGGCGAACTCGGCCTGATGCACCGCCGGCCGCGGTCGGCCACCGTCACCGCGACAACGGACTGTCGGCTGTTCAAGATCAGCGGGGAGGCGTTCCTGCAGGCGCTGGAGGAGGGCGCCCCGTCCCCGACGATGCTCAGCCGCGCCGGGGTGCGGCTGGCACGGACCAGCGTCGAGCCGCCGTCCCCAGTCAGCGGGTGAGTTCGAGGACGGGCAGGTCGACGACCAGCCCGTCCGACGCGGCGAAGACCGGGACGGGCGCGTCGGCGAATCGCGCCGTCATCGCGTCGATCTCGACATCGGTGCGCGCGGGCGCGTGGTGGTACAGCATCACCGCGCGTGCTCCCGCAGCCTTCGCGAGGGTGACCGGGTAGTCGGTCGCGGAGTGACCGAGGAAGGCAAGTTCGGGCAACTCCTCCGGCGTGTGCTGCGCGTCGTGGATGAGCAGATCGACATCAGCCGCGAGCGCAAGTGCCGTCTCGTGCAGCAGCCCGAGTCCGTCCTCACCCGGGCCGGCACCGATCGGGTTGTGGTCGGACAGGTAGGCCACCGACGACGTGCCGTCGCTGACGCGATAGCCGAACGTGCGACCACCCTTGTGCGGAATGTCCAACGCCAGCACGGTGAAACCCTCGATCGTGTGCTCACCCGACTCGAGTCCGCGAAAGCTCCACCCCGGCCCGAGATCACGCGGACGGACCGGGAAATGCGGCGGCGAGAATGCACGCTCGAGCACGGTCTCGGGATCTGCACCCTGTTCGGGGATGACGACCTCGACCCGGTGTCCGGGACGCAGCCCGGCTGCGAAGAACGGCATGCCGTGCGTGTGGTCCCAGTGCAGATGTCCGAGCAGCAACGTGCCCTCGTAGGGGCCGGTACCGAACAGTCCGGTGAGCTGCTGGAGCCCCGTGCCCGCGTCGAGAGTCAGTGTGGGCAGCGCGCCGTCGTGGGCGAGCGCGACCGCGGACGTGTGACCGCCGTAGCGACCTTGGGTCAGACCCGACACCGGGGTCGACCCGCGGGTACCGCAGAAATGCACGCGCATCGCGCAAGCTTGACACCTTCTGGCGAATCAGCCAGCTTCGGCTACGGCGAGCGCCTCGTCGAGCTCGCGCTCCCAGCGCCGCGCGCCGAGGTCGGCGAACGCGGCGCGCGCCGCCCGGAGATGCTCGGCGGCCTCGGCGACCCGGCCCTGTCGGGTGAGCCACACGCCGAGCGCGGCGGCCGTGCGCGCGGCCTCGGGCACCATCGCGCGATCGGTCAGCTCGACGACTGCCGACCTCAGCGCGGCCTCGACCGCAGCGACATCGCTCGCGGACACAGCGTCTGCGCGATCATGCGCGTCGATGATCGCCGCGTAGGCACGGCACCGAGCCGCGGTCACCGGCGGGACTCGGTACTCGTCGGTCTCGGCGACCCAGGCCAAGAGGCGGCGCGCGGCGGCGAAGTCGCCCGCATCGATGTGGAGTTCGAGGGCGAACGGGACGTGGTGCGACGCGTCGTCTTCGAACCCGCCGAACTCCACGGCCAGGTGCGCTGCCGACTCGACGCTCGCGGCCGCCTCGGCAAGGCGTCCTGATGCCAACCAGTCGACGACTGGAGTGAGCACCGTCCAGATCGCGGCGTAGGACTTCAGATCCACGTCGTCGACCGGCAGCGGGATGCGCTCGAAGTCAGGTGGCAGATCGCGGTACCGGGCCAGCCGCGCCAGGGTCACGGCGCGCGTGAGGTTGGCGACCGGGTCGTCGACGGTTCCGAACGAGGCGGCCGACCAGAGCGGCTCGATCTCGCTCCATCGCCCGGCTGCCAACAGCGACATCGAGAGCAACGAAAGCGCATAGGCGCCGATGTCGACGTCGCCTGCCTGCCGGGCATGCTGGATCGACTCCTCGGCGGACGCGATCGCAGTGTCGATGTCACGTCCGACCGCGAACGAGGCCTGGTTCGCCAGTCCGAGAGCCAGCGGCGAAGCGAGGCGGTGCTCGCGACAGTGCGCGATCATCGCGTCGAAGATGGCGCTGGCGATGCGCGGCAGGTTGCGCTGGAAATTGATGATGGCGTGCTGGTTCAGGGCGACGGCGATCAGGGCGGCGTCGCCTGACCGCTCGGAGTAGGTCAACGCCAGGTCGGCCCAGCGCACGCCGTCCGCGCTCGTCGAGCCCCGGGCGTTGGACAGCTCACGGGCGAGCCGGGCCGCGGTGCGATCCGACAACGACGTGAACGCGTCGGGCTCGTAGTACGGCTGCAGCAGCTCCTTGACGCCGTCTGTCGAGCCGGCCATTCGGCGATCACGCGCGAGCAGGGCCACGGCGAGGCCACGATCGTCGGCGCTCGCGGGCTGTTCGCCGCGTGCGATCGGCGCGACGAGGTCCTCGGTTACCGCGTAGTTGCCGAGCACGGAGGACGTGTCGCCGGCGGCGACGCGCAGGTTCGCCTCCTCGAGCGGGTCGTCGACGAGTTCGATCGCCTCCACATAAGCACGGACCGCTTGGGCCGGAGCCCCGACCGCGGCCGCCCGGCGAGCAGCGCGCCGCAGCCAGTCGACGCGTCGAGCGCGCAACGGCGCGCGGCGCGGGTCGGTGTCGCCGGTGAGTTCGTAGGCCTCGCGCAGGTGCTGTGCGACCACGGCGCCGATCTCGCCGTCACCCTCGCCGAGCGGCTCGAGGTAGTCGGCGGCGGCCAGGTGGGTTTCGAGTCGGTCGTGGCGCGACTGGGTCTGGTAGGCGACCGTGCGCACGACAGCCTGCACGAACGCGTACTGCCCGGCTTCGGCTGCCAGCCGGTCGGTGATGGTCGTGAGCAGGTCTCGGTCGATCAACTCGCGCAGCGTCGACTGCAGCGTTGCCGGGTCATGCCCGCTCACGGCGGCGAGCCCGGCCAAGGTGAACGTCTGACCCAGCACGGACGCGGTGGCCAGGGCCGCACGTTGTTCGGCGCTGAGCAGATCGAGCCGACTGGCCACGAGAACCTGCAGGCTCGGCGGAGCCGCAAGTGCGCGCAACTGCTCGGCCGTGATGCCGTCGGCAAGGCGCTGCGCGCCCGGCGTTCGGACCGGGCCGCCGACGGTCAGGCCCTGGTCGTGCATCGACCGCACGGTCTCGATCGCGTACAGCGGATTGCCCTCGGCGCGACGCACGAGCTCGTCGCGGACGCCACCGGGAAGCCCTTCGACGAGCAGATCGAGCAAGGTCGCCGTGTCGGTGTCGGACAGAGTTTCGAGCCCGATCAGATTCGCGCCGCGCACCGTGGCCAGCCGCGGGCGCCGTTCGAGCAGGTCAGGACGGGCGAGCAGCACGATCAGCAGCGGCACGCGCGCCGCCGTCGTCAAATGTTCGACGAAGTCGAGTAGGCCCTCGTCGGCGTACTGGGCATCGTCGATCACCCAGACGACCTGTTCGCCGAAGGCCTGCGACAGCCGCTCGAACCACGTCAGCCACGCGGCGAACAGGTCCTCGCGCGCGTGCTGACCGATGTCGCTGGTCAACAGCGCAGCCATTCGCGGTGCGAGCCACTCCTGCTCGGCCGGATCGGGAACGTACTGCGCGAGCATGTCCGCGACCCCGGCACGCACGGCGGCTTCGCTGGCGTCCTCACCGATGTGCGTGCGGCCGCGCACCGCGGCGCTCAGTGCCGAGAACGCAACGCTGTCGCCGTAGGACAGGCAACGCCCCCAGTGCCACAACACGCTGGACGACAGCCCGTCGACGTACTTGCGCAGCTCCCAGCCGAGCCGGGTCTTGCCGACGCCGGCCTCGCCGGAGACGACTACCAGTCTCGGACGTTGTTCATCGCCACTGGCGTGCAACAGCTCGCGCAGGGTCGCCAGCTCGCGCCGACGGGCAACGAGTGGGGCCAGCACGCGGTCGCCGCTCAGCTCGCCGGCGGTCGCGCGCATGACACCGCGGACCGAGAACAGTGCGACGGCGTCGGCCTTTCCCTTCAACTGATGGCTGCCGACATCGACGAAGTCGATCGCCGCACCGGCCAGCGACCTGGTCTGCGCATCGACCCAGACCGTCCCGGGCTCGGCCTCCGCCTGCACACGCGCCGCGGTGTTCACCGCGTCGCCGGCGACCATCCCCTGGTTGGTCGCGCCGAGCGTCACCGCGACCTCGCCGGTGACGACACCGACGCGCATGGCCAGGCCGGGCGCGCCGACGGACTCACCGAACGCCGCCACGGACTCGACGAGATCGAGCCCGGCGCGCACTGCTCGTTCAGCATCGTCCTCATGCGCCGTGGGCACTCCCCACACCGCCATGACCGCATCGCCGATGAACTTCTCGATCGTGCCGCCGTACCGAGCGACGATCTCGCGCGCCGAGTCGAAGTAACGCGAGAGCAGTTCGCGTACCTCTTCCGCGTCGCGCGCTTCGGACAGCGTCGTGAACCCGACGAGATCACCGAACAGGACGGAGGTCACGCGACGTTCCGCACTCGGAGCCGATGCTGTCGGCGCAGTCGCGCGGGCCGTGCCGGTCGGCGCACCGCATTCGAGGCAGAACTTCGCACCGGGCGGCAATTCGGTGCCGCAGTTCGTACACCCGGATGCGACCGGATTGCCGCATTCGTGGCAGAACTTCGCACCGACGGGGAGGTCGGTGCCGCACGCCGCACAGATCATCGGCGTCTCCCCTTGATCACGCGCGAACTCTAACTCGCAGACAGCACCCACGCGACGATCTCGGTGCGTGAGGTGAAGCCGAGCTTGGTCAGGATGTTGCGAACGTGCGTCTCGACGGTGCGCTCGGACAGCACCAGGTGCGCGGCGATGTCGCGGTTGGACATCGACCGGCTGACGAGCAAGGCGACCTCCTGCTCGCGCGCGGTGAGCGGCGACGACGAGGCCGTCCCGAGTGCGCGCAAGACAGCATTCGCCGCGCTCAGCGGGCCGGGCATGTCGAGAGCGTCGAACTCGACTCGGGCCGAGTTGACGAGCTCTCGTGTCGTGCTTCTGTCGGCGCCTGAGACAATCATCGATTGCGCCGCGCCGAGCTGCGCGAGCGCCACGAACGGCCTGGCACCGATCTGGGTGTCAAGTGAGACTGCGCGGCGGTAGTGCTCGATCGCCCTTGGATGCTCGCCCGCGACGCGCGCCAGATCGCCGAGAAGCAGTGCCCACGCGCCGTACGTGTAAACGGCGCCCGATCCGTCGCCCTGAAGATAGTCGGCTAAATAGTCAAGCCTGTTGTATACAGCCGCGGCCGCGTCGGCGTCATCGAGCAGGACCGCCGCGACTCCGACCTGCTGGATCGTCGCGGACCAGCGCACGCCGCGCGGGAACGTCGAAGGCAGGTCGCGGAACTCGGCGAACTCTGCGCAGGCCAGTTCTCGCTTGCCCTCGATTGCGTGCAACAGCGGGAAGGTGATCCGAACCAGAGGCATCGGCGGCGCCATCGCGATCAGCCCCTCCCATCGATCGCCGACCTCTCCGATGTCGCCGCGCAGGATGGCGAGTTGGACTGCGAACGCTGTCGACAGTCCGATCAGCGAGACGTCGCCGACCTTCTCGCCGATCACGCAAGCCTCGGCGTTGGCGGTTCGCGCTTGCGCAAAGTCGCCACGCAGCGCGGCGAGCATCGCGGTGCGACGCAGGCGGTGCCACCGAGCCGTCACCGAGGCGTGCGTTGCCGCGATCCGGTCGATCGCCGCAAGTCCGGCGTCTACCTCACCGAACGCGCCGAGCTGGATCGCGGCGTCGATGCGCCACAGCTGAGCCCACAGCACTGCGCTCGGACGGCTCGCCCGCTCGGCGACGACCAGCGCGCGGCTGCTCAACTCGAACCGTTCGTCGACCGTCTCGGGAAGCATGATGGTGTGGTGTCGCGCGGCGATCGCCTCGAACTGGGCGTCGGCATCGTCGCAACGATCCGCCTCGTCCATCGCCAGTGTTGCGAGATCGCCCGCACGCTCAGGATCAGCATCAAGTTCCGCCGCCGCGGTGGCAAGTTGAGCGAGTAACCGTGCCCGTCGCGCGTGATCGTTTGCGTCGATGTCGTTGAGCGCCTCCTCGCATAGCGACGCGACCGTTCGATACACGCCCGGCAGTCCACTGCCGTGGACGACCAGCGCTGCGTCAGCGGCGAGGTCGGCGCGGCCGACTGCGCGGGCGGCAACAGCAGCTTCGACGCACGTCTGCGCGCTGATTTCTGCGAACCCTTGCAAGAGCTGAGCTTGCGCCAGGCGCACCAAAGTCTGCGCGATCGAGTCGTCGGTCTCTCGCGCGCACGACACCGCGAGCGCGGCGTAGTGCGCAGCCTCGTCGTAAGCGAGCGCGGCGCGGGCCGCATCGTCAGCACGTGTCGCCCACGCCAGACACCGCCGATGTTCGCCCACTTTCAGCCAGTGCCCGGCGATCATGCCGGGGAGACCGGGTGCGCTTGCTTCCAACGCCTCGGCGGCCGCACGGTGCAAAGTGATCCTGCGAGGCTCGGACAACTCGGCGTACACCGCGTCACGAACCAGCGCGTGCTCGAACGCCGCACCGCGAAGCACGCCCGCGCGGCGGGCGAGATCAAGGTCGTCTCTGACGTCGGTGCGTCCAGTCATCCGGGCGAGTGTCGACGCGACGATCCGCTCGCCGAGCACGCTCGCGGCCTCCACGACCTCGCGCGCCTCGGCCGGCAGCGCGAGCACACGAGCGGCTACGAGCCGCCGCAAATCGGGGCGCTCGGCCAGCACTGTGTCGAGCGGCTTGTCGAGCTCGGCAGCGATGAGCCTGACCAACATCGGATTGCCGCCGGTCGCAGCATGTACGGCCTCGGCTCGCGCGGGGTCGGCCGCCAGCGCGGGTTGCCACTCTCCGAGTTCGGCCGGAGTCAGGCCCGCGACTTCGACGATGTCGGCGCCCGTGTGCACGAGGTCGGCAAGCACGCCGCGCCACGGGGCCTCCGCCTCACCACGCGCGGTGACAACGAGCGCGACGGGCATCGAGTCGAGCTCGTACGCGGCGTGCCGAAGCAATTGCACAGATGCGGTGTCGGCCCAATGCAGGTCGTCGAGCACGAGCAACAGCCCGGCCGGTTCGGCCGCGCGGCGCAACACCTCAGTGAGCGCCACGAACTGTTGGAATCGCGCCGACGGGTCGTCGGTCGGCGCGAGGTTGCCCGTGCGTCCGCGCAGCACGCGCTGCCACGGCCACAATGGCGGCGCGCCCGCTTCCGGCACGGCGTAGCCGCGCGCGACCCGTAGTCCGGCGGAATGCGCGGCTTCAGCGGCGGCCTCGGTGAGCCGCGTCTTGCCGATGCCCGCGGCCCCGGTTACTACGACGAGTCGGCCTGCACCGGCGCGAGCCGACTCGATCGCAGCGAGCAGGACGGTGAGCTCCTCCTGGCGTCCGACTAGCGGCTGCCCGGCCATCGGCTCAGTATGTCCGTCCCTGCCGCAGATCAGTACCGGGTTGCGTGCTGGCACTGATGTTGACAGCGGCATCAGCGCGCGACAGTCGTCGTCACCACCACCACCAGATCGGAGAATCGCATGTACGCACAACTCACCTACTTCGACGGCCCGCGCAGCGCCGAGGTCAACGCGGCGAGCGACCACGGCGGTCGAGACCGCATCCAACCGGCGATCGAGGCCGACCCGCAGATGCAGGCCGAACTGGTCTCCCTGCTCGTGCTGCGCAAGGACGACGGTGGTCAGGTCGTCATTTCGGTGACCCAGACCGAGGCGGGCCTGGCTCGGGCGCGCGAGGTCATCATGAGCACCGAACTGCTCCCGGACGAGGACCCGGCCTTGCTGTCGGAGCCTGACCGCGTCGAGATCTACAGCGTCATCGACTCGCGCACGTACCAGCCGGCAACGGTCTGAGGTCAGGACCAGCGGCCGAGGCGCACGGACAATGCGGCAAGCACTGCAGCTCCCGCTGTCGACGTGCGGAGCACCGGCTCACCGAGTCGCACCGCAGTCGCACCGTTTGCGGCGAAGGCATCGAGTTCGTCGTCGGCGATTCCGCCTTCGGGACCGACGATGATCACGATCTCACCGCTGGCCGGCAACTCCACATCGGCCAGCGGTGTCGTCGCGGCCTCGTGCAGCACCAGCGTCGGCCTCAGCTCGCGAGTTGTCGTCAACGGGCGCACCTCGGGCACCCACGCACGACGGCTCTGCTTGGCCGCTTCGCGCGCGGTGCGGCGCCATTTCTCCAGTGCCTTGTCACCGCGCGGCCCGTGCCATTGCGCAACCGATCGCGCAGCTGCCCACGGGACGATCGCGTCGACGCCGAGTTCGGTCATCGCCTCGACCGCGAGTTCTGCGCGCTCGCCCTTGGGCAGGGCCTGGACGACGACCAGCCGGGGGTCGGGCGCCGGGACGAAGCGTCGAGCCGCAACGTGCACGTCGAGCCCGTCACCTGTCACGGCCGCAACCGTGCAGTCGGCCAGGTTGCCGCGTCCGTCACCGACGACGAGCGACTCGCCGACACCGAGCCGGCGCACCCGCGCCGCGTGCCGTCCTTCGTCGCCCGTGAGCGCGAACGAGTCGCCGTCAGGAATCTCGTCAACGAGGAACAGCGGCGCCGTGGTCACTGATCTGGCCGGCCGAGAGCGGATCTTGTCGTCCCCCGCTCGCTCCGCTCGGGGGGATCCTGCGACCCACAGCGCAAGCTCGCTGCGCTCGCGCGCCGGCCGGCTCTTCGCGCGGGCGCTCATCGCACTGAGCTCATCTCGGAACCACGTTCCAGCGTTCGTCACTGTCTGAAGGAGTCACGGAGCTTGCCGAACAGTCCGCTGCCCTTGGTGACGGCGGCGACGTCCTCGTGGCGCAGGCCGGCCAGTTCACGCAGCAACCGTTCCTGCTCCTCGTCCAGACGGGTCGGGACGCGGACGTCGACGTGCACGAGCAGGTCGCCACGCTGGGTGCTGCGCAGGCGCGGCACGCCCTTGCCGCGCAGGGTGAACACGGTGCCGCTCTGCGTGCCGGCCCGGATGTCGAGCTTTTCCTCGCCGTCGAGCGTGGTCAGGATCAGATCGGTGCCGAGCGCGGCAGCCGTCATCGGCACCTGGATGTGGCAGTGCAGGTCGCTGCCTTCGCGAGTGAACGTGTCGTGCGGTTGTTCGGCCACCTCGACATACAGGTCGCCTGCCGGGCCGCCGCCGGGGCCGACCTCCCCCTGGCCGGACAGCCGGATGCGCATACCGTCCTCGATGCCTGCCGGGACGTCGACGGTGATCGTGCGGCGCGCCCGCACTCGTCCTTCCGTGCCGCAAGCGGGGCACGGCGTCGGGATCTGCTGCCCGGTACCGGCGCACGCCGTGCACGCGCGCGTCGTCATGACCTGGCCGAGGAACGAGCGCTGCACCGATTGCAGTTCGCCCGATCCGCCGCACGTCGCACACGTACGCGGCGACGTGCCCTTCGCACAACCCGAACCGCGGCACTGCTCGCACAGGATCGCCGTCTCGACGGTGATCTCGCGGCGCACTCCGAACGCGGCCTCGTCCAGCGTCAATGACATCTGCAGCAGCGCGTCGGCGCCCGGGCGCACGCGGCTGCGACGCGATGCGCCGCGCGGACCGCCGGCACCGCCGAAGAACGCCTCGAACACGTCGCCGAATCCGCCGAAGCCCGAGAACGGGTTGCCGGCGCTGCCCGCGCCCTGCGCGAGCGGGTCGCCGCCGAGGTCGACGATGCGGCGCTTCTCCGGATCGGAGAGCACCTCGTACGCGCGGCCGATTTCCTTGAATCGCTCGGCAGCCCCGGGCTCGTGGTTCACGTCGGGGTGGTACTCGCGGGCCAGCCGACGGTACGCACGCTTGATCTCTTCCGGTGTGGCGTCCTGGGAAACGCCGAGCGCGCCGTAGTAGTCGTGCGGGGAGTCAGCCACTGTCCGTCCTCTTCACAGTTACTGGCACTCACGAACCGTGAGTGCCAGGCACCCAATGTACCTATCGCTCGGCCAACAACTCACCGACGTAGCGCGCCACTGCTGCCACCCGCGCCATGGTGTGGCCGTAGTCCATCCGCCGTGGTCCGAGCACGCCCACCGCGCCCAACTGCGAGCCGCGGGCGCCGTACCCACTCGTCACGACCGAAGTCGCGATCAGGCCTTCGTGCTGGGTCTCGTTGCCGATGCGCACGACCACCTGGCTGGTGGCCACCGACTGATCGAGCAGACGCAGCAGCACGACCTGCTCCTCGAGCGCCTCGAGCACGGGCCGGATCGCCGGGAAATCGAGGGCGTTCTCGGTCAGGTTCGCGGTACCGCCGAGCACGATGCGGTCACTGTGCGACTCGACCAGCGCCTCGAGCAGCACCGCGGTCAGGGTCGCGAGCAGCCCGCGCAGTTCGGGCGCGACCTGCGCGGGCAGGTCACCGATGATTTCCGGCGCCTCGGCCAGCAACCGCTCGCGCAGCCGGGCGTTGAGCGTGGCCCGCAGGTCGAACACCGATTCGTCGGCGACCGGCACCGGCAGGTCGACGACGCGCTGCTCCACACGTCCGGTATCGGTGATCAACACCAGCATCAGTCGGGACGAGGTGAGCCCGACCAGTTCGAGATGGCGCACCCGCGAGCGCGACAGCGACGGGTACTGCACGACCGCCACGTGCTTGGTGACCTGCGCCAGCAGTCGAACAGCCCGGTGCAAGACGTCGTCGAGGTCGGCCGCACCGTCGAGGAAGGTCTGGATCGCGCGCCGCTCGGCGCCGCTGAGGGGTTTGAGCTCGGTGAGCCGATCGACGAACAGGCGATAGCCCGCATCGGTCGGGATGCGGCCGGCGCTCGTGTGCGGCTGCGCGATGAGGCCCTCTTCCTCGAGCACCGCCATGTCGTTGCGGATGGTCGCGGGTGACACGCCGAGGTTGTGCCGATCGGCCAGGGTCTTGCTGCCGACGGGCTCGTTCGTGGAGATGAAGTCCTCGACGATCGCGCGCAGCACCTCGAGCCTGCGGTCCGCAGTGGGCATGCGCGATGCAACTCCTTGCCGGTCGTGGTGCGTCTTTCAGCTTAGAGCGGGCTGCTGCCGATTCGTCGGCATCGGCGGTCCGGGCCATAAGGTGCGGACATGGGAGGAATGTCGTGATCTTCAAAAGGGTGCAGGACGGCCGGCCGTACCCCGACCACGGACTGTCCCCGCGCGACTGGGCCAATGTCGCCCCGCGCACGATCCGGCTGGACGAGCTGACCACGACCAAGAAGGAACTCGCCCTCGACCGGCTGCTGGACGAGGACTCCACGTTCTACGGTGATCTGTTCCCCCACGCGGTGCTCTACCGCGGCGAGGTCTACCTCGAAGACGGGCTGCACCGCGCCCTGCGCGCCGCGCTGGAGAACCGCAACACCATCCACGTCCGGATCCTCGATCTGGACGCGCTGAGCCGGACCAGAGGCACCTGACACCTCGGCTCGCCCGGGCGTCCGGCCCGATCCCCCCGACTTTGCACCCAGCAATGTCGCGCACAACGCCCGATCGGCGCCCGCCAATGACAATGCCGCGTGCAAAGTCGCCCGCGGCGCCCGCCGCGGATCAGTCGGCGAGCAGCTCGCGGACGACGGCGTCGGCCATCAGGCGGCCGCGTTGGGTCAGCACGACGCGCCCGTCCTCGGCTTCCAGGCGGTCAACCAACCCCCACCCGGCCAACTGCGGGACGGCGGCGCGGCCCGCCTCGGTGAGCTCGGCGGTCTCCAGGCCCTGACGCATCCGCACGCCGAGCATCACCCGCTCGGTGTGCTGCGCGGTCGGGTCGAGAGTCTCGCGCCCGGCTGCGGGGCTCTGGCCTGCCTCGAGCATCGCGGCGTAACGGGCGGGGTGCTTCACGTTCCACCAGCGCACGCCGCTGAGGTGACTGTGCGCGCCGGGGCCGAAGCCCCACCAGTTCGAGTCCGACCAGTACAGCTCGTTGTGACGGCACCGTCCCTGCGGCGTGCGGGCCCAGTTCGACACCTCGTACCAGTCGTAGCCGGCCGCGCGCAGGGTCTCGTCGGCCATCACGTACCGATCAGCCATCACGTCGTCGTCCGGTGCGGGGACGATGCCGGCATCGACCTGGCGGGCCAGCGCGGTGCCCTGCTCGACCACGAGGGCGTACGCGCTGATGTGATCCGGTCCCGCGCCGATGGCGGCATCGAGCGAGGCCTGCCAGTCGGCGTCGGTCTCGTAGGGCGCGCCGTAGATCAGATCGAGGTTCACGTGCTCGAAACCTGCGGCGTGCGCCTCGGCCACCGCGGCCTCGGGCCGCCCCGGCCGGTGCCGCCGGTCGAGCACCTCGAGCACCTGCGGCACGGCCGATTGCATGCCCAGCGAGATGCGGGTGAAGCCGGCCTCGCGCAGCTTGGCGAGGTAGCCGGGCGTGACGGTCTCCGGATTGGCCTCGGTCGTCACCTCGACGTCGGCGGCGAGCCCGAACCGCTCGGCGAGCTCGTCGATGATCAGCTTGAGGTGCTCGGCCGGCAGCAGCGTCGGCGTCCCACCGCCGAAGAACAGCGTCGTGACCGGCGGGATGCGCTCGCCGAGCGCGTCCCCGTCGCCGAGCACGTCGGCCGCGAGCCGGATCTCTTGCAGCAACGTGTCGGCGTAGGTCCCCCGGGTGACGCCGTTGCCGAGTTCGGACGCGGTGTAGGTGTTGAAGTCGCAGTAGCCGCAGCGGGTCTCGCAGAACGGGATGTGCACGTAGACGCCGAACGGGACGCCCCACGCAGCGTCGAGCGTGGCGCGCCGCAGCCGTCCGTCACGGGGCGCCGGGTCGCCGATGGGTAGCGCCGCTGGCACCCGTCCAGTGTTACTGACGCGATGCGGATTGGGTGGGATGCGGCCGCGAAGGGGCCGAATCGTGGGAATTCACGGCCTTGATCGTGTAACCGATCGCCAGCGCCAGCACCAGCGCGATCAACGCCAGCAGCGGACGGCGCACGCGGAAGCGGCGGTTCACCGCTTCGGGTCGGAGGTGCGCCACGCGTCGAACGCAGCGCGCCCGGCGCGACGCAACTTGCTCCCGGTCGGTGACGGCGTCGGTGCGGATGCCGGCTCGGGACGTTGCGGTTTTGCCGATGTCTGAGTCGCGGGTTCGGCCGGAGTCTGGGCTGCCGGCTCCTCGGCTGAACTCTCGGGTGCCGCGTCCTCGGGTGCGCTCTCGGCTTCCGGCGTCTCGTCGGCGTCCGTTCCGGCCGCGGGCTGGTCAGCCGACTCCGTTGCCTCGCTGGCCGGCGTTCGAGCCGGGGCCAGCCTGCGCCGCGTCGGTTTCTGCGCGTCGGCGAGGCGTTCGACGAGCACGCCTATCGCGATCACCGCGGAGTCCAGCATCTGTTCAGCGGACGCATCGCGGGGATGCGCCCCGTCCCCGGACACCTGCTGCGGCAGCAGCTCCTCGAGGTCGCCCACGATGTCGTACTTCGACCCGCGCAGGGCTTCGATCACCGACGCCGCGTGGGTGCGAGCCCAATCCTCGCGAGCAGCGGGCAGCACGAGCTTGCCGAGCGACGACGGTCGAGCGGCAAGGGCGCCGTGTGCGAGTAGATCCTTGACGTTGCGCATGTACGCGAAGCCCGGGACGTCGTCGGACAGTGCAACATTGACCCGACGCAGCAGTTCGACCTCGGCCAGGCCAAGCGAGGCGTTGCTGCGAGCCGCAGCCGTGTCCGCAGCAGTCGGGTCCACCCCGATCACCTCGGCGAAGCGCCGCCACAACAGGTCTGGATCAGTGCGGCTCTGCGGCATCGTGATCAGGTGGACGTGCTCCGGCGGCACGAGCGTCGACCACACCCGCAGCACCTCGAGCGTGTCGTGAACCTTCCAGAACCAGAACTTGCGACGGTCGGGATCAACAGCCTCGACATCGACGACTGCTTCGAGCCAGTCGTCCCAGTCCTCGGTGTTGCGGTGCTTGACCGTCTCCTGCCACTCCGCGGGCAGTAGCGACCCGAAGTCGCGGACCGTCAGCACTACGTGCACCTCGGCGGGCGCCAGCGAACGGACAGCGCGCTCGGCATCGTCCTGGTCTGCGGCGGCGAACAACTCGTGCGAGATGACTGCCGCGCGTGGCGCCGTCATCGCTTCATTTGCCAGTCGTTCCCAGGCACCCGCGTTCGACCCAAGCGGGTCGTTCGGGAGCTGCTCGACGCTGCGCACGTCCTGCGCGGCGCGCCAGTGCGCCAGCGGTCGCTGACCCGGGACGAGGACGCCGTGCTCGAGCAGGCCTGCCCGATTGGCGAACATCACCTGCTGCAGAAAGGTCGTGCCCGTCTTCGGCTCGCCGACATGAAGGAAGATCGTCGGAGCGCCGTCGGCAGGCGCCACGACCGGTGGCCGCGCATTGGCTTCAGGTCGCTCGACCACGCCGTCACTCTATTCCGCGCGGTACGTCCGCCTCGACGCGCCGCCACTACGATCGCAGATTGGTCGTGCCTGTAATACCCGGCGAAAGGTGTTCTGTGTCCCGCAATCGCGACACCCGTGCGAGTTCGTTCTCCGCGCGGATGCGTCCCGCCGTACGCCGACTGGCAGCGCGGATCGGACCGCTCGACCGCGCCTTGAGCCGCCCCACCGAGCCGGGCCGAGACGACCACGCACCTGTCGAGAAGAGCCCGGCGCCCGCCGTGCGCGCGGCCGAGCCGAATGCGGCTGCGCGTGGCCAGGCGCAGCGCGCGGCGATCTTCTCCGACTTCTTCCGCATCCTCGATCTGGACGGCGATCTCGATCGGGCGATGCTCGAGATGACGCGCAGGTTCATCGGACGCTCGGAGCCGACCCGGGCGCGCACTCCGCTGCAGGTGTTCGCACGCTACGAACAGCTCCGGCCCGTGGCGGAGGTAGCGCTCGCCCTCGTCGCATACGCCGAGGGATTGCCAGACCCCGCCTGGGCCCTGTTCACGCGGAACGACTTGTCGGTGGTGCTCCGGTGGGGCGCGATCGAGTACTTCGAACTCGCCTTCGCGACCGACCCGGACGCTGCCGCCGATGCCCTGACGCGCGTTCTGGACGGCGACGTCGCGTTCTCCCCGGACGTGCACGTATGGCTGCAGATCGGCTACTACAGTCTGTGCGCCCAGCGCTACGACCTGGCCCGCGCAGCGGTGCAGCGCGCAGGCGATGCCATGGCCGGTGTCGACGACGAGTCGCGGCTCCCCCGGCTCCAGCGACGCCTGTCGAACCTGAGCGAATGGCTCGACCGAGAGCAGCAGGCCGCAACACCCGACGAGCTGGGCGCCGGTGAGATCCCGTTCGCGCTCGTCGGCTACCAGCATCCCGATTGGTTCGCAGCGTCGGCCAACTTCGACGACTTCACCGAGACCCTCTCCTCGCTCGGGCACCTGCTGCGCCACGACGGCCTGGAACTCACCGGCAGCGACGACCTGGTGTCGGCCGCGACGCAATTGCGGCTCGACGTGGCCGCCGAACGCCGCATCCCCGGCGAGAAGCGCACGGTGCGGCTTTACGAGGTCGATCGCGACGTCAGCCGGCTCTGCGCCGTCCCGGACGGAACCTGGGTGATCGTGTCCGAGTGGTTCGCCCACCCGCTCAGCGGCGAACGCTACGACCTCCCGCTCGATCCGCGGTTGAACCCGATCTTCGTCTCGTTCCACATCACGCCTGATCAGATCGCCGTGCCCGGCGCAGTCGACTACCTCAAGGCGCACGCGCCGATCGGCTGTGCCGATTGGGACAGCGTCTTCCTGCTGCACGCTCGCGGCGTGCCGGCGTTCTTCTCCGGCACGATCACCAGCACGGTCGACGAGGTGGTCGCGCGGCAGACCTCGCCCCGCCATGACGAGATCGTCTACATAGATGTCGACACCGACGAAGCGAAGGGCAAGGCGAAGGGCAACGCGCTCAGCCAGGAAGAGCCAGAGCTGCGTGGCGGCTCGCTGGGTGCGAATCTTGTCTCGGCCGCCGCGCACACGCGCGAGCTACGCGACCGCGGCGCTCGCGTCGTGGCGGGCACCGTGCGCTGTTATCTCGCCGCGCGCGCGGTCGGGTGCGCGACGGAGCTGCGTGCGCCGAGCATCGGTGATCACCGCGTCATCGACTACGTCGCACTGTCCGACGATGACTTCGCTGCCCAGCAACGAAGCATCGCCGACAAGCTGGCGACCGCGCTGACCGCCGTCCTCGCCGGCAAGCAGCGCGACGAGGTCTACGAAGCGTGGCGACAGGCCTGTGCCGACGATGTAGCGCACACCGTCGCCGAGTTCGCCCGCTACGACGACGACCTCGCCCCCAACTTCGACGTCGACCTGGCATGCGACGTCATCCGCGCGGCTTCGGTCGAGGTGCGCCCGTCCGGGTCGGCGGGTGTCGGCACCGAGATCAACGTCGAGTTCTCGGTCGACCAGAACTACAAGCACCAGCTCGAGATCGTCCTCGACTCCGTCGTACAACGCACCGAACGCCCCGTGCACGCCTACATCTTGTGCCGCGGATTCGGCCAGGACGACTATCGCCGCCTTGCCCAGCTCTTCCCGACGGTGTCGTTCACCTGGCTACCCACCGACGACGTCGACTACGGGCCGATCCCGGACAAGATCAAGTGGGCGACGATCGTCACGATGGATCGCACGATGCTGCCGGAACTGCTCCGCAACGTCGACCGGATCATCCACTTCGACCTCGACGCGCTCTGCCTCGCCGACCTCGGCGAGTTGTTCGACGTCGACATGGAGGGCACGGCAATCGCTGCGGTCGACTCGCCGCAGCCGGTCTACCTCGGTGGACTCGAAACGTTCCGTCGCGCGACCCGGCGGCTGCGACGCGAGCATCACCCCGATGTCGCACGTGAACTCATCGTCCGCACGCACCGCCAACATCCCTTCGACTTCGAGGTGTTCAACGCCGGGATCATGGTGCTCGACCTGGCGAAGATGCGCGCGGACGGTGTTGTGCGCCGGTATCTCGGTTACATCCAGCGCTTCGGCGTAAACGGGCAAGTGATCATGAACATCTACGTGGGCCGCGAGCGCAAGAAGGTGTCCGGTGACTGGAACCGACTCGTGCGCCTCGAAATCGCGGGTCCGCCGAAGGTTGCGCACTGGGCCGGGCCGATCAAGCCGTGGCACGGTCATCAATACGCGCCGGGACGCGAGTGGTGGCAGGAGCAGGAGGATCATTTCGCCGCGCGCTCGCAAGGCTTGCTGACTGAGCAGTGACTGAGTGATGAGCGACCACACGACGCGCTGAGTGTCGTACGAAACCGGACGGTTCCACCTCTTAGAATCCGGCACGATGAAGGTTGCGCGGCGTTGGGTGCCCGTCGATCGCGCTCAGTGGCCGACGTTGGCGGGTGGTCTCGCATCGGTGGTCATCGCCGCCGTCGTCTACGGCCAATTCAGCGTCGACAGCTGGCTCAAACGCGACTCAGCCATCTACATGTACGGCGGCCAGCAGCTGCTCCATGACCGGCCGCCGTACGTCAGCATCATGGATCCGAAAGGCCCGTTGGCGGGATTCATCTGCGGCCTCGGGTCAGCCGTCGCACGCATGGTTGGCGGAAGCGACGTCACGGTTGACCGGCTGGAGTTCTTCGTCATCGCGCTGCTCACGGTGGTGGCCGTGTACGCGTTCGCGCGCGCCATGACCGGTTCGGTCATCGCCGCGCTGGTGGGCGCGACGATCTTCGTTTCGTTCGAGGGGCTCGCCCGCGATGCGCTCGCCGGACCGAACGGTCACACGCCCGGCATCCTCTTCTCGGTCGTCACGCTGTGGCTGGTCGCTCGAAAACATTGGTTCTGGGCCGGAATCGCCGCCTCGCTGGCATTCCTCGACTGGCAACCGCTGTTCCCGTACGCCCTTGTCGCCGTCCTCTGCGCGGCAGTGTGGACGAGCGAGGGTCGACGAAGCGCGGTGATCCGCGTAGTGGTCGGCGGAGTCGCGCCGCTCGCGGTGGTGACGCTCTACTACGCCGTTCTCGGCGACCTGCATGCGCTGATCGACGGCTTGTTCGTCTTTCCACTCACCGGCGTCGTCCGCGACCCGACGACGCTGGGCGACCGGATCCATCTGATCTTCAGCGACATCCACAATTCCTACGGTGCGAGTTCCTACCTGCTGTGGATCGGCATCGTGTTGTTGCTCGCCGTGACGGCCCTGTCGATCGCGACCGCCGAGCGGCGTCGCGACGCGCTGACCGGCCCGCTCGTGCTGCTCGTGCTGGTCAGCTTCGTCAGCCAGGTCCTCTATGCGGTGTACGACTACCAGGGCTACAGCCACGCGTTCCCGCTGCTCGTGTACGGCGCGCTCGGCTTCGCGGTCGCGCTTGCCCGGTTGCTCGACATCACAGCGGGTCAGGTGCGACGCGCAACGACCGTCGTCGTGCTCGTCGCGGTCGCGGTCGTCACCGTGGCGTTCACGGCGTCCTACCACCGGCCGAAGTCGCCGGGTATTACCGCGCTGGGTTCTGAAAAGGCGAGCGCGTGCGCCATCGCGCAGTCGCTCGCTCCGGGAACACCGTTGTGGGTGATGGGCAATCCGCTTCCGCTCGTGTTGCTGCACCGTCGCAACCCCGACAACTACCCCTACCTGGGTTCGGGGCTCGACATCTGGCGGATCGATCACACGCACGGCGGGTTCGACGGATGGGGCCGACAGGTTTTGCGCAGCCGGGCGTCGGTGATTGTCGTCGACGTGTGGCAGAGCCCGGTGCGACTCCGGATGCAGGCCTGGCTGAGTCGCAGAGGCTTCACCCGCGGCTACATCGGTCCGTGGCAGGTGTTCGTGACCTCACAGGCAGCAACGGCGATGACGGGCAACGGGATCAAGTTGACGCCCAGACCGCACTTCCTTCCGCGCACGACTGCACACAGCTGGTACAAGGATGCGACCTGCTCGTCGGCGTGACGAACCGGCTCATGCTTGTATCGAGCTATGACTGATTCGCTGCATGCCACGACGATCACGATCAACGGAGCAGGCGGAGCCGAGATACCCGCCTACCTGGCGCAACCCGACGATGACGGGTCGCGCGGCGGGGTCGTGGTGATTCACCACATGCCCGGGTACGACCGGTCGACGAAAGAGATCGTGCGCCGCTTCGCCGAACTCGGATACGACGCGATCTGCCCCAACCTGCACCACCACGACGCCCCCGACGCGGCGCCGGACGATGCAGCAGCAGCCAGCCGGGCCAAGGGCGGCGTCCCCGACGAGCGTTTGCTCGCCGACGTAGGCGGCGCGATCGAGCACCTGCGCTCGCTCCCGACGTCCAACAGCAAGGTTGCAGTGATCGGCTATTGCAGCGGCGGCCGGCAATCGGTCCTCGCCGCGTGCAACCTCGATGTCGACGCCGCGGTCGACTGCTACGGCGCATTCGTCACGGGCACGCCGCCGGCAGAGTTCCCGCTGAAGGTGACGAACCTCGTCGACCAGCTGCCGAATCTGCGCTGTCCGCTGCTCGGCCTGTTCGGCAACGAAGACAAGTTCCCGTCCCCCGAGCAGGTCGACGAGCTGCAGCGGATCCTCGAGGACAACGCGAAGACCTTCGAGTTCCACCGTTACGACGACGCAGGACACGCCTTCTTCAGCTCGGACCGACCGTCGTACCGCGTCGCCGCGGCGAACGACGGGTGGGACCGGATCGAGTCGTTCTTCGCAACCAACCTCGGAGGCTGAGATGTGCACCTACGCGACCATGCAGAAGCCGGTGGAGGGCAGCGCCAAGGGACCGCACGGGAAATGGTTCAAGATCACGGACGCCACCGTCTACTTCGACCACCCGGTGCACGCGATGGCCGAGCACACGCTCAACATCGACCTGGCTGATACGGCAGCGGGTCCGGCCGCCCGCGTCGCCGTCGAGCTGACCGCGGCGTCTGCCCGTGAGCTCGTGGAGGCAATCCAGCTCGCCCTCGCGTCCGCACCGGCGGAACTGACCGAGTAGTGGTCTGCGTCCTGCGCCCGAATAGGATGTGGCTGCCCATTCGGCGACGCAGGAGGAATGTTGCAAGGTATGACCACGGCCAGCAGTTCTGCCAGCGGTTCGGCGCGTGATCTCCTGCGGTCGCGGATCAGGCCGGCGGTACGCCGCGGGCTCGCGAAGATCGGACCCCTCGATCGTGCGGTGAGTCGCCTCCGCGGCAGCGACGAGGTCGCTGTCGGCTCGAACGCTTCACACGAGCAGGCGGCGCCGACGTGGACGGGCGAGACCACCAAGGCCCTGCATCAGTTCTTCGACACGATGTGCGGGGACGGCGCGATCGAAGATGCCCTCGTTGCGCTCACCCGGCGCCTGCTTGCCGCCGGCGACCGCCGACGCGCGCGCGCGATGTTGCAGACGCTCCAGCGCTATCCCGACCTCGCTCCGATCGCGGACATCTGCCTGGCGGTATCAGCGATCACCGAACCGATGCCTGACACTGCGTGGACCTTGTTCAGTCGCAACGATCTCGCGCTGGTCGTCAAGCACGTCCCGCGCGACTATTTCCGCTTCGGCTTCGGTTGGCGGCCCGACGCGACGCGCGAGTCGTTGAGCCGAGTCCTGGCCAACGACGTCGCGCTCGAGACGGACGAGGAGGGCTGGTACGAGATCGCGTTCGACGCTTTCGCGGCCGGCTGCGACGACGTCGCAGCGGGCGCACTCGACCGCGCCGAAGCGCTCGTCACCGGACGTGCGTCGACGCCGAAGCTCGAATCGTTGCTGCGACGAATCGACTCGGTCCGTGACTGGATGGGCCGGCCCGAACGCGCGGCGCGGATGGCGCCGATCCCCCGTGGCGAGGTGTCGCTGGCGCTCATCGGCTACAGCCATCCGAGCCTTCCGGCGGTCTCCAACGACATCGCCGACCCCATGCAGACCCTCGTCGTGCTCGGCCACCTGCTGCGTCACGAGGGGGTGTACGCGGCCGGTCGCCCGGCGCTGGGTGAAGCAGCAACTGACGTGGCGAAACTGCTGCGGCAGGACCGGCGCATCTCACACGACAAGCCGCGCATCGTGCAGCTGCACGTCGTCGAACGCGACGCGAGCAAGTACGCCGAGGTGCCGGACGGATCCTGGACGATCGTCTCCGAGTGGTTCACGCATCCGCTCGCGGGACGCCACTACGACATACCGATGAACCCGCGGCTGCGGCCGATCTTCGTCGGTTTCCACATCACGGTCGGTCAACTCCACACGCCAGGGGCCATCGAATACCTCCGCAAGTACGCGCCGATCGGCTGCCTCGACTGGGACACCGTCTTCCTGCTGCACGCGGCAGGAGTCCCCGCGTTCTTCAGCGGCGGCATCACGATGACCTCGGATGTGCTCTTCGAAGCGCGTAGCGGTGCCGCCACGAGCACGGTCTCGGTCGACATGGGTTCCGAGGGCAAGGGCGGCGACGAGAGCGAGGGCGAACAACGCACGCACCTGGACGAAAAGGTGCGGCGCCGCCCGCTCGCGGCGAACCTGATCGAGGCCGCCGGGCTGCTCCGTGACTATCGCGACGGCGATGCCAAGGTGATCACACGTGATCTGCGCACCTATCTGGCGCTGCGGGGTCTCGGCGTCGAATCGGAGTTGCGCTCGCTGAACCCCGAACGGGCGCGGATCAGCGACCACATAAGCCTGTCCGATGCCGAATTCAAGACCCTGCAGACCCGGACAACCGACAAGATCGCTGCCGTGATCGGCGCAATCGTCGACGCACGGCCCGAGGACGAGGTCTACAAGGTCTGGCAGGACGCGTGCGCGGACGACGTGGCGGTGACCGAGCAGCGCCTGCGTGAGCCCGGCGACGCCCCGAAGTTGTCCTTCGACCTCGGGAAGGTGTGCCGCACGATTCTCGAGCGGTCGGTCACCGTCGAACGCACCGATAGCAGCGCAAAGGGCGTCGAGATCAACGTCGAGTTCTCCCTCGACGCGAATTACAAGCATCAGCTCGACGTCGTTCTCGACTCGGTGGTCGCCCACACGACTCGTCCGGTACGCGCGTTCGTACTGTGTCGCGGGCATGACAGCGCCGACTTCCAGCGTATGGCGCGGCTGTTCCCGAGCGTCTCGTTCGTGTGGCTGCCCACTGACGCCGTCGACTACGGGCGCATCAGCGACATGAACAAGTGGGTCACGCCGGCCACGATGGACCGCACGATCCTCCCGGTCCTGTTGCCAGAGGTGGATCGGATGATCCATTTCGACCTTGACGCGTTGTGCCTCGCCGATCTCGGTGAGCTCTACGACACCGATCTCGAGGGCGCCGCAATCGCATCGACGCGCGAACCGCAACCGAAGTTCGTGAGCGGCTTCGAGACTTATCGGTGGTCGGCGAACCGCCTGCGGCGCGAGGGTTCAGGCGAGCTCGCGCGGGAGTTCACGATCCGCACCCACGCCGAAGACCGCTTCGACTTCGATGTCTTCAACGCGGGAATCATGGTCATGGATCTCGCAAAGATGCGCGCAGACGACTTCTGCGGGCGCTATCTGCCGTATGTGCAGCACTACGGCCTCAACGGCCAGATCGTGCTCAACACCTACACCGGGAACACCGCCAAGTACGTCGACCCGCGGTGGAACCAGCTCGTGCGCATCGAGGTCATGGACGAACCGAAGATCGCGCACTGGGCAGGACCGATGAAGCCCTGGA
Source organism: uncultured Actinomycetota bacterium (assembly GCA_963754285.1). GTDB lineage: Bacteria > Actinomycetota > Actinomycetes > Mycobacteriales > Jatrophihabitantaceae > RYN-133. The sequence goes on from CAVWFN010000007.1 coordinate 148,249, forward strand.
AACAGACCCTCTACGTCGCCGGACGCGAACTGTGGGACGAGGGCGAACGCCGCTTCGCCGAGCGAAGCCGACGCGCCGACCTGCAGTAGCCGGTCAGTTCAGGTGGATACCGCACTCATTCTTGGTGCCACGAGTCCACCGGCCACTGCGGGCGTCCTCGCCGGGTAGCACCCGGCGCGTGCACGGCGCACAGCCGATCGACGGGAAGCCGTCGTAGACGAGCGGATTCACCTCTACGTCGTTGGCGATCATGTACTCGTCGACCTGCTGTTGGGTCCATGCCGCGATGGGATTGACCTTCACCATCGAACGTTTGCCGTCCCACTCGACCACTCGCGCATTGGCCCTGCTCGCCGTCTCTTCCCGACGGATGCCGGACGCCCACGCGTGGTAACCGGACAGGGCACGGCGAAGCGGTTCGACCTTGCGCAGCGAGCAGCACGCGTCCGGGTCGCGGTCATGCATCTTCGGCCCGAACGTCGCGTCCTGCTGTTCGACGGTCTGCTTCGGCAGGATCGTGTGCAACTCGATCGGGTAGCGCTTCGCCACCCGGTCGCGCGTCTCGAGCGTGTCGGCAAAGTGGTAGCCGGTGTCGAGGAACACGACATTGACGCCGGGCTGCGCCTTGCTGGCCAGATCGATCAACAACGCGTCGCCCATCGACGCGGCAACACACCACTCGTCGCCGAAGGTCTCCGCGGCCCAGGCGAGGATCGTCTGGGCCGACTCGCCCTCGAGACGCTCCCCGGCTTCGCGCGCGAGGGCCTCGTAACGATCGGCCTCACCGGGTGGAATTGCCATGCACACCACGATACGGAACGCCTCTTGCGAAACGCGGACACTAGGGTCGAGGGCATGCGCGCCGTATACGCAGAGTCCATCAATCCTGAGAACCCTCTGGCAGGTCTGGTCGTCGGCGAACGACCCGAGCCGACGCCCGCCGAAGGCTGGACGCGAATCGCGGTCAAGGCCGCCAGCCTGAACCACCACGATCTGTGGACGCTGCGGGGCGTGGGCATCAAAGAAGAGCAACTGCCGATGATCCTGGGCTGCGACGCAGCAGGAATTGACGAGAACACCGGCGACGAAGTCGTCGTCCATGCAGTCATCAACGCGCCGGGCTGGCACGGCGACGACACGCTCGACCCTCGTCGCACGTTGCTCTCGGAGAAACACCAGGGTTCTCTCGCCGAGTATGTGATCGTTCCCACTCGCAACGTGGTGCCGAAGCCTGCCGACCTGTCGTGGGGCGAGGCGGCGTGCCTGTCAACGGCGTGGCTGACCGCATATCGCATGCTGTTCACGCAGGCCCAGCTCAAGCCGGGGCAGTCCGTGCTCGTCCAAGGCGCCAGCGGCGGGGTCGCGACGGCATGCATATCGATGGCACGCGCCGCAGGATTGCGTGTCTACGCGACTGCGCGCACCGAGGCGAAGCAGGGCCGCGCTGTCGAACTCGGCGCGCACGACGCGTTCGAGTCAGGCGCGCGACTGCCCGAGCGGGTGGACGCGGTGATGGAAACCGTCGGCGAGGCCACCTGGGCGCACTCGCTCAAGGCGCTCAAGCCCGGCGGCGCCATCGTTGTGTCCGGCGCGACGTCCGGTTCGGCACCGGCGGCCGACTTGAGTCGGGTGTTCTTCCTGCAGTTGCGCGTGCTCGGCTCGACCATGGGCACCAAGGACGAACTCACCGGGCTGATCTCGTTCCTGCACGCGACGGGGCTGCGCCCACTCATCGATCGAGAACTGCCACTCGAGCAAGCGGCCGACGGGCTGGCCGCGATGGCCGCCGGCGACCTGGTCGGCAAGATCGTGCTCACCGTCTGACGACGACCGTGCCGCCCGCAGTGTGAGGTCGACAGCCAGGGATCAGCGGCCTGGGATCAGCTGACAGAGATCAGAAGACGTGGCGCTGGTACCAGTCCCACGTCTTGGCCATTCCGTCGTCGAGTGACACGGACGGTTCGAAACCCATCGCCTCGCGGGCATAGTCGAAGGTCGCGAAGTTGCGTTCGACCTCACCGGGACGCCGCGGCAGGAACTCGATCGGGTGGTCCGGCAGACCGACGGCCTTACGGCAGGCATCGGCGAGCTGGCTGACCGAGGTCTCGACGCCGGTGGCCAGGTGCGCGACCGTCCCGGGTTCGAGGTCGGTGGTCAGCCCGAGTTCGATACCGCGGCAGATGTCATCGACGTACATGAAATCGCGCGACGCTTTCCCGTCTCCGAAGATCTGCAGCGGTCGTCCCTCGTGCAACGCACGCAGGAACACCGTTACGGCGCCCTTCTTGTGCCCGCTGTACGGCCCGTACACGTTGGCGAATCGCAACGCGACGGTACGGATTCCGTACGACTTGGCAAACGCGTGGCAATAAGCCTCGGCCGCTAGCTTGCTCGCGCCGTACGGCGAGATCGGCTTCGGCAGCGAACCCTCGTTGACCGGCGGGATCGCGTTGCCGATCAGAGCGCCTCCGGTCGAGGAGAAGACCAGTCGCCCGATGTCGGCGGTCCGCGCGGCGTTGAGCACGCTGAATGTGCCGCGCGCATTCGCCTCGAAGTTGGCTACCGGATCCGCGACCGAGTCGACGACCGAACCGGCGGCCGCGAGGTGCACGATGGCATCGACATCAGCGGCACACCGCGCGACGAGGTCGGTGTCACCGATCTCGCCCTCGACGACCTCCATGCCCAGACCGTCGACGTAGGCGCGTTGGCCGGTGCGGAAGTCGTCGAGGATGCGCACCGTGTGTCCGGCAGACGAGAGTCGCCGAACAAGGTTCGCGCCGACGAAGCCGGCACCTCCTGTGACAAGGAGGCGCATGCTCACACGCGCGGCCCGTCTTCGACCGTCTTCGTCGCGTGCCAGTACGACACGCACGGAATCTTCGAGCGGTCGCAACGGTCGGCGTACTTGGTTGCGATCTCGCCGACCTCCTGCATCAGGCCTTCGGCCAACGTGATCGGCTCGAGCCCGAGGTCGAGGAACTGCCGGTTCTCGACGTGCAGATCGTTCTCGGCGTCCTCGTTACGCGGGTTCGGGACGTAGTCGATCTCGGCACCTGTGAGCACCGAGACCATCTTGGCCAGATCGTTGAGGCGGTGCGTCTCGGTCATCTGGTTGAGGATCTGCACGCGCTCGCCACGCTTCGGCGGGTTGTCGATCGCGATCTCGATACACCGCACGGTGTCCTGGATGTGGATGAACGCGCGAGTCTGCCCGCCCGTCCCGTGGACGGTCAGCGGATAGTGCACGGCCGCCTGCATCAGGAAGCGGTTCAGCACGGTCCCGTAGTCACCGTCGTAGTCGAAGCGGTTGATCAGCCGCTCGTCCAGCTTCGTCTCGCGGGTCTGCGTGCCCCAGACGATGCCTTGGTGCAGATCGGTCACCCGCAGCTTGTCGTTCTTCGCGTAGTAGGCGAACAGCAGCTGGTCCTGCGTCTTGGTCAGGTGATAGATGCTGCCCGGGTTCGGCGGGTAGAGGATCTCCTGCTCGACCTGGCCCTCGTCGGTGTCGACCTTGACGCGCAGGTAACCCTCGGGGATTTTCATGCCGGCGGTGCCGTAGCCGTACACGCCCATCGTTCCGAGGTGGACGACGTGGACGTCGAGCTCGGCCTCCACGATGGCGGCCAAGAGGTTGTTCGTCGCGTTCAGGTTGTTCGTGACCGTGTAGCGCTTGTGCGCCGAGCTCTTCATCGAGTACGGGGCGGCCCGCTGCTCGGCGAAGTGCACGACCGCGTCCGGCCGGAACTCCTGCAGGTGGGTCAGCAACCGGTGGTAGTTCTCGGCGACGTCGTACCGGTGGAAGGTGATGTCCTTGCCGCTGACCTCCTTCCACGCCTGCAACCGCACGCTCATGGGCGAGATCGGCGTCAGCGACGACACCTCGAGCTCGTTGTCGATGTTGCGACGCGACAGGTTGTCGACGATGGCCACCTCGTGGCCACGGTTGGACAGGTGCAGGGCCGTCGGCCAACCGCAGAAACCGTCACCACCGAGGATGAGAACACGCACGAGTTAACTTCTCCTTGAGATTCCGCCGGCCAGACGCCGCGGGGCGGCCCAGGATACCAATCCGACATGCTGGCAGGCCCTTCCTGCTCGACGCAGGCTCAACTGGGCTGTCATCGAGTGTAGCCCGTGCCCGCGAGGACGATCTCGTTCGATCTCGGCCCGTGGCGCAGGGCCGCGAAGAGCCCACGCCGTAACGCCCGCAGCAGGCCGGCACGGTCGTCGGACGCGCGAATCGTCCGTAGCCAGCGGCGCACGCTCGAACCGGCGTAGACAATCCGTTCGAATGGCGCCAGCGAGCGGCTGCGAGTCAGCATCCAGACCTTGTTCCGCACCTCATAGAAGAAGCGTTGCTCACCCGGGTCCACGTCGGTGGAGCCGTACGTGCGCGTCTTGTGCACGACGACGCTCCGCGGGCAGAGCAGCCCGATGTTGCCGCGTAGGAGCCTCGTGCTGAATTCGAAGTCGTCGTTCCAGAGGAAGTAGTCGGCCACCGGCACGCCGCGCGCGCGGCACAGCGCGGCATCGATGACGATCGAGACGAACGAAGCCGACCGGATCGGCACACAGCCGACCGTGTCGGCCGCCGCGCGCTCGGCGGAGCTGACGAACGGCTTCGGACGAGGCGTGTTCATCGGATGATCGCGCCCGTCGGTCCACACCACGCGGCTCGCGATCAGCACCGGGCGGGCCGCCTGGTAGTTCGCACGCGCGTCGAGCAGCGCGGCCAAGGCATCCGGCTCGGGGACGGTGTCATCGTCCATCAGCCAGATCAGGTCGGCTGCTGAGCGCAGTGCGGCAGCAATCCCGAAGGCGAATCCGCCTGCACCGCCGGTGTTGCGCTCCAACTCGTACAGCAGTTCGGCGCCGCCCCGTGCACGGACCGCGTCGGCCGTACCGTCGGTGGAGGCGTTGTCCACGACGATCACCGAGTCGGGACGACGCGCCTGGGCGTCGAGAGCGTCGAGAGCTTCTAGCAGCAGCTCTCGCCGGTTGTAGGTGACGACGACCGCGACGACACGCGGCTCGGTCATCCCTTCCCGCGCCAACGGCGTGCACGCGACAGCGCCCGCCACACGAGCACCCGCAGTCCCGCGACGCTCGCGTGCTTGGCTGCCATGTCGCGCAACATGCGACGGATGCGGTATGCGCCGGGGAACTGCGTTGCCGGCCCGGAGAACAGGCTGCGCAGCGACGGACGAGCTGTCACGGCCACATAGCGTTCGTGCAACAGACCGACCAATGCGGCCTGGGATGCGTCGTAAAGCTCCTTGTACGGCACGTCCTTCGGGCGCGGACGCGGCCCGTCACCGAGCGGTCGTGGCCGCAACTCGTCCAGGTCACCGACGATGTCGTAGCCGGCGGTGCGCAGTCCGATGATCTGCTTCTCGGCGACCTCGTCGGCCCATTCCTCGTATTTCTGCGGCAGCACCAACCGGGCCTTCTTCGGGCGCGCCGCCAGCACCTGGTGGGCCAGAGTCTCTTTCACATGTCCGGCGTAGAACCACTTCGGCAGCGCGTTCTCGCCGCGCAGGCGCTGGTTGAGGTTGCGAAGCACCTCGACCTCGGCAAGCCCGAGCGACGAGTTCGGGCGGGCCTGCGAGGTGTCGATCGCATCGGCCGGAATGCCGATGACCGACGCGAACCGCTCCCACAGCAGGTTCGGCTTCGACCCCGGCGGTGGGACCGTGATGACATGCACTCGCTCGGGCGGTAGCAGGGCACCCCAGCGGCGGAGCAGTTCGACGGTGTCGTGCACGGTCCAGAACCACGCGATCCGTTCGCGCCCGACTGCGCGCCGAGTGGTGAAGTACAGCCACCGGCTCCACGTCTGCCGGTTCTGGTGCTTGACCGTCTCCTGCCATTCCGCGGGCAGCAGCGAGGCGATGTCGCGCACGGTGACGATCACGTGCACCTCGGCCGACTGCAGACTACGTACCGCGCGTTCGGCGTGTTCTGCCGAGACGCCCGCGAGCATCTCGTGCGAGATGATCGCGACCTTCCCGCCTGCCAGCGCCTGGCGGGTGAGCACGTCCCATTCGCCGGACCAGGAGCCCGACGGATCGTCAGCGGGCTGGTCGGCAGCGCGCAGGTCCTGCATCGCGCGGAAGTGATCCTCGACCGACAGCCCCGGAAGGACGACGCCATGGGCGGCCAGTGCGCCGCGTTGCCCCCACATCACCTGCTGCAGGAACGTCGTGCCGCACTTCGGCTCGCCGATGTGCAGGTACACCCGATCGGCCACCTCAACGTCCTCGCGCGAAGCGAAGCGGACTCAGGCGCCGCCCCAGGTTGGCGACGCGCCACCAGGCGTGACGGACCGCGCGCACCGCGCGGTATCGCGCGCTCATCGCAATGACGAACCGCTTGATCGGGCCGCGTTGTGGCGGTCTGACTCCGAGCCACCACGACGGCGGCTGATCCGGCTTGCTTGCCATCAGGTCGAGTGTCGATACCCGCAGTTCGTCGAGGATCTTGACCACGGCGGTGACGCTGGCATCGATGACCGCCGCGGAATCGACGTTGCGCGTGATGGCTCGGGGCCCCGCCGATTGGCGCGGACGTAGTTCGTCCAGGTCCCCGATGATGTCGTAACCGGATACCTGCAACTCGGCAATCGTCATGTCGGCCTGCTTGCGGGCCCATTCGTCGCGGTTCGCGGGTAGGCCGAGTCGGTCGCGTTGAGCCGTCCGCTCGGCGAAGGCGTTGTGCGCCAGAGCCCCCTTGACGAAGTGCATGTAGAACCAGTCCGGCGTCTCGACCGGTATCGCCGCGTTGATACGGCGGATGAACTCGACCTCGGCGACGCTCAGCGAGGCGTTCGACTTCGCCGAGGTGGCGTCGATCGATGTCGGGTCGACGCCGATCAGCCCCGCAAACCGCTCCCACAACAGGGTGCGGGACGACCCGGCCGGCGGCATGGTGATCACGTGCACCCGCTCGGGCGGGATATGACGCGACCAGGTGCGCAGGATCTCGATCGTGTCGTGGACGCTCCAGAATCCCCACTGGCGACGGTCGGGATCGACCGACTCACGGTCGACGACGTCGGCGAGCCAGTCTTCGTACTCTCGGATGTTGCGATTCTTCACGCTCTCCTGCCACTCGGCAGGCAGCAGCGTGGCGAAGTCGCGCACCGTCAGCACTACGTGTACGTCGGCCTCGCCGAACGACCGCACTGCACGGTCTGCTTGCTCTGCGTTGACGCTGGACAGCATCTCGTGCGAGACGATGCCGACCCGTTCGGCGCGCAGCACCTGCTCGACGAGGCGATCCCACGCCCCGTCGAACGGCGCGAGCGGATCGTCGGGCGCCGGGATGATCCCGCGCAGGTCCTGGGTCGCGCGAAAGTGGTAGCGCGGACGGCCGCCTGGGAGGACCACGCCCTGCTCTGCCAGCGTGCGACGGTTGGCGAACATGAGTTGTTGCAGGAACGTCGTCCCGGTCTTGGGCTCGCCGATGTGGATGTACACAGCGGGTAACGGGCGTGCGGACGATGCCGTTTCCGACATCCCGGAATCGCGCTTTGCCACCCAAACCTCGCTCGCTCGGCACCGTGCTGCCGGACGCGGCGATGATAGCAATGACTGACTGGCACCGATCCCATGCAACCATGGGTCCCGAGGGCGACCGATGGTCCGCCACCACGTCAGCGCAGGGAGCAGTAGCGTGTCCAGCCCGGAGCCTTTCGCGCTCCTGCTGCCGGTGTACTTCCGCGACGACCCCGACTACCTGCGCACCGCGTTCCGAAGCGCGGTGCACGACCAGACTGTTCGGCCGGATCACGTGCTGCTGGTCCGCGATGGCCCCGTGCCGGAGCCGCTCGACACCTGCATCGCGGAGCTGTGTGCTGACAGCCCCGTCCCGGTGAACGTCGTCCGGGTCGAGCGAAGCACTGGCCTGGGCCCCGCACTCGATGCAGGCCTCGCCGCGAGCCCACACGACATCGTCGCGCGGATGGACGCTGACGACATCGCCTTGCCCAACCGGTTCGAGGTGCAGCTACCGCTCATCCGTGCAGGTGCCGACATCGTCGGTGCCGGGCTCATCGAGTTCGAGACCGACCCCGCGGCGCCCGGCCGGCGACGAGTCCCGCCGACCGATCCCGACGACATCCGCCGCTACGCGCGTATCCACGACCCGTTCAATCATCCGACGGTCGTGTATCGGCGCAAGGCGGTGGTCGCCGCAGGCGGCTACGGAGACCTGCCGCTGATGGAGGACTACTGGCTGTTCTCGCGGATGCTGGCCGCGGGCGCCCGGGCGATGAACGTGGCCGAACCGCTGGTCTACTACCGGGTCGGAGCGGGCGCCTACCAGCGTCGCGGGGGCCGCGAGCAGCTGCGCTCGGAGCTCGCGCTGCAGAAGCGGCTGCGAGACACCGGCCTCATCTCCCGGGTGCAGTACGTGCGCAACGTCATCGTCCGCGGGGGCTACCGGCTGCTGCCGTGGCGGGTACGCCGTACCATCTACCGTTTGGTCGTGGCCGGTTACGGACAGCGTCTCGGTCGCGCGACCCGTCGCATTGCGGCCCCAGGGGCAACAACCGATCAAACCGTGAGGAAACCGTGAATATCGACCTTGTCGTCGTCGGCTCGGGCTTCTTCGGCCTGACCGTCGCCGAACGATGCGCGTCCGATCTCGGACTGCGGGTGCTCGTGGTCGACCGGCGACCGCACATCGGCGGAAACGCCTACAGCGAGGCAGAACCGCAGACCGGCATCGAGATCCACAAGTACGGCGCCCACCTGTTCCACACCTCCAACGAGCGGGTGTGGGACTACGTCAACCGGTTCACCGCGTTCACGGGTTACCAGCATCGCGTCTACAGCAACCACAACGGCCAGGTCTTCCCGCTGCCGATCAACCTCGGCACGATCAACCAGTTCTTCGACGCGGCGTACAGCCCCGACGAGGCGCGGGCGCTGATCAAGGAACAAGCCGCCGAGCTCGGCGACAAGGTGCCGGCGAACTTCGTCGAGAAGGGCGTGTCGCTCATCGGCCGCCCGCTCTACGAGGCCTTCATCGCGCACTACACAGCAAAGCAGTGGCAGACCGATCCCGAGAAGCTGTCCGCGGACATCATTTCGCGGCTTCCGGTGCGCTACACGTACAACAACCGCTACTTCAACGACACGTTCGAGGGCTTGCCGGTCGACGGTTACACAGCGTGGATCGAGAAGATGGCCGATCACCCGAACATCGAGGTGCGGCTCGACACCGACTTCTTCGACAACCGCGCCGATTACGTCGGCAACGTTCCTGTCGTGTACACCGGCCCGATCGACGCATACTTCGACAATGCAGAGGGTGAGCTCTCATGGCGCACCCTCGACTTCGAGTGCGAAGTCCTACCGACCGGCGACTTCCAGGGCACACCGGTCATGAACTATCCCGATGCCGACGTGCCCTACACGCGCATCCACGAGTTTCGGCACTTCCATCCCGAGCGTTCGCACTACCCGTCCGACAAAACCGTGATCATGCGCGAGTTCTCGCGCTTCGCGGGCAGCGGTGACGAGCCGTACTACCCCGTCAACACCGCCGATGACCGCGAGAAGCTGCTGAAGTACCGCGAGATGGCACGGCGCGAGAATGGCGTGTTGTTCGGCGGCAGGCTCGGCACGTACAAGTATCTCGACATGCATATGGCCATCGCCTCAGCGCTCAACATGTACGACAACCGGCTTCGCCCCCACTTTCACGACGGCGCGCAGTTGATCAGCGGAGGAATCGATGACTGAGATCGACGGACCGCGCGGCATGCGCGTGCTGCAGCGCGTCGTGCTGCCGTTGCAGGGCAACCTCGACGTCGTTCCCCTCTACGTCGAGACGAACATGGAGCGGGGCAGCAGCCTCGCGCCGGTCGACACCGAGCGTGGTGCCGAGCAGGAGCAGCAGGTCACTGCGGTCGCGAGCGCGACGCCGGGCGAGGTCGAGTCGGCTGTGCGGTTCGGATCGCAGGCGACGAGCGCCGGCGACATCGCAGCGCGGCGCAGCGCCACCATCTCGGCCGGCCGTCGAGTCTCGTTCGGCTCGTACTTCAACGCATTCCCGGCGAGCTATTGGCGCCGTTGGACCGTCGTCGACGAGGTCGTGCTCCGCGTGCGGGTCGAAGGTGAATGCACGATCATCGTGTATCGCTCGACAGCCAAAGGCGCGAGCCATCCGGTCGAGTCGATCGTCGTCGACAGCGACGCGCCCGAGACCGTCGAGATCAAGCTTCCGCTGTCACAGTTCATCGACGGCGGCTGGTACTGGTTCGACATCGCAGCGGCATCACGAGGCGTCACGCTCATCGAAGCCGACTGGGCGACTCGGACTGATCGGCTCACCCACGGCCGATTCAGCATCGCGATGACGACGTTCAACCGTCCCGACTACTGCCTCGACAATCTGCGCGTGCTGGCCGAGGCGCCGGACGTGCTCGATGTGCTCGACCACGTCTACGTCGTCGACCAAGGCACGGATCACGTCGAGGACCAGGACGACTTCACTGACGCCACCAAGGCTCTCGGCACGAAGTTGCGCGTCATCAAGCAGGGCAACATCGGCGGCTCGGGCGGCTTTTCGCGCGGCATGGACGAGACGGTTCGCGAAGGCTCGAGTGACTACGTTCTCGTGCTCGACGACGACGTCGTCACCGAACCGGAGAGCATGCTGCGAGCGATCACCTTCGCCGACCTGGCGCGGCGGCCGTCGATCGTCGGCGGCCACATGTTCAGCATGTACGACCGCTCGGTTCTGCATTCATTCGGCGAAACCATCGCACGCTACAACTGGTGGTGGGGAGCTGCACCCCGCACCGTCCACGAGCACGACTTCGGCCGCCGGAACCTCCGTCACACGCAATGGCTGCACCGTCGAATCGATGTCGATTACAACGGTTGGTGGATGTGCCTCATCCCTACCTCCGTTGTCCGCGATCTCGGTCTCGCGCTGCCGGTGTTCATCAAGTGGGACGACGCGGAATACGGATTGCGGGCGAAGGCGGCCGGCGTTCCGGTCGTGTCGATGCCGGGCGTTGCGGTGTGGCACGTCCCGTGGCAGGACAAGAACGACGCCCTCGACTGGCAGGCCTATTTCCATCTGCGCAACCGGCTGGTCACCGCGTTGCTGCACTCCCCGTACCCGCGCGGTGGCAGCGTCATCAGCGAGAACATGGAGTACCAGATACGCCATCTGCTCTCGATGCAGTACTCGACAGCGCACCTGCGGCTGCTGGCGATCAGTGACGTGCTTGCCGGACCTGAGCACATGCACCAGGACATCCTCACGAAGATGGGCCAACTGCGCGATGTCCGCAAGCAGTACGCGGACTCACAGACCGAGTCGGACATCGAATCGTTCCCGGATGTCCTGCGTCTGAAGCCGCCGCGTCGCGGCAAGGAGCCGACGTCGCCGACGAACAAGTTCGGGCTGTTCGTCAAGGCAGCTCTGGGTGCGGTCCGGCAAGTGTTACCGGTGTCGGACGTGACAAAGGAACACCCGCAGCTGATCGTCCCCAGCCAGGATGCCGAGTGGTGGCTGCTGTCGAATACCGACGGCGCACTGGTGTCGAGCGCCGACGGCACGTCCACCTCGTGGTATCGACGCGATCCCGAGCAGTTCCGGACGCTGATGCTGCAGAGCACCGTGCTGCACGCGCGGCTGTCTCGCGAATGGTCGACGCTGCGCAGGCGCTACATCGACGCGGCGCCGGACTTCACGTCGCCGCAGCGCTGGCGTACCACCTTTGCGGCATCGGCCCGCGACGACAGCTGACGCACCGCGCCACTGCTAGGAGAGGCCTGCCGCCTTTGCCCGCGCCGCGAACCGGGCTTCCGCGGCACGCCACAATTCCTGTCCGGCGATGTACATCGCCTTCCACGGTTTGGTCGCGCCGAGCCAGTGCAAGATCTTGGCGTCGTCGATGATCTCGTAGCGCGGATACGCGTTCCACGATCGCGGCATCGGGCGGGCCTGGCTGCCCGCGTACATGTTCAGCACGCCTTGATCGTTGAATCCGAACCGTTCGACCATCGGTAGGTAAGCACGGGTGAAGTCGTCGGCGCGCATCTTCGACAGGCTCAGCACCATGACTCCCGCGTTGAAGTTGCGGAAGTCGAACGGGTGGCGCGCGGTGAGCCGTTGCAGCAACTCGATCGAACGATCGACCGTCGCCGCACGAGCCGCCCAGTTCGTCAACGCGACATAGCCGCTGCCGCCGAACGGTTCGCGTTGGTCGCGCGCAGCGATCGGACTGTCGCCGAGATCGATGTCGAACAGCTCGGCGAGGTCGGCCTCGCACAATGCGTCGAGGTCGTGATGGATGATCCGGTCGACGTCAGGTAGCAGTTCAGGCAGCAGCAATCGATCCATCGTTGCGACGGTGATGTGCCGCAACATCGCGCGGATATCGCCGTAGTCGGCGTGATCAGTCGGCAGCCACACGAACGACACGGTCGGGAAGAGCTTGGCCATGCGGGCGAAATCGTCGGGGCCGTGGTCGCGGCACAGCACGAACGCGCGGATCGGCCTGCTCGCGTGCGTCACGATCGAGTCGAGCACGACGTCGAGCGGATGCTTGTAGTTCCCGTCGAGGGAGAACTCGACGTTGATCTCCGGTCCGTCGGGCGGCGGCGCCGTTCGCTCGACGACCACCGACTCCGCCAGCGTCGTCCTCACCGCGGCTGCCACGTCGAAGCCGGGCTCCGGCATAGCGACCACGTCGCGTCGCCGTGCCTCCGCGGCGGCAACAGCCGGGGCACACCGTTCGCGCCACATCGCGTAGACCTCGTCCGCGGCGCGCCCGTCGAGGATCGTGTCGAGCACCGAGGCCGCCAGGTCGAGCGTGGTGGCGCGCAGTGCGTTGAACTGGTCATTGGTCAGGCCGGCGAGACCGTCGAGCGCTGCATCGCCGGGACGCTCCGGCGCAAGCGCGACATCGACACCGACTGAGCGGGCGGCGAGATGCGTGCGCAGCTCGGCAGTGCGGCGCGGCCGCTCCGTTCGATAGCCGACAATCCTGTTGAGTTCACGCCGCACGGAGCGCGCGAGCGGAGACTCGATCGCGGGCGAGCCGTCCGGGATCGCGTCGGTCGCGACCACATCGACCGTGGTCGTGAGCCACCCGGAGAAGAACGCGGGAATTCCGGCAGCTTGCAGCAAGAACAGCGTGCGCCAGTCGCGGCAGCCAATTGGTGCGTGCTGCTTCAAGTACTCGATCACGCCGTCGCCGTGCAGGACGCTGGCGCCGATCTCGACCCCGAGAAATATCGGCCGTAGCTGCGCGTTGAACGGCAGGTCGTGCTGCATGTCGAATATCCGACGCAGCAGAACACCCGACACGATCATCCAGGTGCCTTCGGGCACGGCGGTGAATGTCGACGCATCGCGGTCGACGCGAACGAGGTGCACGGTCGCGTCCGGGCCGACGGTTTCGTAGGTTCGGGCCACCCGATTCTGCAAGGTCTCGGTGAGTGCGACCAGCGAGGAGTCGCCGGTGAACCGCACGCCGCGTCGCCGAACGAGATTCCCCAGTACCGACAGCGTGTTCAATGCCTCGCCGTCGCCGATCGAGGCTTCCGGACGGCCCGCCTGCTGATAGTCGACGACGGCGAACGGGATCTCGCCGGCTGGGATCTCGACTGCCTTGCGCGCGGCGTCACGCCGTCCGTACCAGGCACGGAGGCCAGCGATGTCGGCGCGGAGTTGCTTGACGCGTGCGCGTCCCTTGACCCGCTCGATCGTGTTCTCGGCGCGGCGAAGGGCGAGTGCCGACAGGTCTTCGGCCCCGCGGGCGAAACTGACCTGCGCGATCTCAAGCCATTGGGACGGTCCGAGCGCGACGCGGAACTCGCCGTCGAGCATGCGTCGCAACGTGGCGATCGCCCCGTCCGGATCGACCTTGAATCCGACGTGGAAATACTCGACCGGCGCGAGGTGAATCACGACCGACTCGTCGTTTCGGGTGAACAGGTCCCATGCGACCTCGTTCATCGGTTCGTGCATCAAGACGAGGGCGAAGCACACATCACCGACAGCTCGCATGCCTTCGCGGTTCTGGATCACCTGCGCGAAGCTTCGGGCGCGGCGCACGTTGCTGGTCTCGAGCAACCGGCGAACGACCGATACCAGCGACCGATCGAAGTCGCCGTTCACCGTCATCACGCGCAAGAACTCGTTGGACGCCACGCTGTCCAGAACCGTCCGCTGCACGAGTGCCACGGCGTCGATGTCGGGCAGTTCATCATCGTCGCGCGCAGGTAACGAGGTGAAGTGTGGCCGCAGCTTGTCGTACAGGTCGACCAGTGCGGCCATCCGCTCTCGGCGCTCGGCACGATCGTCGAGACGTCTTCGGACGACGCCGATCCTGTTGGCTCCGCGCCGTAAGGCCGCCCGTGTGGCGTCGCGATTCACGCCCAACCCTCTCGTGTCACTTCTTCACCTCAGCGGAGTCCCCGGTCGACAGGGCTGCGATGAAGGCCTCTTGGGGCACCTCGACCCGCCCGACCATCTTCATCCGCTTCTTGCCCTCTTTCTGCTTCTCCAGCAGCTTGCGCTTACGCGTGATGTCGCCGCCGTAGCACTTGGCGAGCACGTCCTTGCGCATCGCGCGGATGTTCTCGCGCGCAATGACCCGCGATCCGATGGCGGCCTGGATCGGCACCTCGAACTGCTGCCGCGGAATGAGCTTGCGCAGCTTCGCCGTCATCGACGTCCCATAGGCGTACGCCTTGTCCTTGTGCACGATCGCCGAGAACGCGTCGACAGTCTCGCCCTGCAGCAGGATGTCGACCTTGACGAGATCGGACTCCTGCTCGCCCGACAACTCGTAGTCGAGGCTCGCGTACCCGCGCGTGCGTGACTTCAGCTGGTCGAAGAAGTCGAAGATGATCTCGGCGAGCGGCACCGTGTAGCGCAGCTCGACGCGAGTCTCGGACAGGTAGTCCATTCCGCCGAGCGCCCCGCGGCGCTCCTGGCACAGCTCCATGATCGCGCCGATGTAGTCGCTCGGCGCGATGATCGTCGTCTTGACGACCGGCTCGTGCACTTCGGCGATCTTCTGACCGGTGGGCCAATCGGACGGGTTGGTGACGATGCGCTCCTCGCCGTCCTCGAGCACGACGCGGTACACCACGTTCGGCGCGGTCGAGATCAGGTCGAGCCCGAACTCGCGCTCGAGCCGGTCGCGCGTGATCTCGAGGTGCAGCAGGCCGAGGAACCCGCACCGGAAGCCGAAGCCGAGCGCCGCGCTCGACTCGGGTTCGTAGACCAGCGCGGCGTCGTTGAGCCGCAACCGGTCGAGGGCGTCGCGCAACAGCGGGTAGTCGGATCCGTCGATCGGATACAGCCCCGAATAGACCATCGGCTTCGGATCGCGGTAGCCGCCGAGGGATTGCTTCGCCGGCTTCACGGCATCGGTGACCGTGTCGCCGACACGCGACTGACGCACGTCCTTCACGCCGGTGATCAAGTAGCCGACCTCGCCGACGCCGAGTCCTTCGGTCGGTTTCGGTTCGGGTGAGATCACACCGATCTCGAGCAGCTCGTGGGTCGCGCCGGTCGACATCATCTTGATGCGCTGACGCGGAGTGAAGTGCCCGTCCATCACGCGGATGTAGGTGATGACACCGCGGTAGATGTCGTAAACGGAGTCGAAGATCATCGCGCGGGGTGCGACCTCGGCGTCACCGACGGGCGGTGGCACCAGCGTGCACACGACGTCGAGCAGTTCTTCCACGCCTTCGCCGGTCTTCGCGCTGACGCGCAACACCTCGTCCGCGTCGCATCCGATGATGTGCGCGAGCTCGGCGGCGTAGAGATCTGGCTGTGCCGCCGGAAGGTCGATCTTGTTGAGGACGGGGATGATCTGCAGGTCGTTCTCGAGCGCCAGGTAGAGGTTGGCCAGCGTCTGCGCCTCGATCCCCTGTGCCGCGTCGACGAGCAGGATGGCGCCCTCGCACGCGGCCAGGCTGCGCGACACCTCGTAGGTGAAGTCGACGTGGCCGGGGGTGTCGATCATGTCGAGGAAGTAGTCGACGCCGTCCAGGCGGCTGCGCCACGGCATGCGGACGTTCTGCGCCTTGATCGTGATCCCGCGCTCACGCTCGATGTCCATGCGATCGAGGTACTGCGCCCGCATCTGCCGCGCATCGACGACACCCGTCAGCTGCAACATCCGATCAGCAAGGGTCGACTTGCCGTGATCGATGTGGGCGATGATGCAGAAATTGCGGATGCGGGCCGGATCGGTGCGGCCGACGATCGTCGGCGAAGCGGTCACTGGGAGACTTTCTGTCAGGTTTTAGGCGTCCCTCTATGGTCGCACGCCGCGACCGGCGCCCTTGTCACGTCACGTCATCGGGCGCACGCATGGCCTAATCTGCACTCATGTCCGACATCGTGGTGCTGTCCGGCAACGCGCACCGCGACTTCGCCGACAGAGTGTGCGGCCATCTCGGTGTCGAGCTGAGCCACACCGACATCCGCCGGTTCAGCAACGACTGCCTGTGGGTGCAGATCGGCGAGAACTGCCGCCAGCGCGACGTCTACGTCATCCAGCCGCTCGTCCCGCCGACCCAGGAGCATCTGGTCGAGTTGCTGCTGATGCTGGACGCTGCCCGCGGGGCGTCCGCATCGCAAGTGACCGCCGTGATCCCGCACTACGCATACGCGCGGTCGGACAAGAAGGACGCCTCGCGCATCTCGATCGCGGGACGCCTGATCGCCGACATGCTGGTCACCGCCGGTGCCGACCGGGTGCTGACGATGGCGCTGCACGCCCCGCAGGTGCACGGCTTCTTCTCCGTCCCGGTCGACCACCTGACGGCGATCGGCGAGCTGGCCGACCACTTCCGGGGACGTGATCTGGACAACACCGTCGTGGTGTCCCCCGACCTCGGCAACGCGAAGACGGCCACCCAGTTCGCACGGCTGCTCGGGCTGCCCGTCGCGGCCGGCTCGAAGCAGCGCTTGGCCGACGACCGGGTCGTGATCGACGCGATCGTCGGTGACGTCGCGGGCAAGCGGGCGATCGTGCTCGACGACGAGATCGCGACCGGCGGCTCGATCGTCGAGTTGCTCGACCGGCTCGCCGACCAGAACTGCACGAACGCCGCGATCGCCTGCACGCACGGCCTGTTCGCGGGCAAGGCGTGGCAGCGGCTGCGCGAGCACCCGTCCATCACCGAGGTCGTCACGACCGACACGGTGCCGCAGGACGGTCGCGGAGACTGGGACCGGTTCACCGTGCGGTCGGTCGCGCCCCTGTTCGCCGAGGCCATCAACCGCATCCATGGCGGTGAGTCGATCAGCAGTCTGTTCGACGGGGTCGACCCGACCCACGGGCCACCACAGCCGCAGTTGCCGTTCGCACACGCCTGACCGGCGCGTGATTGCAGGGCCCGGCACCGTGGCAGCGGGGCATCCGGCAGGATAGTGCAACATGAGTGCTCCCAGCGATCCCCGAGCCGTCGTCGAGTACCGCGTGCCCGCGGCCGACCTCAAGGTCGGCGACCTCGTCAACACCTCTCCCGGCGAGGGCGACTGGCAGCAGGTGACCGCGGTGTACCGCTCAGGCAGCGACAGCAGCTCGGCGAGCAGTGACCTCAGGTCGCTGGTCGCCTCGCTCGACGGTCGCTACGTCGTGGTGCAGCTGACCGACCTGCTGCCCGTCGACGGTGGCGTGTACTTCTCGGCCGGCAACGCCATGGTCGCGGGCGACGACGAGGACGACGACGTCCCTGTCACCGATGCAGCGAGCAGCGAGGACGGCGAACGCGTGTACCTCTACACCAAGTTCGAACTGGTGACCGTAAGAGGTTGACGGGCCGAGATTTGGGCCGTGAAACGGTCCCTTGGTAGGCTGGCGAGGTTGTCCGCAGGCAGGCGGGCGCTCAAACTTCTGACATCGACGAAGGCTCGACGAGGCAATTACGTGGCGAACATCAAGTCCCAGATCAAGCGGATCCGCACCAACGAGGCGGCCCGGCAGCGCAACAAGGCCGTGCGCTCGGCGCTCAAGACCGCCGTGCGGCACTTCCGCGAGGCTGCCGACTCCGGCGACCGCGACACCGCGCTCGCCGCGATGAACACCGCGTCCCGCGAGCTCGACAAGGCCGCCAGCCGTGGCGTCATCCACGCCAACCAGGCGGCGAACCGCAAGTCGGCGATGGCCAAGCGCGCCAACGCGCTCTGACCCCCTCTGCTCGAATCCGGCCGGCGTGAGGCCGGACGTCGCTCGTCGACACATTAATTTCACTCTTTGTTCATAGATTCAGTAGGGTTCGGCCATGCTCGACGGCCAGACCTCACGCCTGCGGACGGCGCGTCGCTACGTGACCCGCCTGCACCACGCCCGTCCGCGGCACCTGCGACGGCTCGTTCCGCACCCCGCACCGGACCAGCCCTCCGCGCCCCAGGTGGGGATCGTCGAGCGGTTCGGGACCGGGCGCGTCAGCGGCTGGATCGTTGTCGCGCGGGGTGTGCCGCCAGTGCGGGTCGCCCTGTACGTGAACGACACCGAGATCACCGCGTCGTGGGCCACCGGGGTCAGCGACCGAAGTGACCGCAACAGCTGGTCCGAGGTGCGTTCGTTCCGGTTCCATCTCAAGGACGTGTGGGACTACGTGCGGCCGACCGACCGGCTCACCGTCCGCGCGGACGGGGTCGTGCTGCCGATCACCGGCGCCGGCATGTTCTTCAGTCCACCCCGTCGCGGTCCGCACTCCCCGAGGCGGCTACGCCACCTGCTCGACGAGGGATACGTCTTCGAGCAGTACGGCAAGCTGTCGCTGTCCAAACAACGCGATGTCGAGTGGCAGCAGCAGGTCATGGGCCTGTTCGCCGAGATTCGCGCGTTCATCCAGCAGCGGTTCGGCTACGAGCTCTTCTTCATCTACGGCACGCTGCTCGGCGCCGTGCGCGAGAACGGCTTCATCGGTCATGACATCGACCTCGACGCCGGCTATCTGTCGCGCCATCACGACGGTCCCGACGTCACCAACGAAGTTCGAGACGTCGCGATCAGCCTGATTGATGCCGGCTACGAAATCGAGAGTTTCCGCACCCATCTGCACATCACCCGTGCGGACGGCACCCGCATCGATCTGTTTCACATGTTCTTCAACAATCGACACCGTCTCTCGTTGCCATTCGGCATTGCCGGCACGTCCGAGATCCACTCCCGTGAGTGGCAGGGTGTGCGCGAGATCGCGTTCTCCGGAGCCACCGGCGCCGTCCCTGTGATCGGCGAGAAGCTCGTCGCTCACCTCTACGGCGACGACTGGCGGCGTCCGAAGCCGGGCTTCCACTGGCCGCAGGACCGAACTGCCCGAGCCACGGCAGGAGTCCTCCCTGAGCATCTCCATGAAGAGATTTACTGGGCGAATTTCTATGCCCACACCGAATACGAGACCGGCTCGACCTTCCAGACGTTCATCGAGAGTCGCGACGAAACACCCGCAAGCATCATCGACATCGGCTGCGGCGACGGCCGCGACTCGTTCGCCTTCGGGCAGAACGGACGTCGCGTCCTCGGGCTCGACAAGTCATCGGTCGGCATCGCGCATGCGGCCAAGAAGGCGATGCGGTCGGGACTGGACGCCGTCCGGTTCCGGGCGGTGGACGTCGCGCAGTCGGAGCAGTTGCGGGCGATACTGCGTGCCGAACTGGAGGCGGTCGGCGCGGCGCCCGCGATGCTGTACCTACGGTTCTTCCTGCACTCGATCCCGGAGGACACGCAGCTTGCGCTGATGGAGGTCATCAAGGCGGAAGCGCGCACCGGGGACATCCTCGCGGCCGAATTCCGCACCACCCAGGACGAGCAACTGGCCAAGGTGCACACCCGCCACTACCGCCGTTACCAAGACGGACCAGCGTTCGGCGACCAGCTCCGCACGACCTACGGGTTCGACGTGCTGTTCGAGACGTCGGGTCGAGGTCTGTCGCCCTACGGCGACGAGGATCCCGAGCTCTATCGGGTCGTGGCGCGACGCCGCGCCGGCGACTGACTCACGGTCAACGCGCGCCGATCGCACGCGCGTCGGCCAGGCGCTGCACCGCCCTGTCCAGCGCCCACGCCGGGCTGACTGCCTCACCCTTCACGTCCGCGTTGAGGTCGGCCACGACCTTCAGCGCCTGCCGCACGCCTGGCTCCGACCAGCCACGCATCTGCGCCTGCGCGCGTTTGACCTTCCACGGCGGCATGCCCAGGCGGTTCGCCAGGTGGAATTCGTTGTTCGCACGTCCGGCGGACGCGACCCGGGCGATCGTTCGCACGCCGTCGGCGAGCGCGTCGGCGATGACGACATACGGGACGCCGACATCAAGTGCGTACCGCAACGCCTCGAGGGCTCCGGGGACGTTGCCGACCACGGCCAGATCGGCGATGGCGAACCCGGAGACTTCGGCGCGGCCCTGGTGATAGGAGCGCACCAAGTCGACGTCCACCACGCCGCCGGAGTCGCTCACGAGCTGGTTCGCCGTCGCCGCCAGCTCGCGCAGATCGCTGCCGACCGCGTCCAGAAGCGCCGATACGGCTGCTGAGTCGATGCGGCCGCCCGCGCGCCGGACCTCGGCCCGGACGAAGTCGGCGCGCTCCGATGCGCGCGTGAGCTTCGCGCAGGCGACCTCGACAGCACCTGCCTTGCGGACGGCCTCGAGCACGGCCTTGCCCTTGGCGCCCCCCGCGTGGGTCAGCACGAGGGTCGTGGCTTCCGCCGGAGTGTCAAGGTAGGTGGCCAACGTGGTCAGGGCGGCAGCGCGCAGGTCCTGCGCTGATCGGAGCACGACCAAACGCCGGTCGCCGAACAGGGACGGGCCGAGCAGCTCGTGCAGCTCGGGCCCCTCGATCTCCGACCCGGCTTTCTCGGTCTCTGTGACGTCCGGGTCCTCGGCGCGCACCAGAGCCGCCGCCCGGGCGATTGCGCGCGTGATGAGCAGTTCCTCGTCTCCGACGACGAGAACGAACGGCGGCAGGTGCTCGGGGAGGTCGTCGATCGACACCGCCCGTGGTGCAGCAGATGTGCCTTTGCCCGCTCGTCGCTCGGTCACCCCATCCATTCTTCCAGCTGAGGGAACGGTAAGATTATTCGCGATGACTCAGGGAGACCGCCGAACTGCAGCTTCCGCAGCCCGCGACCGCCTAGAACGCGCCAAACGGGCGGTGCTGCTCACCCGCACCCGCGTAATCCTCACCTTCCACCGTCCGAAGAGCTTCGTTTTCGTGGTGTCGAGTGGACGATCGGGGTCGACGTTGGTGCAGGGTCTGCTCAACGCGTTGCCCGGCGTGCTGGTACGGGGTGAGAACGGCTTCTACCTGATGCCGTTGTTCCGATCGCAGCGTCGGTTGCGCAACTACCAGAACACCTTCGGCGGCAACAGTTGGACGCCGACCTCGGCCTTCTTCGGTGTTGCCGAGGCCGACGCGGGCGACTTCGTCCGCATGACCCGCCGGCTCATGCACCGGCAGCTGTTGGCGCGCCGCAACCCCTTGTCGGTGCGGGTCCTCGGATTCAAAGAGATCCGCTGGGAGGAATTGCGCGCCGACGAGTGGCCCGCGTTCTTCAACTTCTTCGAGCGCGTCTTCCCCGACGCGAAGTACGTGCTCAACGATCGCGACCCCGAGCGGGTGGTCGACTCCGGGCATTGGCAGAAGCTCGAGCGCGAGAAGGCGCTGGACACCCTGCTGCACGGCCGTGCGCTGCGTGACTTCCTGCGGCGCACCCGTCCCGACCGGACCTACGACCTCACCTTCGAGGTGATCACCGGCAAGGACCGCGCGGCGAGCGACGCGCAGCTGGCCGGTCTGGCTTCGTTCGTGGTCGGCCGTGACGACGCCAAGATCGTCGACGACCTGCGCTCGGTACTGAGCGTCGGGCACGGCCCGTTCCCGTTCGGCAAGGCCCGCACTCGCCGCCGGGCCGGCACCTGACATGCCGGGCCTCGGCTTCGGGCGAAACATCGCGGGTAACCGTCCGTGATCGCGCGCATCTTGCGGGCGATACTGATCGCACTCCTCGGCAGCTCTGCCCTTGTGCACGGACAGACCGGTGCGGGAACGGGTGCAGGCACACGCGGAGTCATGCGCTCATCTGCCCGGCTTCACTTCGCTGCCGCCATTCGCAAGGCCGTGGACTATGACAGCGGCGACCCTGTCATAGGTTTTGCGGTGTACGACGAGACGGGTGCACGCAGGGCCTACTACAAGGCGAACACGAGGAACAGCGGCGGCTCGATCACCAAGTCGATGCTGCTCGTGGCGTATTTACGTCAAATAGGCCGCCACAAGCCGAGTTCTGCCGCGAGAGGTGAGCTTGCGGCGATGATCAAGCGGTCGGACAACGACGCAGCCAACTGGGTCTACAGCCAGCTCAACCGTCCTCGGGTCGAGACGAATCGCGTGGCACGCGACGCCGACATGACGCGGTTCACTCTGGTGGTCCAGCCTGGTTACCCGTACGTCATCGGTCAGTCGGCAATCACTGCCAAGGACTTCGCATCGTTTTTCAGCAAGATCTTCACCATGGTGCCTTCCGCCCAACGAAATTTCGCAAAGTACCTCTTGGCCCACCTGTCCGACGATGATCAAAAAGGGATGCTCCAAGCAGGCATCCACGGTGTCGTCTATTCAAAAGAAGGCTGGACTGCGACCGATCCGGGCTACGCCGGATACCCCTACATCGTGAATCAGGTCGCGAGATTCAACTATGGCCACACCTGGTACAGCGTGGCGGTAACCGTCGGTCATATCGCCGACGAAGCTACCGGCGAGACAATCACCAAGAACATCGTCCACGCCCTTGTCGGCGAGTATTGAGTAAACGCGTTCACCCGGCGGCGCCCGGGCTGCGCTGAGCAGGTCGACGGCATGGACGACCGTCGTCAGGTGATCGCTCGTCCCGACCACGGCGACGTCACCGTCGTGGTCGGTGCGCCGGACCGGTACGCCGAGCCGAGCCAGTTCGGCCAGCAACAGCGGGCTCGGATGCCCGTAATCGTTGTGGAGTCCCACCGAGATCACCGCGACCTTGGCGTGCACGGCTGCGAGGAACGCAGGGTCGGAGTAGGCCGAGCCGTGGTGCGGCACCTTGAGCACGTCGGCGTGGACATCGATGCCGGCGGCGAGCATGGCCTGCTGCGCCTCGATCTCGGCGTCGCCGGTGAGCAGTATTGACACGCCGCGCACGACCGCCCGCATCACGAGTGAGGAGTTGTTCGGGTCGGAGCGGGTGTCATGGAAGGCTGCCGGCGGTGCCAGCACCTGCAGCTGCACCTGCCCGATCGTGTAGCGCGTGCCGACCGCCGGCGTCGAGATCGTCAGGTGTCGGGTGGCGAGCAATCCGGCGACCAGTTGCACGCCGCTGGCCGGCTCGGCCAGCGGACCGGTGATGACGCGGTCGACGGTGCGGTCGTGCAGCACGCCGGCAAAGCCGCCGACGTGGTCGAGGTGATAGTGCGTGAACACGAGCAACGCGATCTCGGTGATCCCGAGATCGTCCAGACATCGGTCGATGAGCACCGGGTCGGGGCCGGCGTCGATCTCGACGCCGACGTGGGGCGCTGCCGGCAGCACGAGCGCATCGCCCTGGCCGACGTCGCAGGCGACGAGATCCCAGCCAGGCGGTGGCCAGCCGGACAACGCAGAGCGAACCGGAATCTGGACGAGAACGACGAGCAGCAATGCGACGGCGATCAGACGACCGAGGCCGCCTCGCGCGATCAAGGCGACCAGCGCGAGCGTCGCGGCGAGCAGCGTCAGCGCGCCGACCAGGCCGCCGAACCACGGCAGGCGCGCGCCGGGAACACTGCCGAGCCGATCAGCGACACCGACGAGCCATCGACATGGCCAACCGGCGACCCAGGCGAGCGCCCGCGCGCCGCCCGACCAGACAGGTGCGACCACGGCCGCGCCGAATCCGAACACCGTGGCGATTGGCACGGCGGGTTCGGCGAGCACATTCGCCGGGATCGCCACGAGGCTCACCCGTCCTGACAACGCTGCGATGACCGGAGCGGTCACCAAGTGCGCCGCCGTGGCCACCGCGAACGCCTCGGCCACGCCGGCCGGCACGCGGCGGCGACGCAGGGCCGCTGCCCAGCCCGGCGCGAGCATCAGCAGCGCGGCAGTCGCGAGCACGGACATGGTGAAGCCGGCGTCGCTGCTGAGCGCCGGATTCCAGACCAGCAACCCGAGCACGGACGCCGCCAGCATCGGGATGCCCGCCCGCGGCCGACCGGTGGCCAGACAGACGAGAGCGATCGACGCCATCACTGCCGCCCGGAGCACGCTCGGCGACGGTCGTGCGACCACGACGAAGGCGACCAGGACGACTCCCCCGACACTCGCGCACACCCATGGGCGCACCCGAGCGCGACGCAGCACGAGCAGCACCGCACCGATCACGATCGAACAGTTCGTTCCGCTCACGGCCACAAGGTGGGTCAGCCCGGCCACCCGGAACCGCTCGATCAGCACCGGATCGAGCCCGCTCGTGTCGCCGTCGACGAGGCCCGGGAGCAGGCCGCGTTCCTCGTACGGCAACACGCCGGCCGCATCGCGCAGCCCCGAGCGCACCACGCCGGCGGCTCGCTGCCACCACGGCGGGGTGCCCACGAACGTGGGTGGCTTGTCGGCGAACAGGGTCGCGCCCTGCCACTCGGCGTCGAGCGAGGGAGAAAGCGTCCCAGACACCTGGACCTGCTGCCCCGGCAAGACGTCGCGCCATTCGGACGCCGGGGCGAGCACGACGACCGCGCCGTCGAGCGGCACGCTGGTCGACGTCTCGTCCAGACGTTCCACGTCCGCAGGCACGACGACCCGTGGTGCGCCGGCAACACCATGAGCGGCCAGGGTGCGCGGGTCACCGGTCGTCACGAGGTCGAGCGTGATCGACGCGTTGTCGAGCGCGAGCTTCGTCAACGGTGAGGCTCGCGCGACCCACACCCGGCAAGCGAAGGGGACGAGGACGAGCGCGACGCAGAACCCGGCAGCGGCGATCGGGCGCAACCAACTGATGCGGATCACGACGCCCGCACACCCGACGATCACGGCGACGAGCGCCACGGCCAGTATCGACACCGGGCTCAGGCCCGCACACACGGCGAGGCTCAGCCAGGCCGCGGCGGCACCGACGGCCAGCCGAACATCGGCTCGCACCGCGCTCACACTGTGACCAGCGGACGCAGCTGTGCCAGCCGGATGTCGCCGATCCCGGTCACGTCGCCCAACTGGTCGATGCTGGTGAACTGCTGGTGCGCGGCACGCCAGTCGAGGATGTTCTGCCCGAGCACCGGCCCGACGCCGGGCAACGACTCGAGCTGTTCGAGGGTGGCGGTGTTGAGATCGATCGGCGCCGCAGGCCCCGACGACGCGGTGCCTGCGGACCCGGTCACCGGCATCGGCGCAACCGCCGTGGCGGGCGCGCCGACGACGATCTGCTGACCGTCCTGCAGCACAGCCGCGAGGTTCAGCGAGAGCGTGCTCGCCCCGTGACGCACTCCCCCGGCAGCGCGCAGCGCCTCGTAGACGCGAGCGCCCGGCGGCAACGTGTACACACCCGGTCGGCGCACCTTGCCCGCGACGTCGACCACCACGACCCCGGCGGAGGCGGATGCAACAGCCACAGACGACGCGGCGGTCACCGGCGGCGCGGCCGACACCATTGCCGCCGACGACTCCGGCTTCGACTCCGTGGCATCGATCGATGCTGTCGGCCCGGGCCCGCTCGCGGTGATCGGCATCGCCTTCGGCCGGCCGGCGGCCAGCCACCACCCGGTCGCAGCGAGCACGACCACCACCGCCAGGGCAAGCGCGACCAGCCCGCGCCGACCCGGATCCCATCGCAACCGGTCTCGCCATCGTTCGGTCTCGCTGTCGCTGCCGCCGCCGTGCCGTGGCGGCGGACGCATGCCCGGCACCCAGGCCGCCCTCTCGTCCGCCTGCGTGCGTACGGCGGGAGCGTCGTCGGCCGGCGCCCCGACCAGGTCACGCACCCGCGCCGCTACTCTCGCCCGCTCTCCCCGCCCCGGGCGTCCCGCCGTACGCACTCAAGGGACGCTACGAACGGCAACCGCCGCCGCGAGCGGACGCGATGCGATTGTGGACAGCGCCGCGCCATGTGGACGCGTCGATCAGAAAGGTCAGCCAGCTCTGCTAGTCGCGGCGGACCAGAACCGCCCCGATGACGCCGGGACCGAGGTGGGCACCGAGCACCGGCCCGAGCTCGGCGACGTGCAGCTCACGGATCGTCGGCAACGCGATCCGCAACTGGGCAGCCACCGACTCCGCCCGTGACGCCGCGGCCAGGTGATGCACCGCGATGTCGACCGGTCCCGAGCCCGCGGCATCGGCGACCAGCGACACCAACCGCGCGAGCGCTCGCGTCGGAGTACGCACCTTCTCCAGCGCGACGATCTGGCCCTCGACCATCTGCAGGAGCGGCTTGACCGACAGGGAGGTCGCCAACAACGCGGTGGCCGCGCCGATGCGTCCGCCGCGACGCAGGTACTCGAGTGTGTCGACGTAGAACAGCGTGCGTGTCTTGTCGACGACGGCGGTCGCAGCTTCCTGCACGTCGGCGGCCGACGCGCCGCCGGCAGCGGCTTGCGCCGCCGCCGCGACGGCGAACCCCAGGCCGCCGGCGGTGCCGCGGGAGTCGACGACGCGCACGACTCCGTAGCCGAAGTCCTGCGACGCCAACACGGCCGACTCCCACGTGCCCGAGAGCGCCGCCGCCAGATGTATGGACACGACTCGATCAGCACCCGCATCGAGGCATGATCGGTAGACAGCGGCGAACTCCGCCGGCGACGGGCGTGACGTCGAAACCGGCCGCTTCTCCTTCAGCGTGCGCACGACGTCGGACGGGGTGACGTCGACGCCGTCGGTGAATGTGCGCGCACCGAGATGCACGCGCAGCGGCACGACGCGCACGCCGTCGCCGATCGACGCGGGCAGGTACGCCGTCGAGTCGGTAACGATCGCGACGCCGCCCACGCGCAGATCAGACCACGAAGTTGACCAGGCGGCCGGGAACCGCGACCACGCGACGCGTCTCACGCCCGTCCAGCACCGCGATGACCCGCTCGTCCTCGCGCGCGGCAGCTTCCAGCGCAGCAGCGTCCGAGCCGGCCGGAACGACGATCTTCGAGCGCAGCTTGCCGTTGACCTGCACCGGTACCTCGATCGTGTCGTCGACCAGCAACGCCTCGTCGGCCACCGGGAATTCGGCCCATGCCAACGACTCACTGTGACCCAGCCGCGCCCACAACTCCTCGGCGATGTGCGGTGCCAGCGGCGCGAGCATCAGCACCAACGCGTCGGCCACAGCGCGGGGCGTGCCGCCGTGCGGGTACGCCTGCGTGACGGCGTTGTTCAGCTCGGTCACCCGCGCGATCGACGTGTTGAACCGCAGCGTCTCGTAGCCTTCACGCACCGCATGAATCGTCTTGTGCAGCAGCCGATTCAGCTCGTCCGGCACCTCGTCGTCGGACACGTGCACGTCGCCGGTGTTCTCGTCGACGACGATTCGCCACACCCGCTGCAGCAGCCGGTACGGCCCGACGATCGCCTTCACGTCCCACGGTCGCGACTGCTCCAACGGCCCGCTGAACATCTCGAACATGCGGAAGGTGTCGGCGCCGTAGTTCTCGATGAATTCATCGGGGTTGACGACGTTCTTCAGGCTCTTGCCGATCTTGCCGAACTCGACATTGACCTCGTCGTCGCCGAAGAAGTAGACACCGTCGCGCTCTTCGACCTCGGCGGCTTCGACGTAGAAACCGTCCTTGTTCGTGTATGCGGGCAGCTGCAGCATGCCCTGGTTCACCAGACGGTGGAACGGCTCGGACGAGCTCACGTAGCCCAGGTCGTACAGCACCTTGTGCCAGAACCGCGCGTACAGCAGATGCAGCACGGCGTGCTCGACCCCGCCGACGTACAGTTCGACGCCGCCCAGCGGGCGATCGGCTGTCGGGCCCATCCAGTAGTGCTCGACCTCGGGATCGACCAGCCGCTCGCTGTTGGACGGATCCAGGTAGCGCAGCTCGTACCAGCATGAACCGGCCCAGTTGGGCATCGTGTTCGTCTCGCGCCGATATCGCTTCGGCCCGTCGCCCAGATCCAGTTCGACGTCGACCCAATCGGTCAGCCGCCCCAGCGGCGGTTCGGGCGTCGAGTCGGCGTCCTCGGGCGGGAACGACTTCGGCGAGAAGTCGTCGGTCTCGGGCAGCTCGACCGGCAGCATCGACTCGGGCACTGCGATCGGCAGGCCGGTCTCGTCGTACACGATCGGGAACGGCTCACCCCAGTACCGCTGACGCGAGAACAGCCAGTCGCGCAACCGGTAGGTCACCGCACCGCGTCCGGAACCCTGCTCCTCCAACCACGCGATGATCGCGGCCTTCGCGTCGGCGATGTTCTTGCCGTTCAAGAACCCGGAGTTGATCGCGGGCCCGTCGCCGACGAATGCCTTGCCGTCAAAGCCTTCGGAGGGCTGCACCGTGCGCACGATCGGCAGGTCGAACACCTCGGCGAACTCCCAGTCGCGCTCGTCCTGACCGGGGACGGCCATGATCGCGCCGGTGCCGTAACCCATCAGCACGTAGTCGGCGACGAACACCGGGATCTGCGCACCGTTCGTGGGATTGGTCGCGTACGAGCCGACGAACACGCCGGTCTTCTGACGCCCCTCGGCCTGCCGATCCATTTCGGTCTTGGACGCCGCTGCCGTGCGGTATGCGGCGACCGCCTCTGCCGGCGTCTCGAAGCCACCCGTCCACGCGGCCTTCGTACCCTCGGGCCACTCGGAAGCCGTCAACGTTTCGACCAGCGGGTGCTCCGGCGCCAACACCATGTACGTCGCACCGAACAGCGTGTCCGGTCGCGTGGTGAAGACCTCGATCTCGCCGCCTGCCGCAGCGAAGCGCACGTGCGCGCCGGTCGATCGCCCGATCCAGTTGCGCTGCATCGTGCGCACCTTGTCGGGCCAGTCGATCTTGTCCAGGTCGTCGATCAGCCTGTCCGCGTAGGCGGTGATGCGCATCATCCACTGCGCCAACGGCTTCTTGAACACCGGGAAGTTGCCGCGCTCGCTACGACCGTCGGCGGTGACTTCCTCGTTGGCCAGCACGGTGCCCAGACCCGGCGCCCAGTTGACCGTCGACTCGCTGCGATAGGCCAGCCGATGGTTGTCGATCACCTGACGGCGCTCGATCTCGGACAGCTCCGACCACGGCCGGTCGAACGGATTGGTGCCCTCGCTCGGGTCGCGCCCCTCGTCCAGCTCGTCGATCAACTCCGCGATCGGACGTGCCTTGTCTGTCATCGGGTCGAACCACGAGTTGAAGATCTGCAAGAAGATCCACTGCGTCCACCGGTAGTACGACGGATCGGTGGTAGCCAACCGACGGCGCTCGTCATGGCCCAGCCCCAGCCGACGCAACTGCTTGACGAAGATCTCGATGTTGCCGTAGGTCGTCGTGCGCGGGTGCTGCCCGGTCTGCACGGCGTACTGCTCGGCGGGCAGGCCGAACGCGTCGAAGCCCATCGTGTGCAGCACGTTCGACCCGCGCATTCGCAGGTAGCGCGCGTAGACGTCGGTGCCGATGTAGCCCAACGGATGGCCGACGTGCAGCCCCGCACCCGACGGGTACGGGAACATGTCCATCACGTAGGCGTGCGGACGGATCGCGACGCGATCGAATCCGTCGTCGAGCGGGCCGCTCGGGTTGGGCGCGTTGAACGTTCCCCGCTCGGCCCAGCGGGCCTGCCACGCGGTCTCGATCTCGTTGGCCACCACCGCCGTGTAGCGGTGGGCGGGAACATCGCTGACCGGGCTCGCGGTCTCGTTGTCGACGGCGTCGGTGCTGCTCATCGCTGAGTGCTCCTCGAAAAAAGGGGGTTTGGTCGGACAGACGAAGAGCCCCTGCTCAGGCGCAGAGGCTCAGCCGCGGTGATTCGAGAACCGAATCAGCGCGGCGGTCCGAGGAGAAGTCGGCGACCCGAGCTGTTGCTGCGCATAGCAGCAATGGTACTCGCCGGTTACGGTGCACGCCCCACGCCCGCCGTCCGTCGCCGCCGGACGCGGGGGCACCTGGACCCGACTTTAGAGCGCCGGCCGACGCGCCGCAGGGTGTTGCGCTATGGCGTCTGTCACCGGTCGTAACGACCACGTGGAGACGAATCGGGCATTCCGCCGCACGAAGTGCCGCGGCGAAGATCGTCGCGAGGTCAGGCGTCCGCGTCGGATGCCTCGTCGCCGGCCTCGACATGCACCGACATCGGGACGACGACACCGGGAACGCCGAGGTTGTGCCCGCGCAAGCGCCACGGCGTCGGGTGATCGCTCACCATCTCGCTCCAATGGCAGTTGGCCAACGGGCCGAGGACGTGACGTTGCTGGTCGAGCCCCAACAGCGCGGTACACAACGCCATCGCGGTCGCACTGTGCGTGACGAGGACGAGGGTCTCGACTCTCGGCAGCGCATCGAACGCGGCGAGCGCGCGTTCGGCGACCTGCTCGCGCGTCTCGCCGCCGCGTCGGCTCACGTCGCGACCGGCGACCCAGTCGGCGTATTCGTCGGGATACTTCACCGCGACCTCGTCACGAGTGAGGCCCTCCCAGTGCCCCAGGCTCCGCTCGCGCAGGCGCGGTTCAACGTTGCACGTCCAGCCCGGTGGCAGCGGCGACGCGTTCGGCTGTCTGCATCGCACGGGCAGCGTCGGAACTGACGAGCAGGTCCGGCGCCAGCGCGGCGATCAGCCCGGCAACCTCGTAGGCCTGCACGCGACCCATGTCGTCCAGCGGCGGGTCGGCCTGGCCCTGGAAGCGCCGCTCGGCGTTCCACGCGGTACGTCCGTGCCGCAGCAGGACGAGCTTGGTCATTCGCCGGCGGTGGCGTCGACGAACGGGATCGGGGGGCAGTCCTTCCAGAGCCGTTCGAGCGCGTAGAACACCCGCTCCTCGGCGTGCTGGATGTGGACGACGACGTCGCCGTAGTCGAGCAGCACCCACCGTCCGTCGCGACGACCTTCGCGTCGGATCGGCTTGACTCCGTGCACGCGCAGCTTCTCTTCGACCTCGTCGACGATGGCCTCGACCTGTCGTTCGTTGTTTCCGGTCACCACCACGAACACGTCGGTGATCGCGAGCCGCTCGCTGACATCGATGAGCACGATGTCGGTGGCGAGCTTGTCCGCAGCCGCTTGCGCGGCCACCAGTGCGGCCTCGCGGGCCTCGTCCGTTGCAGTCACGGGTCGCCAGTCTACGGATCAGCCGCGATAGAGCCGATGCTTGCTGATGTACTGCACGACTCCGTCCGGGACGAGATACCAGACCGGACGCCCGGCGGCGACGCGATTGCGGCAGTCGCTGGACGAGATCGCCATCGCCGGCACGTCGATCATGGTGACCGTGTCGTTGGGCAGATGCTCGTCGGTGAGGTCGTATCCCGGCCTCGTGACCCCGACGAATTTGGCCAGCTTCAGCGCGTCCTCGGCGTCCTTCCACGACAGGATCTGCGCGAGCGCGTCGGCGCCGGTGATGAAGTACAGATCGGCGTCCGGGCGTTGCACGGCGATGTCGCGGATCGTGTCGATCGTGTACGTCGGGCCGGAGCGGTCGATGTCGACCCGGCTCACCCAGAACCTCGGATTGGACGCGGTGGCGATGACCGACATCAGGTAACGGTGTTCTGCCGGGCTGACGTGGCGGTCGGACTTCTGCCACGGCTCGCCGGTCGGCACGAAGATGACCTCGTCCAGGCCGTAGCGATTCGACACCTCGCTGGCAGCGACGAGGTGGCCGTGGTGGATCGGATCGAAGGTGCCGCCCATGATGCCGACCCGTCGCGTCATGGACGAGATGGTAGTTGCAACCAGGATTCCGGCGTGGCGGTAACCGCCATCAGCGCGGACGCCGCCCGAACGCCATCACCCGGCGACTGGCGTCCATCCACGAGAGCACGCTCTCGCCCTCCTCGCGCATCGATTCGATCGCGGCGTCACCGGCCGGATCTGTCGCGGCTGCCGTCGTCCACAACTCCCTTTCTGCGGCGCGCCACCGGTTCATGTCTCGAACCTCGACGTCGACGAAGCCCGCCGTGCGCAGTTCCGCGCCGATGTCGCGTCGCAGCCGCGCCGGCATGCGTTCCGGCGTGGCCCCGATCGGCTCCCAGCCGGTCAGGACGAATCGGCCACCAGGGACGAGGATCCGAAGGCATTCGCGCAATCCGTCGACGTACGGATCGACGAACTGCATCGCATCGACCGACACCGCGGCGTCGACCGACGCAGCAGGCAGACCGGTCTCGGCGATCGACCCGACGACGAACCGCGCACGCGAGTCCGACGGCACTCGCGACCTGGCTACCTCGATCGCCACCGATGAGAAGTCGACGCCGATCAGCGATGCGCCTGTGCGCGCGGCGATCTCGATCCCGTAGCCGCCGCGACCGCAGCCGAGGTCGGCAACCGTCGACGCTGCATCGATGTCCAGTAGGGCAACTACGTCAGCGATGCCGACCCACGGCAGCAGGCCGCTCGAGTCGAACCCGTCCGGCAAGCCGAGCGCACCGCGCTGGATCGACTCGTGCCGATCGGAGGCGACAAGCTTCGTGTACCACTCGTCGAACCCCTCGGCCGAGGACATCTGTTACCAGTGCACGCCGCGCAGGATGTGCGCGAACGCCACGCTCTCGCTCGTCGGCTCCTCGCCACGGGTGCCACCTCGGGCGGCCTTCGAGTCCGGGAAGATCTTGTAGCCGTAGTTCATGACGACGTCGACACCGCGCGGCGCGAGTTGGTAGGCGAGCGCGCCCGCGTTGCCGAGTGGCGTGCCGACCTTCTTCGGCTTGCGGATCATCGCCTTGCAGATCAGGTCGGCAGCCTCGGTCGGCGTCATCGTCGGGAACCGGTCGTACATCGTCGTCGGCGCGATCATCGGCGTGCGCACGAGCGGCATGTGGATCGTCGTCAGAGTGCACACCGTCCTGCAGCACCTCGGACGCGATGCAGCGCGAGAACGCATCCAGCGCGGCCTTCGACGCGACGTACGCCGAGAACCGCGGGGTGTTGGTCTGCACGCCGATCGAGCTGATGTTGATGATGTGCCCGCCCTTGCGGCCGTCCGGCGCGGTCTGGCGCATCATCGGCAACAGCGTGAGGACGAGTCGCACCGCGCCGAAGTAGTTCAGCTGCATCGTGCGCTCGAAGTCGTGGAACCGGTCGTACGACAGCGCGATCGAACGGCGGATCGAGCGGCCGGCGTTGTTGACGAGGACGTCGACGCGGCCGTGCTCCTGCAGCACCTCTTTGGCCATGCGCTCGATGTCGCTCATGTCTGACAGGTCGCAGCGGTGCACGAACGCGAGACCACCCAGATCCTCGATCTCGAGCCGCGTCTGCTCGAGCTTGTCAGCGCCCCGCGCGACGAGAATGACCTTGCCGCCGGCCGCGCCGACGCGCAATGCGGTCGCGCGACCGATACCCGACGACGCGCCGGTGATCATCACGGTCTTGCCCTTGATCGCGCGCGCCAGAGCGCGGTCCTTGCGACGGTCGGGGCTGTAGGTGCGCTCCCAGTACTCCCACAACGTCTGCGCGTAGTTGGCCAACGGCGGCACTGCGATGTCAGAGCCGGCGAGCGCTTCCTGCGTCTTGGTCGAGTCGAACTTGGTCGGGTAGTTGACGTAGTGCAGTACCTCGCGCGGGATGCCGAGCTCGGCCAGCAACAGATCGCCCGCCTGCTTCGCGCCCGGCAGGCGCGCTGCGACCGCGCGAATCGGCTTCGGCACCGCGGCGAGCGCCGACTCGATCGGCTTCGTGTCCAGGTTGTACGCGAATTGCGGCGCCTTGGCCGCCTTCGCGAACGCATTGGTCATCTGCCCGACAGTCATCGGCTCGGGATCGGTGAGGTGGAACGCGCGCCCGTCCAACCCCGGCTGGTGTGCGAGGTAGTCCATCGCCTTCGCGACGTAGTCGACGGGGACGATGTTGATCGGTCCGCCCTCGATGCCCACACCGCGCAGCCACGACGGAGTGAAGTTGCGCAGCCGCTGGATCGCGCGGAAGAAGTAGTACGGCCCGTCGATCTTGTCGATCTCGCCCGTCTCGGACGAGCCGACGACGATGCCCGGACGGTAGACGCGCCACGGCACCTTCGACTCCTCGCGCACCACTCGCTCGGACTCGTGCTTGGTCGCGTAGTACGGGTTGTTGTCGACGTCGGTCGCCTCGTCGAACATGTCTTCGGTGAACACGCCCTGGTAGAGGCCGGCGGCCGCGATCGAGCTGACCTGGTGGAAATGCTCGGCGTGCACGGCCTCGGCCAGTTGCAGCGCGTGCCGAGTGCCTTCGACGTTGGCAACCCGCTGGCTGTCGGCGTCTGCGGTGAGGTCGTAGATCGCGGCGAGGTGGAAGAAGTGCTCGACCTTGCCCTTGAGCTTCTCCACATCCTCGGCCGAGGCGCCGAGCCGTTCCTTCGACAGGTCGCCGACGATCGGGACGATGCGTTCGTCGTCGTCGCCGAGCCGGTCACGCAGATCGTCGAGCTTGTCGAGCGAGGACGCGCGGCACAGGGCATAGATCGTCCCCTCGCGCTTGAGCAGCTCGGCGATCAGGAATCGACCGATGAAGCCCGTGGCACCGGTCACGAAATACGTCATTGAGGTCCCCGCTCGCCTAGCCGATTGTTCGTACAGTCTGGTGGGGTTAACCCGACCCTGCAAACGGGCGTTAGGTCCATCGCAGTGCCGTGCCGGCGCCGCCAAGATCGATCTCATGACCAGCAGCCGTGCCGCCCGCCTGCCGTTCCCCCTGGCGGTGTTCAGATATCGCGCCACCTGGGGCGAACTGCTCTACGCGCTGCTCGGGCTGCCACTCGGCGTGGCCGGCTTCGTGTTCGCTGTGGTGACTGTCTCAGTCGGCGCTGGGCTCGGCGTGACGTTCATCGGCTTGCCGGTGCTCGCCGTCACCGGGATCGGCGCGAAGCTGCTCGCCGACCTCGTCCGGCGGCTGGCGAACTCGCTCACCGGCACCGAGGTCGGTCCCCGTCCGTTCGCCGCCGACGCCGCATCGAGCCGGTTCGGTTGGATCGGTGCCCAACTCACGGACGTCGCGGCGTGGAAGGCGCGGGTGTACCTCGTGCTCAAACTGCCGCTGGGCATCACGTCGTTCGTGGCCGCGGTGACCTTCTACACCTACGGACTGGGCTGCCTCACCTACTCGATCTGGCGTCCGTTCCTTCCGTGCTCCACCGACCCGCAGGGCGTCTGCCACCACGCGGCGGGCATCACCAACCACTACTTCATCGACACGCCGGGACGAATCGTTGCCGTTGCCGCCATAGGCGCGGTGATGTTGCTGCTCGCGCCGTGGGTCACGCACGCCACGGTCCAGATGGACAACGCGGCGATGCGCGGGTTGCTCGGCGCCGACCGGGCCAAGCGGTAGCGCCGTCGATTACCCGCGAGGTCATCGCCTTGCGGCACAGCTCGAACTAGCGTCGAGCCGTGACCACGACTGTCCGCGCACCCGTCGGGCGTCTGCTGCGCGAATGGCGCGAGCGGCGCAGACTCAGTCAGCTCGAGCTGTCGATCCAGGCCGACATCTCGACCCGACACCTGAGCTTCGTCGAGACCGGACGGTCTCGGCCCACGCCCGAGATGATCGTGCGGCTCACCGAGCAGTTGGACGTGCCGCTGCGCGAACGCAATCAGCTGCTCCTCGCCGGCGGGTACGCCCCCGCGTATCCGGAGCACGATCTGGACGAGCCGGCACTCGCCGCGGTGCGCGACGCGCTGGCGGAGGTGTTGCGCGGCCACGAGCCTTACCCGGCCGTGCTGATCGATCGATGGTGGAACGTCGTTGACACGAACACAGCGCTCGCGCCGCTACTCGCCGGGTGCGCAGCGCACCTGCTCGAGCCACCGGTCAACGTCCTGCGCTTGTCATTGCATCCGGACGGGATGGCTTCGCGCATCGCCAATCTCGGGCAATGGCGCGCGCACCTGCTCGGGCAGCTGCACCGACGCGCCGTGGCGACCGGCGACTCGCGCCTGGCCACTCTCGAAGACGAACTGCGCACCTACCCGGCAGCCGACGACGCGAGCACGCCGCATCCGAGCGATGTCGTGCTGCCGCTTCGATTACGAGTCGACAACGGTGAACTCGCGCTGTTCAGCATCGAAGCGCGCGTCGGCACGGCGGCCGACGTGACCCTGGACGATCTGTCGATCGAGGCGTTCTATCCGGCCGACGCAGCCACTGCGGACTACCTGCGTGGTCAGATCGAGCCGTAGGCATGGACAGGCCGCAGCCGGGCCATGACCCGCCGGTCGCGCACCATCGCCGCGCGGTAGTCGTCCCAGTCGTCGTGTTCGCCGTTCGCGCTGCGGTAGTACTCGACGAGTTCGTCGACAGTCGCGTCGTCGGGCGACCCAGCGGGTTCGGACAGCGTGACCTCGCACTCGACGACCGCGTAGTGCCAGAAGTCGGCGCTGGTGATGTGCAGCGACGTCCACGGCGTGCGCACGAGGTTGTGGTACTTCGCCCGGTCAGCGGTGATCGACACGCGGATCACGCCGTCGTCGCCGAGCACGTGCAGGATGTTCGACGACTGCGGATGTCCGTCGCGCTTGATCGTGATCATGACCGAACGCCGATTGCTGCGTGCGAATTCGAGGGCGTCGTCGAGTTCCATCAGTGACCACGCACCTTCGTGATGCGGATGCGTAACGGCACCGAGTACTGCTGGGCGAAGCCCGCGACATCGCCGCTCACCCTGGCAGCATCGGCTGCGTATTTGGCGAGGTAACCCTCGTGCTGATCGGCCGAGGGCACATCGACGGCCTGCTCGGCCACTCCGGCCAGCACGACGACGTCGCCACCCTGTCCGTTCCCGTCGAAGTTGAGCGACACACGCGGCCGCACCGCGACGTGGTCGAGGCGGTTGGCGTTGTTCGCGTTGTAGACGAGGACGCTGTCGTTGGCGTCCTCCCACAAGAACCAGACCGGGTTGGGCTGCGGCGTGCCGTCAGCACCGGTCGTCGTGAGCCAGACGACCCGCTCGGCGTCCAGCCGTGATCGAACACGGGTTCCGAAGTCGGACTCAGGGATGACGCTCATGCGCTAACCCTAGAACGGCACCTCCGTGCTCATCAGGGTCTCGAGGGAAACATCTCCCGTCCGCTTGCTGAGCACTCGACAGAACTCGACCGCATCGAGTTCGAGGTGGGGCCCGTTCGCCCCGGCCGTCCAGGTGCCGCCGGCCGGCCCGGTGAGCACCAGGGTGTAGTCCTTGCCGTGGCGGCGCGACCACTCGTCGACGACGTCGGCGACGAGGACGCCGTCGTGATCAGCCGTCAGCACGGGCGCGCGGCCCAACGCTCGAGCGATGTCCATCCGATGTGTCCACGGGTCGCGCGTCAGGATCACGTCGAAGAGGTAGCCCATCGTCCACACCTCGGCCGTGCCGTTGACAGCGATCGGCGGCACTTTGCGGCTGCGGACGAACCACGGTGTGCGGCGGCGTCCTTTGACAGCTGCCGGCCATCGCAGGGCGTACTGCTCGGCGATCTGCGCGCCGCGCCAGTCGACGCGTTCGCGCACCTGCAGTCCGGTGAGCTCGTCGATGTCGAACTTTCCGTTCACCATCGCAGCCTTGTTCTGACGCATCCCCTCGCGCATCGAGGCGGCCATCTCGACCATGCCGAGCATGTGCGCCGCCATCTGGCGCACGTCCCATCCCGGGCACTCGGTCGGCGTGGCCCAGTCCGACTCGTCGAGCGAGGTCAGCAACTCGGCGCACCGCCGGTACTCGGTCGCAGCAAGGTGCATCGCGCGGTCGCGATCGATCGCGGGTTTCAGTGCGGTCATCGATTTCTCCCTGCAGTTTTCGGACGGGCGGCGAGCCCGACCGAGTCGGCGTAGCTGTGCATGACGCGCGGAACGAGACGACGCCAGCGCGTGCCTCCTGGATCGTTTGCTTCCTGTTGGGACACCAGCCCGGTGATCAGCGCAGTGAACACATCGACGTCGGCGGCCCTGGTGATGCCCATGGCGCGCAGATTGATGCGGAGAATCTCGAGGGTTTCCACTGCGGCGGCGTACGACTCTTCGGTGGGGACGAAATCGGGCAGCACTCGCACGTTCATCAGTTGGTTGCGCGCAGAGTCCGCGGTGGCGAAGTCGAAGAACGTCTGCGCCATGAAGACCAGCCGTTCGCGCGGATCGACGGGGGCCCTCGGCTCGGCGTCGCGGAACTGTGCCGTGGCTGCGCGCCATGCCTGCGCGTACATGGCGTCGAAGATCGCATTCTTCGATTCGAAGTGTGAGTAGAGCGAGGGCGGCTGCATGCCGACGCGCACCGCCACCTCTCGCAGGGTCAGGCCGGCAATGCCGTTCTGCCGCGCCACGTCCCACGCCGCGGACAAA
This sequence comes from uncultured Actinomycetota bacterium, assembly GCA_963754285.1. Lineage (GTDB taxonomy): Bacteria > Actinomycetota > Actinomycetes > Mycobacteriales > Jatrophihabitantaceae > RYN-133. Next base: position 186,674 of record CAVWFN010000007.1, read on the forward strand.
ATCTCCTGGCGGGTAGCCTCACGTCGTTCGGCACGCCTATCGCGATTAGGTATTCCAACCACAGCTAGGACTGTGACGGCGCGACGGAGGGTTTGTCAAGCCTTCTTGTGGTTCGGGGTTCCAACGGACCGGGCCTTGCGGAACTTCTTCGACAATCGTCAGGTTCGGTGTGGTTTCGGCGGTTACTCTCCACCAATCGCAAGCCAGGCGATTCGTCATCGAAGGAAAAGGTGCCAAGTGGCCGGGCAGCACAGTCAATCGCGTCGTCTGACGTCGATCATGACTCGGCTCCGTGTCGTCACGATATGCGTACTCGTGGCCGCAGCAGCGGGCGCAATCTCACCCGCACCGCCCCTGGCGAGTGCCGACACCTCCATCGGGATGGCTGTATCGGGGAATCGGCTGACGAGCAACGGCGTGCCGTTCCTGGCGCGCGGCTTCAACATGGTTGCTCTGCTGACTCCGCCGTGGTGCGTGCGCAAGGAGACCCAGCCCGCGGCGGCCATGTTCTCGCAGGCGGAAATGGACGTGGCCAAGGAATGGCGGGCCAACACGCTGCGGTTCCAGATCAGCCAGGACGGCCTGACCGACCCGAACGTGTCGCAGGCGGACCGCGACGCCTACCTCGCCGAGGTCGAATCCGGCGTGGCGCTGGCGCGTGAGAACGGCTTCACTGTCATTTTGTCGATGCAGGACCAGTACCTCGGCTGTGGCCCGGTCCATCCCCTGCCGAGCAGCCAGACGGTCGCCGCCTGGAACGTGCTGGCACCGGTGTACGCCGCCGACCCGTACGTGATGTTCGAGTTGTTCAACGAGCCCGGCAACATCAACGACGCCGCCGGCTGGGCGCAGTGGCAAAACGGCGGAACTTCGCCTGACACGAACCTCGGCGACCCCGCCGTGGGCGAGCAGACGCTGATCGACCAGATCCGGGCGCTGGGAAACACGAACGTGCTCATCGCCGACGCCGCCCGCAAGGGTGAGCGCACATCGGGCATGCCCCTGCTGAGCGATCCCACCGGCAACCTGGCCTACGGCATCCACCCGTACTACTACACCAACGGGCCGTCGTGGTGGGACGCCGAGTACGGCGCGTACACCACCCAGGTGCCGGTGATCGCGACCGAGTGGAACTATCCGGCGAGTGGCTGCGGCACGGCCTTCGAGCGGCTCGCGCCCGCGCTGCTCGCCTACCTCGGCGCGCACGGAATCGGGGTGCTGGGTCACGCGCTCGACATGCCCGGGACGACTGTCGCCAATTCCACGTGGACACCGACGAAGTGCGGCACCGCGGCCGGCGGATCGGGCCAGGTACTCAAGGACTTCTTTGCGAGCGAGGACCCGGACACGGTCGCTCCGTCCGTGCCGGGCTCCCTGCAGGGCAGCGCCGCGAGCGCAACGCGCATCGATCTGACCTGGGGTGCGAGCAGCGACGATCGCGGCGTCGTGGCGGGCTACCTCGTGCTGCGCGACGGCACCGTCATTGCACACACCGCCACGACGTCATTCAGCGACACGACGGTGGCGCCGAACTCCGCCTACAACTACACGGTGGAAGCGGTGGATCCAGCCGGAAACGTCAGCGACCCGTCGACCGCCCTCGAAGTCGACACGGGAGCCGATGTCACGCCACCGACTGCCCCGAGCGGTTTGACCGCCGCCTACACGCCACCCTCGACGGTCGCACTCTCTTGGCAACCAAGCACAGACGATGTCGGCGTCGCGGGGTACACGATCTCGCGCGGCGGCACCGTGTTGACGACTACGACCGCGACCTCGAGCTCCGACAGCACGGTGACGTCCGGAACGACCTACGTCTACACGGTCAGCGCGTTCGACGCAGCGGGGAATGCCGGGCCGGCCGCGACCGTCAACGTCACGACGCAGCGATGCGACCCCGCCGACAACGCCCACCGGACTCACGGCGCGCATCACGGCGCCGAGTGCCGTGACCGTCTCGTGGCAACCGAGCACCGATAACACCGCAGTGACCGGGTACCGGGTGACGCGCGATGGCGTCGCCATCGCCACCACGACGGCAACGACCCTGTCCGACGCGGCCATGCCCGCTGGGAAGAGCCATACGTACGCCGTGAGCGCGATCGACGCTGCGGGCAATTCCTCGCCGGCTGCGAGCATCGTCGTGACCGCGCCGGCGTCTGCGGCGCCCGGACTCACCGGGACCTACTTCGACACCGAGAACCTGACCGCGCAGAAACTCGTCCGAGTCGACCCGGGCGTCAACGCTGATTGGGGAACCCGATCGCCCGCGCCCGGCATCGGCGCCGACACCTTCAGCGTGCGGTGGACGGGGAGCATCCTGCCCGTCGCCAATGGCACGTACACCTTCTATGTGCGAGCAGACGAGGGTGCGCGGTTGTGGGTCAACGGCGTCCAGCTCGTCAACGCCTGGACGCAGGCGAGCGGGGTGGAGAAGAAGGCGACCGCGAAACTGAGCAGCACCCGCGCCTACCCGATCAAGCTGGAGTACCACGACCACACCGGCACCGCGAACGTCGTGCTGTCATGGAGCAGCGCGACGCTGGCCAAGCAAGTCGTTCCCGCCGCTCAACTGCTCGCGAAGTAGCCGCACGCGCCACGGAGGTCGATCAGCTCAGCGCACGTGCCCGTCGCCGGTGACGATCCACTTCGTCGAGGTGAGCTCGGTAAGCCCCATCGGGCCGCGCGCGTGCATCTTCTGCGTCGAGATGCCTATCTCTGCACCGAATCCGAACTCGCCGCCGTCGGTGAACCGCGTCGATGCGTTGACCATCACCGCCGCCGAGTCGACGCGCGCAACGAACCGGCGCGCTGTGTCGAGATCGCGCGTGACGATCGCCTCGGTGTGCCCGGACGACCAGCGGCGGATGTGCGCGATCGCCTCGTCGACATCAACGACGACCCGAGCGGCCATGTCGAGCGAGAGATACTCCCGCGCCCAATCGTCGTCGGTCGCGCTCTGCACGCCGTCGAATGCGCCGAAGGCGTCGTCGCCGTGCAGCACTACGCCCGCGGCCTGCAGCGCCGACGTGATGCGCGGCAAGAATTCCTCCGCGATGGCGCGATGCACCAGCAAGGTCTCGGCGGAGTTGCACACACTCACGCGCGAGATCTTCGAATTCACGACCACGCGTTCGGCCATGTCGAGGTCGGCGGCCGCGTCGACGTAGACGTGGACGTTGCCGACGCCGGTCTCGATGACCGGCACCGTCGCGTTCTCGACCACATAGTTGATCAGCCCTGCGCCACCACGCGGGATGATCAGGTCGACGAGGCCGCGCGCCCGCAGCAGATGGCCGACACTGGCTCGATCGGTGCCCGGAACCAGCTGGACGACATCGCTCGGCAACCCGGCCTTCTCAGCGGCTGCGGACAGCACCTCGACCAGCGCGACATTCGACCGATAGGCCGATCCGGATCCGCGAAGCAGCGCGGCGTTGCCGCTCTTGAGGGCAAGTCCGGCCGCGTCGACGGTGACGTTGGGGCGAGCTTCGTAGATCATCGCGACAACGCCGAACGGCACGCGGACCTGGCGGATCTCGAGCCCGTTCGGTTGCGTGTAACCGCGCACGACTTCCCCGACCGGATCGGGCAGCGCCGCGATGTCGCGCAGTCCCTGCGCCATCGCCGCCACGCGGTCGTCATCGAGCTGCAGCCGGTCGATCAGGCCCGGGTTCAGCCCTGCCTCGCGGCCTGCCGCCACGTCGTCGGCATTGGCTGACACGATCGCGTCGGTCGCGTTGTCGAGCGCGTCGGCCATCGCTACGAGCGCGACGTCCTTGTGGCCGCGGCTCACCGGGGCGAGTTCGGCGGATGCCTCGCGAGCACGGGCAGCGACCTCGCGCACTTCCGCCTCGGTCGCGGCCTGCTCGCTCATGACGTCAGGATACGGAGCCCTTCCGGCGCGCTCGCTTCGAATTCCGACTGGGATGGTTGCGGTGTCGGCGATAGCGCAGCAGCCACGCAATCAGCGCACCCAGGACTGCAGCGATCACGATCGGCAGCGCGACCGGCATCGTGTACTCCGGGACGATCAGCCGCACCTTGACGTCTTTGGTGTTCTCGAAGATGAAGATCACGACGAGAACGAGCAGGATGCCGCCGAGGATCTGGCCGATGCTGACCGAGCGCTTGGCCTCGGGCTCAACAGCACCCGGGCGCTGGCCCGGTTGCGGCGGCTGGCCACCGGGGCCGGGTTGGCCGGGGCCGGGCTGGCCGGGGCCGGGCTGACCGGGCTGGCCACCGGGGCCGGGCTGACCGGGGCGGGGCTGACCGGGCCCACCGTGCTGCGGCGGCGGCGCTGGCGGCGGTGGACCTGGCGGGCTAGTCATACCTGAAGGCATACCCACTAAAACGGCTGATTTGCAGCTACATGAGGACGAGGTCGTCGCGATGCACGACCTCGCGGCGGAATTCGGCCGGCAGGTCGGCGGTCTTGTGTCCGAGCAGGCCGGGCAGATCGGCCGCGTCGTAGCCGACGAGCCCTCGCGCTACTACGGCACCATCGGGATCGGCGAGCTCGACCGGCTCGCCCGAGTAGAACTCACCCGACACCGCGGTGACGCCGGCCGGCAACAGCGACATCCGGCGCTCGACGACAGCCGCGACCGCGCCGGCGTCGAGGACGAGGCGCCCGCGTGGGCTCGTCGCGTGGCGCAGCCAGAACAGCCGTGACGCCGAGCGGTCGCCGGCGGCATGGAACAACGTCCCGACCGTGCCTCGCAGCGCGTCGTGCACCTGCTCGCCGGCGGCCAACAGCACCGGGATGCCTTCGGACGTCGCCACCGCCGCCGCATCGATCTTGGTCACCATGCCACCCGAGCCGACGTGGCTGCCCGAGCGCGTCACGTCCACCCCGTCGAGTTCGGCCATCGACCGCACCTCGGGGATGAACCGCGCGTCCGGACGGCCGGGCTTGCCGGTGTAGAGCCCGTCGACGTCACTGAGCAGCACCAGCGCCTGCGCGGCGATCAGGTGCGCGACGAGTGCTGCCAGCCGGTCGTTGTCGCCGAAGCGGATCTCGTGCGTGGCAACGGTGTCGTTCTCGTTGACGACCGGGACGATGCCGAGTGCCAGCAGGCGCTCGAGAGTGCGGTTCGCGTTGCGGTAGTGGCCGCGGCGGTGCAGGTCGTCGGCGGTCAGCAGCACCTGGCCGACGCCGAGGCCGTAGCGGGCGAACGACGCCGCGTACCGCTCGGCCAGCAGCAACTGCCCCACGCTGGCGGCCGCCTGCTGCGTGGCGAGATCGCGCGGACGTGCCTTGAGCCCGAGCGGGCCGATGCCTGCTGCGATCGCTCCTGAGGACACGAGCACCACTTGCTGGCCGGAACCGACGCGCGCGGCGACCGCATCGACGATCGCGTCCAGCCGAGCCGGATCAAGCCGTCCGCGAGAGGTGAGCGACGACGATCCCACTTTCACGACCGTCCGCGGAGCCTCAGCGATCGCGCCCCTGGTCACGCCTCGTCCGATCCCGCGAGTGGACAGTAATCGCGCGAGTGGTCACTTATAAGTGACCACTCGGCGCATAAATGACCACTCGCGGAGGAGGCGGTCACGTCTCGTCACCGGAGGGCGGGTAGTGGGACGGGCGGCGGGCACGCTTGGCGGCGAGGCGATCCTCGGCCGAGACGCGGGAGGAGGTGTTGAACCGCTCGTCGCTGCCTCGGCGCGTCGGGACGTAGCCCTCGTCGATCCCGGCGGTGGGCTCGAAGTCGAAGGTCATCGCGCCGATCGTCACCGCGTCGCCGGGCTGGGCACCCTGGCGGGCGAGTTCCGCCTCGACCCCGAGCCGGTTGAGCCGGTCGACGAGGTAGCCGACCGCCTCGTCGTTGTCGAAGTCGGTCTGACGCACCCAGCGTTCCGGCTTCGCACCGCGCACGACGAACCCTTCGGCCTGTGCACTGACGGTGAATCCTGCATCGTCGACGGCTCTGGGCTGCAGCACGATGCGCGTGCTCTCGAGCGCAGGACGCCCAGCTCGGTCGGCCTGCACAGCAGCGGCCAGTGCGAAGGTCAGCGCTCGCAGGCCTTCATGGGCCACCGCAGAGATCTCGAAGACCTGCAGCCCGCGCGCCTCGAGTTCGGGACGGACGAAGTCGGCCAACTCGCGCGCCTCGGGCACGTCGATCTTGTTCAGCGCGACCAGCCGCGGCTTGGCGAGCAACTCGCCGAACGTGCCCTGATACTGCGCGAGCTCAGCCTCAAGAGCGTCGAGATCGCTGATCGGATCGCGTCCCGGCTCGAGGGTCGCGCAGTCGAGCACGTGCAGCAGCACGGAGCACCGCTCGACGTGGCGCAGGAAATGCAGGCCGAGGCCCTTGCCCTGCGCAGCGCCCGGGATCAGCCCTGGCACGTCGGCGACGGTGAAAGTTGTCTCGCCTGCGTCGACCACGCCGAGGTTGGGCACGAGCGTGGTGAACGGGTAGTCGGCGATCTTGGGCCGGGCCGCCGACATCGCGGCGATCAGCGACGACTTGCCCGCACTCGGGAACCCGACCAGTCCGACGTCCGCGACCGACTTGAGCTCGAGCACGACGTCGCGCTCCTCGCCGGGCTCACCCAGCAGTGCGAACCCCGGCGCCTTGCGGCGCGTCGACGAGAGCGCGGCATTGCCCAGTCCGCCCCGTCCGCCCTCGGCAGCGACGAACGTGGTGCCCACGCCGATCAGGTCGGCCAGCACAGCACCGTCGCGGTCCACGACAACCGTCCCGTCGGGAACGCGCAGCTCCAGACCCGCGCCGTCGGCACCGTTGCGGTGACTGCCTGCCCCGCCCTTGCCGTTGCCGGCGCGCTGATGCGGGTGGTGGTGGAAGTCGAGCAGCGTGTGCACGTTCGAGTCGACGACAAGGGTCACATCGCCGCCGCGTCCGCCGTTACCGCCGTCCGGACCGCCGAGCGGCTTGAACTTCTCGCGATGGACGGACGCGACACCGTGGCCGCCGTTACCGGCAGCGACGTGGAGCACCACACGGTCGACGAAACCTGCCATGATCCTTATCCAAGAAAACGACAAGGGCGGCTCCCGGTCGCCCGGGGCCGCCCTTGGAAGAAGTCGGAGCCCTCAGGCTCCGGCCGGGACGATGTTGACGGTCTTGCGGCCTCGCGAGCTACCGAACTGCACGTTGCCTGGAACGAGCGCGAACAGCGTGTCGTCCTTGCCGCGGCCGACGCCCGTGCCGGGGTGGAACTTGGTGCCGCGCTGGCGGATCAGGATCTCGCCGGCCTTGACCTCTTGGCCGCCGAAACGCTTGACGCCGAGGAACTGCGGGTTCGAGTCGCGGCCGTTGCGCGAACTCGACGCACCCTTCTTGTGTGCCATGTCGGTGCCTACTTCCCGCTCTGCGAAATGCCGGTGACCTTGACCTGGGTCAGGCGCTGACGGTGGCCCATGCGCTTGTGGTAGCCGGTCTTGTTCTTGTACTTGTGAATCTTGATCTTGGGACCCTTGGTCTGCGCCACCACCTCAGCGGTGACGTTGGCCTTGGCCAGCTTGTCGGCGTCGTGGGTGACCGTCTCGCCGTCGACGAGCAGGATCGGCGTGAGGGCGATCTGTGCGCCCGCCTCGCCGTCGAGCTTCTCGACCTCGATCACATCGCCTTCAGCGACCTTGTACTGCTTGCCGCCGGTCGTGACGATGGCGTACATCGGGGAATCACTCCTGCCAACTGTGCTGCAACGTAAAGACAGCCCACCCTGCGGTAGGCCGTCGTCCAGATTACGGGACGGGCGAGGCCAAAGGCAAAACGCCGAGGTGACTTGTCACAAACGCCCGCCCCCTGGCGGTTGCCGGTCGGGGCACCACGGACTGCATCACTCAGGCCGATCCAGGCGGTCCTGCCGGACGCGAGGCGGCACGCCGCCTGCGCGGTCGGGCCCGCACAACGTCCCGCGCGGGCGCCGGCGCGTCGTCCGGCTCGGTGCTTTCGTCCGGCTCGGTGCTTTCGTCCGGCTCGGTGCCTTCGACCGGCTCGGTGCCTTCGACCGGCTCGGTGCTTTCGGCCGGCCCGGCGACCTCGGCCGGTTCGGCAGCCTCGGCCGGCTGCGCGGAGTCGTCGCCGTTCGTGGCACGACTCGCCTCCGCGGCGAGCTGGTCGACGTCGATCTCGTTGCCCGCGAGCAACGCGGTCACGGCGTCGAGCTGCAGTTCGGCCGCCGACCCGTCCGAATCGTCGTCCGGGTGGGCGGCGCGGTGGATCGCGCTCATGGCCGCGAGTGCCTTCGTGCGCTGCTCGGTGCTGACCGGCGGCACTTCCTCGGCAGGCTCGGCACGCTTGCCACCGCGCTTGCGGCGCGAGGTCGACTTCTTGGGCTCGTCGTCCTCGGCAGGTGCCGTGCCCGACTTCTCGACCGGCTCCGGGTGCACGATGATGCCGCGCCCGTGGCAGACCTCGCAGGTCTCGCTGAAAGCCTCGATCAGGCCCTCGCCGACCCGCTTGCGTGTCATCTGGACGAGTCCGAGCGAGGTCACCTCGGCGACCTGATGCTTCGTGCGGTCGCGGCTGAGGCACTCGGTCAGGCGCCGCAGCACGAGTTCGCGGTTCGACTCGAGCACCATGTCGATGAAGTCGATGACGACGATGCCGCCGACGTCACGCAGGCGCAGCTGCCGCACGATCTCTTCGGCGGCTTCGAGGTTGTTGCGGGTGACGGTCTGCTCGAGGTTGCCGCCCGACCCGACGAACTTGCCCGTGTTCACGTCGATCACGGTCATCGCCTCGGTGCGGTCGATGACCAGCGAGCCGCCGGAGGGCAGCCACACCTTGCGGTCGAGGGCCTTCATGAGCTGGTCGTCGACACGCAGGTCGTGGAACAGGTCGCTGTCACCGGTGTGCTTCGACACCCGCGCCGCGAGGTCGGGGGCGACGCCCTCGACGTACTCGTTGACCGTGTTCCAGGCATCGTTGCCCTGGACGACGAGCTTCTTGAAGTCTTCGTTGAACACGTCGCGCACAACGCGGATGGCAAGGTCCGGCTCGCCGTGCACGAGCGTCGGTGCCGAGGACGTCTTGGCAGCCTTCTTCTCGATCGACTGCCATTCGGCCTGCAGCCGCGACACGTCGCGGGTCAGGTCTTCTTCGCTGGCCCCCTCGGCGGCTGTGCGCACGATGACCCCGGCGTCCTCAGGGACGATCTTCTTCAGGATCGCCTTGAGCCGGTGCCGTTCGGTGTCGGGCAGGCGCCGGCTGATGCCGGTCATCGCACCGCCCGGGACGTAGACGAGGAAGCGGCCCGGCAGCGACACCTGGCTGGTCAACCGGGCACCCTTGTGCCCGATCGGGTCCTTGGTGACCTGGACGAGAACCGAGTCACCGCTCTTGAGCGCCTGCTCGATCGCGCGCGACTTGCCCTCCAGCCCCGCTGCATCCCAGTTGACCTCGCCGGCGTAGAGCACACCGTTGCGGCCCTTCCCTATGTCGATGAACGCGGCCTCCATCGAGGGCAGCACGTTCTGCACCCGTCCGAGGTAGACGTTGCCGACGTAGGACGTGGCGCTGGCCCGCGTGACGTAATGCTCGACCAGCACGTCGTCCTCGAGCACGGCGATCTGGGTACGGTCGCCGGTCTGGCGAAGCGCCATCACCCGGTCGACGGCTTCGCGACGCGCCAGGAACTCCGACTCGGACAGGATCGGCGGGCGCCGGCGATTGGTCTCGCGACCGTCGCGCCGCCGCTGGCGGCGCGCCTCGAGCCGGGTCGAGCCCTTGACGCCCTTGACTCCGTCATCGTTGGCGTCGCGACCCGACTCGCGGACCTCCCGGACGTGGGTGACCGTGTTCGGCGGGTCGTCGTTGCCGTTGTCACCGTCGCCGGAGCCTGACCGCCGCCGGCGGCGCCGCCGCCGGGTGTTCTTCGAACCGCCGTCGTCGTCTGTGGCGTCGGAATCCGAGATGTCCGCGTCAGAATCCGCGCCCGTGTCGTCGGCGGCATCCTGCCCGCTCTCGGACTTCTTGTTCTGCTGCTTCTTGGTCGGCTGCTTGCTCGCCGACTGCTTCTTGGCCGCCTGCTTCTTCGCCGGCTGCTTCTTGGCGGGGGCCTGATCCTGGGCCGGCTGCTCGCTGTCGTCGGACGACTCGTCCGACTCGCCGGTCTCGCCGGCAGCGTTACCGTCCTGCTTGGCTCCCCCACCACCTCGGCCGCGACGGCCGCGGCGGCGCCGGCGCCGGGCGGCACCGGCTTCTTCGATGGCGGCCTCGCGGACGTCCTCGGGCTCGGCGGTGAGGTCTTCGGCGTCTTCGGCGACGGTCACGTCCGGGCCGGTCGGTGACTCGGCCGGCAGCGGCGCCTGGAACAGCACCGCCGGCGCCGAGGCTCCCGAATCGGTCTGCTCGGCGGCGACCGTCTCGACGCCCGCGACGGCGGCGACGGCGTTCTGCGTGGGGTCCTGGCCCTGAGCACCGTGCGCCGTCCGCACGCGCTCGGCGAGGTCGGCGTCCAGGGCGGACGAGGCGGTTTTGGGCCCTGCGCCGAGGTCGTTGATGAGGGCGACGAGGGCCTTGCTGGTGGCGCCGAGTTCCTTGGCCAGCGCCGACACGCGGATCCGCTTGGGCGGCGCCGTGTCAGTCGTGCTCTCGTGCTGTTCGGTTGAATTGTCGTTGTCGAGCATCTGCTCGCGTTCTCCGTTCTGACCTCCGGGCGCGCTTCGTCGGTAACGAGACGCGACCGCACGGAGGCGGTTGTGGCGGGTACGCACTGGTCTGGCTGGTCTGCCGGCTCAGCAGCGTTCCGCGAAGTCTTCATCGAGACGGTGAGCTGATGGCTTCAACTCTCCGACCCGGGTGGGGTCGTACGTGTACTCACGACGAGCGTTCACATCCGCGTGCGGTCCGGAGCCAGCGGGTCGCTGACCGTCCCTCGCTCGTCGAGCGGTCCCTGCGCCACGCGCACCGAAACAGCCGGTGCGTCGGGGGCGAGACCGGCGACGATCCGCAACGCGGCGAGAATGTCGTCGGGTCGTACGGCGGGGGTCACCTGCCGGACAACCACGTCCAGTATCGCACGCCCACCGCTCGCAAGCGTGGGACGCACCTTGGCGCTGACCAGGGCGTGGCGAACGTCGACGGTGCGCCGGCCGTCCTTGGTGACCCGCTCGACGGTGAGTTCGGTGTGAGCGAGGGCCGCGAGGACGGCGTCGTGCAAGGCATCCGGGTCCACGCCGGGCAGTTCTATGCGCCAGTGCGCCGCCTGGATGCGCTCGGCCAGCGATCCGGGGCCGGCCGGGACGATCTCGAGCACGTCCAGCCCGTCCGGCAGCGCCGCGTCCAGCGCGAGGCGCACCTGCTCCGGGTCGGTCTCGCGGGCGAGCCCGATCTCGAGGAACTCCGCCTCGCTGGCCACCCCGGTCGGGGACGCGCCGACGTAGCTGATCTTCGGGTGCGGGCTGAACCCGGCCGAGTACGCCATCGGGATCTCGGCGCGGCGCAGTGCCCGCTCGAACGCGCGGGCGAAGTCGCGGTGCGAGGTGAACCGCAACCGGCCGCGCTTGGCATAGCGGATCCGCAGCCGCTGCACGACGGGAGGCGGCGGCGGTCCGGACGGGGTGCGGCGGGGCATCGACTGCAGCGGCTCAGCGCGGGACGAGCGGCAGCAGCGACCGGCCGGTCGGCCCGACCTGGATGTCGGTGCCGAGGTTGGAGCAGACGCCGCAGTCGAAGCACGGAGTCCAGCGGCAGTCGTCCTGCTCGAACTCGCCGGTTGCGTCCTGCCAGTCGTCCCAGAGCCATTGCTTGTCGAGGCCGGAATCGAGGTGGTCCCACGGGAGCACCTCGTCGGCGTCGCGCTCTCGGGTGGTGAACCAGGCGACGTCGATGCCGACCTGCTTCGCCGCCGACATCCACCGCTCGAAGCTGAAGTGTTCCGACCATCCGTCGAAGCGGCCGCCGGAGCGCCACACGGCTTCGATCACGGCGCCGACGCGGCGGTCGCCGCGTGAGAGCAGTCCTTCGATCAGGGACGGCTCCCCGTCGTGGTAGCGCATGCCGACGTTGCGGCCGAGCGAACGGTTCGAGTTGATAGCGGCCCGCAGCTTGCGCAGCCGCTCGTCGATCGTCGCGGGATCGCACTGCGCGGCCCACTGGAACGGCGTGTGCGGCTTGGGCACGAACCCGCCGATCGACACGGTGCAGCGAATGTCCTTGTGGCCCGCGGCTTCGCGCCCGGCGCGGATCACGTCGTGGGCCATCTCGGCGATCTCGAGGACGTCCTCGTCGGTCTCGGTCGGCAGCCCGCACATGAAGTACAACTTCACCTGCCGCCAGCCCTGTGCGTACGCGGCCGAGACCGTGCGGATCAGGTCGTCCTTGCTCACCATCTTGTTGATGACGCGGCGCAGCCGCTCCGACCCGCCCTCGGGCGCGAAGGTGAGGCCCGATCGGCGCCCGTTGCGTGAGAACTCGTTGGCGAGATCGATGTTGAACGCGTCGACGCGCGTCGACGGCAGCGACAGGCTGACCTTGTCGTCTTCGTAACGGTCGGCGAGCTGCTTGGCCATCGGGCCGATCTCGGAGTGGTCGGCCGACGAGAGCGACAGCAGTCCGACCTCTTCGAACCCGGTCGCGCGCAAACCCTGGTCGACCATCGCACCGATCGAGTCGATCGACCGCTCGCGCACCGGTCGGGTGATCATGCCGGCCTGGCAGAACCGGCAGCCGCGGGTGCAGCCTCGGAAGATCTCGACCGACATGCGTTCGTGCACGGTTTCGGCGAGCGGGACGAGCGGCGTCTTGGGGTACGGCCACTCGTCGAGGTTCATCACCGTGTGCTTGGTGACGCGCTCGGGCACGCCGTCGCGGTTCGGCGTGATCGCGTCGATGCGCGCATCGACGCGGTAGCTGACGTCGTAGAACTTGGGGACGTAGATGCCGCCGGTCGCCGCCAGCCGCAGCAGCACTTCGTCACGACCGCCCGGGCGTCCCGCGGTGATCCAGTCGCGGACGATGTCGGAGATCGTGCCGACGGCCTGCTCGCCGTCGCCGAGCACGGCCGCGTCGATGAAGTCGGCGATCGGCTCGGGGTTGAACGCGGCATGGCCACCGGCGATGACCAGCGGATGGTCGGTGCGGTCGGCGGCGTGCAGCGGGATGCCGGCGAGGTCGAGCGCCGTGAGCAGGTTCGTGTACCCGAGTTCGGTCGCGAACGAGACGCCGAGCAGATCGAACGCCGCGACCGGACGGTGCGCGTCGACGGTGAACTGGCCGATGCCGTGCTCGCGCATCAGCGCCTCGAGGTCGGGCCAGACGGCGTAAGTGCGCTCGGCGAGGGTGTCGGCACGCTCGTTGAGCACTTCGTAGAGGATCTGCACGCCCTGGTTCGGCAGGCCGACCTCGTACGCGTCGGGGTACATCAGCGCCCAGTGGACGACGACCTCGTCCCAGTCTTTGACCTGGGCGTTGAGTTCGCCGCCGACGTACTGGATCGGCTTGCTGACCTTGGGCAGCAGCGATTCCAGGGCTGGGAACAGCGAGGCGGGCGACACGTCGCACCAGCTTACGGGCTCAACGCCGCTACGGGGTCGGGTCACCGGAACAGAGCGCTGTACGCATTGAGCGCAGGTTGGCCGCCGAGGTGCGCGTAAAGCACGTTGGAACCCGCGTCGATGTCGCCGCTGGTGACGAGATCGATGAGTCCGGCCATCGACTTTCCTTCGTAGACGGTGTCGATGATCATCCCCTCGAGCCGGCCGGTGAGCCGGATGGCGTCGAGGGTCGAGTCGACCGGGATGCCGTAATAGTCGCCGGCCCATCCTTCGAGAACGGTGATCTCGTCGTCGCGCAGTTCGCGTCCGAGTTCGATGAGTGCGGCGGTGTTGCGCGCGATCTTTTCGACCTGGGCGCGGGTCTCGTCCAGCTTGGCTGAGGCATCGATGCCGATGACACGACGGGGACGGTCCTGCCCGGCGAACCCGGCGATCATCCCGGCGTGTGTCGAGCCGGTGACGCTGCAGACGATGATCGTGTCGAAGAAGACGCCGAGCTCGCGTTCTTGCTGCTGCACCTCGTCGGCCCAGTTGGCGAAGCCCAGTCCGCCGAGACGATGGTCCGACGCGCCGGCCGGGATGGCGTAAGGCGTTCCGCCCTGGTCGCGGACGCCGTCGAGCGCTTGCTCCCAGCTGGTCTTGAAGCCGATGCCGAAGCCGGCGTCGACGAGCTGTACCTGCGCGCCCATGATCCGCGACAACAAGATGTTGCCGACGCGGTCGTTGACAGAGTCGGGCCAGTTCACCCAGCTCTCCTGGACGAGGACGGCCTGCAATCCCAGCTTCGCGGCGACGGCCGCCACCTGGCGGGTGTGGTTCGACTGCACGCCGCCGATCGACACCAGGTGCGTCGCGCCCTGGGCCAACGCGTCCGGGACGAGGTACTCGAGCTTGCGGGTCTTGTTGCCCCCGTAGGCCAGACCCGAGTTGCAGTCCTCTCGCTTGGCCCAGATCGTGGCGCCCCCGAGGTGACGGCTCAGGCGCTCCAGTTGGTGGACCGGGCTCGGGCCGAACAGGAGTGGGTAACGCGGGAAATCGGCCAGGGACACGCCGCGATCGTAAATGCTCTCGGGGCGCTCTGACAGGATCTGCGGGTGCGTCCCGTCCCGCCGCAGGTTCTCGTGCTCGGCGGTATCGCGTCGGTGCAGTTCGGCGCGGCGATCGCCAACAAGCTGTTCTCGCAGGCCGGGCCGGGCGGGGTGGTGCTGTTGCGCCTCGCGCTCGCTGCAGTGGTGATGATGATCGCGGTGCGCCCGGCGATCCGCGGCCGCACCCGCGCCGACTACCTCGCGGTGCTCGGCTACGGCCTGATCCTCGGGTTCATGAACTGGAGCTTCTACGAGGCCATCGATCGGCTGCCGCTCGGCGTGGCGGTCACGATCGAGTTCACCGGACCGCTGGCGGTCGCGATCGGCGGCTCGAGACGAGCGCTGGACGGGTTGTGGGTGCTGCTCGCGGGCGGCGGAGTGGTGCTGCTCGCCCTGCGCGGCGACAGTCACGACGTGACCGCGGTGGGTGTGGTTCTGGCACTCACCGCCGGTGCCCTGTGGGCGTGCTACATCCTGGTTTCGCAGCGCGTGGGCAAGACCTGGGCGCAGGTGGACGGGCTGGCGCTCGCGCTGTGCATCGGCACGATCGTCGTGATTCCGGTCGGTGTGATCGAGGGCGGCTCGGCCCTGCTGCGTCCGTCACTGCTCGCCGGCGGTGCGGCGATCGCGATCTTGTCGTCGATCCTGCCGTACTCGTTCGAGCTGATCGCGTTGCGCCGGCTGCGGGCAGCGACGTTCGGGCTGCTGATGAGCCTCGAACCGGCGGTGGCTGCGCTTGCCGGAATGCTGCTGCTCGGGCAGTCACCGCGGCTCGTCACCGCGATCGCGATCGTCATGGTCGTCATCGCAAGCGTCGGCACGACGCTCAGCTCGCGCACCCCGGTTCGGCCTGAACCGGAGGTTCCGGTCGCGCCCAGATGATCGTCAGGCGGTCAGGTTGCGACGCCGCACGGCCTGCAGCACGCCGATCGCCAGCCCTTGGGCGAACATCGACGACCCGCCGTAGGACACGAACGGCAACGGCAAGCCGGTGACCGGCATCAGGCCGAGGTTCATGCCGATGTTCTGGAACACCTGGAAGGCGAACCAGCACACGATCCCGACGGCGACGAGTTGGCCCGTGCGATCGGCCGTACGGGCGATGACCAGCCCTCGCCAGCACAGCAGCGCGAACAGCAGGATGAGCACGATGCCGCCGACGAGCCCGAACTCCTCGCCCATCACCGAGAACACGAAGTCGGTGCGCTGCTCGGGCACGTAGCCGCCGTTGGTCTGCGGTCCGTTGAACAGACCCGTCCCGAACCAGCCGCCGTTCGCGATCGCGATGTGCGCCTGATTGATGTTGTAGGCAGCACCCTGCGGATCGTGCTGCGGGTCGAGGAACGCACCGAAGCGGGCGAGTTGGTATTCGGCGAGCAGACCCATCTTCACGACGAGGATCGCCCCGAAAATCCCGAACGCCAGCAGGCCGAGCGTCCACCGGGCCCGCACACCGGCCGCGATCAGAACGCCGAACGCGGCGACGCCGAGCACCATCGCCGACCCGAGGTCGGGCTGCAGCATGATCAACACCAGCGGCACGGCGACGAGACCGAGTGCGAGCAGCACGTCCGTCGTCGTCGGTGGCAGGTCACCACGGTCGCGGCCGCGCTGCGCGAACAGCACCGCCATCCCGATGATCAGGCCCAGCTTCATGAACTCCGACGGTTGGATCTCGAAACCGCCGCCGAGCCGGATCCACGCGTGTGCGCCGTTGATCGTCACGCCGGCGACCAGGACGAGCAGCAGCCCGAACACGCCGGCGAGGTAGACGAACGGCCCCGTGCGCCGCAGCATGCGTGCGTTGATCCGCGACGCGCCGAACATGAATCCCGCCGCGAGCACCAGGTTGATCAAGTGGCGGTACAGGTAGCCGTTCGGGTTGTTGCCGGCGGCGCGTTCGACGTCGCGGGTCGCGGCCCACACCAGCACCGCCCCGATCAATCCGAGGGCGAGTGCCACAGCGTTGAGCGTCCAGTCGTAGCGGGCCCGCCGCGTCTGATCGGGCTCTGCCAGTGGCGACGGCAGGTCGAAGGGTGCGCGCGGATCGCGAGCCAGCAGCTGCGTCATCGATCCGCTCCCGGACCGCTCGCATCGGCACCCCACCAAATCGCTTCGCAAAGAACACTCCGCGATTTGTCGGGGACCCCGCCGCTCGGGCCCGCTCCCGGCTCGAACCGCTCCTTCGTCGCGGACTGTGCCTCCTGGCTCTTCGCGCGAGCGCTCATCGCGACACCCTCACCTGCGGGGCGATCTTGGGGAGATTCGTCGCCGGGCGCAGGCCCTTGATGATCGGCTTCTTTCCGTCCACGCCGAAGATCCCGTCCCAGATGCGCTTGAGCATCGGTCCGGCTGCGGTGGCACCCGTGCCGCCCTGCTCGACCATGCCGACGAGGACGAAGCGCGCGCGCACGCTTCCGTGCTGGTGGTAGATCGGCCCCCAGGTGGCCAACCACGAGGTGTCGCCGCGCCCGTAAACCTCGGCGGTGCCGGTCTTGCCACCGATGCGCGCCGCGTACGGCGACCCGATGTAGGCGTACGCACCGGACACCGCCCAGCCTCGTCCGAAGTTCAGCGACCGTGCGATGTAGTTGAGCGTGCTCTGCTTGACCGGCACCTTGTTGTGAACCGTCGGCCTGATCGTCCGCACGAGCTTGCCCTTGCCGTTGACGACTCCCCAGCCGAGCTTCGGCTGCCAGATTCGCCCGCCGTTGACCAGCGCCGAGTAGGCGACCGCGAGTTGGAGCGGCGACATCGTGGTCTCGCCCTGACCGATGGCCATGTCGGCGTTGTCACCGGCGCGGTAGCGCCAGCCGTCCGTGCAGTTCTCGGAAGCAAGTTCGGTGAGGTAGGCGCGCTGCGACAGGTTCGCGATGTTCTTGTAGCCGGCGCGCGCCTCGGCGCAATAGGTGTCCTTGTTCGCCTTCCACCGGGCCAGCCGAGTCTCGCGGTCGGCGTACGAGCCGGGCGCCTGTTCGTTGGTCGGCAGGTCGATGTGCGGCAAGCGCCCGACGCCGAAGCTGGCCGCCATCCGCTGCAGCCATTCGTGCGGCTTCTTGTGCTGGGCGATGCGGTTCTGATCGGCGTAGTACTCGTTGGCTGCCGGGACGTAGAAGTACGTGTCGCACGAGTAGCCGAGCGCGTTCTCGAGGTCGATGTCGCCGAGCACCTCGGAGTCGTAGTTCGTCTTGACCCGGCCATCGATCGTCACCGACCCGGGACATCCGTACAGAGTGTTCGGGTTGATCTCGTGGTGGGTCACCAACGAGCTGGACGTGATCAGCTTGAACGTCGAGCCCGGTGCGTACTGGCCGGCGACTGCCCTGCTCAGCAGCGGGTCGTCGGCGCTCGCTGCAGTCAGCTTGTGGTAGTTCTTCGCCGAGATGCCGCCGACGAACAGTTGCGGGTTGTAGTCGGGATAGCTCGCGACCGCCAGCACCCGTCCGGTCTGCGGATCCATCGCAACCACCGCACCGGCCGTCGCGGGCTTACCCAGCTTGCGGCTGTCGATGAGCTGTTGCGCGAGCGACTGCTCGGCGAGCCGTTGCAGCTTCAGGTTCAGGCTCGTGACGAGCGTGTCACCCTGCACCGGCGCGACGTACTTGCCGTCGGACACCGAGTAACCCTGTGGGCTCAGGTTCTTGGTCAGCGATCCGTCGACGCCGCGCAGCACCGGGTCGTACTGCTCTTCGAGACCGGACACCCCGATCGTGTCCGCGTCGGTGAGCTTCGGGTTGTTGCGCTTGTCCGCCGCGGTGATCTGCGACGTGTATCCGAGCACCTGGCCGGCGAGCGCGCCGTGCGGATAGTTGGGGTAGGTGATGGTCTGGATCGCGACGCCGGGATAGTCCTCGCGATGCTCTCCGACAGCGAGAATCACCTTGCGCGACAAGTGTGTTGCGACTGGCACGGATTGGTACGGCTCACCCGTCCAGCACGGCGCGGGCACGGTGGGCGAACACGGCGTGATCTCCGCGGTGAGGGTTGCCTGGCTCTTGTGCAGCAACGCTGCGATGCGCGCCAGAACGGACGCGCCGTGATCGGGCAGCGCGTCGAGACGGTCCTGGTCGATCGTCATCACCTCGACCGAGGTGTTGTCGACGAGCACCTGTCCGGTCGAGTCGACGATCAAGCCGCGCGGCGCCGGTACGACCACCTCGCCCGGGTGCAGCATGCCCGCGGTCTGCTCGGGCTTGTTCGGGTCGAGCAGTTGCACGTAGTAAAGGCGCGCGAGCAGCGTGACGACCATCGACGCGACGAGCACGACGATGATCGTGAAGCGACGCGCCGTGAGCGGACGTGCTCTCATCGCACGTCCTGCAGCACGAGCACCGGACGCGGCGCGCGCAAGCGGTCGGTACGCAGGAACAACCGTACGAGCGGGACGACGGCGAGCGCGAGCATCCCGTCGAGCAGCGTCGCCGGAATCGCGTAGCGCAGTGCATCGGTGGCGACGGCGCCGTCGGCGCCGAGCGCGGCCAGCGCAATCGTCGACACGACCGAAGCTGCCCCACAGGCGATGGTGACGATCAGGACGTCATGACGGATGCGCGCGTTCGGCGCGTTGAGCCGACCGCACACGAGTCCGACCGCGAGCCAGCACAGCGCGAGCACGCCGGCGGGATGTTCCGAACCGAGGTCCGTGATCAGTCCCGCCGCGAAGCCGAACGCGATCCCGGCACCTGGGCCGTCGACAACAGCGATCGCCGCGACCAGAAGCGCGGGCAGGCTCGCCGGGATCGTGTCGGCGAGCGGACCGACAAGCGTTGCTTGAAGAACCAGCGCGGTGAGCAGCGCGGCGATCGCCGCGGCGACGCGGGCGCGGGTCATGTCAGTGACCGCCGGCGGCGATCGACGCCGTGCTGTGGCGCGACACGACGACGCCGACGATGTCGAGCGCGCTGGCCGACACCGTCGGGTCGACTGCAGCGATCGTCGTGCCGTCGGCCGAGGAACGCACGGCACGAACCGTCCCGATCGCGAGGCCCGGTGCGTAGCTGCTGGCCTGCGCCGGGCCGGTTGCGAGCGCGTCACCGGCGAGCACTTGAGCCGTCGGGTCGAGCGGGCGGAAGGCGAATCCGTTGCGTCCGTTGCCGGTCACGACGCCGAGCTGACCGGTGCGCAGGTCACGTGCACCGACGCCCGATCCCGGATCGATGGCGAGCAGCACCACAGCTGTCGACGAGTCGGCGTGCAACACCCGTCCGACCAGACCGTCTCCGTCGGTGACGGTCTGCCCGGCACGCACGCCGTTCGACGTGCCTGCGGCGATCGTGACCGTGTAGTCGAACCCGCCGGCCGCGCTCGTCGCCACGACTCGCGCGGGGACGACGCGGAAGCCGTCATGCGTCGCGGACAGCCGCAGTCTGGTCAGCTGCGCCTCGGCGTGGCGGTCGAGGCGGGCGTTGGCCAGTTGCTGCCGCAGCTTCGTGTTCTGCTGCTCGAGCGCGTTGAGCCGCGACTGGTCCGCACCGGCACGCGGGATGCCCTGCAGGAAGCGGCGGACCGGGCCGAACACGGAGTCTGTGCCGCGGTACAGCGATCCCAGCGCCCCCCGCACGCCGCCGTGCGCCGATTGCAAGCTGCTGCCGCCAAGATCGAGCGCGACGAACGAAGCGGCAACAGCCGCCAGCACGATTGCCGCGATCCGCTGGCGTCGGGTCAGAGAACGCATCTCATCTCTTAGAGCCGTCGACAACAACCTTTTGCAATTGGTCGAAATGCTCCACGACGGTGGCCGTGCCGAGCACGACCGAGTCGAGCGGACGGTCGGCGACGAGCACCGGGATCCCGATCTCGTGCTGCAGGCGCGCGTCGAGGCCACGGAGCAGGGCGCCACCACCCGCCAGGACGATGCCGCGCTGGACGAGATCGCCCGCAAGCTCCGGCGGGCAGCGGTCGAGCGTCGTGCGCACCGCGGCCACGATGCGGCCCAGCGGCAGTTCCATCGCCTTGCGCAGTTCGTCGCTCGACACGGTGATGTTGCGCGGCAGGCCGGTACCGACATCGCGTCCGCGGATCTCGGCCTTGCGCGGACCTGCGACCGGGAACGCCGACCCGACCGAGATCTTGAGTTCTTCGGCCGTCCGCTCGCCGATGAGCAGCGAGAACTCGCCGCGGATGTGGTCGACGATCGCCAGGTCGAGCGCGTTGCCGGCGACGCGTAGCGATGTCGACGCGACGATGCCGCCGAGCGCGACCACCGCGACCTCGGTCGTCCCGCCGCCGATGTCGACCACCATCGAGCCGCAAGGCTGGTTCACGGGCAGGCCGGCGCCGATCGCGGCGGCCATCGGTTCGGGAATGATGTGCACCCGCCGCGCCCCGGCCGCGTACGCCGATTCGGAGACCGCGCGCTGCTCGACGCTGGTGATCGCGGACGGAACGCAGATCACGATGCGCGGGCCGGTGAAGGCGCCGCGGCGCTTGAGCACCTTGCGCACGAAATAACGCAGCATCTCCGCGGTGACCTCGAAGTCGGCGATGACGCCGTCGCGCAGCGGCCGGATCACACGAATGTGATCAGGTGTGCGGCCGATCATCCGCTTGGCCTCGGCCCCGACCGCGACGACCGCATTGGATTGCACATCGAGGGCGACCACCGACGGCTCGTCGAGCAGGATGCCTCGTCCACGC
Organism: uncultured Actinomycetota bacterium; assembly: GCA_963754285.1. GTDB lineage: Bacteria > Actinomycetota > Actinomycetes > Mycobacteriales > Jatrophihabitantaceae > RYN-133. Next base: position 207,872 of record CAVWFN010000007.1, read on the forward strand.
GCGTAGACCAGCGTGTTCGCGGTGCCGAGGTCGATCGCCAGATCGCCGCCCAGCAGATCGACGCCGCGCTGAGTACCCAGCGACCGAGCGATCGAGGTCAGACTCACGGCGGTTCCTCACGGCAAACAAGACGGCGGCAGCGCGGGCACGACTCGGCCCATCGGGATCGTAAGGTCGCTGTTGCGTGATTGGCTGGTGCGACGCGCGGTGTTGGCGTGACTGTTGTGACTCGTGTCCGAATGCAAACAGCAGCACTGATGCACCCCGGTCACCGCCAGGTCACCGGTCGCAGCACTAGATCCGGCTTGAGAACGCCGGGCAGCATGGCTCAGAGGTCAGGGAACCAGAGGGCGATTTCGCGGGCGGCCGACTCGGGCGAGTCCGAGCCGTGGACGAGGTTCTGCTGCACCTTCAGGCCCCAGTCGCGGCCCAGATCGCCGCGGATCGTCCCCGGCAGGGCGAGCGTCGGGTCGGTTGCACCGGCCAGCGCGCGGAACCCCTCGATGACCCGCTCGCCCTCGGCGACGATCGCGGCCACCGGACCGGAGAGCATGAACTCGACCAGCGGCTCGTAGAACGGCTTGCCGACGTGCTCGGCGTAGTGCTCGGCGAGCAGCTCGGGCGTTGCGGTGCGCAGGTCGAGTGCGGCGAGGCGATAACCCTTCGCCTCGACGCGGCGGATCACCTCGCCGATCGCGCCGCGGTTGACGCCGTCCGGCTTGACGAGGATGAGGGTGCGCTCGGCCATGACAGCGAGACTAAGTGACCGCGGATCAGTGACAGTTGCTGGGTGCGGTGACCGAGGAGGACCGCGCGCTCGTCCAGTTGCGGTAGACGCTGACCATGGTGATCACGGTGCCGGCAGGCACGGCGGAGGTCGGGGTGTTGCTCGTCGTGGTCCGGCCAGAGACGCTTTGCGAGACCTCGCTGCCGCCGTACGCGCCGTAGATGATGTAGCCCGTCGCGTACGTGTCGCTGGTCGCCGTCCAGCTGATCGTCACCCGCTGCGCGCTGCCGAAGCACTTGACGCTGAGGGCGGTCGGCGTGCCGAGGGTGTCGCTCGAGACCTTCATCGCGGCACTGGACGAGGACGTGAAGCGCGCGCTCGCCACGGCGGGCCACGCAGCGATGACGACCGCGAGCGCTGCGACGAACGCGGCGCGGAACAGGTTCACGCCGCGAGCTCCTCCGGACGGCGTGGACGCCAGATCGACACGAGCAGGCAGGCAAGGATGCCGAACGGCAGGACCCGGGTCAGCAGGATCGACACGAACGGCTGACGCAGAAAGCGGATCACGGCACCGGCCGCGGGCACGACGCCGCGCACCTGCCAGACCGTGCCCGCGCCGGCCTTGGCCGTCCACGGGTCGTCACCGTTGTTGGCGTCACCCTTGGTGCGGAACAGCGCGCTGCCGTTCGCGAGGTGGCGGACCCAGACGACGCGGTGGCTCTCGACGCGGCGGTCTTCCACGGGGATCTGATACGTGATGATCTGGCCGATCCGGATGTCGGCGGCACGCTCAGGCGTGTCGACGATGACGTCGCCGGGGACGATGCCCGGGGACATGCTTCCGGTCAGCATCGTCGCGGTGCGGTAGTGCAGCACTCGGGGGCCGACGGTCATCGCGAGGAGCGCGAGCACGGCGCAGGCGAGCGCGAGGGTGCCGAACACGTTGATCACCCGGCGCGCGATGCGGCGCCACAGCGGGGCGCGGCTCGCGGCTACCGATGCGGTCATGAGTGCTCTCCTGAGACTGGTATCTGAGAATCGAAACGGTGGTGAACACCCCTGCCGGATGGCCCGCTGTAGCGGGCCACCCGGCTGGCACGGGGGATGTGGTGGTGCTGCGGGCCGGGCTCGGTCAGTGGGCCGAGGCGGTGCGCTGGGTGCCGGTGAAGGCGAAGTTGATCGTCGAGCTCGCACCCTGCAGCGTGTTGCCGGCGCCGGTCGGGAAGCTGAGCGTGACCCGCAGGACGTCGTTGCTTCCGGCGGTGAGGGCCGACAGGTTGTTCAGTGCGAGGTTCGAACCGATGACCGGCACCGAGGCGAGGACGGTGCTGATCGTGCCGGCGCCGCTGCAGGTGTAGGTGTAGGCCGGCGCGGTGCCGGCTTCGGTCCAGCTCGTCGAGCACTTGTCGATCGTCATCTGCAGGCCGTTGGTGGCATCGGTGTCAAGGGCGGAGGAGGCGGTCGCCGTCGTGGTCAAGGTGACGGCGCTCAGCGCCTGGCTGCCGGTGTTCGAGAGCTTGACGACGCGCTGGATGGTGTCGCCCGGGACGATGCCGGACGCGGCGACGGTGAGGCGGTTGTCGGTGCCGCCGGCAGCGCCGAGGCCGATGGTGACGGTGCCGGCGCTGACGGCCTGGCTGGCCGAGGTGGTCGAGGTGAACGAACCGAACGTGCCGAGACCGGCGGCGCCGGCGGCGGCCGCGACGAGGGCGGCGCTGGCGAGCAGCTTCGACTTGGTGGACAGTGCGCGAGCAGACATTTCCAGTGACTCCAGTGGGTGTGGTGGGCCGCACCGGTCGGGCGGCTGGCTGTGGGTTTGTGGCAACCGACCGTCTTGGTCGAGAAATGCCGAGGTAAATTTGGTGTGAGTTCAGAATGGAGGTGGCACCTCAGTTCACACCGATCTAACATGCAAGAGTTCCGACAGATTGAACGTTGAACAATTGAGTCGACGTTGAGGGACCAACCGGCCGAAACGGGCGCCTGCAGCGGGTGAGCGCCCCTCCGACGCCTGGTATAAGCGTGTCCGGCTGTACCGGGAGACCCAACGATCGCTAACCTCAAGACGTGAGAGCCCACGAAGTCGCGCATCGGAGTGCACCGTGAGCGAACACGACCGTGATGCGGTCGTCATCGAGGACGACCCGGATGTGCGTGCTCTGCTCGTCGAACTGCTTCAGCAGAGCGGGTTTGCCGTCACCGACTGCTCGGCGGGCGCCGACGGGCTGCGTGCGGTCCGGGACCGCGACCCCGATCTGGTCACGCTCGACCTGAACCTGCCCGACCTCGACGGCATCGAGGTGTGTCGGCGGCTGCGTGAGACCAGCGAGGCCTACGTCATCATGCTCACGGCCCGTCCCGACGAGATCGACCGCCTGGTCGGCCTCGAGACGGGCGCCGATGACTACCTGACCAAGCCGTTCAGCCCCCGCGAGCTGCGCGCCCGGGTGGCGGCGATGATGCGCCGTCCGCGCCGGCGCGGCGCGGCGCCGGCAGCGGCTGCCCCCGCACCAGAGCCGGACCAGACCGAGATCATGCGCCTGGGCGAGCTCGAGGTCGACCTCGAGGGACGCCTGGCGCACCTGTCGGGGTCCGAACTCCCGCTGACCCGCATCGAGTTCGATCTGCTGGCCACGCTGCTCAGCGGCCCGCGGCGGGTGTGGCCGCGCGAGACGCTGCTGCGCACGGTCTGGGGCACGGAATGGGCCGGCGACGGCCACCTCGTCGAGGTGCACATGGGCAACCTGCGCCGCAAGCTCGGCGACGACCCCCGCAACGGGCGCTACATCCGCACCGTGCGTGGTGTCGGGTACCGACTCGGTACAGGTGCCGCCTCGGACGCTGAGTGACGCATCCGGGCGAGCAGCTCCGCATGACGCGCGCGACGGCCGCCGCCGAGCACGAACGGCTGGCGGCGCTGGCCGCCTATGACGTCATCGGCGCAGGAACCGACGACCCGGTCGTTGCCGATCTCCAGGCGCTGTGCGAGGCGGCTGCGACCGTCGCGGGCGTGTCGACCGCCGTCGTCAACCTGATCGATGACCGCTTCCAGCATCAGGTGGCGGCATTCGGCGTGAACCCGCAGGCGTGCCTCCGCGACGAGTCGATGTGCCAGACGACGCTTGCCGGCGGACGCGACCTGTATGTCGCTGACGCTTCGCAAGACCCGCGTTTCGCCACGTCCCCATGGGTCGACGGGACCCTCGCGCAGATTCGGTTCTACTGCTCGGTGATCCTGCGCTCGCCGCAAGGTCATGCGATCGGCACCTTGTGCGTGTTCGACGATGCGCCGCGCGAGCTCGGCGACCAGCAGCTGCGCACGATCGGGCTGCTGGCGCATCAGGTCGTCGACGTCCTCGAACTCCGGCTGCGCACACGTCAGCTGCAGCGCGCCAACGCCGAGCTGACTCGCTCGGCCGACAGGCTGGCGTCCTTCGCCGGACAGGTGAGCCACGACCTCAAGGCGCCGATCACGGCGATCATCGGCTTCACCGAGTTGCTCAGCGACATGGACGACATCGCCGACGATCCGACGATCAGCAACTACGTCGGCCGGTGCAGTTCGGCCGCCAAGCGCATGCTCGCCATGATCGACGACCTGCTCGCGTTCGCTCGCGTGGGCGGCTCGCTGACGATGGTCGCGAACCCGGTCGAGCCGCTGGTCGCCGAGGTCGTCGCCGACCTCGGCCCGACGGCGGCGGGCGCGACCGTGACAGCGGTCGGCGCTGATGTCGTTGCCGACACCTCGCAGCTGCGCGCGCTGCTGCAGAACCTCATCGGGAACGCCGTCGTCTATCGCGGCGACGCTGCGCCCGTGGTCGAGGTGATCAGTGACCAGGTCGGCGACAACGCGATCCTGCGTGTGGTCGACAACGGCATCGGCATCCCGCCGGAGAGCCGCGACGAGGTGCTCCGACCGCTGGTGCGGCTGCGCAAGGATCTCCCGGGTGCCGGACTGGGCCTGGCCGTGTGCGTCCGGATCGCTGCTGCGCACGGCGGGACGATCCGCATCGACAGTGCGCCGGGCGGCGGCACGTCAGCGATCGTCACGTTGCCGCTGGTGGAGCAGACACTGAGCTGACAAGCCTGACGGCTCCGCTCGCCGGTGTCCTGGTCCGACGAGCGGAACCGCCCGTGCTGATCGCGCTTTTTGCGATCGAGATTCGAGTGCCGGTCCCCCGAGTCGACACTGCACCACCTCGGTCGCGTCCCACCCACGTGACCCGATGGCCGTCCACCCCGAAACTGACCGAGGCGCTGGCTTATGGAGTTGTCTTGCCTTCAGGCCGTGCGAGCCAGCAGCTGATCGACTCGGTGCACGAGTTCGCGTGGGCTGAACGGCTTGGGCAAGTAGTCGTCGCATCCGGCTGCGAAACCCGCCGCGACGTCTTCGGTCGACGACTCCGCGCTGATGAGCAGGATCGGGCTCGACGCGGTCTCTCGACGCGCCTTGAGTTGACGGCAGACCTCGAGGCCACTCATGTCCGGCATCCGCACGTCGAGAACGACGATGTGCGGCGTCTCGCGCTCGGCGGCCGCGAGAGCGCGAACTCCGCCGTCGACCGCCTCGGCGTGAAACCCCGCCTTGGTCAAGATCGTGGAGACGAGAGCGCGGATATCTTCATCGTCGTCAGCGATCAGCACGCTGCTGGCGATGGCCATTGACGTCCTGCCTCTCGGTCGTTGCGTTCCGGTCGAACGCAACTTCGATGCTGCTGTGGCGAGCCGGGTGAGGCTCTGAAAGTTAGGTGGGCGGCGGCCGGCTCCCCCCGCAGGACCGGCCGCGCCGCCCACAGCACAGAGTGGCCGCCGAAGCTCAGGCAGGACTGGCCGAGCGGGCAAGGTTGGCGAGGTTCTGCCTCAAGTACGACTCAAGTGTGCATATTCCCCTAAACCGGGCACGCCCTCGACGCGCCGGAACACGGGGTCAGGACCACAGGAGTCGCCAGCCGGCGGGCGTTCCGAGCAGCTGGTGCCGAAGCCAGAGCATGCGGCCCCAGACCATGGCGAACAGGGCCGCGATGATCAGTTGGGCGATCAACCACACCCCACTGAGCAGGAACAGCACCTGGACCGCCGAACCGAGACCGACGCCCCACGGGCGCCGGGTCAACCCGGCGGCCACGATCATCACCAGCGCCAGCGAGACGAGCAGGAGGGTCTTGGTCACGCCCAGTCCTCCGGCGGAGAACGCGAGCGCGCGGGGGACGAGCAGCGTCACGACCGCCTCGAGACCGAGGACCGCCGCCAGCCCGCCGCGGGTGGCCCGATTCGCGCGCTGAATGCGCTCGGGATCGTCGACGTCGTCGTTGTTGTCGCTCATCGCGCGAGCAGGAGGCGTGCCTCGCCGGCGGTGACGACGGAGCCGATGACCAGCACACCCGTGCCCGACAGCATGTCGTCACCGGTGTCCTCGGCGAGGCGTACGGCGGTCTCGATGGCGTCGTCGAGGCGTGGTTCGACGCTGACGCGGTCCGGTCCGAAGACCTCTACCGCGGCGGCGGCGAGCTCGTCCACCGGGACGGCCCGATCGGAGCTGTTCTGGGTGACCACGATGTCGTCCGCAATCGGCTCGAGGCGCTCGAGAATGCCGGCGACATCCTTGTCGGACATCACAGCGACTACGGCGACCAGGCGGCGAAAGTCGAAGGCCTCGCCGATCGCGGCGACGCTGGCGCTGACCCCGTGCGGGTTGTGCGCGGCGTCGACCAGGATGGTCGGGGCCGAACGAACTGCTTCGAGTCGTCCAGGTGAACGGACCGCCGCGAAGGCGGCGCGAACGATGTCGAGGTCGAGGCTGCCGCTGTCGGCGTCAGCGCCGAGGAATGCTTCGACGGCAGCAAGTGCGAGCGCGGCGTTCTCGGCCTGGTGTGCACCGTGCAAAGGCAGGAAGACCTCGTCATAGACGCCGCCCAGCCCCTGCATCGTCAGCACCTGGCCGCCGACGGCGACGCGACGGTCGAGGACGCCGAACTCGAGACCCTCGCGCGCAACGGCGGCACCGACGGTGGCGGCGCGGCGCAACAACTGTTCGGCGGCCTCGGGTGGCTGTGCCGCGAGGACCGCGGTGGCGCCGGCCTTGATGATGCCCGCCTTCTCGCCGGCGATCGCGTCGACCGTCGTCCCGAGATATTGCGTGTGGTCGAGGTCGATCGGGGTCACGACCGCGACCTCGGCATCGAGGACATTCGTGTTGTCCCAGGCCCCACCCATGCCGACCTCGACGACTGCGACGTCGACGGGGGTGTCGGCGAAGATCATGTACGCCATGGTGGTGATGATCTCGAAGAACGACAGCGGCACGTCGAACTGCCCGTCGACCAGTTCGATGTAGGGCGCGAGTTCGCGGTAGGTCTCGACGAACGTGCGATCACTGACCGGTTGCCCATCCACGACGATGCGCTCGGTGACCGAGGTCAGGTGCGGGCTGGTGTAACGGCCCGAACGGATCCCGAAGCCGCGCACGAGTTCGTCGATCATCCGGGCGGTGCTCGTCTTGCCGTTCGTCCCGGTCAGATGGATGCCGCGGTAGGCGCGTTGCGGATCGCCGAGCAGGCCGACCAGGGCCTCCATGCGTTCGTTCGTCGGATGGACGTGACCCTCGCCGCGACGTCCGAAGATCGCCGCCTCGACCTGGCGCAGTTGCGCCGCGTACTTCTCGCGTTCGGTCATGTCTTCGGAAGTGCGTCGAGCGCGGCGCTGATGCGCTCGATCTCGGCCTCGGCGGCAGTGAGCCGGTCGCGCACCTTGGCGATGACCGGTTCGGGCGCCTTGCTGACGAAACTGTCGTTGAGCAGCTTGGTGTTGTTGACGTCGCGCTCCTTCTGCGCGGCGGCGAGATCCTTCGACAGGCGTGCACGTTCAGCCGCGACGTCGATCGTCCCGGACAGGTCGAGTTCGACCCGCACGCCGACGGCAGTGGTGAGCGGCGACCCGGTCGGCGTGAAGTCGGGACCGGGTTCGTCGAGACGGAGCAGCGCGCGCACGGCCGCTTCGTCGATCGTCGCGGTCCCCGACAGCCGGGCCGGCACCTTCTGGGACGGCTTGACGCCCTGGTCGGACCGGAAGCGCCGCACCTCGCCGACCACGGTCTGCAGGTCGCGCACCGCAGCTTCGGCGCCGCGATCTGCCCGCGCGGTGTCCGCGATCGGCCAATCGGCGATCACGACCGACTCGCGGCCGGTGAGCTCCGTCCACAACGCCTCGGTCACGAACGGCACGAACGGGTGCAGCAATCGCAGCAACGTGTCGAGCACCTCGCCCAGCACACGGCGCGTGTCGTCGCCGGTCGGGCTCGACAGCGAGAGCTTGGCCAGCTCGATGTACCAGTCGCACACCTCGTCCCACGCGAAGTGATAGAGCAGGTCGGTGACCTTGGCGAACTCGTACTTCTCGTACAGCTCGTCGACCTGGCTGACGACGGTCTGCAGCCGCGACAGGATCCATGCGTCGGCGCCGGTCACGGTCTCCGGCAGCGGACCGTCGACGGTCGCACCGCTGAGCAGTGCGAACCGCGTCGCGTTCCAGAGCTTCGTGCAGAAGTTGCGGGCGCCCTTCACCCACTCCTCGTTGACTGCTTGGTCTGCGCCGGGGTTCGCGCCCTGCATGAGCGACAGGCGCACGGCGTCGGCGCCGTAGTTGTCCATCCACAGCAGCGGATCGACGACGTTGCCTTTCGACTTCGACATCTTCTTGCCGGAGCTGTCGCGCACCAGGCCGGTGAGCAGGACGGTCTTGAACGGCACCTCGTCCATTGCGTAGACGCCGAACAACATCATGCGCACGACCCAGAAGAACAAGATGTCGTAACCGGTGACCAGCACCGTCGTCGGGTAGTACCGCGCGAGCTCGGTTGTCTGCTCGGGCCACCCCATCGTCGAGAACGGCCACAGCGCGCTCGAGAACCAGGTGTCGAGAACGTCCTCGTCCTGCGTCCAGCCGGCGGGCGGAGTTTCGTCGGGTCCGACGCAGATGTCGTCGCCGTCGGGCGAGTACCAGACCGGGATGCGGTGACCCCACCACAGCTGACGGCTGATGCACCAGTCGCGCAGGTTGTCGACCCACTGGAAATAGCGCGGGGTGAGGTCGGCGGGCTCGAACTTCGTCCGGCCGTCGCGCACGGCATCGCCGGCCGCCTTCGCCAGCGTCTCGACCCGCACCCACCACTGCAACGACAGGCGGGGTTCGATCGTGGTGTCGCAGCGCGAGCAATGCCCGACCGCGTGCAGGTAAGGACGCTTCTCGGCGACGATGCGGCCGTCCTCGCGCAACGCGGCGACGATCGCGAAGCGTGCTTCGAGCCGGTCGAGGCCCTGGAACGGTCCGGGCGTGGTGATGACCGCACGCTCGTCCATGATGATCGGCATCGGCAGGTCGTGGCGACGGCCGATCTCGAAGTCGTTCGGGTCGTGCGCGGGCGTGACCTTCACCGCGCCGGTGCCGAACGACGGGTCGACGTGCTCGTCGGCGATGACCGGGATCTTGCGGTTGGTCAGCGGCAGCGAGACCTCCTTGCCGATCAGGTGCGTGTATCGCTCGTCGTCCGGGTGCACTGCGACGGCGGTGTCGCCGAGCATCGTCTCGGCGCGGGTGGTCGCGACGACGATCGACGCGTCACCCTCTCCGTATCGGATCGAGACGAGCTCGCCCGGTTCGTCGATGTGGTCGACCTCGGCGTCGCTGAGCGCGGTGAGATCACGCGGGCACCAGTTGATGATGCGTTCGGCTCGGTAGATCAGGTCGCTGTCGTAGAGGGTCTTGAAGATCGTCTGGACCGCCCGGGAGAGCCCCTCGTCCATCGTGAAGCGCTCGCGGGTCCAGTCGACGCCGTCCCCGAGTCGACGCATCTGATCGAGGATCTGGCCGCCGTAGCGCGCTTTCCACTCCCACGCCTTGGCGACGAATTCCTCGCGGGTGTAGTCGAATCGTCCCTTGCCCTCGGTCTCGGACAGGTAGCGCTCGACGAGAGCGTGCACCGCGATGCTCGCGTGGTCCATGCCGGGCAGCCACAACACGTCGAAGCCGCGCATGCGCGCACGCCGGCTCAGGGCGTCCATCATCGTGTGCTGCAGCGCGTGACCGAGGTGCAGGCTGCCGGTGACATTCGGCGGCGGGATCACGATCGAGTACGGCGGTTTGTCGCTGCTCGGATCCGCCGTGAAGTACCCGCGCTGTTCCCACCGCTCGTAGAGCGGGCCCTCTACCTCTGCCGGCGCGTACTGCGTCGGCAGATCGGGGCTCTTGGGCTTGGCGCTGGTCATGGGGCAAGTCTATGAAGGCCGTCGTTATGGATTGGCCGGGGCTGTGAGGATGAGTGCGTGGTAGGACCGGTTGGCTTGATCGCCTAGCGGAATTGGTCGATTCCTAGCCGAATCGACGAGTTGATCAAGGACGAACGAGCCCGGAGCGCGCCGCCGCTCACTCGCCGTTGAGCCACCGCTCGAACGCGTCGAACGAGTACGGCCGACCGAGGAATGACTCGACGAGGTCGGCGGCGTCGCGCGATCCACCGGGGGCCAAGATCTCGTCTCGGTAGCGCTGCGCACGATCAGCCTGCATCAGATCGCTGCGGTCGAACTGTGAGAGCAGGTCCTTCGAGATCACCAGGCTCCACAAGTACGTGTAGTACCCGGACGTGTACTGCGCCAGGTGACCGAAGTTGGCGTGGAGGTGCGTGCCGTCGAGGTAGGTGAGCAGGTCGTATTGGGGCTGGATCTCGCGCACGGCCGCAGTCAGGTCACGCGGTCGATCACGATGCAGCAGGTACGACACGGCCGCGTAGTAGGTCTGGGTGCGGATGAGCAGTCCCTTGCCGAAGCGGTCGGCGGCGCGCATGCGCTCGACGAGGTCGCGCGGGATCGGTACGCCGTCGGCGTCGAGAGCGAATGCGCTCAGCACGTCGGCCGTCCAGGCCCATTCCTCGAGCAGTTGCGACGGCGCCTCGACAAAGTCCCACTCGGTGGTCACGCCGGAGAAACGCACCCAGCGTTGCTGCCCGGCCAGGACGTGATGCAGCACGTGTCCGAACTCGTGGAACAGCGTGATGACCTCGAAGTGCTCCATGAGCCCGCGCGAGAGGTTGCAGACGAGCGCGCCCGCGGGCAACTGCCTGCCCGAAACGCCGCTCGTGACGGGGAATTCGGCAGCATGCTGGAACTTGCCCTCGCGCGGATGCAGGTCGAGAAAGATCCGGCCGATGACAGCACCGTCGCGCAGCACGTCGTACGCGTTGACGTCGTCGTGCCATGCCGACACGTCGGAACGAAGCACGTACTCGATGCCGAACAGTCGTCCGGTCGTGGAGAGCAGTCCGTCGCGAACCTTGCTGAACTCGAAGTAGCGGCGCACCTGCTGCGCATCGACGTCATAGTTCTCGCGCCGCACCAGTTCTTCGAGGTAGCGCAGATCGGCGCGGGTCATCGGTGGCGCGTCGGGATCGTCGCGCACCTGACGCTCGCGCAGCACCGCAAGGTCGCGACGTCCGCTGGCATCGGCCGCGGCGGCGACGCGATCGATGAACTCGAGAATCGCTTTGCCCGACCCGATCATCTTGTCCTCGACGTCGTAGTCGGGCCAACTGTCGAAGCCGAGTAGCTCAGCGCGCTCGGCGCGCAGGTCGAGCATCTCGCGGACGAGATCGTCGTTGGCCGGCCAGCCGCGGTCGAACATCGCTCTCGTCAGTTCAAGGCGGGCCGCGGCGTCGTGCGCGAACGTGAGCAGCGGCATCGCGTCGGGATAGTCGGTCGACAGCGTGGCCAGTCCGTCGGCGTCGGCGGGATGCGCATCGAGATAGTCCGACGGCAGCCCGTCGAGCTGCTCGGGACGCAATCGCAACGTGCGGACGTCGTCGCGGATGACCCGTGAGAAGTCCTGCGTGACCTCGATGAGGCGCGCGGCGATCGCACGCAGCCGCTCGCGCACGGCTTCGTCCTGATCGACTCCGCTGCGGCGAAAATCGCGCAGGATGTGCTCGCGCATCCGGTCGGCCTGCTCGTCGCCGACGCGAGGGCACGCCGCGACGACCTCGAACAGGCGGCGATCAAGCCGGCGATCGGTCTCGATCGCGCTCACCTGCTGGCTGAGTTGTTCGGCAACCGCTCGCACAGCTTCGTCCGGATGCACCTCGGCGATCACTGCCGCGATCGAACTGGCATTACCGAGTTCGAGATCGGTGTCGTTCCAGACCTCGAGCACCTCGAGCGTGCTTCGGGACGCGCCGTCCTTCAGCGCTTCGACGAGCTCGCCGGCCCGGTCGACAGCCCCGTGCACGCGTGCGGTCAACCAACCGCCCCAGTCGTCGGCCGGCAGGTCCAGTGGCGTGATCACTGAGCCGACACTAGTAGACAAATCTGAAAACATTGTTTGACATCTCGAACTATGAAGGGTTAGTTTCGCAATATGCCTTTCACATCATCGCGACGAGATGTCTATCTGGTGGCCGGCGCGCGGAGCCTGTCGTGGCTCGGCGACGAAGTGGCGATGGTGGCGCTGATGTTGAGCGCGCAGGCCCACGGCCGAGGCGCCGCCGCGGTGGCCGCTCTGCTCTTCGCGAACGCGCTGCCCCTCGTCCTGCTCTCCGCACCCGTCGGGCGGTTGGTCGACCGATTCGACAACCGGATCCTGTTGGTGAGTTCGGGGCTGTCCCAGGCCGCGATCTGCACCGCGCTCGCGTTCGCGTCGTCGCAGGTCGAGATACTGGCGCTGCTCGCGCTCCTCGGCGCCGGCCAGTCGATCAACTCGGCGACGTGGTCCGCGCTCGTGCCGGCGATCGTGCCGCGGGACGAGCTGGCGTCCGCGATCGGAACGGTGCAGGCTGCGACGACCCTCGCCGGTGTCGTCGCCCCGGCCCTCGGCGGGCTGCTCTACGCGGGCTACGGCACCCGTGTGCCGCTGTTGATCGACGCTGTCTCGTTCCTCGCGGTGGTCACCGCGGCGCTCACCATCCGCACTCGCCGCGCCGTCACGAACACCCGCGGCAGACACGGTGGGCTCGCGATCGTGCGCGCAGACGCGCTCCTGTCGCCGCTGGTCGGGATGCTCGCGCTGTTCGTCCTGCTCGGTTCGATGGTCAATGTCGTGGACGTCTTCCTGATCCGAGGAACGCTGCACGCCAGCGCGACCTGGTACGGACTCGCCGGAGCCTGCTACGCAATCGGCGCCTTCGGCGGAGCAGTCGGCAGCGGCAGGCTGCGCGGTGTCCCGCCGCTGGCCCGAGGCCTCGTTGCCGCGTGCGCGACCCTCGCCATCGGGCTCGCGGCGATGGGGTGCGTGCCGTCGGTGGTGTGGCTGCTGCCGATCGGCGTCGTCGCAGGGGCAGCGAACGGGGTCCTGAGCGTCACGCTGAGCTCGCTGGTCATGGGCCGGACGTCTCCCGACGAGCGCGGCCGCGTGGCCGCCTTGATGAGCGGAGTCTCGTCGGGCACCCAACTCGCGGCGTTCGTCGTCGCGGGCGCGCTGACCTCGGCGCTCGACCCGCGCGCCGTGTTCGTGCTGGCCGGCGGATGCGGTCTGCTGGCCCCGGTGCTGCTGGGCCGACGGGTGCTGCGTGCGGCGCGTCTGCCGCACACGGCAGACTCAGTGGACATGGAGACTGTCTCGTGACCCGGTGGGGCCTGATGGCCACCGGTGGCATCGCCCGCACCTTCGCCCAAGACCTCGCTCACGCGCCGGACGCGACCCTTGTCGCCGTCGGATCGCGCTCGCAGGAGTCGGCCGACGCGTTCGCCGACGACTTCGACGTACCGAACCGGCATGCGTCCTATGCCGCGCTCGCGAACGACCCGGACGTCGACGCGATCTACGTGTCGCCGCCGCACCCGTTCCACCACGAGGCGACGTTGCTCGCCCTGCGGGGCGGCAAGGCCGTGCTGTGCGAGAAGCCGTTCGCGATGTCGCTGGCCGAGTCGCAGGAGATGGTCGACGTCGCTCGCTCGTCCGGGACGTTGCTCGTCGAGGCGATGTGGACGCGATTCTTGCCGACCATGGTGCGGGTGCGCGAGATCCTCGCCGCCGGCACGCTCGGCGAGATCGTCTACGTCACCGCCGAGCACGGCCAGTGGTTCGCCGAGGACGCCTCGCACCGGTTGTTCGCACCGTCGCTCGGCGGCGGCGCGCTGCTCGACCTGGGCATCTACCCCGTCTCGTTCGTGCACATGGTGCTCGGCGCGCCGGCGCGGATCACCGCGGTGAGCGAGCCGGCGTTCACCGGCGTCGACAAGACCACGTCCGCGATCCTGCAGTACGACAGCGGCGCCCACGGCGTGGTCACCACCTCGCTGGCCGCAGCCTCGGACAATCCGGCGGCGATCTACGGCACCGAGGCACGGCTCGAACTCGACGGCTGGTTCTACACACCCACGTCGTTCCGCGTCACCGCGCACGACGGCACTGTGCTCGAGTCGTACGAGCCGCCCGCCGGCGGGCGCGGTATGGAGCACGAGGCGATCGAGGTCGGCCGCTGCCTGGCCGAGGGACTCACCGAGAGCCCGATCATGCCGCTGGACGACACGCTGTCGATCATGGCCACGATGGACGAGATCCGCGCGCAGATCGGCCTTGATTACAGCAAGCTCTGAGTCGATCCGCCTTAGGCGGATCTACTCAGGCTGACTTCTCTCTGGGCGCGCGCTTGGGAACCTCGCGCGGGACCAGGGTCGGGTAGACGTGGTCGAGCACGGTCTCGCGGGTGATGAGCACCCGGGCGACGTCTTCGCGCGACGGCACGTCGTACATGACCGACAGCAGCACTTCTTCCAGGATTGCGCGCAGGCCACGGGCGCCGGTGCCACGCAGAACGGCCTGGTCGGCGATCGCTTCGAGCGCGTCGGTGCTGAACTCGAGTTCGACGTTGTCGAGTTCGAACATCTTGGCGTACTGCCGCACCAGTGCGTTGCGCGGTTCGGTCAGGATCTTGACGAGCGCCTCGCGGTCGAGCGGCCGCACGGACGTGATGACCGGCAGGCGGCCGATGAACTCGGGAATCAGCCCGAACTTGATCAGGTCTTCGGGCATGACCTCGCCGAACACGTCGCGCTGGTCGCGCTCGAACTTGGTGTGCAGTTCGGCGCCGAAACCGAGGCCCTTCTTGCCGATGCGCGACTCGATGATCGAGTCGAGCCCGGCGAAGGCGCCGCCGACGATGAACAGCACGTTCGTCGTGTCGATCTGGATGAACTCTTGGTGCGGGTGCTTGCGGCCGCCCTGCGGCGGCACCGACGCGGTGGTGCCCTCGAGGATTTTCAGCAGGGCCTGCTGGACGCCCTCGCCGGACACGTCGCGCGTGATCGACGGGTTCTCGGCCTTGCGGGCGATCTTGTCGACCTCGTCGATGTAGATGATCCCCGTCTCGGCACGCTTCACGTCGTAGTCGGCGGCCTGGATGAGCTTCAGGAGGATGTTCTCGACGTCCTCGCCGACGTAGCCCGCCTCGGTCAGCGCGGTGGCGTCGGCGATCGCGAAGGGGACGTTGAGCATGCGGGCCAGCGTCTGTGCGAGCAGCGTCTTGCCGGAACCGGTGGGGCCGAGCAGCAAGATGTTCGACTTGGCCAGCTCGACAGCGGACTCGGCGTTGCGTGGCTTCGTGTCGCCGCCGGCCTGCACCCGCTTGTAGTGGTTGTAGACCGCGACCGCGAGCGTGCGCTTGGTGTGGTCCTGGCCGACGACGTAGCTGTTCAGGAACTCATTGATCTCGGTGGGCTTGGGCAGCTCGTCGAAGGTGAACTCACTGGTCTCAGCGAGTTCTTCCTCGATGATCTCGTTGCACAGATCGATGCACTCGTCGCAGATGTAGACGCCGGGCCCAGCAATGAGCTTTTTGACCTGCTTCTGACTCTTTCCGCAGAAAGAGCATTTGAGCAGATCCCCGGTCTCGCCGACACGTGGCACGGGCTACTCGTCTCCTCGGACTGGCGGCATCAGGATTGGGCCGTTGGTCAACGGCCAGGGCTAAGACGCTACCCGCAAATTGCGCGGAAGTCCGCTGGAAACACGCGGACGATCGGGCGAGCGACTCAGTCCTCGGCCATCTTGCGGGTGGTGATGACCTCGTCGACGATCCCGTATTCCTTGGCCTGCGCGGCCGTGAGAATGGTGTCGCGCTCGATGTCCTTCTTGATCTTTTCCTCGGTCTGGCCGGTGTGTAGGGCCAGGATCGACTCCAGCAGGGCCCGCATCCGGACGATCTCGTTGGCCTGGATCTCGAGGTCGGTGACCTGGCCCTGACCCTCGCCGGAGGGCTGGTGGATGAGCACTCGCGAGTTCTGCAGCGCGAAGCGCTTGCCCTTCGTCCCCGCCGCAAGCAGCACAGCGGCGGCCGAGGCGGCCTGGCCCATGCAGTAGGTCTGCACCTCCGGACGGACGAACTGCAGCGTGTCGTAGATCGCGGTGAGCGCCGTGAACGAGCCGCCCGGTGAGTTGATGTAGATGAGGATGTCGCGGTCGGGGTCGTTCGACTCGAGCACGATCAGCTGGGCGATGACGTCGTTGGCCACGACGTCGTCGATCGGCGCCCCGAGGAAGATGATGCGTTCCTCGAACAGCTTGTTGTACGGGTTCGACTCTTTGATCCCGTAATTGGTGCGCTCGACGAAGGACGGCAGCACATAGCGAGAGTTCGGGGTGTACAGCTGGCTCATGTCTGTCTCCTACGCCGGCGCCGGGCCGGGTCCGTTGGGCACCTGGGTGGTGCGCGTGACGACCTCGTCGACGAAGCCGTACTCGAGTGCCTGAGCGGCGGTGAACCAGCGGTCACGCTCGGAGTCGGCCTGCACCTGCTCGAGCGGCTGACCGGTGTGCTCGCTGATCAGCTGGGCCATCTCGATCTTCGTGAGCTTGATCTGTTCGGCCTGGATCGCGATGTCTGCGGCCGTACCGCCGATGCCGCCGGACGGCTGGTGCATCATGATCCGCGCGTGCGGCAGCGCGTAGCGCTTGCCCCTCGTGCCGGCCGACAGCAGGAACTGACCCATCGACGCGGCCAGGCCCATTGCGTAGGTGGCGACGTCGCAGTCGACGAAGGTCATCGTGTCGAAGATCGCCATGCCCGCAGTGACCGACCCGCCAGGCGAGTTGATGTACAGCGCGATGTCACGAGTCGGGTCTTCTGCAGCGAGCAGCAACAGCTGGGCGCAGATCTGGTTGGCGATCGAGTCGTCGACCACCTGCCCGAGGAAGATGATGCGCTCGCGCAACAGCCGGTCATAGACGGAGTCACCGAGCGACATGCCGCCGGTCGGGCTGCGCATCTCGGATGCGCTCAGCGGGTTGGGGTCGAAGCGACTCACGTCACGGACCTTCCTTGACGATGCGATGGTTGGACTGTTTCGACACTAACGAAACGAAGCAGCGGGCGAGCGCCGATCGGGCCGTCGTTCGCTCACAGCGTGACAGCTACTCGATCGGCTCGTCCGTGTCGTCTGCGATGTCGTCCTCGATCTCGGACAGCGCGGACGTGAGCGCCGACAGATCGATCACGTTGCCGGACGCGTCGGTGATCGTCGCGCTCTCGAGCACCTCGGCGAGCGCCTTGTTGCGGCGCACGTCGGCGTAGACGACCGGGAGGTTGCCGGCCTGCATGATCTGCGACGCGAACTCCTGCGGCGCCATGTTGTAGCGCGACGCCTGACGGACGAGATAGTCGGTGAGCTCGGCATCGCCGACCTGAACGTCGGTCGCGTCAGCGACGGCGTCGAGCAGGAACTGCGCACGGACGGCCTTCTCGGCGTCATCGCGCAGCTCCGCGGTGAACTCGTCGCGGGTCTTGCCCTGCGCCTGCAGGTACCGCTCGAAGACGGCGTCATCGTGGTTGAGCGCGTGGACGATCTCGTGCTCGCGCTGGTCGACCTCGCCCTTGATCGCCGACTCGGGGACCGGGAACTCGACCGTCTCGAGCAGGTGCTCGACGAGCTTGTCGCGGGCCTGCGAGCCCTGCTCGAGCTTCTTGACGTTGCCGAGCCGACCACGAAGGTCGTCGCGGAGCTCGTCGATCGTGTCGAACTCACTGGCCAGCTGGGCGAAGTCGTCGTCGAGGTCGGGCAGCTCCTTCTCCTTGACCGAGTTCACCGTCGCCGAGATCTCTGCGTCCTCACCTGCCCGCTCGCCCTGCTGCAAGGTCGCAGTGAAGGTCACGGTGTCGCCGGCGGACTTGCCGGTGACGGCGTCGTCCAGCCCGTCGACCAGATCGCCCGAACCGACTTCGTACGACATGCCCTTTGCCGAGCCGGCTTCGATCTCTTCGCCGTCGATGGCGGCCACCAGGTCGATCGACACGTAGTCACCGCTCTGCACAGGACGGTCGACGCCCTTGAGGCTGCCGAAGCGCTCGCGCAGCGAGGACAGCTGCTCGTCGACGTCGTCGTCGGTGACCTCGGCGTCGTCGACGCTGATCGCGATGCCCGACAGCTCGGGCAGCGTGATCTCGGGACGAACGTCGACCTCGGCCGTAAAGCTCAATGCCTCGTCGTCCTGACGCGTGACCTCGATGTCGGGCTGGCCCAGCGTCTTGAGTTCGTGCTCGCGCGCCGCCTCGACGTAGGTTCGCGGCACGACCTCGTTCACAGCCTCTTCGAGGACGGCCGCCCGGCCGACGCGCTGGTCGATGATGCGGGCCGGCACCTTGCCCGGGCGAAAGCCCGGCACGCGGATCTGGGCACCGATCTTCTTGTAGGCAGCGTCCAGGCTCGGCTTGACCTCCTCGAACGGCACCTCGACGGAGAGCCGCACGCGGGTCGGGCTCAGGTTCTCGGCGGTGCTCTTCACGCTGGTGGTGCTCCTTAAGGACTGAGTACAGGCGTCTCGCGGCGGCGCCACAGGCCGCTCGCGCGCACCGTGGTGAGGGCGCGACTGACGTTCGAGTCTATCGAGCCCGCGCGGACCCGGATGTGGGCACCGTCTGCCGCCCCGCCCGGAACAACCGCCGCAGACCCTCGCGCGTTCCTGCCAGGTTGGTTAGCCTCGCCTAAGTTCGCGGTCGGGAGGGTGACATGGCTGTATCGCGCCGAGTGGTGCTGAGCGGATTCGCCAGCGGAGTCGCCGCCGTAGGGGCCGGCGCGCTGATGCCGTCCGGGTCGGCGCAGGGCAGCGTTTCCGGCGGCGGGCGGCTGCGCGAGTACTGGCTGCAGATCGACCATGTGCGCCACGACCTGGCGCCGCACAAGTACGACCCGATGATGGGCGCCAAGATCACCGAGCCGACCAAGATCGACGCGCTCGTCTACCGGGCGTACACCCCGCATTGGGGACGCGTGCTGCCCGGCTCGGCGGCGCTCGGTCCGAACACCGGCTTCCCCGGTCCGGTGATCCGGGCGCACGTCGGTGACCACGTGCGCGTGCACGTGCGCAACAACGACACCTACTACCAGGTTCCGCACTCGGTGCACCCGCACGGTTTGCGCTACACCCCGGCAATGTCGGGTGCATGGACGGCGCGCAATCCGCAGCGCGGTGCCGCGATTCCCGTCGGACAGAGCTTTACGTACGAGTGGAACGCCGTCGCGTCGTCGGTCGGCACGTGGCCGTATCACGATCACTCGGTTCCGTTCCACGCCGGCGGGCCCGGCACGAGCAAGGTGCGCGACACCCGGATGCACATGGGCGGGATCACCGAAGGCAGCGAGAAGTCGATGGAGGTCGCCGCCGAGCTCGGTCTGATGGGCCACATCATCGTCGAAGAGCCCGGCGCAAAGCGTCCGGATCGCGAGATCTATCTCGTCTTCCACGACATGTACGCCGAAGACGTCGCCGGGCTGACAGGCGATGTCGACTGCTTCAACGGACACGCGTTTCTGGGGAACACCCCGACTTTCCGCGCAAAGGTCGGCGACCACGTCCGCTGGCACATCATCGCGCTGGGCACGGAGTTCCACGTGTTCCACCTGCACGGGCACCGGTGGCGCGATCCGTCGGGTCGGTGGATCGACAGCCAGATCCTCGGGCCGTCCACGAGCATCGTCGTCGACTACGTCGAAGACATCCCGGGCGACTGGCTCTACCACTGTCACGTGGTCGAGCACATGGAAGGCGGAATGTTCGGCAGCTACGTCGTCACTGAGTAGCGCCTCGCGGGGTGAGGAGCGCGCGCACCCACCGCGTGCTTGGATGACGATCGTGAGCGGGCAGTGGGCGCAGGAGTCCCCGATCGGCAAGGCCGGTCGCGTGGTCGTCCCCACCCGAGGTGCCGACGGACCGGGCGAGGTCGAGCTCGAGATCCGCGGCGGCACCGAGCTGTTCATCGCGCGCTCTCGCGAGCCGCTCGCCAAGGGCACGCCGGTCATCTGCGTGACCGAGGTCGGGCCGCGGTCGGTGATCGTTCTGCCGTGGGCCGACCCGAAGGAGAGCTTGCTCAATCTCGATGAATAGACCGAAGAGGAAGTAGTCGCAGAATGCTCGGTTACAAGGTGCCGACCGGAAACCAGGCCATGATCGTGTCCGGCGGACGGTCGAAGGGCGCGAGCCCGTTCAAGGTCGTCGTCGGCCATGGCGCGTGGGTCATGCCGGGATTCCGCAAGGCTGCGTTCCTCGACTTGTCGATGTTCGAGTCGTCCGTGACCGAGAGCTGCGTGTCGCGGCAGGGAATTCCGCTGCGGGTCACGGCAGTCATCGCTGCGAAAGTCGCCTCGGACGAGGTCAGCATCGTCAATGCTGCCCAGCGTTTCCTCGCCGATCAGACCCAGACGGCGACCCTCACCGGACGGATCTTCGCGGGCCACCTGCGCAGCATCGTCGGCTCGATGACCGTCGAAGAGCTCATCACGGAGCGCCAGAAGCTCGCCACCGAGGTGTTGGACGCGTCGAAGGAAGAGATGGCTCGCATCGGCCTGCTCGTCGACGCGCTGCAGATCAGCGAGATCAGCGACGGCAACTCGGGCTACATCGCGGCCATGGCCGCGCCGCACACGGCGGCGATCCAACGAGCGGCCCAGGTTGCCCAGGCCGAGGCCGACCAGGCGTCGGCACTCGCGCGGCAGCAGTCGCAGCGCGCGCAGGCGCAGTACGAGCGTGACACCGTGATCGCCCAGGCGGGGTACAAGGCCGAGCAGGCTGCCGCGCAGTCGCAGGCCGACGCCGAGGCGTCGAAGGCGCAACAGGCGGCGTTGGCCGCGCAGGCCGCGTACACGTCTGACACGGAATCGGCGCAGGCCAAGGCGACCCAGCGCGCGGCCCAGACCCGCCTGGAGGCCGAGGCGACGCAGGCAAAGGTCGAAGCCGACACCAAGGCTGCGCGCGCCGAGGCGAGCCGCACGGCCGCACAGGCCGAACAAGCAGCGCTCGCTGCGCGCGCCGAGTACGAGGCGCACGCCAACGCCGCCCAGGCCAAGGCGGCACAGGCCGGCCCGTTGGCCGCGGCGCAGGCCCAGCAGGAGGTCATCGACGAGCAGACGAAGGCTGCTCAGAAGCGCGCGTCGTTGCGCGAGCAGGAGTTGGTGGCCGAGGTCGTCAAGCCCGCGCAAGCCGACGCCGAGCGGCTCGAGATCATCGCCCGCGCCGAGGCGAAGAAGACCGAGCTCGCCGCCGAGGCGATGGCCACGTCCAACCGCGTCGCGCTCGACCAACTGCTCATCGAGCAGCTGCCCGAAATGGTGCGCGCGGCCGCGACCGGCCTGCAGGGCGCGAAGCTGACCATCCTGAACGGCACCGAGGGTGTCAACGACGTCACCCAGGGCATCGTCGGCACCGGCATGGCGCTGTTCTCGACCGTCAAAGCGCTGCTCGGCAGCGACGACGACGAGCCCTCGTCCGACCACAAGGAGATCGCTCCGCCGGACAAGAAGGCCGGCGCCGACCCGGCCTGACCCCGGGGCACCGTCCACAGTGGTCGGTTTCGGCCTCAGTGGTCAGTTCCAACTGACCACTGAACGGCCGAACCAACCACTCTCAGCGGGACGGGGTGGATCGATCTGGTGCATCGGTCGGGGTGGCGGGATTCGAACCCACGGCCCCTCGCTCCCAAAGCGAGTGCGCTACCAAACTGCGCCACACCCCGGGCGCTTTCGCGCCGTCAGTCTACGCAGATGCCCTACCGCGAACGATGCCGATAGAACTGGATCACCTGCTGGAAGGTGGGCCGGTTCTGCCAGTCGACAGCGGGCTGACCGATCACGCCGAGCGCGCGGAACTGGATCGAGTCGAACAGCGGCATCTTCTGCCCGGCCGCCTTCGAGTCGCTCGAGTTCGTCCACGTCCCGACGTTGCGCCGGTTGCCGTTCGCGGCGACCAACTGGTTGTAGGTCTTCACGAGAGCCGCATTGATCGCTGCCCGGCACGTGCCCATTCCACCGCGGCAGAAGTGCGTCTCCAGCCCGGCGTGGAACCCGTCGCGCGGGTGCTGACCCTGCAGCTGTTCGAGGACGGACATCATGTATCCCTCGAACCCGCCGTCGTAGGAGCTGCCGAGGTGCGCACCGCCCGAGTTCGGTGTGTTCACGAACTGCATCGGCAGCACCTTGTAGCCGACCGCGGTCGCTCCGCCGGTCGAACCGGGCGATCCGATGCCACCGGCCGCGAGCAGCCGGTCGAAGATCGACCGGATCAGGTTCGGCATCAGCTGATCACCGATGGCCACCGCAGCGTGGTGCAGGTACTGCGTGTTGGCCGGACGGGCCTTGATGCGGTGTCCGCCGGCGGCGATCCACGAACGCAGCTGCGGCGAGCATCGCGCGCACGCCGGCCGGTTCCTTGTGCTTACCGATGAACTTCAGCAGCGACGGCAACACGGTTACCGCGTCGAGATCCTGCGACGCCGCGGTCTCCATCGCGTCGACCACATTGGCCCGGGTCACTCGTCCGTGATGGATCGCGAACTGATGCTTGAGCTGGTGCTCGAGCATGATCGAGCGATAGATCTGCCCGTACCCGTACTGGTCATCGGCAGCCGCGAACCGCGGCGCGGGTTTGTTGTTCCAGCTGATCAGGTAGCCCTTTTTCGGATCGACGTCGTGGACGTGCTTCCACGGACCGAGGAAGCCCTTCCACTCGGCGTTACCCGTCCCCCACTGCGGCAGGCTCGGGTCGACGAACGAACGCCGGATCGGGTCACGTCCGCTCACGTAGTAGCCGATGTCGCGGTTGTCGACGTAGAACCAGTTGAACGTGTAGAGGATCTGCGACGCGTGCACCATCCACGAATGCACGTTGTGCGTCAGCGCGGGCTCGCCCCATGCAAGGAACCCGACCACCGAGTCGACGTCGTGGTTGTAGGTCGAACGCTGCAACACGACCGCGACCGGCTTGCCGTGCGAGGTTGTCCAACCCTGGACGACGCCGTGCACCGTGCGGTGGATGACGTGGTCGATCATGGCCGGCGCGCCTTGCCCACCTGGCTTCGGATACGCCGTCTCGTCGTAGTTCTCGGTGATCATCGGCCGGCACTTGCCCTTGAACAGGTAGTTCGTCCCCTGCGCCGCGGGTTTGCCGCCGCCCGGGTTGCAGATGCGTTCCAGGCGGGTGTCGATGACATCGCTGCCGGCTGAGGTGGCCGACCACGCGTAGTCCTCGCCACGGCCCAGCTCGACGACGCCGGTGCCGGGGAACGACGCACCCTCGGCGGCGTAGCCCGGTGCGTGCAGGTCTTCGAGCGCGAGAATCTGCGGCGCGAAGTACGACACCTGTGGCCCGAACACGGCGATCGGATGATGCGCGGCAGTGTGGTTCGCCGTCACGAGCAGGGCGTTGCTCATGTGCTTCGGCATCGCGCTGAGGCTGTTGATGATCGACATCGCAGTCGGGTTGGGCGCCGAGACACTGCAGTTCTGCGTCGTGTCGGTCGGGCCGCCGGTCACAGGCTTGCCGTAGTCGGGCAGCGCCCGCGCGCTCTCGCGGATCTTGCCCGGGATCTCGTACGGGAACGACTTGCTCGACGTGGTCGGCGCCAACGGATCGTTGCTCGTGCGGAACTGCGCGAACGCGGACGTGCCGGCCTTGAAGCCGAGCTTGTGGCGCAGGTACTCCAGCAGGTGCGCGTTGGCCATCTCCTGGCCACCGCCCTTGCCGAAGATGCCGCCGATGAGCCCGGCGATGGCGACGACGTCGTTGACGCCCCAGTCGGTCGGCGGACCGACCGCCGCGACGTAGTCAGCGGGCATCAGGCTCGGGTTGGTCCGCGCGGCCGCGATGTAGGCGTTCACGCCGTCGACGTAGGAGTAGATCATCGACTTGGCCAGCGCGCCCTGCTTGCCGTACTCCTTCGGCAGGGCGTTCACCTGCGCGATCGCGCGGGCCTTCGTGTACGGCGCGAGCAACAGCTCGTCGTGGTCCATCTGCTCGAACGCGCAGGACGAGCCGAGGAACTGCGCGAGCGTGCCCTCGCCGTAGTTGCGCAGCACGTCCATCAGGAACAGGCGGTCCTCGGCCTGCGCGTACCCGGCACCGAACGCGGCCGACTGATCGGTGTTGCCGTAGATGTGCGGGACGTCGTTCTTGTCCCGGTAGATGGTCACGTCCGCGTCCGGATGCTCGGTGCGGGTGATGTCAGCGGGCTTCACGCCGAACGACTCGTCGTCGTAGTACTTGCTCAGCCCGGCATCGGTGAGCCCGTTGTGCCCGTAGAGCAGGTTGTCGTACTTGCCGAGCTGGTCCTGGCTGTTCGGCGGACGGGTGCCGTTCAACTCGAACTGAGCCAGATCAGTCGTGTTCACCAGGCCGTTCTCACCGGGCGGCAGGATGCTCATCGCGCGTCCGTCCGCGTAGTCGTTCGCCCGGTAGGCGTGCGACGGCGCCGTGGCGTGACTGGTCGCGGCACGCGTCGGTGCGGCGCTCGCCGGACCGGCGTTGGCATCGACGACGGACGTGAGACCCGCAGTGGTCAGCGCGGCAACGGTGAGCGCGATCCAGCGAGAACGTGGCACAGTACGGCCTCCGAACTAGAACAGGTTTCAGACGAGCGTCTAGACAGCTAAGCCTGAATGTGCCCAGAAGGCGAATCGGGATATCCACCGACTCCTAGGATCGAGCGCGTGGCCAGTCGAGCGGGGATCGTCGTCACCGGCACCGAGGTCCTCACCGGCCGTGTCAGCGATCGCAACGGGCCGTGGCTGGCAGAGCAACTGCGCGTCGCCGGGGTCGACGTCGCGAACGTGATCGTCGTCGGAGACCGTCCGGACGACCTGCGATCCGCCCTGCGCTTCCTCGCCGAATCACAAGTGAACCTGATCATCACTTCCGGCGGGCTGGGCCCGACCGCCGACGACCTGACCGCCGAGATCGTCGCCGACTTCCAGCGGCGGCCGAGCGCACTCGACACCGATCTCGAGCAGCGCATCGCCGACATCATCGAGCGCCTGTCGGCGGGACGGGGCTGGCGCACGGACCCGGAAGCGACCGCAGCCGCCACCCGCAAGCAGGCGCTGGTCCCTGCCGGAGCGACCGTGCTCGAGCCGGTCGGGACGGCGCCGGGGTTGATCGTCCCTCCGCCGGACGCCGGCACCGGGCCGCCGGTCGTCGTGTTGCCCGGTCCGCCGTTCGAACTGCAGGGCATGTGGGACCGCGTGATCGCAGATCCGGTCGTCGACGCCGCTCTCGGTGCGCGTCCGGAGCTTCGGCAACGCACGATGCGGCTATGGGGCGTGCCCGAGTCGGAACTCGCCGCCAGGATGCGCGAGCACGACACCGAGTTGGGCGGCCTCGAGATCACGACCTGTCTGCGCGGCGGCGAACTCGAGGTCGTCAGCAGGTTCACCCCCGACGCGCAAGACGCCTATGCCGGCTTCGAGAAGTTGATCGCCGCGAGCTTCCCGCGCGAACTGTTCTCGACGGACGGACGCACCGTCGACGACATCGTCGCCGACGCACTGCTCGAGCGCGGGCTCACGATCGCGACCGCTGAGTCGTGCACGGCCGGCGGTCTTGCCTCGCGACTCACCGACCGGCCCGGTTCGTCGGCGTACCTGCTCGGCGGCATGGTCGTCTACTCCAACGCGATGAAGACCGAACTGGCCGGTGTGCCGGCGGAGTTGATCGAGCGCGTCGGTGCGGTGAGCGCGGAGGTCGCGATCGCCCTGGCCGAGGGCGCCCGCGATCGCGTAGGTGCTGACCTCGGGGTTGGCATCACGGGCATCGCCGGGCCGGACGGCGGCACACCCGAGAAGCCGGTCGGGCTCGTGCACTTCTGCGTCGCAAGCGACCAGGAACCGTTGGCACGCAAGGTGATCGTGCCCGGGTCGCGCGCCGATGTGCGCGCACGTTCAATCACGATCGCGCTGCATCTCGTCCGGCGGGTGCTGGGCCGTTAGCCTGCTCAGCCGGTGACCGTCACCTGCCCGGGCGCCGAGACGTGCAGCAGCGTCCAGCCGTGTCCGTCCGGACGCACGCTGGCCTGCACACCCGGCGTGGCGTCGGCGTCCAGCACCGAGGACCACCGCACGCGCAGCGCAACCGTCGCGGCCTTCGGCACATCGATGACGAGTTCGTTCTGGTCGGCGTCGACCATGCGGTCGGGACGGCCGGCGATCGGGACGGGGTCGCGCACGGAGAACAGATCCCACTGCGCGTTGCCCCAGATCGGGGTCAGATAGGACGGTCTGCTCTGCACGAGTTGGTATTCGGCGTTCTCGTACACCGTGCGCCGGTGCAGCAGGACGTAGCCGACGGCGTTCGCGTCGAGCCATGCCCGGTACTGGTCGCCGGTCAAGGACTCACCGGTGACGGTCGAGTTGATCGCTGTGTCGACCTGGGTCTCGTAACCTCGCGCCAGCAAGGCACGTGGCAGCAGCAGATCGCTCGCGTCATGCGTGCCGTCGGGGATCACCTCGAGCCGGTACTGCTGGAGCCCGGGCAGTTGGTCGAGCCGGTGCAGCAGCGGCGTGTACTGCGCGGTGGCCGCGACCGGACTGAAGGCGGTGCGCAGGTCGCCCAGCGTCGCGGAGATCCCGCCGTAGACGCCGAGCGCGACGCACGCGAGCGTCGCGATGGCTGACCGTCGCGCCGTCGCCACGACCGCGGGAGGCAGCCAGATCCACACCATCCGATCGAAATTGCCGCCCATCGGCGTCGCGACGGCGGCGAGCGCGATGCACACGACGGCGCTTGCGAGCACCGGCACCGCGACATAGATCTTGGGCCGAGCGATCGCCATCGCGCACAACGACAGGACGAGCGCGTTCGCCGTCGGCCAGTCGAACGGCTCGGTGCCGATCGACCCGTACGCGAGGCCGAGCACGCCGAGCGTCGCGAGCGTGCTCACGAGTACCGCGCCGGCGAGCAGCCGATACCTGTCGCCGACCCACAACAATCCGGTCAGCGCGATCACCAGGAAGAATCCGGCTACCGGCGATGCCAGCACGACGAAGATGCCGGCCAGCACGGCGGGCACCCACCACCGGCGCCGGATCGCGATGACCGCGACCAGCGCGCCGGCGGTTCCGACGGCGAACGCGATCCGTCCGCTCCACAGATCGAACCCGGCGGCAACCGTGACGACCCACGTGGCAGCGAGCGGATGCGCACTCCCCTGCACCGCGGCCGGGCACAGCAGGGTGATCGCGACGGTTGCGACCGCCCCGAGCGCGGCCGCACCGATCAGCGTCGACAGGAACGGCACGATCACCGAGTAGGCGCCCGGCGGCGAGGCGCCGCCGAACCAGCCGAACCAATAGTCGAGCCCGACGCCTTGCGCCGCTGCAAACTCGCGAGCTCGCGCTGCCCACAGATCACCTACGGGCACCTGCATCGCTACGAACACCACGCTGCTCGTGACAGCTGCGACGACGGGAAACGCAGCGGACGCCACGCGGGTGCGTGGCGTTGCTGCGACGGCGGTCATCAGGTGATCGTGCCGGGTCCGTCCTGAGACGAGGTCACGAGGTAGGTGCGATGTCTAAGCGTCCTTACGGGCCAGCACGCCCGCTCCGACGATCAGCGCGATCACCGCGTAGCCCGCGAGGACGGCGATCCCCACCCACGGCCCGAACAGGTTCGGATCGATCTCGCTCGTCTCGGTGACCCGCGCACCGATGTTCAGCGGCAGGAACTTCGCGATGTCGGTCGAGTACGGGTCCGGGAGTGCGTTCGTCAGCAGTGGCGCGACCAGCACGACCCCGAACAGTGTCGCCAGTGCGCCGGCGGTGTTGCGGATGATGAATCCGATGCCGACGGCGAGCAGCCCGATCAGCGTGAGGTACACGGCTCCGCCGACGATCGCCCGCACGGCACCTGGCGTGCTGAGGTTCGCTTGGACGTGGGTGCTTGCTTGCGCCAGTTGGCCGAATTCGAAGCCGAGGAAGGTCGTCGGCAACGAGATCGCGAACGTGACGAGCGCGAAGACCAGCGCCTTGGCGATCAATACCGGCTGCCGTCGCGGCACTGCCCCGAGCGACGAGCGGATCATGCCCGTGCCGTACTCGCCGGTGATCACGAGTACGCCGAGCACGCCGATCGCCAACTGAGCGAGGAACACCCCGCGCAGGCTCACTGCGGTTGCGTCGAACTGGAACTGCGATCCCGGCCCCGCGCCCGACTCCATGCGGTGCGCGTGCAGCGCGCTGAACAAGGTGCCGATGCCGTCGACGATCACCACCATCACGACAAGGCTGATCCAGCTCGAACGCAGCGAGCGGAACTTGATCCATTCCGACCGGACGACACCGAGCTGCGTGACGCGTCCGGTAGGCAGCGTGGCGGCGGTCATCGCACGGCTCCAGCGGTTTCGGCGGTCGCGCCGTGGAACTCCACGGCGTCGCGCGTGATCTCCATGAACGCCTCTTCCAACGTGGCTTGTTGCGGGGTCAGCTCGACGAGCGGTATCGACTCGCGGGCCGCGACAAGACCGATCTGCGCGCTGTCGGCGCCGGTGACCATGAGGGTGTCCGGGTTCGTGCGCTCGACCTCGCAGCCGTCGCCGATCAGCAGCGCGCTGAGCCGGTCGGCTTCTGCGGTGCGGACGAGCACGGCGCCGGTGGTCGCAGTGCGCACCACGTCCGCGATGCTTCCGGACGTGATGAATCGGCCGCGGCCGACGACGATGACTTCGGTGGCGGTGAGTGCCATCTCGCTCATCAGGTGCGACGACACGAACACCGTGCGTCCTTCGGCGGCAAGTGACTTCAGCAGATTGCGGATCCAGCGGATGCCTTCGGGATCGAGTCCGTTGACCGGCTCGTCGAGCAGTAGCACCTGAGGATCACCGAGCAGCGCAGCGGCGATGCCCAGCCGTTGTCCCATACCCAGCGAGAACTTGCCGACCCGCTTGCCCGCAACCTCGTGCAGCCCGACGAGGTCGATCAGGTCGTCGACCCGACTCCGCGCGATGCCGTGTGTCGCTGCCATCGCGAGCAGGTGGTTGCGCGCCGAGCGTCCGGTGTGCACGGCACGTGCCTCGAGCAGCGCACCGACCTCGTGCAATGGGGCGGGGAGGTCGACGTAGCGCTTGCCGTTGATCAGTGCCGTGCCCGCGGTCGGGCGGTCGAGTCCGAGGAGCAGTCGCATCGTCGTCGACTTGCCTGAACCGTTGGGCCCGAGGAATCCCGTCACCGTCCCTGCGCGGACCTGGAAACTCAGATCGTTCACCGCAGCTTTGTCGCCGTATCGCTTCGTCAGTCCTCGCGCTTCGATCATGGACGGAATCATCCGGCACGATCGGCGCGGAAGGCATCGGTGTCTGCCCCTAGGGGACCCTGATATCAGCCCGCTCTCACCAGGGGCGTCACAGCGTTCGCTCACCTCGCGGTGTTTCCAGCACGGCATGGAGCGTCATGTCGCGCCCGGTGTCGACGATCAGATCCGCGCCGAGCACTGCGAGCGTGCGCTCGACTTCGGCCGGATCAGGATGCGTTGCGCGGAAGTCGATCAGTCTTGCCTGCGGAAGCTCACCCGACGACGGGTGCGCGGTGTCGCCCCAGTCGATGACGAACGGAAGCAGACCGTTCATCCTCGGCGCGTCCGGCGACGTCAAGCGCCACTCGAGCATTTCTCCGGACGGGGTGCGGCGCGACATCGCAATGACAGGTCCCGGGTCGTAACCGTTGCGGCGCGCCGCGGCCACGGTGTCGTCGATGTTCGCGGTGCGGACCGCCCAGGTGACCAACCGCGGTTCTGCACTGGCAGTGACACCGAAAGGCCGCGGACCGATGTGGTCGGGTTGTGCCGGATCCGGTCCGATGATTTCCAGATACGCGTCGCCGAGACCGACGAGGTAGTTCGCCGTCCCGAGCCCCGCATGGCTTCCACCCGGAACGGGCCGAAGGCCCGTCGTCGACTCGAAGTCCGCGACCGCTCGGTCGAGATCCGGGACGGCGTAGGCGAGGTGGTCCAGCACCAGGGACATCTCCTGACCGTATGCCGCAGAACCAAAAACTTGACTCGCGATCCCACCACCAACGGACCCAGCCATCGTGGTGACAGTGCTGGAAGGCGAGAGATAAGAACAAGTGCGCAGCGACGGGAGTACCGCGGGAGGTCGAGTTGCGCTTCTCCGGTCCGGTCCGAACGCAGTCGAGAGACCGGGTAGTCCTCGCTGGTAGGTGCGGTTGCGCTGGGAGGCATGCTTCAGCCGCGGTGATCGGGTCGTTCGGGGAAGTCGTGCATGGTGTTGCGTCTGTGGTCTTCTGTGCCGGGTCGACCCAGGCAGGCGGGACCCAGTGGGGTAGGTCGTTGAGCATGATCGAGGCCCAGCCCATCTGTTCGAACATGGCGTGGTTCTGCCGGCAGACCAGGGTGCCGTCGTCGACGCTGGTGCGTTTGGTCTTGGCAAAGTCCGTCACGTGATGAGCCTGGGTCCACGACAAGGGCGCATCACAGCCGGGGTAGGAGCAGCCTTTGTCTCGGGCGAACATGGCTAGTCGTTGTTGTTCGGTGAACAACCTGTGCTGGTCGGAGTAGGCGAGGATGCTCTTCGTTTTCGAGAGCAGCACCAGGATCGCTTTGGCTTTGGGGTCGAGCCACCGGTCGGCGACCGCGGTGGGGACCGCGTAGCCGTGGGCGGTGTGGACGATGCCGGTGCCGTCGGCGAACTCGCCCACGGTCGCGGTCAGCACCAGCGTGGTGGCGCAGCCGTTCGCTGTCGGCAACGAACCGGAGGAGAAAAGAATCTTGAAGGCGCCGAGCAGCGCGTCGTGGCGCCGCTGACCCGGGGTGCGCGGGTCACGCTCACCGTCCGGGCCGGTGTGTGGCTTGCCCAGGGTGTCGAACAGGGTCTCGAGGTACTCGGCCGCCTCGCAGGTCAGCTCGCCGGCGATCGACGCTGACCCGTCCGCACGCCGGCGCAGCGACAGGGTGCGGCGCCGGTGCGCGGCCTCGATGTCACGAAACGCCCCGTCCTGATCGACCCGGGCGTACAGGCCGTTCGCGAACCTGGCCAGCAGGTCCGGGTCGTGGTCGCGGGCGAAGTCGAGCAGCGCCGTCTCGAACAGCGGTGCCGACTGGTCGGCGAGCAGGTCGTCGATCTTGTCCGTCATCGCCACGACCGTGGCCGCGTGCCCGGGTCGAGATCGCCCCCTCGGCCAGCGCGGCCGCGGTCTGCGGATGCTGCGCTTCGACCGTCTCGCCGGTCAGCGTGCGCCGCGGCGTCACCGCCGCCGCCAGCCGCACCCGACCGGCCGCATCACGCCCACCGATCTTGAGCGCATCACGCAGCAACACCGCCGTGTTCTTCGCCCCCAGATCGAACGCGAGCCCCTCCGCCTCGACCTGCGCGATCAGGCTCAGCTGCTCGACCTCGATCGACCTGCTTCGAAGCCTCCAGTTCGCGCAGCCGATCCAGCACTGCCGTGCCGGTCAACGATGCTGCGCTCACATGTTCGATTCTATCTCTTCCGAGGAAGAAACACCAGAGTTGTGGACGAGAATCCGCAGTAAATATATGACGATTCCTGCTCGGCGAGCACCCGAGCGCGCATAACTGACCACTCGCGAAGGAGTTCACACCGACGTCGGCGGACGCAATACTGACCACCATGCGTCCGTTCCACTTCCTCGCCGACATCCACGAGATCGTCGATGGCGATGAACTCGCCACCCGCGCCAAGCGTGCCGAGGATCTGGGCTATCACGCGCTGGTGATCCCCGACCATCTGCTCGGACAACTCTCGCCCGTTGTCGCGCTCGCGACTGCAGCGGCGGCGACCTCGTCGTTGCGGCTCTCGGCGTTCGTGCTGAACAACGATCTGCGCCACCCGGCGGTGCTCGCACAGGATCTCGCGAGCATCGACGTGTTGTCCGGCGGGCGGCTCGACGTTGCGATCGGCGCCGGCTGGAACAAGCCCGAGTACGACGCGATCGGTTTGAGCTTCGACCCCACCCCGGTGCGGCAGGCTCGGCTCGAGGAGTCGATCACCGTCCTCAAAGGCATGTTCGCGGCCGAGCCGTTCAGTTTCGCCGGCGAGCACTACACGATCACCGACTACACCGGCGTGCCGACGCCGGTGCAACGTCCGCATCCGCCCTTCTTCATCGGTGGTGGCGGACGACGAACGCTGACCCTTGCTGCGAGGGAGGCCGACATCGTCGGGCTCGCTCCGCGGATCGGCAAAGGTGCCAAGCTCGATACGCACTCGATCACGTGGGACGCGACGCGCGAGAAGATCGAATGGGTGCGCGAGGCGGCCGGCGATCGATTCGATTCGCTCGAGTTCAACATCTATCCGTCGGCGTGGGCGCCCACGATCACCGACGACGTCCGCGGGGAGGTCGGTCGTGCAATCGATTCGATCCGCGAGCGGACGGGCGTCGAGCTGACAGCGGACGAGGCCATCGACTCCCCGCATCTGTTCATCGGGTCTGTCGATGGCCTCGTCGAAAAGTTCCTACGCCTGCGTGAGGAACTCGGCATTACATCAATTCTGTTGGGCGAACTGGGCGAGCTCACCCCGGTGTTGGAGCGACTCGCCGGCCAGTAGACCGACCAGCGGTGGTCAGGGCGTCGGCGTGCCGTAGACGCGCTGCGCGTGCTTGGCGTAGGCACGGCGTCCCATCGACAGGACTACCTTGCGCATCGGGCCGGGCACGGCGCCGAGCATCTCGCGCATGACTTCGGGGTCGCCGTCGTAGGCGAGCATCCCCAGCATGCGCGGTGCGTCCTTGACCGGCGTGCTGCGCTGGGCGGCCTTGCCGATCTTCGCCCACTCCTTGTGCGTGATGCACGCTTCGACGAGCGGCATGACGTGCTGCTCCTCGGCGTCGAGGTGTTCGATCAGCGCGCCGTACAGGCGCGTGTAGACCGCGGCGAGTTCGGCTGCGCGTGCGGAATCGGCGTCCTTGCGCCAGGCAGCGCGCTCGACGACCGTGTGCTCGAGCAACTCGGCCACGACGTGATGCTGCGACTCCATCAATTCGACGATCGGAGCGATCTCGGCCGGCACCCGCTCGAGCAGCTTCGGCCAGAGCATGTCGTCCTCGATGGTGTGGTGGTGGTGCAGGAATCGGTCGACGAGGTCGAGGTGTGTCGCGACGATGTTGGCCCGCAGCCGATCGCCGTGCTCGACCGAGCGCAGCAGGGCGGGTGCCAGTCGAAGCTCGCGACGGAACGCGGAGTGAATGGTCTTCATCTCGGCGCCCGCGCCGACAGCGGTCTTGGCGGCGGGCCGGGTGACGGTGGTCGTGCTCATGAGCGCTATCTCCTACTGATCGGTATGGGGTATTGGGCAATAGGGAGGGTCGGTGGCGACGCGTGATACATGCTTCGCGGATCGCGTTCGCTCCACACGCCTGCTAGCTGGACGACCGATGGGTGGCTAGTACGTCGTTTCGCGGCGGGGAACCGAATCGACCCGCCAACGCCTCTAGGTGATGGGAGGTGCATGCCGTGTCCGACTCGGACGCGTTCGCGCAGTTCGTCGCAACGCGACATGCGCAGCTAGTCCGTTTCGCCTTTCTCCTCCTCGGCGACCGCGGGCACGCCGAGGACCTCGCGCAATCGGCGCTGCTCCGCACCTACTCGCATTGGCGCGCTCTGCGCAGCAGTGACGCAGCGCACGCGTACACCCGCACGACCATGACCAGGCTCGCTGCACGTTGGACGCGGCGTCGCTGGCGGGGCGAGATTCCGTCCGCGGCCGCACTCGACAAAGAAGCGGCCGACACGACGGCCGCACGCGCCGCGGCTCTGGATCTCTACACGGCGCTCGGAGCGCTCCCGTGGGCGCAGCGCGCCGTGCTGGTGTTGCGCTACTTCGAAGACCTGTCCGAGGCGCAAACCGCGGAGATCCTGCGCTGCTCGCCCGGGACGGTGAAGAGCCGCGCGAGTCGTGGACTGGCCACGTTGCGGAGCCGGCTCGGTCCGGACGCCATCGACGACACCAAGGAGGCGACGCGCCATGGGTGAGACCACACTGCGTGCACGGTTCGAAGCGGTAGCCGACCTCGCCGGTACCGACTTCGAGCCGCCCTCGCTCGAGTCCCTCGCCCGGCGGCGGCGCGGGCGGCGGACCACACGCCTGTCGATGGCGGCCGCAGTCGCCACCATCGTCGCGGTGGCCGTCGTCGCAACACACCTCGGCGGAACGCCTGGACCGAGTTCCGGCCGGATTACGACTCCAGGCGTGGCGGTCGACGCAGGTCATGTGACCGTGAGTCAGTTGACGCACTACCGGTGGACGACCATGCCGGACGCTCCCATCTCGGCAGCGACGTGACTACGGGAACGGTCTCCGTATGGACAGGAAGCCGAATGATCGTGTGGGGCGGAGCCTCGCAGAAGACCGGGCACCTCTACAATGACGGCGCAAGCTACGACCCCGGCCACACGGACTTGGCAGCGGCTGCCCGCATCGCCGCTCGAGCCCGCGGCAGGGCGCGGCGTATCGCATGGACCGGAAGCAAATTGTTCGTATGGGGAGGGCGGCTCCGATCGGTACCCATCCCTGACGGCGCGCTGTACGACCCGATCACCCGCACCTGGCAACGTTGCCGCCGTTGGACGTGCAGGTGCCGCGAAGCGACAGCGGTGTGGACCGGGCGCGATGTCGTGTTGTTCACGACCGCGTTCCGTTCGCGATCTGCGCAGGTGCACGCGTACAACCCGGCCGACAACTCGTGGACGACGCTGCCGAACATCACCGATCAGCCAGACCGAAGTTGCTCTCGATCTCAGGCGCTCGAGGTGGGCGCCAACCCTGTACGTGTGGACTGCCGGTGCAGACCCTACCCCCACGGGCATTGCAGACCGGGAACGTCGCCTTCGTCTACGGCCCGGGCACGAACTCGTGGAAACCGACCAATTGCTGCCGGTCGCGCGATGGGTACAGCGTCGGGCCGCCGGCCTGGACGGGCGATCACATCCTGTTCGCGTCCCGCCGGGCGTTGAATGCGACACATGCAGCGGATTGCCGGGCGTGAGCACCGGAACGTGGGCGGACCCCCGCGCCGGCCGGCTGACGACGATCGCGCAATGGCCCTTCCGAGGGGATCGTCGGCGCGGAATCGTTCAGCTGGACGGGAGCGGCAGTCCTCGCGCTCGGATCGGGTACGCGCACGCTGCATGGGATCCAGCAACGCAAACGTGGAGCCCGGCTGCTGTCCTCGCCCTATCAGGGCGATCCGCCGTTACAGGTGTGGACGGGCAACGAACTGATCGTGTGGGGCCAGCTGTACGCCCCGCCCTCCCCCAACCCGAACGCGGGAAGCGCGCAGCCCGATGAGCCGTGAACCGACCGGACTCGAGTTCCGCCGTCCCTGACTATCAGTCGCCCGACCAAGCCAGCACGCGCATCGCGCGCAGCGTGTTCCACCGGCTCGGCTGGCCGTCGCCGTCCTCCATCGCGAAATGCACCGCGCCCGCATAGGTGTGCTCGAGCAGCCACGTCCCGTCCGGCTGCCGCTTCGAACGCACCAGCTCGATGGCTTCGCTCAGCTTCGAATGCTGATCTCCGGCAGCGCGGAAGTAGTCGAGGGCACGCAACACGTCGTAATGCCACCACGTCGGGAACGAGAACTTCAGATAGTCGGGATCGACCAGCTCGCCGGTGCTCAACCGCCTCATCAACGACCGGTCGAGCAGGTACTGCTCACCGCGGCGTCGCGCGTCCACGACCGGGTGCGATCCGCCTGCGCGCTCGTACTCCAGCAAGCCTTCGAGGACGCAGATCGTCGTGTCGAACGACGAGCGCACCGACCCGTTCTCGACCTCGCAGTTCCACCCGCCGTCCTCCAGCTGCTCGCCGAGCAGTCGGGCGACGAGCGCGTCCACGTCGACACCGAAGTACGCGCCGAGCGCGACAGTGCGTCCGTTGATGCATGGTTCGACTTCGCCGTCGAAGAAGGGCGATCCGTCGTACTCCCACCGAGAGTTGTCGCGCACGAGCGCGACCTTCTCGCGGACGACGTCCGCGTTCGGGTCGATACCGAAATCGCGCAGCAACCCGAGCGTCGGCAACGTGGACGTCCACGGCTGGCCCTGCGAGAAGTCGCCACGGAAGTCGGCCGGGAAGCACGCGCCGCCCGCCCAGCCGTCGTCAGCGCAGAGCGCGAGTAACCGTGCGCCCCAGCCTTCGGTCGCAACCTTCGAGCGCTCGGCGGCAACCTCGTCGGCACCGGCGTCAGTGAGATCGCGCAGGGCCTGCCACCGCACTGCGGGATCGGAGTCGAGCAGCCAGTCCGTGACAGTCATCGGACGCACCCACGGCCCTGTGCGAGGCTGACCCGGTGGCCATCTCGGGTGCGCATCTCATCATCTACAGCGCTGACCCGGACGCCGACCGCGAGTTCTTCCGTGACGTGTTGGGTTATCCGCATGTCGACGCCGGCGGCGGCTGGCTGATGTTCAAGTTGCCGCCTGCGGAACTGGCCGTGCACCCGAGTGACTCGACCACCGAGCACGAGCTCTACCTGATGTGCGACGACCTCGACGAGACCATGACCGCGTTGCGCGCGAGTGGTGTCGACTTCGACGAGATCACGCACGCGCGGTGGGGGCATGTCACACGATTCCGGCTCCCGGGTGGAAGCGTGGTCGGTGTCTACGAACCGCTGCATCCGCGCGCCACCGACCTCTGACAACCTGGCTCGCGACTCGGTCTGCACGACGAGTCAGCCCACGCACAGACAGAACGGGTGACCGGCCGGGTCGAGGAAGACCCGGAAAGTCGTACCCGGCTGGTGATCGTGTTTGGTAGCGCCAAGCTCCAGCACCGCCGCTTCAGCAGCGTCGAGGTCGTCGACGTCCACGTCGATGTGCATCTGTTGCGGCACCTCCTGCCCGGGCCACTGCGGTGCCCGGTACGAGTCGACCTTCTGGAACGCCAGCGAGTCGCCGTAGTCGGCGCGGATCGCCGACCACTCGTCGTCGTTCTTTTCGATCGCCCAGCCCAGCAAGGCGCTGTAGAAAGCGGCCATTGCCTTCGGGTCGGGGCAGTCGAGAACGGTCACGGGAAAGCGTGCGATAGCCATGGCGGCAGTCTAGGAACGGTTGCGGACGATGGGCGTCCGCAATGACGGCGCCCGCAGCTCGGTCACCCGCATTCGCGATCATCAAGGGGTGGACGTCGAGGGTGCGATGGCGCCGAACCGCGCGGCGAGCACGGCGCACCGAGCGCCGCTCGTGCTGCTCGCGGCCTGCGTGTTCTTCGCGATATCGACCGAGATGCTGCCGGTCGGGTTGCTCCCCGAGATCGGGCGCGGTCTCGGTGTGTCGTCGTCGGCCGCCGGCGTCCTCGTCTCGGTCTACGCCGTACTGGTTGCCGTCTTGTCGGTCCCCATCGCAGCGCTTGCAGAGCGCTGGCCGCGGCGCGCGGTGCTCGCAGTACTGCTCGGCGCCTACACCGTCAGCAACATCGTGTTCGCCGCTGCGCCGGACTACGCCGTCGCGGTCGTCGCACGGACGATCGGCGGCATTGCGCACGCCGGCTTCTTCGCCGTGTCCGTGGCTGCGGCGGTGTCGCTGGTCGACGCCACGAGATCGGGACGCGCGATCGCTGTTGTGATGGTCGGTAATGCACTGGCGCTGGTCTTCGGCGTACCCGTCGGGACGTTGCTGGGGACCGCGCTCGGCTGGCGGTGGGCCTTCGCCGTTCTCGCGGTGGCATTGGGCGTGCTCGCGATCGCGGTCGTGCGGCTCCTGCCTGACCAGGCGCCGGCTCGCACGACCTCACGGACGCGTGTGCTCGTCGGCATCCGCCGTCCCGCCGTCGTGGTCATGGCAAGCGTGATCACGCTGCTCGCGCTCGGTCACTTCACGCTCTATACCTACGTCAGCCCGCTGCTGCTCCACGACGGTGTCGCGCGCAGTGACATCGGCACGGTGCTGTTCGGATACGGCGTCGGCGGCCTGGTCGGGCTCGCCGCCGCGAGCGCGATCGTTGCGCGCCGTCCGTATGAAGCGCTTGCCGTCGACATCGTGTTGACAGCCGCGAGCCTCGTCCTCGCCGCGGTGGTCGCCTCGACGATCGGCATTGTCGCGGTTGTCGCGGTGTGGGGCGTCGCGTTCGGTGCGTTCCCGACCTTGACCCAGACCGTCATGCTGCACTCGGCCGGCGACGCGACCGACGCCGCCACGTCCCTCGTCAATGCGACCACCAACATCGGAATCGCTGGCGGCGCGTTGCTCGGCTCACGGTTGCTCGGCGTCATCAGCGCGCCCGATCTCGGTTGGGTCGGCGCCGGACTCGTTGCGGCTTCCCTGGTCGCGTACGCGCCCAGACTGCGGCGAGGGGCTCGAGCGACGTAAGGTCGAGGACAAGATCGGGTCGGCCGAGGAGGCAACCGATGATGTACGTCCTGCTGATCGTGTTGGTCGTCGTGCTGGGCAGTGCCCTGATATGGGGCGCGCGCAAGTCGCGTGAGGCGGACGAAGACATCAAGTACATGAACGAGGGCCGCGGGCCCGGACGAGGAATCCTCGGCGTCTTCGGCAAGGGCAGCAACGACCGCCGGTCCTGAAACCGACAAGTTTTCGAACAACGACCCTCAGGACGCCGGATCTACGATCCGCAAATGGCGGGGGACGGTGAGCTCGAGCGTGCGCGGAAGTGGACCGAAGAGTGCCGCGTCCGTGAGCACGACCGGTGCGAGCACGTCGGGTCGGCTCGCACGGTAGGTCTGCTCGGCCTGCGCAGGTTTGTCACGCTGTGCCCGTGCGCCTGCCACTGGGGATGCCCAGCCGACGCGGCCGAACTGTCCGAATCCAAGACCATGTGCAACTGCAGCACGAACGGTGCCGTGCGGCGGCAGAACTTCGATGCGGCACTCCGAGCCCGGGCGGAAAAGCATCGCTTCCGTTTCGGATGACCCAGCGGCCGACAGACATCGGGCCAAACACTCTTCGCCCGGGCCCGTCGAGCGTAGGGTCAGCACCACCTCACGACCGCGGCAGGAGCGCCCACGGGACACCTACTCACATCGCGGGAGCGAGCATGTCTGGAAAGAACAAGGGCGGCCGAGAGATACGTAAGCCCAAGCAACCCAAGAAGGCGAAGCCGGTCGAGACGAGTGGCGCCGTGTCCAAGAGCGGCGAGGTCAAGCCCCGCTAGTACTTGCGCCCCAGTTGGTGCAATCGGGCCCACCCGCTACTCGAGGGGCTCTGTGGCGCCCTGCGGGCAGTACCGTTGGCGTCGATGGGTCGCTCGCCGGACATCGGGGGTGCACTGTGGCTGGCACGCGGAAGCGCCTCGTGGTGCGCCGGCTGCTCATCGGTGCGGCCGTCCTTGCCGTGCTCGGCGGTGGCGCGTGGCTGGGTCGATCGCTGTCCCACTCCGCCGGATCCGGCATGGCGTCGGCTGGTAAAGGCTCGACAGCCGCTGCGGGAGCGCGCCAACTGAGTGCTGCC
This sequence comes from uncultured Actinomycetota bacterium, assembly GCA_963754285.1. GTDB lineage: Bacteria > Actinomycetota > Actinomycetes > Mycobacteriales > Jatrophihabitantaceae > RYN-133. The sequence continues at coordinate 247,279 of CAVWFN010000007.1, forward strand.
GACCTCGCCGCTGCCCCCGTCGTCGCGTTGCGCCGCCTTCCGGCATCGGCAGCGAAGGGTCATATCGCGCTGCCCTGGCGTCGAGTCTCTGTCAGCCGGGCCCACCTGGACATCGTGTTCGCGAGCCGCCCCTCGTGCGAGCAGGTCAACGGCGTCGTCATCGAACAACGGGCCTCGTCGGTCACGATCAATGTGCTGGCGAGCAACATCGTCAACGCGCCGGATTGCGATGTCGTGCCCAAGCTGAAGCGAGCCGTCGTCACACTCGTCGCACCCTTGGCGGCGCGGGCATTGCTGCACGCCGGCCTGGACACGGCCTACTGGCCGACGAACCCGTTCGACCAGACCTGACGCGGTCAGCAGTGATCGCCGTTCCCGTCGCGTGCGTGAACGCGCTGCGATGTCACGCGGTCCGGCAAGGGCCGGACTGTCTACATGGAGCGGGCGACGAGAATCGAACTCGCGTAATCAGTTTGGAAGACTGAGGCTCTACCATTGAGCTACGCCCGCAGCTGCTTGCGATGAGACACAATACCGGTCGTGATCAGGCGATTTGCCACAGCAGCGCTCATCGGCACAGCCCTTCTCGTCGTCCCCGCGGCTCCTGCAGCGACTGCGGCGACGACGTCGCGGCACATCCAGCGCGGTCTCGACATCGCGCAGCAGTATGCGGCAGCCAACGGGATGCGTACCGGGATCGCGGTCCTGAACCTCCGCAGCGGCCAGATCTGGCAGTCCGGTGCTGCGCGGCAACGCTTCGCGTCGGCGTCGGTCGTGAAGGTCATGATCGCGACGCGGTTACTGCTCAGCGGACAGATGCACGGGACGGTGGCCGAGCGCGCGAGGTCGATGATCACCGCATCGGACAACAAGGCGGCGTGGGCGCTCTACCCACGCGTCGGACGCGACCACCTGCTCCCGTGGCTCGAGGCGCACTACCACCTGTCGGGCATCGGCGCCCCGCCGACGATGCACGGCGTCTGGGGCAGCACGCAGATCACCGCGCGCGGCATGGTGCGTTTCTACAACGCGATCCACGACGACCACGTCGTGTGGCCGTGGCTGCTCCGCACGATGCATGCCTACAAGCAGGTCAGCGCCAACGGTGAGCCCAATGCGTTCGGTCTCGCCAAGGCCGCGCCGAAATCCGCGGTCAAGAACGGATGGGACACCGACCGCGACGTGCAGCATCCGGCCAACGCGATCATCAACACGACCGGCATCACCATCAACGACCACTGGGCCGTGGCGATCCTGTCCGAAGGGCCGCACGATCTCTACTACGCGCCCGGCGAGCAGATCGTCACCGGCGAAGCCGTGCGCGTCATCCGCGGAATCACCGGCGGCCCGATCCCGCCGGTACCGGCTCCGCGCACCGTCGTGCTCGACCCAGGTCACAACGGCGGCAACAGCACGCACCTGCGGCAGATCAACCGGCTGGTCTACGCGGGCTACGGTCGCTACAAGCCGTGCAACACGACGGGCACCGAGACCAACGCCGGCTACCCGGAGCACGCGTTCACCTGGTGGGTGGCCAATCGCGTGCGCAGCCTGCTGATCGCGCATCACATCCGCGTGATCATGACGCGCAGCAGCGACACCGGCGTCGGTCCGTGCGTCAATCGCCGGGCGGCGATCGAGAGCACCAAGGGCGTCAGCGCATCCATCGCGATCCACGCCGACGGCGCTCCGTCGTCCGACCACGGATTCCACCTGTGCGTCGACAGCCGCCGACCTGTGGGCGCAAGCGCGGCAACGGTGCAGCTGACGCGGCAGCTCAACGCTGACCTGCACCGCACACTCGCATCGTCGTCCGGGCTCACCGTCGCCAACTATGTCGGCAACAACGGCTATTACTACCGTGACGACCTGGCGGGGTTGAACCTGTCCAAGAGCCCGACGGCGTTCCTCGAGCTCGGCAACATGCGCAACGCATCCGATGCGGCGAAGCAAAGTTCGTCTTCTGGACGGGGGCGGATCGCTGCGGCGATCACGCGTGGGATCCTGGCCTACCTGAACTCGCTCCCCTAGGACGGCGCATGAACCCGATGCGGTTGACCGGACCGCCCATGCCGATGCAGCTCGGCGGGGCGCCCGTCCCCACCGTCGGTCGGGTGCGCATGTATGTCTGCGGCATCACGCCCTACGACGTCACGCATCTCGGGCACGCGGCGACCTACATCTGGTCCGATCTGGTCGACCGGGTGCTGTCGTGGCACGGCCACACCGTCACCGTCGCGCGCAACGTCACCGACGTCGACGACGTGCTGTTCGCCGAGGCGCGCCGACGCGGCGAGTCGTACTCGATGATGGCGACGCTGCAGCGTGCGACGTTCGAGTCGACCATGGCGACGCTGCGGGTGCGCGTCCCCGACCACTCGCCCACCGCCGCCCAGGCGGTCGGTCACGTGGTCCAGTTGGCGACGGCGCTGCTCGCGCGCGACCGGGCCTACGTGCGCGGCGGGACGGTCTACGCGCGCACTGCATCAGCCGCCGACGGCCTCGACCGCGACACCGCACTGCGCCTCTCGGCGGAGTACCACGACCACCCGGACGCGCCGGACAAGGACGATCCCTTCGACGTCGCCGTCTGGCAGGAGACCAAGGACGAAGAGGTCAGCTGGCCGTCGCCGTGGGGCGAGGGTCGGCCGGGCTGGCACGCCGAGTGCGCGGCGATGGTGCTTGCCCTCTACGGCCCGAGCGTCGACATCCACTGCGGCGGCGCCGATCTCGCTTATCCGCATCACGCGTGCGAGGCGGCGCTGGCCGAGGGCGCGACCGGCGTCGCACCGTTCGCCCGCGCCTGGCTGCGCGCCGGAATCGTCAGTGTCGGCGGCGCGAAGATGGCGAAGTCGACCGGCAATCTCGTGCTGATCGAAGAGCTGTTGCGCAGCTACCCGCCGGCGGCCGTCCGGCTGCTGTGCCTCAACCGGTCGTGGGCGGAAGCCTGGGATTACGACCCAGCCCATCTCGACGCGGCCGCGGGTGCCATCGAGCAGCTGTACTCAGCCGCGGCCCGTCCGGACGGCAGCGACGCGGGCCAGGCGGCCGTGCCCGCAGCGCTGCTCGACGATCTCGACGTCCCGACCGCGCTCGCGATCGCGCTCGAGGACGGTGGCCAGGCGGCCCGCACGCTCGTGGAGTTGCTGGCGCTGTCGTGACGGTTCAGGCGAGCGTCGCCACGTGGGGGACGATCGCCCGCAGCGCCTGGCCACGGTGGCTGATCGCGTCCTTCTCTGCCGAGGGCAACTCGGCGCTGGTCACCTCGTAACCGTCCGGGACGAAGATCGGGTCGTAGCCGAAGCCGTTGTCGCCGCGCGGCGCCCGGACGAGCCGGCCGGGCATCCGTCCGTCGACGACCGTCTCGCCGCGAGCCGAGACGAGCGCGACCGCGCAGACGAACGCCGCGCCGAGCCGCTCGTCGGGGGTGTCGGACAGCTGCGCGAGCACGAGTTCGAGGTTCGCGCGATCGTCGCCGTGCCGTCCCGACCATCGCGCCGACAGCACGCCGGGCATGCCGTTGAGCGCATCGACGCTCAGGCCTGAGTCGTCGGCAACAGTCGGCAGCCCGGTGTGTGCGAAACCCTCCCGCGCCTTGATCAGCGCGTTGTCGGCGAAGGTCGCGCCCGACTCCGGGATCTCGTCGTAGGCCGGCACGTCGTCGAGGCCGAGCACGTCGAATCTCCGGCACGGCAGCGGCCATGATGCGGCGCATCTCGACGAGCTTCTTCGGATTGCGCGAGGCGAGGAGCAGGTCGGTCAATTCCCCAGCGCCTTGACCTGTGCCTCGGTGAGGGACGCGCAGCCGGCGACCGCGAGATCGAGCAGCGCATCGAGCTCGTCACGTCGGAACGGCGCGCCCTCGGCCGTCCCCTGCACCTCGACGAACTCACCTGCGCCGGTGACCACGACGTTCATGTCGGTCTCGGCACGGACGTCCTCTTCGTACATCAGGTCGAGCCGCGGTTCGCCGTCGATCACACCGACCGACACCGCCGAGATCGAGTTGATCAACGGTTCGGGACGGGCGAGCGAACCCTTCTCGCGCAACCACGACACTGCGTCGGCGAGCGCGACATACGCGCCGGTGATGGCCGCCGTGCGCGTGCCACCGTCGGCCTGCAGCACATCGCAGTCGATCGAGATCGAGTTCTCGCCGAGTGCCGACAGGTCGATCGCGGCGCGCAGCGACCGTCCGATCAGGCGCGAGATCTCGTGCGTGCGGCCGCCGATCTTGCCGCGCACCGATTCGCGGTCGTTGCGGGTGAGCGTGGCCCGCGGCAGCATCGCGTACTCGGCGGTCACCCAACCGAGGCCGCTGCCCTTGCGCCAGCGCGGCACGCCCTGCTGCACCGATGCGGCGCACAGCACTTTCGTCTCGCCGAACTCGACGAGCGCGGAGCCCTCGGCGTACTTCTGCCAGTCGCGGGTGATCGTGACGGGACGGAGTTGGTCGGCGGAGCGACCGTCGGGACGTGGCGTCGGCATGCACCGAGCCTACGGAGCGCGTCGGACGGAGATCGTCGAGCCCAGGAACATCACCGCCCGCTGGAACTCCGGTTCCTTCCAGTAGTCCGAATGCCGCTTGGGAGCAGGGACGTCCGTGCTCCCCGGTACCGGCCCGAAGGGCGGGTCGATCAAGTGCGCGTCGATGTGCAGCCCACCGAGCGGGGCAACCGCAGGGTCGCCGGCTGCAACAGCGGTCCACGGCGGTTGCGCCTGCGCCGGCGGACCCAGGCTGATCGGACCGCCGAGGTAGTCGGTGTAGCGCCACAGGTTGCGCCACCGCGGCAACGCGCCGTCGGCTGCACGGTCGGTGAGCAGGTCGGCCACCGCGGCGAGTGTGTCCGGGCCGAAGTAGGCCGGGAAATACCGGCCGTACAGCCGACGCAGCACGCAGCCGCAGCTGAGGAACGCGATGTTCGGTACGACCCGCTGCTCGGGTGTCACAAGTTGGTCGTGGCGGCCTAGTTGCAGCATCGCCGCCGCGCTCAACACGGTGCCTTGGCTGTGCGCGGCGAGCACGACGCCGTACCCGTTGCCGGCGTGCAGGTGCGCGCGCTCGACGAGATCGGGCACGGCACGTTCGGCGTAACACGGCGCCGCGAGCGGATGGCCGAGCCGCGGCCAGAACGACGCGAGATCCCACAGGATGCCGACCGAACGACGCAGCGACTGCTTGCGGAACGCGTAGTAACCCAGGACGACAAGCGCGATCAGAGTCAGGACCACCGCGTAGGCGCCGGCGGCTTCCAGATTGCGCACCGAGAAGAAGCCGAGACCGGTGCTGCCGCGCAACCAGTCGGTGGCCGCGGAGACACCGAAGACATGCTCGAGGAACAGCAGCACGCCGACGATCTCGCTCATCACCGCGCCGGCGACCATCAACAGCACGATGGGTCGCCCACCGATGTCGACAACGCCACCGAGCCACATCGCGCGCAGGATCGCGGTGCGGCGCTTGGGGTCGCCGTCGGTCCAGTCGCTGCCGTAGTCGCCGACGCCTGCGCCGGGCACGATCAGCCGGCTCGTGTCGCGGACGCGCGCCAGGCGGATCGCGCCGTAGATGCCGCAGCCGATGAGCACGAGAGCAGCGAAGGCGACGGCGACCGCGTAGGCGGTACCCGCATCGACGATGACCTCGGGATAGCTGAAGTACGGCTGCCGAGGGCTGATGTCGGTCGGACGCGGAATGGTGTGGTGGGCATGCAACCACCCGCCGGCGAACAGGTAGACGCCCGCGGTGAACACCGCGCCCATGAACACCGCCATCACCGACAGCACCCAGGTGCCGTAGCCCGCCATGCCCGCCGACGGGCCGCGCTCGCCGAAGTCCGCGGGCTGCGCGGCTGCGCGAGCCGCGCGCCATACGACCACCAGCAACACGACCAGCAGGGCAAGCTCGGCCAGCAGCAGCCACAACGCAGTACTCGCATAGCCGGGCAGGCCCGCCGGCGTCGGTCGTGGGACGCCGTCCGGACCTGGCGTGAAGTTGACAATGGCTACCGTCGTGGCCACCGATGGCTTGTCGGCGACGAAGGCGAGCCGCAACCCCTCCGCGGCGCCGGCGCCGAGCAGTGCCAACCAGCACACGAGGCTCGCGATCGTCCAGCCACGCGACTCGTACGGCGCGGTGAAGCTGCCGATCGCGACGGCGACGGCCGCGTATACCGCCGCTCCGAGACCGACGACGAGGCCGAGGACGTGCTGCCATCCGCCCGACGGAGCCGCCGCGAACGCGACGACCATGCCGACCCCGGTCTGCAGATGTGCTGCCCGCAGCCTGCGCACCGGACGCTCGTTCTGCCACATCCAGCGCGACTTGAGTCCGGGCGGCTCGGGTCCGCTCGCGCGCGGCTCGGCGAGCGTGTCGAGTACGCCGACGGCCTCGTAGCGGGCGATCGTCCGTCCGCCGATGAGCCACAGCAGCGCCAGGACGAGCAGGGGGACGAGCGCACCGAGGAGGAATTGGTGCGCCGCGGTGTGGCCGAACACAATGCCGTCGACCCACGGCGGCCCGGCCGTGCAGGTGCGCCGGCCGCACTGGTAGCCGGTGAGGTCCATGCCGACGCCGATGAACGCCATCACGAACACCGCGGTCGAACAGAGCGCGAGCCAGCGCCCGACCAGCCAGAGCAGGTACAGACGTGGACCAGCGTCCTTCGAGTCGCGCGGCGGGTCGGCCGGCCGCATCCGCGGTGCGACGTTGAGCAGAGAGAACGGAAGCAGCAACAACCACAACGAGCGCCACGCCGAACCGGAGGTGAGCCCACCCCACGCGTAGCCCTCCAGGTAGGGCCCCTCGAAGTCCGCGATGCTCGCGCCGGGTCTCGACATGAATCGATCGCTGATGTCATCGGGATTGGCCGAGCGGTAGAAACCGGCGCGCGCGTCACCGTCCAACAAGACGACGTTCGGACGGTCGAGCAGGTCCTGCGGCGGCGTGCCGGACACGCCGTGCACGCGCACCTCGACCACGTCGCGGTCTTGCATGACGCCCCCTTGCGACCGTGGCGCGACAATAGCGCTGACAAGCGCCTGTCAGCGGCTGTCAGCGCCGTGTGACCGTCGTGTCAGCGCGACCCGCGACCGTAGCGGCATGACACAACGCAATCTTGACTACGCGATCGAGGCCCACGGCCTGACCAAGCGCTTCGGCGACACCCAGGCGCTGGCCGGCATCGATCTCGCAGTCCGTCCCGGCACCGTGCTCGGCGTGCTCGGCCCGAACGGCGCCGGCAAGACGACCGCCGTCCGGATCCTGACGACACTGCTGCGGGCCGACGAGGGAACCGCGCGCGTCGGCGGATACGACGTCACGCGTGACTCCCAGCAGGTGCGCCGCCTGATCGGTCTCACCGGCCAGTACGCCTCGGTCGACGAGGATCTCACCGGCACGCAGAACCTGGTCATGATCGGCCAGTTGCTCGACCTGTCGGCGCGCGACGCGCGGACCCGCGCGGGCGAACTGCTCGCGTGGTTCGACCTCACCGATGCCGCGAACCGCGTCGCCAAGACCTACTCCGGCGGCATGCGCCGCCGCCTCGACCTGGCCGCCTCGCTCGTCGGCCGTCCCGACGTGATCTTCCTCGACGAACCGACGACCGGGCTCGACCCGGCCAAGCGCGAGGACATGTGGGACGTCGTGCGCCACCTCGTGGACGACGGCTCGACCGTGCTGCTCACCACGCAGTACCTCGAAGAGGCCGACGCGCTCGCCGACGAGATCACCGTGATCGACCACGGCAGCGTGATCGCGCACGACACCCCGCACGGGCTCAAGCGCGTCGTCGGCGGGCAGCGGCTGTCGGTGCGACCGGCCGACCCGGCACAGCTCGACGACCTGCGCCGCATCCTCGCCGAGATGACCGGCGCGACGCCGGAGAGCAACGGGCGCGATCGGCTCACGGTCAAGGTCGACAGCGACGACATCCTGCCCGTCGCCGTCAATCGCCTGCATGCAGCGAACATTCGCGTCGACGAGCTCTCCTTCCACTTGCCGAGCCTGGACGAGGTGTTCTTCACCTTGACCGGCGCGCGCACTCCTACCGACACAGAGGAGGTCGCATGACCACCGTTCTTGACGCCCCGACGACCACGGCCGTCACGGCCGCGGCGTCGCCGCGCGCTCGCTACCTGCGTCACGCACTCGTCGTCGCCAAGCGCAGCCTGATCAAGACCTGGCGCACGCCCGAGCAGCTGATCGACGTCACGATCCAGCCGATCATCTTCTTGCTGCTGTTCGTGTACGTGTTCGGCGGCGCCATCTCGCACGGCTCGCAGCACGACTACCTGCAGTTCCTGTTGCCCGGCTTGCTCGGTCAGGGCATCGCCATGGGCAGCATCGCACTCGGCCAGAACCTGAACGCCGACATCGAGAAGGGTGTCTTCGATCGGTTCCGGTCGTTGCCGATCGGCCGGCTCGTTCCGCTGCTCGGCGCGGTGATGGCCGACTTCTTCCGCTACCTGATCATGTGCTCGGTGTTCCTGGGCTTCGGCTACGTGCTCGGCTTCCGCGTGCAGACCGGTGTCGCTGCGGCGGTCGCCGCCATCGCTGTCGCGATCGGTTTCGCGCTCTGCTTCGCCTGGGTGTCGGTGTGGGTCGGCATGAAGGCCCGGACGTCCGGCGCGGTGCAGGGCATCATGTTCCTGCTGATCTTCCCGCTGTCGTTCGGCAGCAGCACGTTCGTCCCGATCAACTCGATGCCGGGCTGGCTGCAGGCGTTCACGAAGGTCAACCCGATCACGCACCTGGTCGGCGTCGTCCGCGGCCTCATGATCGGCGGGCCCGTTGCCTCGCACCTGTTGTGGACTGCGGTCTGGGCCGTCGGTCTGCTCGGGGTGTTCGTGCCGCTCGCCCTGCGCGCATACAAGCGCCGGGTCTGACCCCTAGTCGGTCAGGGCCTCGGCCGGGTCGAGTCGCTTCAGTGCGGCGTCCCGGTCGAGGCCCTTTCCGCGCGCGTAGGCCGCGTCGAACCCGTCTTGACCGAGCAGGGTGGTCAGGGCTCCGGTCAGTCGTCGTATCTCGACCGAGCTGAAGTCGTCGGCACCGCGCAACACTGCCGCGGCCCCGAGCACCTCGGCCGCCGCGACGGTCCGCTCGGCGGCCAGCAGGGCGGCCGACACCACGACGCCGACCATCGATTCGATCGGGGCGTCGCGCGTGGACACCGCCGCGGTGTAGGCCCCGCTCAGCAAGGCAACCATTCGTGCGCGGTCCGGCTCGTCGATGCGTAGCCGCGCTGCCATAGACAGGGTGATCGCGCGGCCGTGGGACATGGCCGGATGTGCCGCCGGAAGCGCCGCGAGCCGCTCGAGCGCGGTGTCGCTCATCGAACGGGCGAGTTCGACCTCGCCCAGCTGACGCTCGACGTCGGCGAGCATGCTCAGCATGAACACCGACTCGAGCTGAGCGCCTGCTTCCTCGGCGAGATCGACGGCGCGGCGCATCAGTTCACGCGCCCGGACGCCGTCACCACGCCGAAGCGCGACGTCGGACAGGCGCACGAGCAGGAATGTCTCGTCCTCGGTCGATGTCAGCAGCCGCATCAGACCGAGCGCCTCGTTGAAGGCAGCCTCGGCCTCGTCCAGCCGGCCCTGCAGGACGAGCAACGTTGCGAGCGCGCTGAGCGAGTTGGCCAGCCCCCACCGCTCGCCGATCGCGCGGAAGCCTTCCAGCGCAATCGCGATGTCGGCTTCCATCGCCGCGAGATCGCCCTGGTTCTCGGCCACGTTGGCGCGGAACATCCGGGCAGCCGCACGCGTCCATTCGTGATCGCTCTCGAGGCCGTCGGCGAGCAGCCGGTCGGTGAGCTCGAGCAGTCCTGCGAAGAAGGCGACCGCAGGTCGAAGAATTCCGAGTAGCGGCCGGTCGCCGAGATCGACGTCGGCCAACCGCTCGGCGATCAGGACGAGCTGCTGCATGCCCAGCTCGACATCGTCCTGTCCGGCCTGGGCAGCAGAAGTCATCGTCGCGAGCGCCGCGGCCACCCACCGCAACGGGCTGTTCTCGGCACCGGGCACGTCGAGCGCGTCCTGCATCCATGGGCCGAGGTCGTGGCTGCCGATCATCATTGCGTAGGCCCCGAGGTCGACGGCGATCTGCACCGCACCGTCGGCGTCCTGCATGTCGCACCGGAACCGCAGCGCAGCAAGGATGTTCCCGCGCTCGTTGTTGAGCCGGTCGAACCACGGCAGCTGATCGGCGCTGATCAAGTGTGCCTGCGCGTCGCTCACGAGCTGCGCGAAATGATCGGCATGCCGGGCGCGAAGCGCTTCGAGCCCGCCGTGCTCCGCCAGCCGTTCGGCGCCGTATTCGCGGATCGTCTCGAGCATGCGGTAGCGCTCGCCGTCGGCGACCAGCTGCAACAAGGACTTGTCGAGCAGGGACGCCAACAGATCGGGGATCGCGTCGGCGTCCAGCCTGTCGTCGTTGCACACCGCGGTCGCGCTCGCGACGGTCACCCCGGCCGGGAACACCGCGATGCGCTCGGCTAGCAGCCGCTCGTCCGCGGTGAGCAGATCCCAGCTCCACTCGACGACAGCGCGCAGCGTGCGATGCCGCGGCAGTGCTGTGCGGCTGCCGCCGGTGAGCAGCCGGAAGCGATCCGAGAGCCGCTCCGCAACATCGTTGATCGACATCGCGCGCAGTCGCGCCGCAGCGAGTTCGATCGCCAGCGGCAGTCCGTCGAGGCGGCGCACGATCTCGACGACGGCACCGATGGTGTGCTCGTCGATGGCGAGGTCCGCCCGGGCCGCCGCAGCGCGGTCGGCGAACAGCCGTACGGCCGAGAAGCCGAGTGCGAAATCGACCGTGCTGCCGTCAGGCGGCTGCCCGAGTGGCGGCACGGCGAGCACGACCTCGCCGATGATTCCGAGCGGCTCGCGGCTGGTCGCGAGCACGCGCACGTCGGGGCACAGCCCGAGCACGTGTTCGGCCAGTCGCGCACTTGCGTCGATCACGTGCTCGCAGTTGTCGAGCACGATCACGGCGCTCTTGTCGGCGAGCACTTCGCCGAGTCTGGTCTCGGGGTCCTGCACCGCAGGCGCAGCACGGCGATCCAGCAGGTGCTTCTCGCGCAGTCCGAGCGCACCGAGCACCGCCTGCGGCACGTCGGCACCATCGGTGACCGCGGCAAGCTCGGCGAGCCAGACGCCGTCGCGCACCATCAGCTTGGCGCCGGCTTCGGTGGCGAGGCGGGTCTTTCCGGCACCGCCCGGTCCCACGATCGTGACGAGCCGGTGTTCGGCCAGCGCCTTTGCAACCCGCGCCAGTTCCTCGTCGCGTCCGACAAAACTCGTCAACTGCGCGCGCAGATTGTTGCGACGGTGCGTGGTCAATGGCTCCGTCTCACCGCGCAGCACCGCCAGATGTGCGGCCTGCAATTCTGCGCCGGGATCGACGCCGAGCTCATCGGCGAGCCTGCGGCGCAGGTCGTCGTACTCGCGCAACGCATCGGCCTGACGTCCGGCAGCGGCCAGCGCGGTCACCAGGGCGGCACCCACGCGTTCGTCGAGCGGGTGTTCGTCGTGCAGCGCAGCGAGATCGTTCAGGGCGTGATCCGGCTCGCCGAGCGCGAGGTGGGCCGTGGCGCTGTCGATGCGGGCGCTGACGCGAAGCTGCTCGAAACGAGCTGCGGTCGCGGCGTCGGCGAGCATCGACCCACGCCACAACTGCAGCCCGTCGTGCAGTTTCGCCGCGGCACCGGCCACGTCTCCGGACCGCAGCGCGCGGCCACCGGACGAGACCAGATCCTCGAAGCGGAACGCGTCGACGTCCTCACGGCGCAGCGCCAGGCGATATCCCGCGGCCGACTGCGTGATCTGCCCGGCGTCGCCGAGCGTGCGCCGCAGTCGTGACACGAGCGCTTGCAACGCGTTCGCCGCGTCGGCAGGTGGTTCGTCGCCCCACACGGCATCGGCCAGGGCGCCGACCGACACCGGGCGGCCGGCATCGCGCGCGAGGCAGCTCAACAGCGCCCGCAATCGCGCGCCGGCCACCTCGACCGCAGCGCCGCTCGCGTCCCGGACGACGAGCGGGCCGAGGATCCCCACGTCCACGCGTCCACTGTCCCACGGGCAAGATCGCCCTATGCGTACAGAGACACTCTCGATCCGCACCGGCGCCCGGCCGACCGTCCACGACCTCAGCGGTGAGTGCGCGGCTTTCGTCCGCGAGGCAGGCGACGGGCTGCTCAATGTGTTCGTGCCGCACGCCACCGCGGGGCTTGCGATCATCGAGACCGGCGCAGGGAGCGACGACGACCTCATCAGCGCGCTCGAGACGGTGCTACCGCGCGATGCCCGGTGGTCGCATCGTCATGGCAGCCCCGGGCACGGACGCGATCACGTAATGCCCGCCTTCATCGCGCCGTCGCTCGTCGTGCCCGTGCTCGACGGACGAATGACCTTGGGCACGTGGCAATCGATCTGCCTCGTCGACACGAACATCGACAACGAGGTGCGCGAGGTTCGCCTCAGCTTCGTGGCCGGCTGACTCAGTCCGGCTGCACGAGCGAACCACGCCGGCGCCGCACGTCGCCGGAGTCGGCGAAACTCTCGATCTCGCGGACGACGGTGGCCGGTTGGCTTCGGTGCGGCGTGTGCCCCACTCCGTCCAGCAATCGGATGTGGCTCCACGGCAGCATCGACGTCACGTTCTTCGCCTGCCACGGCGGCAACACCCGATCCTCGCGTCCCCACAGCACGAGGATCGGGATGCGCGAGTTGATCACGATCTGCGTCCGGTCGATGTCGGCGTTCAACGCGAGGCTTTCGCGCACGCTGGCCTGGAACTGCTCGCGCGCCTGCTCCGTGCGAAGCCGGTCGTAGGTCTCCATCAGCTCAGCCACGCGCACGCGGCCGCTGTCGGAGTTCGACTCGACGCGGGCCGCGATCCGCTCGATGGTGCGCGACGCACGTGGGCTGTAGAGCGCACGGAGCAGCCGGGCCCCGGCTCGCGTGCCCATGAACGGAACCACCGGGTTCAGTTCGACGCCGAATCCTCCGGGCGCGATCAGCGCGAGCCCCGCGCACCGCGCCGGGAAGTGGTGTGCGGTCAGCAGCGAGATCGCACCGCCGAACGAGTGCCCGACGAAGACCGCCGATGCGACGTCCATTCGGTCGAGCAGAGCCGCGAGGCCGACGGCGAGATCGTTGGCGTGCGGCACGCTGTGCACCGACGAGTTGAGGGCGTAGCCCGGCAGGTCGACCGCGATCACCCGGAAGCGGTTCGCGAGGAGCGGGGCGACTCGGCTCCACGCCGTGGAGTCGGTACCGAGACCGTGCACCAGGACGAGGGGGTCGCCGGAGCCCGACTCCTCGACGCGCCATTCGGAGGCGGCACCGAGGCGCACGTCAGACACCGCGCTCCCCCGTCACGCGCGCCACCCTAACTGTTCGCAGGGGGTCGCGGGGTGAGCAGCAGGTTACGTCTCCTTGCGACCTCGGTGCTCGCGGTCTGCGGCTCTCAGAACGTTCTTCAGTCCCTCGCGGCGGCTTAACAGCGAGTCGAGTTCGTCGTAGTCGAGCCGCACTGCGCGCACCCGACCGTGCGTCGCGACCGTCGCGTGGCGCTGGCCGCCATCGAGGTAGGCCATTTCGCCGATGATCGCCCCGGTACCGAGCGAGGCGACGATCGTGCGTCCGACAAGAACGTTGGCCTCCCCGGACAGCAGGATGTACGCGGCGTCGGCGGGAGTGCCCTCCTGCACGAACGCCCATCCGTCCGGAAGCGTTACGACCCGCCCGGCCTCGGCCAGCGCGCGCAGGTCGTCCTTGCTGCACTCGCGCAGGTTGGGCAGGTCGGCCAGTTCGTCGGCCAGTGCGCGCTGCTCGCGATGGGGCACCGTGGTCTCCTTGGTGGTCGGCTGGGCCGGACGGCGTGAGCCACAGCATAGGGGCCGTCCAGGCGTCGTGACCTGCTGAAAGGAATGACCGGTTTCCGCACGTGCGATCCCGGTTATCCTCTTTGTGCGTGGCTGTGGCCTGAGGGGGCCGGTCCTGTCAGCGGCCACGTGTGCGCCGACGCGTTCCGGCTCGTTCGGTGCGGACTGTCCGAGCGCACGTAACGCCGGTGGCGAGCCAAGCGCCACCGGCGTTACCTCGTGTTCTCCCGGGCCCGATCAGGCGGTTCCACCCGACACGTGGGCCCGGCTAGGCTGTGCTGCGTGGGCCTGCTGACACCGCTCGCGGTCCGCATAGGCGCGATCCCGTGGATGCCGAAACTGCTGCCGCAGGTCGTCTGGGTCGACACCCGCCTGCAGCGCGCGACGCGCGGCCGCTACACATTGCTCGACGTCGCCGGGCTACCGAACCTGATGCTCACCGTCGTCGGCCGCAAGAGCGGCGTGCCGCGCAGCACGCCGTTGTTGTGCGTGCCGTACGAGGACACCTACCTCATCGCGGGGTCGTACTTCGGGGGCCCCAAGGAGCCGATCTGGGTGGCCAACCTCGAAGCGGCGATGGCCGGTGAGCTGCGGGTCGGCGGGCGCACCATGCCGTTCACAGCCCGCGCGATCGAGGGCGAGGAGCGCGAGCGGCTGTGGCTGCACATGCAGCAGACGTGGCCGAACTTCGCGAAGTACGAACAGCGCACGCACCGCACGATCAAGGTCTTCCAGCTGATCCCGACGCGGTGACGCGCGCGCCCGGAGCGATGAGACGCAACGCAGCGCGCCGGGCGAGTCGGATCCCCATAGATGCCCCCGCACCGATCGACGACCCGCCCGGCGTCGCGCTACACCAAATCCATACCCTCAAGACGATCACAACTAACACGCAAGAAAACCTCAAAACATACGCAAGAGGACTGCACCGATAACCTCGCCCCGTGCGCACCCTTGCCGGCCTCGCCCCGCAGGTCCGTCCCGAGAACGTCGTCGCCGGACCCAACTATCGGATCAGCGTCCTCGACGCCGGCCTGCTGCGCCTCGAGTACAGCGAATCGGGTTCTTTCGAGGACCGCGCGTCCCAGACGGCGATCAACCGGGCGTTCGCGCCGAGCGAGTTCACGGTGGTCGAGTCGAGCAACGGGATCGAGATCCATACCGCGCGGTGCGTGCTCACCTACGACACGAAACCTTTCAGTACCGAAGGATTGTCGGTACGGCCCAAGCTGTCGGTGACCGGATGGGGACGGATCTGGCGCTTCGGCGAGCCGCTCTCGAACCTCGGCGGCACGGCGCGCACGCTCGACGAGGTCGACGGCGAGTGCCCGCTCGAGCCGGGGGTGCTGTCGATGGACGGCGTCGCTGTCGTCGACGACTCGCGCTCCGTCCTGTTCGGCGACGACGGCTGGATCGCCGAGCGCGAGCCGGGTCGCATCGATCTCTATGTCTTCGCCTACGGCCGCGATCACCGTGCGGCGCTGAGGGCGCTCTACGAACTGACGGGCAGCACGCCGTTGCTCCCCCGCTTCGCGCTGGGCAACTGGTGGAGCCGCTACCACCCGTACAGCGCGGCGGAGTACCTCGAGCTGATGGATCGCTTCGCGGCCGAGGACGTCCCGCTGTCAGTAGCAGTGCTCGACATGGACTGGCACCTCGTCGACATCGATCCCAAGTACGGGACAGGGTGGACCGGCTACACGTGGAACCGCGACCTGTTCCCGGATCCGCAGGCGTTCCTCGAGCAGTTGCACCAGCGCGGCCTCGCCACGTCGCTCAACGTGCACCCCGCAGAGGGCGTCCATGCCCATGAGGAGCACTACGCCGAGATGGCGCGGCGCATGGACGTCGATCCCGAATCGCAGCAGCCGATCGCATTCGACGCGGCCGACCGCACGTTTCTGGAGGCGTACTTCGAGCAGCTGCACCATCCCCTCGAGGCCGAGGGGGTCGACTTCTGGTGGCTCGACTGGCAGCAGGGCGGGGTCACGCGTATCGCCGGTCTCGACCCGCTGTGGCTGCTGAACCACTTCCACTTCCTCGATTCCGGACGCGACGGCCGGCGGCCGCTGACCTTCTCGCGCTACGCGGGCGTCGGTAGCCATCGCTACCCGGTGGGCTTCTCCGGCGACACCGTGATCTCGTGGGCCTCGCTCGACTTCCAGCCGTACTTCACCGCGACGGCGTCGAACGTCGGTTACGGCTGGTGGAGCCATGACATCGGCGGGCACTTCTTCGGCGCCAAGGACGACGAGCTGGCCACGCGGTGGGTGCAGCTCGGCGTCTACTCGCCGATCCTTCGGCTGCACTCGTCGTTGAGCCCGTTCAATACCAAGGAACCCTGGCGATTCGGGGCCGAGGCCGAGCAGATCATGAAGCGGGCTCTACGAGCCCGGCACCAGCTGCTGCCCTATCTGTACTCGATGAATCGGCTGGCGCACGAGCAAGGAGCGCCGCTCGTGCAGCCGGTCTACTACGAACATCCGCAGCGCAGCGAGGCGTACGCGCATCGCAACGAGTTCTTCTTCGGCACGAACCTGCTCGTCGCGCCGATCACGACGCCGCGCGACCGTGCGACCGGTCTCGCGGCGACGACTGCCTGGTTGCCGCCCGGCGAGTGGATCGACGTGCAGAGCGGGCTGACCTATCAAGGTGATCGCACAATCGTGTTTCACCGCGACCTCGGGTCCGTCCCAGTCTTCGCGCCGGCCGGATCGATAGTGCCGATGACGGCGCCGTCCGAGTTGGGTTTCGGCACTGACAACCCGCAGCGGCTCGAGGTGCGCGTCTACGCCGGCGGGGACGCGACGTTCACGATGTCCGAGGACGCCGACGACGAGCAGTGGGCCGAGACGCGGTTCGACTTCGCCGGCGACGAGTTCGTGATCTCGCCCGTGCGCGGTGCTCCCGAGGTCGTGCCGGCGGGCCGCTCGTACGACCTCGTGTTGTGCGGATTCGCGAGCGTCGACTCCGTCACCGTTGACGGGCGGCGGCTCGAGGTATTGGACGGGCCGGTTCCGGGCAGCGTCCACATCGCACTGGGCGAAGTCGACCGCGCTGCCGGGCTGCGCGCGACGGTGTCCGGCGACCTGACGTTGCGAAGGAACGACGACGTGACCGAGCGGATCTTCGCGTTGCTCGACGACGCGCAGATCGAGTACGCGACCAAGACCACGGTGTGGTCGTTGATCGACAACCCGCTCGACCGGGTCGTGGCCGAGCTCAGCGCGCTCGACCTGCCGGGGAATCTCTATCGCGCGCTGATCGAACTGCTCACTGCGAACCCGTGATGCTCACCAGTTCTCGATCGACCGGATGAGGATCTCGGCGATGTCCTCGTCCGTCGGCGTCCGCGGCGCGAT
The DNA here is from genome assembly GCA_963754285.1 of uncultured Actinomycetota bacterium. Classification (GTDB taxonomy): domain Bacteria; phylum Actinomycetota; class Actinomycetes; order Mycobacteriales; family Jatrophihabitantaceae; genus RYN-133. The sequence goes on from CAVWFN010000007.1 coordinate 264,527, forward strand.
GCTGAGCAGTCGCTGCTGTTTCATCGTCCCCGGCACGAGGTCAGGGATGTCGTCCTCGGTGTAGCCGACAGCGCCGATGCCGTTCGGGATGCCGATGTCGCGCATCAGATCGATCAGCGCCGACGGCAATCGCTCGGCCGGATCGGTGCGATCGTCGCCGTTCGGTGCGAGCAGCGCGGCCGCGGTCACGTGCCGCTCAGGTGCACTGTCGAAGGTGAAGCGGAACGCCTGCGGCGCAGTCAGGGACACCGACATGCCGTGCGGCACGATCGGTTCGTCGGCGGGGTACCCGTCCGGGTGGAACTGCTTGACCATGCCCGCGATCGGATACGCGTTCGCGTGCGGAATGTGCACACCGGAGTTGCCGATCCCCATGCCGGCAAAAGTCGCCGCGAGCATCATGTCGCTGCGCGCGTCGACATCAGCGCCGCCGTCGTGCACCGCCTTGCGGAACGACCGGGCAGCCAGCCGCATCGCCTTCTCGCTCCACATGTCCGAGATCGGGTTCGATCCGCAGTAGGTGACGCGCTCGTCCGCCTGCTTGCGCGTGTAGGTCTCGTACCAGCGCGCCGTGTACGACTCGAGGGCGTGGCACACGATGTCCATGCCGGAGCACGCCGTCACCTCTGGCGGCAACGACATCGTGAGCAGCGGGTCGATGATCGCCAGCGTCGGACGCAAGCGCCAATGGCTGATGCCGGACTTCACGCGCATCGACAAGATGTCGAGCACGCAGACCGCGGTGCTCTCCGAACCGGTGCCGGCCGTGGTCGGGACGGCGATGAGCGGCTTGAGTTGCCCGCGGGGCGCGGCCGCGCGTCCGATAGGAGCATTGATGTAGTCGATCAACTCGCCGCCCTCGGTTGCGAGGAGGTTGACCGCCTTCGCGGTGTCGATCGACGAACCGCCGCCGACGGCGACGAAGCCGTCCCACGGGCCTTGTTCGCGTGCATAGCCGGCGGCCTTGTCGATGCTGTCGTCGGTCGGCTCGACGTGCACACCGTCGAAGATCTCCGACGCGATGCGGTACTTCGCAAGTTGATCCTGGATGCGTTGCGGGATTCCGATCGCATTGACGCCGGGATCGGTGATGATCAGCACCCGCTTGACGTCGAACTGGCTCAGCTCGAAGCCGATCTCGTCCAGCGCGCCGGCACCGAACTTCAGCGGCGGTGCGCCCCAGGTGAAGATCGTCTCATCGGTGCGGCTGGTCTCGGTCACCTTCGCCACCCTAGAGAATGCGGCGGCCGTGACCTCGTCGATCACGGCCGCCCGTCCTCGCGCTCAGTGGATCAATGCCGCACGGTGTGCCGGCTGCCCATCCGCGTGTACACGAGCAGCACGATGACCGCGCCGATGATGGAGCCGATGATCCCCGACGGCTGGATGAAGCCGCTCGCGGAGTCCTTGTGGAAGAGCAGGTAGCCGAGGAACCCGCCGACGAACGACCCGATGATCCCCAAAACGATCGTCATGAGAATGCCGATGTCCTGCCGGCCGGGGATCAGCAGCCGGGCAATGGCTCCCGCGATGAGGCCGACGACGATGAGGCCGATGATCAGTCCGAGCATGATTGAGCCCTTTCAGTTGAGTCGCACGGTTTGGTGCGCTTGGTCCCACGAAAGCACCCCTAGGGATGGAGCAATACACCCCTAGGTGTGTTTATGCTCGGACCGTGGCGCCGATCCTCATCGCACTCGTGGACGACTACGACGTCGTGTTGACGGGGATCGCGAGCATGCTCGACCCCTATCGCGACCGAGTCATGGTCGCCGAGATCGACGCCAACAAGACGCTGCACGACCGCGTCGACATCGCGCTCTACGACTCCTTCGCCCAGCCGGAGAGCGACCACGACGAGATCGAGGTGCTCCTGCAGAGCAAGCGTGCCCACCGGGTCGTGGTCTACACGTGGAACTTCCATCCCGACCTGATCGACAGCGCCCGCCAGCGTGGTGCGCACGGCTACCTCTCCAAGACCCTCCCGGCGCGCGATCTGGTCGCCGCGCTCGAGGCCGTCCATGCCGGCGAGACGGTGATCAGCGACCCACCCTCGCGCGCGCGTCCCTCGGTGGGGCACGACTGGCCAGGGCGTCGCGAGGGCCTGACCGACCGCGAGGCCGAGATCCTCGCGCTGATCACGCAGGGCAAGAACAACGCCGAGGTCGCCGCGCTGACCTTCCTGAGTCCGAACACGATCAAGTCCTACATCCGCACGATCTATCGCAAGATCGGTGCCGCGAGCCGCACGCAGGCCGTGCTGTGGGGCGTCAAGCACGGGTTCGAGCCGGATCACCACCGCATCGACCACTGGCGCGGCGGCCCCTGACAAGGCGGCGCCTACGATTGCGATTCATGACAGCGCCGCGCGACGACCGCCCCTACGACGTCGTTCTGCTGGGGGCGACGGGCTTCGCCGGGAAGCTGACGGCTGACTACCTCGCACGGTCCGCGCCGGCTGACACGCGGTGGGCAATAGCGGGTCGCAACGCAGACAAGCTGGCTGCGGTGCGTGACTCGCTGCCCGGAACGGCGGACGTCGTCACCGCGGACGTGACGGACGAGCAGTCGCTGCGCCGGCTGGCTTCGCAGACACGGGTCTTGGCAACAACGGTCGGGCCGTACATCCGCTACGGCGACGGCGTCGTCGCCGCGTGTGCTGCGAGCGGCACCGACTACCTCGACCTCACCGGAGAGCCCGAGTTCATCGACACCAGCTACGTCCGGCACCACCGGACCGCGCTCGACACCGGAGCGCGGCTGGTGCACGCCGCGGGATTCGACTCGATCCCGCACGACCTCGGCGCGCTGTTCACGGTCGAACAGCTGCCCGCGGACGTCCCGATCGAGGTCAGTGGATACGTCCGTGCCAACGCGGCGATCTCAGGTGGCACGTTCCATTCGGCGGTCACCGGGTTCTCGCGGACGAGGCAGACCGCGGCTGCTGCTCGAGAACGAAAGAAGATCGAGACCCGGCAGAGCGAGCGCTCCGTTCGAGCCGTCAGTGGCCGTCCGCACCGCGACCCGTCCCAGCACGGGTGGGCGTTGCCGCTGCCGACGGTCGATCCGCAGATCGTCGCGCGCTCGGCCCGTGCACTCGAGCGGTACGGCCCGGACTTCCGGTACTCGCACTACGCATCGCTGCCGAACCTGCCGCTGGCAGCTGGGGTTCCGATCGGAGTCGGCCTGCTGTTCGGAGTCGCGCAGGTGCCGCCCGCGCGCCGCGCGATCCTGTCACGCCTGTCGCCCGGGGACGGACCGTCCGCGGCCAAGCGCGCGAAGAGCTGGTTCACCGTCACGTTCGTCGGCACCGGCGGCGGCGAGCGTGTTGTCACGCGAGTCTCGGGCGGCGACCCCGGCTACGACGAGACCGCGAAGATGCTCGCGGAATCCGCGCTGTGCCTCGCCTTCGACGACCTGCCGGACACGAGCGGTCAGGTGACGACCGCTGCCGCGATGGGCGACGCGTTGATCGAGCGGCTCACCAAAGCCGGCATGGGCTTCGAGGTCATCTCGTAGCTGCTGTCTTCAGCCGGCCCGCGGTCGGTTCGGACGACTTTGCACCCGGCATCGTCGTCGCGGGGCCACGCACTTTGCACCCGGCATCGTCGCTCGCCGCCCGCGGCCACGCACTTTGCACCCGGCAATGTCGCTCGCCGCCCGCGGCCACGCACTTTGCACCCGGCAATGTCGCTCGCCGCCCGCGGCCACGCACTTTGCACCCGGCAATGTCGCTCGAGGCGCCTAGTTGATCTCCGATGACGACTTTGCCAGGTGCAAAGTCGACGCTCAGACGTTGAAGCGGAACTCGACCACGTCGCCGTCCTGCATGACGTAGTCCTTGCCCTCGATGCGCACCTTGCCGCGCGACTTGGCCTCGGCCATCGAGCCGGCGTCGATCAGGTCGTCGTAGCTGACGACCTCGGCCTTGATGAAGCCGCGCTCGAAGTCGGTGTGGATGACGCCGGCCGCCTGCGGTGCTGTCGCGCCGGCCTTGATCGTCCAGGCTCGTGATTCCTTCGGGCCGGCAGTCAAGAACGTCTGCAGGCCGAGGGTTTCGAAGCCGACGCGGGCGAGCTGGTCGATACCCGACTCCTCCTGGCCCATCGACTGCAACAGTTCGAGCGCTTCGTCATCGGGCAGCTCGATCAGCTCGGACTCGGTCTTCGCGTCGAGGAAGATCGCCTCGGCGGGCGCGACGAGCGCGCGCAGCTCGTCGGTGAACTCTGAGTTCGCGATCTCGTCCGGGTCGACGTTGAAGACGTAGAGGAACGGCTTCGCGGTCATCAGCTGCAGCTCGCGCAGTGGGCCGCGGTCGAGGCCCGCGCCGGAGATCGTCTTGCCTGTCTGCAACACCTCGGTCGCCTGTTCGGCCGCGGCGACGAGCGCCAGCCGGTCCTTGTTGAGGCGGGCCTCCTTGTGCAGTCGAGGCATCGCGTTCTCGATCGTCTGCAGGTCGGCGAGGATCAGCTCGGTGTTGATCGTCTCGATGTCGTCGGCCGGGCTCACCTTGCCGTCGACGTGCACGACGTTCGGGTCGCTGAACGCGCGGATGACCTGGCAGATCGCGTCCGCCTCACGGATGTTCGCGAGGAACTTGTTGCCCAGACCCTCTCCCGTGCTCGCGCCGCGCACGATGCCCGCGATGTCGACGAACGACACCGTCGCCGGGACGATCTTGGCCGACTTGTGCAACTCGGCCAGTACCGCCAAGCGCTTGTCGGGGACGCCGACGACGCCGACGTTCGGGTCGATCGTCGCGAACGGGTAGTTGGCCGCGAGGACGTCGTTCTTGGTCAGCGCGTTGAACAGGGTGGACTTGCCGACGTTGGGCAACCCGACGATGCCGATGGTCAAACTCACTGGCGGAAGTCTACGGTTCCCGGAAATTGTCGGACGGTGCTGTCACCCTCACGGCATGGAACTGATGATCATCGTGGTCGTGCTGGCTGCCGGTGTGGCGATCGGGTGGCTGCTCGCGTCCCAGCACGCGAACGTGCGATCTCGCACGGGCGACGTGCTGCGCGATGCGATCGGCGCCGAGGCGGCCGACGCGCTCGAGGCCGTGCAGGCGCAGCTGGTTTCGCTCGAACGCGGCCGGGCCGGCTCCGAGGCCACGTTGCAGGAACAGCTGCGCGCAATGGCCGAGACCTCGAAGCAACTCCGTCTCGAAACCGCGCAGCTGGTGACCGCGTTACGCGCGCCGCAGATCCGTGGCCGGTGGGGCGAGCTGCAACTCGAGCGGGTCGTCGAGGCGGCCGGCATGTCCGAGCACGTCGACTACGTGACGCAGGTGTCGAGCGGCGGCGCGGGCGCCGTGCTGCGTCCCGATCTCGTCGTGCGACTCACCGGCGGCAAGCAGATCGTCGTCGACTCGAAAGTCGCATTCAGTGCCTACCTCGAGGCGATGGAGGCGCGGGACGAGCGCACCCAGTCCGAGCGCCTGCGCGCGCACGCTCGACAGCTGCGCCAGCACGTCGATCAGCTGGCCGGCAAGGAGTACTGGCGCCGATTCACGCCGAGCCCGGAGTTCGTCGTGTGCTTCGTCCCGGCCGATGTCTTCCTCGACGCGGCCCTGCGCGAGGATCCCGATCTGCTCGAGCACGCGTTCGCGCGCGACGTCGTGCTGGCGACACCGTCGACGTTGATCGCGGTGTTGCGAACGATCGGCTACACCTGGCGCCAAGAGGCATTGGCCGAGAACGCTGCGGCGATTCATGAGCTGGGACGTGAGCTGTACCGGCGCATCTCGACGATGGGCGGCCACGTCGACAAGCTCGGTCGCAGTCTGAGCGCCTCCGTGTCGGCCTACAACGAAGCAGTCGGCTCGCTCGAACGGCGCGTCGTGTCGACTGCGCGTCGCATGAGCGAGCTCGGCGTGGTCGCACCCGGCACACCGTTGACCGCGGCCGAACCGTTGCTTGATGCCGTGCCGCGTCCGCTCAGCGCGGCCGAATTCGTGGAGCCGAGGCTGGTTCCGCTGCACCGGGTCGAACGCGACCACGCGTGACCTGACTCACATGACGATCGGTCGAGTGATGGGAGGCCCCGTGACACGCGGCCCGTGAATCGCCTGAGCGGGGTCCGCACAATCAGCATGCCGGGCGGGTAAACAAGTTACGGTTGGGCAACTTCTTCTTCCCCCGGCGAAAGGCAGCAGCGTGGCAGACGCGTCCTGGGCGCACAGCTCTGGCCGCGACGACGGCTGGGGGCCTTCGACCCCTGTTCGGTCGGCTGCCGCCGATGCTCCGCCAGAGCCCGCGCCGCAGCGCGCCACGCACAGCCCCCGCGACCTTGCCCCGTCGCGCAACGCCCGTGCGACACGCGCGTCGGGGCGTGCCCGCCAGAGCGATGACGACTGGCAGTCCGGCCCGCCGCGCGGTCGCTCGGCACCGACGGTCGCCGACCGAGTGCGTGCCGCGACCAACACGGCCCCGCAGTCGGGGCTCCGTGCGTGGGCGGCGTTGCTCGTCCTGGTCGCGATCATGGTGGTCGGCATCCTGATCGACAGCTTCCGCGGCGAGCAGCTCTCGACCGGCTTCGACCTCGGGATCATCATCGGGTCCGCCGTGGCGATCCTGACCGTGCGCCGTTCGGGCATGTTCTGGGTCATCGTGAGCCCGCCGATCGTGTACTCGCTCGGCGCAGGCGTGTCGCTGTACGTGCGTTCCGGCGGCCTGCACGACCGCGGTGTGCTCATCGACGCCGCGACCAACTGGTTGGTCTACGGCTTCCCGGCAATCGCTGCGGCGAGCGCGATCGTCTTGATCGTCGCCGGTATCCGGCTCATCCTGCGCAAGTAGCAGCTCAGGGTGCCTGGCAGTTCGGACACCAGAACAGGTTTCGGCCCTCGAGTACCTCGGTGCGGATCTCGGTGCCGCAGACGCGACAGGGCAGTCCGGTTCGGCGGTAGACGTAGACCGCTTCTTCTCGGGTCAATATGCCTCGGCGCCGCGGTCGATCCTCGGCGCGCACCGTCACGATGCGTCCGGTGCGGACACCGGCGGCCATCAGCGTGACGAGGTCGCTCCACATGTCAGCCCAGGTGCCCTCGTCGATGCGCACTCCCGTCCGGAACGGGTCGAGCCGGTGCCGGTACAGCAGTTCGGCACGGTAGACGTTGCCGATCCCGGCCACGACGCTCTGGTCCATCAACAGCGCGGCGATCGGCCTTCTTCGATCGCGACAGCCGCGCGTAGGCACGCCCTGGATCGGCATCACGACGCAGCGGATCGGGCCCGAGTCGCGCGAGCAACTCCTTGCGCTCGGCGGGCAGCAGCAACTCACACGCGATCGGCCCGCGCAGATCCGTCCAGCGTTGGGCCGTCTGCAACCGCAGGCGGATCGCGCCTACCGGATGCGGCGCGACGCCCGTCCCGCCGGTGAACTTGCCGTACAAGCCGAGATGGATGTGCAGCAGCGGCCCACCCGTGTAGTGGTGCAGAAGGTGCTTGCCCCAGGCCTCCGTACGGCGCAGCACGTGCCCGTCGATCAATGCCGCGCCGTCGGCGAAGCGACCCTGCGGGCTGCTCGCCGACACGACCTGACGGCCGAACAACTTCTGCTGCTCGCGAGCGAGGCGATGGAGGGTGTGCCCCTCAGGCATTGCGGGCGCGCAATTCGCGCCGCAACTCCTGCGGCAGGGCGAAGGTGAGCCGTTCCTCGGTGTGACTGACTTCCTCGAGCGTGCCGTAGCCACGCTCGGCCAGCCAGGCCACGACGTCCTGCACGAGCACATCGGGCACCGACGCCCCGGACGAGAGCCCGACCGAGGTCACCCCGGCCAGCCACGACTCGTCGATGGCGTCGGCGTTCTCGACGAGGTGAGCCGCCCGCGCGCCGGCGACCTTGGCCACCTCGACCATGCGCACGGAGTTCGACGAGTTGGCCGACCCGACGACCAGGAACAACTCCACGTCGGGCGCGATCGTCTTGACTGCCGCCTGCCGGTTCTGGGTCGCGTAGCAGATGTCATCCGAGGGCGGCGACTGAAGTGACGGGAAGCGTTCGCGAAGCGCATCGACGGTCTGCATCGTCTCGTCGACGGACAGTGTCGTCTGCGACAGCCACACGACCTTGTCGGGATCGCGCACCGTCACGGCCTCGACCGACTCGGGCCCGTCCACGATCTGGATGTGCGACGGCGCCTCGCCGCTCGTGCCGACAACTTCCTCGTGACCCTCGTGACCGATCAGCAAGATGTCGAAGTCGTCGCTGGCGAAGCGGCGCACCTCGTGATGCACCTTGGTCACCAGCGGGCAGGTCGCATCGATCGCGCGCAGGTTGCGCGCCTTGGCCTGCTCGTGGACCTCGGGCGCGACCCCGTGCGCCGAGAACACGACGATCGATCCCTCGGGCACCTCGTCGTTCTCTTCGACGAAGATGGCGCCGCGCTTCTCGAGCGCGTGCACGACGTGCAGGTTGTGCACGATCTGCTTGCGCACGTACACGGGGGCGCCGTAGTGCTCGAGCGCGTGCTCGACGGTCTGCACGGCGCGATCGACGCCGGCGCAGTAACCGCGCGGCTTCGCGAGCAGTACGCGGCCGAGCGGCTCGGTGGGGTTCTCAGGCATCCCTCTCATGGTACGGACGCCACGAATGCGGCACCCTGGACGCATGCCTCCGCTGCCGTCGCCCCTGCGCGCCGCCCTCGGCCTCGCCGCGACGATGCTGGACGAGGCGCGCCATCTGCCGGACAAGGCGATCGAGATGCCGATGCGGGCGGTGAGCACCGCGTTGAAGTACTCACTGCGCGCACAGCAGCGCTACGCCGAACTCGCAGCGCGCGGCGACGAGATCATCGCCGCCCGCCAGACCGGCGACGCCGCACCGTCGTGGGCGAAGTTCGACGAGGACGATGACGACGACGCCCCGCGCCGGCCTCGTCCGTCGGCCTTCGACCAGGTCGACGACGCCGATGAGGAGCCCGCCGACTAGTGGCCAGGCTCGAGACGTCGCCGGACTCGCCCGTCCCGGTCCGGGTGATCGCCATGAAGATCGGCGAATGGATCGCGCGGCTCGGCGAGGTGTGGATCGAGGGGCAGATCGCGCAGCTCACTCGGCGTCCGGGGGTGTCGACGCAGTTCCTGACCCTGCGTGACACCGACGCGAACATCTCGCTCACCGTGACGTGCCCGCGCGCGATCCTGCCCGAGACGATGGCTGAAGGCAGCCGTGTGGTGCTGCGGGCACGTCCCGACTTCTACCTGGAGCGTGGCCAGCTCAGCCTGCGCGCGAGCGACATCCGCGAGGTCGGTCTCGGTCAGCTCTTGGCGCGCTTGGAACAACTGCGCCGGTTGCTCGCCGCCGAGGGGATCTTCGCTCCCGAGCACAAGCTGCGGCTGCCCTTCCTGCCCCAGCAGATCGGGCTGATCACCGGACGGGCGAGCGCGGCCGAGCACGACGTCGTAGAAAACGTGCGTCGCCGGCTGCCGGGTGCGCGGTTCCGCATCGAGAATGTCGCCACGCAGGGCGCATCCGCAGTCAACGAGATCATCGCCGCGATCGAACGCCTCGACGCCGATGCCGCCGTCGACGTGATCGTGCTCGCGCGTGGCGGCGGCAGCGTCGAGGATCTGCTCCCGTTCAGCAACGAGTCGCTCGTGCGAGCCGTCTATGCCGCGCGCACTCCTGTCGTCAGCGCGATCGGTCACGAGAGCGACGTCCCGTTGCTCGATCACGTGGCCGACCTGGCCGCGTCGACGCCGACCGACGCGGCGAAGCGCATCGTCCCCGATCTGGCTGAGGAACTGCAGTTGGTCGCAGAGCTGCGCCAGCGCGCCCGCGACACGGTGCACCGCCGGATCGAGCGCGAGGCCGAGCTGATGGCGGGGCTGCCGGAGCGGATGCGCGCGACGCTGCGTGTGCGGCTGACGCGCGAGCGCGAGGACGCGGTCGGTCAGCGTGATCGCGTGCGGCGTCGACTCGCGGCGCTGCTCGAAGCGGCACACGCCGATCTCGAACACGTCCGCGCACGCGTGCGCACCCTGTCGCCGCAGGCCACCCTCGACCGCGGCTACGCGGTCGTCCGGCGCTCCGACGGCACCGTGGTGCGTGAGCCTGCCGAGGCTCTCGGCGCGCTGCGGATCCGCGTCGCCGGCGGCGAGTTCGACGCAACCGTCCCGTAGCGTCTGTGACGTGAGCGAGCCGACCTACGAGCAAGCCCGAGCCGAGCTGCGCGAGATCGTCGGCAAGCTCGAATCCGGCGGACAGTCGCTCGAGGACTCGCTCGCACTCTGGGAGCGCGGCGAACAACTTGCCGACATCTGCCAGAAGTGGCTCGACGGCGCCACCGCCCGTCTCGACTCCGCCATCGCCGACCACGACGCTGAACCCACCTGACGGCCAGTTCCCCGCCCCTTTCCGCGAGTGGTCACTTACGCGCCGAGTGGTCACTTATAAGTGACCACTCGCGCGATTAATGACCACTCGCGGGGGGATGGGGCGGTCAGCGTTCGGGCGGCGGGAGCGGGTCGGCCTCGGGCGCGCGCAGGTACAGCCCGGCGACCGCGGCCAACATGAGCACCGCGCCGACCACGCCCAGCGCCGTCAGCCGCTCGTGCAGTGCGATGGCGGCGAGTACCGCGGCGGCCAGCGGTTCCAGCAACGTCAGCACACCGGCCGTCTCGGACGAGGTCGTGTGCAGGCCGCGGTAGAACAGCGCGTAGGCCAGCACGGTCGTGACGACGCCGATGTAGACCAGCCAGCCGGACGAGATCGCGTCGGCGGGCCACCACAGCCCGAGCGCGAGCGCGACGGGAAACAGCGCGACCGCACCGATCGCGCTCGTCACGCCGGTGAGCAGCAGCGCGTCGCCGTCGGCGGCGAGGCGGTGATTGACGACCGTCGTCGCGGCGTAGGCGAGCCCGGCCGCGAATGACGCGATCAGTCCGAACACCGGATGCGCCCCGGCTGCCGCCGCACCCGGCTTGAGTGACACGAGCACGAGACCGCCGACCGCGGCGACGAGCGTCAGGAGTCTGAACGCGTCCGGCAATCGGCGTCCGACAACGGCCGCCCAGGCGGTCAGCGCAACCGGGGCGAGCGCGAGGCTGACCAGCGTCGAGATCGTCACCCCCACGTACTGCACCCCGACGAAATACAGCGCCTGGTACCCGCCGAGGCCGACCCCGGCAACGACCAGCCACCACCGGTGTTTCGCGAACGCGTCTCGAGCGCCCGCCCACGCCGCGCGCCGGAACACCGCAGCAACAACGAGGCCGGCGATGAGCAGCCGCAGGAATCCGATCGGGACCGCCGACAGACCGGTGCGGTCATGAATGATCGCGACGGGAACGCCGGTCGTCCCCCAGAGCAGGGCCCCGCCGCTGACGGCGAGCAGCCCAGAACGACGATGTGGTGCAGAAGTGATCATTGATGCGCTTCCAGTCCGAAACGGCCGAGTGGACGTCGTGGAGCGCGGTGCGACAGCGCCCCGGAATTACCGGGGAGGCGGGAGGATGGCGCAACAACTGGTCACGACCGAGACCCTACCGCGCAATGTCGATCTGCAAGGATGAGGACCCGACAACCGCGAGGAGCGCGCATGACCGACGCCGCCAACGGTGCGGGCGTACCACCGGAGCTTGCCGTTCCGCGCCAGGCGCCTGATCGCAACCTGGCGCTGGAGCTCGTGCGCGTCACCGAGGCCGCAGCGATGGCCGGCGGCCGGTGGGTCGGACGCGGTGACAAGAACGGCGGGGACGGCGCCGCGGTCGATGCGATGCGCGCATTGATCGGCACCGTCTCGATGCGCGGCGTCGTCGTGATCGGCGAGGGCGAGAAGGACGAAGCTCCGATGCTGTTCAACGGCGAGGAGGTCGGCGACGGCACCGGACCGCTGTGCGACGTCGCGGTCGACCCGATCGACGGCACCACGCTGATGGCCAAGGGCATGCCCAACGCGGTCGCGGTGATCGCGGTCGCCGAGCGGGGCGCCATGTTCGACCCGTCCGCTGTCTTCTACATGGACAAGATCGCGACCGGGCCCGAGGCGGCCGACGTCATCGACATCACCGTCCCGGTCGGCGAGAACATCCGTCGGGTCGCCAAGGCCAAGCACGGCAATGCCGAGGACGTCACGGTGTGCATCCTCGACCGACCGCGCCACGAACAACTCGTCCAAGAAGTCCGCGACGCCGGCGCCCGCATCCGCTTCATCAGCGACGGCGACGTGGCCGGCGCGATCACTGCGGCCCGGCCCGGCACGGGCGTCGACCTGCTGCTCGGAATCGGCGGCACTCCGGAAGGCATCATCGCCGCAGCGGCGCTGCGCTGCATGGGCGGCACGATGCAGGCCAGGCTGTGGCCACAGGACGACGACGAGCGGCAGAAGGCTCTCGACGCGGGGCACGACCTCGACCGCGTGCTGCAGACCAACGACCTGGTCAGCGGCGACGACATCTTCTTCTGCGCGACCGGTATCACCGACGGTGAGCTCTTGCGTGGTGTGCGCTATTACGCGGATTCTGTCCACACGGAGTCCATCGTCATGCGGTCGAAGTCGGGGACGATCCGATTGGTCGATTCGCTACACCAACTCGGCAAGCTGCGTGCATACTCCGCTGTGGACTTCGACAGACACTCGTAGGGAGCGGACATGTTGGTTGTGACCACCGACCAGATCACCGGCTGGGAAGTTCAGCGGGTTTGTGGCGAGGTGTTCGGCGTGGCACTGCGGGCGCATCCCGCACAGGGCGACGGCGACAAGAGCCTGACCGACGCGCGCAACGACGTGATCTCGAAGATGCTCGAGCAGACCCGCACCAAGGGCGGCAACGCCGTGGTGGGCCTGCGCTTCGACTCGAGCGACCTCGGTGCCGACGCAAGCGAGCTCTGCGCCTACGGCACGGCGGTCGTGGCCGTGCCCGTGGACGAGGGCGCGCGGCAGACGGCGACGGCGCTGGGTTACGGCCAGCCCGCGGCCTCCGAGCAGCAACCAGCACAGCAGTACGACCAGACCCAGCAGACACAGCAGTACGACCCGAACCAGCAGCAGTACGCCCAGCAGTACGGGCAGCAGTACGACCCGAACCAGCAGTACTACGGCCAGCAGGGCCAATACCCCGGCTACGGCCAGCAGGGTCAGCAGTATCCCGGCTACGGCCAGCAGCAGCCGGGCTACCAGCAGTACCCGCAGCAGGGATATCCGCAGCAGGGTTACCCGCCCCAGCAGCAGTAATCCGCGTCCTAACAGGGCGTGCCGGTGACCTAATAGGCTCGGTCGCATGAGCGACACCGAGTACCGCACTGAGAAGGACTCGATGGGCGAGGTCCGGGTGCCGGCCTCGGCCAAGTGGCGCGCGCAGACCCAGCGCGCCGTCGAGAACTTCCCGATTTCCGGCCAGCCCATCGAGCGCGAGTTGATCGCCGGGCTGGCGTTGATCAAGGGCGCCGGTGCGCGGGTACGCGCGCAGCGCGGCCTGCTCGACCAGGCCAAGGCCGATGCGATCGCCGCGTCCGCCGAAGAGGTCGCTCGCGGCGACTGGGACGCCGAGTTCCCGATCGATGTCTTCCAGACCGGCTCGGGCACGTCGTCCAACATGAACACCAACGAGGTGCTCGCGTCGCTGGCTGCCGATCGGCTCGGCTCGTCCGTGCATCCCAACGACGACGTCAACGACCCGCTGTCGAGCAACGACCAGTTCCCGTCGGCCATCCACGTCGCCGCTACCAAAGCGGTTGTGGTCGATCTCGAACCCGCGCTCGACCATCTCGCGAGTGCACTCGAGGCGAAGGCCAAGGAGTTCGAGACCGTCGTCAAGTCCGGTCGCACGCACCTCATGGACGCGACGCCGGTGACACTCGGTCAGGAATTCGGCGGGTACGCCGCGCAGGTTCGCTACGGCATCGAGCGGTTGCACGCGGTGCTGCCGCGCGTCGCGGAACTGCCGCTGGGCGGCACGGCCGTCGGCACCGGCATCAACGCGCCGATCGGCTTCGCCGGTGACGTCATCGCATTGATCGCGTCCGAGACCGGACTGCCGCTGACCGAGGCACGCGACCACTTCGAGGCGCAGGGTGCACGCGACGGCCTTGTGGAGCTGTCCGGTGCGCTCCGCACCATCGCCGTCGGTCTGAACAAGATCAGCAACGACATCCGGTGGATGGGCTCGGGCCCGCGCACCGGCCTCACCGAACTGTTCCTGCCCGACCTGCAGCCCGGCTCGTCGATCATGCCCGGCAAGGTCAATCCCGTGCTGTGCGAGGCCGTCTGCCAGGTTGTCGCGCAGGTCGTCGGCAACGACGCCGCGGTCGCCTGGGGTGGCGCGGCCGGCAACTTCGAGCTCAACGTGATGTTGCCGGTGATCGCTCGTAACGTGCTCGAGTCGATCCGGTTGCTGGCCAACGTGTCACGCGTGTTCGCCGATCGCTGCATCGCCGGTGTCGAAGCGAATGTCGAGCGGTGCCGCGAGTACGCCGAATCGTCGCCGTCCATCGTCACGCCGCTCAACCACTACGTCGGCTACGACGAGGCCGCCAAGATCGCCAAGCAGGCGCTGGCCGAGCGCAAGACGATCCGTGAGGTCGTGATCGAACGCGGCCACGTCCCCGGCGCGCTCACCGAGGAGAAGCTCGACGAGGTGCTCGACGTCTTGTCGATGACCTCGCCGAAGTAGCACCCGGGGGAATCCATGGCCAAGCAGTACGACGCGATCGACGACCGGCTACGGGCGTGGATCGCGGCGCAGCCGATGTTCTTCGTCGCCACCGCGCCGCTGGCTGCCGAGGGGCACGTCAACCTCTCGCCCAAGGGCATGGACGGAACGTTCGCCGTGCTCGGTCCGAAGCAGGTCGGTTACCTCGACTACTTCGGCAGCGGCGTCGAGACGATCGCACACCTGCGCGAGAACGGCCGGATCACCGTCATGTTCTGCGCGTTCGACGGTGCACCGAACATCGTGCGCCTGCACGGCCGCGGACGAGCCGTGCTTCCCGACGCGGACGGGTTCACCGAGTTGCGCGCACGATTCGTCAAGACACGCGACAAGGGCGTGCGGTCGATCATCCTGGTCGACGTCGAACGCATCAGTGACTCATGCGGCTTCGCGGTGCCACGAATGAAGCACGTCGCCGACCGCGACGTCCTCGACAAGGCGCACGAGCGTCGCGACGACGACTACTTCGTGCACTACGCCGCAACGAAGAACGCGACGAGTATCGACGGGCTGCCAGGCCTGTCCGACTAGTCCGCGTCGCGCGACGACCCGCGACGGACAAGCTTCCACGTCGCCGGGAACACGAGTGCGGCGAGGACGAGTTTCGCGAAGTCCGAGATCAGGAACACGGTCATGCCGTAGTGCACCGCCTGCCGAACGAGTACGACGGCACCTCGTGCATCAACCAGCCCACGCCGAAGGCGTAGATGGCGACGTTGCCCGCAACCATCAGAAGCGCCGTGCGCCACACGTTGCGGTCGTTGCCGCGGCGGGCGAGCTCGCCGACGAGCCCGGCGGCGACTACGAAGCCGACGAGATAGCCGGCCGACGGCCCGGTGAAGCCGTGCGTGTGCCCGGCGAACCACGGCACCCCGGCCGATCCGGCCACGACGTACAGCAGCATCGAGATCAACCCACGCACGCTGCCGAGCGCGGCACCCGTCACGAGAACTGCGAGGCTTTGCAGCGTGAACGGCACCGGCGACAGGGATGTCGTGATCGACACCTGAGCAGCCAGGCCCGTCAGCCCGGCACCGGCGAGCACGAGCACTGCGTCGCGCACCCAGGCACCCGGAACCAGATCGGCAAGGACGATGCGCGGCCGGGCCGCGGCGATGCTGGTCATGCGCCACAGGTTATCGGCACCGCGCGGAACCGACATCGTGGCGTCACTCACGCCGAGGTGGGCGTATCCCAACCCGGCGCGAATCGGCCGAGCCACGCTCGTCCGTCGTCGGGCAAGGTGCCGTAGGCGTCGGCGACGCGCGCCCAGCCGGTCACCATCGCGGCGAAGTTGAGCGGGTTGTAGACGTCCTCCTCGTAGCTGAACAGGTTCGCCCCGGCGTAGTGCAGGATCGTCGTGTTCGGTGCCGTGTGCACGCTGCCGTCGCCGGGGTTGCGCATGAGATTGCCGATCTCGCAGATGATCCAGCCCCGCTCGTCGTCGAAGACCGACCAGGCGACCGGGAAGTCGGTCATGCAGTTGCCCGGAAAGCTCGTCATCGTGCGCACGGCCCACTGGGCGATCGCCGTGCGTCCTTCGAAGCGGCCGTACGCGTGCTCGTTGTAGGAGGCGTCCTCGGTGAACAGCCCGGCGAACAACGTCCAGTCGTTGGTCGCCTTCGCCTGCCGCACCGTGGCCTGGTAGTTCGCGAAAGCGGTCTCGAGCTCTGCGCGCGTCGGCATTGGGCGGACGCTACCGGCTCAGGCCACCGTCTTCGCGTTGTCGGGGATTTCGGCCTCGGCGCTCACGAGTGCCGGCAGCGTGATCGTGAACCTCGAGCCGACACCCGGTTCGGATTCGACGTGGACCTCGCCGCCATGCCGTTCGACGATGCTCTTCACGATCGCGAGCCCGAGGCCGTTGCCGCTGATCGAGTTCGCGCGCGCGGTGGAGGCGCGGAAGAAGCGGGTGAACAGATTGGGCAGTTCCTCGGCCGGGATGCCGATGCCGGAGTCGGTGATCGTCATGCGCACCGCGCCGCCGACGAGCGCGACGTCGACATCGACATGACCGCCCGCCGGCGTGTACTTCGACGCGTTGCTGAGCAGATTGACGAGCACTCGATCGATCTGGTCGAAGTCACCACGCACCACGGCCCGCTCGATCGGCAGGTTCACGCCCAACTCCTGGTCGCGGTCGACGAACTCGGGACGCACCGTGTCGACAGCTGCCGACACGGCCGAAGCGATGTCGACGTCGTCCGACCCGGCCGGCACGGTTTCGTCGACCGAATCGAGCCGTACGAGCACGAGCAGGTTGTCGACGAGATCGGCCAATCGCTCGGTGTTGCGAAGGGCGACATCGAGCATGCCGAGTTGGGGGTCGGTGAGGGCTTCGTCGGCGAGCAGTTCGAGGTAGCCGTGAATGCTGGTGAGCGGCGTACGCAGCTCGTGCGAGATCGTGCCGACCAGGTCGGTGCGGATCCGATCGAGCTCGCGCAGGCGGGCCGTTGCTGCTCGCTGCTGCTCCAGCGCGTCGAGCAGAGCGCGCTCGGACTCCTTGATCGTGTGGACGTCCTGAATCTGCTTGATCACATGCGACGGTTCGCCGTCTGCGTCACGGACCACGGTGTAGCTGACGTCGACCCACACCGATCGTCCGGACGGGCGCATGAACCGCTTGCGCAGCGGACGGGCCGGGCCGCGCACCGTCAGGTCGGGCAGCATCGCGACGTCTTCGGGGTGGGTGACGTCGGCGACGCGGAGGCCGACCAGGTCTTCGGGACGCCGGCCGAGGATGGCCGCGAAGGCCGGATTGACCCGCAGGAATTTCTCGTCCGGTCCGTCCTGGACCGTGGTCAGTGCCATGCCGATGGGCGCCCCCTCGAACGCCTCGCGGAAGCTCGACTCGCTCACCGCAAGGGCGGCGTGGATGCGCTGCGACTCGCGCAGCTCGGCTTGCCGCTCGGTCACGTCGCGCGCCAGGCTCAGCACCAGCTGCTCGCCGTCCGGGCCGTTCATCGGCAACGCCGAGAACTCGTACCAGCGCCCGTCCGCGAGCTGCCACTGGTCGGTCACCTGCTCGCTCAGACCGCGCGTGTAGACCTGGTTCGCGCGCTCGCGATCCTCAGGTGCGAAGAAGTCGGTGATCGGCGTGCCGCGGAACGACGCCGGTTCGGCACCGATCTTGCGCAGCCAGTGGCCGCCGAGCGTGACACAGCGCAGTTCGCTGTCGAGCAGGCCGACCGTGGTCAGAGGCAGGTTCTCGACAAGGGATTGGTAGAGCTGGCGCTGCGAGGTCAGCGTCATCATCGTGTTGCGCGACGCGGTGACGTCCGTGCCGATGCAGACGTAGCCGGTGATCGCGCCTGCGTCGTTGCGCATGCCAGACATCGAGACCGAGACGGTGACGCGACGACCGTCCTTGGCCCGGCACGTGCGGTCCTGCACGTCGATGTCGCCGAACTCGGTCGAGGTGTTCGCATGCTCGAACAGAAGCGCGAACTGGGTTCCGACGACGTCGTCGGCCCGATAGCCGAGCAGACGCTCGGCGCCCTGGTTGAAGTCGGTGATGATTCCGTCCGGGTCGCAGGCGACGATCATGTTGCCGGTCGCCGCACGAAGGACGGCGTCGAGCTGCAAGCGGGCCGGTTCGAGCGCCGTGACCAGGGCGGCCGATTGCTGCTGGCGCTCGACCAGTGATCGGATGATGGGCCCGGTCAACAGGGCAACCGCGCCGGTGAGGGCGGCATGGTTCAGGTCGTCGCCGGTGATCGCGCTTCCGGTCAGCAGCGGGGCGAGCACCAGCCCGACGATCGACGCCGCCACGGCCACCCACACCTGCCGCCTGGTGCCGTAGAACCCCAGCCAGACCACCGCGAGGATGCACAGTGCCCCGAAGCCCGGCACGTCCGGCGCGCTGGCCGCACGCCAGAGCACCGCAAGGACGACGAGGCCGAACGGCAAGACGGTCTTGACCACCACGCGATCGAGCGTCCGGGCCACGACCGCGGCGACACAGACGACGGCGAAGACACCGAGCGCGACGAACGACCAGGCCGGATGGATGATCTGCGAGCTCGACCAGCCCAGGGCAAGTTGCAGCGCCGCGGCGGCGGCGAGCAGCACCGTGTAGGGGTCGCGCACCACGCGACCCCAGAAGTCGAGCCCGGTGCGAACCACGCGGGGGCCTCCGATCGGCGACGCGGGGGGTGTCGCCAAACGAGAAATTTACATCGTTGAGACCTTAAAGCGGAAGATCTTCGAGCATTTCGGTGACCAGCGCGGCGATCGGAGACCGCTCAGAACGGGTCAAAGTGACGTGCGCGAACAGTGGGTGCCCCCGCAGTGCCTCGATGACCGCGGCGATGCCGTCGTGCCGACCGACCCGCAGGTTGTCTCGCTGGGCGACGTCGTGCGTGAGCACCACCCGCGATCCGGCGCCGATGCGGGACAAGACCGTGAGCAGGACGTTGCGCTCGAGCGACTGGGCCTCGTCCACGATCACGAACGAGTCGTGCAGCGACCGCCCGCGGATGTGGGTCAGCGGCAGCACCTCGAGCATGCCGCGGTCGATGACCTCGTCCATGACGTCGGAGGACACGAGCGCGCCGAGCGTGTCGAAGACTGCCTGCGCCCAGGGCGCCATCTTCTCGTTCTCGCTGCCCGGCAGGTAGCCGAGCTCCTGGCCGCCGACCGCATACAGCGGACGGAACACCACGACGCGCTTGTGCAGCCGCCGCTCCAGCACCGCTTCGAGGCCGGCGCACAACGCCAGCGCCGACTTGCCCGTACCGGCCCGTCCGCCCAGCGAGACGATGCCGACGTCGGGGTCGAGCAGCAGATCGAGCGCGATGCGCTGTTCGGCCGAGCGGCCGCGCAACCCGAAGGCCTCGCGGTCGCCGCGCACCAGGCGCACCTTCTTGTCCGGCGTGATGCGAGCCAGCGCGGAGCCGCGCGACGAGTGCAGCACGAGTCCGGTGTGACACGGCTCCGCGGCAACCTCGGCGAAGTCGGGTTCGTCGGCCAGTTCGAGCGGTTCGCCGTCGTAGAGCAGGTCGATCGTGCCCGCGGACACCTCCAGCTCGGACATTCCCGTCCAGCCGGTCGAGTCGGCGACCGGGTGCATGCGGTACTCGTCGGCCGGCAGCCCCACCGAGGCCGCCTTCACTCGCAGCGGCATGTCTTTGGTGACCAGGGTGACGTCACGCCCGTCGGCCGCCAGGTTCAGCGCGACCGCGAGGATGCGGGAGTCGTTGCTGTCGACGCGGAATCCGGCCGGCAGCGTCGAGAGGTCGGAATGATTCAGTTCGACATGCAGCGTGCCGCCGTCGTCGCCGATCGGTACCGGGGCATCGAGGCGCCCGTAGGTGATGCGCAGTTCATCGAGGACGCGCAGCGTCTGCCGCGCGAACCAGCCGAGTTCAGGGTGGTGCCGCTTGCCCTCCAGCTCACTGATCACAACCAGCGGCAGGATCACCTCGTGCTCGCCGAAGCGCCCTAGCGCTCCGGGATCCGACAAGAGGACCGAGGTGTCTAGGACGAAGCTACGAGTCACAAAGGCTCCAGCAGGGCATCAGGCGCGCCGGGACCGTTCGTCGGGAAACCTCTGAGCCGGTCCGGCCCGCGGGTGGTTGTTGCCGCCGTGAACGCTACGACCGCGATCGGGCGCCCCCGCGACGACGCGCCGAGGTTTCACCTGCCGGACACATTGGCGCTCACCGCGCGGTCACGTTTCCGCAGACCGCGACGGATCGGCGCCCCACTGCGACCACGATCCGGGGTAGAGCGCGAGGCCACGCTCGCCGGCGACGTGCAGCGCCAGCAGGTCGTGGCAGGCAGTCACGCCCGATCCGCAGTAGGCGACGAACGGGCCGCTTCCGTAGCTGCGCCGCAACTGTTCCGGCGACTTGAAGTGCCCGTCGGCGTCGAGGTTGTCCTGCCACGGCGCGCTGCGCGCACCGGGGATGTGTCCCGGCCGCGGGTCGACGGACGGGTCGCCGTGGGTGAAGCGGGACGCACTGCGAGCATCGAGCAGCGTGGCGTCGCCGAGCTCGGCGAGTTGATCGGCGCTGCGGAACCGGTGCGGCGGCCACGGGACGGGCGCGCGGTCGGCGGGCGCCGGGGTGGGCACGTCCGTCGTCAGCTCGCCGGGCCACGCCGCCATTCCGCCGTCGAGCACTGCCACCGGCTCGTCCAGCACGTGCAACAGCCACCACAGCCGCGCCGCGATCGAGCCGCCCGCGTCGTCGTAGGCCACCACCGGCGTACCGGCGCCGATTCCCACCCGTCCCAGTGCGGCGGCAAAGCGCTCCGGCGTCGGGAGCGGGTGCCGGCCGGTGCCGGGCCCGACCGGGTCGGACAGCTCGGTGTCGATGTCGAGGTGCACGGCGCCAGGGATGTGGCCGGCCTCGTACTCGGTCCGTCCGGACCGGGTCTTGTCGAGGTACCAGCGCACGTCGACAACCCGGACGTCCTCGAGATGGTCGGCGAGCCAGTCGCCGGTGACGAGATCGTTCACTTGCCGTAGCGCCGCTGCCGCATGCCGTAGTCGCGCAACGCCCGCAGGAAGTCGACCTTGCGGAAGTCGGGCCACAGCGCGTCGCAGAAGTAGAACTCCGAGTGCGCCGATTGCCACAGCAGGAAACCGGACAGCCGCTGCTCGCCCGACGTGCGGATCACGAGGTCGGGATCGGGCTGGCCCTTGGTGTAGAGGTGCTCGGCGATGTGGTCGACGTCGATGACCTCGGCGAGTTCTTCGATCGAGGTGCCGGCCGCCGCGTGTTCGTGCAGCAACGACCGCACGGCATCGGCGATCTCGCGCCGCCCGCCGTAGCCGACGGCGATGTTGACGGTCATCCCGTCGCGGTGCGCCGTGCGTTCCTGTGCAGCTTTGAGCGCGTTCGCGGTCTCGTCCGGGAGCAGGTCGAGCGACCCCATGGCGTGCAGCCGCCACGGGGTGCCGTCGGCTGAAAGTTCCTCGGCGACCCCGGCGATGATGCGCAGCAGCGGCTCGAGCTCGGCCGTCGGGCGGTTCAGGTTGTCGGTCGACAGCAGCCAGATCGTGACGTGGTCGACGCCGGCCTCGCGGCACCAGGTGAGCAGGTTGGCGATGTGCCGCGCGCCGGCCAGGTGGCCCTCGCTGACGTCTTCGAAGCCGGATGCGCGGGCCCAGCGGCGGTTTCCGTCGATCATGATCGCGACGTGGCGGGGCGTGGGCAGGCCCGTCAATGCCGTGCGAAGCCTGCGCTCGTAGACCGTGTACACCGCCTGTCGCAGACCCACACATCGACGATAGCGCTGTAAGAGCCTTGTTAGGACCCCCACGGTCGGGGCTACCGCCCCGTAACCTGGGCTCATGGCGAGCCTCGACCCGACCTCGTCGCTGGTCACGGTCGTCGCCGAACTCAAGCCGCGCCTGCGCGGCTTCCTGCACACCTACGCGGCGGCCATCTCGATCGCCAGCGGCGCAGTACTGATCGCGGTCGCGGCCTCGCTCAAGGGCGGCTCGGCCGCCGTAACGACGTCCATCTACGCGGCGACGGTGACGCTGCTGTTCGGGACGTCGGCGCTCTACCACCGCCTGAGCTGGTCGCCGCGCGCGCACCGGATCATGAAGCGCCTCGACCACTCGATGATCTTCGTGTTCATCGCCGGGACGTACACGCCGATCGCTGCGCTCACCCTGCCCCGCACAGCGGCGATCGCCGTGTTGGTGACCGTATGGACGGGCGCAGTGTTCGGTGTCGCGCTGCAGACCGCGTGGCCGACCTCGCCCCGCTGGCTGGCCGTGCCCTGCTACGTCGCGCTGGGCTGGGTGGCCGTATTCGTGCTCCCGGATCTGCTCCACAACGCCGGGGTGGCCGCCCTCGTGCTGATCCTCGTCGGCGGAGCCGTCTACACGATCGGCGGCGTGGTCTACGGGATCAAGCGGCCCAACCCGGTGCCCGGCGTGTTCGGCTACCACGAGGTCTTCCACGCCTGCACGCTGCTCGCGGCCGTGTGCCACTACGTGGCCATCTGGCTCGCGGTCTTTCGCTGACCTGAGCCGCTCGGGAACAAACGGACTTGCCTTGTCGTTCTTTGCTCTGTAATGATGTAATCATTGCCTGAACGTAAGGAGTATTCACATGAATAGGGCAACAGATTCCAACGAGTCCGACCGGCGCTTCCGGCGCGGCGGACCCCACGGCCACGGGGGACATCGTGGTCACGGTCATGGCGGACGCGGGCGCGGCTTCGGCCGTCCGGGTGGTTGGCAGCAGGCGGATCTTCCGCCGGCCGACGACGCCGCCGAGTGGTTCGGCGGGCGCCTGCCCAGCGAGTGGTACACCGGCACGCCGAGCGTGACGGTCGATCGTGAAGAGATCATCGTCACCGGCGAACTGCCGCCGGTAGAGGGCGAGTCGGCCGGTGAGGCCGCGGCCCAGGGCCGCATCCAGCGCTTCCGCGAGGACTCTCGCGACACGCGCATGACGATCGCGGACGAGGCCGAGGCACGCTACGGGCGCAAGGTCGCCTGGGGCGCGTCGATCGGCGAGACCCGGGTGCTGTTCACCCACCTCGCCGTGCCTGTCATGACCCGGCTGCGCCAGGACGAGCGGCGGGTGCTCGACACCCTCGTCGACTCGGGCGTGGCACGCTCACGCTCCGAGGCACTGTCCTGGTGCGTGACCCTGGTCGGTGAGCACACCGATGAATGGCTCGCGGGACTACGCGACGCCATGTCCGAGGTCGACAAGCTGCGCGCCGAGGGGCCGAACCTCTCAAAGGACAGCTGATCCTCGAAGTCGCGACTCCAGCTCCGCCGGGGTCGTGACCGGAAGGTCGCACACCATGCCGCGGCACACGTAGGCAGCGGCACCACCATCGATCAGCGGGCGCCCCGCCAACAACGCGGCGCCCGGCTGGTCGGGGTCACCCGACACGAGCACGGCTCCCGGTGGCCGACGTTGCCACGCGACGCGCTCGAGTTCGGGATCGTGGCCGACGAGCGCGATCTGCACGGGGCCGTCGACGAGTGCTTCTGCCACGGCGAGGGCCCATCCGAAGAAGCGTGGTTGGGCGACACCCGCGCCCGTGACGATCCGCAGGGCCTGCTCGGCCGCAACGCGGTGGTCCGGCGAACCTGTCAACGCCGAGTAGGTGAGCAGGGCGCCGGTCACCGCGCTCGATCCGGACGGCGCCGCGTTGTCGCTCGGGTCGCGCGGGCGGCGCATCAGCTGCTCGGCGTCGTCGCCGGTGTCGAAGAACCCACCGTCGCCATCGGCGAATCGGGCCAGCACGACCTCGAGCAACTCACGCGCCGAGTCGAGGTAGCGCTGCTCACCCGTCGCCTGGTGCAGGGCGAGCAGGCCTTCAGCGAAGTCGCCGTAGTCCTCGGCCACACCGAGTGCGCCGCCGACAGCGCCGTCACGCGAGGTGCGCCGCAACCGACCGTCGACCACGTGGGTGGTCAACAGGAGCTCGGCGCATCCCACGGCAGCATCGAGATAGCGATGGTCGAGGGCGACACCGGCCTCGGCGAGAGCGGCGATCGCGAGCCCGTTCCATGCAGTCACGACCTTGTCGTCGCGTGCGGGTTGCGGCCGCTCGTTGCGTGCATGGCGTAACGCGCGCCGCATGCGCTCGTATCGTTCGGGATCGTCAGGATCCTTGAGCAACTGCAGCGTGGACGCGCCGTTCTCGAAGGTGCCGGCGTCCGTGACCTCGAACCACCGCGCCGCATCGGCAGCGTCCGCGCCGAGAACCGCAGTCAGCTGTTGCGGCGTCCATACATAGGTGAGCCCTTCGACACCGTCGGTGTCGGCGTCCAGCGCGGACGCGAACCCGCCCTCGGCGGTGCCGAGATCTCGCAGCAGGAAGTCAGCCGTCTCTCGGGCGACTCGTCCCGCGATTGCGCTGCCGGTTAGCCGCCACCAGTGCACATAGACGCGCAGCAGCTGCGCGTTGTCGTAGAGCATCTTCTCGAAGTGCGGCACCACCCAGCCGGCGTCGACGGAATACCGCGCGAACCCACCCGCGAGTTGGTCGTAGATGCCGCCGCGTGCCATGGCGACGAGCGTCTGCTCGGCCATGGCGAGCGCGGTCGCGTCCCCCGTCCGTTCGTGGTGTCGAAGCAGGAACTCGAGCACCATCGACGGAGGGAACTTCGGCGCCCGTCCGAACCCGCCGTTCTCGGCGTCGAACTGCGGTTCGAGTCGCGCCGCCGCTTCGTCGAGGTGCGCAGCGGTCGGCAATCCCTCGCCCGCGAGCCCGCTTGCTCCGCTACTGGTGAGCGCATCGACGATGCGCTGCCCCGCGGCAAGCACCTCGTCACGGTTGTCGCGCCACGCCTCGCTCACCGCGGCCAGCAGCCGTACGAACTGCTCACGCGGGAAGAATGTGCCTGCGTAGAAAGGTCTTCCGTCGGGGGTGAGCAGGCAGGTCATCGGCCAGCCGCCCTGCCCGGTGAGTGCCGTCGTCGCGTCCATGTAGACCGCGTCGACGTCGGGACGTTCCTCGCGATCGACCTTCACATTGACGAACCCGGCGTTCATCACCGCCGCAACGTCGTCACGCTCGAACGAGTCGTGTGCCATCACATGGCACCAGTGGCACGCGCTGTAACCGACGCTCAGCAGGATCGGGACGTCACGCCGACGCGCCTCGGCGAAGGCGTCGTCGCCCCACTCGTACCAGTCGACCGGATTGTCGGCGTGCTGACGCAGGTACGGCGAGGTCGATGCAGCAAGGCGATTGGGCACCCGCCCACGCTATGCCGAAGCCGCGCCGGCCCGACGGCTACGTCCAGTTTGACCACGTCTGACGGCTTGTCAGACCCGCCGGCTGAGACGCATTCGGAGTGTTGTTGCTTGATCACCCCCGGCCGAGCCATTCTTGTGCCGGACGGGGCCGAGCCACCCGGGGAGGATCGTCCGGGCGGGGGGCCCAGATGACGTCCGCGTTCGTCTCGTACGCGCGTGAGGATCGTGCATTCGTAGGGCACCTCGCCGAGGCACTTCGAGCCAGGTCGATCATCCCGGCGTGGGATCAGGACCATTCGGTGTTGCCCTTCAGCTCTCCGTGGCGGCAGGAGATCGAGTCTGCGATCCGGTCGGCGGACAAGTTCATCTTCGTGATCTCGCCGTATTCGATCTCGTCCGGACCGTGCGCGTCGGAGATCGCCAGTGCGCAGGCGTTCGGCAAGCAGATCGTGCCGATCGCCTTCCGGTTGCCTCCCGACATCCGCGCCGTCCCGCCGATGATCGCCGAGCTGAACTGGATCTTCTTCGACGGCACTACACCGTTCCCCCAGGCCGTCGACCAACTCGTCGGCGCGCTGACCACCGATCTCGAGTGGACGCGCAACCACACGAGGCTGTCGACGCGCGCAGCTGAATGGGTCACGTCCGGCCACGATTCGAGCAGGCTGCTGCGCGGCGGCGACCTGCGTGCGGCCGAGGCGTGGATCGCCGACGCGGCAGCGCATCCCCAGGCCCTGCCGACCGAGGCGCAGCGGCAGTACCTCGCCGCCTCGCGGCGTGCCAGCGACCGCAACTCGCGGCGCTGGCGGTTCGCGCTGATCAGCGGTCTGGTCGTCGCGCTGACGCTGGCGGTGATCGCCGTCCTGCAGCGGAACCAAGCCCGCCACGAGGCGACAGTGGCTTCGGCCCACGCGCTCGCGGCGCGCGCCAGCGCCGCCCTGGCGACCGATCCCGCGAACGCGCTGCATCTTGCTCTGCAGTCGACGCAGACTGCTGAGGGCGCCGACGGGACACGCGTCCTCCGCCAGGCCCTGGCGGACGACCGAGAACGGATGGTGCTCGACCCCGGCACGGGTGCGGACACCCAAGCGGTCTGGAGCCCGGTCGCGGACACCATCGCCACGACCGGCAAGGGCGATGTCGTGTTGTTATGGGACGCACGCACCGGGCGACTGATCCGGACGCTTGCTGCCATGCCCGACGGTCATTTCATCGAGCAACTCAGCTACGACCCGACGGGCAAGTGGCTCGCGGCGATATCGCACCCGCGGCGGCCTCGCGCTGTACAACACCACGTCCGGTGAGGTCTTCGACACGAGCACCGCGAACGGATACATCGAGCTGGCACGAACAAGACCGGCGCAAAGTACGGTCCGCAGGCCGCGGTGACCTGGGATCCGCAGAGCGGATCGCTTGTTCGTGTTCGGATCGGAACTTGGCGGACGTCGTCGTCGTTGACCCGGCTGCGAACAACACGTTTACGCTTCGAGCAGCCGACCCGATTGAGTCGATGGCCTTCGCGCCGCACGGCTCGCGCGCCTTCGTTTCGTGGTACCTCGGCACGCGATACAACGACATCGTCGATCTGACCAAGGGCAGCCAGGTCGCTCTCCGCGCGCTGAAGCCTGGCGCGGACTACCAGTCGTGCTGGACCCCGAACGGCAGCGACCTGGTCGTGTGGGATCCCTCGGAGGCGCAGGACGAGATCGTGCACGTTCTCGACGGCACCACCGGCGCGCAAGTGTTCAGTCACACCGCCGCCACGACGAGCGCGGGCGCGTGCGGGGTCGACGTTGACGCCGGGCCGTACGCGATGCTCGGTGACTACGAGGGACAGGCGACCCTTCTCGAGCGTCGGACCGTTCAATCGAGCACCTCCGCCGCACCGACATTCCAGTACTCCGAGGTCGGCCTGCGCGGCCACACCGCAATGATCAACTCGGTAGCGACGAGCCCCGACGGCGCGTTCACGGTCAGCGGCAGCGACGACGGCACGGTGCGCGTGTGGGACGTCGCCTCCGGAGCGCAGCGCAGCTTCTCCGACCCCGGCGTCGCGGTGAAGTCCGTCGGGTTCAGCCCCGACAACGGCTTGGTGCTCGCCGTGCTCGCCAACGGCCACGTCGCCGTGTACGACGCCGGCACCGGTGAGGCGGCCGTGCGGCTGTCCGCTCCGCCGGGCGCCGCCGCCTACGCCCTTGGTTTCGTGGCGAACGGCACCAAGGTGTGGGGATTCACCCAGCATCTCGTTGTGCGGCAAGGCGTGCCGACGACGGCGACCGTGACCGACCTGCACGCCGTCGTCTGGAACGCGTTGACCGGCACCATGCTCGAGAGCGTGCCGGTCACCGTGCAATTGAGTGCGCCGCACTGCCCCGACAACGCCAACGCGAACTATCCCGACTGCCTGCCGAGCCCGCTCGGAGCCGAGCAGAACGGCGTCGCGATCAGCGCGGACGGAAACGAACTCGCCTACGCGTCCGGCCACTCGGTCGTGGAGCGCAATCTCGTCAGCGGCCGGCAGATGACCCTCACTCTGACGCAGCCGCCGACCCGCGTCCTGATGTCGGCCGACGGCACACGCGTCGTGATCGTCGCCGACAACGCATTGCGGGTCTGGACACCGGCCGATGGGCAGACCAAGACGATCTCCGTGTCCGCCGTCCCGCTTGCGGCGGCGGTCGACATCACCGGCGACCGTGCAGTTCTCGGCAATACCGACGGCACCACCTCGGTGTGGAACCTGACCAACGGCACCCGCATCGCGCAGTTCGCGACGGACCCGGTCCTCAACGACCAGCAGGATCCCGAGCCGCTACAGGTCGCGATCTCGTCCGACGGCGCCATGATCGCGACCGGCGACACGAACGGCCTCGTGCGATTGCGGTCGGTCGCCGACGGACGGCTGATTGCGAGTCACGTGCTCAAGAGCGACCCGAGTGCGAACGCTACGACGTATCCGACCGGAGAACTTCGCTTCGTGGATTCGGGTCATGGACTTCTCGCGGTGAACTACCCACAGATCCAGGCGGGCGACTCCTCGCCACCCGGAATCGGCGTGCTAATCAACGTCTCGACCGGCACTGTGAAGTCGCGCCTTTCGTCGCCAGCTCAATCGATTCCACCGTTCGAGCCGGGCCTCGACGTGAGCGATGACGGGCAGTTCGTGCTGACTGGTATCGAGGGCTTCGCGCCTGCCGGGCAGCAGCAGGGCGAGGATGCCGTGTATGACGCGGCGACCGGCGACAAGCTGGCCGACCTGTCCGAGGCGGCTCCCCCGGTGTCGCAGGCCGGGTTACCGGGCAACCTCGCCGTCGAGAACGCCTGGTCGCCGACGGGCACGCGGCTGGTCACCGCATCCACCGGGATCTACCCCTGCGACGCGTGCGGCTCGCTCGCGGACATGCAGGCCCAGGCGAAGCTGCGCATCGCGTGGGAGACCCCGATCGAACCGCACTCAACACCGCCAACGGGCAATCCGCTCGGCTGAGCGGATTCATTGCATGAGATCGAGAGTGCGCGCGATCGGGACACCCGGGCGATAGGCCAGGTGCACGTAGCTCGGCGCGTCGAGCAGGCACAGGTCGGCGCGCTTTCCGGGCGCCAGAACACCGATGTCATCGCGGCGCAACGCGCGCGCTCCGCCCGCGGTGGCCGACCACAGGGCCTGCTGCGGAGTCAGGTGCATCTCGCGCACGGCTAACGCGATCATCAGCGGCATCGACGAGGTGAAGGACGTCCCGGGATTGCAGTCGGTTGCGAGCGCGACGGTGACGCCGGCGTCGAGCAGGCGGCGCGCGTCGGGATACGGCGAGCGGGTCGAGAACTCGACACCGGGCAGCAACGTCGCGACGGTCGCGCCGCCGGCGAGCGCGTCGATGTCGGCCTCGGACAGGTACGTGCAGTGGTCGACGCTCGCGGCACCGAGTTCGACGGCAAGCTGCACGCCCGGCCCGGCGGCGAGCTGGTTGCCGTGCACGCGCAGCTGCAACCCCGCGCGCGCTCCTGCCTCCAACACGACGCGCGCCTCGTCGCCGTCGAAGGCGTGGTTGCTGGCCGGCTCGCAAAAGACGTCGATCCATCGCGCGAGCGGAGCGCATTCTGCGAGCATCGCGCCGACGACCAGGTCGAGATAGTCGGCCCGACCGACGCCCGACGGCACGACGTGAGCGCCGAGGAAGGTCGTTTCGGTCGTAACCGCGCCCGCCAACCGCAGACTGCGCGCCTCGTCGGCGACCGTCAGGCCGTAGCCGCTCTTGACTTCGACAGTCGTCGTTCCTTGATTGCGCATCTCGAAAATCCGCTTACGCAGCAGCACCCTCAGCTCGTCGTCGGACGCGCTGCGGGTCGCGGCGACGGTGACGCCGATGCCGCCACCGTCGTACGGCTCGCCGGCTATCCGCGCCGCGAACTCGGCGGAGCGATCGCCGGCAAAGACTAGATGCGAGTGCGAGTCGACGAAGCCGGGGACGACCGCTCGCCCGTCGACGTCGATGTGTCGGTCGGCGGGTGGGACCTCACGCGCCGGCCCGACCCACCGCACGATGTCGTTCTCGGCGACGATTGCCGCGTCATCAATGATGCCGAGGTCGGTGTCGTTGGTGACCAGTTCGGTGATCCCGGTGATCGCGACGGCGGTCACGGCACGCTCCACAGCGGATCGATCGCGTCGGCCAGCAGTTTCCCGACGTCGCCGAGGCGGTGCTGTCCGCCGGACACGACCGGGACGCCGTCGACCACGACCGTGTCGATGTCGGCGGCGCTCGCCGACATGACGACTTGGGCCGGGTCGATGCCGGCGGTGCGAGGTGTGTCGAGCCGGACCGCGACGAGATCTGCGCGCGCGCCGACTTCGAGCCGGCCGGCATCCGACCAGCCGATGCTCGCGTGCGCCGTGAGTGCGGCGTGTAACTCGTCCATCGAGAATCTGCCGCGCTGCAAGGAGATCAGCCGCTCGTCGAGTTCGAGTGCGCGAGCCTCTTCGAGCATGTCGATCACGGCATGCTGGTCACTGCCGAGGCTGAGTGGCGTGTGCAGGTCACGAGCCGGGCCGACGCCGTCCGCAAGATCGCGTTCGGTTGTGGGGCACATGCACACCGTCGCCGAGGACCCGCTCAGCATCCGGATGTCGTTCTCGGTCAGGTGTGTCGCGTGCACCGCGGACGTCCGTGGTCCGAGCGCACCGTTTTCGTCGAGCAGCGTCGCTCGGAGTGCACCCGTAGGCGGCGAGGCAGGCCTCGTTCTCGGCCGGCTGCTCGGACACGTGCACGTGCAGCGGCCGATCGACAGCGGCCCTGACCACGGCTGGAATCTGGTCACGCGGCACCGCGCGAACAGAGTGGATGGCGGCGCCGACCGTCATGCCCGCCGAGTTGTCCAGTGCGGCGACTCGTTCGGCCCACGCGTCGGCCGTGCCGTCGCTGAAGCGAAGCTGCGTCGGCGCGAGCTCGGTGTCGCCGATGCCCGCAGTCAGGTAGCACGCATCGAGCAACGTGAGCCGGACACCCGCTTCCTTCGCCGCCTGACGCAGCGCTTCCGCCATCGCATTGGGATCGTCATAGCGCGCGCCGCCGGGCGCGTGATGCAGATAGTGGAACTCCCCCACCGACGTGATGCCGGCCAACGCCATCTCTGCATACGTCGCGCGCGCAAGCGCGAGGTACGAATCAGGGTCGAGGCGATCGGCGACGGCGTACATGCGCTCGCGCCACGTCCAGAACGTGCCGCCACTGTCGTGCGTACGTCCGCGCAGCGCGCGGTGGAAGGCGTGGCTGTGCGCATTGGCGAATCCGGGCAGCACGATGCCCGGCAGGCGCTGCGCATCGCCCGCCTCGACACCCGCCTCGACCGATGCGAACCGGCCATCGGCTATATCGAAGCGGACGTTGCGGGCAACGCCGGCGGGCAGGCGCGCGTACTCGGCGAAGTACGACATCAGGCCGCGAGGTCTTCGAGCACAGCAGTGAGCGCGTCCACTCCGGCCAGACAGTCGGCGGTCTCGGCGAATTCGTCGGGCGAGTGCGATACGCCGGTCGGGTTGCGTACGAACAGCATCGCAGTGGGGACGCCGGCGGCGGACAGGATGCCGGCGTCGTGCCCGGCGCCGGTCGCGAGCACAGGTGCGTCGCCGAGCAGCGTGGACAGCCGCGCTGCAAGACCAGGGTCGAATTCGGTCGAGGTCGTGAACGACTCCTGCGCCGCGACAACGCCGGCTGCGTTCGCGACCTCGGTGACCAGAGCCTGCACCGCGTCCTGGTCGGCGCCACGGGCGTCGAGCCACGCAGTGACTCGCGACGCAATGGCGTTCACGCCGTTGGGCTCGACCTGCACCTTGCCGACCGTAGCGACGCAGTCGTGCTGTTGGGCTGCGGCCCGCGCAGCGGTGATGGTCGCTGCCAGCACGAGCATCGGGTCGTGCCGGTCGGCGAGTCGGGTCGTGCCGGCATGGTTCGCCTCGCCGTCGAGGGTCAGCCGCCAGCGTCCGTGCGGCCAGATCGACGATGCGACCGCGACCGGACGGCCGAGGTCGATGAGTCCGCGGCCCTGCTCGACGTGCAGTTCGACGAAGGTGCCGATTCGTCGCAACGTCTCGTCGTCGCGCCCGAGGTGCGCGGGGTCGATTCCGGCGTGCTGCATCGCCTCGGCCATCGATACGCCGTCGCTGTCACGAAGTGAACGAGCGCGGTCGGCGTCGAGCGCCCCGGTGACCAGCCGCGACCCGCCGCACGCGACGCCGAATCGGGCGCCCTCCTCGTCGCCGAAGTTCACCACGCCGATCGGGCGCGACGGACGGAATCCCTTGCTGCGCAGGGCGTCCAGCGCGAGAAGCGCTGACACCACACCGAGCGGGCCGTCGAACGCACCGCCGTCGGGTACCGAGTCGAGATGCGATCCGGTGACGATTCCCGGCGTGGCGTCCGGGTCGCCCCACCACGCCCATTGGTTGCCTGCGCGGTCCTCGGTCACGTCCAGACTCCGCGCTGCGCACTCGGCGGCGAACCACTCCCGCAGGGTGCGGTCCTCGTCCGTCCATGCGAAGCGGCGGTAGCCGCCCGAGACCGCGCGGCCGATCGGCGCGAGCGCCGACCACGCAGAGTCGAATGACATTTCTGGGCCAGACATCAACCCTCGTTCATCGGCACACGCACGTCGCGCTCGGCCGCCACCTCGTCGGCACGCGAGTACCCCGCGTCGACGTGCCGGATCACCCCCATGCCCGGATCATTGGTCAGCACACGGCGAATCTTCTCCCCGGCGAGCTCGGTTCCATCGGCGACGGTGACCTGGCCGGCATGCAGCGAGCGGCCGATGCCGACACCGCCACCGTTGTGGATCGACACCCACGAGGCGCCGGACGCGGTGTTGACCATCGCGTTCAGCAGCGGCCAGTCGGCGATGGCGTCGGAGCCGTCTGCCATCGATTCGGTCTCGCGGTACGGCGATGCGACCGAGCCGCAGTCGAGGTGGTCACGGCCGATGACGACCGGCGCGCTCAGCTCGCCGCTGCGCACCATGTCGTTGAACCGGTCGCCCGCCTTGTCGCGCTCGCCGTAGCCGAGCCAGCAGATGCGCGCCGGCAGTCCTTGGAAGTGCACCTTCTCCTGCGCCATCGTGATCCAGCGCGCGAGCGATTCGTTCTCGGGGAACAGGTCGAGCACGGCGTTGTCCGTGGCGTGGATGTCCTTCGGGTCGCCGGACAGTGCGGCCCACCGGAACGGGCCCTTGCCCTCGCAGAACAGCGGACGGATGTACGCAGGGACGAAACCCGGGAAGTCGAAGGCCCGACCGAACCCGGCCTCGCGCGCCTCGGCGCGGATCGAGTTGCCGTAGTCGAAGACCTCGGCGCCCTTGTCCTGGAACTTCACCATCGCCTCGACGTGCCGCGCCATCGACGCACGCGCACGCCCGATGAACTCGTCCGGCTTCGCCTCGGCATACTCGCGCCACTCGTCGAACTCGACCCCGATCGGCAGGTACGACAACGGATCGTGGGCGGACGTCTGGTCGGTGACGATGTCGATCGGCGCGTCGTTGGCAACCAGCTGCGGGACGAGTGAAGCAGCGTTGCCGAGCAGCCCGATCGACAGCGGCTTGCCCGCATCGCGCGCCTCTTCTGCCAGCTTCAGCGCGTGCTGGAGCGAGTCGGCCTGCACGTCGAGATAGCGGTGATCGATGCGGCGCTTGATGCGTGACTCGTCGCACTCGATGCAGATCGCGACGCCACCGTTCATCGTCACGGCGAGCGGCTGCGCACCGCCCATGCCGCCGAGGCCGGCGGTCAGCGTGATCGTGCCTTGCAACGAACCGTTGAACTTCTTCGCGGCAACAGCCGAAAACGTCTCGTACGTGCCCTGGAGGATGCCCTGCGTGCCGATGTAGATCCACGAGCCGGCCGTCATCTGTCCGTACATCGTCAGCCCGAGATGCTCGAGACGGCGGAACTCGTCCCAATTCGACCACTCGCCGACCAGGTTCGAGTTCGCGATCAGCACGCGCGGGGCCCACTCGTGTGTCTGCATGACACCGACGGGCTTGCCGGATTGGACCAGCATCGTCTCGTCCGCCTTGAGCGTGGTGAGCGTGCGGATCATCGCGTCGAACGCGGCCCAGCTGCGCGCTGCGCGTCCCGTGCCGCCGTAGACGACCAGGTCGTCCGGACGCTCGGCGACCTCGGGGTCGAGATTGTTCTGCAGCATCCGTAGCGGTGCTTCGGTCTGCCACGACAGCGCAGTGAGTTCGGTGCCGCGCGGAGCGCGAACGGGTCGGGCGCCTTCCATGATCAATCCTTTCAGCGCAGCGGTCCGGTGACCGCTTCGGCAGCCGCGACAGCAGAACCGTCGCGCACGAATTCATAGGTGGCTTCGATCTCGGGAGCGAGGTAGCGGTCCGGGCCCGGACCGGGGACGTGTGCTCGTAGCGCGTCACGGACGGCCGCGGTGGCCGGGGCCGGGGTCAGCGGCGCCCGCAGGTCGAGCGCCCGCGCGGCCGTGAGCAACTCGACTGCCAGCACCCGGGCATAGCCGTCGACAGCGCGACGCAGCTTGCGGGCCGCCGACCAACCCATCGAGACGTGGTCCTCCTGCATGGCGCTCGACGGGATCGAGTCGACGCTCGCGGGCGCGGCCAGGCGCTTCAGCTCGGACACGATCGCCGCCTGGGTGTACTGCGCGATCATGTGCCCGCTGTCGACACCCGGGTCGTCGGCGAGGAACGCGGTGAGGCCGTGGTTGCGCGCGACGTCGAGGAATCGGTCGGTGCGCCGCTCCGCGATCGACGCGGCATCGGCCGTGACGATCGCCAGGAAGTCGAGCACGTAGGCAACGGGCGCGCCATGAAAGTTGCCGTTGCTCTCGACGCGTCCGTCCAGCGTGATGACCGGGTTGTCGATCGCGCTTGCCAACTCACGAGACGCGACCTGCTCGGCATGCGCAACGGTGTCACGAGCCGCACCTTGCACCTGCGGCGAGCACCGCAACGAATAGGCGTCCTGCACGCGCGTGCAATCGGGGCCGCGGTGACTCGCCATGATCGCCGAATCACGCAACAACGCAACGAGATTCGCCGCGCTGTCGCGTTGGCCGGGATGCGGACGAAGCTCCTGCAGATCGGCGGCGAACACGGCATCGGTGCCCAACTGCGCCTCGACACTCATCGCTGCGGTCACGTCGGCAGTGCAAAGCAGACGACGCAGGTCGTGCAGTGCGAGCACGAGCATGCCCAGCATGCCGTCCGTGCCGTTGATCAGGGCCAGACCCTCCTTCTCGGCGAGCGCGACCGGCGTCAGCCCGGCCGCCGCGAGCGCCTGGCCGGCCGGCACGAGCGCGCCCGAGGCGTCGCGGACCTCGCCCTCACCCATGACCGCGAGCGCGCAATGTGCGAGTGGTGCGAGGTCGCCCGAACATCCGAGCGATCCGTACTCGCGCACGACCGGAGTGATGTCGGCGTTGAGCAGGTCGGCATAGGCGGCAGCAGTCTCCCAGCGCACGCCTGTGCGTCCGGTCGCGAGTGTCGAGAGGCGCAGCAGCATCAACGCGCGCACGACCTCGGTCTCGACCTCGGGGCCCGAGCCGGCGGCGTGTGACCGGATGAGACTGGCCTGCAACCTCGCGCGCGAGTCGCCGGGGATGTGCCGGTTCGCCAGCGCACCGAAGCCGGTCGAGATGCCGTAGTGCGGTTCGACGTCGTTGGCCAGCGCCTCGATGACGTCCCTGCTGTCCTGGATCGCCTTGCGCGCGTCGTCGTCGAGCTGCACCCGTGCGCCGTGCCGGGCAACGGCGACCACCTCGTCAGGAGTCGGTGCACCGATGCCGAGCGTGACGTGGGTAAGGGTCGACGTCATGAGTCCATGACACAGGCTGTGAGCCCGGTGGCGCCACATCGCTGCACCGCTTTGTGTCTCGGATCCGAGATTCTGCGTAGGGTTGCCTCATGGCGATCGTCCCGGCGGCTGCGCGCACGCTGGCGATCCTGCGGCTGCTGGCACAGCAGGCGGCGCCGATGTCGGCCGCAACGATCGCCCGGCAGCTCGGGTTGGCGCGGTCGACCACCTATCACTTGTTGGACACCCTCGTGCATGAAGGCTTCGTGGTGCACGTCCCCGAGGAGCACCGCTTCGCACTCGGGCTCGCCTCGTACGAACTCGGCTCGGGGTACAGCCGGCAGGCCCCGTTGCAGCGAGTGGCCCGTGTGCCCCTGGCGGCACTGGTCGATGCGACCGGTCACAACGCACACCTTGCCGTGCTCCACGGCAGCGAGGTCGTCTACGTCATCGAAGAGCGGGCAAAGGGCCGCGCAGCCTTGATCAGCGACGTCGGTGTGCGGCTGCCTGCACACCTCACTGCAACGGGACGCGCGATGCTTGCCGCGCTGCCGAAGGAACACGTCCGAGCGCTGTTCCCCGATGTCGCGTCGTTCGTGTTGCGCACGCAGCGCGGACCGACGTCGTACTCGTCGCTGACTCGACAACTCGTCGACACCCGCCGGCGCGGTTTCAGCGAAGAGTTCGGCGAGGTGACCGACGGCTTCTCCTCCGTCGGCGCCGCGGTCGTCGACCCGTCGGCGCATCCGGTCGCTGCGGTGGCGCTCACCTTTCCCAGCGATGTCGACGGCGAGCGGCTGGCCGCCGTCGTCGTGCGTACCGCTCACCAACTCAGCCGCCGCCTGGGCGCGCGGTCATAGCTGCGGGCGAGCCGTCAGCGCTCGTCTTCGACCGGCGGCAGTTGCCGCGTGTGATCGTCGTCCTCGTCGGCACTGTGCGTGGTCGAGTCGACCGCCGGCAACTGTGTAGTTCGATCCTCGTCGTCTTCACCCGTGCCGGTCGACCATGGCGACGGATTCGCGACGGGACCGGGAACGACGGCCGGTGGTGCCGACCACGGCTCACGCGCGGCCGCGGTGGGTTGCTCGGTGGTCTCGGCGGCGGCCGGCGCCGGCGGATACGGCGGGTACGAACCGGACGGCGTCGCGGCGGTGATGACCTCCTCGCGGCGGGTGGCAATCGCGACGACGCCCGCGACGATCGCGACGAACACGCCGAAGACGAGCCCGGCGAAGACGAGGGACGCTCCTGGACTGTCCGCCGAGAAGAAGATCGCTTCGGCCTTGTTGTGCAGCGTCGGGTCGGTGAACTTCTCGTCGACGACCGCGCTTCGCACGTATCCGCCGATCACACTGGCCGCGAGCACCGCGATCCACGCGCCGAGGAACGTCCGCCAGAACGATCCGGACCCACCCGCCACCACCGTGACGAAAACGAAGACCAGCACCACGACGGCGAGGTCCATCACCACATTCGCCAGGAACAGGTGCCCGACGTCGTTGCCGAGGTCGGTGAGGTGCCAGCCGAAGGTCGACAGCGAGGCGCGCAATCGGCCGCTGAACGTGTCGAAGTCGATGTTGTCGACCAGCGACCGCGTCGCGGGCGGGTTGCCGATCGCGCCGATCAACACCAACATCGTCGCGGCGGCAACCAATCCGATCACGGCTGGACGCGCCTTGCGGACCGACACGGCCGGCGGCGGCGCTTCGTATCTCGGCTGCGAAGGGGTCGACATAGCTGTGGACCCTACTGTCGCCGCGATCGGTTCACGACCTGACGACGATCAAGCTCGGCCTCCTAGACTCGGCGGCATGGGTGAGCAGGAGACGGTTTCCCACGACCTTCCGATGAGCGCCGAGCTCAAGCAGGCCATCGCCGCCGACTGGGATCCGGCTCCGCCGATGCCGCACCCGGCTCGACCCGATTGCGCCCCGTACACAGCTGCGCGCCGTGCTGCACTGTCCGCACGCTTCCCCGACCAGCTGATCGTCATCGCGTCCGGCGCCCCGAAGGTCAGGGCCAACGACACCGACTACGAGTTCCGTGCGTCGAGCGAGTTCAGCTGGCTGACCGGCGAGACCGCGCCCGATGCCGTGCTCGTCATGACTCCGCGGGCCGACGGTCACGAGGCGACGCTGTACATCGGTGTGTACGCCCAACCCGGCGAACCCGCGTACTTCACCAGCCGCACGCACGGCGCGGTCTGGGTCGGCAACGCACCGTCAGTGCCAGACACTGTCGCCGCGCTCGGGATCGAAACGCGGCCCCTACGCGATCTGGATGCCGAGCTGACCCGCTTCGCACGTGCGCCGCGACCGCAGGACGGCGCGCTGCGACAGGCCATCGATGAGCTGCGGCTGGTCAAGGACCGCTGGGAGATCGATCGGTTGCGCGCTGCGTGCGACGCGACCGTGCGCGGGTTCGCCGATGTCGTGCGCGAGTTGCCGAATGTCGTCGGACGCAGGGACGTGCGCGGTGAACGTTGGCTCGAGGGCACCTTCTGGCGGCGCGCACGGCTAGAGGGCAACACCGTCGGTTACAGCGCGATCGTCGGCGCCGGCCCGCACGCGACAACACTGCACTGGACGCGCAACACCGGTGTCGTCGAGCCCGGCACGCTGCTGCTCGCCGACATGGGCGTCGAGACCGACGAGCTCTACACGGCTGACGTCACACGGACCATGCCCGTGTCGGGCGAGTGGAGCGCCGATCAACTCCGGGTCTATCGCGCCGTCGAAGAGGCGCAGGCGGCCGGCGTCGCCGAGGTGAAGGCGGGCGCCGATTTCGTCGCTGCGCATCGCGCCGCGATGTGGGTGATCGCCGATCATCTGCACTCGTGGGGCGTGCTACCGGTGCCGCCCGACGTGTCGTGCCACGAGGACGAGAAGCGTCCCGGCGCCGGGCTGCACCGGCGCTACACCCTGCACAGCACCTCGCACATGCTCGGCATCGACGTCCACGACTGCGCGAGTGCTCGCGACGAGTTCTACCGTGGCGGCGCGCTCCAGCCCGGCCACGTCCTCACCGTCGAACCGGGCCTGTACTTCCAGCCGAACGACCGCACCGTGCCGACGGAACTGCGCGGGATCGGCGTCCGCATCGAAGACGACATCGTCGTGACCGACGGCGACCCGATCAACCTGTCGGCGGCGCTGCCGCGCGATCCCGACCAGATCGTCGAGTGGATGCGCACCGAACAGGCAACGCCTACCGCTCCCTAACCGAGGGCGTCACGGAAGAAGTCGATCTCGCGGCGCAGTAGTGCCGTGTACCGCTTCGGATCGCTCTGCATGTGGGTGATCCCGGGCAGCAGCAGGCAGTTGTGTGAGCGGCCGTGCAGCAGCAGCTCTCGCGAGAGTTCGAGCGAGTGCCGCACGAACACGTTGTCGTCGTTGATCCCATGGACGATCTGCAGCGCGCCGGTCAGCTTGTGCGCGTCGGGCAGCACGGATGACGCGTCGTAGGCCGCAGCATCGGTCTCGGGACGGCCGAGATAACGCTCGGTGTAGTGCGTGTCGTAGTAGCGCCATTCGGTGACGGGGGCACCGGCCACCGCGGCTTTGATGACATCAGGACGCCGCAACACCGCGAGGAGCGCGAGGTAGCCGCCGAACGACCACCCCCGAATACCGACGCGCGCAAGATCCAGGTCGGGGTGATCGGACGCGAGCGCGGTCAGCCCGTCGATCTGGTCGGCCAGCGGCGCGGTGGCGAGGTCACGGTAGAGCTCGCGATCCCAGGCCGCGCCACGGCCGGGACTGCCGCGACCGTCGATCACCACGACGGCAAAACCCTGATCGGCGATCCACTGCGGCATCAGATAGGCCGACCGGCGCGCGACCACGCGCTGCGCGTGCGGGCCGCCGTAGGGATCGAGGATCACCGGCAACGCGGTTCCCGGTGTGTGATCGCGGGGATAGACCACGGCCGAAGCAAGCGCGCGTTGACCGGCGCGTTGCAGCGTGACCCGCGGCGTGACGTCGGGCTCGTCCGCGACTGAGGTGATCTCGACACCCGCGCCACCCACGATCCGCCAGCCGGCCAGCGTCTGCTCGAGACTCGTCGAGTGGACGGCGATGGCCTCGGCGCCGACGACGGCGTCGTGGAGGCCGGGCGTATCGGTGAGTGCGTCGAGCGTGCCGTCCCAGCGCACGCGATAGAGCTGGGTCTGCGTCGGTTCTGTTGACGCGACCACGATGACGCCGTCGGTCGTTACGCCGCGCACGCTGCGCACCTGCAGACCATCAGGCGTGATCGGCGCGTCGTCGAACAGCAGCGTGTAGGTGTCGTTGCCGGTGCTCGCGCTCACGGTGACGACGCGTCCGTCGGGTGTCAGGTCAGGGGTGCCGGGGACGAGTTCGACCCACTGCGGATCAGTGTCCGTTCGCCGCACGGTGGTACTGCCGGTCGCCCGGTCGACCTCGAGCACCTGCATGCTCCGTTGGTCACGGCTTTGCACCTGAATCAGCAGCGCGCCGCTGCGGAAAGACACCGCGGTCAGATAGGGGAACGCTGCGCGATCCCACGTGACCGGCGTATGCGCGCCCTCGGGAGTGATCAGCACAAGGGTGACGTCCGCGTTGTCGCTGCCAGGCGCTGCGTACCGCACCGAACTCGGCGCTGCGGTTGGGTGGTCTGGATCGCTGACGTACCAGCGCTCGACCATCGACTCGTCGACCCGCGCCGCGAGTACCTGCGTCGAGTCCGGCGACCACCAGTGGCCACGCATGCGGCCCATCTCTTCCGCAGCGATGTGCTCGGCGAGGCCCCACGAGACATCGGCATCCGCGTCGCCGGCCAGCATGGTTTCGGCGCCGTCGAGGTCGGTCACCCACAGTTGGCGGTTGCGCACGAACGCGACCGCGTCACCCGATGGAGCCAGCCGCGGGTCGACCACGGGCCCGGCGACGCCGACCTCGTTAACCGCACCGCCGGCACCGACATCGACCACTAAAAGTCGGCCGTACAAGGCGAAACACACTCGCGACAGGTCGGGCGTGGCCGAGTACGTCACGATTCCCCCGCCACTCTCACGAGCGCGTTCGCGCCGGGCGAGCTCTTCGGGCGGCAGGTCGCCGGCATCGCCGAGGGTGCGGGGATCGCACACCAGCGCTTCGACACCGCTCGCCAGGTCGATGCTCCACAGCGCGTGCACCGAGTCGTCGGACCGCGAGCTGCGAAGGAACAGCGCACGCGAATCATCGTCGGCGAGCTGCACTGCACGAGGCACGCCGAAAGTGAACCGTCCGGTCTCTACATAGCGCGACGGGATGTCGATCGTCACGAGAGCACGGCCAGCTCGCGCGGCCGCGTGTTCAGCCGCTCGCCTCCGTCGTCCGTGCACACCACGATGTCTTCGATGCGGGCACCATAGGCACCGTCGTGGTAGATGCCGGGTTCGACCGAGAACGCCATCCCCGGCTCGAGCGGCGTGTCGTTCCCGTCGACGATGTATGGCTCTTCGTGCGTGTCCAGTCCGATGCCGTGTCCCGTGCGATGGATGAACAATTCGCCATAGCCGGCGTCGCTGATGATGCGCCGGCCGATCGCGTCCAGCTCGGCAGCGGCGACGCCCGGTCGGACCGCATCGCACTGCGCGACCTGCGCGGCGAGCAACACCTCGTACGACCGGGCGAACTCCGCCGGCGGCTCGCCGATCGCATACGTGCGCGTGGAGTCGGAGCAGTAACCGTCGGGCATCGATCCGCCGATGTCGACGACTACGGGGTCGCCGGCCTGGACGACACGGTCTGACACCTCGGCATGTGGGCTGGCGCCGTTCGGCCCGGACGCGACGATGACGAAGTCGACGCTGGTGTGACCGGCCTGCACGATCGCGTCGGCGATGTCACGTCCGATCTCGCGCTCGGTGCGCCCGGCACGCAGCCACTGGGCCATCTCGGCGTGGACGGAGTCGATCGCCACCGCGGCGCGGCGCAGCGCGGCGACTTCGTCGGCGGACTTGCGCATGCGCAGTTCGCGGATGAGCGAAGCTGCGCTGACCTGCTCGCAGTCGGGACGGTGCGCCCGCAGCGCAAGCGAACGTGCCGCCCACATGCGTTCGTCGACGGCGATGCGGTCGGCGGTTCGCGGTAGCAGTTGCACCAGCCGCTCGATCGAGTCGTCGGTCTCGGCCCAGGCGACGACGGGAAGGTCGAATCCCTCAGCGAAGCTCGCCCGCGCAAGGGGAACCTCGAGTTGCGGTGCGAGCAGCTGCGCGGGTGCGTCGGCCGGCACGACAAGGCACGTGATGCGCTCGGTGTCGGGATCGCCGTGATAGCCGGTCAGGTAACGCAGGTTGGCGCCCGGCGTGATCACGAGCGCACCGAGGCTGCGGTCCCGAAGTAACTGTTGGATGTTCTCGATGCGGCGAAGCTGTTCCGACATGTCCCTCAAGCTAGCGTGGCGTCGTGACCGACCTCGTGCTGCGACCGGCGCGCGGGATTCCCGACGGGCTCGTCGTCCCGGACGCCGAACTCGTGGAGCGATTCAGTCGCTCGTCGGGTCCGGGCGGCCAGGGAGTCAACACGACCGACAGCCGCGTCGAACTGCGCTGGGACGTCGCGCGCTCGTCCGCGCTGAGTGACCTGCAGCGCTCCCGCGTGCTCGACCGGCTCGCCGCCCGCATCGACGACGGCGTGCTGGTGATCGCCGCGTCCGAACACCGTTCGCAATGGCAGAACCGCACCGCGGCTCGGGCCCGGCTGGTCGCGATGCTGCGCGACGCTCTCGAGCCGCCGTCACCCGCGCGGCGGGCTACCCGACCCTCGCGCGCGGCTCAGCAACGCCGGCTCGACACCAAGCGACGCCGCGGCGAAGTGAAGGCGAACCGGCGCCGTCCTGACCTCTAAGCGACGGCCTTCAGTTCCAGTCCGCGCACCGCGGCGACGCGCTCGGCCTCGGCGTCGATCTGCTCGCGAACCGCCGCCGACTGCGGGGAGAACAGGTCGAGGACGACCGTGAGCTTCTTTCCCGCCGCCTTCGGCCGCCACGTGCCGGCGATCTCGCCGTCGACGAAGACCGCACCGGGACGGGCGAGCACCGGCCACAGCGCCTTGTGGCGCGATTTCGTCGGCACGATCAGATCGCGGTCGCGCGCCTGCAGGTAGGGATCGAATCCGCTGAGCAGCCGCACCAGCTCCGGCGCCTCGGCCTTCTCGAACGCGCGTCGGCATTCAGCGGGCAGCCACGTCGTCGTCCGGCCGACCGTGATCTCGATGAGGTCGTCGGGCCACGCGTCGTCGAGATCGGCGCGCCGCACGTCGAGATAGTTCGCCACCTGCGTCGGCGTCGCCGGCCCGAGCACGGCGAGGTAGGACCGCGCGAGGCGGGTGAGCGCGGCCCGATCGGGCTTGGTCACGAGCTTGCTCGACGCAAACCGCTGCAACACCGGCGGCGAGGTGCCCGGCTCGAGTTCGAGCCCGGCCGCAAGTGCCGCGGCGCGCATCGCCGAGTCGGAGATGTGGCTGGTCTTGCAGGAGCGGCACGCGCGCCGCATGACCTCGGGAATCGTCTTGGTCACCGAGGTGCTGGCGGCGCCCTTGCCCGTCGGCCGCGCGACCGCCTTGCGCAGCGCGGACGCGGCGATCGCGAACTGCTCGAGCGCGTCGATGCCGGCCCGCTCGACACTCGGCCCGGTCTCGCCCAGTCGTTGCGTGGCATCCGCTTCCGACAGCGGGTACAGCGCGCCGGCGAGCTTGCCGAGGTCGCCACGGCGGTGGACGTATGGCGCACCCCGCAGCGACCACACCAGCGCGAGCGAGGCACCGGGCCCGAACAGCTCGGGTCGCGGGGTCGAGGTGAGGCGCGCGTCGAACGCGAGTCGCGCTGCTTCGCCCGCGGCGTCCTGCACGCCGATGTCGAGCACGGCGAGACTGCGCGCGGTCTTGCCGCTGCGGTCGAGCTGTTGCGCGGCGACCCGGTAGGCGATGACCTGTTCGCGCGAAGCCTGCATCGGCGTCGTCCCTACAGTTCGTAATCGAGCGTCAACGTGTACTGCATGGCGTCGGCGGCGTAGCTGCCCGAGCCGCTGATGCCCGCGAGTTCCCCTGTCCCCGACCCTGCCACGATCGTCACGTCTGTGCGCGCGACGGCGCCGGTGTGGCTGCCGGACGCGGCCAGCACGAACGTGCCGTGCTTGCCGTCGACGGTCGCTTCGACCTGCTCGTAGCCGACGTAAGGGCCCTCGAGGGTCTCCGGCTTGTCGGCCGCGCCTGCCACGTAAGCGATCAGCAGCCAGCAGGTGGACGAGCCCGGTGATGTCGCCGGCCCACTCGGTGGTGAATTTGGCCTGCGCGATCGCATGCTGCGCGTCGACCTCGCCGTCGCGTGCCTCGTCCCAGGACTTTCCGGTGATCGTGATCGTTGCTTTCGTCATGATCGCGACCGTGCCAGCAATACCTGACACCGAACGTCAGGTATTCGCGCAAGAATGGGCGCATGCGCGCGAGTCGCCTGCTCTCGATCCTGCTGCTGTTGCACACCCGCGGTCAGGTCAGCGCGCAGACGATCGCCGACGAGCTCGAGGTATCCGTCCGCACCGTCTACCGCGATGTCGAGGCACTGAGCGCGGCGGGCATCCCGGTCTATGCCACCCGCGGGCGCACCGGCGGATTCCGGCTGCTCGACGGCTACCGCACCAAGCTGACCGGGCTCACCGCCGACGAGGCGGGCGCCGTGTTCCTGGCCGGGCTGCCGAGCGCGGCCGCCGATCTCGGCCTCGGCAGCGTCGTCGCCGCAACCCAGTTGAAATTGCTCGCGGCGCTGCCGCCCGAACTACGCGACCGGGCCGAACGAATCCGTGACCGGTTCCACCTGGATGCTCCGGGCTGGGAACGCGCCACCGACTCGCCGCCGTGTCTGGCCGCAGTCGCCGATGCGGTGTGGTCGCAACGCCGGATCGAGGTGCGCTACGAACGCACCGGCCACGTCGTCGTGGAACGCGTGCTCGAACCGCTCGGACTCGTGCTCAAAGCCGGGGTCTGGTACCTCGTTGCGGCACCCAGCGGGCATTCGCCGCGCACCTACCGGCTCTCACGCATGCAGGCCGTATCCGTCGCGGACGAGACGTTCGAACGTCCGCCGAGCTGGAATCTCGAACAGCACTGGCGCAGCTACCAAGACGACTACGAGCAACGACTGTTCACGAGCACGGCGACCATCCGGCTCTCACCCGACGGACGGCAGCTGCTGTTCCTGATCGGCAGGCTCGCCGCGCAGGCAGGTCATGCCGCGATGCAGTCACCGGACGAGGA
Organism: uncultured Actinomycetota bacterium; assembly: GCA_963754285.1. Taxonomy (GTDB): domain Bacteria; phylum Actinomycetota; class Actinomycetes; order Mycobacteriales; family Jatrophihabitantaceae; genus RYN-133. Next base: position 309,441 of record CAVWFN010000007.1, read on the forward strand.
CGGGTGGGCGCAGACGACCGTCCCCATCGAGTCGATCAACCACGCGCGCCACGCGTTGCTGCAACTCGGCGGCGACGTCGAGGTGCTCGCACCGGACGAGCTGCGTGTGGCGATCGCGCACAGCGCGCAGGCGATCGTCGAGCGCTACGGAGCCGCGTCGGAACGTGGCGGTGCCTCGGTCGGCTGAGCCGAATCCTCAGTCGTAGCAGGCTCTTGGGTCTCTGCCGGCTCGGCGGTTGGCTCAGCCGCGGGCGGGTCGGTCGGGAAGTCGTCGCGCACGCGCTTCAAGTGCTTCGACATCGACTTGAACAAGAAGTACACCGCGACGCAGAGCACCAGGATGACTGCCAGGCCGATCGGCCCCGACTTGACGCCCTCACCGCCCTTGGCGCGGGCGGCCAGCATCGCCAGCTCGATCATGATGTGCCTCGAACGCCGGCGAACAGATCGTTTTCGGGGATGGTCGAGTCGACCAGCGATCGCGCGAGTTCGAAATCCTCGGTCGGCCACGCCTCACGCTGGATTGCGAGCGGGACCTTGAAGAACCAGCCGTCCGGATCGACCTGGGTGGCGTGCGCCAGCAACGCGGCGTCACGACGTTCGAACCAGTCGGCGACCGGAACCTTCGTGGTGATCTTCGGCGGTCGGTAGTTGCGTTCCTTGCGCCACTCGTCCCACTGCTTGCGACGCTCCTCGTAGGGCGACTCGAGACCCTTGACGACCATCGCGTCATGGATGGCGTTCATGCGCTCGGCGCTGAACCCGACGTCGTAGTAGAGCTTCAGCGGCTGCCACGGCTCGCCCTCGTCCGGGAACAGGTCGGGATCCGGGGCCGCCTCGAACGCCGCGACCGAGATCTCGTGGGTGCGGATGTGATCCGGATGCGGGTAGCCGCCGTTCTCGTCGTAGGTCGTCACGACGTGCGGTTTGAAGTCGCGAATCTCGCGGACGAGACGTCGGGTGCCTTCTTCGACCGGCTGGAGCGCGAAGCAACCCTCCGGCAGCGGCGGCAGCGGATCGCCTTCGGGCAGACCGGAGTCGACGAAGCCGAGCCAGTGCTGGCGCACGCCGAGGATGGCACGCGCACGATCCATCTCGTCGCGCCGGATCTCGGCGATGTTCGCCTCGATGTCCTCGCGATGTTGCAGGGCCGGGTTGAGGATGCTGCCGCGCTCACCGCCGGTGCAGGTGACTACGAGGACGTCGACGCCCTCGTCGACATAACGGGCCATCGTGGCCGCGCCCTTGCTCGATTCATCGTCGGGATGGGCATGGACGGCCATCAACCGCAGCTGCTCGGGCTGCGCGGGGTGCTGCGTAGTCACGGGTCCATTGTTCCTGATACCGCGGACAGCCATTTTTCGCCCGTACGACAGGTGCGATGTTAGGTTCGAGGCTTCGCATCAGCGAGCTGAGGTGGTCCTCAGCACGCCGGTGAATCCGCAACAGACGAATTTGGAGTACCGACGTGTCCTCGACCGACGATGCTGTCACTTTTTTGACGCAAGAGGCCTACGACCGTCTCTCGCACGAGCTCGACGAGCTGATTGCCAACCGTCCCGCGATGGCCAAAGAGATCAACGACCGCCGCGAAGAGGGCGACCTGCGCGAGAACGGCGGATATCACGCCGCGCGCGAGGAGCAGGGCAAAGCGGAGGGCCGCATCCTCCAGCTGCAGGAGCTGCTGCGTAACGCCAAGGTCGGCGAGGCGCCGGTGAGCGACGGAGTCGCCGGGCCGGGAATGGTCGTCGAGGTGCGCTTCGGCGGTGACAGCGATGTCGAGACGTTCTTGATCGGCTCGCGTGAAGAGTCCGAGACCGCGGCGGTCGAGGTGTACTCGGCAGCGTCGCCGCTCGGCAAGGCCCTGACCGGCGCACACGAAGGGGACACCGTCGAGTACGAGACCCCGAACGGCAAGACGATGAAGGTCACGCTCGTCAGCGCGAAGCCGTACACCGGCTGAGGTAGTCGTGCCCGCCGTCCGGATCCTGCCCGCGGTCTCGATCGCCACGTGCATTGTGCTCGGTGCCGGTTGCGCGTCGCAGGTCTCGGGCAGCGGGACGGGCGCCGGGCCGCGAAGTGGCGCCGTCGTCTCGTCGAGCGGTGCAGCGCCGAGCAGTGGCTCGACGTCGCCGTCATCGCCCGGGACGTCGTCGAAGCCTGCGAAGTCATCGAGTTCGGCGAAGCCGGGCACCCATCCCGTCCCGGCCCAGCCGTTGCGCACCGTCACCGCCCACGCACCCGGGGGGCGGTCCTACGTCGTCAAGATCTGGGCCGAGAAGACCGTGACGAACTGCGCCGCGCATGCCTACGGCGCGCCCGTCATCAGCTTCCTGCGGCGGCATCCGTGTTTCAGCATGCGCCAGTTGCTGGCCACGACCACCGTCGATGGCAAGGCGGTCGGATTCGCGCAGCGGTCGATCGGCTTCCGTGGCGGCATGAACGCGAGCTACCGGGCCGCCGGCGAGTTCCGCGATCTGGTCACGCAATCGGGCACCGGCAACCTCAACGACCTGATGCGCGAGGGTTACCGGCTGCCGAGCGGGCCGTCGGCCGTCCCGTTCCCGAACGCGTTCAGCGCGCTCGGGCAGGACAACAGCGTGACCGTCGTCGAGGCGTGGTACCTGAGCGGGCCCACGCCTGACAACGACCCGCCCTTGGTGCGCATGGCCCAGGACATCTTCCTGCAGTTCTGATCACGCAGTAACCGCATACAGGAAGCATTGCGGCAGCACCGTGCGCACATGCACGATCGCGACGTCGGGCTCGTCGAGCAGTCGGCGAATGACCGCCTCGACATCGGTGCCCTCGTCGACGAGCGTGTTGTGCTCGTAGTTCATCGTGCGGTCGGCGCGATACGTGCGCAGTAGCCGCGGTCCCGTCCTCAGCTGTGCCGGCAACTCGGCCGGGTGCGCGTAGCCGTCGCACGCGCTCGCGTGGACGTAGATCGGACCGACCTCGCGCCACGGTGACGCGTCGGTGAACGGGGCGTATGAGATGAGCATGATCTGCTCGCCGGCTGTTGCGTATCGCAGGCAGCAGCGCAGCGGCTGACCGTCGCCGCTGGCCGCGAATGTGACGAGCTCGTTGCCGTGGCCGTCGGTTCCGGCAGCACGGATGCCGGCGAGAACTGCGGGGTCGATGGCGTGGACTGTCAGGCGAGTTGTCAACGTGGTCATGCGTCCACCATCGCCGGCTCGAACCGGAGGCGCTGGCGGAAATCGGACGCGGCATCGTGGCGAGTTCACCACCCACGTCGTAGCGTCGTGCAGGTGAGTTCACCCACGATCGCGACCCTCGGCGACCTGCGGGCGTCGGGGCACGTGCACCGCAGTGTCAAGACCGAAATCCGGCAGAACCTGATAGCTCGGTTGACGACCGGAGAGCCGAGCCTGCCGGGCATCGTCGGCTTCGACGAGACCGTCGTCCCCGAGGTCGAGCGTGCGCTGCTCGCCGGTCACGACATCGTGTTGCTCGGGGAACGTGGGCAGGGCAAGACGCGGTTGATCCGCACGCTCGTCGGTCTGCTGGACGAGTGGACGCCTGTCGTCGCGGGCTGCGAGATCAACGATCACCCGTACGCGCCGGTGTGCGGACGGTGCCGGAACCTGCTCGAGACCGAGGGTGATCTGCTGGCCGTGTCATGGCGCCACCGCAGCGAGCGGTACGGCGAGAAGCTGGCGACACCAGACACCTCGGTCGGCGACCTGATCGGCGACGTCGACCCGATCAAGGTCGCGCAGGGTCGTACGCTCGGCGACCCGGAGACCATTCACTTCGGACTGGTTCCGCGCACCAATCGCGGCATCATCGCCGTCAACGAACTGCCCGATCTCGCCGAACGCATCCAGGTCGCGCTGCTCAACGTGCTCGAGGAACGCGACATCCAGGTGCGCGGCTACCAGCTGCGGATGAGCCTCGATCTGTTGCTGGTCGCGAGTGCGAACCCCGAGGACTACACGAACCGCGGCCGCATCATCACGCCGCTCAAGGACCGGTTCGGTGCGGAGGTGCGCACGCACTACCCACTCGAGCTCGCCGACGAACTCGCGCTCATTGCGCAAGAGGCCGCCGTGCTGTGGTCGGATTCGGATTTCGCCGCGCCGGTCGTGCCGGGTCATCTGCTCGAAGTGATCGGGCGCTTCGCGCGCAACGTCCGCGACGCACCGCAGGTCGACCAACGATCCGGAGTGTCGGCGCGGTTCGCGATTGCCGCGGTCGAAACCGTCGCCGCCTCGGCGGTGCGCCGCGCTGCGGTCGCGCGCGAACCGGTTGCCGTCGCTCGTGTCGCCGATCTGCCGTCGGTGATTCCGGCGTCGCGCGGCAAGGTCGAGTTCGACGACGCCGACGAGGGCCGCGAGTTCGAGGTGCTCGAACACCTCATGCGCCGTTCGATCGTCGAGACCTACCGCGCGCGTCTGGCCGGAATGGATCTGCGGCCGTTGCAGGAGAAATTCGACCAAGGCCTCACCGTCGAGACCGGCGACGCGGTGGGCAGCGAGTCGCTGCTCGCGCAGCTCGGGCCCGTCCCGGTGCTGGCGGCGCTGCTCGACCGGCTCGAGGCCGACGGCATCGGCGAAGGACCCGCTGCGGTCGGTATCGCCGCTGCAGCGTTGGAGTTCGCGCTGGAAGGGCTGCACTTGAACAAGCGGCTCGCCAAGGACTCGGACGGGGTGCGCACGATCTACGGCAACTGACGTCGGGTCGGCCGGGTTCGCGGTCAGGCAGCGTTCTCGGTTACCTCGACTTCACCGTTCTCGTTGTCGTCCGGGACGACAATCGTGTGGTCGATGGGGTAGGTCGCTGGATCGACGAGGTAGGTCTTGCCGGCGGGATCGGTCCAGATGGTGGTTCCGTCAGGTCGTCGGTTCGACGGTCCAGTCGGTGTCGTGCTTCATGTGGTGATGTCGACAGCACAGGGCTTGGAGGTTGGGTTCGTTTGTCTGGCCGTTGTCGTCCCAGGCGAGGATGTGGTCGAGTTCGCAGCGGCAGGCGGGTCGGTTGCAGGAGGGGAAGCGGCAGGTGCGGTCGCGGGCGATGATGAAGTCGCGTAGGGCGGCGGGTGGTTTGTAGACGGTGCGGCCGTGGTCGAGGAGTGTGCCGAGCGGGTCGGTGACCAGTCGGCGCCAGGTGCCGGTGGGGTCGTCGGCCAGCCGTCGTGCCAGCGCGGCGGGGATCGGCCCGTGCCCGTCCAACTCGGCGGGCTGGTTGTCCTGCCCGAGCAGGGTCGACAGCGCGACCGAGACTTGGATCGTGGGACGTAGCCCGGTATAGCGCGGGAGTTGCGTCGTAGCCGGATTGTCGTCCGAAACGACAATCGCGTCGTCAGCACCGGTCGGCTCGGGTACGGCGACGTTGCGGCAGTGCGGGCAGGCCTCGAAGCGGTTCAACGCGTCGAGGCCCAACTGGACCAAGGCGTCGGCGCGGCGCTGATCCTTCGTCCGGTCGTCGTCAGGGTCGTGCTGTTCGGCGGCAACGTCGAGGGCGGTCATCAACGCCTGGGCGCCTTCGGCGGGCAGCACGGCTGCGAAGTGTGCGATGGCGGCGCAGTAATGGTCGGGGTAGGTGTAGACCCGGCGCTGCTTGAGAGCCTTGGCCAGGAAGTCGGCGAGCTGTTGTTCCATCGTTCGACGGTCGAGAGCGACGACTTCACGACGCACCTTGCGCGCGAACGCGGACACGTCACGGCCCGCGGCGAATGGCACGCAGCGTCTCTCCAGTTCGGCGGCGCACTCACCGTCGAGGCCGGGCAGTCCGGAGACGGCCTCGTAGAGCAGCTTGGCGCGACGCATGTTCAGCTCACCGGCTTCGAGCGCGGCGAGCGTCGCCGGAAGTTGCTGCAACAAAGTGTGGGCGGTGTCGATCCGCGCTGCGACGGCCACGGCGGACTCTCCCAGCGCAGCCCGCAGTTCTTCGCGCACGTATTCCTTCTCCAACACCGGCGCCGGCACGCCCTCGCGCGGGTCGTCGGCAATCGCGGCGACCAGACGCAGTTCACGCGCCTGCAGCCGGGCGATCTCACGCCCCACCGCGCGCATCGCCTCGAACCGCTCGTCCAGATCGAGCGTCCACGGATCAAGGTCATAACTAGCAATCGAACTGTTTGTCATAGCTCGCACGCTAACCGCAGGGTCTGACAATTTCGGGAGTGCGGGAACAGAGAATCTCTTTATTCCGCAAGCAGATTCGTCGTCGTCGCGTGTGAGACACCGATCGCGTTCCTACCGCCGGTCCGCGGTGTCGCCGCCGGCTTCGTGGGTGCACGAGCATCGGATGGGGTGGTCGGCTTCCGTGGGCCAAGACTGCACCGCTCTCGCCCCAGCCTCGGCCGGCGGCGTCGCTGCTGCTTACGTGGCTGTGGTCATCGGCCGCTGTGGTTCACCGCGGGTTGCTGATTGTCGTGTGGGACGACAACGGTCACGTCTCTGCCGCTGTGGTTCACCGAACGTTGCTGATTGTCGTGTGGGACGACAACGGTCGCGTTCCTACCGCCGGTCCGCGGGGTGGGCGGCGTCGTGGGTAGCATCGAATGGCGGTGGTCGAGTTTCGTGGGCCAAGACTGCACCGCTCTCGCCCCAGCCTCGGCCGCCGGCCGCGTCGCTGCTTGCCTGGCTGTGGTCATGTGCCGCTGTGGTTACGGCGGGTTGCTGATTGTCGTGTGGGACGACAAAGGTCGCGTTCCCACCCGCCCACCTCACCACCCGCTGGCTAGGCTCGGACGAGAGCCACACGAGCGAGGATTCGAGGTGCGCAATGCCCAAGTCGCGGTTCCACTACGGCGCCTGGCACGGCGGTCCGGATCCGCTTGCAGCGCCCTACGACGTCCGCGAGGCACTCGACGAGATCGGCGATGACGTGCTGGCCGGCGCATCTCCACGTAGCGCGCTGAACCGCATGTTGCGTCGCGGCACGGACGGTCGGAACGGACTCGACGCGCTTCGACGACGAGCCCGCGAACGCGCCCGCGAGTTGCGCCACAGCGGCCGCCTGGACGGGACGCTCGAGAAGGTCAAGGAGCTGCTCGAACAGGCCGTCGAGGCCGAACGGCGCGAGCTGTTCCCCGATCCGTCCGACAGCGCGCGCATGGCCGAGGCCGAACTCGACTCCCTGCCCAACGACACCGCACGCGCAGTTCGGCAGCTCAGCGACTACCAGTGGCGCTCCGAGCAGGCGCAGCTCGCCTACCAGCAGATCCAGGACATGCTGCGCGACGAGGTACTCGACGCGCAGTTCGCCGGGATGCGCGAAGCGATGCAGAGCGCGACCCCACAGGATCTCGAGCGGGTACGCGAAATGATGAGCGCGCTCAACGACATGCTCGACGCCGATGCCCGGGGCGAACACACGCAAGAACAATTCGATCAGTTCATGGAGCAGTACGGCGACTTCTTCCCGGAGTCCCCGCAGAATCTCGAAGAGCTCATCGACTCCCTCGCCCGTCGGGCGGCGGCAGCGCAGCGACTGCTCGAGAGCCTCACCCCCGAACAGCGCAACGAGCTCGAAGCGCTGATGAGCCAGGCAATGCAACAGTCCGGCCTGGCAAACGAGATGGCCCGCTTACAGCAAGGCCTGCGCTCGGCACGTCCCGACCTGCGGTGGGGCGGGCGCCAACGCGTCGACGGCGACACCCCGATGAACTTCTCCGACGCCACCGGCGCACTCGCCGAGCTCGCCGACCTCGATCAACTCGACGACCTCCTCGGCCAGGACTATCCCGGTGCGAGCCTCGACGACATCGACGAGGAACTGATCGAGCGCGCGCTCGGACGAGCGGCCGTCGACGACATCTCGCAGCTGCGGCGCATCGAACGCGAACTGCGTGACCAGGGCTACCTCCAACGCGGCAGCGACGGCCTCCGGCTCACGCCGCGAGCCCTGCGTCGGCTCGGATCGACTGCGTTGAAAAGGGTTTTCGACGTTCTCGAATCCCGCGGACGCGGCGGTCACGACGTTCGCGACGCAGGCGCCGCCGGCGAAGTCACCGGCGCGAGTCGTGAGTGGCGCTTCGGCGACGAACAGCCCTTGGACGTCATCCGCACCGTCCGCAACGCCGTGCAGCGCACGACGGCAGCGGGCATCGAGCTCGAGCTGGCCTCGGAGGACTTCGAGATCGTCGAGACCGAACGCCGCTCCTCGGCCGCGGTGGCACTACTCGTCGACATGTCGTACTCGATGGAACTGCGCGGCACGTGGGGCGAAGCCAAGACGACCGCACTCGCACTGCACGCACTGATCAGCACCAAGTTCCCGCAGGACGCCATCGAGATCATCGGGTTCAGCGACTACGCGCGCGTCATGAGCACCAACGCTCTCGTCGAACACGACTGGGACCGCGTGCAGGGCACCAACCTGCAGCACGGGCTCATGCTCGCGCGCCGACATCTCGACAAGCACCGCAATTCCGAGCCGGTCATCCTCGTGATCACCGACGGTGAGCCGACCGCGCACCTCGCTCGTGACGGATTCGCCGACTTCGCGTGGCCGCCGACGCGCGAAACGATCGCCGCCACCCTCGCCGAGGTCGAACGCTGCACCCGCCGCGGCGCCACCATCAACGTCTTCATGCTCGACGACGACCCCCGGCTCGTCGAGTTCATGCGCGAGGTCGGCCGCCGCAACGGCGGCCGGCTGTTCCTGCCGAAGCAGGGCGCGCTGGGCGAGTACGTCGTTGCCGACTACCTGCGCTCGCGCGACGGGCGTCGCCGTGCCGCCGGCTGAGCCGGCCGAGGTCGAACAACGCCCGTCAATGATCGCCGGACACGGTGCGTTCGCTGTCACCGACCTCGCCGCCGGCACAGTCGTAGCCGGGAACCTCAACCACAGCTGCGACCCGAACAGCTGGTTCGACGGAGCCGAGCTTGTCACCCGCCGCCCGATCACAGCCGGCGAGGAGCTCACCTACGACTACGCGACCGGCGCCACCGACCTGACGCTGTACTGCCATTGCGAGACCTACCGCTGCCGGCAGGTCATCGAAGGAACCGATTGGCAGATCCCCCAACTGCAACAGCGCTACGCCGGCCACTTCGCACCGGACGTGCAGAAGCTGATCGACGCCGCCCAATAGGGTGGTCGCCATGCGAGCGCGCTACGCCTACCTCGGCCCGGCCGGGACGTTCACCGAGGCGGCGCTTCGGCTGGTCGCCTCGCCCGACGAGGTCGACTACCTCCCCCAGCAACACGTGGTCGCCGCGCTCGAAGCGGTGCGATCGGGGACGGCCGACTTCGCCGTCGTCGCGATCGAGAACTCCGTCGAGGGCGCGGTCACGGTCGTACTCGACACGCTGTCGACGGGTGATCTCGCCATCGTCCGCGAGGTACTCGTGCCCATCTCGTTCAGCCTTGCGGCCCGGCCGGGCGTCGCTCTCGCGGACGTGCGCCGCGTCGCGGCGCATCCGCACGCCTGGGCACAATGCCGTGGCTGGCTGATGTCCAACCTGCCGGACGTCGAACACATCTCGCAGACGTCCAACACGGTGGCTGCGCAACAGCTCGCAGAGTCCGACCGTGCCGTCGACTACGACGCGGCACTCGTGCCACCTGCCGCACTCGAGCACTATCCGCTTCAGGTGCTTGCCGAACAGGTCGCCGACAACGCTGCCGCGGTCACGCGCTTCGTCGTCGTCGGCAGGCCGGGTGATGTGCCGGCACCGACCGGCGCGGACAAGACCACGCTCGTCGTGCACCTGCCCGACAACGAGGCCGGCGCGCTGCTCACGATGCTCGAGCAGTTCGCCACCCGCGGAGTCAATCTCTCGCGCATCGAGTCACGCCCGATCGGCGACGAGCTCGGCCGCTACCTGTTCTCGATCGACGCCGAGGGACACATCGCCGAGGCACGGATGGGCGAGGCGTTGATGGGCCTGCACCGGGTGTGTCCGGTCGTTCGGTTCCTCGGGTCGTACCCGCGTGCCGACGGCGTGGCCAACGACGTGTCGACAGGCACGAGCAGCGCCGACTTCGCCGCCGCGAGGCAGTGGGTTGCCGACCTTCGGGGGTACTGATCACCCCATCAGCGCAGCAGGTTGCTCAACAACTTCGGCGCGACCACGAAGTAGCGCGTGACGACGCCGTTCGTCGCGATTGCGTTCGGGCACGTGACCGTCACGACGACGGGCTTGGCGCGCTTGCCGTTCGGGCTGTACGGCAACAGCTCGACGGTCCCAGTCGGTTCGTCCTTGGTGCAGGTTCGCGCTGCAGGCGCCGGCTCCGTGCCGGCGGAATTGACCGCATCGGAAAGCACCTTTGCCCGGTCGCTCTGGAACAAGGCTGTGCGCTGCAACGCTCCGCCCGGATAGGCGCACGCGCGGATCGAGGTCGTGTTGATCGGAACGAGCGCCCTGACTGCACCCCCCTCCGTCAAACCGCTGCGGACCTCGACGCGATCGGGGACCTTCGGGCAGGCCTGGGTTGGCTCGCCGTAGTCGTTCACGCCACCACCTCCCCCAGCGCTGCGCGACGGCACCGACGTTGCGGGCGCAGTAGCGCTGGCCGGCCGGTTCTGCGCCCCGGGTGCGGCCTCCGCACTCGCTGCACCCCCCATACCCCCACCACCGCCGGCCGACGACCCGCCGCCCGATTCCATCCCGCCGTTGCGGCCGAGCAACATCAGTCCGCCACCGATCAGTCCGACGACGAGCGTGGCTCCGGCGAGCCGGTTCACGCGTTGCCGCCGATCGCGCCGCAGGCGGTTCGCGTGCGCGATCAGCAGGCCGGCGTCGAGTGGGTCGCCTTCCCCCTCGTGCAATGCGGCGCGTAGTTGCGATTCACTCGGGCTCATCCGGTCACCCCGATCTCCACCCGTAATCTCGAGAGCGCCCGCGAGCAGGTGCTCTTCACTGTTCCGACCGGCACGCCGAGCGTCTTCGCGGTCTCCTGCTCGGATTGATCGCAGTAGTACCGCAGCACGATCACCGCGCGTTCGCGCGCACCGAGACCTGCCAACAGCCTGCGCAGCTCGTCTCGCTCATCGGCGGCGCCGACGCCGGCACTGTCGGCCGAACTGACTTCGGGCAACGACTCGGTGGGTCGTTCTCCCCACCAGCGCCGCCGGGTCGAGTCGATGTGCGCCGTCACCATCGCCTTGCGCGCGTACGCGAGCGGCGCGTCGATGCGGTCCCACTTCAGGTAGACCCGAGTCAGGGTCGTCTGCACCAGGTCCTCTCCTCGGTGATGGTCGCCGGTCAACAGGCGCGCGGCATGGAGCAGCGCCGCGCCGTTCGTTTGCACGAACGCGCGGAACGCCGCTTCATCAGCCAACGAACCGACCTCCACCTACCTCGACGAGGCAGCGGTCGGGATCGGTTCCATCAGTGTCCCGGCTGGTACACCATCAAGAACACGATGCCGGCGAAGATGAGCCCGACAACGCCGCCTGATGCCGCGACGCGTCCGGTCAACGTGACCACCGAACCTTGTTGCTGAATCAGCGCTGTCGCCTTGGTGAGCGAGGGAACGATCACCGCGAGAACGATCGCCATCGCTACGAGCCACAGCACGACCGACAGCCAGATCCAGGTCTGGCTGAACTCGCCGATCTTGTGTCCCTTGTCGTCCGGATCGTTCATCGACATCAACGCCATGCCCGCGATGACGACGAGAACCGACGTGTAGGCGTAGATCCTCAGCATTCGGGCGGACGACGCGGTCGCCGCGCCGTCGCCCTTGCGCACACCCCGTCCTGCTGTCGTCGCCGCGTGCACGAGAGGCCCGATGGCGAAGATGGCGAACAGCAGATGCAGCGCGAAGACAAATTTGACCACCAGCCGAGGCTAACGTCTAAAGGGTGCGCAGCCGCCTCGGCCCGGTGTCGGCACGGGCGCTCGCGACCGCTACGCGAGCCGTCACTGCCGTCACGTGCGCGCCGATCGGCGTGGCCAGGGCATGCATAGTGCAGCCGGCGAGATCCGGCACCGCGTCCGCGAGCGCTGAGAGCCGGAGCAGCAGGTCGCTGATCGCGAGCAGGTCCATCGGCGGCGATCCGTTGTAGCCGGTCAACAGCGGCGCGGCCCGCGGGGCGAGCACGAGCTCTTCGGCGTCGGCACTGGTCAGCGGCACCGGTGCGTAGGCGCGATCGCCGAGCAGTTCGATTGCGACGCCGGCGACACCGAACGACACCAATGCGCCGAAGGACGGGTCGTCGCGCACGCCGAGCATCACTTCGACAGCCTGCGGCGGCACTTCGTGCGACACCACGATGCCGACGGTTCCGAGCAGCCGCCCGGCCTCATCGTCGGTGAGTTCGCGGTTGTCGCCGACTTCGAGCAGGTCGGCGACGAGCTCGCGTGCAGCGTCGACATCGACGCCGGCCACATCGGGCACCGTGCCGCCCGGCCGGTGTCGCCAGGCCGAGTAGCGCCAGGCCCGGCCCAGCGCACGCACCGCGCGTTCGGGTGAGGCGTAGGACGGGACCGAGCCAGGTGCCGGCGAACTCGCCCCGCCGACGGCCAGTACCTCGGGCACGCCTTCGAAGCCGAGGAAGGTCGACACGATCGGCTTGCGCGCCGCGCACGAGACCTCGCGCAACGCCGAGGCCACCTGCTCGCCGCTCGCCGGCTGCAACGGCGGCACGAACACGGTCACGATCGCGTCGATCCCGTCGTCGTCGACGGCACTGGTCAGCGCCGTTCGGTACTCGTCGGGCGTCGCCGTCACGCCCACGTCGTCGATGCGTTCGAGCGTCAATCCCTCGGCGGCGCAAGCATTTCTGACGAGGACCGCCAGCGCGGTCGAGTTGCCGACCACCGCCACGCGGGGGCCTGCCGGTAGCGGTTGGGATGTCAGCATCAACGCGGTGTCGAACAGGTCGCCGACGGTGTCGACCCGGATGACGCCGGAGCGCTCGAACAGGGCGCGTGCTGTGTCCTCGGGCAACGGTGTCGACGTCGAAGCCAAGCCCGCGACGACCGTCCCCGCCGCACTGTTCACTGCGACGATCGGCTTCCTGCGCCCGAGCCGTCGCGCCAGGCGGGCGAACTTGCGTGGATTGCCGAACGACTCGAGATACATGAGGACGACGTCGGTGCGCTCGTCGGTTTCCCAGAACTGCAGCAGGTCGTTGCCCGAGACGTCCGCGCGGTTCCCCGCCGAGACAAAGGTTGAGACACCGATTCCGCGACGTGCTGCTTCGCCGAGCACGGCGACGCCGAGCGCCCCGGACTGCGCGAAGAACCCGGCGCGGCCGGCGAGCGGCGGGAACGGCGCGAGCGATGCGTTCAGCGAGACGGTGACGTCGGTGTTGATGACACCGAGGCAGTTCGGTCCGACGACGCGCATGCCGTTCGCACGAGCCTCGTTCACGAGCCCGCGCTGCAGGACGCGCCCGCCGGTGCGCTCGTCGTCGTCACCGCGTTCGCCGAAGCCGCCGCTCAGGACGACAAGACCACGAACACCACGCGACGAGCACTCGTGCACGACATCGACGACAGCAGGCGCGGGGACGGCCACCACGACGAGGTCGAGCTCGCCGGGGACGTCGAGCACCGACCGGTACGCGGGCACGCCGCCCACATGGCGCGCCTCGGGGTTGATCGGGTACAGCGTTCCGTCGAAACCGCCGCGGAGCAGGTTCGCGAACACGGCGTGCCCGATCTTGCCCGGATCGTTGCTGGCACCCACGACGGCCACAGAGCGCGGATACAGCAGCCGTTGGATCGAGCGCGCCTCCGCGTGCTGCTCACGCTCGCGCATCACCGTCTCGGTCATGGCGGTCTCGTCGATCGAGAACTCGAGCGTCACCTCACCGTGCTCGAGATGGCGCTTGGTCTCGTAGCCGGCATCGCGAAAGACCCGCACCATCGCGGAGTTCTCGGCGAGCACCACAGCGTTGAAGCGCTTGACTCCGCGCTCGCGACCGGCCGCCGCGAGATGTTCGAGCAGCACCGAGCCGATGCCCCTGCCCTGATGTTCGTCGGCCACGACGAACGCGACCTCGGCCTCATCGGTGCCCGGCGCGCGCTCGTAGCGTCCGACCGCAATGATCTTGGCGCCGAGCAACGCCACGAATGCGACGCGGCCGTCGTGGTCGACGTGAGTGAAGCGCACGAGATCGCGCTCGGGAATGCGCGGATACGCCGAGAAGTACCGCAGGTAACGCGTGCGCGCCGACAGCGCGCCGTGGAAGGCGACGAGCGCCTCACCGTCGTTCGGCCGGATCGGACGCAGATGCACGGTGCCGCCGTCGGCCACGACGACGTCGGCCTCCCAATGCGCCGGCGCCTCAGTCACGCGGGTCGTCCGGATCGAGCCCGAGCAGCGGGAAGGCACACCGACGCGACGCACCGATCGCGCGGTCGAGCCACGTGTCACCACCGGGCTGCCAAGCGCTCGGCTGCGGCGTTCGACCCTCACCCATGTAGCGAGGCAGCTCGCCGCGCGCGCCGCGCCGCCGCAGGTCGTCGGTCCACTCGTCCGGGACGGCCGTGGCCGGGTCGATCGGGGTGCCGGTCACTTCGGCAAGCAGATGCGTCCACGTGCGCGGCACACAGCGCACCAAGCCGTAACCGCCGCCGCCGTAGGCGACCCACTTGCCGCCGGCCACCTCGTGCGCGAGCTGATGCAGCTCCGCAATCGCCTGGCGCTGACCGTCGACGGACAGCTCGAGGTTCGCCAGCGGGTCTTCATGGTGCGTGTCGCACCCGCATTGTGTGACGAGCAGTTCCGGCGCGAACGCGCGCAGCGCGCCTGGAACGACTGCGCGGAACGCGCGCAGCCAACCGTCGTCGTCCGTCCCCGGCGGCAACGCGACGTTGACGGCCGTGCCTTCGGCCGCGCCCGCGCCGAGTTCGGTCGGCAGGCCAGTGCCAGGGAACAGGGTGCGCGGGTCCTGGTGCAGGCTGATCGTCATGACCCGCGGGTCGTCGTAGAACGCGGCTTGCACGCCGTCGCCATGGTGCACGTCTATGTCGACGTAGGCGATCTTGGTCGCGCCGCGGGCGAGCAATTCGCGGATCCCGAGCACGACGTCGTTGAACACGCAGAACCCGCTGGCATAACCGCGCATCGCGTGATGCAGCCCGCCCGCGATGTTCACGGCGTGCTGCGTCGCTCCGCCCCACACCTGCAACGCGGCCTGCGCCGATCCGCCCGCGATGAGCGCCGATGCCTCGTACATGCCTTCGAACACGGGGTCATCGGTCGTCCCGAGCCCGAATCCTTCGAAGGTCGGGTCGGAGCTGGCGGTGCGTACCGCGGCGAGGTAGGCGCGATCGTGGACGGTCAGCAGCTGCGCCTCGTCCGCGGGCTCCGGCTTCACGATCTCGAGGCGGTCGAGCACGCCGAGCGATCGTGCCAGCCGGATTGTCAGGTCGAGCCGCACCGGGTTCAGCGGGTGATCGCCGAAGTCGTAGGCCAAATAGCCCTCGTCCCAGATCGCACTCGCAGTGCAGCTCATGCCCACGACGCTAGTACCGGCACGTCGGACGTCCCACCTAGTCTCGGGACGTGCTGCACCCGCGCTATCCGATCGAGACCGATCGTTTGTTGCTGCGCCCGTTGATCCCCTCCGACGCCGAGGCCGTCCAGGCGTATCAGGGTCGAGAGGATGTGTGCCGCTACATCCCGTACGAGCCGCGCACGCTGGCCGAAGTGCAGGACCGCCTGGCCCAACCCGATCGCGTGCGCTCCACCCTCGACGAGCCCGGTCAGGCGTTGCTGCTCGCAGTCGTGCGCCGCGCCGACGACGTGCTCGTCGGTGACGTCATGCTCGCGTGGACGAGCGAGGAACACCGAACGGGCGAGCTGGGCTACGTCTTCAACCCCGACCACCAGGGCAACGGCTACGCGACCGAAGCGGGCGCTGCGTTGCTGCGGCTCGGGTTCGACGACCTGCACCTGCATCGCATCGTTGCGCGAGTCGACGCCCGCAATTCCGCATCCGCCGCGGTGCTACGGCGTCTCGGCATGCGGCAGGAGGCGTACCTGCGCGAGAACGAGTGGTTCAAGGGCGAGTGGACGGACGAGATCGATTTCGCGATCCTCGCGTCCGAGTGGCGCACCGCTCGTCCGAGCTGAGCTCAGGCGAGCGCCTGCGCGAGGTCGGCGAGCAGATCCTCGACGTCCTCGATCCCGACCGAGAGACGCACCAGATCGTTCGGCACCTCGAGCGGCGAGCCGGCAACGCTGGCATGGGTCATGCGACCGGGATGTTCGATCAGTGACTCGACTCCACCGAGGGATTCGCCGAGCGTGAACACCTCGACGAGGCCGCACACCTTCAGCGCGGTCTCCTCACCGGCGCGGACGCGGAAGGAGACCATGCCGCCGAAGTCGCGCATCTGCCGCGCGGCGATCTCATGCCCGGGGTGGGTGGCCAGTCCGGGGTAGAGCACCTCGGACACGGCCGGATGCTCGACGAGCATCTCGACGACTCGCGCGGCGTTGGCGCAATGGCGATCCATCCGCACGCCGAGGGTCTTGATGCCGCGCAGCACGAGCCACGCGTCGAACGGTCCGGCGATCGAGCCCATCGCGTTCTGGTGGAACGCAAGTTCGTCGCCGACCTCGGAGCTGGCCGCGATCAGCGCGCCGCCGACGACATCGGAGTGACCACCCAGGTACTTCGTCGTGGAGTGCGCAACGACGTCGGCGCCGAGCGCGATCGGCTGTTGCAGGTAGGGCGTCCCGAAGGTGTTGTCGACGGCGAGCAACGCGCCGGCCTCGTGCGCGAGTTGGGCGAGGGCAGCGATGTCGGCGATGCCGAGGAGCGGGTTCGTCGGCGTCTCGCACCAGATCACCTTGGTCTGCGGACGCACCGCGGCGCGCACGGCGTCCAGATCGGCGAGCGGCACTGTCGTGTACTCGACGCCCCAGTTCGCGAGTACGCGCGCGACGAGTCGGAACGTCCCGCCGTAGGCATCCCCCGGCAGGATGACGTGGTCGCCCGGACGGCACAGCGCACGGAACAGGGTGTCTTCGGCGGCAAGCCCACTCGCGAACGCCAGACCGCGCGCACCGCCCTCGAGCGCGGCGAGCGCCTCCTCCAGCGCCGAACGCGTCGGATTCGCGCTGCGGCTGTACTCGTAGCCGCCGCGCAGCCCCCCGACGCCGTCCTGCTTGTAGGTCGAGGTCTGGTAGATCGGCACGGTGACCGCGCCGGTCAGTGGATCAGGCTCCTGCCCCGCGTGGATCGCACGCGTGCTGAACCCCCGGCCAGGATGTTCCAAGTGCATGAATGAGACGCTACCCAGCGTGCCAATCGCCCGTGCCCTTGCCTGTATCGCCCTTGCCGGCGCGGTGAGTGCCGCGTGCTCGGCGAGCGCCGCGACCCAGTCCGGCCCGACCCATACGACTGCGGGCGCACCCTCGTCGCAGCCGTCGACGCCGTCTCCGAAGACAGGTGCGCAGACGAGTACGCGGCCCCGTCCGCCCGCGCCGAGCCCGGCTCAGGTGCGGCGAACGGCTGCTGCCGCCGTGCGAGCACTGGCGAAGAAGCAACCGCGCGGCGCGATCTCGGTCGCTGCGCTGAATCTGCGTACGGGTGAGCGTTTCGTCGGCGGGGCCCACGGCGGGATGTGGACGGCAAGCGCCTACAAGTTGTTCGTCGTCGAGACCCTGCTGCTCCAGAACGGCGGCCCGTTGTCGGGTGCTGAGGCGTCTGATGCCGAGATCGCGATCGAGAACAGTGACAACGCGGCCGGTTACCGGCTCTTCCTCGATGCCGGCGGCAACAGCGGTCTTGAAGAAGCAGCGGAGCGGTTCGGGATGCATCACACGATCCCCGGCGAGAGCGACCCGACCTTCACGCGAACGAGTGCTGCCGATTTCTTGATCCTGGCGCGCAACCTGTACGACCGGAACAGCCCGTTGACGCCCGCGTCGCGGCACTACCTGCTTGCGCTGATGGCCGATGTCGAGGCCGATCAGCGGTGGGGAGTCAGCGCCGCCGCGGACAAGGACAGCGACTTCTACAACAAGAACGGCTGGCTCTCGATCGACGACACGAACGGCCCCGGCGAGACCGACAACGGTCTATGGGCGGTGACCAGCGTCGGGATCATCCGCGTCAAGCATCAGCCGGTGGCCATGGCGGTGTTCACCGAGCACCAGCCGCTGATGGGTGACGGCGTGCACCTCGTCGAGCGGCTCGCCAAGGCGATCGCGCCCGCCGTCACGACCGGCTGATCAGGCGCTGACGCCGGCCAGGTGTCCCAGCAGGTCCTGGCGCGTGATCACTCCCGCCGGCTTCCCGTCGACGTGCACGAGCAACGCGTCCGCACCGCCGAGCGCAGTCACCGCCGCGGTCACGGGCTCACCTGAGCCGATGATCGGCAACGGCGCGTCCATGTGGGGTTCGAGCGCATCGGCGAGCGACGCGCGGCCCTCGAACAACGCGTCGAGCAACGCCCGTTCCGACACCGACCCGACCACCTCGCCTGCGGTGACCGGCGGCTCGGCGCGCACGACCGGCATCTGCGAGACGCCGTACTCGCGCAGGATGTCGATCGCCTCGCGCACCGTCTCGTTGGGATGCCCGTGCACCAGTGACGGGGTGTCGCCGGTCTTGCCCTGCAGCACGTCCAGGACGGTGGTGCCGTCCTCCGGCTCGAGGAAGCCGTAGTCAGCCATCCACGTGTCGGAGAAGATCTTCGACAGGTACCCGCGGCCGCCGTCCGGCAAGAGCACGACGACGACATCGTCAGGGCCACACCGCTCGGCGACCCGCAGCGCCGCGACGACGGCCATGCCGCACGATCCGCCGACGAGCAGACCCTCCTCGCGCGCAAGCCGTCGCGTCATGTCGAATGAATCGGCGTCGGACACGGCGATGATCTCGTCACAGATCGAGCGGTCGTAGGTGTCGGGCCAGAAGTCCTCGCCGACGCCCTCGACCAGGTACGGACGCCCCGTCCCGCCCGAATACACCGAGCCCTCGGGATCGGCGCCGATCACCCGTACGGTGCCGTGTTCCTTCAGGTAGCGACCGGTGCCCGAGATGGTGCCGCCCGTCCCGACACCGGCGACGAAGTGCGTGATGCGTCCGTCGGTCTGCTCCCAGAGTTCGGGGCCGGTCGTCTCGTAGTGCGAGCGCGGGTTGTTGACGTTCGCGTACTGATTCGGCTTCCAGCCGCCCGGCGTCTCGCGTGCGAGCCGGTCGGACACCGAGTAGTACGAGCGCGGGTCCTCGGGAGCCACTGCAGTCGGACACACCACCACCTCTGCGCCGTATGCGCGAAGCGTGTTGATCTTGTCGCCGCTCACCTTGTCGGGGCACACGAAGATGCAGTGGTAGCCGCGTTGCTGAGCGACGATCGCGAGCCCGACTCCCGTGTTGCCCGAGGTCGGTTCGACGATCGTGCCGCCGGGACGGAGCTCACCCGACTGCTCGGCGGCGTCGATCATGTTCTTGGCGATGCGGTCTTTCACCGATCCGCCGGGGTTGAAGTACTCGACCTTGGCCAGCACGGTCGGTGCCAGCTCCTGGGTGACGCTGTTGAGCTTGACCAGCGGGGTGTTGCCGATCAGGTCTACCAGCGATTCGTAGTAGCGCATGGCGCCACCGTAGCGACCGCTCAGCCGCGGCGTGTTCGAGCCGATAAAGACAGTGAGAGCGCAACCGCAGCGGGGACGGCGAGAGGAGATCGTCATGAGTGCCCCGCTCCGTGTCGCTGCGGTCGTGTGCCGCGGCGGCGTGCTGGGTTCGGCCGCTGCGATCGGCCTGCTCAGTGGCCAGTTCACCATCGTCAAGCGCCGGATTCCGCGTGCCGCATCGCTGCCGCCCGCCACCGACGGCACCGTCTGGGTGGTGCCCGGGACGGATCGACGCCGGCGCCTGCTGCGCGTCGCATTCCTCGGCGACTCGATGGCCGCCGGCTACGGCGTGGACAGCGCCGACCAGACCTTGCCCGCACAGGTGGCGACGCGGCTGGCTGCAAGTACGCGGCGCGCCGTATCGGTGCGCACCGTTGCCGAAGTGGGCGCGAGATCGCGGGATCTGCGCACGCAGTTGAACACGCTCGACGGGCCGGCCTGCGACATCGCCGTGATCGTGGTCGGCGCGAACGACGTGACCCACCACTCGTCCCGCGCCGAGGCAGTGCGGCACCTGACGCTTGCGGTGCACCGACTCCGCGCAAGCGGAGCGGCAGTGGTCGTGGCGACCTGTCCCGACGTCGGGGCAGTGCCGACGCTCGCCGAGCCGTTGCGCTCGGTCGCTCGCCGGCGGGCCCGTCAACTCGCCGAGGCCCAGACGGTGGCGACCGTGCGTTCGGGCGGCCTGGTGGTGCCGCTGGCCCAGCTCGGCCCGATCTTCGTGCGCGAGCCGGAACTGTTCGGCCCCGATCGCTACCACCCCTCGGCAGCGGGTTATCGGCTTGCCGCCGACCTCGTCGCGCGGTGCGTGCTGTCGAACCCGAGCGTCGGACGGGTCGCCTAGGCTCGATGGCCGTGAAGGTCTCGCCGCGCGCTCGCCGCATCGCCGCGTACAGCGGTGCAGGGGTCGGTGCGGCGGGCGTGGTCGGCGCGGCGAGCCTGGCCGGGCTGATGTGGGGCGAGGCCAAGCTCGCCGAGCGGCGCATCCCGGTCGCGACCGAGGCGCCGCCGATCTCGCACGACACGACCTGGGCTGCTCCCGGGGTCAGCGCCGTGCGCCCGCCGATCCGGATCGCCCTGCTCGGCGATTCGACCGCCGCCGGCTACGGCGTGCATCGCGACCGCGACACCCCGGCCGCGCAGCTGGCGATCGGCATCTCCGACGCCGCGCGACGGCCCGTCCACGTCACGAACGTCGCGGTCGTCGGCGCCGAATCGCCCGACCTGCCCGAGCAGATCGAGCGGCTCGGCCGCGCCCGTCCCGAACTCGCGATCGTGATGATCGGCGCGAACGACGTCACCGAACTGACCAAGCCGTCGGTGGCCGTCCCGTATCTCGAGGACGCCGTGCGCGCGCTGCGGGCCCGCGGGTCAGAAGTCATCGTCGGCACGTGCCCTGATCTCGGCACGATCCGTCCCATCGCGCAGCCCCTGCGGTCCTACGTGCGGCGGCTTTCGCGCCGGATGGCGCGCGAGCAGACCGTCGCCGTGGTGCGCGCCGGCGGTCGTACGGTCTCGCTCGGCGACCTGCTCGGGCCGCTGTTCGCGTCGCGGCTCGAACTGTTCTCGGCCGATCGGTTCCACCCGTCCGAAGAGGGTTATCGAGAGGCGTCGCTGGCGATCCTGCCGTCGGCACTCGACGCGCTCGGGCTGCGCACGCGGGCGCGGTCGGCGAGCACGTTCACCACCCGCCGGTCGAAGCCGATCGAGCGCGCGGCTGCCCAGGCCGCTGCCCGGCCGGGAAGCGAGGTCGCGCCCAGCGACGCGCGTCCGATGACGGCGGTGCGCGGCGGCGGGACATGGGCACGGCTGCGGCGCCGGCGCCCCCGCGATCCCGTGAGAGTCCGCACTGAAGCTGCCGTGCCAGTACGTCCTGAGTAGTTTCGAGGACAGTCAGCCGTTCCTCGAAGGAGTTCTCGATGTCCGACGCCGTGATCGTGTCCACCGCCCGCTCTCCGATCGGCCGGGCCGCCAAGGGCTCGATGACCAGCATCCGTCCGGACGACCTGGCGGCGCAGATGGTGCGCGCGGCGCTGGACAAGGTGCCGGCACTCGACCCGCACGACGTCGAGGACCTGATGATGGGCTGCGGTCAGCCGGGCGGCGAGTCGGGCTTCAACATCGGACGACAGGTCGCGGTGCTGCTGGGCTACGACTTCATGCCGGGGACGACGGTGAACCGCTACTGCTCGTCGTCACTGCAGACCTCTCGGATGGCCTTCCACGCGATCAAGGCGGGCGAGGGCGACGTGTACATCTCGGCCGGCGTCGAGACGGTGTCGCGCTACCCGAAGGGCAACTCCGACGGTTGGCCGGACACGCACAACCCGCTCTACGCCGAGGCCGAACAGCGCACGGCCAAGACCGCCGAGTCCGGTGCGTCGGCATGGGTCGACCCCCGTTCTGAGGGCAACGTCCCCGACGTCTACATCGCGATGGGCCAGACGGCCGAGAACCTGGCGCTGTACAAGGACGTGTCCCGCGAGGACATGGACCACTTCGGGGTGCGCTCGCAGAACCTCGCCGAGCAGGCATTGGCGAACGGCTTCTGGGCCAAGGACATCACCCCGATCACGCTGCCCGACGGCACCGAGATCTCGAAGGACGACGGCCCCCGTGCGGGTGTCACCTACGAGGCGGTCTCCGGGCTCAAGCCGGTGTTCCGTCCCGACGGACGGGTGACCGCCGGCAACTGCTGCCCGCTCAACGACGGCGCCGCCGCGGTCGTGATCATGTCGGCCGAGAAGGCGTCCGCGCTGGGCCTGACCCCGCTCGCGCGCATCGTGGCCACCGGTGTCAGCGGCCTGTCGCCGGAGATCATGGGCCTCGGCCCGGTCGAGGCGTCGAAGAAGGCGCTGGCCAACGCGGGCATGAGCATCGACGACATCGACCTGGTCGAGATCAACGAGGCCTTCGCCGCGCAGGTGCTGCCCTCGGCGCGCGATCTGGGCATCGACATCGACAAGCTCAACGTCAACGGCGGGGCGATCGCGGTGGGCCACCCGTTCGGCATGACGGGCGCGCGCATCACGTCCACCCTGATCAACTCGCTGCAGTTCCACGACAAGCAGTTCGGTCTCGAGACCATGTGCGTCGGCGGCGGGCAGGGCATGGCGATGATCCTGGAGCGCCTCTCCTAGCGCAGGGCGGCTGCCCACCCGGAGGTGGCCCGGCGGGACTTTGCACCCGGCAATGTCGCTCGACGGCGTCGGTAAGGCCCGCTCAGCGACATTGCCGAATGCAAAGTCGCCGGACGGTGCCCTCCGGGACCGTCGCCGCTCAGCTGGCTGCATCGTCCCCGCTCGGGCACGCAATTTCGCTGATCCGGCGTGCACACGAGGGACAAAGCCCGGCGCCCGTCCGCTTTGCACCCGGCAATGTCGCTCGACGGCGTCGGTAAGGCCTGCTCAGCGACAATGCCGAATGCAAAGTCGCCCGGAGGACCCGCGGAGCGACATTGCCGAATGCAAAGTCGCCCGGACGGCCCCGCGCAGCGACATTGCCGAATGCAAAGTCGCCCGGACGGCCCGCGCAGCGACAATGCCGAATGCAAAGTCGCCGGCGACCGTCGCTCAGCGCACGAAGGTGAACAGGTGACCGGACGACGGCACCTCGCCCGCCGCACCGTCGACCCGCACCGCTCCGACCGCGGGCTGGGTGTCGCGGTCGAAGGAGGCGGTCTCGATCTCGGTGCACCCGGCCGCACGCCACCACCCGCGGATGGTGTCGTGCAGGTCGAGGCGGCCGCGGCTGCGTGACCACAGCACGGTCGCGCCGGGACGGCACAGCGACGGCGCAGTGCGGACGGTGTGCTCGATGTCGTCGGTCGAGATGTTGCCGAAGATCCCGACCAACGCCAGCAGGTCGACCGGCAGGACATCGGCGAACGTCGCGATCTCACCGGCGTCGCCCGTGAGCACCGACACGTCGAGCCCGGCCGCCGATGAGCGGGCAACGGCGGCGATGTCCGGGTGCACCTCCACCAGCGTCGTCTGCACCCGGGACGCGTCCGAGCGCGAACCCAGCACGCCGATCACGTCCCGTCCGTCGCCGGCGCACAGGCTCAGCACCCGCTGCGGCCCGTCGTGCGAGTCGAGGTGATCGGCGATCAGACGACGAACGACCCCGAGCCGCCAGGAAATGCCGGACTCGGGGTCGTCGTACTGCTCATGCCACTGCTGATAGTCGCGCACGACCACTCAACCTAGTTGCGCATGTATCCCAGCAGCCGCAGGATCTCGATGTAGAGCCACACCAGCGTCACAGTGATGCCGAACGAGGCGTACCAGGCGAACTTCTGGTCGGCGCCGTTGCGAATGCCGCGCTCGACCACGTCGAAGTCGTAGACGAGGTTCATCGCGGCGATCACGATGCAGGCGATGCTGAACAGGATGGCCAGCGCCCCGCCGGAACGCAGTCCGAGGCCGCCGGACACGAAGATCGACGCGATGATGTTGACGACCATGAGCCCGAACGCGCCGATGGTCGCTGCGATGACGATGCGGGTGAACCGCGGTGTCACGCGGATCGCGCCGATCTTGTAGACGAACAACATGCCGATCGCGACCATGACCGTGCCGGTCATCGCCTGGATGACGATGCCGTGCCAGCGAGTCTCGAACGCCTTGCTGACCGCACCGAGCAGCAGCCCCTCGCAGGCGGCGTAGGTCAGGCACAGCGGGGCATTCGCCTTGCCGGTGAAGGCCATGTACAAGCCGAGGCCGAGCCCGCCCATCAGGCCGATGAGCAGGAACGGGCCGACGTGCTGCAGGGTGTCGCCCGACAGCTGCCACGCGACGCCGCCGGCGGCGAGGATCAGCAGCAGCATCGCGCCGGTGCGCACCACGACGTCGTCGAGGGTCATGAACCGCTGGCCTGGCCGCGGTCCGGTGTAGGCCGGCTCGTCGTACTGCTTCTGCAGGTCTACCGCGGACGGTGTCGCGACGTTGCTCGCGAACCGGCGGATGACTGGGTTCTCGGCCATGGTTTTCGGCCTGCCTCCTTCGCGGTGGCCCGCCAGATGCGGGCAGCCTTGTGGGGACAACGATAGGCAACGACCCCGGGTTCCCGCACCGGCACCGCTCAATTTGCCAGCGACGGGCATCACGTCCCCGTTGGCGAACGTCGTACCAGCGGGTAACTTATATCTGATACAGCCGGTACCAGTAATTGATCGACCAGCACAGGAGCAGCCGATGTCAGGGCGCAACAGAAGCGGACGCGACGCCATGGGCGCCGGACTGTCCGCACTGAACAAGCTGGCCGGGACGGGCCTGCTCGATCGCTTCAAGGCCCGCAAACCGGCCCAGCGCGCGGTGTTCGAGGCGAGCAAGGCGGGTTTCCGCGCGGTCACCACGGTCAACCGCACGTTTGCTGCGGCCAAGGGCGGTGCGAAGCCGGAACGCTTGGCGGGTTCCGGATCCACCGGCCTGTTCGACCTGACGCCGACCGACGAGCAGAAGATGATCGTCGAGGCGACGGCGGAGTTCGCGGCCGAGCAACTGCGTCCCGCCGCTGCCGAGGCCGACACGGCGTGCGCAGCGCCCGACACGGTGCTCAAGCGCTCGGTGACCGAGCTCGGGATCACCCAGCTCGGAGTGCCCGAATCGCTCGGCGGCATGAGCACGGAGCGCGCGACCACCACAGGCGTGCTCGTCGCCGAGGCGCTCGCCCACGGCGACATGGGCCTCGCGGTCGCCTGCCTCGCGCCGGCGGCCGTCGCCAACGCGCTCGTGCTGTGGGGCGATGCCGATCAGCAGGCGACCTACCTGCCGTCGTTCGTGGGTGAGGACGTGCCGGCTGCCGCACTCACCCTGCTCGAGCCGCGTCCGCTGTTCGACCCGTTCGAGCTCGAGACGACCGCTCGCCGCGAGGGCGGCGGCTTCGTCCTCGACGGAGTCAAGTCGCTGGTGCCGCGTGTGGCCAGCGGCGAGTTGTTCGTGGTGTCGGCCGCGCTCGACGGCGCGCCGGCGCTGTTCATCCTCGAATCGGGGACGAGCGGCGTGAGCGTCGAGTCGGAACCGGCCATGGGCCTGCGCGCCGCGTCGATGGGCCGACTGGTGCTCGAGAACGTGCACGTCCCGTCGTCCGCGCTGCTCGGCGAGGGCGCGGCCGAGGTGTACGCCGACTGCGTGCGGCTGGGTCGCATCGGCTGGGCCGCGCTCGCGTGCGGCACCGGCAAGGCGGTGCTCGACTACGTGATCCCCTACGTGAACGACCGGCAGGCCTTCGGCGAACCGATCAGCCATCGCCAGGCGGTCGCGTTCATGGTCGCCAACATCGGCATCGAGCTCGAAGGCGCGCGCCTGACGATGCTGCGCGCTGCGGCGCGTGCCGAGCAGGGACGCTCGTTCGCGCGTGAAACCGCACTCGCGCGTCGCCTCACGAGCGAGTACGGCATGCAGATCGGCAGCAACGGCGTGCAGCTGCTCGGCGGCCATGGCTACGTCAAGGAACACCCGGTCGAGCGCTGGTATCGAGATCTGCGCGCCGTCGGCGTCATGGAAGGAGTGCTCCTACCGTGAGCATCTCGCTGGAAACTCCGAAGAAGTTCGCGATGCTGATCAACCAGGCCCACCAGGTCGCGACCGAAGTGTTCCGTCCGATCTCGCGTAAGTACGACGCGACCGAGGCTCCTCAGATGGAGTCGATCAAGGAACTCGACATGCTCGCCGCGCTCATCGACGGTATGAACGAGGGCGGGGAGGGCGGCACCGGCGCGCGTGGCGTGCGCCGTGACGCGTCCGAGGACACGGGAAACCGCAACGGGACGAACATGTCCTCGGTGCTGTCGATCATGGGCGCGTGCTGGGGCGATGTCGCGATGGTGTTGTCGATGCCGCGCCAGGGCCTCGGCGACGCCGCCATCGCGTCGGTCGCCAACGACGAGCAACTCGAACGCTTCGGCAAGCTCTGGGCGTCGATGGCGATCACCGAACCCGGCTTCGGCTCCGACTCGTCCAAGGTCTCGACCACCGCAGTGCGCGACGGCGACGACTACATCATCAACGGCGAGAAGATCTACGTCACCGCCGGCGGACGCTCCGATGCCGTCGTCGTGTGGGCGACGCTCGACAAGTCGAAGGGACGCTCGGCGATCAAGTCGTTCGTCGTCCCCAAGGACACGCCCGGCTGCGAGGTCGAGCGGCTCGAGCACAAGCTGGGCATCCGCGCATCCGACACCGCGACGATCCGGTTCACCGACTGCCGCGTGCCCGCCGCGAACATGCTCGGCTCGCCCGACATCGAGGACGAGAAGGGCTTTGCCGGGGTCATGCAGACCTTCGACAACACGCGCCCGCTCGTCGCAGGCATGGCAGTCGGCGTCGCACGTGCGGCCCTCGACGAGATCGAGGATCTGCTGTCCGACGCCGGCGTCGAGGTCGACTACGACCGGCCGGCGTACACGCAGCACGCGGCCGCCGCCGCGTTTCTGCAGATGGAGGCCGACTGGGAGGCCGCCTACCTGTTGACGCTCGAATCGACGTGGATGGCCGACAACCGCAAGCCGAACTCGCTGCAGGCCTCGATGGCCAAGGCGAAGGCCGGGCGCACCGCCGTCGACATCACGCTGCGCTGCGTCGAGCTCGCCGGGTCATACGGCTACAGCGAGAACTCGCTGCTCGAGAAGTGGGCACGCGACTCGAAGATCCTCGACATCTTCGAGGGCACTCAGCAGATCCAGCAGCTCATCGTCGCGCGGCGACTGTTGAACAAGAGTTCTGCCGAGCTGAAATAACGCAAAAGGGTCACTCATGAAATCGTGACTCGGCTCATGGTGAATACACACCGCGGACGGGCATAACGGAGCTACCCGCCAAGGTTTAGCGCTAACGAAGTCGGCCGATATGTGTCGACGGAGCACACCGCAAGACCTTGTCCGAAGCAGACCGTCCCCCGCGAAGGAAAGTGCCCGCCATGACCACCACTGTTGTCACGCAATCACGCTCCGCCGCCCTGGCGATGCGTCTGGAGAAGCTGCTCGCCGAGCGCACCGAGGTGATGGGCGAGCTGGTCGTCAGTAACGGCGGCGACACCGCCGACCGTGCCACGAACGTCGACGCCAATGCGCGGCTGACGTTGCTCGAGCAGCGCATCGCTGCCGTCGAGTCCGAACTCGCGAGCGCGGATCGCGCGAAGCCCGAGACGGGCGGTGTCGCCTCGGGCGACGTCGTCACCGTCGACCTGGGCGACGGTCCGGAGACATTCCTGTTCGGCTCGGTCGAGCAGAGCGGCGCCGGCCTCGATGTGATCACCGAGGCCAGCCCTCTCGGCCAGGCGATCAACGGCGCCGCGGTCGGCGCGACGGTCACCTACCGCACGCGTCTCGGCCGCGAACTCTCGGCAACGGTGCTCGCGATCAGCTGAGCGGCGCGCGCGCCCGAATCGTCCGCGCCGGGCGATAGCTTGGCGCGGACATGAACCGTCCTCTCGCCCCGGGCAGCCGGCTGTCGTCGACCGGCGTGTACACGCGCGCCGGTACGCGCGTGGTCGACCTGCGTGAGGTGGCGTGGGTCGACCCCGTGCATCTGGTGTCGGTCGCCGCGCTCGCCGAGGCGGCGCGTCGCGATGGCCTCAAGTTCCGGCTCCGAGCACCGACAGCACCACAGCGGGCGCGCTACGCAGCACGCATGCGACTGGGCGACGTCGTCGAATCGCTGGGCGGTGAACACGACCTGCCGAGCGTCGACGACGACAGCGGCGCCGAGAACCTCGTCGAGGTCGCAGTGCTCCGCGCCCCGCCGGACGTGCGGCGGCTGGCCGAACTGGTACACGAACGCGTCCGCGACCTCGACGGCGCACTCGCCCACGCACTGCACCAGGGTGTCTCCGAGATCGGCGAGAACGTCTGCGAGCACGCGCGCAGCGTCGGCTACGTCGCTGCGCAGACCATTCCGCGGCGCGGCGAGCTGCGCTTCGCGGTCGCCGACCCGGGTGTCGGACTGCGCGCGACGCTCGCCGCGCGTGGCGCCGACTCCGACCGCGGCGCGATCGAGCTCGCACTCGCCGGCGTGAGCCGCACTGAGCACGGTGGTACCGGTGTGCGGCAGACGGTCAGCGCCGTCACGTCGCTGGACGGATATTTCTATCTTGCGAGCGGCGGGGCGTCGGCGATGGTGACAGGGCGCCGCAGCACGCACAGCTCGGGCGCAACATTCGACGGCACGATCGTGGAAGGACGTGTGCCGACACGGCGCGCAGAAGGTGCAAGGAGAGGCACAATGGAGTCATGAACGGTCGAGCCGATCTCTACCTGCCGTTGTTCGTGGCCGGTCGCGATTTCGCCGATCATGTCGCCGACCAGCTGGGCGACCGGCCCGGCGAACCGGTCGTCGTCGACGCCACCGGACTGCAGAGCGGAACGTCATCCTTCGCCGCCCAACTGGTGCGGCGGGTGCTCATCGACGGCAAGGCGCGCGAACTCACGATCGTCGGCGCTCCTGACGAATTCGCGCGTTATCTGCGCGACGCTGCCGGTCGCGACGGCGTCGCCGACAAACTCACGACGAGCCAGGACTTCCCTCAGCCGACAGGTTGACGGCAGCTCGCTCCGCGGCGGCGAACGCGCGATTCATCGCGTCCCACGCAGCCTGCTCCTCCGCGTCGGTGACTTCCTCGCCGCTGATCGAGTGGAACCGCGCCCGGTCACGCCACGCGCGACCGGCGTCCACGAGGGCGGCGTCGTCGACGCGGCCGAGCCGGACGTCCAGGGCCGCCAGCGCATCGCGCAAGCCGCGTTGGGCTGCCGCGAAGGCCGGCTCGAACTCGGTGACGGTCGCGACTCGGGCAGCAGCACTGAAATCCTCGAATCGAGCGCGCACCGTCAGCGCGGCCTCCTGCGCTTCGCGAACTGCGACCACGCGCAGTTCGCCGGCGCGCTGAGCGCGCTCGCGCTGCCACCGGGTGCGCTCGCGGCGCCAGGTCACGAACTGCGTTCCGCCGGCTACCACGATCGCCGTCGCAGCCGCGATCAGTGCGGTCCCGAGAGTGCTGGCAGTGGTCATTGATCGAGATTGTGCCAGCGACGAGCGTAGGTTGGCGCGCATGTTCACCGAAGCGCAAGGCACGTCGTTGGGAGCGCTCGCCGAGGCGGCGGAAGCGCGCTTCGGCGACGCGAGCACGGTGCTGTTCGAGGGCACGACTCTGACCTCGGCTCAGATCGGCGCGCTGGCCCGGCGCTTCGCCACCGGACTCACCTCGCTCGGTGTCGCCGCCGGCGACCGCGTCGCGGTCTGCATGGCCAACTGCGTCGAGGTGCTCGCGAGCTATCACGCGACGTGGCGCGTCGGGGCTGCGGTCACACCGCTGCTGTTCCTGCTCAGCGTCGACGAGCTGCGTTTCGCGCTGGCCGACTCGGACGCGCGCGTCATCATCACGACCCCCGAGTTCGCGCCGAAGGTGCTGGCCGCGACGGCGGGGCTCGACGTGCGCGTGGTTGTCGCGGGCGGCGAACTCGAAGGAACCGTCTCGTTCGCCGAGCTCTCCTCCGGCGCCGAAGCGCCGCTGGCCACGGTCGACCCGACCGACATGGCAGCGTTGCTCTACACGGGCGGGACGACCGGACGCTCGAAGGGCGTCGTGCTCAGTCACGACGCGCTGTCCTACGCGGCCTGGGCAGGTGTGAAATCAGGTGAGGACGACGAGTTCAGGGTGGGTCTGCTGCCGCTGCCGTTGGCCCACGCGTTCGGCCTGCTCGTGTCGACGCTCGCAATGCACGCCGTGCGTCCCTCGCACACCGTCCTGATGCGCTGGTTCGATCCAGCCGGCTGGTTGCAACTGGCGCAGGACCAGCACGTCAACCAGGGCGCGGTGGTGCCGACGATGCTGCGTCTGCTCGCGACGCAACCGCTCGAGGACTATGACCTGTCCGCACTGCGCAAGCTGACCAGCGGCAGCGCACCGCTCCCGGCAGAGATCGCCGAGCAGTGGGCGCGGCGCCTGCCCGACGTCGAGGTCGTCGAGGGCTACGGGTGCTCGGAGACGGCGGCGCTCGCCACGACCACGCGCACGGGCACTGCACGCACCGGCAGCGTCGGACGCGCAGCGCCGGGTGTCGAGGTCCGCATCGACAACCCGGACGACACCGGTGCCGGCGAGGTCTGCATCAAGACCCCGTCGTTGATGACCGGGTACTGGCACGACCCCGAGGCGACCGCATCCGCCGTCCGTGACGGCTGGTTCCACACCGGCGACGTCGGGCACCTCGATGCCGACGGGTATCTGTTCATCGTCGACCGGCTCAAGGACGTGATCATCCGCAACGGCTTCAACGTGTACCCGCGCGACGTCGAAGAGGCGCTCATGCGGCATCCGGACGTCGCGGTGTGCGCGGTGGTCGGCCGTCCCGATGTCGACAGCGGCGAGGAGGTCGTGGCGTTCGTGCAGACGGTGCCTGGTTCGTCAGCCACGTCCGAGCAACTCGTCGCCTATGCGCGCGAGCACCTGTCCGCGGTGAAGTACCCGCGCGAGGTGCACCTCATCGAGGCCCTGCCGCTCACCAGCATCGGCAAGCTCGACCGCAAGGCACTGCGCCGCGAGCTCTGACCACCCCCGCGAGTGGTCATTAATCGACGCGAGTGGTCACTTATTAGTGACCACTCGACGCATAAGTGACCACTCGCGGACGGTTACCAGCGGGCGTCGAGTTCAGCGCGGGTAGGCGGCTCGGCGCCGCGGCGCTCACACGTCATTGCGGAGACCGCGACCGCACGCTCGAGCGCGGCGCCGATGACGTCGCGGCCGGCGCCGCTCAGCGCGTCCGGTGACGTGATGTCGCGATCGGCCAGGGCGGCGAGCAGGCCGCCCGCAAATGAATCACCGGCGCCAACGGTGTCGGCGACGACGACGTCGCGTCCGGCACAGCGCGCGAGTTCGCCGTCCGGCCCGAACGCGACCGCCCCGTCGCGTCCCAGCGTCACCACCGCGAGCGGGACGTGCCACTGCGCCGCGATGTCGGCGAGCGAGGCGCCGGGATAGAGATACGCGAGGTCCTCGTCGCTGGACTTGACCAGGTGCGAGGACGCGACGCAGCGTTCGATGCTCCCCCGCGCCGAGTCGACGTTCGCGATCAGCGCGGGACGCACGTTCGGGTCGTAGCTGACCAGCGTCGTGCCGCTGTCGAATGCGCGGCGTTGCATCGCCTGCAACACCGGGCCGGACGGCGCGCGCCAGCTGGCGATCGAACCGAGATGCAGCACCCCGCCGGTCGGGACGAGGTCGACGAGCGAGTCGTCCCACGCGAGGCCGGCGGTGCTGTCGAGGTAGAAGTCGTAGGTGGCGCCGCCGTCCGGATCAAGGCTCGCGACTGCGAGACTCGTCGGCTCGGCGACCACCTGCCAGCGGTCGAAGCCGACGCCGCTGGCGCGGGCCTTGTCCTCGAGCATCCGGCCGAACGCGTCCTGACCGCTGCGCGCGACGAGTGAAACCTGCTGACCGAGGCGGGCCAACGTGATCGCGACGTTGTACGGGCTGCCGCCCGCGTGCGCGCTGAAATCTGCGGCGTTGTCGCGCGATTGCACGAGATCGACCAACGCCTCGCCGACAACCGTGAACATCGCGACTCCCGGACGTACCGTCAATTGCATGAGCAACCTCGATCGGACGCCCAGTCTGACGCACAGCGGGACTGTGGGAGTTGCCGCCCGTCCGGTGCTCGAGCGCTTCGAGGCTCGCGAGGTCCCTCTCGGCGAGAGCACGAAGGTGCGGCGGCTGTTGCCGAATCTCGGTCGACGTCTCGTCGGGCCGTGGTGCTTCGTCGACCACTACGGCCCGGACGACATCGCAACGCGACCGGGGATGCAGGTGCCGCCGCACCCGCACATCGGGCTGCAGACGGTCAGCTGGTTGCGGGCCGGCGAGGTGCGTCATCGCGACAGCCTCGGCAACGACGTGGTCATCAAGCCGGGCGAGCTCGGGCTGATGACATCGGGAGTCGGCATCGTCCACGCGGAATACTCGCCGGTGCCGCATCCCGAGTTGCTTCACGGCGCGCAACTGTGGGTCGCGCTTCCGTCGAGCGCGGCGACGACCGCGCCTGCGTGGGAGCACCACACGACGCTGCCGACGCTGACTAACTCCGCCGTCGCGATCGACGTGTTCCTCGGTGAGCTGTCCGACACGCGCTCGCCGGGCACGACGTTCGGGGACCTCACCGGCGCATCCGTCGCCATCGTGGCCGGCGGACGCGACGTGATCGCGCTCGAGCCGGACTTCGAGTACGCCGCACTCGTGCTGTCAGGGTCGGTGACGATCGAGGGCGCGCCGCTGACGGTGGGGACGATGCTCTATCTCGGCACCGGGCGCGCCTCGTTGGACTTCACGTCCGACGGCGGAGCGGAATTCCTGCTGCTCGGCGGTGTGCCGTTCGGCGAAGAGATCGTGATGTGGTGGAACTTCGTCGCGCGCAGCGACGAGGAGATCGTCGCCGCGCGCGACCGGTGGAGCGACGCCGGCTTCGGCGAGGTGGCCGGTGCCGGCGAACCGCTCAAAGCGCCGCCGCTGCCGCCGGGCCGACTCAAGCCCGGCGGCGCGACCCGCTGACCCGGGTGCGGGTCAAGCTCAGGCGGCGGCCATCCCCGCGGCGGCTGCCTCGAGCGCGTGCTCGAGGATCTCTTCGACGCCCGTCACCGGCCGCACGTCCAACTCCTCGAGCACCTCGGCCGGGACGTCGTCCAGGTCCGGCTCGTTGCGCTTCGGGATGAAGACGGTCTTCAGTCCGGCGCGCTGGGCGGCGAGCAGCTTCTGCTTCACGCCGCCGATCGGCAGCACCCGCCCGTTGAGCGTGACCTCGCCGGTCATGCCGACGTCAGAACGCACGAGGCGTCCGGAAGCCAGCGACGCGAGTGCGGTGACCATGGTGACGCCGGCCGACGGTCCGTCCTTCGGTACAGCACCCGCCGGGACGTGCAGGTGCACGACCCTGTCGAGCGCCGGGGCGAGATCGGGACGGTGCGCACGCAGATAGCTGAGCGCGATCTGCGCCGACTCCTTCATGACGTCGCCGAGCTGGCCGGTCAACGTCAACCGGGCGTCGCCGTCGGTGGCGTTTGCCTCGATGAAGAGCACGTCGCCGCCCGTCCCGGTCACCGCCAAGCCGGTGGCCACGCCGGGGACCGCTGTGCGCTCGGCAGATTCGGGTGTGAACCGCGGCCGCCCGAGGTAGTCCTTCAGGTCGTCGACGACGACCGGACCTTCCTCGTTCGCCAGCTTCGTGGCGACCTTGCGCAGGATGCGCGCGAGAGCGCGTTCGAGCTGACGCACGCCGGCCTCGCGGGTGTACTCCGCAGCGATCTGGCGCAGTGCGTCGTCGGTGATCGTCACCTCGTCGGGGTCGAGCGCCGCGCGCGAGAGCTGCCTGCGGCAGCAGGTGGGTGCGCGCGATGACGACCTTGTCGTCCTCGGTGTAGCCGTCGAGGGTGACGACCTCCATGCGGTCGAGCAACGCGGCCGGGATGGTGTCGGCGACGTTGGCCGTCGCGAGGAACACCACGTCGGACAGGTCGAGTTCGACCTCGAGGTAGTGGTCGCGGAAGGTGTGGTTCTGCGCCGGGTCGAGCACCTCGAGCAGGGCCGCCGCCGGGTCACCGCGGTAGTCGCTGCCGACCTTGTCGACCTCGTCCAGCAGCACGACCGGGTTCATCGAACCGGCTTCGCTGATGGCGCGGACGATGCGACCGGGCAGCGCGCCGACGTAGGTGCGCCGGTGGCCGCGGATCTCGGCCTCGTCGCGCACGCCGCCCAGGGCGACACGGACGAACTTGCGGCCGAGCGCACGCGCAACCGACTCGCCCAGCGAGGTCTTGCCGACGCCGGGCGGGCCGACGAGCGCGAGCACCGCGCCGGAGCCACGTCCGCCGACGACCTCGAGCCCGCGGTTCGCACGGCGCGCGCGCACGGCGAGGTACTCGGTGATGCGGTCCTTCACGTCGTCGAGGCCGTGGTGGTCGGCGTCGAGCACAGCGCGGGCCGCGGCAACATCGTCGTTGTCGTCCGTCTTGGTGTTCCACGGAAGTTCGAGGACGGTGTCGAGCCAGGTGCGGATCCAGCCTGCCTCGGGGCTCTGGTCGGACGCGCGCTCGAGCTTGCCGACCTCGCGCATCGCGGCCTCGTGCACCTTGGTGGGCAGGGCAGCGTTCTCGACCCGGGTGCGGTAGTCGTCAGCGCCTTCCGGCTCGTCCTCGCCGAGTTCCTTGCGGATCGCGGCGAGCTGCTGGCGCAGCAGGAATTCGCGCTGGGCCTTGTCCATGCCCTCGCGGACGTCGTCGCGGATCTTCTCGCTGACCTCCTGCTCGGCCATGTGCTCGCGCGCCCACTCGGTCGCCTTGGTCAACCGCTCGGCGACCTCGGGCGTCTCGAGCAGCTCACGCTTCTGCTCCAAACTCAGATAGGACGCGTAGCCGGCGAGGTCGGCGATCTCGGACGGGTCGTCGACGCGCTGGACGGAGTCGATGACCTGCCAGGCGTTGCGCCGCTGCAGGATCGCGATGACGACGCGCTTGAACTCGGCGGCGAGCTCGCGGTCGTGCTCGGTCGGGTCAGGGTCGTCGACCGGGGCGGCCTCGACCCACAGCGCAGCGCCGGGACCGCTGACCCCGGAGCCGATCTTGGCGCGGGCGATGGCACGGAGCACTGCGGCCGGAGCACCACCGGGCAGCCGCCCGATCTGCTCGATCTCGGCGATCGCGCCGTAGACGGGATAGCGGTCCGACAGGCGCGGGGCGAGCAGCAGCTGACCCTCGGCGCCGCTGTTGCGGGCCGCATCGATGACCGCTTGCGCGGCGTCGTCCAATTCGACCGGCACGACCATGCCGGGCAGCACGACGACGTCGGGGAGCGACAGCATCGGCAGGTGCAACGTGAAGCTTTCTTGAGTCATACCGGCTCAAGTCCGTCAGAGCGGCGAATGTTCCCGGCCCCGATCGCTGTCAGCGAACAAGTCGCTGTACCCCGCACCTACGGTTGATCACGTGTTGAGCGTCGAGTCACCCGTCGGTCTGGACTACCTCGAAGTAGTCACCACGCTGCTGCAACGCCAGCGCCTCGCCGACCCCGACAACGTCATCTGGGAGGCCGCCGATCTGCAGTGGTGGTGGCCACGAGACCGCCACGACGACCCCGCCGACGCTCGGGTGTGGCTCGCCGACGACGAGCCCGTCGCGGCGACGGTGCTCACCCGATGGAGCCCGACCCGGGTCGGGTGCAGCGTGCTCGCCGGCGCCGACTTCGAGCCGGCGTGGACGTTCGCCGGACAACGCTGCGCCGAGCTCGCCCCCGCCCGGATCGAACTCGCGGTCGGCGAGACCGACACCGCGAGCGCCGAAGCCGCGCGCC
This sequence comes from uncultured Actinomycetota bacterium, assembly GCA_963754285.1. Lineage (GTDB taxonomy): Bacteria > Actinomycetota > Actinomycetes > Mycobacteriales > Jatrophihabitantaceae > RYN-133. The sequence continues at coordinate 345,297 of CAVWFN010000007.1, forward strand.
GGGCCGGCTTCGTGGCGTCCGAGGAGAAGTACGGCGTCTCGTGGCTCGACCCTGCCGCGCGGCTCCCCCCGCGGCAGCCGCTGGCCGACGGCTACCGGATCGTCGCGCGCGCCGACGATCGATCCCGTCCGCACCCGATGGTCGGCCGCAACGGCATCAGCATCGAGGACGGGCTGCGGGAGTGTTCGCTCTACGACCCGTCCCTGGACCTGCAGGTACTCGCCCCGGACGGCAGCTACGCCGGGTACGCGTTGTACTGGCCCGATCCGGTGACCGGGGTCGGCATGGTCGAGCCGATGCGCGTCGAGGACGCCCACGGCGGCCGGGGCATCGGCCGGCACCTGCTCGACGCCGGGCTGCGCGGCCTGACCGAACGTGGCTGCACCGCGCTCAAAGTCAGCATGGATCTCGCCAACAGGACTGCCGTGCGCCTGTACACCGGCGCCGGTTTCGTGATCACCCGCCGCGACGACACGTGGCTGTGGGAGGGCAGGATGGTGACATGACACTTTTCGGCAACGAGCACGTCCGGCGCTACCAGGAGACCGACGGCGCCGAGGGCTATCACTGGCGCAACGGGACCACGATCCTGCTGCTCACCACGAAGGGTCGTAAGTCCGGCGAGGAGCGCACCAGCGCGCTGATCTATCGCGATTACGAGGACAAGCAGTTGATCGTGGCGTCCAAGGGCGGCGCCGACCAGCCGCCCGCGTGGTTCCTCAACCTCGAGTCCGACCCCGACGTGCAGGTGCAGATCAAGGGCGACAAGTTCGCCGCCCACGCCAGGGTCGCGACGGCCGACGAGAAGCCCGCGATGTGGGAACACATGGTGCAGGTCTGGCCCGACTACGCGAACTACCAGGCCAAGACCGAGCGCGACATCCCTGTCGTCGTCCTCGAGCGCAAGCGCTGACGCGTTTCCCCGCTGGTGCTCGCCTTGGGACGGGCGAACCGAGCACCAGCGGGGAAAAGGCGCGCACGTTTCCCCGCTGGTGCTCGCCTTGGGACGGGCGAACCGAGCACCAGCGGGGAAAGGGGCTATCAGATAGTGCTGGTGTCAATCACGAAGCGGTAGCGGACGTCGCTGTCGACGACGCGGTCCCAGGCTTCGTCGATCTGGTCGGCGCTGATCTTCTCGACCGTCGCGCCGATGTTGTGCTCGGCGCAGAAGTCGAGCATCTCCTGGGTCTCGCGGATGCCGCCGATCATCGACCCGGCCCAGCTACGCCGGAACGGAATCAAGGCGAACGCGGGCACCTCGAGCGGCTCGGCGGGAGCGCCGACATTGACCAGCGTGCCGTCGAGCCCCAGCAGCGACAGGTACTTCTCCATCGGCAGGTGCGCCGACACGGTGTTCACGATCAGGTCGAACGTCCCGGCCAGCTTCTCGAAGGTCGTGTCGTCGCTGGTCGCGTAGTAGTGATCGGCTCCGAAGTCCTTGCCGTCGTCCTGCTTCGACAGCGACTGCGACAGGACGGTCACCTCGGCGCCCATCGCGTGGGCGATCTTCACGCCCACATGGCCGAGGCCGCCCATGCCCACGATCGCGACCTTCTTGCCCGGTCCGGCATTCCAGTGGTTGAGCGGCGAGTAGAGGGTGATGCCCGCGCACAGCAGCGGCGCAGCCTGCTCGAGCGGAATGCTGTCGGGGATGCGCAGCACGAAGTCCTCGTCGACGACGATGTGTGTGCTGTAGCCACCGTCGGTCCAGGTGTTGTCGTGGTGGTAGTCCTGCGCGTTGTAGGTGCCGACGTTGCCCTTGAGGCAGAACTGCTCCTCGCCGGCCTTGCAGTTCTCGCACTCGCGGCACGAATCGACCATGCAGCCGACTCCGACGTGGTCGCCGACCTTGTGCTTGCCGACCTCGGAGCCGACTTCCTCGACGACACCGGCGATCTCATGCCCCGGGACGAGCGGGAAGTGCGACTCGCCCCACTCATTGCGACCGGTGTGGATGTCGGAGTGACAGATACCGGCGAATTCGATCTTGATCAGGATGTCTTTGGGCCCCACCTCGCGGCGTTCGATCTGGATCTTCTCGAACGGAGCCTTTGCTGACGGGGCGGCGTAAGCGGTTACAGTTGCCATAGTTCCGTTCTACCCGGATCCGCCTTCCCTCCACACCGACCGGCGTGTCAGGCTGGCCACATGCCCGAGAAGCCAGCGGCCGATCCCGCGAAGGACAAATTCCGCGACGCCCTCGAACGCAAGCGCAACCAACAACACGCCAACAACGGCACTGCGCAGAACGATTCGAAGGTGCACGGCGAACATTCCAGGGCCGGGGGCAAGCGCACCTTCCGCCGCAAGAGCGGTGGCTGATCCGGTCGTTGATCGCGTCGCCGATCACGTCGCGGCCTTCAACGCCGCGATCGAGTCGGGTGATTGGCGAGGGTTCTCGGCACGCTTCGCAGGCGACGCGCAGCTCGACTTCGTCGCCGTGCCCGTAGGCCCGTTCGACGGGCGGGCGGCCATTGCGGCGGCCTACCTCGACAACCCGCCCGACGACACGATGGTGGTGCGGTCGGTCGACTCGGGTGACGTCAGCGACGTCGTCGGCTTCGCCTGGACGCGCGGCGGTACCGGCACGATGACGCTGGAATGGACGCCGGACGGGCTCGTGCGGCGGCTGGTGGTCGCGTTCGACTGACGTCGCCTCAGGCGGCGACGAGTTCCTCGACGGAGGGGTAGTTCGCCTCGGTGCGAGCGAACTCGTTCTCGCGCAGGTAGTCGCGGGCAATCACGGTCAGCTCGGCGTCACGTCCGGTGAGCATGTAGCGCACCATCTCGAAGTCGCCCCGCAGCGACCACAGCGGGTGGCCGAACGAGGCAGGGTTGTTCTTCTCGATGAACCAGTGCGCCGGCCACGCCGAGCCATAGCCGCTGAGCGGGAACAGCGCGAGCATTTTCGGCCGCCGCGTGATCAGTCCGATGAGCGCGAGCAAGGCGCCGAGCAACGTGCCCCCGAAATGCAGTTGCCGCGTCAGTGGCTTGGAGTGCATTGCCACGTAGTACGGAAAGAACTCACGGTAGGACGCGAACTCGGGTTTGCTCATCAGGCAATTATCCGCGACGAATGCCGCGGCTCAAGTCGGCTCACCTCAGAGCCCGCGGGTCACCACGCCGAGGACGATCGAAGTCATCTGCTCGACCGCCTCGTCCGGCAACGCGCGCAACGGCCCGTCCACAATCAGGCTCGACAGTCCGTGCACAGCCGACCAGGCTGCCACCTCGGCACCAGGGCGGCGTTCGGGTGGCAATGCGCCGACCTCGACCAGCTCGTCGAGGCGGGCATTGAGCAACAGGTACGGGTTGGCGCCGGGGCCCTCGGGCGGGATCACCGACTCGGGCGCACCATGCCGCGTCGCCCCGGCGAACGCCGTGCGGAACCAGCCGGGCTCGGTGCGCGCGAACTCGACGTAGGCCCGTCCGATCGCCTCCATCCGAGCCCACGCCCGCGGGATCGCGCCCTTCGCCCGCACCGCCCTCGTGCGGCGCAGCATCAGCTCGCCCAGTCGCAGCATGCACTGCTCACCAACGGCGGCGAGCAAGTCCTCCTGATCGGCGAAGTGGCGATACGCCGCGTTGTGCGACACCCCGGCCTCGCGGCTCACGGCGCGCAGGACGACTGCGGACGGGCCGCCGGTGCGGGCGAGCTCGACGCCGGTATCGACCAGCGCAGTGCGCAGGTTCCCGTGGTGGTACGGCGCTCGCGTGCCGCCGCCCGATGACATGTTGACAGTGTCCACCAGCCATGTCATCGTGGTCAATGTTGGCGTTGTCAACATTGATCGGCACTCGGAGGCACCCGATGACCACACCGGCGTCCACGCGGCGGTTCCTGATCCTGGCGACGGTCTGCCTGGCCGCGTTCGCGATCAACCTCGACACGACCATCGTCAACGTCGCGCTGCCGGATCTCGGCCGCCAGCTGCACGCCACGACCCGTGACCTGCAGTGGATCGTCGACGGCTACAACCTCGCGTTCGCTGCCCTCGTCCTCACGGCGGGCTCGCTCGGCGATCGCTTCGGACGCCGGCCCGCGCTGGTCGTGGGGCTGGCCGGGTTCGCCGTCGCAAGCGGGGTCGGTGCGGCGATGCAGTCGGCCGGCGCGCTCGTCGTCGTCCGGTTCGTGATGGGCGCGTTCGCCGCGGTGATCTTCCCGACGACGCTCTCGATCATCACCAACGCGTTCCCCGATCGCGGTGAGCGTGCCAAGGCGATCGGGCTGTGGGGCGCGGTGACCGGCCTCGGTGTCGCAGTCGGCCCGATCACCGGTGGCGTCCTGCTCGCGCACTTCGGCTGGCCGTCGGTGTTCGTGGCACTCGTGCCCGTGGCCGCGCTCGCACTACTTGCGACGCTGCGCTGGGTTCCCGAGTCGAGCGATCCCGGCCAGGCCCGGCTCGACCCGGCCGGACTGCTGACATCGTCGGCGACGATCGGCCTGCTCGTCTACACGATCATCGAGGCGCCCGGACGTGGCTGGGCCGCTCCACTGAGCATCACCGGCTTCGTCGGGACGGCCGTCCTCGCCACCGCGTTCGTCCTCGTCGAACGCCGCCAAGCCAACCCGATGATCGACGTGAGCCTGTTCCGTCGTCCGGCATTCTCGGCCGCGAGCGGCGCGGTCACGGTGGCTTTCTTCGCCCTGTTCGGGTTCATCTTCCTGGTGACGCAGTACTTCCAGTTCATCCGCGGCTACGGCTCGCTGTCGACCGGCGCGCGCATCCTTCCGGTCGCGATCACGATCGCGCTGGGCTCGGTGCTCGGCGTGACGCTTGCGGCTCGCATCGGAACGCGCGCCGTCGTCATGACGGGGCTGTTGCTGCTCGGATCGTCGTTCGCGTGGATCTCGCTGTCGCCGACCTTCATGCCGTATTCCGAGATCGTCGGTCAGATGGTGCTGATGGGCCTCGGGCTGGGCGCCACGACCGCGCCGGCGACGGAGTCGATCCTGTCGGTGTTGCCGCCCGCCAAGGCCGGCGTCGGGTCAGCAGTCAACGACGCGACCCGCGAGGCCGGCGGGACGCTGGGCGTCGCCGTGCTGGGCAGCATCTTCACGTCGCTGTACGCGAGCCATCTCGGCGGCACCTCGTTCGGGCACCTGCCGACGCCGATCGTCGAAACGGCGAAGAACTCGATCGCCGGCGCGCTGCAGGTCATCGGAGCGGCGCCTGCGACCGCACAACCGCAGCTGCTCGACAGCGTGCAGACCTCGTTCCTGACCGGCTTCCACGTTGCGTGCATCGTGGCCGCGTCGATCTGTGTCGCCGGCGCGCTCGTGGCGCGGCTGCTGCCCGGACGTCCGACCGCTGTCGTCACGGCCGACGCGGAACTCGTGGCGGCGTGATTTCAGAGTCGGCGCGCACGCACCACCGTGTCGTGGACGGTGACCGTGATCCGGTCCGCAGCGCGGTCTGTTGTGGCTGTACCCCCGGTCGGATTCGAACCGACACTGGGACCCTTTTAAGGGGTCTGCCTCTGCCGTTGGGCTACGGGGGCGGTGCGCGCAGCGATCATTGTCCCCTGCGGCAGGATCGAGGCATGCATTCGACGACCGCAACCGCCGACGAGGTGCGGTTGCGACTGCCCGGCGACGAGCTCGTCCCGGACGCCATCGAGCAGATGGACCGCGCGACGACGCTGCCGGCACCGATCGAGACGGTGTGGCCGTGGATCATGCAGCTCGGAAAGGACCGCGCCGGCTGGTATCTGCCGCGGTCGGTCGAGGTGTTCGTGCCACGCTCGCGGCGGGCGCTGCGCCGCATCGATCCACGCTGGCAGAACGTGTCCGTCGGTGACGACGAGCCGGACTGGGGCCCGGGCGATCCGGTGCTTCGCGCCGTGGTCGTCGATGCGCCGAACACGCTGGCGTGGCACTCGTTGCGCGACCGCCGCAACGGACACCGCTGGCCGAGCGGTGCTCCGGACGGACCGGACGTGCTCGCGATCAGCTGGACGCTCGCCCTTCGTCGCGGACGGCGGCAACACCCGGCTGCATCATCGGCTGCGCATTCGCGCCAAGCACCAAAGCCTCGTCAAGATCGGCGGCGTCTTCGACCATCTCACGATCGTCGGCATGTTCGCCGGCCTGCGCGAACGGCTGTCGGCATGAAAGGCGTGGCATGAGGGCGGTATGGACGGCGTCAGTTCGCTACGCGGAGGTCGACGGCCAGGACGTCGTGTTCAACGCGCACTACCTGACCTACTGCGACGAGGCGATGTCGAAGTACTGCCATGACGTCGGGCTCGGTCCGTTCTCGGCGGACGTGCAGCTCGTGGCGTCCAACCTGGTGTGGAGCTCTGCCGCGCGATGGGGCGACACGGTTGCGGTCGACGTGACCTGCCCCCGCGTCGGCACGACGAGCTTCGTGCTCGACTTCGTGGTGCGGGTCGGCGAGCGGGTGTGTTGCCAGGTGTCGACGACCTACGTGCACATCGACCAGGACGGACGTCCCAGGCCAGTCTCGGACGAGGCGCGTGCTCAGCTGACCTCGGGGAACTCGCGCTCGCCGGCCGCTTGCTGAAACTCCGTGTGCGGTTGTTGCAACTGCCCGAGCGAGACGACTTCGCGACGGAACAACAACGCGCCCGTCCAGTCGGCGATGATGCGCACCTTGCGGTTCAACGTCGGCATCCGCGACACGTGATACGTGCGGTGCATGAACCAGGCGGGAAAGCCGCGCAGCTTGATGCCGTAGATCTCGGCGACGCCGCGATACAGCCCGAGCGAGGCAACCGAGCCGGCGTACGCATGCTTGTAGTCGTGCAGCGCGCCCCCGCGCACGTACGAGACGACGTTGGCGGCCAGCACCTTGGCCTGCCGGACGGCGTGCTGCGCACTCGGGCTCGTCGTGGCGTTCGGGTCATCCTTCGACAGGTCCGGGACGGCCGCGCAGTCGCCGGCCGAGAAGACACCGGTCAGCCCCTTGACGGTGAGATCCGCCTTGCAGGGCAGGCGACCCTTGTCGTCGAGCGGCAGGTCGGTGTCGGCCGAGGATCGGATTCGCCTTGACGCCCGCCGTCCACACCAGCGTTTCGGCGTCGAAGGCCTCGCCGTCGGAAAGCTTGATGTGCCCGTCGACGGCTGACTCCAGCCGCGTGTCGAGACGCACGTCGATGCCGCGCTTCACCAACCGGTCGACGGTGTAGGCCGACAGGCGCACCGACACCTCGGGCATGATCCGGCTGGCCGCTTCGATGAGCACCCACCGCATCTCGCTCGCGTCGAGTTGCGGTACGTAGCGCAGCGCGTACCTGGCCATGTCCTCGAGTTCTGCCAGCGCTTCGACGCCCGCGTACCCGCCACCGACGAAGACGAAGGTGAGCGCGGCCTTGCGCTTGGTGAGATCAGCGGTCGATGCGGCGAAGTCGAGTTTCGAGATCACGTGGTTGCGCAGGTAGATCGCCTCGCCGATCGTCTTGAAACCGATGCCGCGATCGGCCAGGCCGGGGATCGGCAGGATCCGCGAGATCGACCCCGGGCACACGACCAGCACGTCGTACCCGAACTCGTACGCGTCGCCGTCGCTCGGCGTGATCGTGGCCGACTTCGTTGCATGCGTGATGCCGGTGACCGCACCTGTGATCACGTTGCACTTCTTCAGCACGCGCCGCAGCGGAACGACGACATGGCGCGGTTCGACGCTGCCCGCCGCGGCCTCCGGCAGGAACGGCTGATAGGTCATGTTCGACTGCGGCTCGACGACGGTGATATCGGCTGCGCCGCGCGACAGCTTCCGCTGCAGCCCGAGCGCCGTGTACATGCCGACGTATCCCCCGCCGACAATCAGGATCCGCGTTGCAGGCATGGGCTCACGCTAGTAGGGCGCGCTCGATCACCGCATCGAGCATCGGCTCGGTCAACCGTCCGGTGAAGGTGTTCTGCTGGCTCACGTGGTAACAGCCGATCACGCGCCGGCCGTCGACATCGACCTCTGTGCCGTGCCCGAACGGGGCGACCCGAGCCGGGACCGTGGCGCCGCTCGCTCGCAGCGCCGGCCACAGCGCCGTCCACCCGAAGCCGCCGAGCACGATCACCGACCGCACGCCGGGCCACAACAGCTGCAGTTCGCGCACGAGCCACCGCCTGCACGTATCGCGTTCGATCGTGGACGGCTTGTTCGCGGGCGGCGCGCAATGCACGGCCGCAGTGATGTACACGCCGTCCAGGCGCAGTCCGTCGTCGGCCGACACCGACGTCGGTTGATTCGCAACGCCCGCGCGGTACAGCGCGGCGTAGAGCCAATCGCCGCTGCGGTCGCCGGTGAACATCCGTCCCGTGCGGTTCGCACCGTGGGCAGCGGGCGCCAGCCCGACGATGAGCACGCGCGCGCCGGGATCGCCGAACCCGGGGACGGGCCGACCCCAGTAGACCTGGTCGGCGAACGCGGCGCGTCGCTCGGCGGCAACCTGCTCACGCCAGGCGACGAGGCGTGGGCATCGGCGGCACGTGATGAGCTCGTCGGCCAGCTCGGCGAGGGTGCGCATGGGACTAGGGTCTACTCCATGGCCAACTTCGGCGCCAAGATCACGATGAAGATCATGACGATGGCAGTCGGCATCCCTGTCGGCATCGCCACCCGCAACGCGGTCGAGAAGATCTGGGTGGCCGCCGGACCCGATCGTCCGCGCACCGCGTCCGACGACGGGGTGCAGTGGACCGACGCGATCGCCTGGGCCGCATTGACCGGCGTCGGCATGGCCATCGCCGACCTGGTCACGCGCAAGGGCGCCGGTGAGGTCTGGCGCACGCTTATCGGCACCGAACCGCCGCAGAGCATCAAGCCGAAGGCGTCGAAGCGTGTTTCGGCGGCGCAGCCGAAGTTCCCTGCCGCGGTCGAACCGCCGGACTGATCGAGTACGCCTAGCCCGCGCGCGGCAGCACCACACTTATTGCATTCCCGCGGAGGCTGACTGCATTGGTGTGGGTGAGCACCGCCCGATAACTGCCCATGGACACGCTGCGGCCGGAGTCCGCGGTCACAGCAGAGACGTGGCCGCCGCCTGATCCGGTCCCCGTCGTTCGCCGCACGACCCGCCCGGACAGATGCCAGACGCGCGTGTGTGCCGACAGATCCGTGAAGTACGTGACCACCCAGCTGTTCGGCTGCCTCACCCGGATTGCCGAACTCAGGTGGCGCCGGGTGTTGCGGTCATGCCGGGTCGCGACCCGCCATCCCGTGCTTCGCGCGTTTCGGTAGTCGACGAACTGCAGATCGGATTTCACGCGACGGCTGAGCGGCACGGTCACCGTCGCGCGGGCATCGTGCGCGCCGGCGATGCGCTGGTAGACCCGGGTGATCAGCGGTCCGTTGGCCACGTGGCCGATCGACCGCCAGCCGGTGATTCCGCGCGGCGAACCGGTGAGCCTGGCCGAGTTGACCGACACGAACAGCAGCTCGGTGTCCCCCGCCCGCACGTCGCGCGGCGCCGTGATGCGCGCGAGCGCCCGGAACCGTGTCGCGTTGGTCGCCCCCACGAACCGGATCGGCAATGCGGCGTCGACGGTGATGGTGTTCGACGTGACCGCGCCGTTGTCGTCGGCGACGGTCAGGGTCGCCGATCTCCTGGCCCCGCTCGCGTAGGTGTGCGTGACGTTCTGCCCGCTCGCGCTCGAGCCGTCGCCGAAGTTCCAGACCCAGTTGTCGATCGTCGATCCGCCCGTCGACGCGCCGCGGAACGTGCAGGTGAGACCGGCGCACGACGCGGTCGGATCCGCCGTCGGCTGGTCGGTGAACGACGCTGTGCCGGCGAGAAACAAGTTGTGCGCGCGCCAGTCGATCCCTGGGGCGACGACGACCGATCCACCCGGCGACGGTGTGTCGTGCGCGAACGGGACCGTGTGCAGCGCGCCGTCGCTCTTCGCGGCGTAATAGATCGTGCTTCCCGATCGGAACATGCCTTCGACGTTGCTGAAGTCGACGCCGTCCAGACGATTCTCGGTCTGCCCGATGATGCCGTCGTCGGGTTCGAAGTAGCGCCAGTAGAGCGACTTCTGCCCGTCGAGGGTGTAGAAGATCTTGCCGTCGGCGTAGAACTGACCTGTGATCGACGGCATCTCGGAGTAGTAGCTCGGTTTGACGCCCTGATACGTCTGACCCGATCCGGTTTCGACGTTCGACCAGGCCGGATCGTCGTAGGGATCGACGACCTCGGTGCCGGACACCGAGCCGTCGAACGTCGCCCGGTACAGCGCGTAGGCGTTGCTCTCGTTCGGGTCGGGCGCCGACCAGTAGAGCTGGTCGCCGACCAGGAACGCGCCACGGCTCGACCCCCACGCGACGCCGCCGGCGTCCGCTGTCGTCGGGGTACTGATCGCCGTCCTGTTCATGGCTCGGTACACCGGCGCGTCGGCTTCTGTCGGATCGGTGGGCGGCACGCCACCGGGGAGCACACCGGCCTGATAGACGTTGGACGGCAGCGCTGTCGTGACGGTCGAGGCCGGCGGCTCACCGCCGTCGAGCGGGAAGAAGGCCAGCCGGGGCAGGTGAATGCGATGGTTGCCGATCCACTCGGTGTCGCTCCCCACGTACAACCCGTCGCCGTCGGCATAGAGCGCGTACGCACCCTTGCCGCGCGGATTCCGTCCGGGGTTCCAGCTGTACGGAAGACCGTTCGACGGATCGAGTGCCACGATGCCCGGGCGGGGCACGGCACCCGGGCCGGCCGAGTCGACTGCGTCCGGGTTGTTCATCCAGCGGGCGTGGCCGCCGGCGTAGACGGCGGTACCGGTGTCCTCGACGACCCAGAAGGAGTCGTTGCCGCTGTAGTCGACCCAGGTCGGCCTGACGTTGCTCCCGGTGGCACCGGTCGACCAGCGCGAGACCGAGTCGCACAGCGACCGGGTGCCGTCGGAGTTCTTGCTCATGGTTCCTGCGCCCGAGGCCGCGACGTCGAAGGCCGAGCTGTCGGGCGCGAAGTCGACGTCCTCGACGTAGGTGTCGAAACTCTGGTTCGCGCACGCAGCGCTGAAAGCGGCGGTGTTCCAGTTGGCGATCGTCGCCGTGGTGCGACCGAGGTTCAACAGCACGATCTGGTCGTGCACGACGCCGTCAGCCATCTTGAAGTTGCCCACGACCGCTGCGTGCGCCCCGTCGGGGCTGATGTCGAGTGCGCGGCCGCCGAGGGCCCCGCGCGCACCGGTCCCGTTGTAGTTGTGGTGGCCCGTCAGCTGCACGTCGACATACGGAGTGACGGCACCCGTTCCAGCAGCGACCGTCCCGACACCCTGATGGAGGACCCCGCGGAGCTTGGTGAACGAGCCGACCAACCACAGCCTGCCGCTAGCCAGCCTGAGGTCCGAGACGAGGCCGTTCGACAGCGGAGAGGAGAAACCCTTCACAATGCTGCCCGTTTGGAGGTCCAGCAGGGTCACGCCGCGCGAGCTGACACCGTTCACCGTCGTGAAGCTCCCGCCGAGGTACACCGTCCCGGCGGTCGGCCCCGGGATCACCGCACTGACCGCACCGTTGAGCTGCGGCGCGAACGTCGTGTCGATCGCGCCCGTGTCGTCATAGGCGAACACGTCCGGATGTGACTCCGGTCCGGAGGTCGAACCGGCCGGCGTGACGGTGGTGAACGAGCCACCGACAACCGTCCACGTCCCGACCCGGGTGATGCTCTGGACGACGCCGTCGTTGACAGCCGGGGTCACGCTCGCCGAGGCGGGGGTCGAGCTGACCAGTGTCGACTGGGCGGTGGATGCCGCAGGCGCGTCCGCGGCGCCGGCGGACGTGCCCGAGACAGAACACGTCACCGCGAGCGTCGTCGCGAGGAGCGCGGCGCTCATCGCCCTCATCCGGTTGCCCATCAAGTCCCTTGTTGCGACGGCCGCGCAGCTGGTCGCCGTCGTTTGGCCGATCCCTTCCCAGGAAGGAATGTGGACCGAGCTTACGTCAGCCGGTCGACTTGGGCCGGGTCAGTTGATCGACGCTGCGACCCCGTCGAGGATGTCGTGCTCGCTCACGAGGAGTTCGCGGGCGCCCGAGCGTTCGAGCACCGTCCGCAGCACCAGCGCTCCGGCCGCGATCACGTCGACGCGCCCGGGATGAATGGCGGTGATCGCCGCCCGGCCGTCATGGTCGAGCGCGAGCAGACGGTCGGTGACTTCGGCGACCTGCGGCATCGACAACCGCGCGCCGTGGATGCGGTCAGGGCGGTACTCGTCGAGGCCCAAAGCGATCGCGGCGACAGTGGTGATCGTGCCGGCGACGCCGACCGCGTCGTGAGCTTCGCGGAAGGGGACGTCGTGTTCGGCGCGATCGAGTGCCGACGACACGTCGCGGACGAGGGCGTCGATCTGATCCGACGTCGGCGGATCGTCGTGCAGGTGACGCTCCGTCATGCGTACCGAGCCGACGTCCATGCTGTGTGCTCGCAGCGGATCCGGGCCCATTACGAGCTCGGTCGAACCGCCGCCCAAGTCGACGAGCAGGATCGGTTGGCGGAGATCCGGCACCGCTCCGAGGGCGCCGGCGTAGGACAGCGCAGCCTCCTCGGCGCCGCTGATCACCTCGGGATCGACACCGAGAGTTGCTTGCACCATCGACACGAACTCGGCGCGATTGGTCGCGTCACGCGTCGCGCTGGTGGCGATCATGCGCGTCCGCTCGACGTCGAGCCGGGCGATCGTGGCGGCATAGTCGACGAGAGCGGTGCGGGTGCGGTCGAGAGCCTCCGGAGCGAGGGTGCCCGTTCGGTCGACGTCCTGCCCGAGGCGGACGATGCGCATCTCGCGGTGCAGCTCGCGATCGCCATCGCGCACGAGCAGCCGGATCGAGTTGGTGCCGCAGTCGATTGCCGCTACGCGCACGGCCCGTCCGCCCACCAGTCGCCCAACAGCTCGAGTGCCTCGTCGCCGAGCGGATTGATGCCGCGCCCGACGGCAAGCGTGTGCGCGACCAGCACGTGCAGGCACTTGACCCGATTCGGCATGCCTCCCGCGCTGATGCCCGCGATCTCGTCGACGTGGCCGATCTGCTCGCGCCGGGCGAGGTAGCCGTCGTGCGCGGCGCGATACCTCTCGGCGAGGTCGTCATCGGCGGCCAGGCGCTCGGTCATCTCCCGCATCAAGCCGGACGCTTCGAGCCGCCCGATGGCCGAGGCCGCCCGCGGGCAGGTCAGGTAGTACAGCGTCGGGAACGGAGTGCCGTCGGGCAGCCGCGGCGAGGTCTCGACGACATCGGGGTTGCCGCACGGGCAACGATGCGCCACAGACCGCATGGCTCGCGGCTCACGTCCGAGCTGCGCCGCAACGATCTCTCGATCGTGGTCGTTCACTGCTGTGAGTCGGCGCGGGTGACGCTGTTCCAGAGTTTGATGTTCCAGCCGGCCTGATCGGTCGTGTGCGCGCCGTCGCCGGCGGTCTTGACGATGTCGTTCTTCTGACCGCGGTCGACGACGACATAGACCGTGTCACCCGGCATCGCGTACTGCAGCCGCTGCCGCGCCTGCGCCTGGACGTAGCCAGGGTCGCCCCAGCGGTCGATCTGCTGGGTCAGCTGGGTGACGCGCGCCTTGTCGTCCTTGAGCTTCTGGGCCGCATCGCTGAGCGCGCTGCGGCTTTGGAAGTAACGGTTCAGCGGTGACGCGAGCACGACGAGCAACAGGACGACCAGCGTGCCGAGCACGAGGGCACGACCGGTGACCGCGCGGCGGGGACGGCGGGAGGTTGTCGTCATCAGGCCTGCGCGCTCGCGTCGAAGCGTGGGAATGCGCCGGCGCCGGCATAGCGTGCCGCGTCGTCGAGTTCGTCTTCGATGCGCAGCAGCTGGTTGTACTTCGCGACGCGCTCGCTGCGCGCCGGCGCGCCGGTCTTGATCTGTCCGCAGTTCACTGCGACCGCGAGGTCGGCGATGGTGGTGTCCTCGGTCTCGCCGGAGCGGTGGCTCATCATGCAGCGGTATCCGTGCCGATGCGCGAGGTCGACTGCGTCGAAGGTCTCGGTGAGCGTGCCGATCTGGTTCACCTTGACCAGCAACGCGTTCGCCGCGCCGTTCTCGATGCCGCGCGCGATCCGCTCGGAGTTGGTGACGAACAGGTCGTCGCCGACCAGTTGCACCTTGTCGTCGAGTTGCTCGGTGAGCCCGCCCCAACCGTCCCAGTCTTCTTCGTCGAGCGGGTCTTCGATCGACACGATCGGGTAGCTGTCGACGAGGCCGACGTAGTACTCGATCATCTTCTCGGCCGAGGTCGGCGAGCCCTCGAACGTGTACGAGCCGTCAGCGAAGAACTCGGACGCGGCCACGTCCAGAGCGAGTGCGATGTCGGTGCCGACCGAGAGCCCGGTCGTGCCGATCGCTTCGACGATGAGATCGAGTGCTGCCCGGTTCGAGTCGAGGTTCGGTGCGAATCCGCCCTCGTCGCCGAGCCCGGTCGACAGCCCGCGTGATTTCAAGACGGACTTCAGCGCGTGGTAGACCTCGGTGCCCGTGCGCAACGCCTCGGCGAAAGTCGGCGCACCGATCGGCGCGATCATGAACTCTTGGACGTCGACGTTGGAGTCGGCGTGCGCGCCGCCGTTGAGGATGTTCATCATCGGGACGGGCAGCAGGAACGCGTTCGGGCCGCCGAGATAGCGGAACAGCGGCAGGTCGGCGCTGCTCGCGGCCGCCTTCGCGACGGCGAGCGAGACGCCGAGGATGGCGTTCGCGCCGAGCCGCGACTTGTCGGGCGTGCCGTCGAGATCGCGCAGCACCTGGTCGACCAGGCGCTGTTCGCTGGCTTCGAAGCCGACGAGTTCGGGACCGATCGTGTCGAGCACGCCGGCGACCGCGTTGCGCACGCCCTTGCCGCCGTAGCGCTCGCCGCCGTCGCGCAGTTCAACGGCTTCGAACCGTCCGGTCGACGCGCCGCTGGGCACGGCGGCGCGCGAGAACGTCCCGTCGTCCAACGCGACTTCGACCTCGACGGTGGGATTGCCACGCGAGTCGAGGATCTCTCGTGCCCCGACGGCCTCGATGCATGCCATAGGGCCAACCCTAACGGCCCGCTAACCCCAGACCCGTCCCGACTCGCGAGTGGTCATTTATGCAGCGAGTGGTCACATATTTCTGACCACTCGCGCGATAAGTGACCACTCGCGGGAAGGCGATGTCAGGGCGTGGCCGACTCGGTGGCCTCGGCCGCGAGGATCGCGTCGCGGTACGCGCGCGTGGTGCGGCGCAGCGCGGTCTCCGGATCGATGCCCGCGGCGACCGCCTCTTGGACGATCGCGAACAGGCGCGCCCCGACCTCGTCCTCATCCGAGACCGTGAGGTCGAGCCCGGCTCGATTCGCCCGGGCGACGAGCTTGGCGCTCAGCGCGAGCGCCGGCTGCGCGAGCGGCACTCCGTCGACGGCGGACGTGCGGCCCTTCTCGGCGATCTTGCTCCGCTCCCACGTCTCGTTCAGCGTCGCCGCGTCGGTGCGTGCTCCGTCCGCGAACACGTGCGGATGCCGACGCACCAGCTTGTCGACCAAATCGGCCGCGACGTCCTCGATCGAGTACGGGATCGGATTCCTCTTCGGCCAGTCGGGCGTGGAAGAGCACCTGCAGCAAAAGGTCGCCGAGTTCTTCACGAAGCAGTGTGCGGTCGCCGCGCTCGATCGCTTCGAGCACCTCGTAGGTCTCTTCGAGCAGGTAGCGCGCCAGCGACTCGTGCGTCTGTTCCGCGTCCCAGGGACAGCCCCCGGGCGAGCGCAACCGGTCCATCACCTCGACGGCGCGCTCGAGTTGCGACATCGTCAGGATTTGCCGAAGTGCACGAACGGCGGTGCACCCGCTGCGGGGTTCTTGGCGACCGAAGTGACGCCGAGCGTCTTCGGGTCCCAGGTGCCGTAGCGCGGGCTGATGTCGATCTTGGTCTTCGTCGCGACGATCGCGCCGATGAACGCGTTGTTCGCCTGACCCGACTCGAACAGGTTGAACGCCTTCGCGGCGTCGGCGCGCTTCGCGAGTCGCTCGATCAGCACGGTGAGCAGTGCGTACTGCTCGTCCTGGAGGGCGAAGAACCCCGACGCGTACCCGTGCCCACGGTTGGCCTTGACCACCTGGGCCGGCAGTCCCGAGTCGCTGACCACGCTACGAGCCGCGTTGAGCTCGTCGGTGCTCGCCGCGCCACCCCTGCTCGCAATCGCCGCCTTGATCAGCTCGTTGCGCACCCAGGTCGTCAGCGCATTCAGCTTCGGGACGACCTGACCGCTTTGATCGGTGTAGGGCGCCGAACCCGGCTCCACCAGGCCGGCGAGCGCCGAGTCCGACAGCGTCGCGCTGCCCACCTCGGCGGCCTGACCGATCTTGGTCCGGCACGCCGTCAGGGTGCTCAGCGCAAGAACGGCAAGCGCGAGGACGGTCAGGACGCGGCGAAATCTCACGCTGCACACAATCTCATGGACAATGCCCGCCGTCCGCGTGCGGGTGCCCGGCACCGTCACCGCGACGACGGCCGGCCGGCGCAATCTGCATCACTGATGCACTCGGTCACCTCTGGCTCACCGAACGGATCACTGATGCACTTCGATGCCCCGCCCCTGGCGGGCAACGGCCACAGCGCCCCGCCCCTGGCGGACAACGGCCACAGAGACCCGTCCCGGCAGACTTTGCACCCGGCGATGTCGCTGCCCGCCCGTCCCAGCCGACTTTGCACCCGGCGATGTCGCTGCCCGCCCGTCCCAGCCGACTTTGCACCCGGCGATGTCGCCGACCGCCGCAATGTCGACTCCGCGAGCGACGATGCCGGGTGCAAAGTCGCCAGCCAGACGCCCGGCGCCGCAATCTGCATCAGTGATGCACTCGGTCACCTCTGGCTCACCGAACGGATCATTGATGCACTTCGAACCAAGCTAAGCCGTCCCGCCCCGACTTTGCACCCGGCAATGTCGCCGACGGCCGCCCAATCGACTCGGTGAGCGACGATGCCGAGTGCAAGGTCGCGAGGACGAGCGACTCTAGGGTGGGTGCGTGGATCGCTCGGACATCGTCGACTACTGCTTGAGCAAGCCCGGCGCCTGGCTCGACAACCCGTGGGGCGAGGGCGACCACGTCGCCAAGGTGGGCGACAAGATCTTCTGCTTCTACGGCGGCGACCGGCTTGCGATCACCGTCAAGAACACCCGCGAAGCCGTCGCCGAGTGGCGCGACCGGTACCCCGACCACGCCGGTCCCGCTGCCTACCTGCACAAACAGCTCTGGAACCAGATCGTGCTCGAGGGCGCAGGTGCACCGGACGAGGACGACATGCGCGAGCTGATCGACGACTCGTACGCCCTCGTGGTGGCGAGCCTGCCGAAGTCGAAGCGCCCGCTCTGAGCCGGCCCGGGATCTCCCGGGCCGGCTCAGTGCGTCAGGAACCGACCTTGTAGCGGTACGGGATCCGCACCATCTGGTCGCTGCCGAACACGTCGGTGTTCAGGTTCTGCACTTCGAGGTACCCGGACACGATCTCGCCTGCCTCATCGGCCGTCGGCGTGAACGCGACGTGGATCGTCGTCGTTGCGCCCGGGGCGACGACCGCCGACTGCGTCGGATCGAACACGTTCGGGCTGTTCGGATCCGTGGCGTTGTCCCAGATGTTGCCGCCGGTCGCCTGGACGTCGTCGTTGATCGTCTTCGTCGTCGCGAACGCCGAGCACGAGAACGTCGCCCCGTTGGTCGTCGTCTTGAACGGACCGATGAGCGTCGGACCGCACGACCATCCGCTCGCAGGAACATCGCGAGAGGTCAGCGTCGCCGTGACGGTCTTGCCGACGCCCGACCCGATCTCCGGACGGCCGAACGACGGTGACGTCGACATCCGGATCCGCTTCGACGCATTGGCCACCATCGTGAACGACGAACTCGCCGGTGGGACGAGTGCCTGCGGGTCGGAACTCGTGATCGGCAACGTCCCGTTGTTGTCGCCGAGGAACCCGAGCGAGTACGTCGAGGCGAACGGCTCTCGCGCGTCGATGTAGTAGATCTCCGGCGAGTTACCGGTGTTCTTCACCTGCACGGTTGCGTTGTGCGTCGTCCCGGCGCCGATCACCGTCGACCCGCTGTTCGGCACACCCGTGTGGGTGACGTGCACCGTGTTGAACGAGACCGTTCCGTTCAGCGGCGTCCCGACCTTGCCGGACGAGCTTCCGAAGGCCGACACGATCGACACCTCCCACCGGCCGGGCTGCGGACTACGCCACGACATGTGCATCGTCTTGCGCGGGGTGAACGTGGGCGTCGACTGCGTCAGGTCGCCGAAGACCGAGTCCTGGGCATCGACGACCGTGTGGTTCGGGTCGATCAACTGGCCGAACATCGTGTAGCCGGCGTCGCGCACCCGGATGTCGACGTCCAGGTCCTTCATGCCCTTCGGCACCGAGAACGCATAGACCAATTGCTGGCCGAACTGCGCATTGCGCCCGTTGCCGCCCGTGAGCGTTCCACTGAAGTGGCCGGGCTTGCGCACAGTGGCTGCCACGGTCGATCGGGTGAGGATCGGCACTGCACCGACGCCTGTACCGAAGTAGACCGACTCGCCACGATCACCCGGATGCGCCGGGGTGCGGTAATGCACGGTGAACGTCTTGGCCGCACCGGGCGCGAGCGTGGCCGAACCCGGCTGCACGCCTCCCGGCAGAACAGTCAGCTTCTGCACCGAGGCCGAGATCGTGATCGGGCCCGAGTACTTGTCCGATCCCGGACGCGAGAAGTAGATCGCGCGCCAGCGACCGGCCTGCGGGTTACGGACCTGCACCTGGCTGAAGCCGAGCGGTGCGCCCTGCGGATCGGAGTCGTTGGCGACCTTTCCGCTCGGGTCGAACAGCACCTCGGACACGGTCTGCGAACTGTCGCTCGGGTTGGCCGGATAGCCGAGCCGTGCGACGAGTCGCTGGTAACCGTGCGGGACGGTGAAATCGTGCTCGACGTAGGGCTCGGGGTTGCCGTCGAGCCAGTACGTGAACGTCGGCGTGCTCGGCGAGTTCGGGTGGTAGGTGACGGTCGTGCTCATGACCGACTTCATCGCACCGAAGCGACGCACCACCGGGTGCACCGTGTGACGCGACGTGCCGAGGTTGCGCACCGTCACCTTCGCCGTGTGCGCCGAGTTGGCGGCAGCGGTCGTCTCGATCTTGCCGGGCGAGACGAACAGGTTGTTGCCCACGTGGTGCCCGGCGCGGCCGACCGAACGTGCGAGCTGGACGGCCCGCGAGGCATTCACGAGCCCCGCGCCCTCGTCCTGTGCCGGCACGCCGAGATCGGTCGCGCTGCTCGTGATGATGGTCTTCACCAGCGCCGGGGACGGCGTGCGGTTGCCGTGCGTCTCGCGGTAGGACTGGATGACCAGGGCAACCACGCCGGCAGTCAACGGGCACGACTGGCTGGTGCCACCGAAGTCCTCGATCGGCGGCGAGTGCGGCGCGCCGGTGATGCTCGCGCACTCGAAGTACATGTTCGTGTTCGACGAACAGTTCGCCCAGCCACCGAACCCTGGCGCGATCACGTCCGGGCCGTTGGGGCCGGCCTCGGTGAAGCCGGAGCTCGACAGCGTTGCGACGTTGTTGTTCTCGTAGCCCTTGTAGTGACCGAGCCGGTAGCCGTGCTCCGAGAGCTGCGCGTAGTCCTGGAACGAGGTCGACGCGGCGACGCCGATGACGCCCTTGGCGTCGGACGCCGGCGATCCGGTGGTGTTCGTGATGCCGGAGTCACCGGTGCTGGCCACCACGCTGATCCCGTGGGCCACTGCCTCGGAGTCGAACAGCGCGATCGGGTCGTCGCCCGGGTTGCCGACCGGGTTTCCGCCGAAGGACTCGGACAGCACGTTGACGTGGTCGTGCGAGACGGCCCAGTCCATGCCCTGCAGGATCTCGCTCGTCAGTGCCGCAGCAACGACGCCGAAGACCTTCATGACCGCGACGCTCGCGCCGGGCGCGACACCGCGGATCTTGATGTCGCAGTTCTTGGGCAGCGGCAGATTCGGGTTCACGGCCTTGCTGAGGTCGTAGGTCGTGCGGCCCTGGGCGATCAGCGAACTGGCGTCACCGAACGCCTCGCCTCCGCCGGTCGGGAAGTTCAGACCCTCGCCGGTGAAGTCGCGGTAGTCGAAGATCGCGTGCTGTCCGTTGGGACGGATGTAGTCGCGGATGTTGTCCTGCAGGCCGTCCGGGAACACGGCGATCCGCACGCCCTTGCCGGTCGCGCCGTAGTGCGTGCGGTCGGCGCGGATGACGTGCAACGCCTGCGGCTGCAGCAGCGGGTGCTTCGCGGTGCCGCAGATGCCGGGAGTCTTGTTGACCTGCGCGGCACGTGGCTGCGCTGCTGCCGCTGCGGCGGCGCGCTGAGCAGCAGGCAGGTGGACGGTGGTGTCGGGCACGACCGCGCGCACCGCGGGGTCGGCCGTCAGGCGGTCGCGCTCTGCTGAGGAGACCGACGCCGACAGCGCGTTGACGAACCGGAAGCTGTGCAGGTTCGGCGCCTTGAGCCGGACGAGCTCGCTGTGGATCGCCGACTGGGCGTGGGCCAGGCTCGTCGCGCGGGAGCGCAGCCCGCTGTCGCCGTGGCCGAGCTGCGCCGGGAACTGGTTGCGCAGCAGGATGATCACCCGATGGTCGGGGTTCTTCGAGTACGCCGCGATCTGCTTCGCGGTGAGGTTCGTCCGGTGGATGTGCACCGCGCTCGACCGGGCAGGCGCTGCGGACGACGGTGCGGCCAAACCGGTTGCCAGTCCGGCGACCGTGGCCGCGCAGACAGCGGCGGCCAACACCCGCCTCGAAATGTGGAACGACTGTGACCGAGGCGAGCGGATGATCTTCACGTATGGCGTCCTTCGGGGTCGGATCGTGAGGCCAGCGAACCGTATATTGATCACGTCCCAATACGGAACGAACCGAGCAAAAGTTCAACCTGAGCGGTACTCAGCCAATTGCCAGTTTCGGCAGCTCAGCTGCCGGTGACTGTGGCGAGCGTCTGGCCTGCCCACGCAAGCAGCGCGACGTCGCGCAACGCTTCGCCGCCGAACTTCGTCTCGGCGAACGTTCCGTCCGCCTTGAGCACGCCCTTGGGACGGGGGACGGACATCGTCGAGACCGCCTGCTTGTAGTGCGCGTGGTCGAACAAGCGGGTCAGTCGCAGTTGGGCCGACTCGGCCAGGTCGACGGGCGTGAACCGCACGACGTTGCCCTGCAGGCTCACCTCGGTGACGCCGTAGCGGCGGCACAGCACCTTGAACCGGGCGACGGCCAGCAGATTCTCGACCGAGGGCGGGATCGGTCCGTAGCGATCGACGAGTTCGGCGCGGACGGCGTCGACCGCTTCATCGGTCGTCGCCGAGGCGAGCGAGCGGTAGGCCTCGAGACGCAGCCGCTCCCCCGGCAGGTAGTCGACCGGGAGGTTGGCATCGACCGGCAGGTCGACCTTCACCTCGGCGGCGTCCTCGGCGCTCTCGCCGCGGAAGTCGGCGACGGCCTCGCCGACCAGGCGCACGTACAGGTCGAACCCGACGCCGGCGATGTGGCCGGACTGCTCACCTCCGAGCAGATTGCCGGCACCGCGGATCTCGAGGTCCTTCATCGCCACGGCCATGCCTGCGCCCATTTCGGTGTGTTGCGCGATCGTGGCGAGCCGGTCGTAGGCGGTCTCGGTGAGCGGGCGTTCCGGCGGATAGGTGAAGTACGCGTAGCCACGCTCGCGCCCGCGGCCGACGCGTCCGCGCAGCTGGTGCAGCTGGGACAGGCCGAACATGTCTGCACGGTCGACGATCAGCGTGTTCGCGTTCGGGATGTCGAGACCCGATTCGACGATCGTGGTGGCGACCAGCACGTCGTACTGCTTCTCCCAGAACCCGAGCATGATCTGCTCGAGCGCCGACTCACCCATCTGCCCGTGCGCAACGGCGATCCGCGCCTCGGGGACGATCTCGGACAGCCGCTGCGCCGCGCGGTTGATCGACTCGACGCGGTTGTGGATGTAGAAGACCTGCCCGTCGCGCAGCAGCTCACGGCGGATCGCCGCGCCGATCTGTTTCGGGTCGTACGCGCCGACGAACGTGAGGATCGGATGACGCTCCTCGGGCGGGGTGAGGATCGTCGTCATCTCGCGGATGCCGGTCAGCGACATCTCGAGCGTGCGCGGGATGGGCGTTGCCGACATGGTCAGCACGTCGACGTCGACGCGCAGGCCCTTGAGGTACTCCTTGTGCTCGACGCCGAAGCGTTGTTCCTCGTCGACGATCACGAGGCCGAGGTTCTTGAACCGAACCGTCTGCTGCAGCAGCCGGTGCGTGCCGATCACGATGTCGACCGAGCCGTCGACGATGCCCTCGCCGACCTCGTCCACCTCGGACGCGGGCGTGAACCGCGACAGCTCCTTGATCACGACGGGGAACTGCGCCATGCGCTCGCCGAAGGTCTGGATGTGCTGGTGCGCGAGCAGGGTGGTCGGGACGAGGACGGCGACCTGCTTGCCGTCCTGCACCGCCTTGAACGCGGCGCGGACCGCGACCTCGGTCTTTCCGTAGCCGACGTCGCCGCAGATCACGCGGTCCATCGGGACGGTCTGCTCCATGTCGCCCTTGACCTCGTCGATCGCGGCGAGCTGGTCGGGCGTCTCGACGTAGGCGAACGCGTCCTCGAGTTCGCGTTGCCACGGGGTGTCCGGCGCGAACGCGTGTCCCTTGGTCGCCATCCGCGCGCTGTAGAGCCGGATGAGTTCGGCGGCGATCTCCTTGACCGCCTTGCGGGCGCGACCCTTGGTCCTCGCCCAATCGGCACCGCCGAGGCGCGACAGCGACGGCGCCTCGCCGCCGACGTACTTCGTCACCTGGTCGAGCGAGTCGGTCGGAACGAACAGACGGTCACCGGGCTGCCCGCGCTTGGACGGCGCGTACTCGATGATGAGGTACTCGCGCTCGCCGCCGTTGATGGTGCGGCGCACCATCTCGACGTACTTGCCGACGCCGTGCTGCTCGTGGACGACGTAGTCGCCCGGCTTGAGCGTGATCGGGTCGATGGCGTTGCGCCGCTTCGACGGCATCCGCCGGTTGTCTTTGGTCAGCGAGCCGCGCTGACCGGTGAGGTCGGCCTCGGTGAGGAACGCGAGCTTGAGCGCGGGCGCCACCAACCCGCTCTCGAGGCGGCCGGTCGTCACATCGATCACGCCGGGCTCGAGCGTCGGTTCGGCCACCAACCGCGCCGGGATCTCGGCGTTGGCCAGCCGTTCGGCCGCGCGTTGCGCCGATCCGTGGCCGTCGAAGACGAGGGCGACCTGCCAGCCGTCGCGCGTCCAGGACTTGAGGTCGGCGAGCGCGGCTTCGAGATCGCCGCGGTAGGTCGGCGCGACAGCGAACTCGCTCTGGGTCGCAGCCTCGTCGGTGAGCTCGGTGATCCCCCACCACGGCAGGCCGAGCTTGTCGGCCTCGGCGCGCACGTCGTCGAGGTCGCGCAAGGACGCGGCCGCCAGGTCGATCGGGGCCTTGCCGCCGCCGGCGGCCGCCGCCCACGATGCATCGAGAAACTCGACCGACGTCCGGACGAGATCGGCCGCCCGCGTACGGATGCGCTCCGGGTCGCACAACACGACGTGCGCGCCTGCGGGCAGTTCGTCGAGCACGAGGGTCAGTTCGTCGACCAGCGCAGGCGCGAGCGCCTCCATCCCCTCGACCGCTTCCCCGCGGCTGATCGGGTCGAGCAGTTCGGCCAGTTCGGGGTGCTCGGCGGCGAGCTCGCCCGCCCGCTGCTGCACCGACTCGGTGAGCAGCAACTCGCGACACGGAGGCGCCCACAGTCCGTGCGGCGCGACCTCGAGCGAGCGCTGGTCGACGACCCGGAAGTAGCGCACCTCCTCGACCTCGTCACCCCAGAACTCGACGCGCAGCGGGTGTTCCTCGGTCGGCGGGAACACATCGAGGATGCCGCCACGCACGGCGAAGTCGCCGCGGCTCTCGACGAGTTCGGTTCGCGCATAGCCCGCGAGGACGAGGTCGGTCACGATGTCGGTGAGTTCGCGTCCGCCGTCGCCCGGACGCAGCACGACCGGTGTCAGCTCGCCGAGCCCGGGCACCTGCGGCTGCAGCACCGAGCGCACCGGGGCGACGACGACGGCGATCGGTCCGGTGGCCGGGTCGGTGGGGTCGGGATGGGCCAACCGCCGCAGGACGGCCAGGCGTTGCCCGACGGTGTCGGCGCGCGGTGAGAGCCGCTCGTGCGGCAGCGTCTCCCAGCCGGGATAGAGCACGACCTCGTCCGGCGGCAGTAGGCACCCGAGGGCGGCGACGAGGTCTTCTGCCTCCCGCCCGGACGAGGTGACTGCTAGTACAGGCCGACCGGTTCTGGCCGTCGCGGCGATGGCGAACGGTTGCGCACCGGACGGCGCAGTGATCACCAACTGCGCGGCATCGATGTTCTCGGCAACCGCGGCAATGGCGGGATCGGAGGTGGCAGCGGTGAGCAGACCGGACAGTGACACGGGCGTCCCTCGCACGAAGAAAACGCTGCACAGGCAGCACGAACGTCCCCCAACCGGCACGGGAGGGGGATGAATCCAGCCTACGCGGCCTAGTGTTGTGGCCATGGCGATGCCCCGCTTCGCCCCGGCGATGAGCGCCTCGACGCCGGCGCGATGGTCGGCCCTGTTCGCCGCCGCGGCCGTGGCGCTGTCGGCGTGCACCTCCTCGTCGCGGTCCGGGTCCGGCCGGGTCATCGGCTCAGGTATCGGCCTCGGCCGCGTCGAGCAGCCCGGGGGCGAGCGTCGCGTCGACGATGGATTCGTCATCGCCATCCGCGTCGCGCGGCGGGGGCACGAAGTCGTCCACGCCCCGAAGCACAAGCACGCCCACCAGCATCAACGGCGGCTCCGGATCCGGCGGGTCCGGCGGCCACCCGCCGGGCACCGCCGTGTCGGCGTATCAGGCGTGGACGGCGGATTGGGACGCCGGTCGGTACCGCGACATGTGGAACGCGCTACCGCCCGGACAGCGGGGCCAGGTCAGCGCGCACGCGTTTGCCGCGTGCGAGCAGGATCGGGCGCAACAGGTGGGCGCGACCGGCATCGTCTACCGGCGCACCGTTCGGCAGCGCACGACGACCCTGGTCACCGCGAGCAATGCACACACTGTCGGCGTCGCGATCACTGCGGACATCTACTTCGATGGACGCGATCCGGTGACCAGCAAGCTCACCGTTGGTCTGGTACGCCGACGGACGGGCGTGGCGCTGGTTGCTCGACGACTCGTCCCTACACGCCTATCGAAGCGGGTCGTGCCCTTCCTGAACCAGATCCGAACCCGGTCAGGAAGCGCACGTACATCGCTACGCGTGCAGGAACAGGCTCCGCGCCCGCCAGTCGTTGGTGGCGTCCACGATCGTGTCGGTGCCCGTAGGCGCGCCGTTGGCGAATCCGACGGAATGCAGCGAGCCATCGGTGGCGCTGGCGTAGTAGATCGTCGAACCGGACAGTGTCATCCCCTCGACGTTGGCGAGGCCGGGTGCCGGCGTCGAGTGCTCCGCCGCTCCGACGATCCCGCTGTCCGGGCTGAACCAACGCCAGTAGAGCGAGCTCTGCCCGGCCAAGGTGTAGTAAATGCGTCCGGCGCTGTAGAACTGTCCGGTGATCTGACCCATCTCCGAGTAGTAGGACGGCTTGATGCTCTGGTAGGTCTGGCCCGAGCCGGTTTTGACGTTCGACCAGGTCGGGTCGTCGTAGGGGTCGACTGACTGCGGAGTGCCCAGTGTCGACCCGTCGAACGTCGCGCGGTCGAAGGTGCCGCCCGTGGTCGGGAAGTACAGGTAGTTGCCCACCATGAACGCTCCCCGGGTGCTCCCCCACGTCACGCCGGTGTTCGGGACGACGGTGAGGTCGCCGATCTGCGATCCGTTGACAGACCGGTAGTCGAGATCGTCCGGGTTCACTGTGCTGCTGCCGCTGGGCGCGTCCAGATTGATGAGCTCGATGCCGTCGATCAACGGTTCCTGCACCTCGTGGGTGAAGTCGACGGTGATGGCGCCCGGGCTCGTGACGGTGAAGCTCTTCATCGTGGCGACGTTGTTACCGACGTCGGCGACGATGTCGTAGTTCGGCAGCACTGTCGATCCGTCGACGGCCACGTCGAAGACGCGCTGTCCCACCGCACTCGTGCCGGAGTACCGGTTCGCGAAGTACAACCGCACCGCCACATCGGTGCCGGCCGGGACCGGGAAGGACCAGTGCATCTCGGCGCCGTCGCCCTTGCTTCCCGGGTCCCATCGCTCGGTGTTGAACAAGCTGACCGGGGTGGTCGACGGCACGGTGCCCGACAACGTCGCGCAGCACGAGTAGGACGCTGAGCTGCTGCCGGCGTTGTGCAACTGCGCACCGGGGTCGCTGCTCGTGGTGTCCGCCGCCCAGGCCGGGCCCCCGTCGGTCGCCGCGATCGCCGGGCCGCCGGCATCGACGCGGTAGAGCACGTTCGCCGCGGTGCCACCGAGCGGACCGGCCAGGTACACGTTGGCGGGCAGCTGCGCTGTCGTAGTCGACGCAGGCGCGACGCCACCCTTGAGCGGGAAGTACGCGACACGCTCGCGCTTGTACTTCCGGTTGCCGATGTAGGCGGTGTCGCTGCCGACGTAGAGACCCGACTGGTTCAAGAACAATGCGTACGCACCGGCGCCGCGTGGGTTGCGTCCGGGATTCCACGTCAGCGGCACCCCGCTGACCGGGTCGAGGGCCGCGACGCCCGGACGCGGCACGGCGCCGGCGCCGGCGTGGTCGTAGCCGTTGTCGTTGTTCAACCAGCGTTCGTGACCGGAGACGTACACAGCCGAACCACTCACCGCGGTCGCCCAGAGGCTGTCCTGCCCGGTGTAGTCGACCCAGGTGGGGTGTACGTCGGGACCCTGGGTGGTCGACTCCCAGCGCGACGCAGAGTCACACAGCGATCGCGAGCCGTCCTTGTTCGTTCCGCTGCCACCGGTCGCGGTGACGATGAAGTACGAACCGTCCGGCGAGTACTGGACATCGGTCACGTAGGTGTCGAAGGCGCTCGAGAAACAGGCGGCAGTGAACTGCCCCGTATTCCAGTTCGGGTCAACCGCGGCCTGAGTTCCGTCGAGGTCGAGCATCGCGATCTGGTCGCGCGGCAGGCCGTCGGCCGTCGTGAAGTTGCCGATGACCATGGCGCGCGTACCGGCCGGGTTCACCGCGATCGCCCGGGGCCCGACGGCCCCGTTGGCGCCGCCCGAGCCCTTGTAGTTGTGGTGACCGGCAAGCTGAATCGACATGAAGGGGTCGACTGCCCCGGTCGTCGCGTTGATGGCGAGCAGCCCTGCGTGGGCGACGCCGTTCGCCTTGGTGAACGATCCGGCGAGGTAGAGGCGGTTACCGACCAGCGCGGTCGAGTAGACGATGCCGTTCAGCGTCGGCACCTTGAAGCCGGCCACGGCCAGCCCGGTGGTGGTGTTGAGCAGCGCGATGCCCTTGGACTTGACGCCGTTGACGTTGTTGAACGCGCCGCCGACGAACACCGTGTTGGCCGCAGGTCCCGGCGTGACCGCTTGCACGGTGCCGTCGAGGTTCGGCGCGAATCCTGTGGACACGGTCCCCGTCGTCGCGTCGAAGGCGAGCACGCGGGTGCGCGTGAGGACGGTGGTCGACTTCGGGTTCTCGACGCTGTCGAAGCTCCCACCGATCACCATCTGCGAACCCACCTGGCTGATCGCGTAGACCACGCCGTCGGTGACGTTCGGGGTCGCCGCGCTCGGCACGGCCGAGACGACGCTCGCCTGCGCGACGCCGGAGCCCACGGCCGCTGCGAGCGGTGCGGCTGCAACAGCCATCGCACACGATCCGGCGAGTGCCACGACGGTCACAACCGCCCTGGCGCGCCCGCCGGTCCCTCGTTCCCCACGCAACATGCTGGTCCCCCCCGATTTACGTCCTGCGAAGATTCTGAACAGGAAACAAACACGGCGCAAATCGAGCGGCCACATCGGCTGGAAAGTCACACTTGGACCGGAACGGAGGCGCGTTGCCCCATTTTCCGGGGGTTCAGCACCTTTTCTGTGAAGGAAAGTCCTTCCCGGAGTGGAGCCGAGGCGGAGGCGCCACCTATTCTTACGAGACAGATTCTTTACATGGGAGGCGTCGTGGCGTTGCTCTTCGTCATCCTCGTGGTCGCGCTCGCCGCGACCATCGGGGTCGGCACACTGGCACACCGCAGGAGCTGGTCGCTCGCCGGCGGCCCCGACTCGTGGGGTCGAGCGGCGGCCGAACGCTTCGGAGCGGTGCCGGGCGCGCTCCTCGTCCTGGTGCCCGGCTGCATCGTCGTTTTCGTGGTCGGTCTCGGACTGGGTTACCTGGCCAAGGGCACGCAGTCCGGATTCGACCGTCCGATCTTCGACTGGATCAACCCACGAGTCGACGACGGGTTGTTCACCCGGCTGATGTCGAAGTTCACCCAGATGGGCAACAACCCGATCACCGAGGTGCTCTGCACGGTCTCGGTGATCATTCTCGCGTGCGCCTACAAGCGGCGCTGGTGGTTGCCGACGATCGCGATCATCGTTGCGTTCGTCGACCAGAAGATCATCTGGAAGGTGCTGGGCAAGATCATCCACCGGGAGCACCCCATTGCCGGATTCGGTTCGTACCCGTCCGGTGGTGTGGGACGGCTGGTGTCGATCTACGGCGTGATCCTCCTGTTGGTGATCATGCTGATCCCGACCCTGAGCCGCGCATGGAAAGCCGGTCTGTGGACCGGGCTGGCCGCCGCCGGCGTCCTCGAATCGTTCACGCGGATCTACCTGTCCAAGCACTGGACCACCGACGCGGTGTTCGCGCTCCCGCTCGCGACGCTGCTGCTGCTCGTGAACATCGCCGCGGTCGTCGCGCTCGCGCGGCTCGGGACAGCGCCGAGGACGACGACACCGCCGCAGGAATCGGAACAGGCCGCGGCGTCAGCACTTCGCTGACGACGCGGCCTGCTGCTCGCGCGGTTGCGTTCCGGTCAGGTGATGGCCGGATTCAGTAGCACGGTCAACATCGATCCGCGGCCGGCCTTCACACCGTCTGTGGTCGTGACGGTCGCGGTCTGGTTGCCGTAGCTCGTGCCGGACACCGGTTGGTCGGCCGTAGCCGCGTCGACGCGGCCGCCACCCGATGCCGGTGCATCGATTCGGCGCATGGTCACGCCGGCCGGGAGCGCCCAGGTCTCGGCACCCGCCGAGGTGCGGTCCGACCAGTACGAGATAGCCCAGGCACCGGGGTTGGCGCCGCTCGCCGTCGGCGTCGTGTGGGTGTTGGTGTTGGCATCGCCCACCGCCGCGAACGGCGGGGTTGCACTCGACACACCCGAGTAGGCGAGCGCCTGCAGGTCGACCCGAGCCGCGGCGTCGAGATGCAGGGTCACCGTGGTCGGGTCACCTGCTGCAATGACGTGGCTGTACACCGTCGTCTGCATGGTCGAACTGGTGAACTGCGTGACCTGCGTCCAGCCCGCCGGCACCGTGTTGGTAACTCCGACAGTGCCGATTCCGGCGAACAGGAGCACCGTGTCGCCCACGTTGCCCGGGATCGTGACGCTCGGGTTCTGGACACTGCTCGTCGGTGCGGTGAACCCGTTGGCGCCGTCCGCGGCGATCGTTGCGACCGTCCCCGACACCGGCAGCTGCGTCGATGCCGTGTTCGTGCCGCCACGGCCGTCGTTGACGGTCAGTTTGACGGTGTAGTTGCCGGACGCGGCGTAGACGTGCGAGGCCGTCACACCGCTGGCGGTGGCGCCGTCGCCGAAGTCCCACGAGTACGTCAGATGGTCGCCGTCGGGGTCGCTCGATCCTGAGCCGTCGAAGGTGCAGCTGAGGCTGGTGCACGACGCCTGCGTGATCACGGCAGTCGGCGGGTTGTCCGGCGAGGTCGGCGGCCCGTAGAGGAACAGGCTGCGTGCGCGCCAGTCGTGCGTCGTGTCAGCAATGGTGTCGATGGTGCCCACGGCACCGTTGGTGAAGGTGCGCGAGTGCAAGGCGCCGCCGGTCGACCCGCTCGCGTAGTACAGGGTGGACCCCGAGATGAACATGCCCGTCACGTTGTTCGGCAGGACGTTGTTCTGGGTGAACTCGAACGGGCCGATGATGCCGCTGTCCGGGCTGAACCACCGCGAGTACAGCGCGGTCTTGCCGGCCAGCGTGTAGTAGATGCGGCCGTTGTAGTAGAAGGCGCTGGTGATCGACGACAGCTCGGTCGTCAGGTACGTCGGGTGGGCGCCTTGGTAGGTCTGGCCCGACCCGGTTTGGATGGTCACCCAGTTCGGGTCGTCGTAGCCGTCGAGCAACACCGGGGTGCCGACCGTCGTGCCGTTGAACGTCGCGCTGTAGAGGTTGCCGTTCTGCGCGAAGTAGATGTTGTTGCCGACGGTGAAGGCGCCACGTGTGGTGCTCCATGCCACCCCGGTATTGGGAACCGTCTGGGTCACCCCGAACGTCGTCGGTATCGACGAGCCGTTCGCCGGGATGAAGTTGAGCTGGTCGGTGTTGGTTCCGGCTCCGGCGAGATAGACGTTGGACGGCAGCGAAGCCGTGGTCAACGGCGCCGGCGTCCGGCCACCCGCGAGGGGGAACATGGCCATCTTGCCGGTGTTGTACTTGCGGTTCCCGACATAGGTCTGATCACCACCGATGTACAGCCCGTTCGATCCCGGGAGCAGGGCGTACGTGCCCGCACCGCGTGGACTGCGGCCAGGGTTCCAGTTGAGCGGGACGCCACTCGTCGGGTCCAGCGCAGCAATCGCCGGACGCGGGACCGCACCCTGGCCGGCGTTGTCAGTGCCGTAGTAGTTGTTCAGCCAGCGCTCGTGTCCGCCCACGTAGATCGCTGCGCCGGTGATCGACACGGTCCACAGCGAATCGCGTCCGGTGAAGTCGGTCCAGGTCGGCTGGACGTCCGCGCCGGTGGTGCTCGACTCGAACCGCGACACGCTGTCGCACAGGTTGCGCGTGCCGTCGGTGTTGACCTGGCCCGGGTTGCCGCCACCGGTCGCCGTCACCGCGAAGTACGAACCGTCGGCCGAGTACTGCACATCGGTCACGTAGGTGTCGAATGCGGAGCTGATGCACGCAGCCGTGTAGACACTGCTCGACCACGTCGGATCAACCACCGCGTTCGGGCTCGTGTCGAGATCGATCTGCACGATCTGGTCGCGCAGCAGGCCGTCAGCGTTCTTGAAGTTGCCGACGACCATCGCCCTCGTGCCGGCGGGGTTGATCGCCATCGACCGGCCGCCGACTGCACCGTTCGCGCCAGTGCCGTTGTAGTTGTGGTGACCGGTCAGCTGGACGTTCACGTACGGGTCGAGTTTGCCGGTGGTCGGCACCAGGGACGCGATGCCGTCGTGCGTGGCACCGCCGACGATCGTGAAGGAGCCGGTGATGTACAGCCGGCTGGAGGTCACGGCCATCGCGTAGACGATTCCGTTCATCGCGGCCGGCTTGAAGGTGCTGACGATGCTGCCGTCGCTGAGGTTGAGCAGTGTGATGCCCTTGGACTTGACACCGTTGACGGTGTTGAAGTTGCCGCCGACATAGACCGTTCCCGCAGTCGGGCCTGGCTGCAGCGCTTCGACCGTGTTGTCGAAGGTCGGCACGAACGTGCTCGAGAGGGCGCCGGTGGTGGCGTCGAAGGCCAGCAGGTTGCTGCGCGTGACCGTGTTGCCGCCACTGGTGACCGTGGTGAACGTGCCGCCCACGACGATGGTGTTACCGACCTGCGTGATCGCAAATACCGTGCCGTCGGTGATGTTGGGGTACGTCTTCATCACCGGAACCGGAGACGGTAGTGACGACCAGTTGACGCCGATCCCGACGGCCCCTGCCGGTGACGGCGCGATCGCGCTCGCCCCGGCCACGACCGTGAGTACCGCTACCCCCAGCGCAGCGACACGTCTACGCACCTGGCACCAAACCATTACTTTGTCCCCCACCCGGGCACGACGGCCGCGCGCAGCACGGGTCGCAAAACAATTTCTCCTGTCGTGGAAGATTCCTAGTTGGCGTTTGTCCGGAATGCAATTGAATTGCGCGGATCTTGCACGGAACTTCGCCGCGGTTTCGGCAGGGTTGCGGTTAGCCCGCGAGTTTCAAGATCACCTGTGAATTCGCTTAGCCAGCGCGCCCGTCAGAAGCCGCACCGCGAACGGCAGATCTTCCACGATGTAGCGCCGAAACATGCGGGTCGGCTCCCGGTAGAGACGGTGGACCCACTCGAGTCCGAAGCGCTGCATCCATCCCGGCGCGCGAGGGATGTGTCCGGCGGCGAATGTGACTGATGCGCCGCATCCGACGAACCAGGTGTCCGGGAAGTCGTCGACGAGCTCGGCGATGATGCGCTCCTGCTTCGGAAACCCGAAACCGCAGAACACCAGGTCGGCACCGTCGGCTCGCATTCTGGTGCGCATCTGCGCGAGGTCGTCATCAGTGGCTTGCGCGCGAAACGGGGGCGACCACCCCGCCGCCATCAGTCCCGGATATCGACGCTGCAATTGCCGTACTGCCTCGTCGGCAATGCCCTCGGCGCCACCGAGAAGGAGCACTCGCCGCCCGTGCTCGGCCGCCGCAGCGCAAAGCCTTTCGAGCAGCGAGGCGCCCGTCACGCGCTCCG
This sequence comes from uncultured Actinomycetota bacterium, assembly GCA_963754285.1. Classification (GTDB taxonomy): domain Bacteria; phylum Actinomycetota; class Actinomycetes; order Mycobacteriales; family Jatrophihabitantaceae; genus RYN-133. The sequence goes on from CAVWFN010000007.1 coordinate 377,866, forward strand.
GGATCGGCGTCCTTTGGATCGCCGCCGCCCAGACCAGAGGCATCCCGTCGGCGACAGTGAGAGTTGCCCGGCGAGCCAACGCCGCGATCGCAGGATCGCGCGAGATCTTGCGGAGGATGTCGACGTTCGGGGTGACGATCCAGCCGCCGCGCGCGCCGCTCGCAGACGCCAGCGACGTCATGACGTGCGTGACGACCTGCTCTTCGGTCCACGGCATGATCTGGACACCGGCGAGGTCGATCGGCGCGGTGTGAGCGACCATGACGTGCCCTCCACGTACGTCGGCGATGGCCGCCCGTCGACGACGCCGCGCCAGCCTACTTCGGGCTCGCGGTCGCGAGCCCCACACGGCGGGGAAGACAAGAGCGCCTCTGCCGGATGTCACCTGCTCAAGCGCTGAGATCGTGCTTGCCGGCCGCTGAGACAGTGCAACGCTGTGATCCCGGAGCGTTCGAACGAGTTCGCAAACTTTGTTACATTTTCTTTCTCGGGCGGGGTATTGGTCGACCGCGTGGGAGTGAGGGGACGACGCAATTCATGAACGCCCACCAGCAGCTGCGCCAACCGTTCGTGGTGGCGCAGTGACGTCAACCGTCGAACCTTCCCCGCGTCCCCTGTCAGCACGCAACGACGCCAGATCGATGGTGCTTCGGCGTGGCTGGCTGCCGGTCGTCCTCGGCGTGATCGTCGGCATTGCCGCAGGACTGCTGGCTCGGTCGGAGGTCACGACGAAGTACACGGCAACGGCCTCGGTCGACGTGGCCGCGACCGGCGTCCAACCCACCCTCGTCGGTAGCCGGACGCCCAACGACGTCATCAACATGGACACCGAGGTGCAGCTGGTCACCTCCGACGGCGTAGCCACGCGGGTCCAGCAGATCGATCCCGCGACGCGGCACATGAGTATCGCCACCCTGGTCTCGAACGTCACCGTCACGGTCGCCGCGAACACAGAAGTTCTGGACATCGGCTACGAGAGCACCAACGCGAGGTTGTCGGCGCGCTTCGCCAACGACTTCGCCTCCGCCTACCTTCAGCAGCGCCAGGCTGCTGCGCAGGCCTTGCTGTCAGCGCAGTTGAGCAGTATCGCGCCGCAGGCAACCGCACTGAGCAAACAACTCCAGTCGGATTCGCAGCAGCTGGCGAACATGAAGGGGAATGACCCGCACAAGCCGTTCCTGCGCGCGCAGGTGGCTTCGGAAAAGAGTCGGCTGGACTCACTCACGCGGCGCATCTCGGATCTGCAGACGACAAGCATCTTTCCTGGGAAGATCAGCGTGCACGCCAGCGCAGGCAAAGCGCAGCAGTCTCCCTCGCGCATCCTCTTCGTCGGTGCGGGTGCCGCGGCCGGCCTGCTGCTCGGCTTGCTCGGTGCCTGGCTGCGGGTGACGGTTCGCCGCCGCCTCCGTACGCCGAACGACGTCCGCGCCGTGCTCGACCTTCCGGTACTTGCCACCGTGCGCGCTGACAACGGGCAGGCCAAGGCCGGGTCGAGCAGCTTCGAGGACTACCGCCGCGTCGCCAACGTCGTTGTGTCGGCCGGTGGCGACCACGCCAAGACGATCCTGGTGACCGGGCAGAACTGGGCAGCGACAAGCGCGGTCGCATCGAACCTGCTGCGGGCGCTGGCACTGTCGAGCACGCACACGGCCCTGGTCCGCACGTCACGCGAATCGATGGCGACCAGCGGAATGGATCGAATCGTGCGCGACGCGCTCGTGCCGTCGCCGCGCAACGGCATGCTCAGCGCGGCGGATCTTGCCGAAGCGCGCGGGTCGGGTTACTTGATCGCGGTGGCGAGCGATCCGCGAGCCTCGGCCGACGCGCAGACGACGGCACGCTTCAGTGACTCGGTCGTGATCGTTCTCGAGACAGGCACGAGAACTCGTGTCGCCAAGGCAATCCTCGAGGAGCTGGACACCGTCGGTGCGCCGATTCTCGGCGTGGTGCTCGTGCGTCGCGCTCGCCTGGGTCAGAAGAAGCAGAGCAACAACGGATCGACCGAGGACAGCGCACCCGAGTCGGGAACAGGAACGCCGGCAGCCAAGGGTCACTCGCGTAAGGGACGCGCTGAGCCTGCTCGGCCCGCATCGACACGCAGCGCCGCCCGCCGGACCACACCATCGACGGCGAGCCGACCCAAGAAGTGACCACGTTCGAGCCGCTGCGAGAGCAGTTGCCGCGAAGGGTCGGTCCGCCACCGCCGAAGCGCCTCATCGGTCCGCGCACGGCGGCAGTAGACCGCACGAACGGCATCAAACAGAGCGGCAAGTTCGCCTACGTCGTGCGGCGCGACGCCAGCGGCAGGTTGCGTCTCGCCCCCGCATGGCCGCTGTGGGCCCTTCTGGTCGCCTTTCCGCTGTGGTGGGCACTCGGCGTGAGCACATTCATCTTCGCGGTGCTCGCGATCCCGATGGCGCGCACTCTGATCCGGCGCCGGCACACGCTTCAGCTGCCGCGCGGCTGGTGGTTGTGGGCACTGTTCCTGGTCTGGCTGTTCCTCAGCCTCGTGATGTTCAAACTCAACCCACCCGGAACCCACCCGGGAACGACGGGCGGGCGCGCGCTGTCGATCGCCGTCGACATGTCCAACTATTTCGCCGCGACAGTGGCGATGTTGTTCGTGGCGAACCTGACCGACCGCGAACTGCCGGTCGCCCGCGTGATGCGGTGGCTGAGCGCGCTGTTCATCGTCGTTGTCGCAGGCGGACTGCTCGGCACGCTCGACCCGCACTTCCAGTTCTCGTCGCCGCTCGAGCTGATTCTGCCCGGCAGCGTCCGCAGCATCCCCTACGTCCACACGCTCGTGCATCCCGCAGCTGCGCAGGTCCAAGCAGTCTTCGGGTCGGGCGAGACCGGTCGCGCCGCGGCGCCGTTCGGCTACACGAACACCTGGGGAAATGTCCTCTCGCTCGTGCTGATCTGGTTCGTGGCCACCTGGGGACTGTCGAAGTCACCCCGCCGCCGGTTCGCGTGTTTCGTCATCCTCGCGGTGGCGGCGGTCCCGATCGTCTACTCGCTCAACCGCGGGCTGTGGATCGGCATCGCGGTGAGCGTGCTCTGGGTCGCGGTTCGGCTGTTCCTCCAGGGCAAGGTCGGCGCCTTGATCGCCGTGATCGCTGCAACGGCGGTCGGGGCGTTCGTGTTCGCGGCGACGCCGCTGCAGTCGATCTTCGTGGAACGTCTCGCGCATCAGAACAGCAACAACATTCGTAGCTACCTGTCGGCGCAGGCCGTCAGCGGAGCGCTCGAGTCCCCGATTCTCGGCTGGGGCGGCACGCGCAAGACGATCGGCAGCGCCCTTTCGGTCGCGATCGGCAAGACCCCGCAATGTCAGCTGTGCGGTGACTTCTCCATCGGCGGAAACGGTCAGCTGTGGGGCGTGCTGTTCAATCAGGGCATCGTCGGCGCGTGCTTCTACTTCGGTTTCTTCGCCCTGACCATCTGGCTCTATCGCAGGCACCGCAGCCCGCCGGCACAGGCGGCTGTCTTGGTGATTGCGCTGACGTTCGTCTTCATGTTCGTCTACAACGCCCTTCCCGCACCACTCGCCCTCACGATGATCTCGGTGGGGATCCTTCGACGCCTCAGCGGCGAACGAACCCGACCGGCTCACGCTGCCGGTCGCGAACCGGCTCGTGCCAAGGCGGCTGCCGACCGCCAACCGGCCGGTGCCGAGGCGTCGTGAACGCCGATCGCAGTTCCGCCCGTCCCGCCTCGGCCGACGCCGACGAGCGGCTTCGCAGCCTGCAAATGACCGGCGATCTGATCTGGAACACCAGCTCGCGGGTCACGCGGCGCCGGCGTGGGAGCGACCCACGTCTCGTCGTCGTCCCCAGTGCGGCCCGCCCGCGCCTTGCGGTTCCCGCGGGCCGTCCGCGGGCGGCTGCTGCGGCGGTGCTCGCCCATGGCGAATCGGACACGCGCGCAGCGCGGCGTCAGCGATGGCTGCTCGCCCTGGCGCTGCGCACAGGGCTCGGGGCACAGCTGTTCCGCACCGGCCTGGAGCTGGACGGGGCGCCCGGTCCGAACCTGCTGACCCATCTCGAGCACGTGCTGGGTGAACCGGTCTGGCCGAGCATCGCACTCACCCCGCGGCGGGCGAACCGCAAGCCGGTGTTGCAGTTGCACGACCGTCGAGGGCGCCCGGTCGCGTTCGTGAAGGTCGGCATCACCCCGCTCACCCGCGAGCTCGTCCGGCACGAGGCCGCGGTGCTGGCGCATCTCGCCGAGCAGTCGTTTCGCACATTGCAACCACCGCAGATCATGCATGCCGGCCGCTGGGAGGATCTCGAGCTGCTCGTCCTCGCACCACTGCCGACGCGGCGCGCGTCCGAGGCGACCGGGGGGACGTTGACCGCGGCGATGCGTGAGCTCGCTGATCTCGGGCGCGCCGACCCTGCGGCACCTACCACGACGTCCTACGTCCAGGCACTGCGCGCGCGGTCGTCAACCGCGCGTCGGGCGATGCCCGCCGAGGACGAGGTCGTCGTCAACGAGATGCTCGACCACGCGGACAAGCTCGCCGCCGACCCGGCCGCCGCGAGGATCGGGTTCGGCTGGTGGCACGGAGACTGGACTCCGTGGAACTGCCGTGAACACCGCGACCGGCTGATGGTCTGGGACTGGGAACGCTGCGCTGCGCAGGTGCCGATGGGCTTCGACGCCGCGCACCACTACATCCAGAAGTCCGCAGTGCGCGACCGGGTGCCGCGCCGCGACGCCGCCGCGAACTGCGTCGACCGGGCCGGCGAATTGTTGCGCCCCTGGGGACTCGACGACGCGGCCGGACGCGTTGTCGTGGGCCTCTACCTCGCCGAGATCGGCGTGCGCTACCTCAGCGACGCGCAACATCGCGTGGGCGGCCCAGGTGGCGACGTGAGCGCCTGGGCGCTGCCTGCGCTGCGATCATTGACCACCGAAGGAAAGGTGCGCTCCGATGCGGAGTAAGAGCCTGCCGCAAGCGCTGCAGCGCCTCGGGCAATCGTCGTCAGTCATGTTCGGACAGGCCACCGGCCCGCTGCGCATGACACCAGGATTCCTGATCTGTGGCGCCCAACGCTGCGGCACGACGTCGATGTATCGCACGCTGAGTCAACACCCGAGCATCCTCAAAGCCGTGCTGCACAAGGGCGTGCACTACTTCGACACCGACTACCGGCGCGGCCCGAACTGGTATCGCGCGCACTTTCCCCTCCGCGCATCCGCTGCTCGGGTGAAGCGCGCGACCGGCGATGCGCCGATGACTTTCGAGTCGAGCCCGTACTACCTGTTCCATCCGCTCGCGCAGGAGCGCATTGCCAAGGACCTGCCGGACGTGCGCGTGATCGTGCTTCTGCGCGATCCGGTCGAACGGGCCTACTCCGCACATACACACGAGTCGGCACGCGGGTACGAGACCGAACCGTTCGAGCGTGCACTGGAACTCGAGGACGAGCGACTGGCCGGCGAAGCCGAGCGCATCGTCGCCGATCCCACGTACAACAGCTTCAGCCATCAGCACCACGGCTACCTGCACCGGGGCCGATACATCGAGCAAGTGCGACGCATGGAATCGGCGATCGGGCGTGACCGCATGCATGTCGTCGACGCCGAGGACTTCTTCACGGACCCGAAGCCGGTGTGGACCGAAGTCGTCCGGTTTCTCGGCCTGCCGGATTCGCCCGTGCCGGTCTTCGAACAGCACAACGCCCGGCCGCGATCGCCGATGTCCGACTCCCTACGTGCCAAGCTCGTCGAGCGCTTCGACGAAGACGACGCAGCGCTGGCCGCGTGGTGGGGACAGACGCCGTCGTGGCGCCGCTGATCTCACGAAGGACGGCAATGGGATCACCTGATCGCGGTGCGCTGCGACAACTCGACGACGCCGAGGTGCGCGCCCACCAGTTGGGCGTGCTCGATGTCTTCAGCGAGCACTGCCGTACGCACGACATCACCTACTATCTCTGCGCCGGGACCCTGCTGGGCGCAATCAGGCACAAGGGCTTCATCCCCTGGGACGACGACATCGACGTGATGCTGCCGAGGCCCGATTACGAGCGGCTGTGCGAAACCTGGCGCAATGCCGAGAAGGGAAACCGGTTCACGCTGCGCTCGGTCGACAGCGACTCCTCCTACGAACTGCCGTTCGCGAAGATCAGCGATGACTCAACCGTTCTGGACGTCGAGTCCGGGATCGTCGGCGACATCGGGGTCTACATCGACGTGTTCCCGCTCGACAGCTGGCACCGCATCGGCGTGCGACGCCGCCTGCAACAGCTGTGCCTGCGCGGCTTGTACAAGCTCGTCCAGCTCAAGGCTCCGGCCCGCAGACGCAAGCGGGGCGCGCTGCAGGAGGTGGTCATCAAGGTCGCAAGTCTGCTCGCTGCGATCGTGCCGGGACGATCGCTCGCGAAGGCGCTGACGCGCGTCGCACGCGGGCCCGGGTACGAGCACGGTTCCGACGTCGGCGTGATCGTGTGGGGCTACCGAGAGGTCGTGCCGAGATCGTCCTACGGGCGCGGTTCCACGGTCGAATTCGAGGGTCGTCAGATGCCCGCGCCCGACGATCCCGACGATGTGTTACGCCGAATCTACGGCGACTACATGACACCTCCGCCGGAGGGCCAGCGCGTGACGCACCACCGGTCGTTCACGGCGTTCGTTCGAGGCTAGGCGTCCTCAGCGACGGGCGAACCGCTTGGCGACTCGTCTGAGATGGTCGTCGAGCCCGGCGCCCTGCCGCGCAGTGATGCCGGCCTCCTGCAGGTGCAGGAGCAGTTCGTCCACCGCCGCCTCGCTCACGGTGGGCAGCGGCCGCACGTCGGCGTCGGGCTGGTCACGCCAGGCCGTCCACTTGTCGCCGACGGCGGACGGCACGGCATCGATGCCGTTGCGGCGCCAGCCCAGCCGGTCGAGTTCAGCCGCGGCGGCCGGCGTCAATGCGATACCGGCGCCAGGGAAGCGCGCCGCGATCGAGGCACGTACCTTCTGCCGGTACCTGCCGGGACGCAGACCGCCGCGGGGCAGCCGAGGCGTGATCGTCCGCAACATCTCGGTTCCGAGCGCTGACAGGGTGGCGTGTGCGGTCTTCGGTGGCGACTGCCATGCGGTGTCGGCGTCGGGTGTCACGCCGACGCAGTCGAGCACACGGAAGGGAACCGCGCTCGGGTCGGCCTTGTCGGACTCGAGCATCGGCACCAGCCGTACGGCATCGGCACCGAAGCTCCCCTGCCAGCGAGCAAGCAATGCATGGTGATCGAGCAAGGGCTCCCGCAGGTGGACGAACTCGGCGTCGAGGTCGAATTCCTTGTTGTTGAGCACGGCTTCTGAGTACGAGCTGGGCAGCCAGTAGTCGCCGCGACGCAGGACAGCGACGACCAACACGTCGTCGGTCAGACCGGCCAGCAAGCTCGCGAGCCGAGCGACGTCATCGGGAGTGGTGAGTGACGAACTGAGATGTTCGGTCGACACGAGGACCGTGTCGTGATTGTCGAGTTCCTGCTCGAGGCGCTTCGCAACCCGGGTGCGCAGCGCGGCCCTGTCGCGCTCGTTGTGGACACCGACCGTGCGGGAAAGGTGATTGATCTGCGTGCTGCATGCGACGGCGAGTTGCACGTGGTTGGGACCACGCAGCGACTGGCACCAAGCCAGTCCGAACTCGCGCAGGACGCTCTGGTTGGCCGACAAGAATTGCTGGATGGCGGTCGAACCACTCTTCGGCAGGCCGATGTGAAGAATGAGGCGACTCATGATGATCTCATTGGTACCCCATGGAGAGCCTCAGCGCCATCCCAGGAACGACAAACGGGGCCGCCACCTGACGGCCCCATCTGTCGTTACCGATGGGCTCAGCTCTCGAGCGATCCGTTCGGGCCGTAGACGACCTGCGGAGCGAGGATCTGCGGGTTCACGCGCAGTGCCTGGAAGGCGGACAGCGCCGAGGACGGGTTGTCGAAGCTGGTGTTTCCTTCGGGCTTCGGCGGCTTCGGCATGTCGAAGTAGATCAGCGCGTGGATGTTCGGGTAGTTCTGGATCTCACGTCCGACCGAGTTGTAGAAGTCGGCCTTCCCGTTGGGGTTGTTGTCGTCCTGAAGCACCCCCCACTCGCCGATCATGAGCGGCTTGTTGCCGTGCATCGTGGTGTCCCACTTGTAGAAGCCCGGGAACGTCTTGCTGCTGCGGTTCATCATCGTGTCGAAGTCACCGCTGTTGTAACCGGTCTTTGCACCTGACGCGTAGGTGTCGACCGCGATCCAGTCGACGACGTCGTCGCCCGGGTAGAGGCTGTTGAACCACGGCTGCTGCTCCCAGGGCAGGTAGTTCATGTACGTCATCACGGTGATCGCGTTGCTGACACCGTCAGCGCGCAACCGCTCGACGACGTGGCGGTACATCGCTGCGTAGTCGTCAGCTGTCATGCCCGAGCCCGGCGTGGCGTTGACATCGTTTTCGGGCTCGTGCCAGATCGTCAGGAAGAACGGGTAGCGCCAGGTCGTGGTCAGGTAGTGCGCTTCACGGTCGATCGTCGCGTCGGCGGCACCGTTGGCGACCGCAGCCCAGGTCTTGCTGGTCGACGGCTTCCAGTTCAGGAACAGCAGGCGGTTGTGTCCGGGCTGCAGCGCGGTTGCCCGCTCAGCTGCATTCGGGAACAGCTCCGTGTTGCGGTGGTAGGCGTGCACGACGTCGAACGGCTGCCCGGTCTGCGATTCGAGCTGGGCGATGCCCTGGTCGACCGGAGTGTTCATGAATGCCAGCGGTGCAACGCCCCACCACCGGCCGCAGGACGGCACGAGGATCGCGGAGATCGCGCAGGTCGGGCGGTTGAGCGGACCGGACGAGGCAGTGGTGCTGGGGCTGGTGGGCACCGAGCTGGTCGGGGCCGAGCTCGTGGGGGCCGAGCTCGTGGGCGCCGAACTCGTGGGCGCCGAACTCGTCGGGGCCGAGCTCGTCGGGGCTGAGCTCGTCGGGGCACTCGAGGCCGTGGTGGGTGCCGAGGTTGTGGGGGCCGGGGAGCTGGTGGTCGGAGTCGGCTGCGGTGTCACCGGCTCGTCCAGGGTCAGCACCAGGACGGGTGCGCCCGACGCAGCCTCGCGGGAGTGGAATCGCACCGTGTTGTCACGGGAGGAGGACGTCACGCCGAAGGAGACGCTCGACTCGCCACGCACTCGGTCGATGACGTTGAACGAGACGGACGACATCGACCGGTCGGTCCGAACCGAGTGCAGCGAACGACCGAGAATCGGGTGGTCCATCGCGGTGATGCGCGAGGCCTGCCAGTTGTTCTGCCGCACTGCGGTGAGGTGCACGACCCCGGCCATGTGGTGCTTGTCCCGCGTCAGCACCAGCGTGGCGGAGCGAAGCTCGCTGGGGGCGAACCGCGGCAGGTCGAAGCGCAGGTAGGCGATCTTCCGGTCGCCCCGGCGGGCGCTCGCGACGAGGCGATCGCTGGTGTTGTAGTTCTTGTGCCGCGCACCGAAGTTGACGAAGGTGTCGGCGGCGTCAGGCAGGCGGATCGTGACGGGGCGGGTCGTCGAGCCGGCGCCGCGGACGTAGACCATCCGGGACGAGCCGGCGGCATCGGGGCCGCGGGTGGAACTCGAGTTGAACACGACTGTGATGGTCGAGAGCAGAGCCAACACGGCGCAGGCGCCGGCGACGAACCACACCGGCGCACTGACCCCGTTATGGCGGGGCGCGTGGCGGCGAGCGTGGCGCGACGTGTGTTGGGAGTGCTTCGCAGTCATGGTGGGTTACCCGTTTCGTCCAGTCGATCCCTGAGTCAGAGACCGACAGCTCATAGGTCACCCCCGCGCACAGCTCTTGACGACATGGTCGTCACTCACCGCACCCATCACATCGGCGCGGCATCGGCCGACTTGAGCATTCTTTGCGAAAGAATTGCTGGAACCCGTCCGCAGCGATGGTCAGATGCCCCTGCCGCTTCGGTGCAGAATGCGCATAACGGTCGAATTATCAACCATTCCGCTAGCGACCATCAATGCTAGGTATGCCCGTGGTTCGCGCCAACGCACCATTACGGCACGAAATGCCCATCTCGCCGATTCTCGGCGTGCCCCGATCGCGGCCTGTGCGAACGCGATCTGGCCGAGCAGGCGCGCGTAGCCGCGAGCGCTGTCTCGAAGGTCCGGATGCTCCTCGAGGATCCACTGGGCAGCCGCGATCCGGGACTCCCAGGCCCGCGAGAACAGGGAGCTCGAGCCCCAGCGCACGCCGACCAGCGGATCATCGACGTGCACGATGTCGCGCCGGGCGCTGGCCCGCAGGAGCAGATCCCAGTCCTCGTTCTGGCTCTGCGGCGCGGCCTCGTTGACCAAGCCGATTCCGTCGAGCAGGCTGGCGCGCCTGATCAGGAACGTGGACGAATGCAGCATTGCCATTCGAGATTGGACAAGATCGGCATGGGTAACGGCGCCGAGATCGGCACGACGGGCCACGACGCGGTCCTCGAACTCGACATTGATCGCCGTTGTTGCAAATTCTGCGCCGGGCGTCCGCGACAGCCGCTCGACCTGGACGGCGAGCTTGTCGGGCAGCCAGTGGTCGTCGTCGTCGAGGAAGGCGACCAGGTCGGCAGTACTGGACAGGATGCCGCTGTTGCGTGCGCCGGCCAGGCCCGGGGTGCGCGTGTTGGTCAACACCCGCACCGCAACCGGTCCGTCGACCACCAGTGTCGGGTCCTCGGGCGAGCGGTCGAAGACCACCGCCACGCTCAGCGGGCCCTCGTAGCGTTGCGCGCGGACCGATTCGATCGCACGCCGGACCAGCTCCGGGCGGTTGTGGGTCGGGATGACCACCTCGACCGACGGCGCACCCACCTGGTCAGCCATGCCGGTCACCCCTGCGCAGGTATCCGTAGCCGAGCATCAGCGGGAACGTCAACGCGGACACAACCCGCCGCGCGCCGGGGTCGAACCCGCCGCGCCACGCGTCGTCGTGACGCAGGCGCACCTCACCCTGCTCGAAGCGCATCGGATTTCCCGCGACCTGGTGGCCGGCGGAGAGCGTCACTGTTTCGCCACGGATGAAGCCGTCGGTGCGAACGCTGCCGAGGCCGAGGAAGCGCGCGGCCTGCTCGACGACCGCCGCGGGGTGTCGCACCACGTCCTCGTACTCGACGCGGTGCACCGGTACCCCGGTTCGGCGCAACGCCATGAACGCCAGGTTGTGCGCGTCCCAGAGCAGCGCCGCCATCGACGGCGAGTACCGGTCCATCAGCGGCTTGTTCGACGCCTCGCCGGCCTCGGGGCGCGCCACTTCCTTACTCCATGAGTAGGCCACGCCGCGGCTGTCGCGGACGACGTGGAGCACTCGCATGTCGAGCCGTGCTCCTGCCCGCAGGGCGAAGGCGGTGGACGCGTTCTTGCTCGAGTCGGTCACGATCGGTGCGCCGCTGACCTGCTTGGCTGCCGCATAGACACGACGGAAGTAGTCGGCGTACTCACGCACAGCCGGGTTGCGCGCCGGATCGCGCAGCGCACGGATCGACGCCCGCATCCTGCGGAAGCGGTCGACCTCCGAGCCCAGGGCGAGCACGCGGTCGACATCGACGCGCTGCCACCCGCCGAACGCGACCTGCCCGACCTCGGACCAGAACTCGCAGCGCGAGAACGGGTGACCACACCCGCACAATTCGTCGTCGACGATCCCGCGTCGCCACAGGTGCACGACCTCGCCGAGTGCGCACACTCCCGGCACCTCACCGACCAGCCGCTCCAGCAGCGTCGAGCCGCTGCGCCCGAAGCCGCCGATGAAGCAGACGTCGATCCCGTTCACCGTCACAAGATCCCAGACCGCGCCGGCTAGCGACGAATCTTCTCGATCACGACGGTTGTCGAGATCGCGGGCGTGCGGGGCAGGTAGACGACGCGGCACAGGTCGGACAGATAGTCGAAGCGGCCTTCCCAGTCGTCACCCATCACCAGCACGTCCGCCTTGTACTTCTGGATGTAGTCAGCCTTCTGCTCGAGGGACTCCTCGAGGAACACGTCGTCCACGCAACGCAACCCGCGCACGATCTCGCAGCGCTCGTACTCGCTGTACACCGGCTCGCGGCCCTTCTTCGCCACGTTCAGTGCGTCGGTCGAGACACCCACCGTCAGCGTGTCGGCGAGTTCGGCCGCCCGCTCGAGGATGCGCAGATGTCCGAGATGGAAAACATCGAACGTGCCGAACGTCAAGGCGTTGGTGGTCATCACAGGCTCCAGGACTCGTCAACTCTTCGCATGGGCAGCGCGGCGGGTTCGGATCAGGCCGGTCAGCTCGAACGTCTCGCGCCAGCGAACAAGGCCGGCGAGGAACACACCGGAGCTGACGACGAGCGCGCAGAAGACAACCAGTTCACTGTGTCCGGACAGGACCCAGGCGAATAACGGCACGATCAGGTAGCACAACGCAGTGAGGGCATAGGCGAGATAGGTGCTGCGGCCGAACGGATGCAGCGCGAGATTTCTCCAGACGAGTGCGAGCGGCACGAGGTTGGAGCCGAAGATTCCCGCCATCCATCCGATTGCAGCTCCGACGATGCCGTACGGCGGGATCAGGATCAGATCGACGGCGACGTTCAGTCCGAGCGCGAGCGCGGTCGTCCACAGATTCCACGTCGTGCGTCCCGCCATGATGATGACCGTGTCGACCACGCCGACACCGCTCGCCACGAGCATGGCCAGTGACAACAGGACGACGACGATCGTCCCGCTGTGGTACTTGCCGCCGAAGACCTTCAGATAGATCGGCGCGAGTGCGGCTGCCGTACCGAACAGCGGCCACTGGAGCAGCACGAGCCACGTCGTCGATACGCGGTACAGCGCTCGAGCGCGATCGAAGGCTCGCGTCGAGACTGCTTCGCTCATCCGCGGCTGTACCGCGGTGTTCACCGCCTGGTTGACGAACTGGCCGACCACCAGAAACCGGGTCGCCGCGGTATAGATGGCGGCATCAGTCGGACCGCGCATCGCTGCGACGATGATGATGTCGAGACGCTGAAGGGCAAGCTGCGCCACGGTCGCTGCTGCGCGCGGAAGTGAGAATCGCCAGAACTCCGACAGCGTCGTGCGATCGCGTTCGGCGAGGAGTCGGTGTTCGCCCGACCGCCGCAACACTGCGCGAAGGGCGTAGATGCCGACGACGGCGGCACCGATGTAGGGCACGGTCCAGGCGACACCGATACCGCCGTGCCAGCCGATCGCCACCGCCGCAAGGATCAGGATCAGCTGAACGCATGGTCGTGCGACCTTCTCGATGACGATCGTCGGCATCATCCGTCGGAAGCCGCGCGTCGCGGCCATGCACAGGTCGTAGACCACTGTGATCGGAAGGACGACGGCGAGCAGACGCAGTAGTCCTGCCGAGTGGGCGACCGGGTCCCCGAGCCCGTGTGCGATCGCTGGGGCGAAGGCGAACACGACAGCGCCCATCAGCACCGAGAGCGCCACGCAAGGTGTGAGCGCGGCTCTGATCGCCAACGGGATCCGCTCGCTCTGGTCGAGCGCCCGCCATCGCGCAATGAAGTACACCAGCCCGGTGTCGGCGCCCAACCGTCCGATCACTTCGAGCAGCAGGAATACCGAGGTGGCCGCGAAGAAGTGGCCGGCCTCGGTCGCCGATCCCGAGCGCGCGATGAGAACCGCGACACCGAAGTTGGCAACCGCCGAGACCGCGGCGCCGAGCAGGTTTCCGAGACCGCCACGCGCGAGACCGCGATAGTTGCCGGTGGCCGGTTGCTCGGCCACGCGTGCATGCGTCACCGCGTCCACCTGTGCGCCCTGCTCGGGTATGCCCCGATGCCTGGCCGGCGTGGGGACATCACAACGACTCCGATCCGCAGACACGCTTGACGACGCTCGCCCTGGTTCGGCGCGCGTAATGCTTGCCCGTCCACAGCCCAATCGGCATCTGCCCGTCAGACTTTACGGGGAACGGCCCGCCGAGGGCGTGCGTGACAGGCAAGCCGTCAGTAAGCGCCCTTTCGGCGAACCACGGCTCCGACCGTCTTGAGCAGCACGAGCAGGTCGAGTGACAGCGACCAGTTCTCGACGTAGCGCAGGTCGATCCGCACCGACTCCTCCCAGGACAACTCGCTGCGGCCGCTGATCTGCCACAACCCGGTGATCCCCGGCTTGACCAGGAGCCGGCGCCGATCGTTGCCGGCGTACTGCTCGACCTCGGTCGGCAGCGGCGGCCGAGGGCCGACCAACGACATCGAACCGACAAGCACGTTGAACAGCTGCGGGAGCTCATCGAGCGAATACTGGCGCAGCAGCCTGCCGACGCGCGTCACGCGTGGATCTGCCTTGAGCTTGAACAGCGTCCCGCCGTCGACCTCGTTGAAGGCCAACAACCCCGCCAGCTGATCCTCGGCATCATCGACCATCGAGCGGAACTTGACCATCCGGAACGGCTTGCCGTCCTTGCCGATGCGGGTCTGGAAGAACAGGGCAGGTCCACGGCTGCTCACGCGCACAGCCAGGCCGATCACGAGCAGCGCCGGCGCCAGTGCCACCAGCATCATCAGCGCGACCAGTCGGTCGAATCCGGACTTGATCAGGCGGCGCAGGCCCTTGAACTCGGGCTCGGCGACGTACAGCAGCGGCAGCTCGCCGGCCTGCAGGATGCTCAGACGGCGTCCGGTGACCTCGGTGAGAGCCGGGAGAACAACCAGGTCGGTGTCGGTTCCTTCGAGCTGCCACGAGATCCAGCGCAGCCGGTCGCCGGTGATTTGGTTGTCGACCACGGCGACGGTCGTCACACCGGTCGCGTTGACCGCTTCGCGGATCGAGTCGAGATTTCCGCACAGGGGAATCGCCCGCTCGTCCAGTTTCGTCACGGCGGCGTCCGTATCGCACTCACGACCGATCACACACGCCGCCCGCACACGCAATCCGTTGTGGGCGTTACGCATCAGCGTGTCGCTGAACGAGGCGACCGCGTCGGGAGCACCCACCGCGAGCACCGGGATCAGCGCCGAACCGGCGCGGCGCCGGTGGTGCACGAACTTTCGCAGTCCGTAGCGCAGCACGCCGCCGAGCACCAACGTCATCGGCAATGTGACAAGGACGAAGCCGCGCGGGAGATCTGAGTGTGCGGCGTAGGCGGCGAACGTGATCGCGGCGGTCAGCTGGAGGAACGCCTTGCCGAGGCGCTCGAACTCGGTCGCGCCGGCACCGAGCACTCGCACCTCGTACGCGCGGCTCAGGCCGGCGGCCGCGATCCAGGCGAAGGGGAACAGGATCAGCAGGACGATGGGAATCGGCTCGTAGCTACCGACCAGTGTGCCAAAGCGGATACCGAAGGCGATGAACATCGCGAGAATCGCGGCGGACATGTCGGTGAACACGGCTGCTGCCTGGTAGGCACCGCGCCACCGGGACTCGGGCTCGGCGGTCCAGGAAGGTTCGGCCGGCACCGTCTCCAGGGCGGCCACGTGCTCGGCGCTCGGCTGGGCGACGGCCTGCTCGGCCTCGGTGTCTTCGCGCGGCAGTGCGCGCTGATCGTCCACGGCTGCCGGCGCGGCCGGCGCTGTGTCGTGACGTATTTTGCCGGCGTCAGCGACTACCGGTGAGCCCCCGCTCATGATCATGCCCCCCTGCCAGCGCGTACACCTACGTACGCACGCTCCGCCCGCAGTGGCGGTGAGCCACGGCGTTACGGGGACACGAGTCTCATGGTCGACGCGGAGCACCCCCCGGTACACCGCTACATCGCCTCATACCTGCGATGCCGACTAGAGCAGAGCGAGCCGAACTAAACCTCTCGCTGAATCAGCGAGAGGCCTAAAGACGAGCCGTTCCACATCTCCCCGCCGTCGCGCTTGCCAGGGCTGATTCCCCAATCAGTGATCCTGACGTCCTGCGACTTAACAACAGTTTCGCAGGAAATCATCGAAGCGCAAGCTGAGATGAAAAAAATGTCTGTCAGGGCAACTGTGATCCGTGCCGGCAGAGTCGATCAGCTGCGGGTCTGCTCGAACCTGAAGGCGTCGGCGACCATGACGCGCAGGTCACGCGTCGGCGCCCATCCGAGCAGCTGCAGGGCCCGTTCGTTCGAGGCTATGAGCGTCGGCGGGTCGCCGGCGCGCCGCGGCGCTTCGGTCACCGGGACCGCACGCTCGGTCACCTCGGCGATGGTTGTCAGTACTTCACGTACCGAATATCCCGTGCCGCTGCCCAGATTGATCACGTCGTGTTTGCTCGGCTGCGCCGCGGTCAGGGCCGCCAGGTGCGCCTCGCCGAGATCGACGACGTGCAGGTAGTCGCGCACACACGTGCCGTCCGGAGTGTCGTAGTCCGTGCCGAAAAGGCTCAGTTGGTCGCCTGAGCCCATCGCGGCCCTCAGCGCGTTCGGGATCAAGTGCGTCTCGGTCGCGTGCCGCTCGCCGTAGGACAGGCCCTCGACCGTGTGCAGCGCACCGGCCACATTGA
This sequence comes from uncultured Actinomycetota bacterium, assembly GCA_963754285.1. Lineage (GTDB taxonomy): Bacteria > Actinomycetota > Actinomycetes > Mycobacteriales > Jatrophihabitantaceae > RYN-133. The sequence continues at coordinate 394,284 of CAVWFN010000007.1, forward strand.
AGTAGCGCAGGCTGATCGCCGCGAGGCCGTAGCCGGCGGCGTAGTCGGTCAGGGCGAGATCGATAGCCAGCTTGGTGGCGCCGTAGGGGCTCGTCGGTCGCGCAGGGGCGTCCTCGGTGATCGGTTGTTCTGCCACGACGCCATAGGTCGCCGCCGAGGACGAGAACACGAGGCGATCCACGCCGTAGGCGCGCAGCGAGTCGATCAGGGCGATCGTCCCGACGACGTTGTTGCGCCAATACAGCGACGGCTCCTGTGTCGACTCACCGACCAGGGACTTCGCGGCGAAGTGGATCGCCGCCTCGATCCCCCAGTCGCCCAGTCGACCGTCCAGGGCCGTGATGGGAATCTCGTGGAACTCGGCGCCTGGCGGGACGGCATCGGCGTGTCCGGTCGACAGGTCGTCGACGACGACCACCTCGTTGCCGTCGGCCAGCAGTTGGGCGACGACCACACTGCCGATGTAACCGGCGCCGCCGGTGACGAGTACGCGCATTCAAAGACCCTACCGAGCATGCGCGAGGATGAATGGGTGCACGCCAGCCTCGACGCCCCGCTCGATCTGCCCGCCGACGCGCCGGGATCGGTCTCCGATGACGCCGAGTTGCGCGCCGACGTGCGGCGCGTCGCCGCGCTGCTCGGCGAATCGCTCGTGCGGCAGCAGGGTCAGCAGGCGCTCGACCTCGTCGAGCGCGTGCGCACGCTGACCAAACTCAGCAAGGAGCAACCAGACGTTCACCGCTCTGCAGCCGAACAAGCGCGCACGTTGCTCGCCCAGCTGCCGATCGACACGGCAGCGGTACTGGTCCGTGCGTTCGCCGACTATTTCCATCTGGCCAACGTCGCCGAGCAGGTGCACCGGGTGCGCCTGCTGCGTGACCGCCCGGCCGATGCCGGCTGGCTGGCGCGCGCGGTCGCCGCGGTCGCCGACGAGAAGGGTCCGGACGCGCTGAGCGCCGCCATCGACCGGCTGGCCGTCCGTCCGGTGTTCACCGCGCATCCGACCGAGGCGAGCCGACGCTCGATCCTCACGAAGTTGCGTCGAGTGGCCGACGTCCTGGCAGTGCCGACCGCACCGGAGTCGACCGCCCGGCGGCGGCAGGACCGCGAGCTGGCCGAGGTCATCGATCTGATCTGGCAGACCGACGAGCTGCGCCAGACGCGACCGACCCCGCTCGACGAGGCTCGCAACGTCGTCTACTACCTGCGCGATCTGGTCGAGGCGACGCTGCCGGAACTCGTCGATGACCTGGCTAACGAGCTCGCGTTGCGCGGTGCGGACTTCGCCGTCGATGCCCGTCCGTTGAGCTTCGGCACGTGGATCGGCGGCGACCGCGACGGCAACCCGAATGTGACCGCACAGGTCACCCGCGATGTGCTGCGGCTGCAGCATCACGTCGCCGCGCAAGCCATCACTCGTGCGGTGAACCTGCTCATCGCCGAGTTGTCGTCGTCGACCACGGTGGTCGCGGCGGCGCCCGAACTGATGACATCGCTCGAAGCCGATCTCGCCGTCCTCGACATCGACCCGCGCCTGATCGAGCTCAATGCCACCGAGCCCTATCGGCTCAAGCTGACGTGCATCAACGCGAAGATCACGAACACGCGGCGCCGCGTCGACGACGGGACGCCGCACGTTCCCGGTCGCGACTACCTCGGTACGGATCAGTTGCGTGCCGAGCTGGCGATGCTCGGCGATTCGCTGCGCGCCAACGCCGGCGAGCTCATCGCCGACGGACTGCTCGCCGGCGTGCAGCGCACCGTTGCTGTGTTCGGGCTGCATCTCGCGACGATGGACGTGCGCGAGCACGCCGACGCGCATCACCACGTGCTCGGACAACTCGTCGACCGCCTTGTCGAGGAAACCTGGCTCTACGCCGACGTCCCGCGCGACTACCGGATGCGATTGCTGTCCAAAGAGATGGCCTCGCGCAGGCCGCTGGCTTCCGTCCCGCCGCCGCTCGACGAAGCCGGCGCGAAGACGTTCGCGGTGTTCACCGAGATCCGGCGGGCGATCGAGACCTACGGACCGGAGGTCATCGAGAGCTACATCGTGTCGATGACACGCGGCGCCGACGACGTGTTCGCGGCGGTCGTGCTGGCGCGCGAGGCGGGCTTGGTCGACGTCCATGGAGCCGGACCGCAGGGCCGGCGCGAGCCGTTCGCGCAGATCGGGTTCGTGCCACTGCTCGAGACCGTCGACGAGTTGCGCCGCTCGGGCGAGGTGATCAGCGATCTGCTCTCCGACCCGACCTACCGGCTCGTCGTCAAGCTGCGCGGTGACGTGCAGGAGGTGATGCTCGGCTACTCCGACTCGAACAAAGAGGCAGGCATCACCACGTCGCAGTGGGAGATCCACAAGACCCAGCGCACGCTGCGCGACATCGCTGCGCGACACGGGGTACGGCTGCGGCTGTTCCACGGACGCGGCGGCACTGTCGGCCGCGGTGGTGGGCCGACCTACGACTCGATCCTGGCCCAGCCGTGGGGCGTGCTGGACGGCGAGATCAAGTTCACCGAGCAGGGCGAGGTCATCTCCGACAAATACGCGCTGCCCGAACTCGCTCGGGAGAATCTCGAGCTCACCGTGGCCGCGACACTTCAGGCTTCGGTACTGCACAAGGCGCCGCGGCAGTCCGAACAACAGCTCGCCACGTGGGATGCGTGCATGGAGAAGGTGTCCGACGCCGCCTTCGCTGCCTACCGCGCGCTGATCGACGACGACCAGTTGCCCGACTACTTCCTTGCGTCCACCCCGGTCGAGCAATTGGGTTCGTTGAACATCGGCTCGCGTCCGTCGCGGCGCCCGTCCTCGGGCGGGGGGATCGGTGGGCTGCGGGCGATCCCATGGGTCTTCGGCTGGACGCAGTCGCGCCAGATCGTGCCCGGCTGGTTCGGCGTCGGGTCGGGATTGGCTGCCGCTCGCGAGGCCGGCCTGGGTGAGGTCTTGGCAGAGATGCACGACCAATGGCACTTCTTCCGGACGTTCGTGTCGAATGTCGAGATGACGCTCGCGAAGACCGATCTCGACATCGCCGAGCATTACGTGCAGACGCTCGTCCCCGAGCCGTTGCAGCGGTTGTTCGATGTCGTGCGTGCCGAACACGAGCGCACGGTGCACGAGGTTCTGCGCATCACCGGTGAGTCCGCGCTTCTCGACAATTCGCCGGTGCTGCAGAGGACATTCTCCGTGCGCGACGCGTACCTCGATCCGATCTCGTACCTGCAGGTCGAGTTGTTGCGCCGCGTTCGCGAGGACGCCGAGAACGTCTCGCAGGACTTGCGCCGCGCCCTGCTGTTGACGATCAACGGGGTCGCCGCGGGGCTCCGGAACACCGGCTGACGGTCGCGTCCGAAAACCGCCAGTCACTGTCGGTGCAGCGGTTTACCGTGGACGCGTGATCCTCCCCGACTTCGACACGTGCTACCGGGCGGTGCACTCCCGCGACACCCGCTTCGACGGGTGGTTCTTCACCGCGGTGCGCACGACGGGGATCTACTGCCGCCCGTCGTGCCCGGCGATCACGCCCAAGCCGGGCAACGTGACGTTCCACCCGAGTGCGGCGGCAGCACAACGGGCCGGCTACCGCGCATGCAAGCGGTGCCGTCCGGATGCGTCACCGGGCTCGCCGGACTGGAACGTGCGCGGCGATCTCGTCGGTCGCGCGCTGCGCCTGATCGGCGACGGCGTCATCGATCGCGAGGGGGTGCCGGGGCTGGCTCGACGGCTCGGCTATTCCGAGCGCCAGGTACATCGGTCACTGATCGCCGAGGTCGGCGCAGGACCGCTCGCACTCGCACGGGCGCAACGCGCGCAGACCGCGCGCGTGCTGCTCGAGACGACAGACATCCCGGTCACCGATGTCGCGTTCGGCGCCGGGTTCGCGAGCGTGCGGCAGTTCAACGAGACGATTCAAGAGGTGTTCGCGACAACGCCGACGGTGCTGCGGACGGCGCGCCGCAAGGGCCGTTCGCCCGAACCAGGCGTCATCACGTTGCGCCTTCCCTACCGCGAACCGCACGACGTCGGCTTCACCCTCGATTTTCTCGGCGCCCACGCAGTGCCGGGAGTCGAGAGCTACGTCGACGGCGTCTACACCCGGGCGCTGCGCGCGCCGAGCGGCCCCGCCCTCGTGTCGATCTCGAGCGCTGCGGATGCTCTGCGCTGCACCGTGCGGCTGCGCGACACACGTGACCTGGTGACGGTCGTCGCGCGAGTACGCCGGCTCTTCGACCTCGACGCCGACCCGGTCGCCACGGACACCGCATTGTCGGCCGACGCCGCGCTCGCACCGCTCGTCCTCAAGCGGCCGGGCCTGCGCGCGCCCGGCTCGGTCGACGGCTTCGAGACGGCGGTCCGGACGGTCGTCGGACAGCAGATCTCGGTGCGCGGCGCGCGCTCGGTTCTGGGCCGCATCGTCGACGACCACGGCGAACCCGCCTTCGAGGGTGAGCCGTGGCGGCTGTTCCCCGCTCCCGAGGTGCTCGCAGAAGTGGCACCGGAGACCTTGCCGATGCCCCGCGCCCGCGGCCGCACCGTGGCCGCGTTGGCATCAGCGACCGTTGGCGGGCTGGAACTCGACCCAGGTGCCGACCGCGACGAGGTTCGCAGCACCCTGCTCGCAATGCCGGGCATCGGCCCGTGGACGGCCGACTACCTCCGGATGCGCACGATGTCCGACCCGGACGTCCTGCTTGCCAGTGATCTGGTCGTACGGCGAGCCGCCGCCGACCTCGACATCGATCTGTCCGACGGACGTCCCGGCTGGGCGCCGTGGCGCACGTATGCCACCTATCACCTGTGGGCTCATCTCGTCGCCGACGAGTGGGCCGACCTGCGATGATCACCAAAGAGGAGAACACCATGCTGTACACGCTCATCGCGTCGCCGCTCGGCGACCTTGTCGCTACTCGCGACGACATCGGCATCACCGGGTTGTATCTGCCGAGCGGCAAGAACGCGGTGATTCCGAAGGACGACTGGACGCGCGACGACGACGCCTTCGAGGATCTGCGCACCCAGCTCGCGCAGTATTTCGCCGGTCAGCGCCGCGAGTTCGTGTTGCCGCTGCACGCGTCGGGGTCGATGTTCCAGCAGCGGGTGTGGGCCGCACTGCTCGAGATTCCGTACGGCGAGACCGCGAGCTACGGCGCGACTGCGACAGCCATCGGCGCACCCACTGCGTCCCGAGCGGTCGGCCTCGCCAACGGCCAGAACCCGATCTCGATCGTCGTCCCCTGCCATCGGGTGATCGGCGCCAACGGATCGCTCACCGGCTACGGCGGCGGCATCGAGGCCAAGCAGTGGCTGCTGGCCCACGAAGCGGCGCACTCTGATCTATTCGCCGAGATCTGATCTGCGTCTGGCCCGCTCGCTTCGCTCGGGGCCGTCCGCAGCTCAGAACGCAGGCTCGCTATCGCTCGCGCGGCGGCGACTCTTCGCGCAAGCGCTCATCGCGTGCCACTCGCCTCTAAAACGGTTTAGCGGAACTTGTTTTGCGCTTCCGTGAGACCGTCGCGGAGTAGTGCTTCGGTGGCGTCGGCGGCTCGATCGACCAGGTAGCCCAGTTCCTTGCGTTCGCCGGTGGCGAACTCGCGCAGCACGAAGTCGGCGGGATCCTGGCGACCGGGCGGTCGTCCGATGCCGAACCGCACACGAGCGAACTCGGGTGAACCGAGCGCCGAGATCATCGATCGCAATCCGTTGTGGCCACCAGCGCCGCCACCTTGCTTGAGGCGGATAGCGCCGTAGTCGAGATCGAGATCGTCGTGCGCGACGACGATGCGCTCGACCGGCGTCTTGAAGAACCGGGCGGCGGCATTGACGGGGCCGCCCGACTCGTTCATGTACGACATCGGCTTGGCGAGCACGACCGGGATGCCGCTCAGTCTTGCCTCGACGATCTCGCAGCGCGATCGGTGTGCCTTGAATCGCCCGCCGATGCGGTCAGCCAGCAGATCCACGACCGCGAACCCGATGTTGTGCCGCGTCGCCGCATAACGCGGCCCCGGATTGCCGAGACCGACGATGAGAAACCGGTCGTCGGGCACGGGTGCAGCCGGCAGTTACTCGGCTGAGTCGCCGGACTCCGCCTTCGCGCCCTCGGACCCGCCGTCCTCGGTGCTCGCCGCGGCTTCGTCGCCCTCGGTGTCGGGCTGGTCCTCGACGATGCCCAACTCGTCGGCGGCCTCGGCCATCTCGGCCTCGATCTCTGCCTCGGTCGGAGCTTCGTTCATAGCCAGCAACACCTGGGTCGGGTCGGTGATCAGCGTGGCGCCGGTCGGCAGGGTCAGGTCGGCTGCGGTGATCTGCTCGCCGATCTTGAGGTTGTCGATGCTGACCGCGATCTCGGTCGGCAGGTTCGTGGCCTCGGCCTCGAGCGACACAACCGTATGTTCCTGCGCGAGCAGGCCGCCGGGCGCCACGTCGCCGCTGATGGCGAGCGGGACGTCGATGGTGACCTTCTCACCGCGGCGCACCGCGAGCAGGTCGACGTGGTCGTAGGTGCCCTTGATGGCGTGGCGCTGGATCGCCTTCGGGATCGCCAGCTGCTCCTCGCCGTTGAGGTCGAGGGTCAGCAGGACGTTGGCGCCACCGTGACGCACCGCGTTCGTGAACTCGCGGGCAGGCAGCGACACGTGCCGCGGATCGGCCCCGTGCCCGTAGATGACGGCCGGGATCATGCCGGCGCGACGGGTGCGGCGGGCACCACCCTTGCCGAACTCGGTACGTGCTTCGGCGTTGAGCCGGACCTCGGACACTGCAGAACTCCTGAATTGTCGTCTCGTGTGCATATACGCGATGCCGCAGAAGGGACGGACGCGAACGCGCGTCGCGAGGCGACACCGCGTCGATCACGGATGTTCGCGGGGCGAACGTCCCTCGCCGGGGCAACCACACCAGAGTACCGGGTGCGTGTGCGGCCCTGCGCGTCGGTGTCAGCGCACGGCCAGTGTCACCTACCGGGCCGCCGCCTTCTTGTACCGGCGCACCGACAGCGGGACGAACACGGCGACCAGCACGATGCACCACGCGAGCGTGTAGAGCTCCGGGTGCTGCAGCGACCAGTCGTTGGTCGGTGGTGACGCGCCGCCGGTGTTGCCGAACAGTTCGCGTGCCGACTGGGTCACCGTCGACACCGGGTTCCAGTCGGCGATCACGCGCAACACGCTCGGGAAGTGCTGCGTCGGGACGAACGTGTTCGCGATGAAGGTCGCCGGGAAGATGACCATGAACGAGGCATTGTTCACGACCTCGGGGGACGGCACGATCAGACCGACCAGCGCCATGACCCAGGAGATCGCGTAGGCGAAGGCGAGCAGGATCAGGAAGCCGGCCACCGCGTGGGCGACGTCCGTGCGGATGCGCCAGCCGACGATCAGGCCGGTCACCGCCATGACGATCAGCGTGATCACGTTGTAGCCGACGTCGGCCGTCGTGCGACCGACCAACACCGCCGAGCGGGACATCGGCAGCGACCGGAATCGGTCGATGATGCCCTTCTGGATGTCGTCGGCCATTCCGGCGCCGGTGAACGTGGCGCCGAAGACGACCGTCTGGGCGAAGATGCCCGGGATCAGGAACTCGCGGTACGACACCCCTGGCGTGAACGTGTTGATGGCGCTGCCGAATACATAGGCGAACAGCAGGATGAACATGATCGGCGAGATCGTCGTGAAGACGAGGATGTCGGGCACTCGCTTGATCTTGATCAGGTTGCGCTTGGCGACGATCGCGCCGTCGACGGCGACCTTGACCGCCGCGTTCATCGCGCTGCTCCGGCGGGCTCGCTCGCGGCCGTGTCGTCGTCGGTGCCGGCGGCGTCGGCTTCGGCCGCTTCGGCTCGGTGACCGGTCAGGGCGAGAAACACGTCGTCGAGCGTCGGCCGGCGCAGCCCGATGTCGAGGATGGCCACGTGCGCCGCGTCGAGCTGCCGCAACGCCTCGGTAAGGACGCCCGCACCACCGCGCACCGGCGCGATCAGCCGACGGGTGTGCTGGTCGACGTCGACCTCACTGACCGCGACGCGGTCGAGCACGCTCTGCGCAGGCGCGAGGTCATCGACCGAACCGACGACCACTTCGATCCGCTCGCCGCCGACCTGTGCCTTCAGCGCGTCGGAGGTGCCTTGCGCGATCCGCTTGCCGTGGTCGATCACCAGGATGTCGTCGGCAAGGCGATCGGCCTCTTCGAGGTACTGCGTCGTGAGCAGCACGGTCGTGCCTGACTCGACCAAGGTGGTGATCACCTCCCACATGTCGTTGCGGCTGCGTGGATCGAGCCCGGTGGTCGGCTCGTCCAAGAAGAGCACGGGTGGCGCCGCGACGAGCGCACCGGCGAGGTCGAGTCGGCGGCGCATACCGCCGGAGTAGGTCTTCACCGGACGATCGGCCGCGTCGGTGAGCGCGAACTGCTCGAGCAGTTCGTTGGATCTGGCCTTCGAACGCCGCGGGTCGAGGCCGTACAGCCGCGCGACCATGTGCAGGTTCTCGTAGCCGGTGAGGTATTCGTCGACCGCGGCGTACTGGCCGGACACGCCGATGTGGGCGCGCACCTGACCGGCCTGCTTGCGGACGTCGAACCCGGCGACCTCGGCGGTGCCGGCGTCGGCCTCGAGCAGTGTCGTCAGGATGCGCACCGCGGTCGTTTTGCCGGCCCCGTTGGGTCCGAGGACCGCGAGCACGCTCGCCTCGGGAACTGCCAGGTCGAGGCCGTCGAGTGCTCGGACCTTGCCGTAGATCTTGACGAGGCCGTTGGCCTGCACGACGTCGCTCATCACACACCTCTCGGTCGACCACGAACCCTAGGGAACAGGGGTGACAAGGGACAACGATTTGATCAACTGTTCGCCTAGGGCGCAGCGAGCATCCGGTCTGCAGCGCCGTGCACGACCGCGGTGACGCCGCCGGCGGCGAGGTCCGCGCGCTGCAGGTCGGCTCCCGTCCCGCGTCGCCACAGGTCATCGACCAGCCGGTGCACCTGGTCCGCGTCCCCGTATCGGATCAGCGCCGGGCCGAGTTCGTCGAGCATGCGATCGACCAGCTCGGCGGCCGGGCGCAACGACGCGGTGGTCACGTCGACCAATTCGCCGCCCAGGCCGAACCGAGCGGCTCGCCAGGCGGCTGCCCGCAGTCGCTCAGGGGCCAGGTCGACAGGCTCTGCCGATATCGCGGTCTCGACGGCCGCCCGGCACAGCGCTGCGAGCAGCACCGAGTCGGCAACCTGCTGTCCGCTGTCGGCGACGCGGAATTCGACCGTCGGGTACTTGGCCGACAGCCGCACGTCGTAATAGATCATCGCCGAATCGACTGCGGCGCCGGTCGCAACCGCCTCGTTCACGCGCCGGTCGTACTCATCCGCGGTGCCGAACCGCGCGGTGGGGCCGGCGGTCGGCCAGCGTCCCCAGGCGATCGTGCGATAGCTGCTGTAGCCGGAGTCGCGGCCTGCCCAGAACGGCGAGTTGGCACTCATGGCCAGCAGCACCGCCACCCAGCGACGCACCCCGTCGATCGCTGCAATCCCCTCGGTTCGCGAGCCGACCGACACGTGGACGTGCGTGCCGCAGGTGAGCTGGTCGGCGGCCACCAGGCCGAACTGCCGCTGCATGCGCTGGTAGCGCTCGTCAGGCGTCGGCTCCGGGAGCGTTGCGGACGGGCTGGTGCCGAGGCCGGCGGCAACCACTCCGCGCTCCCCCGCCGCTGTCGCGAGCTCACCACGCCGCTCGTGCAGGTCCGCGCCGAGCGCGCCCAGGTCGACCTGTGGCGCCGACGCGATCTCGGCCTGTTCGAGCTTGAGCTCGTGCTCGACCGACGTGGCGGGGTCGTCGGCGAGCTGCTCGCCCACCCGTGCCGGACGCGCTGCTCCGGTGAACAGCAGCAACTCCTCCTCGACGCCAACGTTGCGGCGCCCCGGACCGGTCTCGGATCGCGCAGGAGTCGAGGTCACTCGGAAAGCCTGACACAGCCGTCGATACGATCGTTCTCGATGCCCGTCGTCGAAATCGCCGACGCGGTGCGCGTCCGCGTACCAGCCAAGGTCAACCTGCACCTGTCCGTCGGCAGCGCGCGCCCGGACGGATACCACGATCTGACCACGGTGTTCCAGGCAGTGAGCGTCTACGACGACGTGATCGCCCGCGGTGCCGACGGCATCCACGTCAAGACGGCCGGTCCGTACGCGCGCGGCGTCCCGACCGACGGCGCGAACCTTGCCTGGCGCGCCGCGGAGCTCCTCGCCGCGCATACCGGCGCATCGGCAGACGTCCGCCTCGAGCTGCACAAGAACATCCCGCTCGCCGGCGGCATGGCCGGGGGTTCCGCCGACGCCGCCGCCGCCCTCGTGGCCTGCGCCGCGCTGTGGCGCACCGGGACGTCGCGCACACAACTCGCGACGCTGGCCGCGCAACTCGGCAGCGACGTGACGTTCCCGCTGACCGGCGGGACGGCGCTCGGCGTCGGTCGCGGCGAGCAACTGACGCCCGTCCTGGCGACCGGTGAGTACCACTGGGTCTTCGCGCTCGCCGACGTCGGGCTGTCGACCGTCGACGTGTACCGCGAGCTCGACCGGCTGCGTGCAGACGGGCAAGCGCCCGATCCCATCGGCGCGGCCGACGAGATGCTCGACTCGTTGCGCGCCGGCGACTGCGGCCGCGTCGCCGACGCGCTCGGCAACGACCTGCAACCAGCCGCCCTGTCGCTGCGTCCGGAACTCGACGACGTCCTGTCCACGGGCGCCGAGCTGGGCGCGCTGGGCGGCATCGTGTCGGGATCGGGTCCGACCTGCGCATTCCTCTGCGCACACGCCGACGCCGCGCAGGATCTCGCGGGCGAACTCGACCGGGCCGGCATCTGCTCCTCGACCCACGTCGCCACTGCGCCCGCACCCGGCGCGCGAATCACCGGCTGATGGCGAATCTGGTCAACCTCGAGACGGTCGGCAAGTCCTACGGGACGACCACCGTTCTCGAGGCGGTGTCGCTGGGCATCGCCGCCGGCGAGCGCATCGGTGTCGTCGGGCGCAACGGCGGCGGCAAGACCACGCTGCTGCGCATGATCACCGGAGCTGAACCCCCCGATACCGGCCGGGTCACGGTGACCAGCGGTACCCGGATCGCCTACGTCGACCAGCGAGGCGTGCTTCCCGATGCCACGGTGCGCTCGATCGTCGTCGGCGACGGCGCGGTGCACGAATGGGCCGGCGACGCCGAGGTGCGCTCGGTACTCACCGGCCTCGGGCTCGCGGACGTCGGTCTCGAGACCGGCACCGCCAGACTGTCCGGCGGCGAGCGACGGCGCGTTGCGCTGGCGGCAGCCCTGGTGCAGCAGGCCGATCTGCTCGTCCTCGACGAGCCGACCAACCACCTCGACGTCGAAGGCGTCACCTGGCTGGCCGCATACCTGTCCGCGAGGCGCACCGCGCTGCTGGTCGTCACGCACGACCGCTGGTTCCTCGACGCGGTCGTGGCACAGACCTGGGAGGTCGCGGACGCGACGGTGCGTCAGTACGAGGGTGGATACGCCGCCTACGTGCTGGCTCGCGCCGAACGCGCCCGGCAGGCGTCCGCGACCGAGGCACGACGCCAGAACCTGCTGCGCAAGGAACTGGCGTGGTTGCGTCGTGGTCCACCGGCGCGTACGTCCAAACCGCAGTTCCGCATCGACGCGGCCGAGGCACTGATCGCGGACGTTCCGTCCGTGCGGTCGTCTGTCGAGCTACGGGCGCTCTCGCAACGCCGTCTCGGACGTTCGGTGTACGAACTCGACGACGTCACGATGCTTGCCGGCGACCGGACGTTGCTCGACCACGTCAGCTGGCACGTCGGACCCGGCGACCGGGTCGGCATCATCGGCGTCAACGGCTCGGGCAAGACACACCTGCTGCGCCTGCTGGCCGGCGAACTGGCACCGTCCGCGGGGCGCGTGCAGATCGGTCAGACGGTGCACGCGGGCTATCTCTCCCAAGAGGTCGCCGAGCTGCCGTCCGCGCTGCGCGTGCTCGAAGCGGTGCAGCAGGTTCGCGAACGTGCCGAGCTGGGCGGGGTCGAGCTCACGGCCGGTCAGCTCGCCGAACGGTTCGGCTTCGGCAACGACAAGCAGTGGACGCCGGTGGCAGACCTGTCCGGTGGGGAGCGGCGCCGGCTGCAACTGCTGCGTTTGCTCCTTGCGCAGCCGAACGTCTTGCTGTTGGACGAACCCACCAACGATCTCGACACCGACACCCTTACGGCGCTGGAGGATCTGCTCGATTCCTGGCCCGGCACGCTCGTCGTCGTGAGCCACGATCGCTACCTCGTCGAGCGGGTGTGCGACACGACGGTGGCCTTGCTCGGCGATGGGTCACTCGCCGCGCTCCCCGGCGGCATCGACGAATACCTGGCGCGGCGCAACAGCTCGAAGGAGGCGAACGAGGCCGAGGCAAAGGATCGCCGTACGAACAAGGGTGATTCGCGCGCCGCACGGAAGGAGCTCTCACGCCTTGAACGCCGCGTCACACAGCTCGAGACCCGCGAGGCGGCGCTGCACGGCCAGTTGGCCGATCATGCGACCGACTTCGAGAAGGTCGCCGAACTCGACGAGCAGTTGCGCGCGGTCGTGGCCGAACGTGAAGCCGCAGAACAGCAGTGGCTCGCTCTCGCCGACGAGTGAGCGCAGCTACCTGCCCGCAGTGCCGCGCGACCGGCCCCAGAGCACGCCGAGAGCGAAGTCGATGTCGGAATGCGCGAGGCTGCGCAGGAACGCGGCCGCGACGACTTCGTCCTGATGCACTCCGAGCCGATCCTGCGTGCGGCGCCATTTCGTCGCGGCGCGCCGGGCGGGCGCGCCGGCAACCGGCGCGACGAGTTCGGCCGTGTACCGCGCGCGCTTGACCGCCTTGCGGGCGCGGTGCAATGCGCTGTCTCGCAGTGGATCGTCCGCGTCCAGCCGTTCCGCGCTGCGCAACCTCCGGCGCGCGGAGCGCTCAGCGGCCTGCAGGTAGTCCGAGGCGTCATGTTGCGGCTCGTAGTCGATACCGGCCGCGACCACGGCCGCGAGCAGGCGTTCGTGGCGTTGTGTCACCAGACTGCGCTGCAGCGCGCGACGCGCTCGTCGCTCGCGCGCAGCGAGTTCGGCGGCGACGGTCTGCGCCGTCGCCTCGGCGTCGACCTCGGCCGGCAGCGCGTCGAGATGGTTGACCAGGTGATCGCGCAGCACTTGCAGATCGCGGACGTCACCCAGCAGGCCTGCGTACCAGGTGAGGTCGCCGTCGAGCCGGGACGCGGCCGCCGAGTCGAAACAGTCGGCGAACACCCTGAGCACAGTGCGAAAGCGGCGCACGGCGACGCGGGTGTCATGCACGTTCTCGCCGTCATAGATCGTGTGCGGCTCGCGAGTCAGGACGTCACGCTGCTCGTCGAGATACGCGTCGATCGCCCCCGCTACGTCGTCCATTCGGCTCCGCGGTGCAGGATGCGCGGCTCGGGTTCGAGATGCGCCAGCCCGTTCCAACCCAGATTCACCAGATGCGCCGCGACCTCCTCGCGTGGCGGCTGGCGCTCTTCGAGCCACCACTGACCGGTGAGCGCGACCATGCCGACCAGCATCTGCGCGTACATCGGGGCGAGCTCGGTGCGCATCTCACGCGCCGCGAACTCGCGCGCCATGATGTGCTCGACCTGGCTCGCGATGTCGTTGAGCAGCGACGAGAACGTGCCGGACGAACCGGCCACCGGCGAATCGCGGGACAGGATCCGGAAGCCGTCGGTCTCTTCCTCGATGTAGGTGAGCAGGGCCAGCGCCGCTCGCTCCACGAGCTGATGCGGATGGCCGGCGCTCAGCGCAGTGGTCAGCCGTTCGAGCAGATCGCTCATCTCGCGGTCGACGACGACGGCGTAGAGGCCTTCCTTGCCGCCGAAGTGCTCGTACACGACCGGTTTCGACACGCTCGCGCGCGAAGCGATTTCTTCGATCGACGTCGCCTCGAAACCCTTCTCGGCGAACAGCGTGCGGCCCACGTCGAGCAGCTGCTCGCGGCGCTCGCGCCCGGTCATCCGCACCCGGGGTCTGCCGTTGTTGTCGGTCATCAGGCAATCATGGTCTTATGAGCGACACTCGTGGAGCGAGCCGGGGTACCGCAACGACGTCACCGCCCGGACAAGTCACCTACGGCAGCTATCTCTGCCTCGACGAACTGCTCGCCTGCCAGCGCCCGGCCACGGATGAGCACGACGAGATGCTGTTCGTGATCGTCCACCAGGTGTACGAGCTGTGGTTCAAGCAGATCCTGCACGAGACGGCCCTTCTGCAACGTCGCCTCGAAGACCGCAACGGGTCGGGCGCGCTGCACACGGCTCGGCGCATCGCCAAGATCTTGAAGACGATCGTGGGCCAGCTCGACGTGCTCGAGACGATGACGCCGAAACAGTTCGCCTCGTTCCGTCCGGAGCTCGGTTCGGCCAGCGGATTCCAGTCGAACCAGTTCCGCGTCATCGAGGCGACGCTGGGCCGGCGCGAGTTCGACCGCGTCGACGACCCGCAGTTGCAGGCAGCGCTCGCCCGGCCGAGCGTCTACGACTCGTTGCTGACGTATCTGGACGGCGCGTCGTTGCCCGATGTCTATGCCGAGGAGGGCGAGGCCGCCGAGGTGTGCGAGGCACTGGTCGACATCGACGAGGGCGTCCAGGAGTGGCGCTACCGCCACGTGATGATGGTGCAGCGCATCATCGGAGCTCGGATGGGGACCGGCGGCTCGAGCGGGGCGTCCTACCTGCGTTCGACCCTGTTCCGTCCGGCGTTTCCCGAGCTGTGGGAGGTGCGCGGTGGCTGACCTGTCCCGCGAGACGGCGGTTGCCCTCGATGCACAAGACCCGCTGGCAGCGGTCAAGTCGCGATTCGCCTTGCCGGACAAGGTCATCTATCTCGACGGCAACTCGCTCGGAGCGTTGCCTGTTGACGTCCCTGCCGCCGTCGACGACGCGGTGCGCCGGCAATGGGGCGATGACCTGATCACGTCCTGGAACCGCAACGCATGGTGGACGCTCCCCGGCCGGGTCGGTGACCGGATCGGTGCTTTGGTCGGTGCGGCGCCCGGTCAAGTCATGTGCGGCGACTCGACGAGCGTGCAGCTGTTCCAGGCTCTCGTCGCCATGGCCCGGCTACGTCCGAACCGCCGGACGTTGATCACTGACGCCGGCGGCTTCCCGACCGACCAATACCTTGCCGAGTCCGTTGCCCGGATGCTCGACCTGCGGCTGTTGCGGGTGCGTCCGGACGCCGTCGACACGGTCATCGGCGACGACACCGCGGTCGTCGCGCTCGGCGGCGTCGACTACCGCACGGGCGAACTGTGGGACGCGGCGGCGATCACGCGCGTGATCCATGACCACGGCGCGCTCGCGTTGTGGGACCTCGCGCATGTCGCCGGCGTGGCGCCGTTCGACCTGGACGGTCTCGACGCCGACGCGGCCGTGGGCTGCTCGTACAAGTACCTCAACGGCGGTCCCGGCGCGCCCGCGTGGATCTACCTCCCGCACCGCCACCAGCAGGCTGCCGACCTGCCACTCACCGGCTGGCATGCGCATGCGACGCCGTTCGCGCTCGACGACACCTTCACGCCTGCGACCGGGATCGAACGCGCCCGGATCGGCACGCCGCACCTGCTGTCGATGCTCGCTCTCGAGACGGCGCTCGGAGTGTTCGACGAGGCCCCGATCGACGCCGTCCGTGCCAAGTCGCTGCAGCTGACGCAGCTGGTCATCGACTACGTCGACGCGTACCTGCCCGACGTCCAGGTGGTGACGCCACGTGAGCCGGAGCGTCGCGGTGGGCAGGTGGCTCTGCGGCATCGCGATGCCTACGCGATCGTGCAGGCGCTGATCGCCCGCGGCGTCATCGGCGACTTCCGCGAACCCGACGTCATCCGGCTCGGCTTCGCACCGCTGTACCTGAGCCACGCCGACGTGTGGGACGGCTGCGAGATTCTGCGTGAGGTGATCGAGACGGGCGCCTACCGTGACCCGGCTTTCACCGAGCGACACACGGTCACCTGACCGGCTTTCCCCGCTGGTGCTCGCTTTCGCTCGTGCCGACCGAGCACTGGCGGGGAAAGGTCAGGACGTGACGCGCAGCTTGGCCAGCCGCTCCGGCTTCGGCCAGCGCACGTCGGTGGCCCAGCCGAACTTCTCGAAGGCCCAGATGACTCGGGCGGACGAGTCGAGCTGACCGCGCAGCACGCCGTGGCGGGCCGCCGTGGGGTCGGCGTGGTGCATGTTGTGCCAGCTCTCGCCGAAGCTCAGGATCGCCAGCGGCCAGAAGTTCGCGCTCTTGTCCCGCGCCGCGAACGGTCGCTCGCCGATCATGTGGCACACCGAGTTGATCGACCACGTGACGTGGTGCAGCACGAAGATACGCACCAGCGAGGCCCAGAAGAACGCCGACAGGGCGCCGGCCCAGGACATCGAGATGAGGCCGCCGAGCACGCCGGGCAGCACAAGCGAGATCGCCAGCCACAGCGGGAACAGCCGGTCGACCAGGCGGATGTCGGGGTCCTGCATGAGATCCGGCGTGTACTTGTCGCGGTTCGTGTGCTCGAGGTCGAACATCCAGCCGATGTGCGCGAACCAGAAGCCCTTGCTCAACGCACCCAGCGACGTACCGAAGCGCCACGGCGAGTGCGGGTCGCCCTCGCGGTCGCTGTAGGCATGGTGGCGCCGGTGGTCGGCGACCCAGCGGATGACCGGTCCCTCGATCGCCATCGAGCCGGCGATCGCGAGCGCGATCCGCAGCGGCCTGTTGGCCTTGAACGAGCCGTGCGTGAACAGCCGGTGGTAGCCGACGGTGATGCCGAGGCCGGAGACGATGTAGAACGCCAGGAACAGGCTCACGTCCGTCCAGCCGAGCCCCCAGCCCCAGGCGACCGGCACGGCCGCGAGGAACGCCAGGAACGGGACGATCACGAACGAGTAGAGCGCGAACTGCTCGCCGCGCTTCTTGGTTCCTTCGAATACCGGCTTGGCGCCCGGACGCTCGTCGAGCAGGGTCATATCGGCCTCTTCGTCGCTCGGCAGGACCCCGGTTCCCGGGGTTACGGAAGCGTAACTTACGGGTGCGTAGCCAGCCAACTCCACCACCGAAGTGCCGATGACGGCGCCGGTAGGCTGGTGCGGCGATGCGGGATGGGGTAATTGGCAGCCCGCCGGCCTTTGGAGCCGTGCAGTCTGGGTTCGAGTCCCAGTCCCGCAGCTAGTCCGACGTCGAAGGGAATCCCCGTGGCGCCTCTCGCGCTGATCGTCCTTGCCGCCGGAGAAGGCACCCGGATGAAGTCGCCGGCGCTGCCGAAGGTGCTGCACGGCTTCGCCGGCCGCTCGATGCTCGGCCATGTACTCGCCGCAGGCGCGCCGCTGGACCCCGAGCACACGGTGGTCGTGGTCGGCCATCGCGCCGACGAGGTGCGTGCGCACCTCGCCGACATCGCGCCCGATGCCGTGGCAGTGCTGCAGGCCGAACAGCACGGCACCGGCCACGCGGTGCGGCTCGCTCTCGAGGCTGTGCCGCCCGACGCGACCGGCACCGTGGTCGTGGTGCCCGGCGACGCCCCGCTGCTGACCGCCGAGGCGCTTGCGGCCCTCGTCGACGAGCACGACTCGTCCGCAGCCACCCTGCTCACGAGCGTCGTTGCCGACCCCACCGGCTACGGACGGGTGATCCGCGCCGCCGACGGCTCGGTCGCACGGGTCGTCGAGCACAAGGACGCCGGACCGGACGAGCTCGCCGTCACCGAGATCGCGACGAGTGTGTACGCCTTCGACCACCAGGCGCTGCGTGGCGCGGTCGCCAACCTGTCGCGCGACAACGCCCAGGGCGAGGAATACCTCCCGGACGTCATCGGCATCCTCGTGGCGCAGCAGGCGCGCGTCGGCGCGGTCACCGTCCCTGCCGATGTCACCGCGGGCGTCAACGATCGCGTCCAACTCGCCGCGGCCCATCGCAGCTACAACGTCCGGGTGCTCGAGGCACACATGCGTGCCGGCGTGACGATCATCGATCCCGCGACGACGTGGCTCGACGCGGATGTCACGCTCGAACCGGACGTCACGATCTGGCCGGGCACCGACCTGCACGGAGCGACCCACGTGTCGGCCGGCGCGAGCGTCGGACCCGAGGTCACCCTCACCGACACGACGGTCGGCGCGCGGAGCCGGATCCTCCGCGCGACCGCGACGCAAGCGCGTATCGGCGCGGACGTCACGATCGGCCCGTACGCCTACCTGCGCCCCGGAACGGAACTCGCCGACGAAGTCCACATCGGCACCTATGTCGAGGTGAAGGCATCGCAGATCGGTCCGGGGTCGAAGGTGCCGCATCTGACCTACGTCGGCGACGCGACGATCGGCGAGCACAGCAACGTCGGCGCGTCCTCGGTGTTCGTGAACTACGACGGGGTCGCCAAGCACCGCAGCGTCGTCGGCGATCACGTCCGGATCGGCTCCGACACGATGATCGTGGCGCCGATCGAGATCGGCGACGGCGCGTACACCGCCGCCGGCTCGGTGATCACGAGTGATGTTCCTCCCGGTGCGATGGCCGTGGCCCGCGGTAAGCAGCGAAACGTGGCAGGCTGGGTGGAGCGGAAACGTGCCGGCTCGCCCTCAGCGGAGGCCGCCGCCCGCGCCACCGAGGCAGAGGACCAGTCGTGAACTCACCCCACGAAAACGCTCCGCAAAGAACGTTTCGCGTTTCCTCGGGGGCCCTGAGATGAGCACTCTTCAGGTCGCCGGACGCAAGAGCCTGGTGCTGCTGACCGGCGGTGCGTACCCCGAACTCGCGGACGAGATCGCGAGCTACATCGGCGTCACGATGACCCCGACGACCCGCCGCGAATTCGCCAACGGCGAGCTGTTCATCCGTCCCAACGACTCGGTGCGCGGCACCGACGCGTTCGTCATCCAGGCCTACACGACGCCGATCAACCAGTGGGTGATGGAGACCCTGATCCTCGTCGATGCGCTCAAGCGCGCGTCGGCCAAGCGCATCACCGTGGTCGCGCCGTTCTACCCCTACGCGCGGCAGGACAAGAAGCACCGCGGCCGCGAGCCGATCTCGGCCCGGCTCGTCGCCGACCTGTTCAAGACTGCGGGCGCCGACCGGCTCATGGCCGTCGACCTGCACACCGCGCAGATCCAGGGCTTCTTCGACGGCCCCGTCGACCACCTGTTCGCGCTCCCGTTGCTCTCGCAGCATGTGCTGCACAAGTACGGCCGCGAGGATCTCGTCGTCGTTTCACCCGACACCGGACGCGTGCGCACCGCCGAGCAGTGGGCCGACTCGCTGGGCGGCCTCGACATCGCCTTCGTGCACAAGACACGCAACATCGACGAGGCCAACGAAGTCGTGGCCAACCGGGTCGTCGGTGACATCGACGGGCGTTTTTGTCTGCTGATCGACGACATGATCGACACCGGCGGGTCGATGCTCAAGGCGGCGAACCTGCTCTTCGACTCCGGCGCCACCGACGTCATCGTCGCCGCGACGCACGGCATCTTCTCCGCGCCGGCGGTCGACCGGCTCAAGAACAGCCGCATCGGCGAGGTGATCGTCACCAACACCTTGCCGATCGCTCCCGAGAAGCAGTTCGACAAGCTCACCGTGCTGTCGATCGCCCCGTTGCTCGCCAAGGCGATCAAGGAAGTGTTCGAGGACGGTTCGGTGACGAGCCTGTTCGCCGGCCGGTCCTAGCCCGTAGGAGCGCTCAGCGTCCGCCACGCAGGGTGCGATCGCGCTGGCTCACGCCCATCTCGCCGTACGGATAGTCGGTCGCGCCGAGGTCGCTGGCGTCGTCGAGCGCGGCCGTCTCATCGGCGCTGAGGTGCAGGTCGGCGGCCTTGAGATTCGTCTCGAGCTGGTCGACGGTGCGGGCGCCGAGGATTGTCGACGTGACGCCGGGGCGGTCGGTCACCCACGCGAGCGCCACCTCAGCCATCGACACACCACGGTCTTCGGCGACCTTCTGCACGGCGTCGACGACGTTCCAGGTGCGTTCGGTGCCGCGCCGGTCCCAGGCCTCCATGCCGCGGTCGGGGTTGTCACCGAGCCTGGTGTCGCCGGACGGGCGCTGGTCGCGGCGGTACTTGCCCGACAGCCAGCCGCCGCCGAGCGGGCTCCACGGCAGCAGCCCAAGACCGGTGTCGAGCGCCGCAGGCACGATCTCCCATTCGATCTCGCGCACGAGCAGGCTGTACTGCGGCTGCAACGTGACCGGTGCGACGAGGCCCAGCGCCCGCGCCAGGTAGACCGCCTTCGTCAGCTGCCAGCCGGTGAAGTTGGACAGCCCCCAGTAGCGGATCTTCCCCGAGCGCACGAACCCGTCCATCGTGCGCAGCGTCTCTTCCATCGGCGTCCATGCGTCGAAGGCGTGCAACTGGTACAGGTCGACCGAGTCGAGGCCCAGGCGGAACAGCGAGTTGTCCAGGGCGCGGGTCAGGTGCCGAGCCGACAGCCCCGCCCCGTTGGGTGAGTCGTCGAGCGGGAACCGGCCCTTGGTCGCGAGCACCATCGGCTCGGTGACCTCCGGCGGACGGGTCGCGAACCAGCGCCCGATGATCTCTTCCGACGAGCCGGCCGAGTAGACGTCAGCGCTGTCGATGAAGGTGCCGCCGGCGTCGGCGAACGTGTCGAGCTGCGCGTGCGAGACGGCTTCGTCGGCTTCCGAACCGAAGGTCATCGTGCCGAGGCACAGGTTCGAGACCGAGCAGCCGCTGTTTCCGAGAGTGCGGTAGTCCATGTCTACCCAACCTACGCGTTCGACCAGAACGCCCGCTTTGCCCCGCGCCCGTCTCGCCTTGCCCCGCGCCGTTGCCCGGCACGGAATGCAGGCGTCAGCGACCGGCCTGGCGCGCGCGGTAGCGGGCGACGACCGCACGCTGCGCCTCGACGGCCCGCTGCTGGCGCAGTTGGGCGGCGAGGCCGCTCGGGTACCCGGCCTTCTCGACGCGACGGTCGACGGACTCGCTGGTGTAGGCGAGGTAGAACACCATCATCGACAGGCCCGCCGTCGAACAGGCGGTCATGCGCAACGAGAGAGGCGCCGGCAGCGCGACCATCGCGGCGACGACGAACGGACCGACGATGGCGAGATAACGCGCTATGTGGCGCAACACCCAGGTGCGGCAGGTTGCGTCGTGCAGCACCCACGTGCGGTGTCGCGGTGCGATCGACCCGACCCACGCATAGCGCAGCCACTGAAGCACGCCTGGCCGTACCAATTTCTCGTCCACGACACCCATGCTACGCCAATCATTGGTGCACAAACTATTGGTAGGCTCACAGTCATGGTTGCGACGACCGACGATCCACTCGCGCTCGAACGCCAGGTGTGCTTCGCGCTCGCCGTCGCCACCCGGGAGGTCATCGCGCTCTATCGGCCGGTGCTCGAGCCGATGGGCCTGACGCATCCGCAGTACTTGGTGATGCTGGCCCTGTGGGAACGCGAGCCGCGTTCCCTGCGCGATCTCGCCGAGACGGTTGCCCTCGATCCGGGCACGCTGTCGCCGCTCGTGAAGCGGCTTGAAGCCGCCGGCTATCTCGTGCGCGAGCGAGACGGCGCGGACGAGCGCATGCTCGCGGTCCGGCTGACTACGGCCGGTCGCCGGCTACGCCGTCAAGCACTGAAGGTGCCGGAGCGGATCGCAGCGCAGCTCGGCATGTCGCAGCGCGATCTCGAGCATCTCAATGTGGTGCTGCGCAAAGCGATCCGTGCCGCTCGTGGGCAGGACGACGTGGCACGCGTCTGATCGACGAATCCGCGACGACCGCGAGCGCGCTCACGAGCCGGCCGCAGTCGCGGCAAGGCGCGCGAAAGCACCCACGTCGAGGGTCTCGCCCCGTGCGGACGGGTCGACCCCCGCGGCTCGTAGGGCCTGCTCGGCGGCCGCGGGCGACCCGGCCCAGCCTGCGAGCGCGGCGCGAAGGGTTTTGCGCCGCTGGGCGAACGCGGCGTCGATGACGGCGAAGACCGCGGCGCGGCTGGCCGCGGTGACCGGGGGGTCGCGACGGACGAGCCGCACGAGCCCCGAGTCGACGTTCGGGACGGGCCAGAACACCGAGCGCGACACCGCACCGGCGCGCGTCGCCGCGGCGTACCAGGCGGTCTTCACGCTCGGGACGCCGTACACCTTGCTCCCGGGCGGCGCGGCCAGGCGATCGGCGACCTCGGCCTGCACGAGCACCAGTCCACGCTGCAGCGTCGGGACGTTCTCGAGCAGGTGCAGCACGACCGGAACTGCCACGTTGTACGGCAGATTGGCCACGAGGGCGGTGGGCGCATCCGGCACCGCGACGCGCATCGCGTCGCCGGTGATCACGGAAAGCTCGGCGTCCGGAAGTAGGTCGGCGACAGTCAACGGCAATTGCGTTGCGAGCACGGCGTCGATCTCGATCGCCGTCACCGGATGTCCGGCCTCCAGCAGACCGAGCGTCAGCGAGCCGAGGCCCGGCCCGACCTCGAGCACACGTTCGCCGGCGCGCAACTCGGCCGTGCGCACGATGCGCCGGATGGTGTTGGCGTCGTGCAGGAAGTTCTGGCCGAGGCTCTTGGTCGGCCGGACATCGAGCTGCGCGGCGAGGGAGCGGATCTCGGCCGGGCCGAGCAGCGCGCTCAGAACACCGTCCGCATCAGCCGTTCCTTGAGCTTGTTGTACGGCGGGTACAGCAGGTTCGGGTCCGGCCGGGTCGGCTTGCGCAGCACCGCCTTGCGATGGCTGAACGTCTCGAACCCCCACCTGCCGTGATAGGCGCCCATGCCGCTGTTGCCGACGCCGCCGAAGGGCAGCCCCGGTGCGAGGACGTGGAACATCAGGTGATTGATCACCGTGCCGCCGTTGCTGATCTCGGTGAGCACGCGACGCTCACGGTCGCGACTGTTGCTGAACAGGTACACCGCGAGCGGCTTCTCGCCGGCGTTCACGCGCGCGACGGCGTCGTCGAACGAGTCGACGGACACGATCGGCAGCACGGGGCCGAAGATCTCTTCGGTCATCAGCTCCGAGGTGTCGTCGGGGTCGACGATGACCGTGAGCTCGGCCGTGTGCGCCGCAGGATCGACCTTGCCGCCGCGCACCACGCGTCCGCCCGCGCCGGTGATCAGCTCGCCGATGCGACTCGCGCGGCGCTCGTGCACGAGTGGCAGCGGGCCGTCCGACTTGAAGGTGTCGATCGCCTTGCCGAGTTCCTCGACGAACTGATCGCGCACGGTGCGGTCGACCAGCACGTAGTCGGGAGCGATGCACGTCTGGCCGGAGTTGAGCGCCTTGGCGTACGCGACGCGGCGTGCGGCGACGCGTATCGAGGCGTCGTCGGCGACGATCACGGGGCTCTTGCCGCCGAGTTCGAGCGTGACCGGAGTCAGATGCTGGGCGGCCGCGGTCATGATGTGCTTGGCGATCTCGGGGCCGCCGGTGAAGAAGCAGTGGTCGAGCTTCTGATCGATCAGCTCGAGCGTCTCAGCGGCTGCGCCCTCGACGACGGCGATGGTGTCCGGGTCGAGGTACTCCGGCAGCAACCGCGCGAGCAGAGCCGACACCGTCGGGGTGTGTTCCGACGGCTTGATCACCGACACGTCGCCGGCCGCGATCGCACCGACCAGCGGTGACAGCAGCAGGAACACCGGGTAGTTCCAGGGACCGATGATCCCGGCGACTCCGAGCGGCTCCCACTGCACCCAGGCCTTGCCGGGCTGCACGGCCAACGGGACGCGGGTGCGCTGCGGCCGGGTCCAGCTGCGCAGGTGCTTGCGGGCGTGCTTCGACTCGGCGACGACCGGCGCGACGTCGGCCAGCCAGGCGTCGACCTCGTTGCGGCCGAGGTCGGCCACGATCGCGGCGACGAAGTCCTTCTCGCGCTCGACCATCAACTTCTCGAGCGCCTCGAGCTGACCGAGACGCCACTCGAGCGGACGGGTGCGACCGCTGCGGAACGTCTCGCGCAGTCGCGCGACGACCGCCGGAATCGGCTCGCGGGTGGACGCATCGGCCGGACGCTGGTCGGTGACCGTCATGTGCCGACCCTACTTGAACCAGGGTCAGTAGCGAGAACTGCGGGAGTCAGCGGCCGTCAGTAGTAGTCGTGCGCCTGCCAGAAACCCCATGCGCCACACGGCGTGCCGTACCGCTCACGGATGTAACCGAGTCCCCACTTGATCTGGGTGGCGGCATCGGTCTGCCAGTCGGGACCGGCAGAGGCCATCTTCGACCCGGGCAGCGCCTGCGGGATGCCGTAGGCGCCGCTGGGGTTGTAGGCGTTCGTGCGCCAGCCGCTCTCGTTGTTCCACATCTGCACCAGGCAGCTGAACTCGTCGGAGCCCCAGCCGTAGTCGCGCGCCATCATCGCCCGGGCGATCGACTGCGCGGAGTTGGGCGAACCGGTGTACTGGGGCACGGCGCGCTGCTTGGTGCCGACGTGTTCGACCTGGGTGCGCGGCGCACGCAACGTCGAGCGCTGCACCGGAGTCGTACCCACGCGCTTGCCGTCGACGAAGATGATCGCGTACGCGACCCGCTCCAGCCCGGTGCGGCCGGCGGTGACGATCTTGGTACGGCCGGACATCATCGACGAGTCGTTGACACTGCGGGTCTGGAACGGGACCGAACGGGTGTCGATCACCGCGCGGTGCCGCACCCGAGTGAGGCGGATGATCTGGCCGAACTCCAGCGGAGCGGTGCGCTTGACCGACAGGCGATCGTAGGGACCCAGCTGCAGCGACAGATCCGAGAGCAGCTGCGCGGCGTCGACAGCGGTCGTGGTGACCTTGGTGCGCTTGCCGTCGTGGATGACGGTGACCGGCTTGGGCGTGCGCAGCGCGATGTCGGTGACACCGAGCGGCAACCGCTTCGAGCGCGACACCGAGGTGAACGTTGCTTCGGAGTACCCGAGCGCGCCCAGCGCGGACGCAACCGTCGGAGCGGTCGTCCACACCGTGCGCTGCTCGCCGTTGACCACGAGGTGGAGCTGGCGACCGCGCCGATAGACGACGGTCTCGTTGTTGGTCAGGGGCGAGGCTGCAGTCGGAGCGAGCAGATCGTGCGTACCCGGGTGGTACCCGGCCGCGGCCAACGCGCCGCCGACCGTGGCGGCCGTGGTCTGGACGGTGTGGGGCGCGCCGTCGACGAGCAGGTGGACCGTCTTGTCACCGCCGGCCGCGGTGAAGGCGACTGTTCCGCCCACCAGGCCGGCGACCACGGCGCTACCCAGGCCGTACTTGATGCTGCGCAGCAAAACTCTGTACTCCTCGTTGTACGTCTCTCGGTGCCTCGCGGGTACTTCGCCGATGCGCGATCACGCAGTCACAGGACCATAACGGATCGGTCTCGAGCCGATGAACCCAGCACTCAAATCGGATGAAACAGCGCGGACGTTAGCGGCTCAGAGGTTGGCGCCGCAGACGGGCCATGCGCCGGCACCCTGGCCTTGGTAGACACGATCGGCGACCGCGATCTGGTCCTCGCGCGAGGCGAGATCCGCCCGCGGCGCGTAGGCCTGGCCGCCGTAGGCGTCCCAGGTGCTGATCGTGAACTGCAACCCGCCGTAGAAGCCGTTGCCGGTGTTGATCGACCAGTCGCCGCCGGACTCGCACGCTGCGACAGCGTCCCAGTTCAGACCACTGGACGATGTCGCCGGCGGCGGCGGCGCGGTGTGCACGACCGGACGTGACTTGGTGCCCACGCGCTCGATCTCGCTACGCGGCTCGCGCAGCAGGGCGGAGCTGAGCAGCGTGCGTCCGCTCCACTTGCCGTCGACGTAGACGACTGAGTACACGAGGCGCTTGGCGCCCTCGACCCCGCCGGTGACCACGGAGCTGCTGCCCTCGTACATCGACGAGTCGCTTCGGTGGATGACCGAGTACGGGATCGACGCGGTCTTCGTGACGCGCTTGATGGTCACGCGCTTGATGACGATGCGCATGCCGTCGGCGACCGGCGCCTTCATACGCGGCGAGAGCCGGTCGTGCTTGCTCAGCGTGATGTTGAGGTCGCTGAGCACCTGGCCGACGGTCGCGTCAGTGGTGACGAGCTTGGTGCGCTTGTTGTCGTGCACCACCGTCACGTGCTTCGGGGTACGCAGCACGATCGCGGTCGGGCTCAGCGGGAGGCGCGTCGACCGCGACACCGACACGAAGTCGGCCGGCGCGATGCCGAGCACGGACAGCGCCTGAGACACGGTGGGCTCTGTGGTCCACACATTCGTCGTCTCGCCGTTGATCGTCAGGTGCAACTGCCGGCCGCGCTTGAACACGATCGTCTGTCCGTTGTGGATCGTCGTGTCAGCAGCAGGCGCGAGCAGATCGTGCGGATGCACGGAGAAACCCTGATCGCTCAGCACGTCGGAGACGTCGGTGGCGGTGGTCTGCACCGTCATGGGCTTGCCGTCCACCAGGAGATGGACGGACTTGGAATCGGGTCCGGAGGCGGCAAACGCTGCGGTAGCAACGCTCGTCACGCCAGCGAGTACAGCACCGTAGAGGCCGTACTTGACGCTGCGACGCACTTGGATATCCCCCAGGGGTGTCGTTTCGTCTCGTGTGTGAGCCACGCGGATGGGCAACTCACTCGGTCACGGCACGGTAACGAGCAATTCAACATTGCACCAAACCGGCGTTGACACATTTTCCACATTTGTCCGTTTCGCGGTGATGGCCGTCTCAGGACGCCGGGCCGGCTCGGGCTCGCATCGACCGCCTACACCTCCGAAAAACGCTGGGTTCTAGCGGCGTGCGCGGGGGATTCGGCCGGTGAGTGCGTGCAATTGCAAGCAATTATGTGAAGGCCGACACGCCAAGTGGCACAAAGCGCGGGAAAGGGAGCGATACGGAGCTACCCGTCCACTTCGATCCCGTAAACCCGGCGGCCGGTATCGGTCACGGCAGCGCAGAGTTCGTCGAGGTCGTGCCCGCCGGCGGCGGCGAGAGCTCGAACCGTCAGCGGGAGCAGCCGCGGCGCGTTGGGCCGCCCGCGCCACGGATGCGGGGTCAGGAACGGCGCGTCGGTCTCGACCAGCACCGAATCGATCGGGGCGACGGCCGCCGCGGCGCGCAGCTGCGGGGCGTTGCGAAAGGTCAGGACGCCGGGAAAGGACAAGACGTAGCCCGCGGCCACGCATTCACGGGCCATTTGTTCGTCGCCGGAGAAGGCGTGGAAGACCACGCGGTCCGGGGCGCCTTCCTCGCCCAGGATGCGCAGCACGTCATCGTGCGCGTCGCGGTCGTGGATCATCAGCGCCTTGCCGACCTGCTTGGCCAACGCGATGTGCCGGCGAAAATGCTCCTGCTGCAGAGCCGGCTCGGTGCGGTCCCAGTAGTAGTCGAGCCCGGTCTCGCCGACGGCTACGACGCGCGGGTCGCCGGCGAGTCGTTCGAGTTCGGCGTAGCCGGCGTCACCGAGCCCGGCAACCTCCGTCGGGTGCACGGCGACAGCCGCGTACACATCCGAGTGAGCGGTTGCGGCGCGCACGCACCACTGGGACGACGCGACGGTGTCGCCGACCGTGACCGCGGCAGCAACACCTACCGCTGCAGCTTCGGCCAGTACGGTCGCGACGAACGCGTCGTCCGGCTCGAGGCCGGCGCGCGTCGCCATCGCATCCAGATGCGTGTGCGCGTCGAAGACAACGCCACCGAGCGGATCGGCTGCCGGCTCACTCACCGGTGAGCCGGCCGAGCTCCTCGTCGACGATCGACGCGTCGAGCTTGCGGAAGATCGGCGTCGGCGCCGCGATAGGCCGACCGACCTCGATCGGTGTCGACTCCCATCGCGCGCCGGTGTCGTAGTCGCCGGTGAGCACGTGATAGTTCGGCGATCCTGGCGCAGTCGGCTCGTCGACCTCGACCAGTTCCGGCATCCGCGCCCAATCGTCCGTCCCGCCCAGGGCCGCATGCACTTTCGTCGACGACGACGGCAGGAACGGAGTGAGCAACGTCTTCGCGTCGTCCACGACCTGCAGCGCGACGTGCAGGACGGACTCCATGCGCGCGGGATCGCTGTTCTTCAGCTTCCACGGCTCCATGTCGGACAGGTACTTGTTCGCTGCGCCGACAACGCCCATCGCCTCGCCGATCGCCGCCTTCTGCCGCGAACGAGAAAGGAGATCACCGACGGACGCAAACGCAGCCTTCGACGTCTCGAGCAACGCGCGGTCTGCATCGATCAGGTTTCCTGGCGATGGGATAGACCCAATGTTCTTCGATGTCATCGAGATCGTCCGGTTCACGAGGTTTCCCCACGTCCCGACGAGTTCTTCGTTGTTGCGGCGCAGGAACTCCGACCAGGTGAAGTCGGTGTCCTGGTTCTCCGGACCGGCGACGGCGAGGAAGTAGCGCAGCGCGTCCGCGTCGTAGCGCGACAGCAGGTCACCGACGTAGATGATCACGCCGCGCGAGGACGAGAACTTCTTGCCCTCCATGGTGAGGAACTCACTCGACACCACTTCGTACGGGCGGTCGAGCGCACCCAGCTCTCCCGGTGTGCCTCCCTTGGCGCCGATACCCGAGTAGCCGAACAGCATCGCCGGCCAGATCTCGGAGTGGAAGACGATGTTGTCCTTGCCCATGAAGTAATAGCTGCGGGCCTCGGGGTTCTGCCACCACGCGCGCCATGCGTCCGGGTTGCCCGTCCGCGCGGCCCACTCGATCGAGGCCGACAGGTATCCGACGACGGCGTCGAACCAGACGTAGATCCGCTTGTCCGGACGGTCGCGCCACCCGTCCAGCGGCACAGGGATCCCCCAGTCGAGATCGCGCGTGTAGGAGCGCGGCTTGAGATCGTCGAGCAGGTTGAGGCTGAACCGCTGCACGTTCTGACGCCAGTGGCTCTGCTTCTTGAGCCACTCGGCGAGGACGTCACCGAACGCGGGCAGGTCGAGCATCATCTGCTCGGTCTCGACGAACTGCGGGGTCTCGCCGTTGATGCGCGAGCGTGGCTCGATCAGGTCGATCGGGTCGAGCTGGTTGCCGCAGTTGTCGCACTGGTCGCCGCGCGCGCTGGGATAGCCGCAGATCGGGCAGGTGCCCTCGATGTAGCGGTCCGGCAGCGTGCGCCCCGTCGAGGGGCTGATCGCACCGAGTTGTTTCTCTTCGAAGACGTACCCGTTCTTGAGCAGGCCGAGGAAGATCTCCTGCGCGATCGCGTAGTGGTTCTTGGTCGTCGTCCGGGTGAACAGGTCGTAGGACAACCCGAGCGCCTGCAGATCCTTGGCGATGACCAAGGCGTTGCGATCGGCCAGCTCGCGCGCCGACACCCCTTCCTGGTCGGCCTGCACCTGGATCGGCGTGCCGTGTTCGTCCGTCCCGCTGACCATGAGCACGTCGTTGCCGGCCATCCGCTGGTAGCGGCTGAAGATGTCGGACGGAACTCCGAACCCGGCTACGTGGCCGATGTGTCGCGGTCCGTTGGCATAAGGCCACGCGACGGCCGTGAGGATGTGCTCATTCATCCGGGGTCCTCGCGGAACCGCGGAGCGCTCTTTGCGGAGCGATTTCGTGGGGTGGATTCACGTCGTCAAGCGTAGTGAGCAGCCGCTGCGGGTATTACGTGGCTGAGAAGTGCGGGGGGACCCTCACGTCACTCCCGACCGACCCGCTCGTTGGGCCTTGGAAGACAAGATCGTCTGGAGGACGTTCGTATGCGCTTGCCCGCCCGCACCCGATTCACCCACGTGACCTCGGCCGCCGCCGTCGCCGGCCTCGTGGCCGGCGCGATCGTCGCCGCCCAGCCGGCCACCGCGGCCACCTGGTCCTCGACGGCCACCAAGGCCCTGAAGCTCGTGAACGCGACCCACCTGGGCGCCGCACCCGCCGGCCGCGAGCTGCGGCTCACGGTGGGTCTGACACCCCGCAACGCCGCCGGGCTCAACACGTTGATCCGCCGCCAGAACACCCGCGGCAGCGGGGTCTACCACCAGTATCTGCGGCCCGGCCAGTTCACCGCCCGCTTCGGAGCGAGCCAGGCGGACGCGAACGCCGTTGCCGCGTACCTGCGCAGCGCGGG
The DNA here is from genome assembly GCA_963754285.1 of uncultured Actinomycetota bacterium. Classification (GTDB taxonomy): domain Bacteria; phylum Actinomycetota; class Actinomycetes; order Mycobacteriales; family Jatrophihabitantaceae; genus RYN-133. The sequence goes on from CAVWFN010000007.1 coordinate 424,289, forward strand.
CATGCATCGCGTGAGCATCTCCGGCAACCGCCTGCAGGTCGGCGCGGTGGCCACCGTCGCCCAGGCCGAGCACGCGTTCAACACAGACATCGCTTCGTTCCGGCAGCACGGCCGCTCCGTTCTCGCGAACACCGCCGCGGCGATGGTGCCCTCCGCCCTCGCGGGCAAGGTCACCGGCGTCCTCGGCCTGTCGACGCTCGGCGTCAGTGCGGGCACGCCCACCGTCCCGAAGCTGACCGGGTACTTCCCGAAGGAGTTCGTGAAGGTCTACGACGGCGCCAACACCACCGCCGGCACGGGCACCACGATGGCCGTGTTCGCCGAGGGCAACCTCGCCCCCACGATCAAGGATCTGCGGCTCGCCGAGAGCAAGCAGGGTCTGCCGCAGACGCCGGTCAGCCTCGTCTACGCCGGCCCGCAGAGCAGCGACACCTCGGGTGCCGACGAGTGGGACCTGGACACGCAGACCTCGACCGGCGTCGCGCCGAAGGCGAGCCGGCTCTACATCTACGTGGCGACCTCGCTCAGCGACTCCGATCTGTCGAAGGCGATCAACAAGTGGGTCACGCAGGACGTGGCGCGGTCGGGCTCGGCCTCGCTCGGCGAGTGCGACGTGCTCCCCTACCTCGACGGCGCCATGAAGGTCGACGACGCGGCGCTCAAGCAGGCCGTGGCGCAGGGCCAGACGTTCTTCGCCTCGACCGGCGACACGGGCAGCAGCTGCGCGGTCGCGGGCACCAACGGCGTCCCGCTCAGCGGCCCGCCCGACACCGAGTACCCGGCCTCGTCGCCGTACGCCGTGGCAGTCGGCGGAACGACGCTCGACACCGACAACAGCGACAACTACCAGGCCGAGATCGCCTGGAACTCCGGTGGCGGCGGCATCTCGCCCGTCGAGACCGCGCCGTCCTGGCAGAGCGGTGTCGTGCCGACCTCGGCTGCGGGACTGCGCGGCCTGCCGGACATCGCGCTCGACGCCGACCCGAACACCGGTGCGCAGATCTACGTCAGCGGCGTGGAGACGCAGATCGGCGGGACGAGCCTGAGTTCGCCGATGGCGCTCGGATTCTGGACGCGGCTGCAGTCGTCGCACGGCAACAAGCTCGGCTTCGCAGCACCCCGGCTGTACAAGCTGTACGCGGGCCCGACCGGCACGACCCCGGGCTTCCACGACATCATCCTCGGCGCGAACGGCACCTACGCCGCCACGCCGGGCTGGGACTACACGACCGGCCTGGGCAGCTTCGACCTGAACGCGTTGAGCAAGGCCCTCGGCTGACACCCGTCCCCTCCGCGAGTGGTCACTAATGGCCCGAGTGGTCACTTATTAGTGACCACTCGCGGCATAAATGACCACTCGCGGGGATGGGGGTAGCGGGTCAGGACGGCTTGTGGGCGACGACCGCGTCGAACACGTCGCGCTTGGGGACGCCGCGCTCCCTGGCGACCTCGGCAATCGCGTCCTTGCGGGGCTGACCGGCCGCCTCACGACCGGCGACCGCCGCCGCGAGTTCGTGCGGGGCACCGGACTCGGCGACGCGGGCCGCGCCCGACACCACCAGGGTGATCTCGCCGCGCACCTCGTCAGCAGCCCACGCCGCGAGTTCGGCGAGCGTGCCCCGGCGCACCTCTTCATAGGTCTTGGTGAGCTCACGGCACACCGCGGCCGCGCGATCGGCGCCGAACGCGTCGACGAGGTCGGTCAGCGTCTGGGCGAGCCGGTGCGGTGCCTCGAAGAACACCATCGTGCGTTGCTCGGCACCCAGTGCGGCCAAAGCCCGTCCGCGCTCCCCTGCCCGGCGCGGGAGAAACCCCTCGAAGCAGAACCGATCGACGGGCAAGCCGGAGATCGCGATCGCGGTCGTCACCGCAGACGGGCCGGGCAGCGCCGTCACGTCGATGCCCTCGGCGACAGCAGCAGCGACCAGGCGGTACCCGGGGTCCGACACCGACGGCATGCCGGCGTCGCTGACCACCAACACGTCCTCGCCGCTCCGTAGTGCCTCGAGCAGCACGGGAACCCGGCGTTGCTCGTTGCCGTCGAAGAACGACACGATGCGTCCGGACGCAGTGACCTCGAGGTCCTGACACAGGCGACGCAACCGGCGGGTGTCCTCGGCCGCAATCACCGGCGTGTCGGCCAACGCGGAACGCAGTCGCGAGGACGCGTCGGCAGCCCGGCCGAGTGGGGTCGCCGCCACGATGACGCGACCAACAGCCATGGTGCTGACCGTACTCAGCGCCTGCCCGGCGCCGCACAAGTAGCATCGCGCTCGTGCCGACCGCCTCGCTCGCCGACACCGGCGACACCGGCGATGACAGCGACGTCGGCGACATCGGCGACGTCGAGAGCGCCGGTGACACCCACGAGGCCACAGCCACCGATCGCCGGGTTCCGCCGGCCCTCGTGCCGTGGAGCGATCCGCGTCCGTGGGTGGGCTGGTTGGTCGTTGTCGGTCTCGGCATCCTGGCGGGTTTCACGAAGTTCTGGGCGCTGGGCTTTCCGAACCAGAAGATCTTCGACGAGGCCTACTACCCGGTCGAGGCACAGGAGTTGCTGCGCTTCGGGTACGAGGACAACCGCGGCTACATGTTCATCGTGCATCCGCCGCTCGGGAAGTGGTTGATCGCCTGGAGTTCCGACCTGTTCGGCAACGGTCTGTCGGACGCGTTCGGGTGGCGGGTTTTCCCGGCGATCTTCGGCTGCCTCACTGTCATCGTGGTCGCTCGCATCGCGCGACGGCTGTTCCGCTCGAACCTGTTCGGCGCCATCGCCGGCATCCTGATCGCGCTCGAAGGCGTGTCGTTCGTCCTCTCGCGCACGGCGATCCTCGACGTGTTCCTCGAGTTCTTCATCATTGCCGCGTTCGGCGCGCTGCTGCTTGATCGAGATCAGATGCGCGCGCGGCTGGGCCGCTTGATCGCCGACGGTGCAGACCTGTCCGGCGGCGTGCCGATGCTGGGTCCGCGGCCGTGGCGGCTCGCCGCCGGCGTGCTGTTCGGGCTTGCGTGCGCGGTGAAGTGGACGGGCCTGTCGTTCTTCGTCTTGTTCATCCTGCTCGGCCTGGTGTGGGATCGCGGCGCGCTGAAGGTCGCGGGCGTTCGGCGGCCGACGCGTGAGGTGTTCCGGCGCAGCGTGCCGTTCGCGATCGGCTCGCAGGTCTTCGCCCCGATCGGCGCGTACCTGCTCACCTACCTGGGCTGGTTCACCGGCGAGAACGGGTGGGGACGGCACTGGGCCGACGACCACAGCCCGTCCACCACGCTGCACCTGTTCGGCCTCAGCGTGCCGTTCACCTGGGCCTGGGTTCCGGCGCCGATCCGCTCGCTGGGTTCGTGGACGCTGCAGGCCTACCGCTTCCACGAGGGCCTCGACAGCGGGCACGCGTACCAGTCGAACCCGTGGAACTGGTGGGTGCTCGGCCGTCCCGTCGACTTCTACTACGACGGCAGCGACAAGGCGTGCGGGTCGTCGTCGTGCTCGCGCGAGGTCTTGCTCATCGGTACGCCGTTGCTGTGGTGGGCGTTCATCCCGGCAATGCTCTGGCTGGCCTGGCACTACGTCACGACGCGCGATTGGCGCGCTGCCGCGGTGTGGGTCGCGTTCGCCGCCGGCTGGCTGGTGTGGTTCCAGGACCTCAAGCGCACGATGTTCCTGTTCTACATGGCGCCGCTGATCCCGTTCGTGATCCTCGCGCTCACGCACGCGCTCGGTGTGATGTACGCCGCGCGCCGCGAGAACGTGGTCGGGCGGTTCGCACTCGTCCGGCGGCGGTGGGGCGCCGTCGGCGTCTCGGTTTTCCTCGGGCTGGTCGTCGCCGACTTCGCGTGGATGTGGCCCATCTTCACAGGTGGGTTGTTGACCTACGACACGTGGCACGCGCATATGTGGCTGCCCTCGTGGGTATGAGGCGTACATGTCGCTTGCCGCAAAGATCCGTCGTGCACCGGGCCGAATAGCTACCGGCGCTTTCATCCTCAACACCGGAATCGGGAAGTTGAAGGCGGACGAGACGACGGCCAAGCAACTCCACGCGATGGCGTCCAACGCTTACCCCGTGCTGACCAAGGTGCCGCCGACGCCGTTCGCCAAGGCTCTCGCTGTCAGCGAGATCGCCATCGGCGGAGCCCTTCTCGTCCCGGTCGTGCCGGCCGGGCTCGCCGGCATCGCGCTGACCGGGTTCAGCGGTGCGCTGCTCGGCATGTGGTGGCGCACTCCCGGCATGCACGAGGAACACAGCCCGCGACCGACCCAGCAGGGCACGGCGATCGCCAAGGACGTGTGGATGTTCGGCACCGGCGTGAGCTTGTTGCTCGACGCTGCCCTGTCCGAGTCGCCCATCACCGGCGAGCAGGCGCGGGCCGACACCAAGGCGACGATCAAGGCCGATGCGAAGGCCGCGAAGCGGGCGACGAAGCGAGCTGCCAAGCGCGCTCGCAAGGGAGCCGAATCACTCATCCCGGGCTAGAGCCGCCCCACGAAATCGCCTGGAAAGCGTGGCGATTCCGCGAGGGCCCCGGCTAGGGTCGCGACATGTACTACCCGCTCACGGTGCGCGATTTTCTCGACCGCGCAGCCCACGTCTACCCCGACCGCATCGCGATCGTGGACGAACCCGATCAGCCCGCTCCGTCGCTCGGTGAACTCACCTACCGCCAGGTCGCCGAGAACGCGCGAGCGCAGGCGGCCAAGCTCGACGAACTCGGTGTTCCGGTCGGCGGCCGGGTCGCGGTCGTGTCGCAGAACTCGGCACGGCTGTTCACATCGTTCTTCGGCGTCTCGGGTTGGGGACGGGTGCTCGTCCCGATCAACTTCCGGCTCAGTCGCGCCGAGATCCAGTACATCGTCGGGCACAGCGGCGCCGAGGTCGTCTATGCCGATCCGGCACTCAAGGACACCCTCGACACGCTCGATGTGAAACACAAATTCACCCTCGGCGAGGACGACGCGCTGTACCTGCCCGACACCGAGCCGCAGGAGTGGGCCGATCCGGACGAGGCCGCCACCGCGACGATCAACTACACGTCTGGCACCACCGCCCGTCCCAAGGGCGTGCAACTGACCCATCGCAACAACTGGCTCAACGCGACGGTGTTCGGTCTGCACACGACCATCAGCGACCGCGACGTCTACCTGCACACGCTGCCGATGTTCCACGCGAACGGATGGGGCATGCCGTTCGGCGTGACCGGCGTGGGCGGCAAGCACATCGTCCTGCGCCAGGTCGACGGCACCGAGATCCTGCGACGCATCGAGAAACACGGCGTCACGCTGATGTGCGCCGCACCCGCCGTCATCGCCGCGGCACTCGACGCGGCCCAGACGTGGGACGGCGAGATTCCCGGCCGCGGGCAAGTGCGCATCGTCGCCGCAGGTGCTCCCCCGCCGACCCGCACGATCGAGCGCGTGCTCGACGAATTGGGTTGGGAGTTCATCCAGATCTACGGCCTCACCGAGACCTCGCCGCTGGTCACCGTGAACCGGCAGCGCGCCGAGTGGGACGACCTGTCAACGCACGACCGTGCACGCAACCTCGGCCGCGCAGGTGCCCCGGCGCTCGGCGTCAAGATCATGGTGGACGAGGACGGCGAGGTGCTGACGGCGTCCAACCACAACCTCGACGGCTACTGGGAGCAGCCCGATGCCACCGAGGAGTCGCAGAAGGGCAACTGGTTCCACACCGGCGACGGCGGCCGCATCGACGACGACGGTTATCTGGTCATCCAGGACCGCAAGAAGGACGTGATCATCTCCGGTGGCGAGAACGTGTCGTCCATCGAGGTCGAGGACGCGCTCATGAGCCACGACGCGGTCAAGGAAGTCGCGGTCATCGGTATCCCCGACGAGAAGTGGGGCGAGCTCGTCACCGCGCTCGTCGTCACGCAGGACGGCGCCGAGACCAGCCAGGAAGACCTGATCAAGCACTGCCGCGAGTCGCTGGCCGGCTACAAGTGCCCCAAGCGCGTCGAGTTCGTCGACGAGCTACCGCGCACCGCGACCGGCAAGCTGCAGAAGTTCAAGCTGCGTGAACCGTTCTGGAAGGACCACGAGCGGCAGGTCAACTGACCCGACTGGGCTGACTGGGTTCAGCTGAGCCGGAACACCGGGAAGTCCGGCGCGATGCGCGCGAGGTCGGCGTCGGTCGCTTTCTTGTCGACTCCCTCGAAGAACTGACCGACCTCCCAGCCCCACTTGCGCAGGTACTCGCGAAGCACCGGGGTCTTCGCCGCGTCGGGGAGTTCCTCGGAGTGGAACTGCTCGGTGCGCCGTCCCACTCGCAGTTCGCCGGCGCCGGCGACGCGCAGATTGCGCACCCACTGCGTCGTGCCGCGCGGAGCGACGAGGTAGCGCTCCCCGCCGATCGTGAGCAGGTTGACGGGCGTGGTGCGCCATTCACCACTCGTACGACCACGGACCCGCAACTCGCGAGATCCGGCCACGCTGATGCCGAGGCGGGTCAGACCACGCACCGACCGATTGAACACGTTGCGGGTGAACCAACCCGGCTGCACGTATCGCATGTATCCAGCATGCCGGACGGTTAGAACCCGTTGATCACGTATGCCGGAAAACTGATCCACTTCGTGGCGCATTCAAGGGGTGACGATCGCCGTCGCAGCCAACACAATGTCTCGACGGCATTCGCAGGGGATGCCGTTGAACACTGAGGAGGGGCGGATGGACTGTCCGCATTGCGGGACGCCACACGCGGCGGCGGCGAGGTTCTGCGCCCGCTGCGGCACACCGCTACATCCACACACGAACCGCGCGAACCATTTCGCTGCCAATCCGGACGAACCCGTCCGTGCGCTGGCGTTGCTGAGCACGCTGATGCCGCACATCTCCGGGCGGCGCCACCACCTCTACCGCAACGGCGTGCTGTTCGCCCTGCTCGTCGCCTTCGTCGCTGCAGGTTTCGGGGTGCTGTCCATCGCGTTGATCGTTCCCGCGGTCGCCCTGCCCGCCGTCGTCCTCGTCTACCTGCACGACCACCACATCTGGCGTAATGAGCCCGCGGTGATCATCGGCGCGGGCTTCGTCCTCGCCCTCGTCCTCGGCGTCGTTGTCGGGCTGCTCGAGCGGCACTGGTCAGAGACGTCGCTGCTCATCTCGCAGTCCGAGCACCTTCCGCCGGGCAGCCAGGTGTTCGAGCTCGGCATCGTCATTCCGGTGCTGGCGTTCATCGCGCTCGTGATCGGCCCGCTCGCAATCACGTCGCGGCCCAACTTCAAGCACCCACTCGATGCGGTGAACATGTCGACGCTGTCCGGAGCGGCCGTGTCGCTCGGTGTCAGCGTGATGGTGCAGCACGGCGCGTTCACCAACGTGCACTGGGACTCATCCGATCCGGGACGGGCGGCGTTCATCGCGCTCACCCTCGGGTTCCTGCAACCTGTGATTTTCGCCTGCACGGCCGCGCTGACCGTCATGCGCGTGCGGCGCCCGGCCTCGAACCCCGCGCTGGGTGTCGTCGAAGGTCTCGTGCTGATCATCGTCTACGAGTTGGTGACCACCCTGCTCGGCCAGTACGGCACTCGCGGTGTCGTGCTGACCGCCGTGGTCGCGGCCGCGCTGGCCGCCGCCGGCATCCTGCTCATGCGTATCGAGTTGCATGACGGGCTGCTCGCCGAGGCACGCTCGGCCCTCGAGTCCGACACGGTCGTCGCGCGCAGCGCGACGCAAGGCCAGGTGTGCGGGCACTGCGGGGTCGAACTCAGCGTCGGCGCCGCCTTCTGCCAGGTCTGCGGCACCGCGGTGTCGTCGCTGGCGACACCGACCACCACCCCACCACCGGCCACGTCACCCGGCGACAGCGCGCTGTCGCCGTCGGCCTGAGCAGCGAAGGAGACGACGACATGACGACACCTCCGCCTCCTCCGCCCGGCGGTCAGCCGCCGTTCCAGCCCGGCCAGCAGCCGCCCGCGGCACCGCCGCCCGGTTACGGGCCGCCGCCGCAGGGTTACCCGCAACAGCCGCCACAGCAGCCGTACCCACAGCAGCCGATGTATGCGCCACCGCCGCCGAGCGGCTTTGCTCCGCCGATGGCACCGACCTATGCGACGCCACCGCCACCGAACCAACACAAGCTCAGCGGCAAGCTGATCGCGACGGTCGTGGCTGCGGTGGTGATCGTCGCCGGCGGTGTCGGCGCGGCGTTCGCGTTCAGCGGCGGAAGCAGCAAGACGCCGGCACCGGTCATTTCGACGCCGCCGGCGCCGAACCCCGGCCCGTCGACACAGCCGGCACCCAACCCCGGACCGTCGACGCAACCCGCCCCGAACCCCGGCCCGTCGACACAGCCGGCGCCGAACCCGGGGCCGTCGACGCAACCCGCGCCGAACCCGGGGCCGTCGACGCAACCTGCCCCGAACTCGGGTGGCAACTCGATCCCGATTGCCGGCGGGGTTTCGGTGACTCCCGTGTCCGGCTGGTCGCTCGAGAAGCGAGGATCCGGGTTCGTGATCCTCGCCGCGAGTGGCACGCAGTTGATCATCAACGTGTACCGGGCGCAGTCGAGCAACATCACGCAGGACTTCGTGACGAGCATCAACACGTTCACGAAGGGGACGACCAACCTGAAGATCGGGAAGTCGTCGAAACCGGCTGCCATCAACGGACACAACTTCACCGAGCTGCAGACCCTGAACTTCCAGTTCGACATCTCGGGGCAGCAGGGCACCCAGACGGTCCAGGGGTTGTTCGTGCAATTCCTGAACCAGAAGACCGGGCTGGCCGCATTCTGCGTCTACGGCGGGACGGCAGCCAGTGCGTTGCAGGCCAACAGCCAGGGCGCACTGCAGATGATCGGGTCGATCGAGTGAGGTCAGGAGCCGCTTAGAGTCGAAGCATGTGCACGGTCGTATGCCGGTGGGAACCCGGTGCGGCCGTGCACATGCTCGCTCTGCGGGACGAGTTCGTCGGGCGCGAATTCGACGACCCCGACCACTGGTGGCCCGATCAACCAGATGTCGTCGGTGGTCGCGATCGTGTCGCGGGCGGCACCTGGTGCGCGTGCGACGTGCGCGCCGGCGTCATCGCAGTCGTCCTCAACCGTCCTGACCGGTTGCAGGCAGCGCCCGGAGCGGCCAGCCGGGGCGTGCTGCCGCTGCTCGCCGTCGAACACGGGTCGGCGTGGGTCGACCGGCTCGAGCTCGCACCGATGGCGTCCTTCAACCTCATGCTCGCCACGCCGCTCGCACTCGATTGGTGGACATTCGACGGCGAGCACCTCGAGCACACGACACTGCCGGCGGGCGTGCACATGGCGAAGCCCCGCGGGCTTGCCGCGCAGCCGCTGTCCGCCGAGCTCGGCGATCCGTTGCGATGGCCCGACGCGTTGCGTGCCAGCCGTCCGGCCGCCGATCCATCGGGTCTGCTCGTTCACATCGAACGCGGCGATCGTGTCTACGCGACAGTCTTCGGGCAACTGATCACCAGCGCGCCGGGCGAGCTAGAGATCGCCTATTCACGCACGCCACAGGACCCGGCGACCTTCGACCGCGCCGAGTGGCGCGCCGCTCACCGTCGGTAGACGAACAACCCGTCGACGACCGAGCGCGGTGATCCGTCCGACGGCACGTTCTGGACCTTCCCGCGGGCCCACAACGTTGTCGATCCGCCGCCGTCGAACGACATCGCGTTCCAGCATCCGGGCAGACCACGCAGGTAGGTGGTCAGCAACGACGCGTTGATGCCGGCCGAGGTGCGCCGACGCCCGTCGACGACGCCGAGCGTGATGTGGCGCGAGTCGCGCGCGACGCAGACGAAGGTCATCGGGTTGAAGCCGTTCGTCACCAACTGCGCCGCCGGATCACGGAACGCGCGGCCGTTGCGGACCAGTTGCGCGCCGCCCGAGATCAACCCGTCGATGTCGGTGACAGTGCTGGTCTGCGTCCAGTGCACAACGTTGCCGACCGTGAGCGGCATGGCCGTTCGGCACGCAACCAACGCGCGCTGGTCGCTTCGTCGGCGCGGCAGCCACGTCACTCTGGTTGCAGTGCGCGCGACCTTCCAGCCGCCGCCGGATGTCGAGTTCAGGTAGGCGACGGTGCAGTTCGACGGCAGCGGTACGGCCGCGAGGGCGTTCGTCGTGAGTACGAGGTGGTGCCGCAGGATGTCGTCGACGTTGTTGACGCTGAACACGTACGCGTGTTGCACCTTTGCCCGCGCGCCGCGCCAGGTGAGTTCGGTCGACACCTTGACCGGCCCGATGTGGGCCTTGCCGTCATCGGTCGTGTAGAAGTTCGCGGACGTGCGTTGCCCCGGAGTCTTGTACATGTGCTTGTTCATCCACAGCCCGTGCAGCGGACCGGCGTTGTCGTAGCTCCAGTTCCAGAAGTCGCCGTTGATGCCGACTATCGCGTGCGTGCGCCGCGCCATCGAAGGGACGGTCTCGTGTGTCGTGTTCAGCAGGTTGCCGTCGAGAACGGGCTCGACGTGCAGCCGCGCGTTCGTGAGATCGATCTGCTCGTACCAGACCTGCGATGGGCCGAGCTTCGTGTGGATGGTGGCCGCGACCAGCCTCGTGCCGGCGACATCGAGCACACGGTGGCGAGTCGACGCATGTGCCGGCGCGCCCGCGACAGACACCGCGATGACAGCGGCGGACGCGAAGATCGCGAACTTACGAGACGGGCGCATTTGCGTGCCTTCCGAGGACGGGCCGAGCAGAGGTCGGCTCGCCCGCCGGTTAAATCGGGCCCGGAGCTGAATTCTTGAGCGCGGTGTTTGTGAGCTGATCTCTAGCAGTGCCGGGTCTGTCCGAACAGGGACGATCCGATCTGATACGTCCCGCCGCGACCCGTTCGCAGTTCGACCCCACCGGACGGGGTGCGCGCAATGCACGCGCCCGCATCGTCGGTGTCGAGCGTGAGCCAGTCGAACCAGCGCAGGTTGATCACAACGTGCGCTTCGGCCGGCGCGTGCAACGACAGTTCGGACGCGCCGAGCTGTGCCTCTGTCGCCGGTGGGCTGATGATCGGGCGATATCCGACGACCGCGAACAGCCGCCAATCGCCGTTGTGCCAGACCGGCTTCAAGAAGGGCGGGTGGGCGTTGACGGCGTGCACCTCGACCGTGCCGGGGTCGGTGAAATCGACATCGGGAACTGCGACGTACTGCACGGCGTTGCTGAGCAGCCAGGCCCGGTAGCGCTGCGGGTTGGGTCGGCCGGTGTAGAACGTGGGGCCGTTGAGTTGCGTATCGACCTGCCGGATCCATCCGCGCACCAGCGGCAGCGAGCGGGCGACGTCGGCCGTCTCCCAGTGCCCACTCGTCTCCGGGATGTCGACGCGGCCGCGGACCGCGCCACGTTGTTGGATTTCGGCGACCAGCGGCCGGTAATAGGACGCGTCGTTGGCGCGCGCGTAGTTGAAGTCGTCCTGCTGCACGAGCTGTTGCGGATAGGCAGTGAGCACTACCGCCAGCGCGGCGAACATGGGACGCCACTTCACGAACGCGGCGACGATCGGCACCGCGAATACGAGTGTGAGCCGGGCGGAGTTGTTCCCGACCGGGGTGTCGAGGAAGTACGCAAGCACCACCATCGCAGCGCTGATCAGCGCGCCGGCGCGCAGCGCGCGCCGCTCACGCGGCACGAAGATCGCGACCGCAATTGAGGCGAGCAGCGCGTCGCGCGCGCTGGGGCGGGTGAACGTCTCGGCGCCGCCGTCGCTGAACAGTCGCATGGCGATGGCGATCGGGACGACCGTGCCGGCGAACAGCGCGAGGCCGTCACGCCATCGTCGGGTCAACACGAGCGCGCCGGTGCAGATCCAGAGGAACAGGGCCACGACCGGGCTCGCAGCGGCCGCGATGAAGGTGAGGATTGCGGCACGGGTGCGCGGCCCGATCTTGAAGCGCGTCTTCTCGGATGCGAGGGCGAGCAGCGCCCCCAGACCGAAGATCATCCCGAGACTGAACGTGACTCGTCCGACGACGAGGTTCAGTGTCTGACTCAAGGCGGTGAGCACTCCGCCGACCAGCGGCCGTTTGGCCCCGCACCGCGCGAACAGCAGGCTCGATTGCACCGTCGCGACCACCGAACAGATCGCGCCGCACAACCGGACGCCGACCAACGCCATGATCGGCGGCGTCCACAGCGAATAACCGAAGGTCAGGGTGCCGCCGAACCAGCGCAGATCGTCCGGCGTGAACGGGTGTGCTGACGCGAAGTCGGCACGTGCCATCTGGGCTGCAAGATCCTGGCCGCTGAGCGGCGCGATCAGGTACGCAATGGCCAGCATTGCTGCGAGCCCACCCGCGATCGCAGCATCGCGGTAGTCGCCGGTGAGCCGGGCGCGCACGCGGGCGCCCGGACTGTCCACGCGGAGATCGTAGTTGGCGCGGCGTTCGACGCCGGCTACGGACCAGTCGGGCGACTCGAGATCTGCACGTCAGCTGCCTTCCCCAGGAACGCGGCATAACGCTCGCCGGCATCGTGGAGCGCGCGTTCCTCGCGGGCCGTCAACGCCCGATACGGCTCCAGCTCGAACCTGACCCGCTCGGGCCCGACAGTGCGGCGCATCGTCGTGAGCAACTGGCCGTCGACCAGTCCCATGCCGATCGACGTCTCACGGCCACGCTCGAGCAGGCGGTCGGCGTCGAGCACCCAGCGCGAATCCTGATAGCCGCGGTAGGTCTCGTCCAGAATCTGCAGCAGGTGGCCCGACGGTTTCGCGGCGCGCGCCGGCGGACGTGCGCCGGGCGCATGCCAGAACGTCCGCTCGTCGTGGTCGAACGACTCGAGCCGGTCGCGCGATGCGGCGAGCCCGCGCCGCACATCGCCCAGCGTCAACGACGCCCAATACGCCAGGTCGCGTTCGGTCGCAGGGCCGTGCGAGGTGAAGTAACGCAGCGCGATCTCAGCCAGAGCCTCGTCCCGCTCGAGCACCCGCGGCGTGGGTACGCGCTCGGACAGCAACGCGTAGGTGTGCTCGCCGTCCGCACGCGGGCCGCTGCAGATCAAGGCGTCCAACTCGACGTGTGCGAGCAGCAGCATGACGAACATGCCCGCGCGCGACGAGCCGGCAACACCACGCCGGGCAAGTCGTTCCGCAAGCTGCGATCGGGTCAACGCCCCGCCGGCCCCGATCTCCTGGACGACGACGTCGCGAGCCCGCGACAGCTCGCTCTCGTCGAGGCCGTGCTGCACGCGCAACTGCGCCTCGGTCACCCGCTGGACGCGCGGACGGGTCAATGCGAGCAACCACCCGATGTCGTCGGCCGATACGTAGTGCCACGTCGGGCGAAGCACGTGAGTGCGCAGCACCTGTCCGCTGTCGAGCAGCCTCGCCAGATCGCCCGGGTCGGGCGCGGAGACGCGCGCTGCGACGGCCCACTCCGACTGCGACGGATTTTCCGCCTGCACGGCCAGTAACGAACGCACGACGTCCGCAGCACGCGGCAGCTGTGGTGCAACCAAGTGCTGACTGCGCAGTCGCCAGCGAGCGACGGCGTGGTCGTCGATCATGGTGGGCAACCTACTGTCGGTATCGGACACGCAGTGCCGGTTGCGGGCGTCGACGAAGGGATTCTCATGGACGGAGCAGTGCTCGGCCTCGGACGGATGGGCCGTGCGTTGGCGGGACGGTTACTCGACGCCGGACACGACATATCGGTGTGGAATCGCTCGTCCGGCAAGGCAGCGGACCTGATCGAGCGCGGCGCTGTCGAGGCGGGCTCCGTGGCAGAAGCCGTTTCCGGCAAGGAGTTCGTGCTCGTCTCCCTCACCGGCGATGACGCGGTCCGCGCCGTGCTGAATCCGGACGGCCGTCCCGTCTCGGAATTGGGCGGCGTGCTGATCGACTGCACGACGGTCTCCGCGGACCTGTCACGCGACGAAGCAGAGTGGTATCCGGGACGCTTCGTCGCGTGCCCGATCGCGGGCGCTCCGCAAGCGGTTGAGGCCGGCAGCGCGTTGCTTCTCGTCGGCGGCCCTGCGGATGCGATCGCCAAGGTCGATCCCGTATTGACCGCGATCTCGGAAACGCGCCACGAGGGCGGCGACGAACCGGCGACCGCCGCGATCATGAAACTGCTCAACAACTATCTGCTGCTCGCCGGCCTGGCTGCATTGGCCGACGCGACCGCGACGGCGCAGGGTCTCGGGCTCGACGACGCAGCCGTGCGGAGCTTGTTCAACGATCTGCAGGTCATCGCACCCGGCGTGAAGAACCGCATCGACGCGACGGTCGGGACTGACCACGAGGCTTGGTTCTCGATCGAACTCGGCAGCAAGGATCTGCGACTGTTCGCCGACCTGGCCGATCGAGCAGGCGTCCATCTCGACCTGGCCGACACGGTGCGGGCGCGCTATCAGCAAGCCATCGATCAGGGCTTCGGCGACGACGACCTCAGCGCCGTGATCGAAACCCTGCGCCGTGGCTCATAACGTGGGACAAGATCGAATTTGGTGGAGCTGAGGGGATTCGAACCCCTGACCCCCTCGATGCGAACGAGGTGCGCTACCGGACTGCGCCACAGCCCCGCGGAACGGGATGGCCCTCGCGGGCCGAGGTGAAGGGTAGCAAAGCGCGACCCCGCGACGGCGCGTGCGTCAGGACGCGCGGCGCTGCGCAGCGGCCTCTGCGAGGCTCTCTTGGTAGAGCCCGGTGAGGTCGATCGTGTCCATGTTGTGCAACTCGATGTCGTCGTCGTCGATGCGCACGACCGACTCGGCAGGCGCGGCGAACTCGGGGATCGACGCACGCCTGTTGTCGGCGGTGATGTCGGTGCTGCGCACGCGAGCGCTCGCGCGCACCTGGCGGTTGTAGCGGCGCTCGCGATCACGGTGGGCCTGCGAGCGGAGGAACCACAGGTAACCGGCCAGGCCGAGTCCGAACGGTGCGGCGAGCACCCACATGATTCCGCCGACCAGCAGCGCGGTCGGGACGAGGATGATCGATCCGGCGCCGAGGATGCCGAGCGAGCGACGCCGCCTGGCCATCATCGCCGCGCGGGCCTCGGACATCTCGGACTCCTCGACGGGGTACATCAGCGCCTCCTGCGCGACGGGCACCGGGCGGCGGGTCGACACCGACCGCGCCGGCGACGCACCACGTGCAGCCGGAGCATTCGATGCGGCAGAACGCGAGCTCGGAACGAAGACTTCGGTGCGTGCCTCGTCCGGACGGGTGGCGTGTGCGCGTCGGCCGAGCGCGCGCATGGCCTTGCCGAAACCGTCGACGGACTTCTCACGGCTGCGTTCGTCGTGACGCCGGAAGATCATCGGAACGACAACGATCAACCACAGCACGGCGAGGACGAAGACGGTCATCATCGGTGACAACACTTCGAACCCCTCCAGTCACATGAGTTGCATTAGCAACACTGGTAACACAGCTTTGCCTGCTCAAGTTAGCCAGCGATTCCGGCGGAATCGGGCAGGACACTCGGCGTGTCGGCGACAGACCGTCTACTAGAGGTTGATGCCGAGGGTGATCTTGGTGCTCACGCGAGTTCCGAGCGCCAGGACGGCGGCGCGGGTAGCTGGGCCAGCCGCGCGAGCATCGTCGTCCCACGCACCTCTTCGACGGTGATGGCGTAACCGAGGTGATCACGCCAGGCGCCGTCGATGTCGAGGAAGCGCTCGTAGTAGCCCTCGCGCCGCAGCCCGAGCTTCTCGACCACCCTGATGCTCGCGTGGTTCTCCGGACGGATGTCGACCTCGACGCGATGCATGTAGACCTCGGTGAAGCAGTGATCGATCAGCAGCGCGAGTGAGGTGGGGACGATGCCACGCCCGGCCAGCGCCCCGTCGACCCAGTAGCCGATCGTGCACGAGCGCTGCACTCCGTGGACGATGTTCGACACGGTCATCTGACCGGCCAGCCGCCCGCCATACATGATCATCAGCGGGATCATCGTGCCGTTGCGCGCCGCCTTCTTCAGCGCCGAGTGCAGTTGCGGCCACGCTCCGGTCGAATTGCGTTCGGCCCACGGATACGGCGAGGTCGGTTCCCACGGCTCGAGCCAGCCCTGGTTGCGCAGCCGCACCTCGCTCCACCGGCGCGCGTCACGCAACCGGGGCGGGCGCAGCGACACCGGGCCGGCGGACAGCTCGGCAGGCCAACCCGGATGGCTGCTCATCTGTTCGACAGCAGCAGTGGAATCACGGTGCAGCGCGCACCGGCGACGACCTCGGTGACCTCCTCGTCGATCACGACGAGGCAGTTCGCCGACGCCATCGAGGCGATCAGGTGCGATCCCGGGCCGCCGACCAACGAGACGCTGTAGCCGCCGGTCGCTTCCCGGTGCAGGACGCCGCGACGGAACTGCCGCACGCCCGCCGGGCTTTCGATGCGTTCGAGCGCGGCCGCCTGGACGGTCGCGCGTTGCACGTTGCGCTTGCCGAGCAGCTTGCGGATGGCGGGACGGACGAAGACCTCGAAGGACACCAGCGCGCTGACGGGGTTGCCGGGCAGGCAGAAGATCGGCACGTGGTTGCCGAGATGGCCGAAGCCCTGCGGCTTGCCCGGCTGCATCGCCACACGCAGGAAGTCGACCGTGCCCAGCTCCGACAGCGCCTGCTTGACCACATCGAAGGCGCCCATCGAGACGCCGCCGGTCGTGACGAGCAGATCGGCACGCAGCAACTGGCTCTCGAGTACGTCGAGCAACGCGGAGTGGTCGTCGGGGACGATCCCGTAGCGCCAGGCGTCTGCGCCGGCGTCGCGTGCGGCCGCGGCGATCAGATACGAGTTCGCGTCGGCCACCTCTCCGAACGCGGGCTTCTGCCCGACGTCGACGAGCTCGCTGCCGGTGCTGATCACCAACACCCGCGGTCTCGGCCGCACCAGCACGCGGTCACGTCCGATCGCTGCGAGCAATGCGATCTGCTGCGGCCCGAGAGCGGCACCGGCGCCGAGCGCGGGCTGACCCGCCTGCAGATCCTCACCGGCGCGGCGGATGCATTCACCGTTGCGCACCGGACGCCGCACCGCGACGCGCGCGACACCGCGGTCGGTGTCCTCGAGCGGGATGACCCCGTCGGCGCCCGCCGGAATCGGTGCGCCGGTCATGATCCGCATTGCGAGCCCCGCGCCCATGCCACCGCGCGACTTGGCCCCCGCTGCGACGTCGCCGACGACCGGCAGCACGACCGGCTCGTCCGCGGTCGCGTACTTGGTGTCGATCGAGCGCACGGCGTACCCGTCCATCGCCGAGTTGTCGAAGCCGGGAAGCGGGACCTCGGTGGCGACGGTCTCGGCGAGCAGCAGCCCCTGCGCGTCGAGCAGGGTCAGCTCGATGGGGTCGATCGAGCCGATGCCCGCGAGCACGGTCTCGAGATGTTCGTCGACCGTGCGTAGGCGATCGCGATCAGGCACGCGTCTCCTTCGTCGTCAAGCCGTCGTCATGAAGCTGCCGTCATGAACCTGAGGTCACATACTCCCGCAGCCATGCGCTGAACTCCTGACCGATCTCGGGGTGTCGCCCGGCGAGCTGGACGACCGATTTCATGTAGTCGAGCCCGTTGCCCGTGTCGTAGCGACGGCCCCGGAACACCACACCGTGCACCGGGACGCCCGAATGCGCGAGTTGCTGCATCGCGTCGGTCAGCTGGATCTCGCCCTTCGCGCCCGGCTCGGTCTCGCGCAGCGCGTCGAAGATCTCGGGGGGCAGGATGTAGCGGCCGATGATCGCCAGGGTGCTCGGAGCGGTCTCGGCCGGCGGCTTCTCGACGAGCTCGACGATCGCGACGACCTCCGCGTCCTGCTCGCTGTCGTCGGTGAGCCGGACGCTGCCGTACTTGCTGATCTCGTCGCGCGGCACGTCGATCAGGCCGATGACGACACCACCGTGCTCGGCGTAGGCCTCGATCATCGTGCCGAGCAACGCGTCTCGGTCGTCGATCAAATCGTCCGGCAGCAACACGGCGACACCCTCGCCGTCCGCGAACTGTTCACCCTGGGCGACCGCGTGGCCGAGCCCCTTGGGATCGTCCTGGTCGACCTCGTGGATGCGCGCCAACGCCGGCGCACGGCGCACGAGCTCCAGCGACTCCTGGTCGTCCTTCTTCTCCAGCGCCGCCTCGAGATCGTCGTTCGGACGGAAGTACTCAGCGATGGCTCGCTTCGACTCGTTCGTGACGAGCAGGACGTCGGTGATCCCGTTCTCGGCAGCCTCGGCGACCACGTACTCCAGCGCCGGGGTTGTGACGATCGGCGCCAGTTCCTTGGGCAGCGTCTTGGTGAACGGCAGGAACCGGGTGCCGCGACCGGCTGCGGGGATCAGTGCCTTACGCACGGTGCGACTCGTCATGTGCAGAGGCTATCCGGCCACAATGCAGGCATGGCCAGGGCGGACAAGCAGGACCTGCGCGACGAGTTGCTCCAGGAACGGCGGACGCTCACGCCGGACCAGATCGAGGCAGCACGCGCCGCCGTACGCGCCGCCGTGCTCGCCCGTCAGGCCGAACTGCGCTGGACGTCGGTGGCGGCGTACCTGCCGCTGCGGACCGAGCCTGGTTCGCACGAGCTCTTGGACGAGTTGGTGCGGCGCGGTGTGCGCGTTCTGGTCCCGGTCACGCAGCCCGATCACGACCTCGACTGGGTCGCCCTGCCGGGTGACGAACCGCTCGGCGCGGATGCGATCGCCGCGGTCGACGCCGTCCTCGTCCCGGCCTTGGCGGTGGCGCTCGACGGCACGCGACTCGGCCGCGGCGGCGGCTCGTACGACCGGGCGCTCGTCCGGGTTCCGGCCGCCACCCCGGTCGCGGCACTGCTCTACGACACCGAGGTGCTCGCCAGCGTGCCGAGCGAGCGGTGGGATCGTCCGGTCGGCGCCGTCGTCACCCCGTCCGGGGGCTGGCGCGACCTGTAGCCCACCAAACCAGACGTCACCCCAACTGGACGTGGGAATCTTCGATCAGCGACCATGGTTGGCAGTCACAGAGCGAGAGTGCCAAAACCGATCGAGGAACGCATGCCCACCTATCAGTACGCCTGCACCGATGCCGAGTGCGGGAACCGGTTCGAGCTGGTGCAGTCCTTCACCGATCCGGCGGTGACCGAGTGCCCCGTGTGCAACGGTGCGGTACGCAAGGTCTACGGGTCGGTCGGGGTGGTCTTCAAGGGTTCGGGCTTCTACCGCAACGACAGCCGCAGCGGGAACGGCACGAAGGAGTCCTCGGGCGATTCGGCAAAGAAGTCCGAGTCGAAGTCCGAGTCGAAGTCCGACGCCAAGTCCGACAGCTCCTCCTCGTCGTCGAAGTCGGACAGCTCGTCGTCGTCATCGACCTCGTCATCGACCTCGTCGTCCAGTTCTTCGTCGTCCGCGTCGTCCGGTTCAGGCAAGGCTGCCGCGTCGGCCTGAGCCGTCCACAGCCGTCGCGGGCGTCCACAGCCCTAAGGATCCAACGCTTGCGGTTACGTCGTCGACCTAGCGTCGTGCGGCATGAGAGCGCTCGCAATTCGGTGGTCGCGGCTGTCAGCGCGCATCGGGCGGTGGCCGCGCCGCATCGCCGCGCTGTGCTGCCTGCTGCTGGCCGCGGCCAGTGCGGTCACCCAACCGAGCCACAGCAGCAACGTCCGCACCGGACTGGCCCACCGGCTGCGCGCCGGCGAAGTCGCCATCCCGCTCGCCGTGGCGGCCGGTAGCGCTGCGATCGTGCAGCCCGGCGATCGGGTCGGCGTCGTCGACGCGGCCGACGATGCCGCGTCGGCGGCGTTGCTCGCCGACGGCATGCGCGTGCTTTCGATCCGGAGCGAGGACGCCTCGCTCTCCGGCGACGCGAGCGCCACTGTCGTCGTCGCGGCCACCCGTTCACAGGCGGTCGCGGTCGCGCACACGACATCGGATCGACTAGTGCTGATAGTGGACGAATTGCCCTAGGCTCCGCGGCGAAACGTTTCTCGGCCTAGGGAGTTGGACGGTCATGCTCAAGGGCTTCAAGGAATTCATCATGCGCGGCAACGTCGTCGATCTGGCGATCGCCGTCGTCATCGGCGCCGCGTTCGGTGCCGTCGTGACCGCGTTGGTGGCCGACATCATCACGCCGATCGTCGCCGCCATCGGTGGCCAGCCGAACTTCGCCGATCTCACCTTCACCATCAACGGCAGCAAATTCCTCTATGGCGATTTCATCAACAAGATCATCACGTTCCTGATCGTCGCCGCAGCCATCTATTTCGTGGTCGTCCTGCCGCTCAACAAGATCGCCGAGCGTCGCGCGGCGAGGCTGGCGGCCGGCCAGCCGGCGACCGACGAGCCCGAGGCGAAGTCCGAGGACATCGTCCTGCTCGAACAGATCCGCGATTTGCTGCAGGCGCAGGCCGCCGGTGCCGGCGGGACGCACAGCGCCCCACCCACGCCCTAGTTACTCGTGGTGCGGGGGGCGTTCGCGGCGGTACCAATCTTCGTCGCGGCGCCCGTCACTGCCGTTGTCGCGTTCGCCGGATAGCTCGTCGCCCCACCCGATCGAGCGCTCGTCGTCGGTGATGTCGGGCAGGACCGGATCGTCGTCGTCGCGTTGTGTCGGACGTCGCGGTGCGGTCATGAACACAGTCTGCGCCCGTCCGCGATATCGACGGCAGTGCTTTGATGGGAGTTTCGTTACGCAACCGAAGGAGTCGACCATGGCCGACGCCAGCAAGTTCACCGACAAGGCAGCCGAACTCGCCGGACAGGCGGCTGCAGCAGCGGGCCCGCTCGCCGCCCGGGCGAAGGAACTCGCGGAGCAGGGCGCGGCGGCCGCGGCACCGATCGTCGAGCAGGCGCGGGTGCGCGCCGCCCAGGGTGTCGATGTCGTCGCGGGCAGCCTCGACAAGGCGACCGGCGGCAAGTACAGCGAGCAGATCCACTCGGTGGCCACCAAGGTCGAGGGCGTGCTCGAGACCAAGCCGAAGGTGCCGCCGACCGACCCCACGCTCAAGGCGAAGACCGCCGATCTGCCGCACGAGAACAGTTGAGCGCCGGACCACTCACGACTAGGGGCAGTTGACCCATTCGTCACTGCCGTCGGCGAATACCTGCCGCTTCCAGATCGGCAGGCGGTGCTTGACCTCGTCGACGAGTCGCGCGCAGGCGTCGAAGGCCTCGCGACGGTGTGCCGTCGAGACCACGGCGACGAGAGCGATGTCGCCGATGTTCAGCAGACCGACCCGATGGCTCACCGCGACCGACAGCACATCCGGTTCGGCGGCGATCGTCTCGGCGACGTCGGCCAGCACCGACGCAGCGCTGGGATGCCCCTGATATTCCAGTTCGACGACTTCGCGACCATGGTCGCTGCGGCGCACGACGCCGCAGAAGGTGACCGACGCGCCACCATCCATCGATGCCACGGCACTCTCGTGCGCCGCGATGTCGAGGGGCTGGTCGCTGACGGTGCACACGGTGACGCTCATATGCCGCCGCCCGGCTGATGATCGCCGCCGGCAAGTTGATCGACGGCGTGCGCCAGGATCGGACCGAGAACGGCGATGCCGTCCTTCACCCCGCCCGGCGAGCCCGGCAAGGTGACGACGAGCGACGTCCCGATCGTCCCGGCGACGCCGCGCGAGAGCACCGAGGTGGGCACGCGATCGCGCGACACGAGCCGTAGTGCCTCGGCGATCCCCGGCACCTCGCGATCCAGCATCGGCCGAACCGCCTCCGGTGTGACATCAGTCGGCGTCAGGCCCGTTCCGCCGGTAGTGATGACGGCAGCCGCGCCCGACCCGACGGCAGCTTGCACGGCCGTGCGGATGGCATCGATCTCGTCCGGGACGACCACGTGCGCGACGACCTCATGGCCTTCGCTCGTGAGCCACGACGAGAGCAGCTCACCCGAGTCGTCGCGTCGCTCGCCGCCTGCCGACCGGTTGGAGCAGGTGATGACGGCTGCCTTCACGCGCGTTCCCAGTCGCCGCTGCGTCCGCCGGACTTCGTGAGCAGCCGGACGTCGGTGAGCTGTGCCGACCTGTCGACGGCCTTGACCATGTCGTAGAGAGCCAGCCCGGCGGCCACGACCGCGGTCAGCGCCTCCATCTCGACGCCGGTGCGGTCGGCCGTCCTCGTGGTTGCGTCGATGACGACCGAGTCGTCGCGGACGTCGAGGTCGACGGTCACTCCGTGCAACGCGACCGGATGGCACAGCGGCACGAGGTCGGGCGTGCGTTTGGCGCCCGCGAGCCCTGCGATCCGTGCGACCGCGAGCGCGTCGCCCTTCGGCAGGCCGTCACGGCGCAACAGCGCGATCACGTCCGGCGTGGTCACGAAGCGGCCCTGGGCATGCGCGACGCGCACCGTGACGTCCTTGGCCGACACGTCGACCATGCGTGCAGCGCCGGCGGAGTCGAGGTGGGTGAGTTCCACACGCCGAGCCTACGGCGGGCCGGTTCCTGCCAGACCACTACTTGTCAATTGGGAACGGGCTCGCAATACACATCGAACCCCTACATTTCGCTACGGCCTCCCTGTCGAAGCCACTCCCCAACCCAAATCCCTGGAGGGACCCGTGAATGTTGCTCTGCGAGGACTGACCGTCCTCCTCAGCGGCACGACGGTCGCGCTGTCCGCTGTTGCCATCGCCAACCCGGCGTCGGCGGCATCCGGATCGACGATCGTGCACAGCTGCAGCCAGAACGTCGCCCGCGGTCACTACACCTGCTTCGCGGAGCGGCGCAGCGATCTCGGCTTCACCCCCAAATCCCACTTCACGGCCTCTCCGCAGGCCACCCCGTCCGGCTACGGTCCGTCGAATCTGCAGTCGGCCTACAACATCGCCTCGGCCGCCGCGAGCTCCGGCAGCGGCGAGCGCGTCTACATCGTCGACGCCTACGACGACCCGAACGCCGCTTCGGATCTGTCGACCTACCGCAGCCAGTTCGGCCTGCCGGCGTGCACCACGGCGAACGGGTGCTTCCAGAAGCTCAACCAGAACGGCGCGACCAGCCCGCTGCCCACCGGCGACACCGGCTGGGCCGGCGAGATCTCGCTCGACCTCGACATGGTCTCTGCGATCTGCCCGAACTGCGCGATCACGCTGATCGAGGCGAACGACGCCTCGGACAACCTGTTCACCGCGGTCAAGGAAGCCACGACACTCGGCGCGAAGTTCGTGTCGATGTCGTGGGGCGGGTCCGAGGGCGGCACCGAGTCGTCCTACGACTCGACCTACTTCCAGCCCAGCGGGGTCGTCTACACCGCGTCCACCGGCGACAACGGCTACTCCGCCGGCGTGATCTACCCGGCGACCTCGCCGCGGGTGGTCGCGGTCGGCGGCACCTCGCTGTCGACGGCGTCGAACTCGCGCGGCTGGACGGAGTCGGCCTGGTCCGGCGCCGGGTCGGGCTGCTCGAGCGACGAGACCAAGCCGT
The DNA here is from genome assembly GCA_963754285.1 of uncultured Actinomycetota bacterium. Lineage (GTDB taxonomy): Bacteria > Actinomycetota > Actinomycetes > Mycobacteriales > Jatrophihabitantaceae > RYN-133. Next base: position 447,590 of record CAVWFN010000007.1, read on the forward strand.
CGTTCCAGAGCAGCATCACCGCGTGTTCGAAGCGTGCCACTGCCGACGTGTCTGCGGTTGCCGACCCGAACACCGGCGTTGCGGTGTACCAGACCTACGGCGGCAGCGGCTGGGCGGTGTACGGCGGGACGAGCGCCTCGTCGCCGATCATCGCGTCGACCTACGCCCTTGCCGGGACGCCGGCGGCCGGCACCGTTGCACCGGCCTCGCCGTACTCGCACACCGCGAACCTGAACGACGTCACGTCCGGCTCGACCGGATCGTGCTCGCCGAGCGCGCTGTGCAAGGGCGCAAGCGGCTGGGACGGCCCGACCGGTCTCGGCACACCCAACGGCACGGCTGCCTTCGGCGGCTCGACCGGCGGTGGCGGCGGGAACACGGTGACCGTCACCAACCCGGGCAGCCAGACGGGGACGGTCGGCACGGCGAAGTCGGTGCAGATCCAGGCCAGTGACTCCGGCGGCGCGACGCTGACCTACAGCGCGACGGGCCTGCCCGCGGGCGAGTCGATCAACGCATCGACCGGTCTGATCTCCGGGACCCCGACGACCGCAGGCACGTACTCGACGACGGTCACGGCCAAGGACAGCACGAACGCCTCCGGCAGCGCGACGTTCTCGTGGACGATCTCGTCCTCGGGCGGCGGCGGCTGCAGCGGTCAGAAGCTGCTCAACCCGGGCTTCGAGTCGGGAGCGTCCAACTGGTCGCAGACCTCAGGGGTCATCAACACCGACGGCGCGCACTCGCACGCCGGCTCCGGCTACGCCTGGCTCGACGGGTACGGCACCACCCACACCGACACGCTCTCGCAGTCGGTGGCCATCCCGGCCGGGTGCAAGGCCACGCTGACGTACTACCTGTCGATCTCGACCGCCGAGACGACGACCAGCACGGCCTACGACAAGTTGACCCTGACGGCGAACGGGACGTCGAAGCAGACGTTCTCGAACCTGAACAAGGGCGGATATGCCGTGCGGACGGTGGACTTGTCCTCCTACGCAGGTCAAACGGTCACGATCAAGTGGACGGGCACCGAGGATTCCTCGCTCGCCACGAGCTTCTTCATCGATGACACGGCTCTGACTCTGAGCTGACCCGTACCACCCGAAACGGCCCGCCGGACCCGTCCGGCGGGCCGTTTTGTGTCGCATTCCGCGCTGTTGTTGTGGGGCTGCTGGCACTGCCCGATTCGTAACGGTTCAGTTCGGGGACAATGATCAGGACAAGAGAGGGAGTGCAGAGCAATCTCGGACGACACGCAGGCCATCGGCCCCTTGGAACCACGGCCCGAACCCCCAGCTGGACCCGCGAACGGCGGTTGGATCATCGGCGCGCGCTATCGCGTGCTCGACCGCATCGGGGCTGGAGGCATGGCCGAGGTGTTCCGCGCCCACGACGAGGTGCTCGATCGCCCCGTCGCGGTCAAGGTGTTCCGCGCCGAGCGCGTCGCGCCCGACGGGTCCGACACCGCGAACGGCATCGAGCGCCAGCAGCTCGAAGTCGCCGCACTGGCGCGCCTCAATCACCCCAACCTGATTGCCCTGTTCGACGGCTCGCTCGACGCCGCGCCGCACGCCTACATCGTCATGGAGCTGATCGAGGGCCCGTCGCTGGCCGCGCAGATCGCCCAGGGCCCGCTTCCCGAGGCGTCAGTGCGCGAGATCGGAATCCAGCTCGCCGACGGCCTCGCCTACGTGCACGCGCAAGGCATGGTGCATCGCGACGTCAAGCCCGAGAACATCCTGCTCGGCATCGATCGCTCGGACGAGGACCACACCGTCCGCGCGCGCTTGTCGGACTTCGGCATCGTGCGCCTGCTCGGCACCGAGCGGCTCACCAGCGTCAACTTCACCCTCGGGACGGCGTCGTACCTGGCGCCCGAGCAGGCGCGCGGATCGGCTGTCGACCCGCCCGCCGACATCTACTCGCTCGGGTTGGTGCTGCTCGAGGCATTGACCGGGCAGCGGATGTTCGACGGACCACCGCTCGAGGCGGCGATGGCGCGGCTGTCGCAACGGCCGCAGATCCCCGCCGAGCTCCCCGAGCCCTGGCCCGGCCTGCTGTATGCGATGACCGAGTTCGACCCGGCGGCGCGCCCGACCGCGACCGAGATCGCGCGGGTGCTGCGCAACGAAGGCTCGCGCGCGCTGCCGCTCGTCCCGCTGGCGGTGCCGGTCGCCGCCGGCTTCGCCGACGCGCCCACCGGCATGGTCGCGGCGGTCGCGGCTCCCCCTCGGCCACCCGCCGACGCCGTGCCCCCACGACGGCGACGCCGACTGAGCGCAATGGCGATCGCAGCGGCGGTGAGCCTGCTGGTCATCCTCACCACGCTCGGGATCTTCCTGTTCACCGGCAACGACTCGAAGGCGCCTGCCGTGGCACCCCCGGGCGGTGGTGGCGCGTCGCCGGCCGCCGAGAATTCGGCCGGCCACTCGGCGGGGAAGTCGTCGTCCGGAGCGTCGTCGGCACCGGGCGCGCACAGCGCGTCTGCCGGCGCCAAGAAGTCGGCCGGTACGTCGTCCGCACCGAGCACTTCGGCGGCGCCGAAGACCTCGCCCGCGGCCGGATCGTCGTCCGCACCGTCGACGCGGCCCGCAACGTCCGCAGCGCACTCGTCGGCGACGCACACGACCGCACCGGCACCGTCGACGAGCGCGACGACACCCACGAGCGTCACGTCCACATCGCCGGCGAGCGCACCGACTTCGCCGGCCGACAACACGACCGCGGCAGCAGCGTCAAGCTCACCCGCCTGAGTCAGTAGGACGTTCTTACCACCCCAGTGCGGCCGGGTTCCCGGCCGCCGGTTCACCTGCAGCATCGGCGAATGCTTGGAGCGCGCGCACGAGTTCACCGCGATCCGCTTCGGGCATGGCGCGCACGATTCGTGTGATCCGTGACCGACGACGCGTCGTCACACTGCGGACGAGCTGCTCGCCCTCGGGCGAGGCCCGCAGCTGCACCTCACGTCGGTTCGACGGGTTGTCGCGTCGGGTGACCAGTCCCACGGCCAGCAGCCGGTCGATCATGCGCAGGGCCGTGGACGCGTTCACCTCGAGTTCGTCGGCCAGGCCGTTCAGATTCAGCTCGCCCCGACTGTGGAGCACCACCAGGGTGCGGAACTGCGCGACCGTAACCGTGTCTTCGACGTCCGCGAGTGACGCGGCCGACACCCCGACCAGCACCCGCGACGCCGTCAGGACGGCGGTGACCAGGTCGTCGACGTCGCTGTGTTTCTGAACCACGGTTGGACCTCCGCAAGTTTGCCTAATACAATCGTTGCATCATGCAACGATTGGTCGATCAAATTCACGTCAGGCGAGCCATCCTCGCACTCCGGTCGTCAGAATCGGGCTTGGTCGCCCTGTCGCTGGCGATCGGCGCGGGCGCCGGGTTGGGTGCGATCGTGTTCCGCTGGCTGATCAAGTCATTCACGCTTCTTCTCTCCGGCCACAGTGACTACTCGGCGGCCGGCCACGCCGCCAATCCGATGTTTCCCGGCCTCGGGCCGTACTTCGTTGTCTTCGCACCGGTGGTCGCAGGTCTGGCCTACGGACCGCTCGTGCACTTCTTCGCACGCGAGGCACGTGGGCACGGCGTCCCCGAGGTCATGTACGCGGTCGCGCGCAAGCAGGGCCGCATCGCCCCGCAGGTCGCGGCGGTGAAGGCACTGGCATCGGCGCTGTGCATCGGCGGCGGCGGGTCGGTCGGCCGCGAGGGCCCGATCGTCCAGATCGGCTCGGCGCTGGGGTCGACGCTCGGGCGCATTGTCGGGACGCCGACCGACCGCACGCGCATCCTGGTCGCCTGCGGCGCGGCCGGCGGAATCGCCGCGACATTCAACGCCCCGCTGGCGGGTGTCTTCTTCGCGATGGAACTGATCCTGCGCGATTTCGCTTCGCGATCCTTCGGCATGGTCGTGCTCTCGTCGGTGACTGCAAGTGTCGTCGGCCGGGCATCGTTCGGCACCGCACCGTTCCTGCACCTGCCGACCTTCACCGTTGCCCACGGCATCGAGTACTTCTACTTCGCGGCGCTCGGCCTGCTCGCCGGAGGCGTCGGCGTCGCATTCACCAGGGTGCTCTACCTGATCGAGGACGTGTGCGACCGGCTGTGGCGCTGGCCCGAATGGCTCCGACCGGCAGTGGGCGGCCTCGTGCTCGGTGCGGTGCTGCTGGTGCTGCCGCAGATGTACGGCGTCGGCTACCCGGTGCTCGGACGCGGGGTGGCCGGCGGATACACGATTGCGTTTCTCATCGTGCTGATGCTCGGCAAGATGCTCGCCACCAGCCTCACGATCGGCATCGGCGGCTCGGGCGGCGTGTTCGCCCCCAGCCTGTTCATCGGTGCGATGCTCGGCGCAGCCTACGGCGGCATCCTCGAGATCGTCGCTCCTGGGACGGCCGGACCGGTCGGCGCCTACGGCCTCATCGCCATGGGCGCGGTGTTCGCCGGCGCCGCGCGGGCGCCGATCACTGCGGTGATCATCTTGTTCGAACTCACGGGCGAGTACTCGGTGATCCTGCCGTTGATGTCGGCCATCGTCCTCGCGACCGGCGTGAGCCACCTGCTCTCGCACGACTCGATCTACACGCTGAAATTGCGGCGGCGCGGCATCGATCTCGACGCGCGGCCCACCCAGGCGACGCCGGCCTGATTCACCTCCGCACGCTCGAGGTTGGTTGCTACCGTCGTGAGCGCCATGACAGCCTTCTCGCTCACGCCCGCCCAGCGCGACTACAGCGCGACCGTGCGACAGATCGCGACCGATGCCATCGCTCCGCTCGTCGCCGGGGCGCCCGAGGGCCGGGTCAACCGGCCGATGCTGGCCGAACTCGGCAAGCAGGGCCTACTGCGCGGACTGTTCGGCGGGCAACCCGGTGAGCCGGTGCGCGATGCGGCGGCGATGCAACTGTGCCTGTTGCGCGAATCGCTCGCGCAGGTCAGCGGTGAGGCGGAGACAGCGCTCGCATTGCAGGGTTTGGGCAGCTACCCGATCCTGCAGGCCGGCACGCCTGCGCAGCACGAACGGTGGCTGCCCGGCGTCGTGTCCGGCGAGGTGGTCGCCGCGTTTGCGTTGTCCGAAGCCGGCGCGGGATCCGACGCTGCCGCGCTGTCGCTGCGCGCCGAACCCGACGGCGACGGGTGGCGCTTGTCGGGTGAGAAGTTGTGGATCTCGAACGCACCCGAGGCCGACGTCTACTCCGTCTTCGCGCGCACGACGCTCGACGCACGAGCGCGCGGCATCACCGCATTCGTGGTCGACGGCCACGCTGCCGGGCTGTCCGGCGAGCACCTCGACCTGCTGGCCGCCCATCCGATCGGCCGGTTGGTGTTCGACGGCGTCCGGGTCGGACCCGAGGACGTCTTGGGCGAGGTCGACGCCGGCTTCGCGGTCGCGATGCGCACGCTCGACCTGTTCCGTCCGAGCGTGGGAGCCTTCGCAGTCGGAATGGCCCAGGCAGCCCTCGACGCCACCGTGCAGCACGTCCAACAGCGCGAGGCATTCGGCGGCCCGTTGGCCGCCCAGCAGGCGGTCGCACACCGCCTCGCCGACATGAGCACCGAACTCGAAGCGGCACGACTGCTCGTCTACTCCGCGGCGAGCGCGTACGACGCCGGGGACGAACCGCAGCTGCAGAGCCGACGCTCGGCCATGGCGAAGCTGTACGCGACCGAGGCCGCGCAGTCGATCATCGACGGATGCGTCCAGTTGCACGGCGCGGCTGCCCTTCGGCAGGGCCACCTGCTCGAGCACCTCTACCGCGACGTGCGGTCGCTGCGCATCTACGAGGGCGCATCCGAGATCCAGCGCACGATCATCGCCCGCGACCTGCTTCGTAAGGGAATCTGATTAGTGATGACTGATGACTACCGCTTTCGCGCGTCGGTACCGCTGACCGAACACTGGGAGCACTTCCGGTTCAGCAAGGCCGACGGCGTCGCGACGGTGACGCTCGACCGTCCCGAGAAGCTCAACCCTCTGACGTTCGAGAGCTATGCCGACCTGCGCGACCTGCTCGGCGAACTGCCACATCATCAGGACGTGCGAGCGCTGGTCATCCGCGGTGAGGGCAAGGCGTTCTGCGCCGGCGGCGATGTCAACGAGATCATCGGCGAGCTCATCACGATGGAACCGCGTGACCTGATGCGGTTCACCAAGATGACCGGCGACGCGATCCGGGCCATGCGCGAGTGCCCGATCCCGATCATCAGCGCGATCCAGGGCATCGCCGCGGGTGCCGGAGCGGTGATCGCCCTCGCGTCCGACTTCCGCGTGGTCACCGAGTCGGGCCGCTTCGCGTTCCTGTTCACCAAGGTGGGTCTGTCGGGCGGCGACATGGGCGCGGCCTACCTGCTGCCCCGCGTCGTGGGTCTCGGACGTGCGACCGAGTTGCTGATGCTCGGCGGCACGATCGACTCGGCGACTGCCGATCGGTACGGGCTGGTCTCGCGGCTCGTCCCGAACGACGGGTTGGACGAGGCGGTGGCCGAGTTGGCACGCACGCTGGCCGATGGCCCGACCCTTGCCTATGCGCAGACGAAATCGCTGCTCACGCGTGAGCTCGACATGGCGATGGGCCCGTCGATGGAACTCGACGCGATGACTCAGGCGCTGTTGATGACCAGTGCCGATCACCGCGAGTTCCACGCGGCATTCAACGAGAAGCGGCCGCCGAACTGGCAGGGTCGCTGAGCACCGCGTAACCCTGCACCTCGACCAGCGCTTCGTCGTCCCATAGTCGCGCGACACCGACGGCTGCCATTGCCGGGTAGTCGCGGCCGATCAGCCGCTGCCACACCTGCCCGATCTGTGCTGCGTTGCGACGGTAGTCGGCGAGGTCGACGGCGTAGATGGTCAGCGAGGCGAGGTCACTGGGTTCGCCACCAGCGGCCCGGAGCGCGGCGAGCAGGTTGCTCAGCGCGGTGTCGAACTGGTTCACGACGTCGGTGCCGACGATCGATCCGTCCGACGCCATTGCGGTTTGTCCCGCGAGGAACACGATCGTGCCCGTGCCGACGACGGCATGCGCGAAGCCGGCGGGGCGTGCCAGTTCGGGCGGGTTGATGCGTTCGATCATGCCTGCACAGCTCCCCCGTCGACGATGATCGCCTGGCCGTTGAGTGCGCCGTTCTCGACGCACGACATGACCGCGACGGCGACCTCGTCCGGTGTGATGAGTCGTCCGATCGGTTGCTTGTCGGCGAGGGCCGCGCGCGCCTGCTCGGCCGTGCGCCCGGTGCGCTGCACAATCGTCGCGATGGTTGCGTCGGTCATCGGGGTATCGACGTAGCCGGGACAGATCGCGTTGACCGTGACGCCGCTCGGTGCAAGTTCTGCGGCCGCAGATCGGACCAGGCCGAGCACGCCGTGCTTGCTCGCGGTGTACGCGGCGATGTACGGCTCGCCGACGCGCGCCGCGGTCGACGCGATCACCACGATGCGGCCGTGTTTCGCGGCCCGCATCGCGGGCACGGCTCGCCGCATGCACCGAAACGGCGCGGTGAGGTTGAGGTCGAGCATGCGTTGCCACTCGTCGTCGGTCGTGCGGTCGAGCCTTGCCGACGTGCCGCTTCCCGCATTCGCGACGAGCACGGCGACCGGACCCCACGTCGATTCGATCTCGGTGAAGATGCGCTCGATCTCGGCACCGTCGGTGATGTCGGCGCTGATCGTCAGCGTCGGGCCGGCGCACAGGTCGGCGGTGCCGGCGAGATCGCCCGTGCTCCGCGCGGTGAGGGCGACCTGCATGCCGGCCTTGCTCAGCCGCACGGCGATGGCGCGCCCGATCCCGCGACCCGCACCCGTGACGAGGGCGACGGTGCCGGCTTCGGTCACGGCCGCCACCGCCGGTGCGCAGTGCCGGTGCTGCCGGCGCGGATGAGTTCGAGGCGCGGACGCGGCCCGTCGCTGCGTCCGGTCTGCGGCTTGCGGGCGCCGGCCTGCCACGGCAACGGCCATTGCACGCCTGGTCCGGCGTAGTCCTGCTCGATGGCTGCGTGCAGCGTCCAGTTCGGGTCGTAGAGATGCGCGCGACCCAACGCGCACAGGTCGGCACGTCCGGCCAGCAGCAGCGAATTCACGTCGTCCCAGGACGAGATGATGCCGACCGCCATCGTCGCGATGCCCGCCTCGTTGCGGATGCGATCGGCGAACGGGGTTTGGTACGAACGGCCGAAGGCCGGGCGCTCGTCGGAGACGACCTGGCCGGTCGAGACGTCGACGATGTCGACACCTGCGCCGGCGAACGCCTTCGCGATCTCGACTGCTTCGTCGGCATCGATACCGCCGTCGTACCAGTCGGTCGCCGAGATGCGCACGCTCATCGGCTTGTGCTCGGGCCAGACCGCGCGGACGGCGGCGAACACCTCGAGCGGGAACCGCAACCGGTTCTCGAGAGAGCCGCCGTACTCGTCGTCGCGTCGGTTGGTCAGCGGGGAGATGAACGATGACAACAGATAGCCGTGCGCGCAGTGCAGTTCGAGCAGGTCGAAGCCCGCCTCGTCGCCACGTCGCGCTGCGTCGACGAACTGGTCGCGGATATCGGCGAGCTCGGCATGGGTGAGTTCGCGCGGGGTCTGGTTGACGCCCGGGCGGTACGAGATCGCCGACGGTGCGACCACGTCCCAGTTGTCGGCGGGCAGCGGATCGTCGATGCCGTCCCACATGAGTTTCGTCGAGCCCTTGCGCCCGGAGTGGCCGAGTTGCAGCGCGATCTTGGCCTGCGTCTCGGTGTGCACGAAGTCGGTGATGCGCCGCCAATGCCGGGCGTGCTCGTCGGTGTAGATCCCCGCGCAGCCCGGCGTGATGCGGCCTTCGGGTGACACGCAGACCATTTCGGTGAACACCAGCCCTGCGCCGCCGAGCGCCTTGCCGGCCAGGTGTGCGAAGTGGAATTCGCTCGGGACGCCGTCGACGGCCTTGTACATGTCCATCGGCGATACGACGACACGGTTGGCGAGCTCGAGGTCGCGCAGCCGCAGCGGCTGGAACATCGGCGGGCGTGTCTCGCCCGTGCCGTTGCCGCGGCTCGCCTCGTGCTGCGCGAACCACTCGTCGACGGCCCCGACGAACTCGGGGTCGCGCACTCGCAGGTTGTCATAGGTCACCCGGCGGCTGCGCGTCATGATGTTGAACGCGAATTGCAGCGGATCCTGTCCCGTGTACTGCGTGAGGTTCTCGAACCACTCGAGGCTTGCCTGGGCCGCGCGTTGCGTCGAGACGACCACTGGTTTGCGCTCGGCCTCGTAGGCGTCGAGCGCGGACGGCACGTCGGGCTGTTCGTGCAGGCAGGCAGCGAGTGCGAGCGCGTCCTCCATGGCGAGCTTGGTGCCCGAACCGATCGAGAAGTGCGCTGTGTGGGCGGCATCGCCGAGCAGCACGATGTTGTCGTGGCGCCAGGTCTCGTTGCGAACGGTGGTGAAGTTGATCCAGCGCGAGTTGTTGGTGAGCACGTCGTGCCCGTCGAGAACGTCAGCAAACAGCTCGCGGATCAGCTCGACCGACTTCTCGTCCGATTCGCCCGGCACGAAGTCGCGATCGGCGAACGCGTCGAAGCCGGCACGCCGCCACACCTCGTCGTTCATCTCGACGATGAACGTGCTGCCGTGGCTGTCGTAGGGGTAGCCGTGGATCTGCATCACGCCGTGCGGGGTCTCGCGCACGTAGAACTTGAAGGCGTCGAACACCTTCGTCGTGCCGAGCCACATGTACTTGCACTGCCGGGCCTCGAGGCTCGGACCGAAGGTGTCGGCGTACCGGTTGCGCACGCCCGAATTCAGGCCGTCGCAGGCAATGACCAGGTCGTAGTCGGACGACAGTTGCACGACGTCAGGAGCAAGCGTGCGGAAGTGGATCGTGACATCGAGTTCGAGGCAGCGCTGCTGCAGGATCTCGAGCAGGCGCTTGCGGCTCATGGCGGCAAAACCATGCCCGCCGCTTGTCAGTACCTGCCCGCGGAAGTCGACGTCGATGTCGTCCCACTGCGCGAATTCGGCCTGCATCTGCGCGAAGATGCGCTCGTCCGCATGCTCGATGCCGCCGAGGGTTTCATCGGAGAACACAACTCCGAACCCGAACGTGTCGTCGGCGGCGTTGCGCTCCCACACGGTGATGTCGTGCGTCGGCTTGAGCTGCTTCATCAGCGCGGCGAAGTACAGGCCGCCCGGGCCGCCGCCGATGACTGCCACCCGCATCAGGGGGCTCCGGCGGGGGTCTGATTGCGCAGCACGAAGCGCTGGATCTTGCCGGTGCTCGTACGCGGCAGTGCCGGGACGAACTCGATCGCGCGCGGGTACTTGTACGGCGCGATCGAGCTCTTCACGAAGTCCTGCAGCTCGCGGCGGAGCTGCTCGTCACCCGTCCGGCCGTCGACGAGCACGACGTAGGCCGTCACGAGCTGCCCGCGTGCCTCGTCCGGTGCTCCGACGACCGCGCACTCGACGACCGCGGCGTGGGCGTTGAGTGCCTCCTCGACCTCGGGGCCGGCGATGTTGTAACCCGCGGAGATGATCATGTCGTCGCCGCGCGCGACGTAGGTGAAGTAGCCGTCGGCGTCCTGCACGAAGATGTCGCCGGTGAGATTCCAGCCGTGTTGGACGTAGTTGCGCTGGCGCTCGTCGTCCAGATAGCGGCATCCGGTCGGACCCTTGATGGCCAGCCGACCGGGCGTGCCGGTCGGCGCGGGCCGACCCTCGTCGTCGAGGATCGTCGCGCGGTAACCCGGCACGGCGATGCCGGTCGTCCCCGGGCGGATGTCGTCATCGGCCGCGCACACGAACACGTGCAACAGCTCGGTCGAGCCGATGCCGTCGATCAGGCGCACCCCGGTGGCGTCGTAGAACAGCTGCCACGTCGCCCTCGGCAGGTGCTCGCCGGCCGAGATGGCGCGCCGCAGTCCGCGCAGGCGCTCACCGTTACCGCCGACGACCATCGCTCGGTATCCGGTTGGCGCGGTGAAGCAGACCGTGACGTGGTGGGTCTGGATGTGGTCGGCGAGCTCGTCCGGCGTCGCCCGCTCGAGCAGCAGCGTGCACGCACCGACTCGCATAGGGAACACGAGCAGGCCGCCCAGCCCGAAGGTGAACGCGAGCGGCGGGGTCCCGGTGACGATGTCGTCAGCGACGACGCGGAAGACGTGCTTGCCCACGGTGTCGGCAATCGCGAGCACGTCACGGTGGAAGTGCATCGTCGCCTTCGGCCGTCCGGTCGTGCCCGACGTGAACGCGAGCAGTGCAACATCGTCAGCGGCAGTGTCGGCACTGGCGAGTGGCGCGTCGGACTCGGCTGCTGCAGCCGATTGCAATTCGGCGTAGCCGATCTTGGGTGCCGCGCCGAGATCGGCGCGGTCGAGCTCGTCGGCGAACCGCTCGTCGTACAGGGCCAGGTCGACGCGCGCGATCGCGGCGATGGTCGTGAGCTCGTTGGCGCGCAGCAGCGGCATCGTCGACACTGCCACGGCGCCGATGCGCAGCGTCGCAAGCCAACAGATGACCAGCCACGGATTGTTCGGGCCGCGGAGCAGGATGCGATTGCCCGCAACGATGCCGTACCTGTTCACGAGCACGCGCGCGACCCGATCGACCTGTGCGCGCAGCTCGCCGTAGGTCCACGATTCGCCGGTCGGGGTGAGCAGGCACCGCCGGTCTTCGCCGTAGTCGGCGATCGTGCGGTCGAGCAGTTCGCTCACGCAGTTGAGCCGCGGCGGGTACTGCACGTCGTCGATCTCGAAGATCAGCTCTGGCCACTGGTCGGCCGGCGGCAGGTGATCGCGGCAGAACGTGTCGAGGTGGCCGCTCGCAACGAGTTCTGACGAGTTCGACGCCATGCAGTCAGTATGCCGTTACTCTGACGACAGTCAAGAATGCGTCAGATGGGATCTTCGTCGTGAGCGCTTCGAGCAGCACCGCCGTGCTGCCCCCGCGCGCGCTCATCGTGACGCTCTACGGCCTGTATGCCCGCGAGTCGGGCGGCTGGCTCAGCGTCGCAACGATGGTGAAGCTGCTGGCGCAGGTGGGCGTCGACGAGCCCGCCGTGCGCTCGGCGATCTCGCGGCTCAAGAGGCGCGGCGTGATCGCGCCCGCACGCGTCGACGGCAGCGCCGGATACACGATCGGCGAGCACACCCGGCGCATGCTCGACCTCGGCGACCGTCGCATCTTCGACCGCAAGCAGGCGACGCTGTCGGACGGCTGGCTGCTCGCGGTGTTCAGCGTCCCGGAGGCAGAACGCGACAAGCGACACCTGCTCCGCTCGCAGCTCGCGTGGTTGGGGTTCGGCACGGTGAGCGCGGGGACGTGGATCGCACCCCAACATCTCGAGGACGAGGCCCGCGAGGCCCTCGACGGTTTCGGGGCGTATGTCGAGCTGTTCCGAGCAGATCACCTCGGCTTCGGCGCCCTGCCGGAGAAGATCGCGACGTGGTGGGATCTGGCGGAACTGTCCGCGCAGTACTCGGACTTCGACCGCGCGCATGCAGCCGTCCTGACTGCATGGCGACGACGTCGCAGCATCGATGACGCCGAAGCGTTCGGCGACTACCTGCGCACCCTCACCGCTTGGCGGCGCCTGCCGTACCTCGACCCGGGACTGCCTGCGTCGTTGCTGCCCGCCGGATGGGCCGGCACCCGGGCGACCGCAACCTTCGAAGCGATCCGCGCACGGTTGGCCGACCCGGCACACCGCTTCGTCGACGCAGTGCGAGCCTGAGGCCCCCGTATCCTTCGAAGCGGTCAGCCCTCGTAGCTCAGGGGATAGAGCGCCGGACTCCTAAGCCGGGCGTCGCAGGTTCGAATCCTGCCGGGGGCACCGCTGAAAATGTATTGCTTTGTTTCATGTCTCCTATCCGGCCTTCGGCTGATTCGTCACTCGTTGATGTTGTGTGTGTAGCGGGGTCGTCTTTGGCGCAGATCTGAACCGTCGGCCCGGTAGAACGCTCAATATGTAGGGCATTCCCGGATTCGTGCGACGGCGGACCAATTTAGGGTCTGGGGCATCGGATTTGTCAGCTGCACAATCGGGGGGAACTGTCATGAATCGCATCCATCTGGCCACCACAGCCGGACTCTGCATCGCCGCCCTCATCGGCGCCAGCACCTGGCCAGCGCAGGCCGTCCCGAGCAAGGTGGTGGCAAAAGCCGCTGTCGCGTCGCCGGGCGCGGCGATCGCCCGCGCTAAGACACCAGCATCCGTCCACGCACCCGCGAGCAAGACCAAACCGCCCGCGGGCTACGTGCGAGTCGCCTCCGCGGCGTTCACGGCTCCGGCCGGCTTGCAGGCCGCAGGGAGCGTGTCCTGCCCCGGCAAGAAGGTGCCGCTTGGTGGCGGCGTCACGATCGCATCGGATTCCGTGGTTGCAAACATCAACTCCTCCTACCCGGCGGGCAAATCCTGGGTCGCGGACGTAAACAACGGCACCGGATCGAATACCGCCTTTACGGTCCACGCGATCTGCGCGAATAAGCCCAAGGGTTACCAGGTGGTGCATTCTGCAACGGCGACCAACTCGGCCGGTGTGCAGAGCGAGACGTTCGCGACCTGCCCCGGAGCCAAGGTTCCCTGGAGTGGCGGAGCCTTCTCGACCTCGGGCAACGTGGGTGTCAACATCAACAGCTCCTACCCGACCGGGGACACCTCTCACGTGTGGAACGTGTTCATGAACAACAACACCGCCAGCGACACCGGGTTCGTCGCCTACGCGGTGTGCGCTGCCAAGCCCCGCCTATACGGTCAATCCTTCGGTACCGGCACGGTTCAGCCGTCGAGTGAAGACAACGCCGTGGGCACCTGCGGAGCCGGGCAGGTCACAACCGGGGGTGGGGACTTCTCGAGTTCGTCGTCAATCTTCGTGAACCTGAACTCGACCGAGCCCTTCACAAACACCACCTGGCGTACGTGGATCAACAACAACACTGGTACCGCATCCAGCTACAGCGCCTACGCGGTCTGCGTAGGTCTGTGAACGCCACATGCCCTTAGGTCCCAAGGGCCCGGTCTGATCACCGGGCCCTTGGTCCGTCTCCGCATCGCAGGTTCGAAACCTGCCGGGGGCACCGCTGCCGGGGACGTTTCTGCGCCGGCTCGGTTCCTTCCCGTACAAACCTTCGCGGAGTAGCGTCGCGCTCCGTCGGAGCGAGATAGTTGACGACTCAACGGAGCGTTGACAATGGCAGAAGCTGTTGCATCCACGGCGCCGCCCGGTCTGCGTAAGGACGCGATCGGTCTGCGCGAAGTGCTCTTCCAGAGCATGACCGACATGGCGCCGGGCGCCGCCATTGCCGCCTCGATCCCGTTCGGGGTCGGGTATGCGGGCGGGGCGCTTCCGCTGTCCGTCTTGATCGCGCTGGTCGCGTGCCTGCTCACAGCGTTCTGCATCGGCGAGTTGGCGAAGAACCTTCCCGGCGCCGGGTCGCTCGGGCTGTACGTGTCGCAGGGATTGCATACGAGCCTCGGGTTCCTCACGTCGTGGGGTTATCTCCTGATCGGGCTGATGATCTCGCCGCTGGTGCTGCTGCAGCTCGGGTTCACGACGGCGTCGACGATTCACTCCGAATGGTCGAGCTACCCCGGCAATCTGTGGTGGCCGTGGACGATCCTCGGCACGCTGATCGTCGTTGCGGCCGGGTTGTACGGCATTCGCACGTCCGCAGGGCTGGGTACGGTGCTCGGCCTGTTCGAGATTCTGGTCTTCGTCGTCCTTGCGGTGTTCTTCGTCGTGCACGCCGGTAGCCACAACACGCTCTCGGTCTTCAGCACGAAGTACACGCCGACGGGCTTCCGCGGAACGACCGGTGTCATCGGCGGATCGGTGTTCGCCCTGCTCGGCTTCGGCGGATTCGAGGGCGCGACCCCACTCGCAGAGGAAGCACGCGATCCGCGTCGCACGATCCGCCGCGCGGTCATCGGCGCGACCCTGCTCGTCGGCCTGCTGTACGTGTTCACGACCTACGCCGTTGACGTCGCCTACGGGCCGGCGAAGTTCGCCACGTTCTCGACGTCCGGCGCCAACTCCTGGCAAGGGCTGGCACGGTCCCTCTACGGGTTCTTCTGGTTCTTCGTCTTCCTCGCGATCGTCAACTCGACGATCGCGAACGCAAACGCGGGCGTCAACGTCGCCAGCCGCACGGGCTACGCGATGGGACGCATCGGAGCGCTTCCCTATGCGTTCGCGCGCGTCAGTCTGCGGCACCGCTCGCCCTACGTCGCGATCGTCATCACCGGCGCACTCACTCTCGTGATTTCGCTCCTGCTCGGGTTCAAGTACAACCCGACGAACGCGTTCGGCATCGTCGGCAGTGCACTCGTGATCATGTTGGTGTCGATCTACATCATCGTCGACATCGCCTGTATCGGGTATTTCCTGCGCCGGCGCCGGCACGAGTTCAAACTGATCTCGCACGTGCTCGTCCCGTTGCTGGGCATCGCCGCGTTCGTCCCGGGCTGGTTGTTCGCCGTGGGGTGGAACCCGTTCGGCTGGTCGTTCATCGCGTCGCTGGCCTATCCGGCTTCGCTCGCAGTACGCGGAGTCGCGATCTGGATGATCCTCGGCGTGATCTACCTCGCGGTGCTCTACGCCGTCAAACCCGCCCGCGTGTCCGAGCTGGCCCGCGTACACCTCGACGAAGAACCGGTCCCCACTACGGCGCCGACCCATGGCTGACCCGATCGTCCGGACGTTCCGACCCGCGGCCTCGGAATACGTATGGACGTTCGGCGGCGCGCCACCGCTCGCGCGGATCGCCCCGGGAACGATCCTGGAGCTGTTCACCGAGGACTGCTTCGCCGGACGGGTTCGCGGCGTCGACGACCTGGTGTCGGAGGTCTGCGAGTTCCCGTACGTGAATCCGCAGACCGGCCCGTTCTACGTCGAGGGTGCCGAGCCGGGCGACACGCTGGCGGTGCACTTCGTCTCGATCAAGCCCGCGCGCGACTGGGCGGTCTCGACAACTGTCCCGCTCTTCGGAGCGCTGACCTCGACCCATCTGACGGCCACCCTGCAGGATCCGTTGCCCGAGGTCGTGTGGATCTGGCAGCTGGACCGAACGCGCGACCTGTGCCGGTTCGAATCCAGGTTCGGTGACTGGCAGGTCGACTTGCCCATGGTGCCGATGCACGGCACGGTCGGCGTGGCACCGGCAAATCTCGAGGTGCGCTCGTCGCTCGTCCCCGATGCGCACGGCGGCAACCTGGACACGCCGGAAATGCGGTCCGGTGTCACCTGCTACCTCGGAGTCAACGTCGAGGGCGCGATGTTCTCGATCGGCGACGGCCACGCTCGGCAGGGCGAGGGCGAGACGTGTGGAGTGGCCGCCGAGTGCGCGATGGACACTGTCGTCATCGTCGACCTCATCAAGGGCGTGCCGTGTCCGTGGCCGCGGCTTGAATCGGACACGCACCTCGTCAGCACCGGCTCTGCACGCCCGCTCGAGGACGCGTTTCGCATCGCCCAGGTCGACCTCGTGCAGTGGCTCGAGTCGGAGTTCGGTCTGCACACGCTGGACGCGTACCAGCTCGTGTCGCAGGCGGTCGAATCGCCGCTGGCCAATGTCGTCGACACCAACTACACGTCAGTTGCCAAACTTCGTAAGCAGTGGCTTCCGCAACGTCAGGTGATGGACGGTGCGCACGCCCGGCTCACCGAGCTGGCGAGCGAATACCGCAGCGCCTCCTAGTACTGCGCTTCGAGCAGGAG
Organism: uncultured Actinomycetota bacterium; assembly: GCA_963754285.1. GTDB lineage: Bacteria > Actinomycetota > Actinomycetes > Mycobacteriales > Jatrophihabitantaceae > RYN-133. The sequence goes on from CAVWFN010000007.1 coordinate 464,281, forward strand.
GAAGCACCCGTCGTGGTGAGACGCGGTCTTGTACTGCGTCGACTGCTTCAGCGGGGGCTGGTACATGAGCTGGTTGGCGCCGCCGCCTGAACATCTCTCGAAGCTTGTCGAGGTCGATTGGATTGCGAGATATTCGCCCTTCTTGACGGCAATATGCACGTTGAAGGTCTCGACCCGGTACGGTCCGCCGTTGTCGACTCCGCCTTGACCTTGATAGTTGATTTTGCGGCCGATGGCGACGATGCGAGCCGAACCGGTGTCGTTCTTGATCGACGCCGGTTTTACCTGGGCGATTTCGATGTTGAACGACCCGGAATCCCCGGCGACGATTTTGATTTTGTGGATAATTCCGTCTTTGGGTGCAAGTTGTCCGGTGTTCGGGGCGCCGTACGCCTGCATGAGAATCCGCGTGCAGGCGCCGGCTTTGCCGGTTGTCTCGCGGCATGCGTGTGGAGAGAACGAATTGGACGGTTGGATCGAGCCGTTGAGTTTGGCCCCGAATGTCACCGGCGCTGGGGCCGCGGATACCGCGTGCGGAAATGCCGCGACCGACATGATCAATGTTGTGGTCAGCGCCACGATGATCTTTTTGCGCTTCTGACCGATCATTGCCGCCCCCAAGGTAGTTGGGTGCAACCTAGAACCGGGCGCTCTTGGAAACAAGAAGCAATTTTCCGATGATCTTTCCCGCGCAATTTCACGCCATTTCATTGCGGACGGTTGCGACACGGGCGGCGATACCGCCGCGAATCCCGCTGAAAAGTACGGCTCAACTCGCAGCCTGCGGTCGACGAGCACCCGTCGACGACGCGCCAGCGGATCCTTGCCGCACAGCCGATACCCAGAGTTGACTCCGGCCAGGTGCCCAGACAGGGCTCCTATCGACCGAGGGAGGTCGCAATGAAGCGATTCCTCGCCGCGGGAGGCGCGGCAGCAACGGCGGTGTTGTCCATGGTGGCCCTGGGCCACCTGAACCCGGCCTCCGGGTCAGTTGCACCGGGGACATCTCCCACCGTGAGGGTCGCCGGGTACCAACACTGGTGCAGTACGAACGGGGTGATCTGCTCGGACCCGAACTTGAACTGGGACGAGTACCCGCAGTACCGCAAGCTCGTCAAGGCGGGCGTCACGCTGTGGCCCTACATCGGTCACGACGAGCCCTCGGTCCAGTTCTTCTCCGATCGGCCCGGGTCGGGTAACAACCTGCGCTACCAACTTCGTCTGCCGAAGGATCCGCCGACCAAGCCGCAGCAGGCCGGCGAGGGCGGCAACTGGAACTTCCAACAGCGCATCACGTTCTGGTTCGGCATGCAGCTGTGTGACGACCAGGGCGCGCCGAACCCCGACGGCGCAGCGCAGGACGGCCACGCAACGATCCCGTGCAAGCCGGACAGCAACTCCAACATCTACGCGAGCCCGAACAAGAACAGTTCGCATTACTTCGGGCTCGGCCCCGGCCAGGGCTTCATGGAGATGCAGTTCTATCCGCCCGGCTGGGTTCCGTGGCCGGCCGGCATCGGATGCGACGCGACGCACTGGTGTGCAGCGTTGAACATCGACACCTTCCAGGACAACGAGAACACCAACGCACTCAACAACAACGACTGCTTGAACACCGTCGGTCCTGAGCCGGCCAACTTCGCGTTCCTGACCAAGGACGGCAGGTCGACAGCGCCGGCCAACGCCCAACATCCGGAGCACTTCACGCCGAACCTCAGCCAGGACTTCTTGATGAACCCCGGCGACAAGTTGCAGATGCACATGTTCGACACGGAATCCGGATTGAAGATCATCGTCGACGACGCGACCACGCACACGGCCGGCTCGATGACCGCGAGCAAGGTCAACGGCTTCGGCTCGCCGTTGTTCCGGCCGAACGCGTCGAAGTGCACGATGCATCTGCAGAATTTCCACCCGATGTACAGCACCGCAACTGCAGCGGGCCGCAACTTCAACGCGGCGCACACGGGCAACATCGCGTTTGCTGATGAGATCGGGCACTTCGAGTACTGCGCGAAGGTCGAGAATGATGCACTGGGCACCTGTGCGCAGCCACTCGGCGACGACACGAATGACGGCGACAACGCAGGTCCGGATCCCGCAGGCGACGACGTATTCTGCCTACCGGCGTCGGCGTCCTCGCGGATCAAGATCGGCGGCTGCCTCAACACCGACGGCGACTTCGACAGCGTCAGCTACAAGTTCTCGTGGCCGGGTTCGTTGACCAATCCGACTGCCGACCGGCTGCTCAACGCCCAACCGATCCAGTTCACGAGTCCGTTGACGAACGGGCACCCGTTCTCGACGTTTGCATTCGAGTCGAACATCAGTCGGAGCGAGTCGGATGACACGGAGTTCCGCCATTCGACGCCGTGTCAGCGACACCTCGAGAATCCGTCCGACCCGAGTCCGGGCACGGGTTGCGTCAACCCGCCCCCGGGATCGGACCTCTACCCCTTCTACAGCACCACCAGTTCGGGTGGGTCGTGCTGGTTCCAGGAGGGTGGTCCGTTCCTGCCGGGCGCGAACTACCAGTACGGACGTAGTGCCCACGCGCTCTACGGTCCGCTGCGGGCGATCTCGTACCCAGCCGCTCCGTTCGGAACGGTGACCAAGAGGTACAACGATTTCCGGAGCGCCACGCGCAAGCTCACCTGCGCGCCGTAACCACAAGTCATGTCGGTGCGGCGGGGACCTGGTCCCCGCCGCACCGCGCGCTGCCGATGCACATGCCTACCGGCGCCGGGTTCGAACGAGCCCGACAAAGCCACTCGGGCACGTGAAGTACTGGCCGGGAACGGCTCGGAGCGGCTGCCATAGAGATCCGGCCGCATCGGACGGGCACAGCACGTGGGCGTAGCCACCCGAGTCGAGGATCGCGTCCCGCGGAATCCGGACCTCTCCGCTGCCGGGATACAGCGCTTGCATCGGACTCCAGGTCGCGAGGTGCATTCGGGTGGCCGGATATTGACGACGCCGGTGGCGACCTGACTCGTGCCGTGGCACGTGTGCCGAACCCGATGCGGGGTGGGCGGTCGCCGGTGCCGGCGAGCTGCTGAGTGCCAGATCAATTGGACCAGGCGGCGTGCGATGCACGTACCAGGTTGCCGCCGTACCAAGCGCGGCGACGACCGACAGGAACGCAAGCAGGATGCGCTGCCACGCGAGGCTTCGCCGCGATCGGACGCGGCGATGGCGACGGCTGAGGCCGCGTCGAGTCGTCGACTGGGTCGATTGCCACCGTGCCGCATCGCGATCTCGTCCGCTGTAGACCGTCGCGCGCGCCTCGCGGGGAAGCGCGTCGAACGCTTTCGACAACGCTGCCGCTCGTGCCCAGTCGCCACGGGCAGTCGCCGCGCCGACAGCACCCTCATAGGCATGCCGCAGGTGCGCGGCGTCAGTGTTAGGGGCAAGGCCAAGCAGATCGAAGATCGACGATGTCTCCACGACCGCACTATCGGCAGCCGACGAGCATGATCAACGCCGACACGGGGCCAGATGTAGCCAGATGCAGCCGTTCGTCGGCGTTGATCATGCAGCGTCTGCCAAACCCGCGTGCCGCATGGCCAGAAGCCTCGCCTAGCGGCGCACGCGGTAGCGCAGGTGCAGCACGCGCTTGCCCTGGATCACCACGTCGGGTTCGTCCAGCATCACTTGCGTGTCGACGGGACCGAAGTAGCGCTTGCCCGCGCCGAACACGACGGGCACCACGTCCATCGCGACCTCGTCGACGAGCCCGAGCGCGAGAGCCTGCCCGCCGACCTCGCCGGCAGTGAGCGCCACGTCGCGATCGCCCGCACGAGCCTTCGCCTCGGCGATCGCTGCAGCGACGTCGGTGAAGAACGGGACGTCGGCCTCGGGGTGCCAGCCGTCCGGCTTCGGCCGGTGCGACACGACGACGAGGTGGTCACCGGCCGGTGGCTTGGCCTCCCATCCGTTCGTCAGGTCGAACAGGTGCCGTCCCATCACGGTCGCGCCCACGCGCTCCCACATCGGGCGGACGTAGCCGACCGACGCGTCGCTCACCTTGAACGGCCCGCCGTCGACGATCTCGTCCGTGCCGTTGAAGTACCAGTCGAACAGCGGGCCGACCTCGTCGTTCGCGTCGGCGATGAAGCCGTCGACCGACACGACCGCGTGCATGAAGACCGAGCTCATGCCGACACCTTCTCGTAGTCGTCGTCGGACGAGGCCGAGACCTCGGACACCGACACCGACGCCGGTTTGGTCAACAAGGTGGCGCCGATGGCAACCGCCGCCACGATCAACGCGGTCGAGATCCAGAACGCGAGGTGGTAGCCGCCCATCAGCGAGTCGACGCCCGAGTGCCCGGACGCCGCCAGGTGCGCTGAGCGCGTCGTCGACAGCGTCGCCAGCACGGCAAGTCCGAGGGCGCCGCCGACCTGCGCGGTCGTGTTCACGAGCCCGGACGCCAGGCCGGCCTGCTCCATCTTCACGCCGGACATCGCCAGTCCGACGAGCGCCGGGAAGCACGTCCCCGCGCCCAGGCCGAGCAGCGCCATCGTCGGCAGCAGTTGCGTGGCGTAGGACGCATCAGCCGGAGCGAGCGCGAACAGCGCGAGCCCGATCGCCATCAGGACGAGCCCGGCCAGCGAGGTCGAGCGGGCACCGAAGCGGCTGATCAACTTCTCCGAGTAGCGCACCGACAGCGTCCCCATGCACACGGTCACGGGCAGGAACGCGAGCCCGATCTCCATCGCGTCGTAGTGCTTGACGTTCTGCAGGTACAGGGTGCCGAGGAAGAACGTCCCGAACATGCCGGCCGCGCCGATCACCTGGATCAGGTTTGCGCCGACCAGATTGCGTGATCGGAACAGCGCGAGCGGCATCAGCGGGCTCGCGGCCGTGGCCTGCCGGACGACGAACGCGACGAGCAGCGCGACACTGACGGCGCCGAGGCCGAGCGTCTGCACAGACAGCCAACCGTCTTCGGCCGCGGGCTTGACGATCGTGTACACGCCGAGCATCAGTGCTGTGGTCACGAGAGCCGCGCCCACCACGTCCGCGCCGTGCGAGAACCCGAGGCCCTTGTCGGCCGTGACCAGGCGCAGCGCCGCAAACGCGACCACGGCCCCCACGGGGACGTTGACGAAGAAGATCCAGTGCCAGCTCACGGCTTGCGTGATCGCGCCGCCTGCCAACAGCCCGACCGCCCCGCCGGCGGATGCAACGAACGCGAAGACGCCGATCGCCTTTGCCTGGTCGCGCGGCTCAGGGAACATCGTCACGATCATGCCGAGGACGACCGCCGACGTCAGCGCACCGCCGGCGCCCTGGACGAAGCGGGCGATGACGAGCATCTCCTGGTTCACGGCGAGACCGCAGACGGCGGAGGCAGTCGTGAACACGGCCAGCCCGATCAGGAAGATGCGTCGCCGCCCCGCCAGGTCGCCGAGCCTGCCGGCCAGAAGCAACAGACCGCCGAACGCGATCAGATAGGCGTTGACCACCCACGCCAGGCTGGACGAGTCGAAGTGCAGTTCACTCTTGATCGACGGCAGCGCGACATTCACGATCGTCGCGTCGAGCACGATCATCAGCATGCTGCCGCACAGCACGTACAGCGCGAGCCAACGCCCGCGGTCGGCGCTCCGGTCGCCCTGGTCGTAATCGGTGCTCATCTCGTCCTCATCCCTCGTGTCGAAGTGCTTGTCATTCCTTCGTCGAACGGACCGTAACCAAATCGACTCACTCTTCGCAAGCATCTACTCCTAAATAGTGACTCTGTAGTATCGTTGCCGTATGGCGACCAACCGGACCTACGAGGATTCCTGCGGGGTGGCCCACGGGCTCGACCTCGTGGGCGAGCGCTGGGCGATGCTCGTCGTGCGCGAGCTGATGCTCAACGCGAAGCGCTTCGGCGACATCAAGGACAGCCTGCCGGGCATCAGCGCGAACGTCCTGTCGCACCGGCTGGACGAACTCGAGCAAGCCGGTCTCGTCACCCGACGCAAGCTCCCCAAGCCCGCCGCCGTCTGGGTGTACGACCTCACCGACTGGGCGCGCGAACTCGAGCCGGTGATGCAACTGCTCGGACGGTGGGCCGCCCGCGACCCCAACCACCGCAAGGACCTGCACTTCGGAGTCACCTCGCTCGTGCTGTCGTTACGCACGAACTTCGATCCCTCACTCGCCGACGGCGTCAAACTCACGATCGCCCTGCGTCCGAACGACGAGTGCTACATCGCGCAGGTCGCCCGCAAGCGGCTCACCATCGAAGCCGGCGAGCCGAGCCAGCCGGACGCCGTCGTCGCCGGTGATCCGCGAATGTTCGCGGCGGTGACCTACGGCGGCCTCTCGCTGGCCGACGCGATCGCCGGCGGTCAGCTCGTGGTCGACGGCGACGTCGCTGCGGCTGAGCGGTTCTTCGCGCTCTACACGTTGCCGCCAGTCGTCGGAGCAGAGGCGGCGAGCGCGACCGCCTAGCTGGTCAATGCCGTTTGCGGGCGACCAGATTCGCGAACGCGAACGACTTGCACTGGCGCGTCGGCGACACGCCTTCGCACGGCGGATCACCCGCGGACGATCCCGCGGCGACGAGCAGTTGGCCACGACCGGCCGAGCGTGCCTTGAGCCGAATGACCGCGCGCGCGGTGCGCCCCGACCGGATGGTCCCGACCTTCCACACCACGGTCGATCTGCCGCGCTGTGCCGCCTGCGCCGCTGCAGACCAGGATGGCGTGCGGGCGCCCCATCGCGCGGCGGGCGTGCCGGCTCCGGCAGACGGGGGAGCCGTCTCGCGCTGAACCGGACGATCGTGAGGTGGGTGCCGCGCACGGCGAGGAGCCCCAGCGAGCGGGGCGCCGGGTTCGGGCCGGCGTTGTGAATCGAGAGAACAAGCCGTCCGACACGGCCGACGGTGACGCGCAGCGGGTGCGGCGCCAGCTTGACGATCAGATGCGCGGCCCCGGTGAAGTGCACCGAGCCGTGCACGGTGTTGTCATCGCGGTTGGCTTCGAGGCGGTTGGTCGCCAGCGCGGTCACCGCGAACGTGCCGACCTGGCCGACCGGCGCCTTCGACGTCGGTTGTACCGGGACGTCGAGCAATGCGCTGGTCCCGGTGGGAACCGCGCCGAGTGCGCAGCGCACGACATGACTGGCCACCGTGGCGCAGCGCAGTTTGACGCCACCGGGGTCGACGACGCTTCGGTAGTCGTCATCGCGATAGATGCCGAACGGGCGGTCGATCTTCATCCCTACCGGCAGCGTGATCGTGAGCGCGGCTGCGGGGGCAATTCCGCCGGTGTTGGACAGGATCGCCTCGAAGTCGGCGTCGACACCCGTCCCGAGCGGCAGGACGCGGCTCTCGCCGCTCCCGGACGGTTTCGTCACGGTCAGGTCGGGCAGCGCGAGCGGGATCTGCGGCGACCGCGCGTGGCGGATCTGGCTGCTTGTTGCGTAGTCGACGACGGCGTAGGCCGCCGCCGATCCCGTCGGCAGGTCTGCGACATCGAAGGTGAAGGTGACCGTGTGGTTGCCGACTCCGAGCGTTCCACCGTGGCTCGCGTCGGCACCGTTGCCGACCCGGATCTGCAATCCGTCGCCGGATCGGTCGACCTTGGCCGACCCGGCGTGCGAACCGTCGACCTCGACGCTCGAGGGCCTGGCGGTCAGCCCGTCGGGCTGGAACGCGTGCAGGACGACCTGCTCGGCGGAGGCGTCGCCGATCGAGATCGTGTAGGTGATCTGGTCGGTCGACGGTGCGTGAGTCGGGACGGCGGCGCCGCCGACAACGGTTACCTGCGGATCGGCCGCCGCCTGCGCTGGGACGGCGGCCAGTGAGCCGGCGATGGTGACGGCCGCGGCGAGCGCCACAAGCGAGCCCGAACGAATCGACACCTCGGGACCCCCTGACGGTGCACGCGTCCCGAGGTGGTTCCCGGTCGGTGACCTCGCACCCTAATGCACGGTCTCGACGCGGAAAAGATCGTCAGCGGACCTTGATCAGAGTCCGCCGTGAGCTACCGAAAGAAGCGGCGCCGCCTGCGGGTGTGCAGGCGCGGCTCGCCTGTGACCATGCGCGTACGCAGCCACCCGTTGTGCTGCTCCAGGCGCGACAACTCCTCGCCGAGCCATGCAGCGCTCGGTGGCCGCTCACGTGGATCGGGGTTCAGACCCCACACGACGAGGTCGGACAGCTCGAGCGGCACGTCCGGCGACAGCACCGGTCGTACGCCGCCGGCGAGGATGCGCAGGCTCACCGCCGCCGGTGATTCACGGTCGTAGGCGCGGAATGCCGGTCGTCCCGAGATCATCTCGTAAAGCGTCGAACACAGTCCGTAGACATCGGTACTGGGCGTGGGTGGCTCGCCGAGCAGCAGTTCCGGCGCGGTGTGCGCGGTGGTTTCGTGCGCGGTGACGAACGATTCGCGGCCGTTGGTGGCGACTGTCGCACTGAAATCTGCGAGCACCGGCTCGTCGAATTCGGTCAGCAGGATGTTCTGCGGACGCACCGCACAATGCACCAGTCCGGCGCGGTGCAGGGTCTCGAGAGCACCGGCGATCTTGATCGACATGGACACGGCGCCGGGGACGGTGATCCGCTGCTCGCGGATCGCGTCGGCCGCCGATCCCGGGCAGGCTTCGAGCACCAGCGCGGGTCGCCCGTCGGCGAGTTGGGTGCGGTGATAGAGCGTGACGATGTGGGGATGGGTGCCGAGCATCGCGAGGTACGCGGCCTCGCGTTCGAGACCTTCGTGGGCGACCGCGGGCGCGCCGTCGTCGATCACCTTCACGACAACGCCGCGGCCGGTGCCGACTTCGCGCGCAGAATAGATGGACGTCGAGCCGATCCGGTCCATTAGTTGCATACCGGAAAAGCGCGGCGCTTCATGGGCTCCCGGCATCTGCGCGTGCGTCGCGGTGATCTCCACTTCCCCTCCTCGCCCCAAGGATACTTCACCTAATCTTTACGGGCGAGGGTCCGGTGTCATGCTTTGGCCAATCTTGACTGAATCCTGCTCGACGGTGCGTGTTTCGCGCGTACAGATCACGGGACAACGGTGACCGGCCACTTCGCGTCCCGGACGAGTCGACCCGCCAGTGAGCCGACCAGCCGATGGCCCGACTGGGTCGAGGCGCCCACGACAATCGCATCGACCTTGAGATGCTCGGCAACTCGCACGAGTTCGATGTAGGGGTTGCCGCGTCGCCGCACGAAGCTGGTCTTGATCCCGATCCGATCCGCGTTCTGGGCGATCTGGTTCTCGATGTCGCGCGCGATCTGCTCGTGCGCCTGGATGAGGGCTCCCGCCGTCGCGGCCATGCCGGCAGCGATGCCGCCCGTCGGTGCAACAAACACCACGATCAGGTGCGAGCCCTGCCGGCGCGCGAGCCCGGCGGCGTAGGCGCCGGCACGCAGGGAGGTCTCCGACCCGTCGACGCCGACAAGGATCCGCGTCGGCCCGTCGGTGCCGAGTTCGAAGGTCTGCGGTCCCGAACTCACCCGATCACGTTCTCATGGGGGAACACAGCGGGCGAGTCGCCCTGTTGTGCCGAGGTGGTCGACGAGCAGTTCGCCTACTCGAATCTGAGCACCCGCCCGCGCGGGCGGTTCGTCACGCTCGCCGGACGGGTCTTGCCCGGGATCGCGCGAGTGCAGGCAGATGTCGAGCCGTTCGCCGCGCAGTGGCGGGCGGCGAACCTCGCCGCACTGAAATCGAGTGGGCCACTGTGGGTCGCGCTCGGCGACTCGCTCTCGCAGGGGGTCGGCGCGTCCGCCTTCGACCGCGGCTGGGTCGGGCAGCTGCACACCCGCCTTGCCGAACGCGGCACCCCGGTGCGCCTGGTCAATCTGAGCGTCAGCGGCGCGCGCACGGCGGATGTGCTGGACGTGCAGATTCCTGCTCTGGCCGATCTCGCCGCGCGCGGCGCATGGCCCGAGCTCGTCACGCTGATGATCGGCTCGAACGACCTCATGGGACGTCGCTATCGCGACCGGATGCCCGAGCGGATGGACCGCATCCTGCGCCAGCTGCCGGCCGGCTCGGTCGTGACGACGCTGCCGAACCCGACGGCCACTGCGAACGCGGTGAACGCGGTCATCGAACACGTCGCGTCCGAGCGCGGTCTCGTCGTCGCGGAGCTGCGGGCGCCACGCACGACCTCGTGGCGCGGAAAGCTCGCCGCGGACCACTTCCACCCGAACGACCGCGGTTACACCGGCCTCGCGGACGTGATCGAAAGCGCTATCAACAATTCCGGAAAACAATTCCCTTAATGGCAAGCGGGGCCTTTCAACGTATGAGGTAGAAAGGCCCCGCCGATTCAGTTCCACTGCCCGCCGATCACTCGGCGAGGCCGCTTCCCCGAACCGTCTCCGACACCAAGATTGGTGAGAATCCCCCGGTTTCCCAAGCGATTCTCTCTCGAAGTCTCCTCCGATCCGATCCTCGCCGTCGGCGACGTGCACAGTTCTATCGGGTAGCCCGGCGGTCGCGCAAGGGTTTCGCGCAACTATTTCCGGGTGAATTCTCGATGACCGCTGGTTGTCCCCAAGACAGCCGAATTCATCCCCAACTCACACCGAGTTTTGCACGGCTCGTCCACAAGGTTGTCCACAGCTGTGGGCAACCCTCAACGAGCGGTCGACTCGCAATCGCGCAGCACACGGAGGATGTTGCCGCGAGTCAGTGCGGCGAGGTCGGCCTCCGACCACCGGCGCTCGATCAGTTCGGCGATCAGAGCCGGATATCCCGTGACGTCCGCGAGCCCGTCAGGCATCGACTCGCACCCGTCGAAGTCTCCGCCGAGCCCCACATGGGCGACGCCGGCGACGTCACGGACGTGGTCGACGTGGTCGGCGACGTCGGACACCGTCGCGGTCGGTGCCCGATGGCGGCGCTCGTAGTCCGCGGCTGCAGCCATGTGGGCGTCCCAGTCGCGGCGGTCCTCGCCGCGCTCGGCCATCTCGGCGAGCACGGCTTCGTCCCACTCCTTGCACGCGGTCGACACGAACGGCGGAACGAAGGTCACCATGCACACGCCGCCGTTGCCGGCCAGCGTCGTCAACACGTCGTCCGGGACGTTGCGCACGTGGTCGGTGATCGCGCGCGCCGAGGAGTGGCTGAAGATGACAGGTGCCGTCGACGTCGCGAGCGCGTCCCGCATCGTCGACGGCGCGACGTGGGAGATGTCGACGAGCATGCCGAGCCCGTTCATCTCCGCGACGACCTCACGTCCGAAATCGGTCAGGCCACCGTGCTGCGGTTCGTCGGTGGCCGAGTCGGCCCACGGCACGTTGTCGTTGTGGGTCAAGGTCATGTACCGCACGCCGAGCGAGTGCAACACGCGCAGTACCGCCAGCGAGCTGTCGATGCTGTGCCCGCCTTCGGCGCCCATCAGCGACGCGACGCGATGGTCGGCGAAAGCGCGTTCGACGTCATCGGCGTTCAGCGCCAGCTGAAGGTGGTCGGGGTACTCGGCGACCATGTGCAGCACGAAATCGATCTGCTCGAGCGTGGCCGTGACCGCCTGGTCGCCGCTGAGCTTGCTCGGCACGAACACCGACCAGAACTGCCCGCCGACCCCGCCGTCGCGCAGCCGGACGAGGTCGGTGCGCGTGCGGTCCTGGCGGCGGTCGAGCGGATACGCGGCGGTGTCATAGCCGTTGAGATCGCGCATCGCCCACGGCAGGTCGTTGTGACCGTCGATGATCGGGTGGGCGGCAAGTAGTTCGCGCGCGACGGCGATGCTCATGCCGTGACGGTCTCGGTCGGCTGAAGGTGGCTGAACTCGACGCCGTGCGGGCCGGCGATCGAGTGGAGCTGTCCTTCGACGATGTTCGCGAAGACCTCGGTGACCATGCTGTCGTGGATCTGGTGCACCCGCGGCGCGCGTACCGATATGGCGAAGTCGACAACTTCGGACGACTTCGACCACGGCGCGTTGGTCGGCAGCAGCAACGTGCTCACCGGTTCGGCGGGAACTGCGAACGAGTCACCCGGGTGGTAGACGCCTTCGATCAGATAACCGACATTGGCGATGATCGGAATCATCGGGTGGATCAATGCGTGCTGGCCGCCGTGCGTCGTAACGGTGAACCCGCCGGCGTCGAATTCCTCGCCGGGCTTGACCGCACGAACCTGCTCACCGAACTCGGCCGTCAACCCGTCCGTGACCGAACTCGGCCCGAACAGCGACAGCCGCGAGTCGGCCTGCAACGCCGCGCGGACCTTGTCGGCGTCGAGGTGATCGGCGTGTTCGTGAGTGATCAACACGGCGCGAGCGCCGTCGAGCGCCTGCTCGACCTCGCTGAACGAACCGGGGTCGATGACCAGGTTGCGATCGCCGTCGTCGAGCCGGACGCACGCGTGCGTGAACTTGGTCAGTTGCATCAGATCGTCCCCTCAGATGTCGCGGTCGTCGTCGACGACGTGCATCGCGGCTTCCTCGGCTGTGCTCGCATAGCCGGCCCGGCCGACGTCCTCGGCGACCTCGTCGGTCTCGGTGCGTTCGTGGGCGCCCTCGTCCGGCGCGACCAGGCGCCCCGCCCGCGGCTCGCCCTCGACGTCGTCCTCGTCGTTGTCCCAGACCTCGGGCTCCTCCTCGGCCAGATGCTGGTCGAGAGACTCACCTTCGATGGACTCGTCGACGGTGTCACCGCGCCAGCTGTGCGATTCGCGCTCGGGCGGCGAATAACCCGCGTCGAGCGGATCCTCGGTGTTGTCGCCGGTCAACGTTTCGGACGGGTCGACCTGGTCGTTCCCGGCGAACCCGCCTACGTAGATGTCGTCACTGCGCCGATCGTCGTTGTCGCTCATGGCCTCCAGCCTGCCCCGTTACCGTGTCGGATGCACAGGGCAGGCTCGCGATATGAGCTCCGTCCTATGGCTGCGCCGAGATCTGCGGCTGCGAGACCATCCGGCGTTGCACGAAGCCGCGCACGACGGCCCGGTCGTGGCGCTGTTCGTGCTCGACCCGGCATTGTTGAAACCGGCCGGTGCTCCGCGGGTCGCGTTCTTGTATCGCACATTGCGCGAGCTCGACGGGCGCCTGCGCGAGCACGGCGGCAGGCTGCTCGTTCGTCGCGGCGATCCGGTCAACGTGGTGGCGAAGGTCGCTGAGGAGGCCGGCGCCGGGTCGGTGCACGTGAGCGCCGACTTCGGCCCGTACGGGGCGCGCCGCGACGACGCGGTCGAACGGGCGCTCGGTGACGTGCGGTTCGTGCGCACCGGCTCGCCGTACGCGATCAGTCCTGGTCGGGTGCTCAAGGGCGACGGCGATCCGTTCAAGGTGTACACGCCGTTCTACCGCGCCTGGGTCGAACACGGCTGGCGTCAACCGGCCTCGACGATCACCGGCCGCGTCGACTGGCACACCGGTCTCGATGGCGTCGAGATCCCGAAGGATCCTGCGCTGCCGACCTCGCTCGAGCTTCCTGCCGCCGGTGAGGACGCGGCGCTCAAGGCCTGGCGCGCTTACCGCGCGTCGGATCTGAAGAACTATCGCGACCACCGCGACCGTCCCGATCTCGATAGCACCTCGCACATGTCGGTCTACCTGAAGTGGGGCAGCATCCACCCACGCACGCTGCTCGCCGACCTGGGCCAGCACGATGAGACGTATCGCAAGGAAGTCGCCTGGCGCGAGTTCTACGCGCATGTGCTGCACCACTGGCCCGACAGCGCCCGCGAGTACTTCCTGCAGCAGTTCAAGTCGATGAGCTACGCCCGTCCCGACTCGACGGCGTTCGACGCCTGGCGCGACGGGCGCACGGGCTTCCCGATCGTCGATGCCGGCATGCGCCAGCTGCTCGCGCAGGGCTGGATGCACAACCGCGTGCGAATGATCGTCGCGTCGTTCCTCGTCAAGGATCTGCACATCGAGTGGCAGCACGGCGCGCGGCACTTCATGCGTCACCTCGTCGACGGCGATCTCGCTTCCAACCAGCACGGCTGGCAGTGGACGGCAGGCACGGGCACCGACGCGGCGCCGTACTACCGGGTGTTCAACCCGATCACGCAGGGACACAAGTTCGATCCCGACGGCGACTACGTGCGGCGCTGGGTTCCGGAGCTGCGCGACATCGACGGCGGCGCCGTACACGAGCCGTGGACGATCGACCCGGCACCGTCCGACTACCCCGACCCGATCGTCGACCACGCAGCCGAGCGCAAGGTCGCGCTGGAGCGGTACCAGGAGATCCGCTCGTAACCTCCCGCGCGGCACCCACCGCCTGTCCCGGGCACGGCGACGCGCGCCTCAGAGCGGTTGGATGCCCCAGGACGCGGCCCAGGTGCCGCCGGGGTCGAGCACGATCAGGCCGTTTGTGGAGTTGAACGCGTCGGCCGCGCAGGTCATGGGCTCGACCGCGACGCCCGGGCCGACCCCGGCGAGATCCTCGTTCGTGAACACCTGCAGGTAGCGGAACGTCTCGTCGAACCACAGCCGCGCACCGCCGGCCGCCGAACGCACCTCGGCCGACCCGCGTCCGCCCTCGACGTGCAGGTCGGTGAATCCGTCGTCCATCCGCAGCGCCTTGAGCCTCTTGCCGCGCCGCAAGTCGTGCGGGGTGCGCGCGACCGACTGCACTCCGATCGGCACCTGCGCGTCGTCGAGCAGCAGTCGCTGACGGGCCGGGATACGCACGGTCGTCGCGTCGAGCGACGCGCCATGCGTCGACAGATACGGATGGAACCCGGCGCCGAACGGTGCCGGACCTGCTCCGTGATTGTGGGCGGACGCCGACACCGAGAGGCCGAGTTCGGCGTGCACCGCGTAGGTGACCTCGACGCGTACCTCGAACGGGTAACCCTTCTGCGGCACGATGTCGAGGATGAGCGTGACTCGGTTGCTCTCGTGCACGGTCGACACCCAGCGCGCCCAGCGGCCGAGCCCGTGGATGGCGTTGAGCTTGTCCGGTTCGGTGAGTGCCACCTGCTGGCTCTCACCGAGGAAGGTGTATTGACCGCGCCGGAGCCGGTTCGGCCACGGGACGAGTACCGCACCGCTGCACCGCGGTGGCAGCGCGTCGGCGTCGAAAGGCACGGTGACGTCGACGCCCCGATGAGTGAACTCACGCAGCCCGGCCCCGACCTCGGTGACCGTCGCGCGGAACTCGCCGGCCGTGATCGTGAACTGCTCCCCCGTCAGCGTCATAGTCGGACGCTATCGCTTGGCCGAGTAGTTCCAGAACGGCCGGACGAGTATCCCGGCGATCAGGACGACGACCGCGCAGGCGATCCCACCGAACACCCAGGAGAACGACACGGACGTTGCGGCCGCCATGCCACCGGCTCGGACGTCGCCGAGACGCGGACCGCCGGCGACCACGGCGATGAACACGCCCTGCATCCGACCGCGCATCGCGTCCGGTGCGTAGGTCTGGAGGATCGTCTGCCGGTACACCGCGCTCACGAGGTCGGCGGCGCCGGCGACAGCCAGGAGTGTCACGACCAGCCACAACGAGTGCGCCAGCCCGGACACCGCGACGGCGATCCCCCAGCCGACGACGGCGAAGGTCAACGCGCGACCCTGTCGCTTCACGCGTCCGATCCATCCGCTCGACACCCCGGCAATCACCGAGCCGATCGCGATTGCGGCGTAGAGCGGTCCGACCGTGCCGTGGAAACGCTCGTCGGCGACGGCCGGGAACAGCGCGCGGGGCATCGCGAGCACCATCGCGGCGATGTCGACGAGGAACGACATCACGACCACGGGACGGGTGGCGATGAACCGAAGCCCCTCGACGACCGAACGCAGCCCGAGGGTGGACGACGAATTCTCGTCCGGCGGCATGGGCGGCAGGCGGAACGCCGAGTACAGCGCGGCCGTGAACAAGACGGCATCGATACCGTAGGCGTAGGCGAAGCCGTGATGCAGACCGACGAGCAGGCCCGCGATCAACGGCCCGACGACCTGGCCGAAGTTGCCCACCGTGAAGGTCAGCGTGTTGGCCGCGGGCACGAGGTCGGCGGGGACCAGCCGCGGCGTGATCGCACCGCGAGTCGAGGATGCGATCGCGAAGGCGCCGGCCTGCACGGCGACCAGCGCGAGGATCAGCCAGACGTTGCCAAGGCCGAGCAGCGTCTGCACGAGCAACCCGAGCGTCATCGCCCATTGCAGGATCGAGGACCAGAAGTAGAGCTTGCCGCGGTCGACGACATCGGCGATCGCTCCGCCGTACAGGCCGAACGCGATCGTCGGGACGAGCCCGGCGAGGCCGAAGAACCCGACGTAGAGCGACGAGCCGGTCAGGGCGTAGATCTGCACCGGGACGGCGACCTGCGTGAGCATCGAGCCGATGAACGACGTGCCTTGCCCGATGACCAGCCGCTTGTAGGCCGGGACGACGAGCGGTCGGGTGTCGACGGCATGGCGGCGGATCAGCGCGCCGAGCGAGCGCTGCGGCGCAGGCACCTGCGCTATCTCGGCCGCTTCCGCTTCGACGTCCTCGAGGTCCTCGCTCACCGTGTTCCGTCCAGCGACCGGACGATCTCGGTGGCAGCCTGATCGGGCGTCATCTCATCGGCGAGCACTGCCGCTTCGACCCGCTCGACGATTGCTTTGACGTCCTTCGTGTCGAGTCGCGACAGCAGCCGGTCGCGCACCATCGCGCGCGTCCACTGCACCAACTGGCGGCGGCGTTTCGCATCGAGCTCGCCGTGCTCGTTGCAGCCAATCGCGATGGCGTTGTACGTGTTTCCACACGCGGTCGAGGTTGTCGTTGTTCAACGCACTGCACGTGACGACCGGCGTCTGCCAGTCGTCATCGGCACCGCGCAGGAACCGCAATGCCCCGGACAGCTCGCGCGCCGCCTTCTGCGAGTCGTGCGCGTGCTCGCCGTCGGACTTGTTCACTCCGATCACGTCGGCGAGCTCGAGGATGCCGCGCTTCATCCCCTGCAGCTGATCGCCCGTCCGCGCGAGCGTCAGGAACAGGAACGTGTCGACCATGTCGGCCACGACGTACTCGGACTGCCCCACCCCGACCGTCTCGACCAGCACGATGTCGAAGCCGGCGGCCTCCATCACCACCATCGTCTCGCGGGTGGCCTGCGCGACTCCGCCGAGCGTGCCCGCGGCTCGGGGAGGGACGCACGAACGCGTTGTCGTCCGCGGCCAGGCGCTGCATGCGCGTCTTGTCACCGAGGATGCTGCCGCCGGTCTTGCCGGAGGACGGGTCGACCGCGAGCACCGCGACCTTGTGACCGTCCGCGATCAGGTTGACGCCGAGCTGATCGATGAAGGTCGACTTGCCGACGCCGGGCACGCCGGTGATGCCGACGCGCTGGGCATGGCCCGTGTGCGGCAACAGCTCGACCAGCAGCTGCTGAGCCTGCTCGCGGTGATCGGCCCGGCGCGACTCGACCAGGGTGATCGCACGCGCGATCGCGGCCCGGTTACCGTCCCGCACCCCGTCCGCCAGTTCGACTTTGACCCTGGATCGGTCGCTATCAGCGCTCATTCACAGCCACTGCGGGGTCAAAGTGGGGGCGAGAGCTGGGCGTTGAGCTTGTCGAGCAACTCCTTGGCAGACTCCGCGATCACCGTGCCGGGCGGGAAGATCGCGGCAGCGCCGGCGGCGCGGAGGTCGTCGAAGTCCTGGGGCGGGATGACGCCGCCGACGACGATCATGATGTCGTCACGGCCCTGTTCGGCCAGTGCGTCGCGCAGTTCCGGGACGAGGGTCAGGTGCCCAGCCGCCAGCGAGTTGACGCCGACGATGTGCACGTCGGCTTCGACCGCCTGGCGCGCGACCTCGGCCGGCGTCTGGAACAGCGGGCCGACGTCGACGTCGAAGCCGAGATCGGCGAACGCCGTCGCGAGCACCTTCTGCCCGCGGTCGTGTCCGTCCTGGCCCATCTTGGCAACGAGAATGCGCGGCCGGCGGCCCTGTTCCTCTTCGAACTTCGCCGTCGCCGCGCGCACCTGGTCGATCAGGTCCACGGTGCCGGCCTCCTCGCGGTAGACGCCGCTGATGGTGCGGATCGTCGCCGAGTGCCGACCGTATACCGCCTCGAGCGCGTCCGAGATCTCGCCGACCGTCGCCATGGCACGCGCGGCGTCGATCGCGAGTGCGAGCAGATTCGCGTCCTTGTCGTCGGCCGCGTTGGTCAGTGCTTGCAGCGCGGACGCCACCTCGTCGCTGTCACGCTCGTCGCGCAGGCGGCGCAGCTTGTCGGCCTGCTGCTTGCGCACGCCCGCGTTGTCGACCTTGAGGACGTCGAGCAGCTCTTCCTCGGCGAGCCGGTACTTGTTGACGCCGATGACCGGCTGACGTCCGGAGTCGATGCGGGCCTGGGTGCGAGCTGCGGCTTCTTCGATGCGCAGCTTGGGCAGGCCCTTGTCGATCGCCGCGGCCATGCCGCCGGCCTGTTCGACCTCCTGGATGTGTGCCCACGCCGCACGGGCGAGGTCGTAGGTCAGCTTCTCGACGTAGTACGACCCGCCCCACGGATCGATGACCCGCGTGGTGCCCGACTCCTGCTGCAGGACGAGCTGCGTATTGCGGGCGATACGCGCGCTGAACTCGCTCGGCAACGCCAATGCCTCATCGAGCGCGTTGGTGTGCAGCGACTGCGTGTGACCCTGCGTGGCCGCCATCGCCTCGACGCACGTCCGGATCACGTTGTTGAACACATCCTGCGCGGTCAGCGACCAACCGGAGGTCTGCGAGTGCGTGCGCAGCGACAGCGACTTGTCGTTGCCCGGGTCGAACTGCTTGACGAGCTTCGCCCACAACAAGCGGGCCGCGCGCAGCTTGGCGACCTCCATGAAGAAGTTCATCCCGATCGCCCAGAAGAACGACAACCGCGGCGCGAACTTGTCGACGTCGAGGCCCGCATCGATGCCGGCGCGGATGTACTCCACGCCGTCGGCGAGCGTGTACGCGAGCTCGAGATCGGCGCTCGCCCCGGCCTCTTGGATGTGATAGCCGGAGATCGAGATCGAGTTGAACTTCGGCATGTGCTGCGACGTGAATTCGAAGATGTCGCTGATGATCCGCATCGACGGCTGCGGCGGATAGATGTAGGTGTTGCGGACCATGAACTCTTTGAGGATGTCGTTCTGGATGGTCCCGGTCAGCTGCTCGGGCTTGACGCCCTGCTCTTCAGCGGCGACGACGTAGAGCGCGAGGACGGGAAGCACC
The DNA here is from genome assembly GCA_963754285.1 of uncultured Actinomycetota bacterium. Taxonomy (GTDB): domain Bacteria; phylum Actinomycetota; class Actinomycetes; order Mycobacteriales; family Jatrophihabitantaceae; genus RYN-133. The sequence continues at coordinate 483,395 of CAVWFN010000007.1, forward strand.
GCGCCGTTCATCGTCATCGACACCGACATCTTGTCCAGCGGGATGCCCTCGAACAGCTCGCGCATGTCGTAGATCGAGTCGATCGCGACACCCGCCATGCCGACGTCGCCGACGACGCGTGGGTTGTCGCTGTCGTATCCGCGGTGGGTGGGCAGGTCGAACGCGATCGACAGACCCTTCTGTCCCATCGCAAGGTTGCGCCGGTAGAACGCGTTCGACTCCGCCGCGGTCGAGAAGCCGGCGTACTGCCGGATCGTCCACGGCTGGTTCACGTACATGGTCGGGTACGGGCCGCGCAGGAACGGCGCGATACCCGGATACGTGTGCAGGAAGTCGAGCCCGTCCAGGTCGGACGCCGTGTAGAGCGGCGGGACGACGATGCCTTCGGGTGTTTCCCAGGAATCCTGATCACCTCGTGCCGCGGGCGGCGAATCAGGCTGCGCCGTCGACAGTTCGGCCGAACCGAAGTCGGGGATGGACATCAGACCAACTCCCCTTGACCTCTTGGCCCCGCGAAGCGCAGGACCACGTTCGCTCCGCTTCTCATCGAGCCACCTCCAGCGTGGTGCGCAGCACTGCGAGCGCGTCGCACCCGGCGTACACGTTGCCGTCGGCTCCCTCGTGCCTGCCTGCGAGCCAGACATGTTTCGCACCGGCCGCGCGAAGAGTTTCGATCGCATCGCTCGCCGACTCGTCGTAGACGGTGTCCGACGAGCACAGGCAGGCGACGGATGCACCGCTGTCGCCGAACGAGTCGACGTCGCCGACGACGCTGTGGAAGCCACCGGCGTTGAACAGGTTGGTTGCGAAAGAGACCCGGGCGCTGTGCTGGGCGAACGGGCCGAGCGTGGCCAGGAAGACCTTCGGTCGCGGATCGAGAGCCTCGACCTGATCGCGCACTTCTTCGAACGGCTCCGACCAACGCGCTGGAGCGAGCGGTCCACCCGACAGTGCGGCCGGAGCCTCGTTGCGCGACACCGGATCCTCGTCGGGGAACGCGAACTCGGTAACGCCCGTGAGCGGTGCGCGCCGGTGCGCGATGTCGTCTGCGCGTGCGTCACGGGTGGCTGCGATTGCGGCGGGGATCGTCCCGTCGTCGAGCGCAGCGAGTGCACCGCCGGCGCGCTCGATCGCGGTGAACTCCTCCCACGCCTTCTGCGCGAGCTCCGCGGTCAATGTCTCGACGTACCACGATCCGCCGGCGGCATCGACGACACGGCCGATGCTCGACTCGTCATGCAATACGGCGTTCGTGTTCCGCGCGATGCGGCGCGCGAAATCGTCGGGCAGTCCGAGCGCATTGTCGAACGGCAGCACCGTGATCGAGTCGGCGCCGCCGACGCCGGCGGCGAAGCAGGCGATCGTCGTGCGCAGCATGTTCACCCACGGGTCGCGCCGCGTCATCATCGCCGCTGAGGTCACGGCGTGCTGGTACTGCACGCGATCCTCGGCCTCTGACAGCTCTGCAACGCGCTGCCAGATCTGGCGGGCAGCACGCAGCTTCGCGATCGAGGCGAACTGATCGCCGGTCACGGCGAACCGGAACTCCATGCGGGCCAGCGCGTCATCGACAGCCAGACCCGACTCGGTGAGTTCGCGCAGATAGGCCACGCCGACGGCGGTCGCGACCGCGATCTCAGTAGCGTCGCTCGCACCCGCGTCGTGATAGACCGTCGCGTCGACCGTCGCCACACGTAGCTGCTCATGAGGGCGAGCGAGTTCGACGAGCTCGCCGAGCGCGAAGGCTTCAGCGCCGGTGCGTGCCCGCCAGCCGATCGGGTCCGCACCCAGCGAACCACTCACGTCGGCCGAACCGGCGAACTCGAGTAGCGCCCGGGCGGCTTCGGCCGAACGGTCGCCGGCGTCGAGGACAACAGGAGCGAGGTCGAGCAGGACCCCGTCGAGTGCGCGCGCGAGCTCTGCGATGGCCAGTCCGCCCTCGCCCAGCCGTAGCCACAGCGACGTCGCTCCGGTCTCGAGGTCGTTGAGCACCGCCGCATTCGTGGCGGCGGCGTCAGGATCGCGATGCCAGGTACGCACGTCCCACGCACCGCCGTGCGGCACCCGCGGCACCGCCGGCGCCGGTCCGGACGTGTAGAGCGGCCGGATCTCGACGCCGTCGTAGGTCGTGGTGCTCAGCGCAGCGATCGGGTCGGCGTCCTGGGCCAGGCCGGATTTGCGCAGCACCGCGGTCACGAGCGCGCGCCAGTCGTCCTCGCTCGCGGCGGGGAAATCGGCGGCCAACTCGAAGTCGGGGTCCAGACGTTCGGTCGAAGCCGGCATTCTCAGGATCGTAGGACGGTACGGCGGTCCCTGGCCTGCCCAGGTGGCCCAACTAACGCCGCGCCCGGCCGCCGGGCGCCCGTCGGCAAGCCACAGATCGTTCTGTCGCAGCACACAGGCTGACGGCGGAACCTTCCTTACATGGCCGGGCGTTGCACCCGTATGGACGCGCCACCGCTGCCGCACTCGGTGCGGCGCAGCGCGCAGTATCGCGGTGTTTGCCTGGCCCTCGGCGCCTTGTGCGTGCTCGCAGTGCTCGCCGGGAGCATCGGCCGCGTCGGAGAGCCCGCGCACCACCGCAGCCACGTGCTCGCGACCGCGGCGCTCAGCTACGACCAGCTGGGCACGAACGCACGCCACAGCCTCGACGCCGTACCTGCCGAGCGGACCGCGGTGCAGACCTCGGACGCCCGCTGGGCGGCGGCGAAGATCACCACCCGTCAGCGCCAGCAAGGCGCGGTCGACACCGCACGGACGAGAGGGCCACCGGCGACGGCGTAATTGCCGTCCCCAGACCCCACTCGTTCGAAAAGAGCACAGCAATGACGATCAGTTCTCCGGCTGCCTTCGAGGCAGCCACCCCGCGGCAACTCGCCGCCTTCCGCGCCCAGCTCGACGAGCAACGGCGTTTCCGCCTCGAACAACTCGACGAGCTGCGCAAGATCGATCCGGACAACTCGAGCGAGGTGACCGAGGTTCTCGCCGCCGGCGCGCGGGTCGCCCTGAGCGACGTCCTCGCCGCGCTCTACCGGATGGACAACGGCACCTACGGCCTGTGCACCGAGTGCGGTGCGGCCGTCCCGATGGAGCGGCTCGAGGTACTGCCGCAGGTCGCGCACTGCCTGCGGTGCAGCCGCCAGGCGGCGTTGCGTGCAGGCCGGTGACGAGAGGTCGGGACGGTCACTTGCCAGGTGGCTAGCCTCTAGCTGTGACCGTTCCGACCGTTTCCCCTGAACCGCCCGAGCCGGCACCGATCGACCGCACGCCCGATCGCCCGCTCAGCGAGGCCGAAGAGGAAGCGCGCCGCGCGGCCGACGTGCTCAAGCGCATCGTCGGGGTCGAGCGGCACGACGTCGCGATCGTGCTCGGCTCGGGCTGGGTGCCCGCGATCGACACGCTCGGTTCGGCCGATGCCGAGGTCAGCACCACCGATCTGCCCGGGTTCTCGCCAGCTGCGGTCGAGGGGCACGCCGGCCGGATCCGCTCGATGGACGTCGGCGGCAAACGCGTGCTCGCGTTCCTCGGCCGTACCCACTTCTACGAAGGACGCGGTGTCGACGCCGTCGTGCACGGCGTGCGGGTGGCGGCCGCCGCAGGCTGCAAGACCATCATCCTGACCAACGCGTGCGGCGGGCTGCGCGAGGGCATGCAGCCCGGCGACCCTGTGCTGATCAGCGATCACCTCAACCTGACGGGGCGCACCCCGCTGCTCGGCGCCCGCTTCGTCGACATGAGCGACGTGTACACGCCACGGCTGCGCGCCAAGGTGCGCGAGATCGACCCCTCGATCACCGAGGGCGTCTACGCGATGTTCCCCGGACCGCAGTACGAGACACCGGCCGAGGTACGGATGGCGGGCGTTCTCGGCGCCGATCTCGTCGGCATGTCGACCGTGCTCGAAGCCATCGCAGCGCGCGCGGAGGGCTGCGAGATCCTCGGTCTCTCGCTGGTCACCAACCTCGCCGCCGGTCTCGGCGACAAGCTCGACCACGAAGAGGTGCTTGCCGCCGGCAAGGCCGCGGCATCGCGGATGGGTGAACTGCTCAAGCAGCTGATCCCACAGATATGACCGACCACCCCACGAAACTGCTCCGCAAAGAACGCTACGCACTTTCGCGGGGACCCCGGAAGAACGTGCTCGTCACCGGTGCCGCCGGCACGATCGGTACCGCACTGCGCGAGCGGCTTCCTGACTACGGCTGGACGCTGCGCTGCGTCGACCGGGTGGCTGCCGACGGCGTCGAGCACGCCGACGTCACGTCGGCCGATGACCTCGACGCAGTGGTTGCCGGTGCGTCGGCGATCGTGCACCTCGCGGGTCAGCCGGTCGAAGCCCCGTGGCCGGTCATTCGCGCGAGCAACCTCGACGGCACCTACGAGGTGTTCGAGGCGGCCCGCCGCCATGGAGTTGCGCGCGTCATCTACGCATCGTCCAATCACGCCGTCGGCTTCACCCCTGTCGCCGCCGACGCTTCGCTGCCCGCCGACGCGCCGCCTCGTCCCGACACGCTGTACGGGGTCAGCAAGGTCTTCGGCGAAGCGTTGGGCCGCTACTACTACGACCGCTACGGCATCCGCGTCGCCTGCCTTCGGATCGGGACGTTCGCCGAGCAACCGACCGACGTGCGCTCGCTGTCGACCTGGCTGTCGCCGGCTGACTGTGCGCGGCTGGTCGACGCCTGTCTGCGGACGGACGCGCTCGAGTTCTCAATCGTGTGGGGCGTCTCGGCGAACACGCGCCGCACGTGGTCATTGACCGCGGGCGAGGACCTCGGGTACCTGCCGGTCGACGACTCGGAGGTGCATGCGGCGACGCTCCCCGATCCCGAGCCACATCCGTCGGATGCGTTTGTCGGGGGCGGGTTCACCTCGCCCGGTTTCGGGATCGACGAGGTGGCGAGCCGATGGTGATGACCGGAGCAAAAGCTGACCGGCGCTTCGCGGGGCCGCGCTGCACACCTCAGGTGCGCTCGTGACGCGGGCGCAGGTCGAGGCATGGATCGCCGACGAGGTCGATGCGGACGCCGCGCGCGAGTTGCAGGCACTGCTCGATACCGGCGCCGACGACGAGCTTGCCGACCGCTTCAGCGCGCCGCTCAGCTTCGGGACGGCCGGCCTGCGCGGACCGCTGCGCGCAGGGCCGAACGGCATGAACCGCACGGTCGTGCGACGGGCAGCAGCCGGGCTGGCGGCGTGGCTCGTCGAGCACGGCTTCGCCGGCCGTCCGGTTGTCGTCGGCTTTGACGCCCGATACGGATCAGCTGATTTCGCAAGGGATTCCGCGCAGATCTTCGCTGCCGCCGGCTTCGACGCCCGGCTCATGCCTGCGCCGCTGCCCACGCCGGTGACCGCATTCGCAGTGCAGCGTTTCGGCGCTGCCGCGGGCGTCGTCGTGACCGCGTCACACAACCCGCCGCAGGACAACGGTTACAAGGTCTACGCCGACGACGGCGCGCAGATCGTGCCGCCCAGCGATCGTGAGATCGAAGCCGCCATCCGGGCCGTTTCGAGTGCTCGTGACATCCCGCTCGCCGAGCAGGGTGTGACGCTGCTCGACGACTCGATCGTCGCCGACTACGTCGCGTCGGTGGCGCACCTGGTCGGCGACGGGCCACGCGACCTGCAGGTTGTGCACACGGCCATGCATGGTGTCGGCACCGGCGTGGCCCAGCGCGCGTTCGCTGCGGCGGGGTTCGAGCGGCTCATCGCCGTCCCGCAACAGGAGCAGCCCGACCCCGACTTCCCGACCGTCGCGTTCCCCAATCCCGAGGAGCCCGGCGCGCTCGATCTGGCGTTCGCGCTCGCGCGCACGTCCGGCGCCGACATCGTGATCGCGAACGATCCGGACGCCGACCGGTGCGCCGTTGCGGTGCCGTCGTCGGGCAACTGGCGCATGCTGCGGGGCGACGAGGTCGGCGTCCTGCTCGCGGACGCGCTGATGCGCAAAGGGATCCGCGGTACGTACGCGACCACGATCGTGTCGTCGTCGATGCTGCGTGCACTCGCCGCCGCGCGTGGTTTTACCTACGCCGAAACCTTGACCGGTTTCAAATGGATCTCGCGAGCCGCGCCCGATCTCGTCTACGGCTACGAGGAAGCGCTCGGGTACGCGGTCGCGCCGGAGCTGGTGCGCGACAAGGACGGCATCAGCGCCGCCCTGCTCGTCGCGGAGCTGGCGGCGCAGCTCAAGTCGGTCGGTTCGTCGTTGGAGCAGCGGCTCGACGAGCTCGCGGTGGAGGTCGGCCGTCATGCCACCGATCAGGTGTCTGTACGCGTGGACGACCTGACGCAGATCAGCTCGACGATGCAGCGGTTACGCACGAGTCCGCCGACCCAGTTGCTCGGCAAACCCGTGACGATGGAAGATCTCTCGCCTGACGCGGACGTGCTGCGCCTGACCGTCGACGGGGCGCGCGTCGTCGTGCGCCCATCCGGCACGGAGCCGAAGCTCAAGGCCTATCTCGAGGTCGTCGACCGGTCCGGATCGCCGCAGGCCGCGACAGCGCTGCTCGCGACGCTGCGCGACGAGATCACTCGACTGGTGGAGTGATTCAGCTGGTGCGGTACAGGCCGCCGAGCAGCCATTGGGGCCAGGACACGTTCCAGTCGCCGTAGCCGTCGCCGATCTGCATCAGCGAGCCGTTGGCGTTGGGGTACTGCACCGGGTCACCGACATCGAGGAAGTTGTACAACTTCTGCGCATCAGCCGGCAGCAGGTTGGTGCAGCCGTTGGAGGAATCGATGCCGTGCTCGATGTTGTAGATGTTCCACGGCGCCGAGTGCAGATACTCCCCGTCATAAGTCAGACGCTGATCCAACTTGATACCGCACTCGTAATAAGTGTTGTTCGTGTCATGCATGCACGTGGTCGGGTACTTCTCCATGATCACCTTGATGCCACGCCGGGTCCGGGTCGCATCCGCCCCCAACGACACCGGGAACGTGCCCCACGGCCGCCCGTCATCAGTGACCGACAGTTTGTGCGTATACGCATCCACCGTCACCACCCGCGCATCACCAGTGGCCCAATCCAGGGTCAGATCGTCCTGAAACGCCAACCCCTTCCCCGCCGACACACCCTTGACCGGCAACGCCAAATGAATCCGCGCATGCGCCGGCCAATAATGCTGCAACCGGTAATCAGCCTCGATCGGATGCCCCGGATCACCGTACTTCCGCTCGAAATACCACGCCCCATGCACCACCCGACCATCCACCGTCACCCTGGTCGCCTTCGCAAACCCACTCGCATCAGTAATCGGACGGGACAAGAACGCGATAATCGGCATCCCCACACCCAACGTCTCACCATCACCGAACTGCAACGACACATGCACCGGCTTGGCCGGCTTCGCCTTCTTCGTGCGGGTCGACGATGACGTGGTGGGCGCCGAGGACGACGGTTTCTTCGAGCCGTGCGAGGTGGACGTGTTCGGCGCAACGGGCCCGGCCAGCCGCTGGTCGTTGGTCGAGGTGAACCGCGTGATCGCGAAGACGGTGCCTGCGATCAGCAGGATGACGGCAGCGGCAGCCAGCGGCGCCAGCCACCGTGAGCGCGACGGTTGCCGCCGGTGTCTGTGCGAGCCGAGCTCGTCGCCGTCTCCACGCATCGGGGGCGGCATCGTGCCGTCAGGCACCTCCGAGCGGGCCTTGGCATCGAAGGCGCCGCCGAGCAGGCGCTCGAGTTCGTCGTCGGTCATGGGTGGTCACCTCCGAGCCATTCGCGCAGCGTCGCCACGCCGCGACTGGCAGCCGACTTCACCGATCCGTTCGAGATGCCCAGCGTGTCTGCGATCTCTCGCTCGGACAGCCCGGCCCAGTAGCGCAACACGAGCACCTCGCTCTGCCGGGCAGGCAGCGCGCGCACGGCCGCGAGGGCGGCGCGGTGCTCGTCGCGAAGCAGCACGTGGTGGTCGGCACCGGCCGTGGCCTCGGGCTCGGCGACCTTCATGTGTTTGCGCGCAACCTGGCGGCGGCGGATCACCGACCGCGACAGATTGACGACCGACGTCCGCAGATATCCGAGCGCTGCATCAGGATCGCGTAACCCGTCGGCCTTGCGGTGCAGCGCGACGAAGGCGTCCTGCACGACGTCCTCCGCACTGGCCCGATCGTCGACCAGCAGGACGGCCAGCCGGACGAGGTAATGCCAGTGGGCCTGGTACAGCGCGGGCACGTCGACGCGGCCGATCGAGAACAGATCGGTCCGCAAGGGGTCTACGTCGCCTCCCGGCTGCACGACCATCAAGGCTGCCACATGTACTGGTCGCGTTGCACAGGGTGCAGGTTGCCCCGACCTCGCGCGCAGATGACGTGCTTGCTCAGCCCGTCCTTGGGTCAGCCCGCCCGTGGGGCGGCGCGCCAGACGACGAGCACGGCGCGGGTCGCGATTGCGCCGTCAGTCGCCCGATACAGCGCCGACATCGACCTCGCCGACGTCTGTCGCACCCCGGCGGCGCCGTCGGTGCACAGGTAGCCGAGCGAAACACCCCGGACGACGGGCGCCGTACCGTTCGTGACGACGCAGTGCTGCCCGCCGGCCAGCTCGATCGCCCATGGCCGCGTGACGTCGGCGGCCGTCGTCGTGGTCGGCACTGCCGAGACACGCAGTTGCACCGCCCGCGACCAGGGGCTCGCGTAGCAGTCGAGCACGTGGGTCGTCCCCGGCTCGGCGAAACACGGATCAAGGATCGTGTTCGCGGCGAAACAGCGGTACGCACCCTGCGCGTTCACCGTGATCGACCTCGTGAAGCACGAGCCGGAGCGGTGCGCAACTACCCCCGCGGTTGGCGCACCGCTCCGGTCGTATGGCGTGAAGACTCGCGTCTTCGTCACCGTCACGCCTGCCGGTGCCGAAGTCGTCCTCGTTGTGGGGGCACCGCCGGCCGGTGCGTCCGCGCCGCGATGCGAGGTCGCGCAGCCGCCGAGAACCATCACGGCGAGCGCGACACCTGCAACCACAGCGCGGCGACACTGCGACACGGCGGCGCCTCCGGGCTCACTGGGTGCAACTTGGTCGTGCACTCATTGGTATTGACGCACGGAAAGCCTGGAAAGTTGCACACAATTCGGTGAAGTTCTGCGAGGAATCAGCTATAGACCAGACACCGCGTCCGAGGTCTCGCGCGGCTGCTCGGGGACGCGGTCCATGGTTCGCCAGATCCGAGGCCGCAGCGCGGGCACCAAGGTCGCGGCGAGCATGGCGACTCCGGCGGTGACCAGGGCCGCGGTCAGGCCGACGAGTTCGGTCAGCAGACCGCCGAGCAGGGCACCGATCGGGAGGCCGAGCCAGGCCGATGCGCGGACGGCGCCGAGCACGCGTGCCTGCAGGTGAGGCGGTACGCGTTCGTAGGTCACCGCGCCGATGATCGGGTTGAGGGAGCCGCCGAAGAACCCGCACACGGCACCGACGGCCACCGCGGGCGGCAGCGATGCGACGGCGGCCATCACGAAGAACACCGGCGAACCGCCGATCACGTATCCGATCGCGTAGGTGCGGTAGCGCGGCATGCGCTCGCCGAGCCACGCGCCGACGAGCGCGCCGGCCAGCGTTCCGATGCCGAACCCGCCGCTGACGAAACCGACGCCGATCGCCTCGTGGACACGATCGCGCGCCCACACCGGCAGCATCACGGTGACCAGCGCCTCGTCGATCAGGTTCGTCATCGCCGCCAAGGCGGCGATCCCGAGCAGCAGGTGGGCACCGCGCAGGAACCGGAATCCCTCGGCCAGCTCGGTCGCGTAGCCGCGCAGGCTCAGCGGTGTCGCCGAGCCCCGGGCCCGCGCGACGTCCTGCACCGAGGCGGGTATCCAGACGGCGATCCCGACCGCGGCAACGACGAAGCTGATCCCGTCGATCAGCACCACGGTCACCGGGCTTACCACGCCGATGAGCACACCCGCGGTGGGTGCGCCGAGCAGCAGTCCGGCCCGACCGGCCGCCGAGTAGAGCCCCGCCACCCGTTCGTTGGTCACCCCGCACAGCGCTGCGGTCGCCGGAACGAGCGGGCTGGTCGCGGCGTCGGCCGTCCCGCGCGCAGACCCGGCGACGGCGACAAGGACGAGCAACACCGGATAGCTCAGCCCGTGCAGGGCGGACAGCGCCGGTATCGCCGCGACCGCCGCGCCGGCCAGCAGGTTGCCCGCGACGCACGTCCGGCGCCAGCCGAGCCGATCGGCGAGCGGGCCGCTGGTCGCCTGGAACACGACGTACGGGAACAGTTCCGCGAAGCCGGTCAGGCCGGTGCGACCCGCGCTGCCGCTCAGGGCGAGTACGAGCCAAGGGATCGCGACCGCCGACATCGCCGTCCCGGTCTGCGTCACCGCGACCGACGCGACGAGCCCACGGACGGGGGCACGCCGCGGGCTGCTCACGAGTCCGGCCCCGGCTCGTCCGGCAGCAGTTGGAACTGGAACACGGCCCGCTCGGTGCCCGGCTCCGGGTCGGGATCGCCGGGTTGTCGCCGGTAGGCGCTGACCAGCTCGCGCACCGCCGTCGACAGCTCGCGGGCCTGCTCGCGGGTGAGCCGCAGCGGCCAGTTGTCCATGCTCCACGGCAGTTCGTGCAGCTCGCCGAGTTGGTCGGTGATGCTGTGGACGAACGCGAGCGCGCGCCGGTGCGCCTCGTCGGCGTTGTAGCGCAGGTAGTTCTCGGCGTCTTCGATGGTCTTCGCGTCGCCGTGGTCGCCGGGCGCGCGGAAGGTGAACGAGAGCGAGCGGTGCGCGGCACGCCACCACCGGTCACGGCCCGTCCCGCGCTCGGTGTCCTCGACGATCAGCCCGTGCTCGGCGAGCACCCGCAGGTGATAGCTGGTGACGCCGCTCGACTGACCGACGCGTGCCGCGAGCCCGGTCGCCGTCGCCGGTCCGTCGACCTGCAGCAGTTCGAGCAGCTGAAGCCGGATCGGGTGGACGACGCCGCGCAACGCCTTCGGGGTCAGCACGACGTCGCGTTCCGGATCGAGCCACGACGGAGTTGGCATGTCTGTCACCCTAAACCGCAAAGAATTCTTTGCAAAGGAAAATCTGCGGTCGGATATGGGGGAAATATGGGTATACGCCCAGCACTTGGCGCAACCAGGCGGTGAAGGGATCGAGGGCGATGACGCAGCTATCGACCGGCGGGGACCAGACCGACCGGCTCACCCCCGAGGCGCGGCGGGCCGTGCTGGCGGCGTTCCTCGGCTGGACGATGGACGCCTTCGACTACTTCGTCGTCGTGCTCGTCTACGCCGATGTCGGCACGGACTTCGGCGTCTCGCTCACCCGGATGGCATTCCTGACCACCGTGACGCTGCTGATGCGCCCGATCGGTGCGGCGGTCTTCGGCGCCTGGGCCGACCGGGTCGGCCGCAAGAAGGTCTTGATCGTCGACGTCGCGTTCTACTCCCTGGTCGGGTTCTTGTGCGCGTTCGCGCCCAACTTCACGACGCTGCTCGTGCTGCGTCTGCTCTACGGGCTCGGGATGGGCGGCGAGTGGGGCCTCGGCGCGTCGCTGGCGATGGAGAAGGTGCCGCCGAGCCGGCGCGGGCTGGTCTCCGGAATCCTGCAGCAGGGCTACGCGGTCGGCTACATGCTCGCGGCCGTCGTCTACCTGGCCATCGACAACTGGACGAGTTGGGGTTGGCGCGGCCTGTTCGCGTTCAGCATCCTGCCCGCGCTGCTGTCGCTGTTCCTGCGGAGCAGGGTCGAGGAGTCCGAGACCTGGGAACAGACGCGCGCGAACACGGTCAAGTCGAAGACGACGTTGCGCGAGATCATGGCCCGTCCCAAGGTCCTGCGCCGATTCATCTATCTGATCTTGTTGATGACCGCGTTCAACTGGATGAGCCACGGCACGCAGGACATCTACCCGACCTTCATGAAGGACGGCCTCGGCTTCTCGCCGAACACCGCCCTGTACATCGCGATCGTCTACAACGTCGGGGCGATCCTCGGCGGCACGATCATGGGCGCGCTGTCCGAACGCATCGGCAGGCGCGCCGTCGTGATCATCTGCGCCGTGCTCGGCCTGCCGATCCTGCCGCTGTTCGCCGCGTCCCACACGATCGGACTGGTCTGCCTCGGCTCGTTCTTGATGCAGTTCGTGGTGCAGGGTGCGTGGGGCGTGATTCCGGCGCATCTCACCGAGCAGTCACCGGCCGAGATCCGCGGCTTCTATCCGGGCGTCACGTACCAGCTCGGCAACTGCCTGGCCGCGTTCAACCTGCCGATCCAGGAGCGGCTGGCCGATAGCCACAGCTACACGTTCGCGCTCGGCTCCACGTTGGTCGTCGTGTTCATCGCCGTCGCCGTGCTCGCAGCGATCGGGACGGAGTCGCGGGGGCAACGGCTCTCGACGGGAGCACCCGAGGAGCAACCCGCGCCCGCCTTGACGTAGCACCATGGACCGATGACGGAACAGGCGCAGGAATCGGTCTGGGACTACCCGCGCCCGCCGGCGTGCGTACCGAGTGATCGGCACGTGCTCGTGCGGCTCGGCGACACCGTCGTCGCCGAGACCCGTGACGCGTACCGCGTGCTCGAGACCAGCCACCCGCCGACGTGGTACCTGCCGCGCGATTCCGTGTCCGACGGCGTGCTCGAACGCTCGGCGGCGGCGTCGACGTGGTGCGAGTGGAAAGGCGCCGCGACCTATTGGGACGTGCTCGGCGTGACCGCGGCAGCCTGGTCGTATGAGACGCCGTCACCGGGGTACGAGGCGATCACGGGCTATGTGACCTTCTACCCCGCGCGTCTGGCGTGCTCGATCGACGGCGAGCCGGTGCGTCCGCAAGAGGGCGGCTTCTACGGCGGCTGGATCACTTCTGACGTCGTCGGACCGTTCAAGGGCGCGCCGGGGACACTCGGCTGGTAGGGCGGCGAGACCGCGCAGGTAGCGTGGCCACACGTGTTCGACCTCGCCGTCATCGCCACGGTGTTCGGCCTGGTGTTCGTGGCCGAACTCCCCGACAAGACCGCCGTCGCCGGCCTCGTGCTCGGTGCGCGGTTCCCGGCTCGGTGGGTGTTCACGGGGATGGCGGCCGCGTTTCTCGTCCACGTCGTCATTGCGACGGCGGCGGGCTCGCTGCTGTCACTGTTGCCGCGCCGTCCGGTCGAAGCCGTCGTCGGCGCGCTGTTCCTGTTGGGCGCCGTGCTGATCTGGCGCGAGGGGCTCGAAGCCGAAGAAGAGGAAGAGGACGAGGTGGCCGCCGTCCCGGAATCAGCAGGGTTCCTGAAGGTCGCGACTCTGGGGTTCGGGGTCATCTTCGTCGCCGAGTGGGGCGACCTGACCCAGATCCTCACCGCGAACCTCGCGGCGAAGTATCACGACCCGTTGTCGGTCGGGCTTGGTGCCGTCCTGGGACTCTGGGCAGTCGGCCTGCTCGCGATCCTCGGCGGCAAGACCCTGCTGAAGGTGCTGCCGATCAAATGGATCACCCGCATCGCCGCAGCCGTGATGTTCGGGCTAGCCGTGTACTCGATCGTGGTCGCGATCCGCGGCTGACCCGCCGTTTGCCCCGTGCCGGTGCCTGCCTTGCCCCGCGGGCGCACGCGAATAGGTCGATCCAGCGGTGTCTACGCGGGCAAAGCAGTTAGTGGTCTAGGCGGTAGTCGGCCAGGATGTGGCCGGACGGCGTACCCACGGTTCGCATGACCTCGAGCCGGGCCGCGGGCAGGCCGTCGAGCAGGCGGCGGCCGTGGCCGACGATCTGCGGCGCGACGACGAGGCGGAGTTCGTCGACCACGCCACCGGCGAGCAGGCTCTGCGCGACCGAGATGCTGGCGTGGACGCCGATGTCGTCGCCGGGCTGGTCCTTGAGCGCGCGCACGAACTCGACGAGATCACCGTCGATCGCCGTGGCGTTGGGCCAGTCGCGGTCGAGTGGCGTAGACGTCGCGACGTATTTGCTGACGCCGTTGATGAAGGTCGCGAACGGCTCGATCGTGGCCGTCGGCCAGAACTCGGCCCACTCGTTGTAGCTGGTCCGGCCCAGGATGACGGCGTCCTGCGCGGCGATGACCGCGTCCAGGTTGGCGTCCATCGCCTCGTCCCACTCGGTGAAGAACTCATCCGGGCGCTCGGCAACGCCATCGAGCGAGAGCAACTCGTAGACGACGACACGTCGCACGTTGGTCACCTTCCGTCAGCGAGGGCCGAACTGGCGGTCCCCGGCGTCGCCGAGACCAGGAACGATGTAGGCGTTCTCGTTGAGCCGCTCGTCGATGCTCGCGGTGAACAGCCGGATCGGCAGCCTGCTCGCCTCGAGGGCGGCGATGCCGTCGGGTGCTGCGAGCGCGCAGATGACGGTCAGGTCGTCGGCGCCGCGGTCGCTGAGCAGCCGCAGGCTGTGCAGCAGCGACCCGCCGGTCGCGACCATCGGGTCGAGCACGATCACCGGTCGCCCGGCCAGCGAGTCGGGCAGCGAGGCCATGTACGGATGCGGCTCGTGCGTGTCTTCGTCGCGGGCGATGCCGACGAAACCCATCTGCGACTCGGGCAGCAGGTTGAACGCCGCCTCGGCCATGCCCAGCCCGGCCCGCAGCACCGGCACGAGCAGGGGCGGATTCGGGATCGCCGTACCGGTGGTCGTCGCCACCGGCGTCACCACCTCGACATCAGAGCGCTCGAGCGTGCGGGTTGCCTCGTAGACGAGCAGCGTGGCCAGTTCTCGAAGCGCCGCCCGGAACTCGGCGTTGCTGCTGTTCTGGTCGCGCATGACCGTCAACCGGGCCTGCACGATCGGATGCTCGACGACGGTGGTGTCCACGCGTCAGACCCTAATCTGAGTACGGCTACCCATGTGCCGCGCGCCTCGACCGATGAGGGTCGAGCTATGACCTCTGTCGATCCGCTTCCTCGCCTGGCCGCCGCGCTCTCCGACATCAGCGCGCAGCTTCAGGACATCAGCAACGAGATCCGCACCGCGTCGGCCCCGAGCGCGGCCACCCTGCCGGCGCAACCTGGTTACCCGCCGCCACCGAATCCCGTCCCGGGCTTCGCCCTCGCATCGCCCTACGCGACCGCACCCGCACCGCCCTACGCGGCCGCACCCGCACCGCCGCCGGCGTACTACCCGCCGCAGCCCGCTCCCGGGCCGGCGCACGCCTACCCCCAGTTCCCCGACGACGAACCGGCGCCGCCCCGCGCCACCCTTTGGGAGCGGATGAGCCGCGAAGGTGCGGGCAGCAAGCTTGTCGCCTGGATCGGCGGTGCGGTGACCCTGGCGGGCGTCGTCCTGCTGCTCGTCCTCGCCATCCAGCGCGGCTACATCGGCCCCGTGCCGCGCATCGTGCTCGGAGCGGCCCTCGGCCTCGCGCTGGTGGCTATCGCGCTGCGGCTGCACCGCTCCCCCGACGGACGCACCGGCGCGATCGCCGTCGCCGCCACGGGCGCGGCCGTCTTGTATCTCGACACCGTCGCGGCGACCGGCTACTACCACTTCGTCCCGGCGTGGGCTGGCCTCGCGCTCGGCCTGCTCGTTGCGGTCGGCGGCGTGCTGATCGCGTGGCGCTGGGATGCCGAGGTGCTCGCCGTCTTCGTCGTCCTCGGCTCTGCGGCGACAGCGCCGTTCGTGACGCGCGACGTCACCTTGTTGATCGGCTTCCTGCTCGTGCTGCAGATCGCCAGCTCGCCTGCCCAACTGCAACAGCGATGGACGACGCTGGCCCCGGTTGCTGCCGCACCGCCCGTGCTCGCCGTGCTGCTCGACGCGACCGTCGCGCAACTCGGCCACAGCGCCGACCGCCTGACGATCGCCGCCTTGGCCGTTGCGACATCGCTGGTGCAGCTCGTCGTGTCGACCCTGCTCGCGCGAGATCCGCAGCGTCCGGCCGAAGCGGCGCTCGGCATGGTGCTGGCCGCTCCCGTCCCGACGCTGGTCGCTGTGCTGCTCGTCGCCCGCTGGGACGGCGTCGCGCTGGCGGGCGGGCTCGGCGCCGCGCTGGTCGTGGTCGGGGCGGCGCGCCGCATGCTGGGTCTACCGTCACGCTTCGCCGACGCGGCCGTCATCGCGGGTCTGGCCGCGCTGTTCGAGGCGACGTGCATCGCGTGCACCGGTGACGTGCGCGCGCTCGCCCTGCTCGCCGGCGCGGTGTTGCTCGCCGTTGTCGCCGAACGCCTTCGCCACGGCGCATCCCTCGCCGCGGCCACGGTGTTCGGTGCCGTCGGGCTCGCGGTCGCTCTCGGCGAAGCAGCACGTCCGAGCTATCTGGCGATCGCACCGGCGAACCGGATTGCGATGCGTTCGGTGATTTCGGCCGGCACGACCGGCGTCATCATCGTCGTCGCCGCCCTGGTGTTGTCGTGGGCGGCCGGTCGCGTTGTCACGGCGTCCGACCCTGCGAGCCCGCACGCCCGCTGGACCGTCGCCGGACTCGTCACGCTCTACGGCGCGAGCGCCGCTGTGGTGAGCATCGGGCTCGCCATCTCTCCCGATCGGCACGGCTTCCTCATCGGGCACATGCTGGTGACGCTGTCGTGGACGGTTTGCGCGATCGTCCTGCTGCTCCGGCACACCGACTCGGCGCCGCTGCGGGTTGCGGGTCTGGCGCTGGTCGCCGCCGCGCTCGCGAAGCTCGTGCTGTTCGATCTTGCCTCGCTGAGCGGAGTCCCGCGCGTACTGGCCTTCCTCGGCGCCGGGCTCGTGCTGCTCGCGGCCGGCGCCCGCTACGCACGCCTGTCCGCGAGCAGCCGTCCCTAGACTGGACGCGTGACAGCCACGATCGATCGCTCGACGTTCAGCGACGTCACCCGCGACAACGGGTCGCTGCGGCGGTTCCTGCACGGGTTGCCGGGCGTCGACCAAGTGGGGGCGGAGGCGCGGGCCGCAACGCTGGCCACGCGCAGCATCAAGACGACGGCGAAGGCCTGGGCGATCGACACGGCGATCCGCATGGTCGACCTGACGACGCTCGAAGGCGCTGACACGCCTGGCAAGGTCCGCTCGCTGTGCGCGAAGGCCCGCCGTCCCGACCCGTCCGACCCCACGGCGCCGCCGGTCGCTGCGGTGTGCGTCTACCCCGACCTCGTCGAGACCGCGGTCGACGCACTGCGCGGCAGCGGCGTGCAGGTCGCCAGCGTCGCGACAGCCTTCCCGTCAGGACGTGCGGCTTTGAGCACGAAGCTGCAGGACGTGCGCGATGCGGTCGCTGCCGGTGCGACCGAGATCGACATGGTGATCGACCGCGGCGCGTTTCTGGCAGGCCACTATCTGCAGGTGTTCGACGAGATCGTCGCCACAAAGGCCGAATGCGGCGACGCGCACCTGAAGGTCATCCTCGAAACCGGCGAGCTGGCAACGCTCGACAACGCCCGCCGTGCGTCGTGGCTGTCGCTGATCGCCGGCGGCGACTTCATCAAGACCTCGACGGGCAAGGTGTCACCGGCGGCAACGCCCCCGGTCGCGCTGGTGATGCTGGAGGCCGTACGCGACTACGCCGACGTGACCGGCGACGTGCGGGGCGTGAAACTGGCCGGTGGAATTCGCGCGTCCAAAGAGGCCGTGCGCTACCTCGTGATGGTCAACGAGGTCGCCGGCGAGCAATGGCTCGATCCGCACCTGTTCCGGTTCGGCGCGTCCAGCCTGCTCAACGATCTGCTGCAGCAGCGCCACAAACTCGCGACCGGCAACTATGACGGTCCTGACTACGTAACAGTGGACTAGCCATGTTCGAGTACGCACCTGCTCCTGAGTCACGCGATATCGCGCGGCTCAAGCCGAGCTACCAGATCTTCGTCGACGGTCAGTTCCGCGACGGCCGCGGCGACGCGATCAAGACGATCAACCCGGCTGACGAGTCGCCGTTGGCCGAGGTCGCCGAAGCAAGCACGGCTGACGTCGCCGATGCGGTCAAGGCCGCACGCAAGGCGGCCGACAAGTGGGCGAAGCTGCCCGGCAAGGACCGCGGCAAATACCTGTTCCGCATCGCGCGCGCGATCCAGGAACGCGGCCGCGAGCTCGCCGTGCTGGAATCGCTCGACAACGGCAAGCCGATCCGCGAGTCGCGCGACGTCGACGTCCCGACCGCGGCGGCGCACTTCTTCTACTACGCCGGCTGGGCCGACAAGCTGCAGCACGCCGGGTTCGGGCCCGACCCGAAGCCGGTCGGTGTCGCCGGTCAGGTCATCCCGTGGAACTTCCCGCTACTGATGGCGGCGTGGAAGATCGCGCCGGCCCTCGCGTGCGGCAACACCGTCGTCCTCAAGCCTGCCGAGACGACGCCGCTCACCGCGCTCGTCCTCGCCGAGATCATCGCCGAGGCCGATCTGCCTCCTGGTGTCGTGAACATCCTCGCGGGCGGCCCGGAGATCGGAGCGGCCATCGTCGAGGACGACGGCCTCGACAAGATCGCGTTCACCGGCTCGACCGAAGTCGGCAAGATCATCCAGCGCACCCTCGCCGGCACCGGCCGGCGGCTCTCGCTCGAGCTCGGCGGCAAGGCGGCCAACATCGTGTTCGACGACGCCCCACTCGACCAGGCGGTCGAAGGCATCGTCAACGGGATCTTCTTCAACCAGGGCCAGGTCTGTTGCGCAGGCTCGCGACTGCTCGTCCAGGAATCCATCGAGGACGAGCTGATCGCAGCTCTCAAGCGCCGCCTCGGCACGCTGCGCGTCGGTGACCCACTCGACAAGAACACCGATGTCGGCGCGATCAACTCCGCCGCGCAGCTCGCGCGCATCCGGGAGCTCACCGACTCCGGCGAGGCCGAGGGTGCGTCGCGCTGGTCGCCGGAGTGCACCCTTCCCGATCGCGGCTACTGGTTCGCACCGACCGTGTTCACCGGCGTCTCGCAAGCGAACCGCATCGCACAGGAAGAGATCTTCGGGCCCGTCCTCTCGGTGCTCACGTTCCGCACGCCGGACGAAGCGGTGGCGAAGGCGAACAACACGCCGTACGGCTTGTCGGCCGGGGTGTGGACCGAGAAGGGCTCGCGCATCCTCTCGATGGCGAACAAACTGCGCGCCGGAGTCGTGTGGGCCAACACGTTCAACCGGTTCGACCCGACCTCGCCGTTCGGTGGCTACAAAGAGTCCGGTTACGGCCGCGAGGGCGGCCGGCACGGGCTGGAGGCCTACCTTGACTGAGCGAGCCCTGCGGAGCGGAAAAAATGACTGATCGTGTCTCGGTGCGCAAGACGTACAAGCTCTACATCGGCGGCGCGTTCCCGCGTTCCGAGTCCGGCCGCTCGTATCCGGTGACCTCCGCCAAGGATGATCTGCTCGCACACGCCGCGCAGGCGTCACGCAAGGACGTCCGCGATGCGGTCGTCGCGGCGCGCAAGGCGTTCGGCGGGTGGTCTGCGGCGACCGCATACAACCGCGGCCAGATCTTGTACCGCGTCGCCGAGATGCTCGAAGGACGCCGCGCACAGTTCGCCGACGAGGTCGCGGCCGCCGAGGGAGGCTCGGCGAAGTCTGCCCTGACGCTGGTCGACGAGGCGATCGACCGCTGGGTCTACTACGCCGGCTGGGCCGACAAGTACGCCCAGGTCGCGGGCAGCAGCAATCCGGTCGCCGGGCCGTACTTCAACTTCTCGGTGCCCGAGCCGACCGGCGTCGTCGGTGTGCTCGCGCCGCAGGATTCGTCGTTGCTCGGGCTGGTGTCGGTCGTCGCTCCGGTGATTGCGACGGGCAACACCGCGGTTGTCGTGGCGTCCGAGCGGCGTCCGCTGCCGGCAGTGTCGCTCACCGAGGTGCTCGCGACTTCTGACCTGCCGGGCGGCGTGATCAACCTGCTGACCGGACGCACGGCCGAACTCGCACCGTGGCTCGCCGCGCACCGCGACGTCAACGCCATCGACCTCACTGGCGCAGCCGCGGGCGAGCGGGCGTCGCTCGAGATTGCGGCGGCCGACAACGTCAAGCGCGTCTTCATCCCGCGGAACACCGCGTGGGCCGATGACCCGGGCACCACGCGTATCAGCGCGTTCGTCGAGACCAAGACGGTGTGGCACCCGATCGGGGTGTGATGCTCAGGGCCGGCGCTCGTCCGGTGTGACCGCAAGTGTGACCGGAACAACCTCGCCGAGCGCGCTCGGCGAGGTTTGTCTAGCGTTCGAGTCGATAAAGCCGACTCGAGGGAGCCCTGCATGCCCCGCCCGCGACGCGTGATCGCCGCACTGACCGTCCTGTCCGCTGTTGCCGCCTCGCCCGCGGTCGCGGCGACACCCGTTGTCCCGATTCCGGGGACGCCGGACACGACCTATGTCGGACACGCTGCGGTCGCGCACCCGATTCGCGGTGTCGTCCGCACGCCGCAGAATCGATTCCTCGCTCCGAACGGTGACTCCGGCATCCACAACGACGGCTGGCAGACCAACACGTACCGACGCTCTGCGCCGCTCGGGCACAACCCGACCACGATCTCAGCAGCGGTCGGCGGCGAGTGCGGGTCGATCACGTTCGACCACGCCGGACGCATCGTCGCGACGTGCATCGGCGAGCGCACCGGGCTCTACCTCATCGACCCGAACACCCTTGCCACGCTCGGGTTCTACTCATTGCCGGGCCGCGATATCCAGTCGATCACGAGCCACCCCGACCCGTTCAACGACTTCAGCGGGGGCGGCTACTTCTACCTCGACAACCTCGATCGCGCAGTCATCGCGACGCGCGACGGGCACGTGCTGGTGCTCGCCGAGAACCGCGCGCACGACGGTTTCGTCCTGCAGCGCAACTACAACGAATCAGGAAAGCTGCGCAGCGGCGAAACGATGAACTCGGTGCTGCCCGACAGCAGCGGCCTGTTGTGGTTCGTCGCCAAGACCGACGGCGTCGTCGGGACGATCGCCCGCAAGACCGGACGCACTCACGTCATGCGGCTGGGCAGCGGCAGCAATGGCGAGATCGAGAACTCGTTCGCGGTCGGCGCACATCGCGACGTCTACATCGCCACGAACCGGCAGGTTGTACCGCTTCACCGCCGGCTCGAACGGACGCCCGCGCGTGGTGTGGTCGGTGCGGTATCGCCGCATCGCAGCCACGAAACCCGGCCAGGTCGACAACGGCACGGGGACTACGCCGGCGCTGCTGCCCGGCGGCTACGTCGCCATCACCGACAATGCCGACCCGATGGATGTCGTGGTCTACCGCACGGCACCGCATCCGAGCGCGGGACGGCAGGTGTGCTCGATTCCCGTGTTCGGCAAGGGCGCGGGCGACACCGAGAACTCGCTCATCGCAGCCGGGCGCTCGCTGATCGTCGAGAACAACTACGGCTACAGCGACCCCTCGGCGACGAGCGGCGGACGCACGACCACACCCGGACTCGCACGCGTCGACATCAATGCGAACGGCCGCGGTTGTCATCGGGTGTGGACGAACCGACGATTCGCCGCGCCGTCGGTCGTCCCGAAGCTCTCTCTCGCCACCGGACTCGTCTACACGTACACGAAGGGCACCGACGGCACCGATCGTTGGTCGTGGACGGCATTGAGTTTCCGCACCGGCCGGCGCATCTGGTCGCGCGCCAATGGCGACGGTCTCGGCTTCAACAACAACTACGCCGGCATCTCGATCGGGCCGAACCGTCGGGCCTACCTCGGCGTGCTCGGCGGCATCACCATGTTGCGCGACACCCGCTGACAAATCTGCATAGACCGGCACGTAGTTCGCACGCGCCGCCGACGGCCCGGGTGATCTATTACCCTGCTGCCACGCACTGCGCCGTCCGACCGGCGCATGGTGGCTGGAGGGAGTCGGCTCATGACAGGTTTCGACCCCACCATTCGGCAGCCATGGACGGCACCGCCGCCCCCGCCACCGCGGCCCGCGCAGCAGATCCAGCACCCCGGTGCGCATCCCGGCAGGCACGAACGCCACGATCCGGATGCCCCTGAGCACGAGGTACACAGCCTGCGGCAGCTGTTCCGCGAACGCCGCATCTCCGTGCGCACGATGGACGGACGCCTGCGGCTCGCGGTCGGCGCCGCGGCCGCGAGCCTGCTCGGCACCGTGTTGCTCATCGCGTTGCGCGACGCCTCGGCACCCGACGTCGCACTCGGCCGCAACGGCGACGTCGTCACCGCCGTGTCGACGCCGCTGTTCATCGCCACTCTCGTGCTACTGGCGCTGGGGCTCGCCTACGTGCTCACCGGCGCCGTGCTCGCAAGCCCACCGATCGCGATCCTCGCGCTCGTCGTGATCATGGGCGAGATCGCTCTGCACACCGGCGCGTTCGGCGCATTGCTGTTCGGCGTCGATCTCTTCAAGATCCTGCCGACCTGGTCGGCATGGTCAGCCCGGATCGATCTCGTCGTGATCACGCTGCTGGCAGTGGGCATCGTCCTCTACGACCGCCGGCGTGACGCACCACCGACGCGGCGGAGCATGCGGCTGACCATCCTTGCCGCGTTCGCTGCGCTGTTCGGCGCGTTCTTCCTGATCGTCAAGATCGGGTCGCCCGACATCGGCAACCTTGACCTGTTCCCCGAGTCGATCAGCAACTTCATGCTCGACATCGCTGATCTGGTCACACCGCTGCTCTTCATCGCAGCGGTCGACTTCGGCGAGTGGGGCGGTCTGCTCGGCGAACGCGTCGCAGCAGCGGTCAAGGTCAATCGCGACAAGCTGCTCGCTCCGATCGCCGGCGCTCTGGCGCTCGCGCTGATGATCTACGGCTACGCACGCCTCGACAGCAAGCAGTGGTTCGCCGGCATGCGCGTGTGGACGGGCGTCCGGACGACGTTGATCCTCGCCGGCACGTTGCTCGTCATGATCGTCGTCGGCCGCGCCCTCGGGCTGCACAAGAGACGGTGGCCGGCGACGCTGAGCGTGGCGGGAATGTTCGCCGCGGTCGCGCTGGTGCTGTACATCATGGCTCCGCTGGCCGGCGTGATCGCCGGAAAGTTCCATGGCATCTCGACGCCCACCGAGCAGGTGACGCCGGACGGTCGCTACACGTCAGCCGCCGACATCACCGTCGAGCGGGGCGGCGCGGGCAACCTCGCCTATTCGGCGCTCGTCCCGCGGGGTTGGATTCGCGAGGACCAGAAGGGCGGGACGGTCATCTGGCTCGAGGCCGCGTTGCCAGGCGCCAAGCCGGGCCAGTTCGTCAAGGGTCTCGAGCGGATGATCGTCTTCCCGCTCACGGCCGACCCGACTCCCGAACAGCTCGCCGGCGGCCTGAAGGCCCCGATCATCGGCAGCGTCGAGCACGAGGGCGAGTTCCAGGTGTTCGACACCAAGTTGTCGACCGGCCAGGTGCAACTGTGGCTTCGTTCCAACGGCAAGGGCGGCTCGTGGGTCGTCGAGTTCAACGTGAGCGGTGTTCCGCAGGACCGGGTCGAGCCCACCTGGAAAGCGATCATGGAGACCTTCCGTCCGGGCAGTGAGAAGCCCGCAACGCTCGAAGAGGAACCAGCGCCGCCGGAGTCGCAGCAGCAAAAGGCCAGCGACCACTTCCAGGCGGCGACGTTCTACCTGCTCGCACCTGCCGCGTTGCTGTTCCTGCTGTTGATCGGATTCCTCGGCAGGCGATGGGCGCCGAGGTTGGTCGGCGCGATGCTGCTGTTCGTCATGTTCGTCCTGGCGGCGATTCTGTATTTCGCCGATGAGTACGCCCGCGGAGTGTTCGGGCCGAACGTGCACGTCCCCTACGTCGGGCAGTACGGGTTGTACTTCTCGGTGGGGCTGCTCGGCTTCCTCGCCGTGTTCATACCGTTGCGCGACCCGGCGCGCCGACGAACACTGCGCGTCGGCCTGATCGGCCTGCTCGCCACGGTCTGGACGCTGGTCGGCATGGCGGCCTTGTACGACCACGCACTTGCCGCGAGCCGTATCGCGATCTGGGCAGCGATCATCGTGCTCGTCGCCATCGCGTGGGACGTCGTCATGTCGGGCGAGTCGATGACCAACGAGGGCACTCGGCGTATCCCGCGCGCGACGCGGGTACTCGCGTTCCTCGGCTACGTCATCCTCGTCGCGGCGACGGTGTTGTTCTACAGCGGTCAGCAGGTCGTCGGCACCGGCCAGGCGGCCGAGCCGCTGTTCGAACCCGAGGCGATCACACGCAACGGCTTGTTCCGGCTGGCTTTCCCGCTGGCAGTGCTGATGTTTCTGTTGCGGTTCGGCCGCGAACAGGCGTCGGCACCGCGCTCAGGAGGACCCGTGCCCGCTCTCGGCGAGGGGCTGGGCGAGCAACCACAGGGACAGCGCGGTGTAGGCGACCATGGCCACGATCCACGGGTACTCGGCTCGCCGGGCGGTGCGTTCGGTGACGGACACCCGGGCCAGACTCCGATGCGCCAGGACGACCGCCACGATGTGCACCGCGACGATCGCTAACACGTCGAAATACCAATAGAAGCTGTTCGGCAGGAAGGTCGTGAACTCCTCGTAGCTGTCGTTGAACGGGTACGGCAGGTGCAGGTTCGTTCCCGCACCCCCGGGCGCGCCGAGCAGCGGCAGGATCAGCTGGCCGTTGATCAGCACGTACTGCAGGTAGTGCGCGAACAGGTAGCCGAATGCGATCGGTACCAACGACGGGAGCAGGTGCGCGAAGGTGTCGCGCACGTTGCGCTGCACGCCGCCGGCGCGGCTGACTGCGAACGAGAACATCAAGAACACGCCGTAGATCAGCAACGTCAGCACCAGGAACGCGACGGTGCTGAAGACCTCTTGTGCGTGCAGATCGTTGAACGCGACATGCGCGTTCTCGAAGTTCGACCACTGCGGCGTGGCAAGCAGGCCGTCGAAAGAGATCGACACCAACAGCATCAAGACGAACAGAGTGCGGCTGAAGCTGCGCTCGAACGGCGCCTCGAGACCACCCGCGAATCCGCGGCGTCCTGGCGCTCCGAACCGGAAGTACCCGAACCGTCCCCAGGTCGAGAACAGCACCGTGAACAGCTCGCCGTGCTCGCGGAATTCTTTCGCGCCGAAGATCGCGCCCATCACCAGGCAGTAGGCCGCGTAGCCGACCAGCATCCACGCGAGCACGAACGGCAGGGTCGTCGACTTGTTGAACACGAGTTCGGCGAGCGTGGTCAGCGCCAGAAGAACGACCGCCGGCCACCAGCCGAGTTGCTGTGGCCAGGCACGTTTCCGCGGCGTCATCCGGTCGCCGAGCTGGGCGAGGTAACCATAGGGGTTCACACCCGACGAGAAGTCGCCGATGAGTCCGCTCAGCAGCGGGACCACGACCCACACGTACACCCAGAACACCGTCGGCAGGATGTTCTCGGGAATGTCCTGTTCGCCCGCGAAGCCGGCCCAGCACAGACCGGCGAGCAGCACGAGCCCGACGATGCCGGCGAGCGTCGACACCCGGCGTACGGCAGCGGTGTCCGGGGCTTCCTTCTCGAGCGCCTTGACGCCTGTCGGCAGCACCACGGCGAACGACACCGCGACCACGGCGGCTCCGCCCAGGACGAAGGCGAGCACCGGGATCGGCAGCTCGACCCGCGTGCCGAACGCGTGCGCGAGGGGCATGTTCATTCCGACTCCTCCGAGGTGCGTTGCCGACGGCGAACGACGCCGACAATGACCAAGACGATCACAACAAGGATGGCACCGACCAAGACGATCACTCCGGTGGCCGAGGTCTTTCCACTGCTCGCCTGCGTGCCGACGACGAGCGGCTTGCTGCCGATGACTGCGTAGTCACCCAGCGCGGGCAGGCTCGCCTGGTAGATGTCGCGGCCGACAGCAATGGTGGTGACGGGCGTCCAGGTTCCGTGCGCGTAATGCTCGATCTTCGGATCGGGCCGCTGTGCGCTGGCAGCGCGCAGGGTGATCGTCGCGGGCGGGTTACCGTCCTTCATCGTCACGGTCGCGTCGGTTGCGCCGACTGTGTAGACGTTGCTCCACAGGTACGAGCCGGTGGGCGCCGTGATCGGCTTGACCGGCGCAAGCTGCATCGTGAACTGCTTCGTGCCGGACGGAGGCTGAAGACGCCCCGTCGGGATCAGGATCGCGATCTGCGGGGCCTGCTCCGCGGTCGCCAGGCTCGCGGCGCCGGCCGTCCCCTTCGTCACGGGGATGACGCCCGTCGCGGTTGTCGGTGCCTTCGTCGTCTGGGCGTCGCTCGGGCGCACGACGAACCGGTACGGCTCGTCGGGGAAACCGAGGCCGTCGTAGACCGGCGGCGCCCAGTGCGGCGCGATGAGCCAGCCGAGGGTCAGCGCGAGCAGTCCGGCCAGCACTGCGCGTGCGCTGCGCGACAACGTCAACGCAGCCACCAGCCGGCGAGGTCGGCCAGCGAGTGCGCGATGGCGGGTGCCAGCACGGAGCCGGACACGACGCGCAGCACGCCGAGCCACACGCCGACAGCGAGATCGAGGGGAACTACGGCCCAGCCGTAGAGCGGCACATGCAGCGCCGCGAACACCACACTGGTCGCGGCGACCGCGGCGACCGCACCGGCGCGCTGCTCGATCGCGCGAAACAGGCTGCCGCGCAGCAACGCTTCCTCCGCCGAGGCGACGGCTACAACGACGACGGCCCAGGGCAGATAGCCGTGCGTCGTCGCGAGCACGCCGGGGTCGCTGACGTGCCGGATCGCCGCGGGTACGCAGAGCACGAGCGCACCCACGACCCCGCCGACCACACTTCTGGGGTCAAGGGACCAGGGACGAGTCGGTGAGCGGGTGACGTAGGCGAGGGCCGCGACGATCAGCGCGAACACGATGCCCGCGGGGATCGACGGCGCACCCGTCGTCCCGGCAACCTCGGCACGTACGGCGACCGCGAGGGCGAGGCCGACGAGGGCCGCGGCGATCCGCGGGTCGGCACGACGCAGCGCCGCGACGGTCAAAGCCACACCCGAAGTCTTACCTCAGCGGCCTGTGTAGACGGGCAGGGCGGTAGTTTCGCGGTATGACGACCAGCCTCACCGACGCCGCGATCGTCCCGATCACCCTCACCGTCAACGGCCGCATCGGGTTGACCCTCTATGCGCCGCCATGGGAGGACGAGGACGGCGAGGAGTGGCAAGGCTTCCTCGGCGACGGCGCGAAGATCCTGCTCTACCCGGGGGCGCGTGAGCTGGCCGACTTCATCGCGTCCGGCGAAGAGAACGACCTGTCCGACCACCCCGCGTGGGGTTACGTCCAGAAGCTGACGCCGGACGAGCTGCGACCCGGCGGTGAAGACGCCTACGACCTCGACGCGGTGTACGAATGGGCCTCGGGCGAGCCCGATCCGGTTCACGTGTCGGCGCTGGCGAACGTCGTCGACATGGTCGGCCGTATCGCCGACTGCTGCGACGACGGTGCACTGCGCCGCCTCGTCGAGGGCACCCCGTCCTACGCCGAACTGGTCGACGACGACGTCAGCTACCACGGCAAGGACGGCCGCCGCTCGTGGAACGAACTCGGCGACACCATCGCCGAATCGTGGGAGCGTGCGCTCGGCTATGTCGATCGCTGGCTGTCGTGGCAGGGCGACTTCTCAGTGAGCGATCTCGAGAGCGAGACCGTCTGGGACCGCGTCGACGCGGAGCCGATCGCGATCCGGCTCGCCGACGTCACCTACTTCACGGTGCGCGGCTTCGTCCCCGAAGACACCGAGGAAGAAGCGACCGCGGCCTTCATCGGCGGCGAGGACACCGTGGCTGTGTTCACCGAGGTCGCCGACCTCGCGCACTACTGCCGCACGGCCAAGGACCACCGGCTCGTGAAGCTCGAGTGGTGGTCGGAACTCGCCGAGGTCGAGGACGACGCGGTGTTCACCCCCGGCCTCGACGCCGACTACGACCTGCGCAAACCGTCCGGACGGGGCGCCGAACTGCTGCGCGAACTGATCGCGTTCTGCAATCTCGATGTCGACGCCTCGGTGCTGGACGGGCCGAGCATCGATCGCGACGACTGGCGCGACGTTCTCGACGAGGTCGTCACGAGTTTCGACCACGACGACTGATCACCATAGAGCCGGCTTAGAGCCGGTATCACGCTCTCGGGAGGCTGCTCCTCCCCTTCGATCCGATCGAAGCCAGTCGATCGAAGCCACTAGGGAGCAACCGATGTCCAACCTGTTCGTCCGCGCAGGTGTCGCCGCCCTCGGCGCCGCTGCCGCACTCGCCGTCGCCGGTCCGGCCGCAGCCCACGCCAGCGGTTACAGCGCGCCGGCCTGCGGAAACAACTCGCTTGCCGTCACCAACACTCCGAGCGACGGGGCGATGGGCCACAGCCGCCTCGTCCTGCTGTTCCGCAACAAGACCCACCAGGCCTGCACGCTCTACGGCTACCCGGGCCTCGATGCGCTCGGTAGCTACGGCAGCACGCTTGCCCACGCGAAGCGCACGCTGGGCGGTTTCGGCGGCGCAACGCATCTGCGCACCATCACCGTCGCGCCCGGGCACTACGCGTCAGCCGTCGTCGACTGGGCGAACTTCAACACGCACACGAACGGCGCGTGCAGGTACTCGTCCGCGATCGCCGTGACCCCGGCGAACACCTCGCACACCACCGACCTGCAGCAGTCGGTCAGCATCTGCAGCCTGCAAGTTGACCCGACGGGCGCCGGCACGACCGGTTACGGCGCATTCGCGCAAGCACAGCAGCAGTGGATCCGTGGATCGTCCGCCGACTCGGCGAACGAGGGCCTGTTCTGGCACCGCGCGAAGGTCGACCTGGCGGCTGAGGGCAGCGAGTACTCGTACTACACGCACCAGCTGCAGCAGCTGATCGCGCTGCCGGACGCCAACCAGACGCCGGCGCAGAACCACCAGTACCACCACTTGCTCAACAGCCTGAACAGCTTCTTCGCGACGCCGGGTCTGTACAGCTGACCCGTTACGCCGACAGATAGGTGCGCACCTCCGGAGCGGCGGTGCGCACCTTGTCTGCTGCCTCGTCGTCGTAGTGCGACTGCGACTCGCGTTCAGCCTCGACCCTCGCGACGTAGGAGCCGACCTCGAGCTCCTTGGTCGGTCCGTCCCAGCCGAGGATGTCGCCCATCATGGCCGCGACCACCTCGGCGCACGCAACACCGCGATGCGGGTACTCGATCGAGATGCGAGTGCGTCGGGTGAGCACGTCCTCGAGATGCAACGCGCCTTCGTGCGTTACGGCATACCGAATTTCTGCCATCAGGTAGTCGGGCGCCGACGGAACGGTCTCGAGCAGGGCGGGTTGCGTGAGCCCGGGATCGAGCACATCGCGGATCATCGAGCCGTAGCGGTCGAGCACGTGGCTGATCCGGTGCGGATGCAGCCCGTACTCGGCGGCGAGCGCCTCGAGCTGGTTGCGCATCGCGTAGTAGCCGTCGCCGCCGAGCAGCGGAACCTTGTCGGTGCACGACGGCGCGATGCGGCGCGGCAGGTCGTCGATCGCCATGTCGACGGCATCGGCGGCCATCACCCGGTAGGTGGTGTACTTGCCGCCCGCGATCGAGATGAGACCGGGCACGACTCGCGCGACCGCGTGCTCGCGCGAGAGGGCTGACGTTTCTTCGGATTCGCCTGCCAGCAAAGGACGAAGTCCGGCGTAGACACCCTCGATGTCGTCATAGGTCAGCGGTGCGACGAGCACCGAGTTGACATGCTTGAGCAGGTACTCGATGTCGTTGCGGGTCGCCGCGGGATGCGCGAGGTCGAGCTTCCAGTCGGTGTCGGTCGTCCCGATCAGCCAGTGGTTCTTCCAGGGGATGACGAACAGCACCGAGTCGGAGGTGCGCAGGATCAGGCCGGCGTCGCCGGTGATGCGGTCGCGTGGGACGACGATGTGCACGCCCTTCGAAGCGCGGACGCGAAACCTGCCGCGCGCGCCCGACAGGGCCTGCAGTTCGTCCGTCCAGACGCCGGTGCAGTTCAGCACGACCCCGGCAGCGATCGTCTGCGTGCGGCCGTCTTCGGCGTCGCGCACCGTCACGCCGACGACGCGGTCTGATTCGCGGACGAAGCCGGTCACGCGCGTCGATGCGCGTACGACTGCGCCGTAACGGGCCGCCGTGCGGACGACGGTGAGCGTGTGCCGCGCGTCGTCGGCCTGCGCGTCGAAGTAGCGCACGGCACCGACGAGCGCGTCGTCGCGCAGGCCGGGGAACACGCGCAGCGCCGCGCGGCGCGACAAGTGCTTCTGGCCGGGCAGGCTGCTGTGACCGCCCATGGTGTCGTAGAGCGTGAGGCCCGCGGCGACATACGGGCGCTCCCAGACGCGATGGGTGATCGGGTACAGGAACGGGACGGGCTTGACCAGGTGTGGAGCCAGCCGCGTCGTCATCAGCTCGCGTTCGCGCAGGGCTTCTCGCACCAAGCCGAATTCGAGTTGTTCGAGATAGCGCAGCCCACCATGAAAGAGCTTGGACGAGCGGCTCGACGTCCCGGAGGCGAAGTCGCGGGCGTCGACCAGCGCGACCGACAGTCCGCGCGTCGCCGCGTCGAGGGCGGCACCGGCGCCCGTCACTCCGCCGCCGATGACGACAACGTCGAACTCGTCCTCGCCGAGCCGCGACCAGGCCGCCTCGCGATAGTTCGCGTCCAAACGGGACGCAGCGCCACCCTTGGGGATGGTGGGGTTGTCCACGAATGCGACGCTACTGCAATGGCTGAGGTTGTCGCGGCGATCGACCAGGGCACCACGTCGACGCGGTGCATCCTGTTCGACCATGACGCGAAGATCGTCGCGGT
Source organism: uncultured Actinomycetota bacterium (assembly GCA_963754285.1). GTDB lineage: Bacteria > Actinomycetota > Actinomycetes > Mycobacteriales > Jatrophihabitantaceae > RYN-133. Next base: position 513,949 of record CAVWFN010000007.1, read on the forward strand.
CGAGCAGGTCGAGCACCGGCAGATCCTGCCGCGGCGCGGCTGGGTCGAGCACGATGCGGCCGAGATCTGGACGAACACCCGCCGGGTGTTGGGCGGTGCGATCGGGCGCGCCGAGGTGAAATCGAGCGACATCGCGGCCATCGGCATCACGAACCAGCGAGAGACGGCGCTCGTGTGGGACCGGTCGACCGGCGAACCGGTCGGGCCGGCGATCGTCTGGCAGGACACGCGCACTCAGTCGATCTGCAATTCGTTGGGCGAGCTGGGTGATGGTGCCGAGCGGTACCGCGCACGCACGGGCCTGCCGCTGGCGACGTACTTCGCGGGGCCGAAGGTGCGCTGGATCCTCGACAACGTCGACGGTGCCCGCTCGCGTGCCGAGAAGGGTGAGCTCGCGTTCGGGACGATCGACAGCTGGGTGCTCTGGAACCTGTCGGGCGGTGTCGACGGCGGCGTGCACATGACCGACGCGACCAACGCCAGCCGCACCCTGCTGATGGATCTCGACACGCTCGAATGGATTCCCGAGATCGCTGAGGAGATGGGCGTGCCGCTTGCGATGCTGCCCGAGATCCACTCGTCCTCGGAGGTCTATGCGAAGGCACGCGAGAAGGGTGCGCTGGCCGGTGTGCCGATCGCGGGCATCCTCGGCGACCAACAAGCGGCGACCTTCGGCCAGGCGTGCCTCGAGCCCGGCGAGGCCAAGAACACTTATGGAACAGGCAATTTCCTGTTGCTGAACACCGGGACCGAGAAGGTGATGAGCGAGAACGGCCTGCTCACCACGGTCTGTTACGCACTGGACGGCCAGGACACCGTCTATGCACTCGAGGGTTCGATCGCGGTCACCGGCTCGTTGGTGCAGTGGCTGCGCGACAATCTGAAGCTGATCTCGGATGCATCCGAGATCGAGGCGCTCGCCCGCTCGGTCGACGACAACGGCGGCGCGTACATCGTCCCGGCGTTCTCGGGACTGTTCGCGCCGCACTGGCGCCCGGATGCCCGCGGCGCGATCGTCGGGCTGACCCGGTTCGTCGAGCGCGGCCACCTCGCGCGCGCCGCGCTGGAAGCCACTGCGTTCCAGACCCGCGAGGTCGTCGAGGCGATGAACGCCGACTCCGGCGTCGACCTGACCTCGTTGAAGGTCGACGGCGGCATGGTGGTCAACGAGCTGCTGATGCAGTTCCAGGCCGACATCCTCGACGTCCCGGTCGTGCGCCCGGTCGTGGCCGAGACGACCGCGCTGGGCGCTGCCTACGCCGCCGGCCTCGCCGTCGGGTTCTGGTCGTCCACAGACGAGATCCGCGCGAACTGGTCGGCCGACAAGCAATGGGATCCGCAGCTCGACGCCGACGAGCGCGAGTCGCTGTACGCCGACTGGAAGAAGGCGGTCACGCGGACGTTCGACTGGGCGTGAGCGTGTTGTCAGTCCGAACTTCCGAACTCGACAATCGCGATGCCGAGCATCACCAGTCCGAGCGCGAGCACGACCGCGACCTCGAGCAGCGTCGGCACGTGCCACCCGAGCCAGGTGATGCCGGGGTCGAGACGCTGGCGGACATCCGGTGCGAGCGAGAGGTGGGCGAACACAACGCGCCGCATCGGGTCGACGGCGTAGGTGAGCGGATCGATCCGGTTGAGGACGGTGAGCCAGGTCGGCAGGTTCGACGCGGGGAACATCGCTCCGGACAGGAAGTACAGCGGCAGGATCAGCAACTGGGTCAGCGCCATGAACGACTGCATCTGGCTGATGCGCGCCGCGCACATGACGCCGAAGGACGTGATCGTGAAGGCGAGCACCAGCTGGATGCCGAAGACGCCGAGGATCAGCGTCGGCGCGTAGGGAACGCCGACGAGCCCGGCGATCAGGATGACGATGACGCCTTGGAACCCGGCGACGGTGGCGCCGCCGAGCACCTTTCCGATCACGAGCGAACTGCGCCGCACGGGCGCGACGAGCATCTCGCGGAGGAAGCCGAACTCGCGGTCCCACACGATGGACGCAGCGGAGAACATCGCCGTGAACATGACGGCCATGCCCAGGACGCCTGGGTACAGGAACGTGCGCAGCGACAAGCCACCCGTGCTCGCCGACGTCAGTCGCGACAGACCGCTGCCGAGGACGAACAGGAAGAGGAACGGCTGCACGAGCGAGGTCACGATTCGCAGGCGGTCGTTGAAGAATCTGATCAGCTCGCGCTGCCACACGATCTTGACCGCGCGCACCTCGCTGGCGGCCGTACGCGGGGGAACCCGAACTTCGGCGACCGGGGCCGGAGCGGTGGCGGTCATCGGCGCACTCCTCGAAACATCTGCATGTGCTCGCGTCCGCGCTGGGCAACGGTCGTCTCGGCGTCACGGATCGTCGTACCGGTGTAGGACATGAAAACGTCGTCCAGCGTCGGTCGCGCGACGCTGACCGACTGGATCGGACGACCGAGCTCGGCGAACAACCTCGGGACGAATGCCTCGCCGCTGTCGACGGCGAACGTGACCAGTCCTTCCGAGACGCTCGCGGCGAGCCCGAACTGCTTGTCCAGCGCGGCGATGGCTGCATCATCGTCGTCGGTCTGGATGCGGACGGTGTCCTTGCCGACGCTCGCCTTCAGCGCCTCAGGAGTGTCCTCGGCGATGATCCGGCCGTGGTCCATGATCGCGATGCGGTCGCAGAACTCCGCCTCGTCCATGTAGTGCGTCGTCATGAAGATCGTGATGTCCTCGGCCGCCTTGAGCTGGCGGATGTACTTCCAGATCGAGCTTCGCGTCTGCGGATCGAGCCCGACCGTGGGCTCGTCCAGGAACAGCACCCGCGGCGAGTGCATCAGGCCACGGGCGATCTCCAGGCGGCGCCGCATGCCGCCGGAGAAGGTGCGCACCTTGCTGTCGCGCCGGTCCCACAGGCCCACCATGTCGAGCACCTGCCGCAGTCGCGGCTCGACCGCGGCGCGCGGGATCCCGTAGAGCTCGGCGTGCAGCCGCAGATTGCGTTCGGCGGTCAGATAGAGGTCGAGCGTGCTGTCCTGGAAGACCAGACCGATGTTGCGCCGCACCTCGCCGCGCTCTTTGACGACGTCGAAGCCGGCTACACGCGCGGAGCCGGCGGTCGGCGTCGCCAGAGTGCACAACATGCTGATCGTGGTGGACTTCCCGGCGCCATTGGGACCGAGGAATCCGAAGATCTCGCCGGACGCGACCGAGAGATCGATTCCGCGGACGGCCTCGAAGTCGCCGTACCGTTTCACCAAGCCGTCGACGGCCACCGCCGGCGCAGTCGTCACACCGGATGCAGGCATGATCCGAGCGTAACTTGGCAGCCTGTGGCGGCCCGTCGTCGTGCTGCACCGTCGATCCTGGAGGCGTCGTGAAGCTGCTGCTGACCTCAGGCGGCGTGACCAACCCGAGCATCCACGCGGCGCTCGTACAGCTTCTCGGCAAGCCGGTGTCGGACTGCCACGCGTTGGTCGTCCCGACGGCTCAGTGGGGTCACCCGATGTGCGGACCGTCCTCGGTGCGGGGGCTCGTGGCCGCTGAGCCCAGATTCCGACACTTCTCCGGCCTGGGCTGGGCCTCACTCGGCGTCCTCGAGTTGTCCGCGTTGCCGACGATCGGAGCGCAGCGCTGGGTCCCGTGGGTGCGCGAGGCCGACGTTCTGCTGGTCGACGGCGGCGACGCAACGTACTTGTGCCACTGGATGCGCGAGTCCGGGCTGGCCGACCTGCTGCCGTCGCTACCAGACACGGTGTGGGTGGGCGTCAGCGCCGGCAGCATGGTGATGACACCACGGATCGGCGACCTGTTCGTCGAATGGGCGTCTGCTCCGGACGACCGCACCCTGGGCGTCGTCGACTTCTCGATCTTCCCGCACCTGGACGCGTTCCCGACGAACACGATGGAGGCAGCCGAGCGTTGGGCCGCAGACCTCGGCGTCCCGGCCTACGTGATCGACGAACAAACTGCGATCACGGTGGTCGACGGCACGGTCGAGGTCGTTTCCGAAGGGCGATGGGCGAAAATCGCCTGATCGCTGTCGCTGTCTGATCACCGGGGGAAAATGGTTCGGTGGCAACGAGTGAAACCCGCGACGGCGTCGCCCTCACCAACTTGGACGAACCGCTGTTCGACGGTGCGGACGCGACCAAGCGCGACCTCGTCGACTACCTCGATGCGATGCACGAGCGGGTGGTCGCCGCACTGCGCGACCGGCCGTTGTCGGTGATCCGCGTCCTGCGCGGCCAGAAGCCGTTCATGCAGAAGAACGTCCCGAAGTACACGCCGCAGTGGGTTGCCACCACCCCGATCTGGTCAGCGGCATCAAAGCGCGAGATCGCGTACGCCCTGTGCAACGACCGGCGCACGTTGTTGTGGCTCGCCAATCAGCGGGCCGTGGAGTTTCATCCCACCCTGTTCCGGATTCCCGAGATCGACGCCCCGACCCATCTCGTCCTCGACCTGGACCCACCGGAGGGCGGCAACTTCGGCTCGGTTGTCGCAGCGGCCGAGTTGGTTCGTCAGGCGCTTGCCGAAGCCGGCTTGACCGGTGCCGTGAAAACCAGTGGGTCGAAGGGCGTGCACGTGTTCGTCCCGGTGACGGGCGCGAGCACTCAGGACGTCGCCCTCGCCACCCGGGCGCTCGCCGTGCGCGCCGAGGCGCTGGACCCTGCCGTCGCGACGACCGCATTCATCAAGGCCGATCGCGAGGGCAAGGTCTTTCTCGACTCCACGCGAGCCGGCGGCGGCAGTGTCGCGGCCGTGTACAGCCCGCGGCTGCGACCAGGAACGCCGGTGTCGTTCCCGATCGGCTGGTCTGATCTCGCCGACGTCACCCCAGCCGACTTCACCGTTCGCACCACTCCCCGCCTGCTCGGTGACGACGACCCGTGGCAGGAGCAGATGCCGGCTTCGCAACAGCTGCCGACCGAACTGGTCGAGCAGGGCCGCACCATTCCGGCCGCTCGCGCCCAAGCGCTCCACGAAGAGCTGCGACACCACCACCGTGGCGAACGTGCCTGACCGATGGCCGACGTGGAGGACGTAGAGGTTGTCGTAGCGCACAGCGAGCGCGCGACGGTGCGTGTCGGCGAGGTGTTCCTGAAGATCGATGCCGATCAGGCTCGTACCGACATCGAGGTCGAGGCGATGGCGATGGCACCGGTCCCCACCCCCCAGATCCTGTGGCGTAAGCCGCCCGTGCTCGCGCTAGCCGCTGTCCCCGGGACGGCACTCGGCCACCTCGGCGAGCCCTCCATCGCGTCCTCGGCGGCGTGGGTCGCGGCGGGTGGCGCAGTGCGGTCGCTGCACGACGCGCCCCTGCCTCCGTGGCCCGGTCGCACCGTCGACGAGCTCGCAGCCCGCCTGGCGCACGAATGCGAGTGGCTTGTCGCGAGCGACGTCCTTCCCGCCGAACTCGTCGCGCGCAACCGCCGGCTCGCCGAGACTGCACTGCGGCCATGGACACCGGTGTTCATCCACGGCGACCTGCAAGTTGACCACGTGTTCCTCGATCGAGACGAGGTCACCGGCGTCATCGACTGGTCGGAGGGAGCCCAGGGCGACGCGCTGTTCGACCTCGCCACCCTCACACTCGGACACCCGGAGCGCCTTGACGACGTCATCGCCGGGTACGGCGCCGACGTCGATCGCGAACTCATCCGCGCGTGGTGGGCGTTGCGGTGCCTGAGCAACGTCCGCTGGCTCTTCGAGCACGGGTACGGGTCGCCCGAGACCTATCCCGAGGTCGCCGTGCTCCGCTCCGTGACATGAGAACACCCGCGAGTCGTCCCGGTCGGCTATCTGCTGCGCGAGGAGAAGTTCGTCTTCTTCACCATCCCCAGCTCGGACAAGGTTCCAGCGCTGCATCGACGTATCTGACGAATACCTCGAGGCGTCGTTCCGGACGATGCCCGCCGATCAGCACGCCGGGGTCGAACAGCAGGTGCGCGCGCTCTACGACTCGATGGTGCGCATCGTGGTTACGCCGACCTGGGTGCGGCTCAACGACTTCGAACGGACCGCACCGCGTGCGGTCGAACGCCTCGTCGAGGCCAAGCAGGGTTGACGACCGTCGGGCATCATTTCGACCCGGCGGCCACGAGTGTCGCGGTGATGGGTTCGAGTTCGGCGACGAGTTCGTCGCGCTCGGCCACAGACAGTGCCTCGTACGGCGCGGCGGCGAGCTCGTCGGTCACGGCCTCGATGCGCTGCGTGATCACGCGTCCGGCATCGGTGAGACGGCCGCCGGCGTCGATGAGATCGCGCTGGCGCAAGCCCGCCATGACCGTGTCCAGCTTCGCTTTGGGCAGGTGGTGAATGCGTCCGAACGACTCGGGCGGGTAGATGCCGTGCGCAGCTGCCCACAGCGCGTGGGCCTCAGTGCCACCGACGCGTGCGCCGACGAGCGCCGCGACGTGTCCGTCCCCACGGTGCTCGCGCAGCATGGTCGCGCCGTGCCACAGTCGCGCGACGGGCTCGCTCGGCACCGCGAGGGTGCGCATCCCGGCATACATCACCCGACCCGCTGTCGATGCGCTCTGCGCGGCCTTGGTGGTCAGGTCTGCTGCGCGCACCAGGCCCGGCGACTGCGCGAGATCGTCGCCCAGGATCCGGCGGAGTGAGCGTGCGCTGCCGCGCTCGCGGGCGGCGACCGACGCCTCGGGCGCGATCGTTTCCCACGCACTCGGTACGTGTCGCGCGACCTCGCCGTCGGCGAAGCTGTAGAAGGCCGCGTGCACGACCTCAGCCGGCACGCGCCCCAACGGCGCCGCGCGGCTGGCGAAGTAGCCGTCCCAGTACGTGCGGTGGCCGAGTGCGGCCAGTTCCTCATTGCACTCGTCCGCGAAGAAGGTCACGAGGCAGATCGGCTCCAGCAGGTCGAACATGCGACGGGCAGTGGCGGCCATGCCCGACATCATGCCGACCGGCGTGGTTGTGGCTAGCTTCATGATCACGTCCTGTTGTTCGGCGGCGGTCCGTTCGAGCGACCTCACCTGTAGTACGAACAGCACCAGCCCAATCCGACATCGCGACCAGAAGTCCGATTTCCAAAAAACGTAACGGAGCAGTAATGTCCGTTTTGGGTTGCGACGCCGTGACGAGGCTGATTCCCCAGATTCCAGCTGGCACTCGGCGCCGATGCAATCACTGCCGCGTCGTCGTCGCACCGTCACTCGCCCCGCCGACGGCGACCCTGCGGGCGACGGCGCGGCAGGCCCGCATTGAGTCGGGCCCTCTTGGCTGAGAGATCCTTACCGTCCAACTCTGGTGACAGGCTCGCCTGTTGCGGCATGATGCGCGATGCATTCCGGCGGAGGGATCTCGCGTCAATGATCAATGACCTGCTCACGTTGTTCGGTCTCATGGGGGGCCGGTGGAGCCTCTTCTGGGGCGGCATCGGCAGCTGCCTGAGCGAGTTCGCCATCCTCGGAATCGTCTGGCACAAGCTCAACTGCCACGCGAAAGGCTGTTACCGCATCGGCTTGCACCACGTCGAGGGCACGCCCTACATCACGTGTCGCAAGCACCATCCCGTCCACCCGGGCAGCCGGGCGGCGACGGCGCAAGACATCGCGCAGGCCCACGCCGCCGCGACCCACACCGCGTCCTGACCTGCTGCCCCGAGCTGGACGGCGCCGCTAGGTGTCGAGGACGTTGGCAGCCAGTGCCGCCAGGACGCGCATGGTCGCGCGTTGTTCGTCCGAGAGACGGTGCTCGCGGTGCCACGCCGCGAAGATCGTGCCGACAATCTCTGCGCGCTGAATCAGCGGAGCGCAGTACAGGGCCTGCGCCTGGTCACCCACCGGATACCCGATCACATTCGGAAACGTCTCGAGCACCTCGGCGCGCGTGGACAGCGCGTACGTCGCGCCGTTGAGCACGGCCGCCCCGCCGGGAAATCCACGGTCGAGCGGAAGACTCTGCCACATGTAAGAGTCGTTGGACGCTGCCCGCGGAACAAGTGCCGCGATCTGCAGAACGCGCTTCGCGATATCGACCACGCTCACTCCCGCCGCAGCGGCGTCGAGGTAGCGCCGGGTGAGTGTGGCAATGACCTCGACCGAGTCGTCATTCGCCACGGCCACCTCGTCGGCTACCTGGCCGAGAAAGGCGAGCGAGGACAGCCGCTCAACGCTGAGCTCTGGTGCCTGACGGGAGTCGTTCACCTGCACGCGTCCAGACCGTGGTGCACGCAGACCAACTCCTCACGCGGTACGTCGGTGTTCATGATGCCGGACCAACCGAGGACAGGCACAACGCCTCCGTCGCGCACGACCCGTCGAGGACGCGTGTGATGATCGGTTGTCATGACGGCCACGTTGATGCTGACGGTGGGTTTGCCGGGATGTGGCAAGACAACTGCTGCGCGCAAGTTCGAGCTCGAGCACGACGCACTCCGACTGACCAAGGACGAGTGGATGAAGGCTCTCTACGGCTCGGAGAACCCCTCATCGGCCAGTGATGTCATCGAGGGACGACTCATCGGAATCGCGCTGCGCGCAGTGAGTCTGGGCATCAACGTCGTCCTCGATTTCGGGCTCTGGAGCCGCGACGAAAGATCGGCTCTGCGCGACGCCGGCCACCGCGCCGGGGCATCGGTCATGATGTGGTTCGCCCCCATCACCATCCAGGAGCAACGACGACGCCACGACCTGCGTATTGCCGAGGAACCTGATTCGACGTGGCCCATGTCCGACGAGGAGTTGGCGACCTGGACAGCCTCGTTCGACGTTCCGACTCCCGGCGAGATCGACGGCACCGAGGCGATCGATCCCCCGCCGGCCGAGTTCGCTTCGTGGGCCGAATGGATGCAGCACCGGTGGCCGGCGAACTTGTGATGTGCGCACCGCGCCAGTTCTCAGTCAGATGCTCACATGCGACCGTGCGCAGATAGTGGGGCCGGCTGTTGCTGAGTGATGCAATGGATGCCGCCGCCGAGGTCGAAGATCGGGCGTGCATCGACGGCCACGATCTCGCGTCCGGGATAGGCATCGCGCAGGATGGCGACGGCTTCGCTGTCATTGGGGTCGTCGAACGCGCAGGCGATGACGGCGCCGTTCACGAGGACGTGATTGACGTAGCTGAAATCGACGAATCCGTCCGCGTCACTGAGCACGCGCGGAGCGGGCAGTTCGACGATCTCGAACGGATCGCCGTGCGCATCGTGGGCGTCTTCGAAAAGCTTGCGGAGTTGGGCGGTCACGGCGTGGTCAGGGTGCGCCGGGTCGCGTTGGTCGTGTAGCAACAGCCGGCGCGGTGACGGAATGGTGGCGACGATGTCCACGTGGCCGCGCGTCCCGAGTTCGGCCGAGTCACGGGTCAGACCACGCGGCAGCCAGATGACGTTGGTCGCGCCGATCGTGCGTGCGAGCTCGGCCTCGACCTCGGCCTTGGTGACGCCGGGATTGCGATCCGGGTCGAGCTGGACGGTCTCGGTGACCAGAACCGTGCCGAGCCCGTCGACATGAATCCCACCGCCTTCGTTGACCAACGCCGAGTCGACTCGTTCCGCGCCGGCCCAGTCGGCTATCGCCGGGGCGAGCGTGCTGTCCCGTTCCCAGCTCGCCCACTCCTGTTGTCCCCAGCCGTTGAAGGTCCACGTCACGGCGCCGAGACGTCCGTCGGAGCCGTGGACGAAGGTCGGACCGGCATCGCGGACCCACGCGTCGTCGATCTCGCGGACCCGGATGTCGATCGCACTGCTGAGGTGGTGGCGAGCGACGTCGACGGCCGTTGGGTCTACCACCATGCTCACCGGTTGGTAGCCGGCCGCCGCGTTCGCGACCGCCGACCACGACCGGCGTGCGATGTCGGCTGATTCCGCGGTGTCGCCCAACACGTATCCACGGGACGGCCAGCTCATCCACAACCGTTCTTGCAGACATCCTTCGGCCGGCATCACCCAGCTGCTCACCGGCGCGCACCGTACGGGTGCTCGGGATCGACCGGCCGGGTCAACGAACCGTACGTGTCGGGTCGTCGGGTACGAAGGAACGGGAACAGGTCGAGCCAGTCCTCACGCTGCGCGAGGTCGAGATCGGTGACGAGCACGCACGGTTCGTCACGGGGAGCCTGGACCAGAATGCGGCCGTAGGGATCCGACACGAATGACGAGCCGTAGAAAACATTGCCGGGGGTTCCGTCGGGTTTCGTCTCGGTGCCGGTGCGGTTCGGCACGACCATGAACAGACCGTTCGCAATGCCGTTGCCCACGATCACTTGTTGCCACAGCGGCTGGGTGTCGAAGTCCGGGTGATCAGGTTCAGAGCCGATCGCAGTCGGATACACCACGACATTCGCACCGGCCAGCGAATAGGCTCTGGCCACTTCGGGGAACCACTCGTCCCAACACGTGGGCAGACCGAGCTGCAGCCCGGCTACCTCGTGAACCGGATACGGGTCATCGGCCGGCCCGGCGCGGAAGTAATGGTCCTCGAAGTAGCCGGCAGTCACGGGGATGTGCAACTTGTTCGTGTGGGCCACGACTTGCCCATCGGGCGTGACGATCACCGCCGTGTTCAAACCCAACCCGTCCGCGCCCGGTGCCTGACGAAACACCGAGGTGTGCACGGGCACACCAGTGCGCGCGGCCGCAGCCCGCGCGAACGCCAGCGTCGGGCCGGATTCGAGATCTTCTGCGAGAGCGGTCGCGTCGCCCTCAGGCAGGACGTCGGCCGGGTAGCGCAACAAGGTCACCTCCGGCAGGAACACGATCTGTGCGCCGGCCTCGACCGCTGCGTCGACCGCTGCATCCAACCAGGCGACAAGTCCCTCCGGCGACCATGCATGCTGCACCACTCCGATCCGCACCGGAGCGATCGAGGACGGATGCACGCGGGCCAGCGATGGTGGTGGCACCGGTGGGCCGGTGATCACGCGGATCGGCGACATGTACCCAGCATCCCAGGAGTCGACCAGCGTGGATCCGGGACTGCGCCGAAGTGGGGCCACGACTCGCCACGATCATGACCCGCCACGCCGCGGTCGCCGCGACTCGCGCGCGCCGAGCCGGCCGGGTGATTACCGTGGACGTATGCCGATCAGCACAGCGTCCGTCGCCACTGACCGTCCGGGCCGATATGCCAAGCAACTCGCGTCGCACCTGTCGCGCCGCGTGACCACGTCGTGGGACGACGACAGCGGACGGGGCTGGGTCGAGCTCGGCGACGGCCGCGCCGACCTGACCGCCGTCGACGGCGCGCTGGACATGCGCATCGAGTCGAACGACGCAGGCGACATCGCTCGCTTCGAGGACGTGCTCGGTCGCCACCTCGTCCGGTTCGGCAAGAAGGACGAGCTGATCGTGCAGTGGACACGCGACGACGGCACGCCCGGCACGTCCTACCGGAACGACTCAGACGAAACCATCGGCGAGCACTGACTCGTTGCCGTTGCTGCAGATCAGGACTTGAAGAAGACCGTGGTGCTCCCGGTACCGAGGTCCGAGTTGTTGCCGAAGGTCTGCACGTTGAACGTGTTGTCGAGCGCGCGAGTGAGGGCCCCGGTCAGTTTCACCGTGTAGCCGCCGTACTGGACCTTGCCCGGGCCGCCGCTGCCCGAGTTGGGGTCGCCGAGGATGAAGACGTCGATGTTGCCGTGCCCGGTGACATCGGCAGTCGCGCGGTGGCTCGAGGTGCTCATCACGATATGGGTGATCGACACGCTGTGGCCGGCCTTCGTGTACTTGAAACCGCCGCCCAGCTTGGTCGTGTAGTTCGGCGGGTTCGCCGTTCCGCCGTTCACGGGCAGACGCAGAGTGCCCTTGCGCAACGTCGCTGCGGCGATCGGGCTCAGCGTGATGCCGTGCCCGTGCTCGACCTGCACGGTGTGCGCGTTCAGCGCGATCGAGACGTTGCCGCCAGTGATGGCTGTGCCGGCAGCGAACGCCGGCGAGGTGAGCGCAGCGCCGGCCAGTACCGCGGAGGCGGTGGTGGCGACGGCGAGCAGGCGCAGACGAGTATTCATGCGGGGACTCCAGCGGGGGTTGATGGACGCCAGCGGAGTCGCCCGCGCCGAATTCACCTGAACTTAACACATCAAGATCACCAGGTCGAGCTGGGAACAGCCACCGGTCCTCCGCGGGTTGACCGAGGGTGAGCCTGCTTCCCGACCTGCCCATTTCCGTGCTCGACCTCGTCCCTGTCGGCGAGGGCGTCGATCCGTCCGAGTCGGTGGCGGCGAGTCTCGAGCTCGCGCGCCGGGCCGACGAGCTCGGCTTCACCCGCTACTGGCTCGCCGAGCACCACAACATGCCCGGCATTGCGAGTTCCGCGCCGGCCGTGATGATCAGCGCGATCGCAGCCGCGACGAAACGGATCCGCGTCGGGTCGGGCGGTGTGATGCTGCCCAACCACGCTCCGCTCGTGGTCGCCGAGCAGTTCGGCACGCTCGCATCGCTGTATCCCGGACGCATCGACCTCGGTCTCGGCCGCGCACCCGGCACCGACCAGTTCACGGCGCGTGCGTTGCGGCGCGAGGCGACGCCGAGCGCCGACGACTTCCCCGACCAACTCGGTGAGCTCGGCTGCTTCCTGGCAGGCGAATGGCCCGAGGGGCATCCCTACGGCAACATCCGCGCCGTCCCGCACGCCGGTCAGCAGCCCGTGATCTGGCTGCTCGGCTCGTCGCTCTACAGCGCTGAGCTGGCCGGTCTGCTCGGCATGCCGTTTGCATTCGCGCATCACTTCAGCTCGGCGAACACGCTTCCGGCCCTTCAGCGCTACCGCGAGGCATTCCGTCCGGTCGGCGACCTCGACGCACCGCACGCGATGGTCACGGTGAACGTGCTGTGCGCGGCGACCGATGCCGAAGCCGACCGGATCGCGCTGCCGTCGGCGCTGTCGTTCCTGCGCCTGCGGCAGGGCCATCCGGGTGCACTGCCGTCGCCGGAAACTGCCGCCGCGCACCCGTGGACCGACGTCGAGCTCGGCTTCGTCGCGCAGCGCCGTGAGGGTCAGGCGATCGGCAGTCCCGAGACGGTCGAGAAGCAGTTGGCGGCCGTTCTCGAGGCAACCCGCGCGGACGAACTCATGATCACCACGATGGCGCACGACCCCGCCGACCGGCTGCGGTCGACCGAACTCGTCCGCGAGCTGATCGGTTCCTGAGCGACGCGTGCAACCGCCGGGCACGCAAATGCGTCAGGATGGCGTGATGCGTCGGACTGCAGTGCTGGCCTGTGTGAGCGCCCTGGTCGCGACCGCGGCGTGCACGTCGTCGGCCGCGGTCGATTCGCCGGCGCGTCCGCGACACCAGCGCACGACCAGTGACGGGGCGGCGCCGCGTTCGTCGACGAAGTCGACGGCACGCAATTCGACGACCGCTACTTCTGCGCCCCAGGCCGCCGCTGGTCCGGCCCAACGGGCCCTGAACCGGATGAGCCTGGCCCAACGTGTCGGACAACTGCTCATGGTCGACTGCCCGAGCTCGGGCGTGTCGAGCAGCACGATCACCTCGCTGCGCACCTATCACGCCGGTTCGATAATCCTCGACGGCAACAACACCCAGGGAGTCACGCACATCCGGGGGGTCACGTCGAAGCTGCAGTCTCTTGCTGAGCGGCAGGTGCACCTGTTCATCGCGACTGACCAGGAGGGTGGGCTCGTCCAGCGGCTCAAGGGACCCGGGTTCACCACGATCCCGAGCGCAGTTCAGCAAGGAACGCAGTCTGCGTCCGCTGTGCAATCCTTCGCTCGTCAGTGGGGCAGCGAACTTCGCTCTGCCGGGGTCAATCTCGATCTCGCGCCGGTGCTCGACACCGTCCCGCCCGGCGACAACAACAACCCGCCGATCGGTGACCTCGACCGCGAGTACGGACGCACTCCGAGCCGCGTGGCGAGTCGCGGCGTCGCGGTCGCGAACGGACTCAAGGCCGCGGGCATCGACACCACGGTGAAGCACTTCCCCGGCCTCGGCCGGGTCACCGGCAACACCGACACGACCAGCGGCGTCACCGACAGGGTGACCACTCGCCACGACCCGTATCTGCAGCCGTTCGCTTCAGCGGTTCACGCCGGTGTCCCGTTCGTGATGGTGTCGACTGCCGACTACCAGCGCATCGATCCCCGCACGCCGGCGGCGTTCTCGCACACGATCGTGACGGACATGCTGCGCGGTGATCTCGGTTTCAAAGGTGTGATCATCACCGACGACATCGGCGCTGCCGCGCAGGTGGCCAGTGTGCCGCCGGGCATCCGCGCGGTGCGTTTCATTCAAGCGGGCGGGACGATGGTGCTGACCGTTTCGCCGAGCACGGTCGCCACGATGGCCACCCGGATGCTCGACCGTGCGCAGAGCAACACGGCGTTCCGTAACCTCGTCAACGCCGCGGCGCTGACCGTGCTGCGCGCCAAGGCCGCGCGCGGGTTGCTCAACTGATTGCTGAGTTGATCAGGCCATCAGCGCTGCGTAACCCGGCTTGATCGTGTCGTTGATGAGATCGAGCCGGTCGTCGAACGGGATGAACGCGCTCTTCATCGCGTTGACCGTGAACCACTGCAGGTCGCTCCAGTTGTAGCCGAACGCCTCGGCGAGCAGCAGCATCTCGCGCGTCATCGACGTCGCGCTCATCAACCGGTTGTCGGTGTTCACCGTGACCCGGAAATGTTTCGCGCGCAGCTCGCCGATCGGGTGCTCAGCGATCGACGGGGCCGCGCCGGTCTGCACGTTCGACGACGGGCACATCTCGAGCGGGATGCGCTTGTCGCGTACGTATTGTGCGAGCCGTCCGAGCGTGCCGTCGTTGTCGATGTCGTCGATGATGCGCACGCCGTGTCCGAGCCGGTCGGTGCCGCACCACTGGATCGCTTCCCAGATGGACGGCAGGCCGAACGCCTCGCCGGCGTGGATCGTGAAGTGGTAGTTCTCGCGACGCAGGTACTCGAATGCGTCGAGGTGGCGCGTGGGTGGGAAGCCGGCCTCGGCGCCGGCGATGTCGAAGCCGACGACGCCGCGGTCGCGGTAGGCGACGGCGAGCTCGGCGATCTCGCGCGAGCGGGCCGCGTGGCGCATGGCGGTCGCGATCGCGCCGACGCGAATCTGGTGTCCGGCCGCGGCTGCGTTTGCCTCGCCCTCGCGGAAGCCGGCGAGCACCGCGTCGACGACCTGCTCCAGGCTCAGCCCGTCGTCGGTGTGTTGCTCGGGCGCCCAGCGCACCTCGGCGTAGACGACGCCGTCGGCAGCCAGGTCTTCGGCGCACTCGCGCGCCACGCGGACGAGTCCGTCGTGGGTCTGCATGACGGCAACGGTGTGGACGAACGTTTCGAGATAGCGCTCGAGCGAGCCGGAGCTCGACGCGTCGTGGAACCACCGCGACAGGCCGGCCTCGTCATCAGCAGGAAGCTCGTGACCGATCTGGCGCGCAAGTTCGAGCACGGTGCGCGGACGAACACCGCCGTCCAGATGGTCGTGCAAGAGCACCTTGGGAGCGCGGCGGATCGACTCTTCGTTGAGCGGCGTCGGCATGCGCCCACGCTATCGACCCGTCCCGCCCCTCCCGCGAGTGGTCACTTATCCCGCGAGTGGTCACTTATAAGTGACCACTCGGCGCGTAAATGACCACTCGCGGTGGACGAAACAGGCGAAGCGGCGAGTCAGACGGCGGGTCAGGCGGCGGGTCAGGCGATGCGGTCGAGGACCAGCGGGACGGGCTGGTGCTGGGCGCCGACCTCGATGCCGCCGGCCAGCGCGTCTTCGGCGCGGGCGAACAGTGCGGGATCGTCGGCGTAGAGCTCGAGCAACGGCTCGCCGGCGCGGACTTGGTCGCCGGGCTTGGCGAGCATCACGATGCCGGCGCCGAAGACGACCGGGTCTTCCTTGCGCGCGCGGCCGGCGCCCAGTCGCCAGGCCGCGGTGCCGATCGCGAGCGCGTCGAGCTTCGTGAGCACGCCCGACGCGGGAGCCGTGACGACGTGCTTCTCGCGCGCCGTCGGCAGCTCGGCATCGGGATCGCCGCCCTGCGCAGCGATCATGGCGCGCCACGCGTCCATCGCGCGACCGTCGCGCAGCGCATCGGCCGGATCGGTGTCGATGCCTGCGGCACCGAGCATCTCGCGGGCCAGCGCGACGGTCAGCTCGACGACATCGGACGGCCCGCCACCGGCGAGCACCTCGACCGATTCGGCGACCTCGAGCGCGTTGCCCGCGGTTCGTCCGAGGGGCGTGTTCATGTCGGTCAGCAGCGCGACCGTGCGCACGCCGTGCGCGTTGCCGAGCCCGACCATCGTGGTCGCGAGCTGGCGCGCACGCTTGGGCGTCTTCATGAACGCGCCGGTGCCGACCTTGACATCGAGCACGAGCGCCGCCGACCCTTCGGCGATCTTCTTGCTCATGATCGAACTTGCGATCAGCGGGATCGACTCCACCGTGCCCGTGACGTCGCGCAGGGCATAGAGCTTGCGATCGGCCGGGGCGAGCTCGTCGCCGGCCGCACACACGACCGCGCCGACGTCGTTGAGCTGGCGCACGAAGTCTGCGTTCGACACGTTCGCACGCCAGCCAGGAATCGACTCGAGCTTGTCGAGCGTGCCGCCGGTGTGGCCCAACCCTCGACCGGACAGCTGCGGCACGGCCGCGCCGCAGGCCGCGACGAGCGGCGCGAGCGGCAGCGTGATCTTGTCACCCACGCCGCCGGTCGAGTGCTTGTCAGTGGTCGGACGTGCGACGCCGGACAGGTCGAGTCGCGTGCCCGACGCGATCATCGCGGCGGTCCAGCGCGCGAGCTCACGGTCGGACAGCCCGTTCAGCAGTACCGCCATCGCAAGCGCGGACATCTGCTCGTCGGCAACCGCGCCCCGGGTGTACGCGTCGATCACCCAGTCGACCTGCTCGTCGGACAGCTCACCACCGTCGCGCTTGGCGATGATGACGTCGACAGCAGAGAACGCTTCGGTCAACCCAGATCCTCGCGACCGAAGGCGAGCGGCAGCACGTCGATCATCGGCTTCGGTCCCTCGGACGTGTCGACCATCAGGTCGGGGCCGCCGTGTTCCCACAGCAGCTGGCGGCAGCGCCCGCAGGGCATGATCACCGAGCCGTGGAAGTCGACGCACACGAACGCGACGAGCGAGCCACCACCGGACGCGTGCAGCGCCGAGACGAGCCCGCACTCGGCGCACAGCCCCAGCCCGTACGACGCGTTCTCGACGTTGCAGCCGACGACCACACGGCCGTCGTCGACGATGGCGGCGGCGCCGACAGGGAACTGCGAGTACGGCGCGTACGCCCGGCCCATCGCCTCGAGGGCGGCGCGGCGTAACGCCGGCCAGTCGATCTGTCGCGTCATCGGCGATCTATCCCTTCACGTAGGGCTCGCCGTCGGCAGCGGGAGCCTGCACACGTCCGACGAAGCCCGCTACGGCGACCACCGTCACGACGTACGGCGCCATGCTAAGGAACGCCGATGGAATGGTCACGGGCGGTGTCACTGCGGTGACCAGCGTCTGCAGTTCGTCGGTGAATCCGAACAGCAGTGCAGCGGCAATCGCGCCGCGCGGGCTCCAGCGTCCGAAGATCACCGCGGCGAGCGCGATGAAGCCCTTGCCGGAGGAGATGTTCTCGTTGAACGCGCCCGAGCCGCCGACGGTGAGTGCGGCGCCGGCCAGGCCGGCAATCAGGCCGCCGATCATCACGTTGCGGTACCGCGTGCCGCGCACGCGGATGCCGACCGTGTCGGCGGCGCGCGGATGTTCACCGACCGCTCGTGTGCGCAGACCCCAGCGCGTGCGGAACAACCCGACGTCGATGACCACGATCAGCCCGTACGTCAGGTAGGTAATGATGTTCACGTCGAACAGTGCCTGACCGATGATCGGGATGTCCCCGAGCAGCGGAATCTTGATCGGCGACAACGTGTTGCCGGCGTTGTAGCTGTTCGGATCGGTCTGCATGAACGACTGGTAGCCCAGGTTGGTCAGACCGAGCGCGAACGCGTTGAGGACGACGCCGAGCACCACCTGGTTGACCAGGTACCGGATCGCGAACACCGCGAGCAGCACGGCGATCACCGCGCCGCCGAGCATCGCAGCGACGACGCCGATGCCGAGGTTCCCGGCGGACGAGGCGAACAACGCCCCGGCGAACGCGCCGACCAGCATCTGGCCCTCGATGGCGACGTTGATGACGCCCGAGCGTTCACACACGATGCCGGCGAGCGCACCGAGGATGAACGGCAGCGCAGACACGACCGTCTGCTGCACCATGCCGGTCAGGCCGAGCGGGTTGGTCGGGTCGCCGGTGGCCATCCAGCACAAGAAGGCAAGCACGAACAAGAACGCCGAGACACCGAGCGCCGTGTGCCACCACACCCGCCGATAGCCGACCGCGATCTGGCCGACGCCGAGCGCGACGACGATGACGCCCATGACCATGGCCGCCCCGCCGCCCGGGAAGCGCATGATCGGGATCTGGTACTTGTCGAAGGCCTGCGAGACCTGGAACGCGGCCTCGCCGTTCTTGGCACCGAGACCCCACGCAAAGAAGATCACCAGGCCGGTGACGATCAACCCGACACCGCGAAGCAGGCGTGTCCGCGGCGAGACCGTCGGTTCGACGACGTCGTGGGTGACGACCAGTTCTTCGTCCTCAGCAACAGCGGCGGTCATCCGTTCCACCCCTTCGCGAGTTGGCCGACGCCGGCACCGCCACCGCGACCGCGCAGCCGGAAGATCCCGCGCACCAACGCCGGTGCAGCGATGAACAGCACCATGACCGGCTCGATGACCGACACGACGTCCGGTGGCGTCGAGGTGTAGCTCGAGATCGCCAGACCACCCGCGCGGAACGCGCCGAACAGCAGGCCGGCGAGCACCGTCCCCATCGGTTTCCCTCGGCCCAGCAGGGCCACGGTGATCGCATCGAAGCCGAGGCCGGCATCGACGTCCTGCGTCACGACGTGTCGGGTACCGAGCACCTGCGAGACACCGACCAACCCCGCGAGCGCGCCGGAGATGACCATGACGATGACATAGCTGCGTTCGATCTTCATGCCCGCCGTGCGTGCCGCGAATGCGTTGGCGCCGACGGCCTTCAGCGTGAAACCGAGTGTCGAGCGCGACAGCAACCACCAGCAGCCGATCGCGGCGAGGATCGCCAGGATGATGCCTGCGTGCAGGTCCTCGAACAGGACGGGCAGCTGCGCGTTGCGATCGATGAAGCTCGAGGTCGCTTCGGTCGAATGCGGTGCCTGGTAGCCGTTGAGGCCGAGCAGGTAGCCGAGGAAGTAGTACGCGACGTAGTTGAGCATGATCGTCGTGATGACTTCATGCGCGCCCGTGCGCGCTTTGAGCACGCCGACCAGGCCGCCCCAGATCGCGCCGCCGATGATGCCCGCGATCAGCGCCACCAGCACGTGCAGCACGGACGGCAGGTGCCACGCGAAGCCGACGTAGCCGGCGCAGACCGCGCCCATGATGAGCTGGCCCTGGACGCCGATGTTGAACAGGCCCGCACGGAAGGCGACTCCGACTGCGAGCCCGCCGAGGATCAGCGGCGCTGCATTTACCAGCGTGTCCGAGATCGGCAGGAAGATCGGCACGCCACCGTTGGAGTACAGCGAGTTGGTGTTGAAGATCGACCCGCGGAACAAGGCTGAATATGCAGCCGAGATGGCCGACCACGCGTCGCTGAACGTGTCGCCCGGATGTTGGAAGAAGTAGGTCGAGGCGTGCCGCGTCGGCGCGTCGGACACCGCGATCAAGATGGCGCCGAACACGAGCGCACAGATGAACGCCAACAGCGTCACGACCCACGTGCGTCCGTACAGATAGGAATCCAACAGGCGGCGGCCGATCCCCGGCGTGCGCTCGGGACGGTCGTCGATCGATTCCGCCTCGGGAGCGGGTTCGTCGTTGTCGACGGTCGTACTCATGCGTCACCTCCGGATCCGGTCGCACCGGCCATCATGAGCCCGATCTCTTCAGCGCTCGTGTCCGCGCTGACCTCGCCGGCGATGCGACCGCGGTACATGACCGCGATGCGGTCGGCCAACCCGAGCACCTCGTCCAGCTCGGTCGATACGAGCACCACTGCGGTCCCCTGATCACGCTCGGCGACGATGCGGCGGTGCACGAACTCCATCGAGCCGACGTCCAGGCCACGGGTGGGCTGGGCGACGATCAGCAGCTTGAGCGGACGGGACAGTTCGCGTGCCAGGACGACCTTTTGCTGGTTGCCGCCGGACAGCGTGCTCGCGGCCGCCGCGACAGCCGGTGGGCGCACGTCGAACTCTTCGACACGTTGCTTGGCGTTGCGTTCGATCTCGGCCAGGTTCAGGCTGCCGCGCGAGGCGAACGGTGCCTTGTCGTAGACGTCGAGCACGAGGTTCTGCGCGACCGAGAACGATCCGACCAACCCGTCGTGCAAACGGTCCTCGGGGACGTACCCGACGCCGAGGTCGAGCACGTCGTCGGTCGTCATTTCGGTCACCGACGATCCGGCGATCGAAATCGTGCCCGAGGTCGGAATCGTCAGGCCCACCAACGCTTCCGTGACCTCGGTCTGGCCGTTGCCCTGCACGCCGGCGATCGCGTAGATCTCGCCGCCGCGCACAGAGAAGCTGACGTCGTCGACCAGCACGACGCCGTTCGCGTCGACGACGCGCAGGTCGTGGACGTCCAGGACTGCATCGCCGGGTTCGGCCGGGTCCTTGTCGACCACGAGCTGGACCGGGCGGCCGACCATCATGGCGGCGAGGTCGTTGGCGGACGCGGTGGGCTCGGCTGTCCCGACGACCTTGCCGCGGCGGATCACCGTGATCTTGTCGGCGATCTGACGCACTTCGTTCAGCTTGTGGCTGATGAACACGATCGAGGTGCCGCCGTCGCGCAGCGAACGCATGACGGTGATGAGCTCTTCGGTCTCGCGCGGGGTCAGCACCGCGGTCGGCTCGTCCAGCACCAACAGGCGCGCGTCCCGCGCGAGCGCCTTGAGGATCTCGACGCGCTGCTGGACGCCGACGGGGAGGTCGGCGACGAGCGCGTCGGGCGGCACTTCGAGGCCGTACCGCTTCGAGATCGCGGCGACCTCGCGGCGGGCCTTGCGCCGGGCCAGGAAGCCGAGGCGTTGCTGCTCGTGCCCGAGCATGACGTTCTCGGTGACGGTGAAGACCGGGATGAGCATGAAGTGTTGGTGCACCATGCCGATGCCCGCTTTCATGGCATCGCCGGGGCCACGGAACACGACCGGCTTGTCATCGACGAGGATCTCGCCGCCGTCCGGCTCGTAGAGCCCGTAGAGCACGTTCATCAGCGTCGACTTGCCCGCGCCGTTCTCGCCGAGCAAGGCGTGGATCTCACCCGGTTCGACGACCAGGTCGACCGAGTCGTTCGCGATCAGCGGTCCGAAGCGTTTGGTGATGCCGCGCAGTTCGAGTTTCACGACAACGATTCCTTACCGGCGTGCAGTGCCGAAACGCACAGGGCGGGTGAGACCCGATGAGGGTCTCACCCGCCGCTGCTGGCCGAAACGTCAGCCGGTTGGCTGGCTCGGCGAGGTGATCTTGATACTGCCGTTCTCGATGCCGGACTTGACCTGCGCGAGCTGGCTCACCAGCGTGCTCGGCACCTTCGACTGGAAGTCGTGGAACGGCGCCAGGCCGGTTCCACCGTTCTTCAGCGTGCCGACGTACGAGCCGGTGGGGAACTTCCCGGACGCCACCTGGTTGAGGTAGGTCTGCACCGAGGAGGTCAGGCCCTTCGTCACGCTCGTGATGAAGTACTTGCAGTACTGGGCGGCCGAGACGCAACCGTCGGTGTCGACCCAGATGACGTTGGCGTGCCCGCCGCTGGCCTGCGCTGCAGCACCCGCGCCGAGACCCGCGCCACCGGCCACCGGGAAGATGATGTCCGCACCCTGGTTGATCAGGGTCTGGCTGATCTGCTTGCCCTTGTTCTGGTCGGTGAACGACTGCGAGAACTCGCCGCCCTTCTGGTCCTTCTCGGTCCATCCGAGCACCTGGACGTTCTTGTGGTTCTTCTGGTTGTAGTACTGCACGCCTTCCCAGAAGCCGTCCATGTAGATCGTCACCGGCGGGATGTTGAGACCGCCCCAGGTCGCGACCTTGCCGGTCTTCGACATCCCGGCAGCCAGGTAGCCACCGAGGAAGGCACCCTGCGCGGTGTTGAACTGGATGCCGTAGGAGTTCGGACCCTGCGACGGGGCGTCGACCTCGGCGTAGTGCACCTTCGGGTTGGCCTTGGCGATCGCCTTGACGTTCGCCTCCATCAGGCCACCGACGGCGATGATCGGGTCGCAGCCCTTGCTCGTCTCGTTGCGCAGGTTCGGCGTGTAGTCGTTACCGGAGTTCGACGGGACGTAGCCGATCTTGATGTTCGGGTTCGCCTTGGCCGCGGCGGTCATGCCCGCGTAGGACGACTGGTTGAACGACTTGTCGTCGACGCCACCGGTGTCGAGCACCATGCAAGCGTTGATCGACTTTCCAGTCGTTGTCGTGGACGACGACTGCTGTGTCGTCGTGGACGAGGTGTTTCCGCCTGCTGTCGGGGCGGGCGTGTTGCCGCCGCCGTTGCTCTTGCTGCCGCACGCGGACAGGGTCAGCGCGACAGCGGCAACCCCTGCGATGACGGCGCTGGTACGCAAACCACGCACGATGATTTCCTTTCGAGAACCGGCCGACGTTCACGTCGGCGCTGGCATATCTGCGCCACGGTATCGGTGCTGACGCCGCTGGCAAGGGGGCGGGCCAACACGCATCGCATCTCGTGACCGGTTCGTTGCCATCGCGAAGAGGTAGCGTCGATGACCATGTTCACGACTCGTCCCGAATTGCGTGGCGACTTCGGGATGGTGTCCTCGACGCACTGGCTCGCCTCCGCCGCCGGGATGGCCCGGCTCGAGGCGGGCGGCAACGCATTCGACGCGGCCGTGGCCGCCGGGTTCACCTTGCAGGTAGCTGAACCGCACCTGAACGGACCTGGCGGCGATCTTCCGTTGATCTTCGCCGGACCCGGCCGGAGACCGACCGTCCTCTGTGGTCAGGGCCCGGCGCCGCTCGGTGCCACTGTCGCCCACTTCCGCGACCTCGGCCTCGACCTGATCCCCGGGTCGGGGCTCCTGGCCGCGGCCGTCCCCGGCAGCACGGCTGCCTGGCTGACGCTGCTGCGCGATCACGGCACGGCCACCCTGCGCGATGTCCTCGAGCCGGCCATCCACTACGCCACGCACGGCATCCCCGTCCTGCCGCAGATCGCAGCCACCATCGCGCGGGTGGCCGACCTGTTCCGCGAGCAGTGGCCGACCTCGGCGAAGGTTTTTCTCGGCGCCGACGAGTGGCTTCGCAACCCCGCCTGGGCCGACACGTTGCAGCGGCTCGTGCGCGAAGCCGAAGCCGCGAGCGCCGATCGAGACGCGCAGATCCAGCACGCGCTCGATTCATGGCAGCGCGGCTTCGTGGCCGCCGAGATCGACGCGTTCGCCCGCACGCCGCTGTGGGACTCCTCCGGCGAACGGCACGCCGGCGTGCTCACCGGCCAGGATCTGGCCGACTGGACGCCCGGCTACGAGCCGCCGGTCACCCTCGACTTCGATGGTCTGACCGTGTGCAAGACGGGCCCGTGGGGACAGGGTCCGGTGCTGTTGCAGCAACTCTCACTGCTTGCCGGCTTCGACCTGACCCCGGGCACTGCCGACTTCGTCCACACGGTCGTCGAGTGCGCCAAACTCGCGTTCGCCGACCGGGAGGCGTGGTACGGCGACTCGCCGGAGGTGCCGATGGCGGGGTTGCTGGCCGACGAATACGCCGACTATCGCCGCACCCTTGTCGGCGAGGTGGCCGATGACCGGCTCCGTCCTGGCACGCCGTTCGGCCGGACCCCGACGCTGCCCGACCTCGTCCTCACCGCGGCCGAACGGGCCGACACCGCCGACGAGTACGACCCGACCACGTCCGAGCCGACGGTGTCGCGCACCGGTGAGACCCGCGGCGACACGTGTCACGTGAGCGTGGCCGACCGATTCGGCAATCTGGTCTCGGCCACGCCGAGCGGTGGCTGGCTGCATTCGTCGCCGGTCATCCCGGCGCTCGGCTTTCCGCTGGGGACGCGCGTGCAGATGGCATGGCTGCAAGAAGGGCTGCCGAACACGCTGCGTCCCGGGTGCCGTCCGCGGACCACCCTCTCGCCGAGCCTGGCGCTGCGCGACGGTGTCGCGTCGCTGGCATTCGGGACGCCGGGCGGTGATCAGCAGGACCAATGGCAGCTGGGCTTCCTGCTCAACCACGTGCTCGGCGGCATGAACCTGCAGGAAGCGATCGACGCGCCGGCGTTCCACACCACGCACTTCCCGAGCTCGTTCTATCCGCGCGAGGCGCATCCACGTCAGGTGGTGCTCGAGGAACGGTTCGGCCCGGACGTGATCGCCGACCTGCGAGCCCGCGGCCACGAGGTCGTCGTCAGCGCGCCGTGGTCACTCGGGCGGATGTGCGCGGTCAGCCGTGACGCGGCCGGCAAGCTGAGCGCCGCCGCGAACCCCCGCGGGATGCAGGGGTACGCGGTCGGCCGCTGACCCGCCTTTCCCCGCTGGTGCTCGGTTCGGCCGCGCCAAACCGAGCACGCGCGGGGAAACCTGCCGGGCTTTCCCCGCTGGTGCTCGGTTTGGACGCGCGAAAGCGAGCACGCGCGGGGAAAGCCGGTCAGGCGAACTCGGGGCCGACCTCACGCAGCGCGGACGCCACCGAGGCCAGCACCGGCTCGGGCAGCTGCATCTGCGCGGTCAGGTGCGAGTCGAAGGTCAGCCGCATGTCGCGCGCCAGCACGTCCATGCGCTGACCCACCACCTCGGCCGCCGGCTTGGCCGAGGGCGGCGCGTCGTCCAGCGGCACCGTCAGCGCGACGAGCGGCTGCAGCAGCCGATCGAACATGTCGGCATCGGCGCGTGCGACGACGGAAAGCAGGTCGTTCCAGTGCTTGTGCGCGAGGCCGGACAGGTACTCGCCGAACTCGCGTGCCTCGGTGTCGCTCGCCGTCGCGGCGATGGCGTCGATCGCGTCGACGATCGCGCGGGCCTCGGCGAGCAGCCGACGCACGTCGTCGTCACCTGGAATCGGTGCGGTCATGAGCCGCTCCCTTCCGGAACCGGGGCGATGGACCATTCGCCGTCGTCGGGGCCCAGCTTGCCCGGCTCGGTCCAGATCTGTGTGCCACCGCCGGGCAGATAGTGGTCGGTGGAACCAGTACCCCACTGCGGTGCGGCCGGCCCGGAGTACACGGGAACCCGCTGCGACGGCGTGAACGCCACGATGCCGTGGTCGCCGTTCCATTCGTTCTTGACGGCAAGATCGCTACGCAGCTCGCCCGTCCCACCCCGCGGCGGCGTCGGCGACCAGAACGACCCGTTCGGGTAGCTGCCGTCGCCGACCCACCGGTAGTAGGTGTGGCCCGGTTCGAGATAGGACGGCGTGACGTCGCCCTGGAAGGTGCTCAGGGCGCGGTCGGGCAGGTCCGGATGCCCGCTCGTGTCGCCGACGACCCTGCTGGTCGTGCGCGGCAACGCGCCTGGCAGCGCCTCGTCCTCCAGATTGGTCGACTCGTGTTGCAGATACGGGTAATCGGACGAGCTGAGCTTGCTCGTCGAGTTCGGCAGATGGGTGGCGTTCTCGAGGTCGCCGGCCAGGTTGCCACCGGAGCCGCCTCCGGTCGCAGCGGCCGGGACCGTGGTCGCCCCGCCGGCACCGTGGACGTGCGGTGTCTCGTCGGCGTGCTTGCCCGCCTTCTCGAGATCGGCCGCGGCGTTGCCGTCGTGCGTGGTCAGGTCGTCGGCGGCTTGCTTGAGCCGCGTACCGGTGTCTTCGAAGAAGTGCCCGACCGACTTCGCAGCGTCGATGACGGCCTGCTCGACCTTCTTGGCGGCGTCCTCGAGCGCCGTCACGATTGCGTTACTCAAAGCTCATCCCTCCCGCCGCTGAGGTGAATTGCTCGGCATGTCCGGCAACGCTCTGCGCGTGCCCGTCCAGCTGCTGGACGTAGCCGAGCACGGCGCTGGGCGAGATGGTCACCGAAGCGCCCGCACCGCCTCCGCCGCCGGCGGGGACGCCGAGCGCGTCGGCCACGCCCTGGTAGACGAGCCCGGACACCGCTTGGGCGACCTTGTCGATCAGCGGGCCGACAGCGGCGTCGATGATCTGGCCCTCGACGTATTGCAGCAGCTCTTGTTCGAGGAACCTGACCAGCTGCTGGCCCTCCTCCTCGATCAGCGCCGCGACCGCCTCGGACGCGCCGAGGGTCTCGATCGCAGCGGCCTGCGCGGCAAGGAATTCGGCGGCCATGACGACGAGCTGCGCGATGGCCTCGGTCTTCATGCCCACGATGACATCGGCACCGACGTCCATCGCGGTCGAGACCAGCTGGCAGCCGGTGATCAGGTCGGACATGTGCGAGTCGGACTTGGCGCCCCAGGTCGCGAGCAATTGCTCGTAACCCGCCCCCTGGTAGGCCTGGCCGAGCGACTGCACGGTGCCCGACGCGTCCTGCTGGGTCTGCTGCAGTTGCTGACCGAATTGGGCGACGTGCTGGCCGAACTCGCGGACCTTGTCCTCGTTGACGTTGGGCCAGTCGATGCCGATGAAGCCGAGGAAGTCGGCGACCGGGCCGGGCAGCTCAATGGCCATGGCCGGTCACCGCCCGCGTCCGGCGAACCCGTCGCCGTCGTCGTCGGCGTCGACCGGCTCGGCCTGGGGCGGCTCGGCCAGCTCGCGCTCCTGCCGCAGCAGGACGGCTGCGGCTGCGCTGTCGGGACCGACGATCTCGACGACGCCCTGCCGGGCGCGCTCGAGGGCGTTGATGCGCCCGGTGTGGGCTGCGGTCAGGATGTCGCGTGCCAGCTCGTCCATGCCGCGCGCGTTGGCCGACGGGGTGAGCTGCAGTCCGGTCAGGACGCCGTTGGTGTCGACCGTGGCGGTGACCGCCCCGTCACCGGTGGTCGCCGTCGCGGTCGCGCTGAGGATGGCCGTCTTCGCGGCCTCGGTTCGTTGTCTGAGTTCTCGTGCGCGCGCGGCGAAGCGCGCCACGGCGTCCGGCCCCGAGGGCAGGACGGAATCACTTCCGGTCATGCCGAACTCCTGCAAAGGGTCATC
The DNA here is from genome assembly GCA_963754285.1 of uncultured Actinomycetota bacterium. Taxonomy (GTDB): domain Bacteria; phylum Actinomycetota; class Actinomycetes; order Mycobacteriales; family Jatrophihabitantaceae; genus RYN-133. Next base: position 541,022 of record CAVWFN010000007.1, read on the forward strand.
GACACCGACGGTCGCGCGTCAGGCGGACCGCGGGCATCGAGCTACGTGAAAGTTGTGAAAATCGAGCTATGTAGGAATTGCCGAATGGGTCGAACTATCAGAATGTGCACTTACTCCACCTGACCTTGCCACGTTTTCCGGCCGCGCGCGACGGCAACGGCTAGTCCGGGCCGCGCCGCCGCAGCCCGTACGCCGCGACTGCTGCCCCGGCGACTGCGCCGGCACCGACGAGCGCTGCGCCGACGGCGGCCGGCGACACGGGTGCGGACGTGGCGACTGCTGGCTCGGTCGCTTCCCGGATCACCGGGACCGAACCCTCGGCCAGAGCCAGCGGATTCGTCAACTCCGCCGTCCACGCCACGCAGAACAGCAGCCAGCGCGTCACGAGCTGGATCCACACCAGCACCGCGAGCAGCCCGGCGAACGGTCCAGCAGTGGCGCTGTGCGCGGACGCCGCGACCGTGTAGGTCCCGACGATCTTCAGGATCTCGAAGCCGACGGCGGCCAGGATCGCGCCGCGGATCCCGACGCGCACGTGCACCTCGGCCTCGGGCAGGCGCGTGAGGACGAAGAAGAACATCACGGCGTCCGCAGCGAGCGCGACCGCGATACCGATGAGCCCGAGCAACGTGCCCATTCCGGGGACGTTGTCGAGCCCGAGGGACGAGAGGATCCCATGAGCGAACGCGGCCCAGGCGGCCGTGATGCCGATCGACACCAGCAGCGCCACCCCGAGCAGGACGAGGACGCCGAGGTTGTAGAGCCGCTGCTTGATCGGGTTCTGTTTGCGTGGCGGGATCTTCCAGATCGCGTCGATCGAGCTGCGCAGATTGCCGATCCAGCCGAGCCCGGTGAGCGCGACGCCCGCGATGCCGACGATGCCGACGCCGGCGCGCGCGTCGATCGCGGACTTGATGGAGTCCTTGAGCGTCGTGCCGACCTGGCCCGGCGCGTTGGCAGTGATCTTGTCGAACAGGCTCTGCAGGGTGTCCGGGTGGCCGTGCAGGACGAAGCCGAGGATCGAGACCGCGAGCAGTAGGAGCGGGAACAGTGCAAGGAAGCTGAAATAGGTGATCGCGGCCGCGTAGAGGTTGCCGTTGGTGACGCGCAGGCGTTCCCAGGCGGCGGCAAACTGCTTGATCCACGCGCGTTGCTTCATGCGCGAGGCGTACCCATAAACGCGGGTCAGCTAGTCGTCCGCCGAACCGAGGGGGAACTCACGGCGCCACTGCCAGCGGTGATCGGCGTCGCGGGAGAACAGGACGAACCCGGTGACCTCGAAGCGGGCGATGAACCCGGCCAGGCCGTCGTAGGCGGCGTCGAGCGCTGCGTCGTCGATGTCGTGCGCGATCGTCACGTGCGGGTGGTACGGGAAGTCGAGCGCGCGCTCGAGCGGTCCGCGGCGGATCGCGGATTCCAGCTCCTCGCAGTCGCCGACCCCGCGGGCGACCTGCACGAACACGACCGGCGTCGTGGGCCGGAACGTCCCCGTCCCAGCCAGGTGCATGAGGAACGGCCGCCCCTGCAGAGCGACCTCCTCGAGGTGTTTCTCGATGTCAGGCAGGTCGCCCGGCTCGACCGCGGTCGGTGGCAGCAGCGTGACGTGGGGGAAGACGCGGTCGGCTGCCGGGTCGCCGACGCGGTCGCGCCACGACGTCAGCACCGCCGCGTGTGGTTGCGGGATCGCGATCGCGACCCCGAGCAGCAGAGCGTCGCTCACGGCGCCGAGCCCGGGAGGAAGCCGACCCGGCGGTACGCCTCGGCCAGCGTCGGGCCCGCGACGGCACGAGCACGCTCGGCGCCGACGGCCAGGATGCGGTCGAGTTCGGCCGGGTCGTCGAGCAGCTGCTTGGTGCGGGCCGCGAACGGCTCGGCGAACGCGACTACGGCATCGGCGACGGCGCCCTTGAGGTGGCCGTAGCCCTGGCCTTCGAAGTCCTTGGCAACCGCCTCGGGAGTGCGATCGGTGACCGCACCGAGGATCGCGAGCAGGTTCGACACCCCCGCCTTGGCTGCCGGGTCGTACCGCACCTCGGTGTCGGTGTCGGTCACGGCACGCTTGATCTTCTTCGTCAGGGTCGCCGCCGGGTCGAGCAGGTTGAGCGTGCCGGCGTCGCCGAGTGACTTCGACATCTTCGCGGTGGGGTCCTGCAGGTCGAGCACCTTCGCCGTCCCCGCCGGAATGAACGCGTCGGGGACGGTGAACATCTGCCCGTAGCGCGAGTTGAACCGCTGTGCGAGATTGCGGGTGAGCTCGAGGTGCTGCCGCTGGTCCTCGCCGACCGGCACGCGATCGGCCTGGTAGAGCAGGATGTCGGCGGCCTGCAGCACGGGATAGGTGAACAACCCGACCGCGAAGTGCTCGGCCCCGGTGCGTGCCGACTTGTCCTTGAACTGGGTCATCCGGCTTGCCTCGCCGTAGCCGGTGAGGCATTCGAGCACCCACGACAACTGCGGGTGCTCGGGGACGTGGCTCTGCACGAACAGCGCGCAGCGGTCGGGATCAAGACCGGCGGCCAGCAACTGTGCGGCGGCGATGCGGGTGCGGCGGGTCAGCTCGTCCGGCGGCGGCGGATCGAGGGTGATGGCGTGCAGGTCGACGACGCAGTAGAACGCGTCGTGGTCGTCCTGCAGGGCGACCCACTGCTTGATGGCGCCGAGGTAGTTGCCGAGGTGGAACGAGTCGGCGGTCGGCTGGATGCCGGAGAGGACGCGCGGACGGTCAGCCATGATGCTCGATTGTGGCACCCGCGTGATCCGGCGCGGGATCGGCGGTGACCGACTCCTGCGCCGGAGTCGGCGGGGTCACACGGACACGAGCGACCCGTCGTCCGTCGATCTCGACGACGTCGAGCAGGTAGCCGTCGTGAGTCACGCGATCGTGCAGTTGCGGCAGTCGTCCGAGCTCGGCCATCACCCAGCCACCGAGCGTCGCGTAGGGGCCGTCGGGCAGTTCGAGGCCGGACACCTCGGCGACCTCGTCCAGGTTCTCCTTGCCGTCGAGCTCGACGACGCCACCGGACAGCCGCCGCGGCTCGTCGGCGTCCGGCACGCCGCCCTCGTCACGGATGTCGCCGATGACCTCCTCGACGAGATCCTCGAGCGTGACGATCCCGTCGGTGCCGCCGTACTCGTCGACGACGATGGCCAGGTGATGGCCCTCGCGGCGCATCTCGGACAGCGCGTTCAACACGCGTTTCGTCCCGGGCATGACCTTGATGTCGCGCGCAATCGCCCCGACCGTGCGGTCGCGCGAGGACCGTGCGCCGCCGAGCACGAGGTCGCGGATGTGGACGTAGCCGAGCACATCGTCATAGGTGCGGCCGACGACGGGATAGCGCTCGTGCGGCGCGTCCGAGGCCAGCTTGGTCGCCTTGCTGACGGTCAGGGACGCCTCGAGGAAGACGACATCCGTGCGCGGCACCATGATCTCGCCGATCGAGCGCTCCCCCGCCGCGAACACGTCGTCGATCAGGCGGCGCTCGTCGGTCGACAGTGACTCGTGCGCCGCGACGAGGCCGCGCAGTTCGTCCTGGGTGATCGGCTCGCGGCCGGCGTCGGGATCGCCGCCGAGCAGGCGCACCAGACCGTTCGTCGAGTGCGACAGCAGCCAGATGACCGGACGGAAGAACCCGGCGACCTTGTTCAACGGCGGGCCGAACAGCTTCGCGGCGCCTTCCGTACGTTGCAGCGCGAGCCGTTTCGGGGCGAGTTCGCCGACGACGAGGGTGACGAACGTGATGATCAAGGTGACTCCGACGACGCCGGTCGCGGCGGCGACGCCGTCGCTCCAGCCGTGGCCGACGAGGTAGTCCTTCGCCTCGCCGGAAAGCGTCACGGCGCCGAACGCGGATGACAGCAGTGCGGTGGTGGTGACGCCGATCTGGACGGCCGCGAGGAAGCGGTTGGGTTCGCTGACCAGCTTCGCGACGATCGCGCCGCGCCGTCCGGACTCGGCGAGCGCGCGTACCTGTCCCTCACGAAGTGAGACGAGCGCGATTTCGGCGGCGACGAACAACGCCTCGACCAGGATCAGCAACAAGACGATGCCGATGTTCAGCAGCGTCTGCCCATCCACATACTCAGTGTAGGGACAGCCTCACCCGCGTCAGGCCGTCGCGACCCGGTGGCGAGGGGCGGTTCGGCCGCCCACAACGGTGAGCGGAAGGCGACTGACGGCGGCGCTGCCGCGCAGCAGCAGGCGTGCGACGTGTTTGGGGTCGTCGAACATCGGGACGTGGCCGGCGCCGCGGATGACGATGTGGTCGGCGTTCGGCAGCACCGCGCGGGCGACCTCGGCCTGCCACGGCGGCAGCACCAGGTCTCGGCCGGCCCAGGCGATCGTGACCGGGATGTTGCGGGCGATGTCGCCGGTGAACGGCGTCGCCGCATCGAGCAGCAGTGGCAGCGCGGGCATCGCTCGGCGGAACCCGCGGATGTCGCCGAGCGTGGCATCGCACGAGACGCGGCCCGGGTGCGACATCAGCGCGCCGTAGACGACGCGACGTCCCGCGCGGCTGAACGCGAGGCGGTCGGAGCGGGCTCCGAGCCGCCCGACGACTGCCGCGGCCGAGGTGAAGATGCGGCGGGTGTGCGCGAAGGACTTTTCGGTGCGCCAGAAACCGGCGGGCGAGAGCGCGGTGACGCTGCGGGCGTGCCCGTTGACCGCTGCTTCGAGCGCGATCCGGCCGCCGAGGGAGTTACCGGCGACGTGCGGACGGTCGAGACCCTCGGCATCGAGGAATTCCTTGAACATGTCGCGCAGCACGTCGGGCACGGGACGGCCGTCGGGCACCAGGTCCGGCGACTGCCCGTGGCCGGGCAGATCGACCAGAATCACCTCGCGGTGCACCGCGAGATCGTCCAGAACGGGATACCAGGCCTGGCGCCGATGTGTCAGGCCGTGGATGAGAACGAGTGGCTCGCCGGAACCGTGTCGTTCGCAGGCGAGCATCCAGTCTCCGTCCGTCGCATTCAGGCACGTTGCGTTCACCAAGCTGTGAGTTGGTGATAACCCGGACGATACATACCCGTAACGCCGTGTCCTAGTGACTCAGCTCACGTCGCGCGTCGCGCCGTCGGTCCGCAGTACCTGAGAAAGCCGTCAGGAGAAGGTTCTAATGTGCTTGTTCATGACGCAGGCACGCACCCCTACGGCAGTGGACGCGATCGCCGACCGATACCTCGACGAGTCCGCTGCACACGACCCGATCACCGCCACCTACATCGGGTTCACCGGCCATGACGATTCGCTCCCGGCACTGGATCCCGACTGGTTCGCCCAGCGGGCCGAGCTGCGGGCCGCGACACGGCGCGCGTTGCAGGCCGCCGAGCCCGCCGACGCCAACGACCGCGTGACGGTCGCTGCCCTCGACGACGAGTTGGACGTGGCCGTTGCCCTGCGCGAGCTCGGCGAGGAGGAGTCCGACCTCAACAACGTCGCCTCCCCGGTGCAGAGCCTGCGTGACGTGTTCGACCTGATGCCGTCCGAGACCGTCGACCAGTGGGCGATCGGCGCGCGCCGGCTCGCCGCACTGCCGGCCTCGGTCGACGGCTACATCGCGTCCCTGCGCTACGCCGCCGGGCGCGGACACGTGCGCGCCCGCCGCCAGGTCGAGGTGGCGATGAAGCAGTGCGCCGACAACGTCGGACCGGACGGGTTCTTCGGACGATGGGCCCGCACCGCCGCCCCCAGCGAGGGCGAGCTGCCCGAATCGCTGCGCGCGGAGCTCGTCCGCGGCGCGGAGCTGGCCAGCGACGCCTACACCGCACTCGAGACGTTCCTGCGCGACGAGCTGTTGCCGCAGGCGGGCGAGCGCGAGCCGTTCGGCCGCGAGCGTTACGTCCCGAACTCGCGGCAGTTCCTCGGCGCGACCATCGACATCGACGAGACCTACGCCTGGGGGCAGGACGAACTCGCCCGCATCGTCACCGAGATGGAGCGCACGGCCGATCGCATCCGGCCGGGCGCGTCGGTACCGGAGGCGATCGAGTTCCTCGACAACGACAGCTCGCGGCACCTGGACAGCACGGACGCGCTACAGGCGTGGATGCAGCAGAAGTCCGACGCCGCGGTTGCGGCGCTGGCCGGTTCGCACTTCGACATCCCCGAGCCGATCCGCGTACTCGAATGCCGTATCGCGCCGACGACCAACGGCGGGGTCTACTACACCGGGCCGAGCGACGACCTGGTCACGCGTCCCGGCCGCATGTGGTGGTCGGTGCCGAAGGGCGAGACGTCCTTCGGCACGTGGAAGGAACTGACCACCGTCTATCACGAGGGCGTGCCGGGCCATCACCTGCAGATCGCGCAGACCGTGTACCGGCGCGATCTGCTCAACAGCTGGCGCCGGCTGGGCTGCTGGACGAGCGGATACGGCGAGGGCTGGGCGCTCTACGCAGAGCAGTTGATGGCCGACCTCGGCTTCCTCGACGATCCCGGCGACTACCTCGGCATGCTCGACGCACAGTCGCTGCGCGCGGCACGCGTCGTGCTCGACATCGGCATCCACTGCGAGCTGCAGGCACCCGCGTCGGTCGGCGGCGGCGCATGGACCTATGACAAGGCGTGGGCGTTCCTCGCCCAGCACTGCCACTCCACCGAGGGCGTGCGCCGTTTCGAACTCGACCGCTATCTGGGGTGGGCGGGGCAGGCGCCGGCGTACAAGGTCGGCCAACGGGCATGGCTGCAGCTGCGTGACGAGGTGCGCGCTCGCGAAGGAGACGACTTCGACCTGGCGCGGTTCCACCGCCGCGCCCTCGACCTCGGCGCGGTCGGGCTCGACGTCCTGCGAACGGCATTGCTGGGCGGTTACGCGTAACCACGCCTGAGCCGTTCGCGGTTCAATGTCCTCGTGCTCGTCGAGCGGGACGCATCGCTTCGGACGCTGTCCGAGCTGCTCGACGCCGCCGCCGCGGGGCACGGGAACGTGGTGCTGGTCAGCGGCGAGGCGGGTGTCGGCAAGACCACGCTCGTGCGCACTGCGGTCGAGAGGGCCGCTGAGCGCTTCGTGGTGCGCCGCGGGAGCTGCGACGACCTGACCACAGCAGCGGCGCTCGGTCCGCTGCTCGAGGCCGTCCCCGAACTCGGCGAACTGGCCGCGTCCGATGCCGATCAGCTCGTCCTGCTGCGGACGCTGCTCGGGCTGTTCCGGTCAGGGCCGCCGACGCTGCTCGTGCTCGAGGACGTGCACTGGGCCGACGGCGCGACTCTGGACGCGCTGCGTTACCTCGGTCGGCGCACAGACGACCTGGCGCTGCTGGTCGTGGCGACCTATCGGGCCGAGGCGGTCGCGGCTCGGCCGGCGCTGCAGCGGATGCTGGGCGAGCTGACGACGGCCAGGCGGGTCGAGCTGGAGCCGCTCAGCGCGGCCGGTGTGGCTGAACTTGTCTCGTCGACCGGATCGTCTGCGGGCCTCGACGCGTCCGTCCTGCACGCTGAGACCGGCGGCAATCCGTTCTACGTCACCGAGGTCTTGGCCGGCGCGGGCTCGGGGGTGCCGGCCACGGTGCGCGATGCCGTGCTCGCCCGCACCGCCGGACTTTCGGCCGGGGCACAGCACGTGCTGGCGGCCGCCGCCGTCCTCGGCCGGGCACCCCTGGTGGCGATCACGGCAGTCGCCGACGGCACCGATCGCGACGTCGACGAGTGCGTCACGAACGGTGTGCTGGTGTGGGACGGCGGTGAGTGCATGTTCCGACACGAACTCGCGCGTCGCGCCGTCGACAGCACCCTGGCGCCGGGGCTGCGGGCCGGGCTGCACCGCCGCGCCCTCGGCGTCCTCGTCAACGCCGACGACCGCCGCCTCGCGCACCACGCGGTGAGCTCCGGTGACTCCGCGCGGGTACTGCGGCACGCGGTCGCCGCCGCAGATCGCGCCGCGCGTCTCGGCGCGCATCGCGAGGCGGCCGAGCAGTATCTGACCGCGCTGCGGCACGGCAACCCCGACGACGAGCAACGCATCCGATTGCTGCAGGCCCGCTCGTACGAGTGCTATCTGACCGACCAGCTCGAGGCGGCGCTCGCTGCCCGGCTGGAGGTGCTCGAACTCGCCGAGGCGGCCGGTGATCCGTTGACGATCGGCGACACGGCTCGGTGGCTGTCGCGGTTGTGCTGGTACCTGGGCCGCAACGCCGCGAGCGAGCGCTACGCACATCGGGCCGTCGAAACGCTGACGCCGCTGGGTGATTCGTCCGCCCTGGCCATGGCGATCAGCAACGTCGCCCAGCTGCGCATGCTCGCCGGCGACAACCCCGCGGCGATCTCGTCCGGGCGAGCGGCGCTGGCAATCGCACGCGCCGTCGGCGACCGCGACACCGAGATCCACGCGCTGAACAACATCGGCACGGCCACGTTCGCCGCCGGCGACCGGATCGAAGGCGCCCATCTGCTGGCCCGCAGCCTGGACCTGGCGCTCACCGCGGACGCGCACGAGCATGCGGCGCGCGCGTACACGAACCTCGTCTCGCTCTCGGTGCAGACGCGCGACTACGCCGCGGCCGAACGGCACGCGCGCGCCGGGATCAGTTATTGCACCGAACGCGATCTCGACTCGTGGCGCTGCTACATGAGCGCCGGGCACGCCCGGGCGCTGCTGGAGCAGGGCGACCTCGACGGGGCGGCTGAACGCAGCGCGAGCGTGCTCGCGAACGCAGATCTCTCGCCGATCACGCGGATCGTCGCAACGAGTGTGTCGGCGACCGTGGCCGCCCGGCGCGGCGGTGTGGTCACCGGGCTCGACGAGGTGCTCGCCCTCGCTGCCCAGACCGGTGAGGCGCAGCGGCTGGTGCCGGTAGCCGTGGCGCGGGCCGAGGTCGCGTGGCTGGACGGCCGCCAGGGCGACATCGTTGCCGAGGTCGAGCACGCCTGGGCGGCTGCGGCGGCCGAGGGCAACGGTTGGTATCTCGGCGAGTTGTCGTGGTGGCTCGAGGTGGCCGGCTCGCGGCGGGCGGTCTCGGTCGAGCCGGCACGTCCGTTCGCGCTCATGCACGCAGGTGACTGGGTGGCGGCGACACAGGCGTGGGACGAGCTCGGGTGTCCGTTCTGGTCCGCCACGGCGCTGAGCCGGCTGCCCGATCTCGACTCGGCCCGTCGGGCTGTCGCGCTCGTGCGGCACGCGCCGGCCTTCGAGCACGCCCTGCTGCGCGACCGGGCCGCCGCCGGGCTAGCCGTCCCGCGCGGGCCGCGCCGGGCGCATCGCAACCTGCCGCACCAGCTCACCGCGCGCGAGCTGGAAGTGCTGCGACTGCTCGCCGACGGGCTGTCGAACGCGGAGGTCGGCGCGACGCTGTTCCTGTCGCAGAAGACCGTCGGCCATCACGTGTCGGCCGTGCTGCGCAAACTGGGCGAGCCGAGCCGAAGCCGGGCCGTCGCGACGGCCCGGCGAGAGGGCATCGTCGGGCCAACATAGGGAATGTGCCCGATGTGGCGCGCCGCCGCGATCGCTTCACTGGACCGCGTCGGGCAACACCGTCCGGCACGCTCACTGGGAGTTGTCATGGCGCTGTTCATGGACGTCCACAATCTCGACGGCCCGGTCACCGAATCCGACGTTGCGGCCGCGCACCAGGCCGACCTGGCCAAGCAGGACGAGCACGACGTGCACTACGTCCGCTACTGGGTCTCACCCGAGCAGGGCAAGATCTTCTGCCTCGTCGAGGCGCCCGACGCCGACGCCGCGGCCACCGTCCACCGCGAAGCCCACGGCCTGGTCGCCGACGAGATCTACCAGGTCGCCGAGGGCGAATAACCGCACAGGCCCCAACCGCAGGCCTGTGTTGCGGCCCCGTCCAACCGAGATCCGGTCCGGAAATCGGTCAGACGGGGCTGCAACACAGCCGTCAGGTCGTCAGGAGCCGAGCTTGGCCAGCTCGCTCTCGACCATCTGCTCGTGCTCCTCCTCGGCCTGCTTGGCGCGGCGGGTGCTCCAGTAGCCCGCCATCAGGAAGATCAGCGGGATGAAGATGATCTCGCCACCGACCGCGACCCAGAAGTAGTGCTCCCATTGCTTCGGTGAGTCGGCCGCCGCCTTCTGCACCGACGCGCCGTTCGCCTTCAGGTACTCCAGGTCGGACACGACCTTCGGGTTCTGCAGGGACGGCCCGTACTTCTTCAGGAACGCGAGATCGGACGCCGGCACCGCACCGAGCGCTTTCAGCTGCGCGCCCGCCGCGATGACCTTCGGACCGTTCTGCTGCACGATCAGCAGCTGCGGGACCGGGATCGAGCGCAGATCCTTGATGTCGGCGATCGCCTGCGCCTGAGTGACGTGCAGCTTCGCGACGATCTCGCCCACGGCCGTGGTCAACGCCTTCGTGTCGGTCGGGTTGGTGAGCAGCGTCGTTGCCGTGGCGGTGTCGATCGCGGCGCCGGCCTGCAGCGCCGGACCGTGCTGCGCGTTCAGCGTCACGACCGTCGTGACGTCGGCGACGCTGACACCGGTGAGCTCGCTCAGCGCCTTGACCTGCGCCTGGACGTTGTTCGGATTCGCCGCCAGCGCTGCTTGCGTGGCCGGGTCGATCTTGGCCGCCGTCGCCAACTGCGTCTTGTACTTCGCCGCGAGCGACTGCACCTTCGGGACGATGGTCGGATCAGCAGCGACCGCCTGCACCGTCGCGCGTTGATCAGCGCTCAGCGTCGGATCGTCCAACGCCGTTTGGACGGACGCACCCTTCTCGACCAGCGTCGTCACCGTGTCGACGACGTGCGGGACGAAGAACACCGAGATCGCGATGACGATGCGGATGACCAGGCCCCACACCGCCAGACCCGTCGCAGTGAGCGCAGGATTTCGGCGCTCGACGGTCTCGGTGAAGCTCGCCATCCACGGCGCGTACGCGACACCGAGGAACACCGCGAGCAGGCTGACGATCACGACGAACGTGTAGTAGCTGGTGTGCGGATGCGTCGCGCGCGACAAGAAGATGATGGTCATGACGATCGCGCCGACTGCGCCGACCACCATGAACGGCTTGCGCACACGCAACTTGTCCGACGCGAACCCGATCAGCAGCAGGGCGAGCGCGTTGAACGCCCAGTTCCAGTTGCCGAGGCCGTTCGCGTCCTTCTGCGTGAACCCGAAGATCGTCTGGAAGTAGACCGGGAAGAAGCCGACTGCCAAGTAGTAGATGATCAGGAACACGCTGATCGCGAACGCCGACAGGATGATGTCGGGCTTGAGCATCTGCCGGAACGGGCTGCGCAGCGACGCCTCGATGTCGATGCCCTTGGCGCGGGCCTCGATCAGCGCCCGGTCGCGGGCGCTGACCATCAGCTGATCGCGCAGGTTCGGCGCGAGCTCACGCAGGAACACCGCCGACAGTCCGGCAACGATGAGGCCGACGATGCCTGCGGCGATGTAGTGGTCCTGCCAGGCGGTGCTGTCGCTCGTGTTGCTGACCTCGACGCTGACGACGAGGCTGCCGAGCACTGGGCCGAGCGTCCAGAACCCCATCGCGGACGCACGACCGAGCTGTGGACTGAAGTCTCGGATCAGCGCCGGCGTCGCGACCAGGATGATGCCCTCGACGAGGCCGATCAGCACGAACACGATCCCGAAGCCGAGCTTGCTGTGCGCGAGCGGGACACCGATCAGGCACAGCAGACCGACGAGGAACAGGCCGATCGTGATGATGTTGACGCGGCCGTAGCGGTCAGCAGCGCCAGTCACGAACGACGCGGCCGCGCCGAGGATGTAGCCGACCACGCTGATGTTGACGTAGTAGACGAACGACATGTGGTACTCGGCCAGGATGTGCGTCGCGAGCGCGCCGGCCAGATAGAACTGGTAGTAGAGGACGATCGTCGCGAGCACCACGATGCCGAGGCAGGTGAAGCGCACGCGGCCGGTGGGGTAGTGGTCGAGCTGGCGATTCCAGAAGCTGGATCGGGCCGACGGAGCGGCGGCGGGAAGTTCGGACGTTCCTGCGCTCATCGAGCGCCCTCCAAGTGTGATCTGATGCACTCTTGTGAACACCCGTTTATATCCAGTGCATCGCGGGCGCGTCAACGAACGCGACGAACTCGTGATGATCTTTGGGGCGGCGTTCGCCGATCAGCCGGATCTGGCGCTGTTCTCTGCGGCGGCTCACCGGGTGCTCGCGACGTCGGCGGCACTGTTCTTCGAGCGCGGCGCGGCCAACACGTCCGTGCGTGATCTGACCAAGGCGTGCGGGCTCTCACCCGGCGCGCTGTACAACCACTTCCCGTCCCGGGACGACCTGTTGTTCACGATCGTGCGGCACGGTCACGACCGCATGCAGCGCCGCATCGACACCGCGCTGGCATCAGCGGGCGATGACCCTGTCGCACGCTTTTGCGGCTGGGTCGGCGCCTACGTGACCGGGCACGTCGACCAACCCGAGTTGGCCCAGCTGGTGCGGCACGAGTACCTGCACCTGTCACCGTCGCACTACGCCGACATCGTCGCCAAGCGCCGCGAGATCAGGCGCATGCTCACCGACTTCATCACGGCCGGCGCGGGGCAGGGGAAGTTCGAACTCGTCGGCGACGCGGTCGGCCAGACGCTGATGGTGCTCGACATGTGCAGCCGCACGAGCGACTGGTTCGACCGCACGCGCGACTCGGAGACGGACCAGATCGTGGTCCGCTACGTCCAAGCAGCGCTTCGTCTCGTCGGTGCTGGACCCTAACCCCCACGCGAGTGGTCACTTACGCGCTGAGTGGTCACTTATACGTGACCACTCGCGCGATTAATGACCACTCGCGGGTTGGGAGGTTGTTACAAGTTGGCGATATCGGACTGCTTGGCGCGGACGGCCTCGGCAGCTTCCTTGAGACCGGCGAGCTCGGTGTCGGTGAGGTCGCGCTCGACGATCTTCTTCACGCCGTCGCGTCCGATCTCGGCCTCGACGCCGAGATAGACGCCGCTGATGCCGTACTCGCCGTCGACCCACGCGCAGACCGGGATCTTCTCGCCCGAGTCCTCGATCACCGCGCGAGCCATGCGCGCAGCCGCGGCGGACGGCGCGTAGTAGGCCGAGCCGGTCTTGAGCAGCGCAACGACCTCGGCACCGCCGTTGCGGGTGCGCGCGACGAGCTCGTCGATCTTGTCCTGGTCCATGACCTCGGTGAGCGGCTTGCCGTCGACGAAGCAGGCGGACGGTACGGGCACCATCGTGTCGCCGTGCGAGCCGAGGGTCAGCGTCTGCACCGAACCGACCGGGACACCGAGCGTGGTCGCGACGTTGTTGGTGAAGCGTGCGGTGTCGAGCACGCCGGCCTGGCCGAACACACGGTTCTTCGGGAACTGGCTGGCGAGCTGTGTCAGCGCGGTCATCTCGTCCAACGGGTTCGACACCACGATGATCACCGCGTCGGGCGAGTTCTTCGCGATGTTCTCGGCGACGCCGCGCACGATCTTGGCGTTGACTTCGAGCAGGTCCATGCGGCTCATGCCGGGCTTGCGCGGTAGGCCCGCGGTGATGACCACGACGTCGGAGTTCGCGGCAGCCTCATAGCCGCCGCCCTCAGCGGTGGTCGTGGCGCCGACGACCGTCGTCTCGAATCCCTCGATCGGACGCGACTGGTTGAGGTCGAGCGCCAAACCCTCCGGCTTGCCCTCGACGATGTCGGTGAGCACGACCGTCTCGAACACGTCGTACTCGGCCAGGCGCTGCGCGGTCGTCGATCCGTAGAAGCCGGCTCCGACAACGGTGACTTTTCCGCGGCGGGCGTTGTCCGACATGCGTTTCTCCTCGTGTGTGGGGACGTGTGCGAGGTTAGTCCGCGGCCCCGCGGTCAGTGCAGGCGGATCGCGACCGCGACGATCACGACACCGATCGCGAGGTAGCAGAGCACGTCGAACCAGCGGTTGCGTACCGCCAGCGCACCGACGCGATGCTGAGGCAGCACCAGCCGCAGCCCTGCGGCGATGAACATCGCCGACGCCATGAGTGACACACCCGGACGCCACCGGTCGGGCGACAATGCAAGCACGCCGGCACCGCATACGACCAGGACGACGACCAGGACGAACGGGAGTTCGTCGCGCAGCCAGCGCCCGTGCCGCATCGTCCGCGCCGCCATCTGTGGGTTCGCCCGGCCGGTCAGGCGCGCTCGGCGGCCTCGACGACGTTGCGCAGCAACATCGCGCGCGTCATCGGTCCGACACCGCCGGGGTTGGGGCTGAGCCAGCCGGCCACATCCGCGACGTCGGCGGCGACGTCACCGGCGATCTTCCCGTCGACGCGGCTGACCCCGGCATCGAGGACGGCAGCGCCGGGCTTGACCATGTCGGCGGTGATCAGTCCGGCCGAACCGGCGGCCGCGACGACGATGTCGGCTTCGCGCACGATGGCTGCGAGATCACGCGTACCGGTGTGGCACTGCGTGACCGTCGCGTTCTCACTGCGGCGCGTGAGCATCAGGCCGAGCGGACGGCCGACAGTGATACCCCGCCCGACGATCACCACATGCGCGCCGGCGATCTCGACGTCGTAGCGGCGCAGCAGTTCGATGATGCCGGTCGGCGTGCACGGCAACGGGGCGGGCTTGCCGAGCACGAGCCAGCCGAGGTTGGTCGGATGCAATCCGTCGACGTCCTTGTGCGGTTCGACCCGCACGAGCAGTTCGTTGTCGACGGCGGCGCCGAGGCCGGTCGGCAGTTGCACGAGGAACGCGGTGCATGCCGGGTCGGCGTTGAGTTCGTCGATGACGGCCTCGACCTCGTCCTGCGTGGACGTCGCCGGCAGATCGCGCCTGATGCTGGCGATGCCGACCTGGGCGCAGTCCTTGTGCTTGGCGTTGACGTACCAGCGGCTGGCCGGGTCGTCGCCGACAAGAATCGTGCCGAGGCCGGGGACGACACCGCGCTCGGCCAGCTTCGCAACGCGATCGCGTAGCTCAGCCTTGATCTCGGCCAGGGTTGCCGTGCCGTCCAGTATCCGTGCCGTCATGCTTGTCGAGTTTGCCAGCAGGCGGCGACGGGTCGTCGGACGACTCGGCGGCGGAGCGCCGCCGAGCGACGAGCAGATAGACGATCCCGCACACGACGGCGTCCAGCGCGGCCAGGATCGTGACGAAGTAGCCGGGCTGCGGGTTGCGCGAGATGTGGTAGCCGAGCGAGACCAGCGAGTCCCAGGTGAGCCCGGCGGAGAAGGTGTAGCTCCTCGGCAGCAGCCACCACGTCAGCGCCAGGATCACGCCGGCGCCCACACCGGTGGTCGCCAGCACCACGCCGTCGTGGCGGTAGGTGCGCTGCTCGTTCCTGGCGAACCAGCCGTGCCGCGGCCCGACGATCGCCAGTGCGGCGATGACCAGCACGAGCGGAGCGAGGAAACCGACGCGGCCGGCCTGCCAGCAGTACGCGGGCGAGATGGCCAGCGCACCGCCCTCGCCCGCGCCGGTCGGCGAGAACCACGGCAAC
This sequence comes from uncultured Actinomycetota bacterium, assembly GCA_963754285.1. Classification (GTDB taxonomy): domain Bacteria; phylum Actinomycetota; class Actinomycetes; order Mycobacteriales; family Jatrophihabitantaceae; genus RYN-133. Next base: position 556,408 of record CAVWFN010000007.1, read on the forward strand.
GCCGCGCCGACGACAGCCGGGACGGCCGGCGTGAGCGGCAACCACTCCAGCGAGCCGACACGCCGCTTGCCCGGCTTGGGCCCGGTCCGTGCGGGCTCGTCCGGGGCGGTCGCGTCCGGGGCGGTCGCGTCCGGGGCGGGGTCGGATCGCTCGGTCATCCGAACAGGCGTATCACACGGGCGGAGGCGGCGGCTTCTGCAACGACGGCGGCGCGAGCTGCGGACCGGGCTGGTCGGGCTGGGTCGATCTCGTCGCCAGCATCATCAGCACTCCGCCGACGATCGCAACGATGGCTGCCGCGCCGGTCAGCCAGTAGCCGATCTGCGGGCCACGGCTCAGCGAACCGCCGATCGCTTTGAGCTTCGACGCGAAGTCGTTCCAGCTCAACTGTGTCCCGTCGAGTTCGAAGCTGTACTGCGACGTGACCAGGAACCACGCGATCACGACGCACACCGCCGAGACGACGCCCGCGATGATCGCGTACTTCGCGACCGAGCGCACCGGGTCAGCCGCGCTCGCGAGCCGGCCGCGCGTCTTACCCTGCATCAGCCCGATCGCCATGATCGCGATCACCACGAGCACGATCGGAGCGATCAGCCCGATCTTGCCGTCCTTGAACGAGTAGAGACTGTCGAAGTCCTTGCTGTGCCCCGCGGCCTCGCCGTGCGGGCGGAACCACGGCGTGAACGTCCCGATCAACGCGAGCAGCGCGGCTGCGGGCAGCAGCCACGTCACCGGTGGCGCCTTGGTCACGGTGACTGTCCCCGGCGGTGGCGGTGGGACGGGCGACTGGCCCGGAGCTGCCGGCCACGGCGCTCCGCTTTGCGGCGGCCCGAAGTTCGGCGGGGGTGGCGGTGGGGTCTGGGCGGCGGCCGGCGGCGGCGGGTACTGCGCACCGTAGGGCTGGCTCGGCTGGCCCGGACTCGGCTGGCCGGGTGGCGGCGGATAGGCCGTCATCACTGTCCCTTCCCTGTGGCGCTGTGGCTCGGTGCAGCTGTGACCGTACCGTCGGGCGCCGGGCCGCGCGGGGACGTCGAGTGGCCGGTTCGGTCAGCCGATGACGACGCCGAAGACCGCGGCAAGGCCGATCGCGTGCTCGACGTCGATGCGCGCCCCGACCAGCTCGCAGTTGCGCGGGTCGAGCGTGTCGATGCGCGCGCCGCGCAGGTCGACGTCGCGGAACACCGTGCGTCCGAACCGCGCACCACGCAGATCGGCCTTGGACAGATCTGCTCCGGTCAGGTCGGTCTGGACGAAGTTGGCGCCGGCCATCCTGGCACCGGCGAGGTCTTGGGCGCCGAGCTTGGTCGCGCCGAAGGACACTGCGCTGTAGTCGCCGCCGTCGGCGAAGGTGAGACCTCGCGCGCCGACCCTGTCGAAGGTCGAGCCGGTGAGCTTGCAGCCGCGGAAGGACGCGTTGACGAGCCGGGTCTGGACGAAAGTCGCGGCGACGAACGCGCTGCGCTCGTGGCGCGAGCCGGACAGGTCGGCCTCGCTGAAGTCGCAGTCGACGAACGTGCACCCGGTCGTGACGAGGTCGACGAGGTACGCGCCGGTGAAGTCGCATCCCTCGAACTCGCGCCCGTCCCAGCTCTCGCCGGACGCATCGACGTCGCGGTAATCGGTGCGCATGCCCGTCCCCTCTCGTTGAGTGGCGCGTTACGCCGATGAGTGGCGCGGAATTCCGCGCCACTCACCGCAGAAGGCGCCACTCAACGTGCTAATGCGCGAAGTGGCGGGTGCCGGTCAGGTAAAGGGTGACGCCGTGCTCCTTGGCGAGGGCGATCGTCTCCTCGTCGCGGATGGAGCCGCCGGGCTCGACGATGGCGCGGACTCCGGCGTCGATGAGCACCTGCGGGCCGTCGTTGAACGGGAAGAACGCGTCGGACGCGGCGACCGAGCCGGCCGCGCGCTCGCCGGCGCGCTCGACGGCGAGCTTGCACGAGTCGACGCGGTTGACCTGGCCCATGCCGACTCCGACGGTGGCCTGTCCGGACGCGAGCAGGATCGCGTTCGACTTGACCGCCCGTACGGCGCGCCAGGCGAAAGCGAGGTCGGCGAAGGTCGCCTCGTCGGCCGGGTCGCCGGCTGCCAGCGTCCACGACGCCGGGTCGTCGCCCGGGGCGTCGATCGCATCGGCACTCTGCAACAGCATCCCGCCCGACACCGGCTTGCGTTCGAGCTCTGGCCGGGCCGGACGGGGCTCGGCCAGCAACAACCGGGTGTTCTTGCGCTTCGAGAGGCGTTCGAGTGCGTCCGGCTCGTACGACGGCGCGACAATCACCTCGGTGAGCACCTTCGCTATCTGCTCGCAGAACTCGTTGGTGACCGGACCGTTGGTCGCGATCACACCACCGAAGGCGCTGACCGGGTCGCACGCATGCGCCTTGCGGTGGGCGTCGGCGATGTCCGTTCCGATCGCGATGCCGCACGGGTTGGCGTGCTTGATGATGGCAACGCACGGCTCGGCGAAGTCGTAGGCAGCACGCCAGGCGGCATCGGCGTCGACGTAGTTGTTGAAGCTCATCGCAGCCCCGGACAGCTGCTCGGCGTTGGCGATGCCGCCGGTCTGCCCGGGCGTGATGTAGAGCGCCGCACGCTGGTGCGGGTTCTCGCCGTAGCGCAGCACGGCGGCGCGCTCGTAGTTGCTCGCGATCCAACCAGGGAAACCGCTCGGCGTGCCCTCGACGTCGTCGTCCGGGGCGAGCGAATTCCCGAGCCAGGACGCGACCGCGATGTCATAGGCGGCCGTGTGCCGGAACGCCGCCGTCGCCAGCGCCTGCCGCGCTGCCAGGTCGAATCCGCCCGCGGCCACTGCAGCCAGCACGTCCGGGTACCGCGCCGGATCGGTCACGACGGCGATCGAGCCGTGGTTCTTCGCGCTTGCGCGGACCATGGCCGGCCCGCCGATGTCGATCTGCTCGATGATCTCGGGGGCGCTCGCGCCGCTGGCCACGGTGTCGGCGAACGGGTACAGGTTCGACACGAGCAACTGGAACGCCGCGATGCCCAGCTCGTCGATGGTCTGCACGTGCGCGGGATCGTTCTGATCAGCGAGCAACCCTGCGTGCACGTGCGGGTGCAGCGTCTTGACCCGCCCGCCGAGGATCTCGGGGAACCCGGTGACGTCCTCGACCGCCGTGACGGGAACCCCGAGGTCGCGGATGCGCGCCGCGGTCGACCCGGTCGACACGATCTCGACGCCGGCCTCGTGCAGACCGCGAGCCAGCTCGTCCAGCCCGCTCTTGTCGTAGACGCTGATCAACGCGCGGCGCACCGCGATTCTGGTCATGACTGCTCCGATATCAATTCGCGAATTGCCTGGACGTACAAGGGTTTCTCGGCAGCTTGGATACGAGCGAACAGGGTGTGTTCGTCGTCATCGGGCAGAACCGGGACGGCGACCTGCGCGATGATCGCGCCCGAGTCGACGCCTTCATCGACCCAGTGCACCGTGGCGCCGGACAGCTTGACACCGGCGGCCAGCGCGGCGCGGATCGCGCGGATTCCGACGCCGGGGAACGAGGGCAGCAGCGCCGGATGCGTGTTCACCATCTTGAAGCGAGCGACGACCTGGGCATCGAAGATGCGCATGAACCCTGCCAGCACGACGAAGTCGGGGGCGTGCTCGGCGAGCGCCTTCTCGAACGCCCGGTTCCATTCGGCGCGGTCGTCGTAGTCGGCGAACGGCACCACGAAGGCATCGACGCCGGCGCGCTGCGCGCGCTCGAGTGCGCCTGTTCCCTGCCGGTCGGATCCGACGCCGACGACGGCGTCGCGCAGTTGCGGATCGTCGAGGATGGCCTGCAGGGTGGTGCCGCTTCCGGATGCGAGGACGACGATCCGGGCAGCCACGGCGCAACCCTATCCGGCCAGGTGATCCGGCTCGTCCGCGTCGTCGGAGTCGGTGTCGGCAGCAGGGCGGGGCGCCGCGACGATCAGGCGTGGGACGCGGGTCTTGGCGAAGAACGATTCATCATCATCGGCACCGTCCACGGCGTCGTCCCACTCGTCCGCGTCGCTCCACCGCCCACGCACCCACTGCCAACCGGCGGCCACCCCGAGGGCGAGCACCGCCATCGACACCGCACCGAGCGCGGTGGCCGCGCCGAGTTGCCACGGCGAGGCACCGACGGTGTGCAACCGTCCGTCACCGACCGAGCCGCCGCCCTGCCACCCCAGCACGAACATCACAGCGCCGGCGCATCCAGAACCGGCGACGGCCGCGGCCACGCGAGACCACCAGCCCTCGACACGGCAGGCGCGGCGGGCCACGACAAAGCCGGCGAGCACCGGTGTCAGCGCGGCGACCGTCCAGGCCGCCGGGTTCGCCGCTCCGGACGGGACAGCGGCGAGCACAGGGAACGCCGGCAGCAGGCCGTGAGTCGTGTCGAACAGGCCGACGTGCGTGCCGGAGCCGAGCGCGAATCCGGGCCCGGCCAGATAGGCGGCGCTCGCGATCGCCACGTTCGGCGCTGCCAGCACACCGAGCAGCAGCACCGGTACGCCGCCGAAGCCGCCGCCCACCGACTGCGACAGGCGCTCGGCCGCGCTGTGATGCAGCACCAGCGAGGCCGCCGCCAGCAGCGCACCCATCGCGAGATAGACGAGCGCTGCCGCAGCACCCGCCCGGACGACGACCTGCACGAACGGCGCGGTGTGCTGCGCGCACCAGTCACGCAGCACCTGGCTCGAGCGGACGAAACCGACCCCGCCGGTCACCGTGAACAACGCGGCCGCGGCGATGCCGACGCCGAGGAACGGGGCGCGGCTCGTGCCCAGGGTGGCGAACGGGACGGCGACCAGGCAGCCGACGGTGAAGCTGAGCATCTGCGCGAGCCCGGCCAGCACAAGGCGGGCCGGGTCGGTCTCGCCGGAGTCGTCGGCCGCGTCGGCGAGGCCGGATCCGGCGCGCCACGCGGTGAGCCCGACGATGGCGAGCAGACCCAGCGGCACCCACGCGGCGCTGACGCCGTCGACGGTGATGCCGCCGTGCAGTGCAGCGAGGAAGGTGAGCAGGCCCGCGCGGATGGCGGAGTTGGTGCGCCCCGTGGTGCCCGACACCGGCAGCCAGCAGGCGGCGACGGCGATGATCGCGAGCGTCGCGCAGACCACTACGGCGCCGAGCCCGGTCCAGACTGCGGCCGGCCACAGCGATCGTCCGGCGGCCGTTTGCAACTGCTTGGGGACCACGCTGCGTCGCCCGTGGTCGAGGTCTGGCTCGGCAGGCGGCTGGGCCGACCTGCCGCGGACGCCACCACCTCCCATCGTCACAGGCTGACAAACCCGTCCGTGGTATTGCCGCAGACGCGCCGAGGCCGCAACCCTGGGCGGGTTGCGGCCTCGTTTTCGCGCTAATTCTGTGTGTGCACGGGCCTCACTGCGACGGCGGGGAGTACCCGGGCGGGGGCGGCTGCTGGTAGCCCTGGGGCGGACTCTGCGGCGGCGGCGGTGGCTGATAGCCCTGCGGCGGACCCGGTTGGTACCCCGGCGGCGGGCCCTGCGGCGGATACTGTGGCTGGCTGCGGGCTCTGCGGCGGGCTCTGCTGCCCGTACTGCTGCGGCGGCGGGCCGTACCCACCACCGGCCGGCGGACCGTACCCGGGCTGTGCGGGGGCGCCGCCGGACCCACCGCGCGACGGCAGCGAGCCGCCGGTCTGCTGGAAGCGCAGGAACGCGAGCGCCGCACCGGCCAGACAGAGCACGAGCACGATCCAGTACGAGAAACCGTGGCCCTGCTCGACGACCTTGTCGTAGCTGACGCCGTCCTCGGTCCCGCTGCCGGTGGCGGGGACGACGAACAGCGCGATCAGCGTCGACACGAACCCGAGGCTCAGCAGCGCCAGCGCCACCAGACGGGCCGGAAACGGCAGCCGCACCTGCGCGGCGAGGACGGTGAGCACAACGATCACAGCGCCGAGGACGACAAGCACGACGCCGAACCAGCCGAAAAAGCCGTGCCAGGCACTGACCGTCGCACCGTTGCAGAACTTGTCGGCGCCGGCACGCTCACCGGCCGGCACCTGGCTCAGGTTCGAGCACAGTCTGTCGAACTCCGCGACCGGCGCACCGAGCGCCTTCGCCACTGCCCCACGGTTGATCGAGTAGCTGTAGTAGCTGAAGAAGCTGAAGACCAGCGCGAGCAGTGCAGCGGCGGCGATCGCCCAGTCGAGCGGATTGACTGCGGACGGGCTGACCTTCGCCCCTCCCGAGGCCACCGGCGGGGCGCCGTATCCGCCGGGTGGCGGGGGTTGGTTCGGGTTGGACGGTGGGCCGTAGGCCGTCATATGTGGCACCTCTCGACGATGAACTCACTCGTGCGTTCGCGACCTCGAGTACTGCCTGTATCACCATCAACGGCGCACTCGAATGCCGCGGATCGCAGCCTATCTTGCCCACAGCCTCTTGCCAGGGAACACGGATTTCCCTGCAAACGACGACGGTGCCGGGACGCATCGCGTCCCGGCACCGTCAGGTCGTTATGAGCGGGTGCTCGCCACTCAGTGCGAGGGCGGCGGCCCGTACCCGGGAGCCTGTCCCGGTCCGGGTGCACCCGGCGGACGCGTCCCGCCGCCGATCGGCAGCTTGCCACCGGTCTGCTGGAAGCGCATGAACGACAGCACCGCTCCGGCCAGGATGAGGATCAACCCCACCCAGAACCCGAACCCGTGGCCGGAATCGACCTCGGAGTCCGGCACGTCGACACCGCCGACGCTCGCGCCCGGGATCACGAAGATCCCCAGGATGGTGAGCAGTGCGGCCAGCGCGTAGCAGCCGAGCCCGATCAGCCGGTTCGGCACCGGAAGTTTCACGTGCGGCATGAACAGCTCGAGCACGATCATCGCCGTGGCGACCAGCACGAGAAGGATGGCGAGCAGGGTCAGGAACCCGCCCCAGGCGGACGAGGTCAGCGTGACGCAGACGCCGACGGTGCCACAGCCCTTCGCGTCGTAGGTGTACCAGGTGAAGAACGAGAAGATGAACACCAGCAGACCCGCGCCGAGGATGCCCCAGTCGAGGTTGTTGACCGACTTCGGATCGAAGTTGCTGAAGTTGGCACCCCCGCCACCGGGCGGCGGTCCCCACTGCCCGGGCGGTCCGCCTGGGGGCGGGCCCTGGGGCGGTGGGCCCTGGGGCGGCGGCGGCCCCTGCGGGGGCGGCCCTTGCGGCGGCGGCCCCTGCGGCGGAGGCGGCGGCTGGAACGTCATGGCGTTCTCCTCGTCGACGACGTACGGATCCGTACGATCCTGTGACGAAAGTTAGCGCCACCGCTCGGGATTGCCTACAGGCAACGCCGGAACTTTCGGGCACAGTTTGCCGCGCGATGTCGGCAAATGCCCACAAATCCTCCCGCGGCGCGGGTCAGCCGCCGAGGATCTCGCGCATCAGTTGGGCAGTCTCGGACGGAGTCTTGCCGACCTTGACCCCGGCCGCTTCGAGCGCTTCCTTCTTCGCCTGCGCAGTGCCCGACGAACCGGAGACGATGGCTCCGGCGTGGCCCATCGTCTTGCCCTCGGGGGCGGTGAATCCGGCGACGTAGCCGACGACCGGCTTGCTCACGTGGGCCGAGATGTAGGCGGCGGCGCGCTCCTCGGCGTCGCCGCCGATCTCGCCGATCATCACGATCGCGTCGGTGTCCGGATCGGCCTCGAACGCCTCGAGGCAGTCGATGTGGGTGGTGCCGATGATGGGGTCACCGCCGATGCCGACGCAGGTCGAGAAGCCGAAGTCACGCAGCTCGTACATCATCTGGTAGGTCAGCGTGCCCGACTTCGACACCAGGCCGACCCGGCCGGCCTTGGTGATGTCGGCGGGGATGATGCCGGCGTTGGACTTGCCGGGGCTGATCACGCCCGGGCAGTTCGGGCCGACGATGCGCGTGTTCTTGCCCTGCGCGTGGGCCCAGAACGCCGCCGTGTCGTGGACGGGGACGCCTTCGGTGATCACGATCGCGAGCGGGATCTCGGCGTCGATCGCCTCGATCACCGAGTCCTTGGTGAACGCCGGCGGGACGAACCCGACCGTCACGTTCGCCCCGGTGTCGGCCATCGCCTCGGCGACGCTGCCGAACACCGGCAGCGTGTGCCCGTCGATCTCGACCTTCGTCCCGGCCTTGCGTGCATTCACGCCGCCGACAACGTTCGCCCCGGACGCGAGCATGCGGCGGGTGTGCTTGGTGCCCTCCGAACCGGTCATGCCCTGCACGACGATCGAGGAGTTCTCGTCCAACCAGATGCTCATTTAGGCAGCGCTCCCAGCGAGTTCGGCCGCCTTGTCCGCGGCGTCGTCCATCGTGTCGACCAGGGTCACCAGCGGATGCGCAGCCTCGGTGAGGATGCGCCGTCCCTCGGCGACGTTGTTGCCGTCGAGGCGCACGACCAGCGGCTTGTTGGCCTCGTCGCCGAGCATCTGCAAGGCCGAGACGATGCCGTTGGCGACCGCGTCGCAGGAGGTGATGCCGCCGAAGACGTTGACGAACACGCTGCGCACGGACGGGTCGTTGAGGATGATGTCGAGGCCGTTGGCCATCACCTCGGCGCTCGCGCCGCCGCCGATGTCGAGGAAGTTGGCGGGTTTCACGCCGCCGTGCTTCTCGCCGGCGTAGGCGACGACGTCCAGGGTCGACATGACCAGGCCGGCGCCGTTGCCGATGATGCCGACCTCGCCGTCGAGCTTGACGTAGTTGAGGTGCTTCTCCTTGGCCTTCTGCTCGAGTGGGTCAGCGGCTGAGGAGTCGGCGAAACCGGCGTTCTCGTCGTGGCGGAAGTCGGCGTTGTCGTCGAGGGTGACCTTGCCGTCGAGCGCGACGACCGAGCCGTCGCCCACCTTGGCGAGCGGGTTGACCTCGACCAGCGTGGCGTCCTGCTCGACGAAGGTCTCCCAGAGGCTGACCAGCACGTCGGCGACGGGGTCGACGAGCTCGGTGGGGAACTTCGCGGCGCTCGCGATCTCCTTGGCCTTGGCCAAGTCGACGCCCTTGGCGGCGTCGACGGGCACCTTCGCCAGTGCGTCGGGACGCTCCTCGGCGAGCTGCTCGATCTCCATGCCGCCCTCGTAGGACGCCATCGCGAGGAACGTGCGGTTCGAGCGGTCCAGCAGGTAGGAGACGTAGTACTCCTCCTTGATGTCCGCGCCGGGATCGACGAGCACGCGGTGCACCGTGTGGCCCTTGATGTCCATGCCGAGGATCTGCTCGGCGTTGGTCTTGGCGTCGTCCGGCGTCTTGGCGACCTTCACGCCGCCTGCCTTGCCACGCCCGCCGATCTTCACCTGCGCCTTGACGACGGTGACGCCGCCGATCTTCTCGGCGATCGCTTGGGCCTCATCGGGGGTCGTGGCGACCTCGCCGAGACTGACCGGGACGCCGTGCTTCTGGAACAGCTGCTTGGCCTGGTACTCGAACAGATCCACGCTGACACGTCCTCTTCTCTGTGTTGTCTCGGACCTTATTCGGCCACGCCGGCGGGCGCCTCACCGCCGACATTGGTCGTGACCCACCGCACCACCTCGTCCAGCGAAGTGCCGGGGGTGAAGATCTTCGCGACGCCCGATCCCTCGAGCTCCGGGATGTCGGCGTCCGGGATGATCCCGCCGCCGAAAACGATCACGTCGTCGACGCCGGCGTCCTTGAGCAGGGCGAGCGTCTTGGCGAACAGGGTCATGTGGGCGCCGGAGAGCACGGACAGCCCGACGGCGTCGGCGTCCTCCTGGATCACGGTCTGGACGATCTGTTCCGGGGTCTGGTGCAGGCCGGTGTAGACGACCTCCATGCCGGCGTCACGCAGGGCCCGGGCGATGACCTTCGCGCCCCGGTCGTGCCCGTCGAGACCGGGCTTCGCGATGACGATGCGCAACCGAGCGGCCATGAGGGCGAGCGTACTTGGGTACACCATCATGGTTCGCTCAGTATGGGTAACCGGCCCGAACCGCTCATACCCCCCGCATATACAGGAGTACGGATGACTCACGCACCCGACGAGCGTCGCCGCACGAGCGCGCAAGACTCGCCGGACACCGGCTCGCGTACCGACGGCGATGCCGCTCCGCGACGTCCCGGCGGCGCGCACGCGCGTCCGCTGCCGAACCGGCAGGCCGAGCGACAGGCTGCCGCGAACGCGGCCCAGCCGTACCCGATTCCGCCGAGCTTCCAGCCGGACGCGCCGTATCCGGCGCAGCAGCCGCCGCCGGCTCAACAGCCGCCGACCCAGCAGCCGCCTTCGCCGCAGACCCAACCGGGGTTCGTCCCGCAGGAGCAGGCACCGGGGTTCGCCCCGCCGGCCCCGCCGCCACCGCCCGTCCCGCGCCCGGAGGACCTGCTGCTGCCGGACCGCTCGCCGGTGACGGCCGAGCCGGCGTCGTGGGGCTGGCGGGGACGGATGAACCGGATGACCGGAGGCGCTATCAAGCCCCGGGCCAACGAGCAGGAGTTGGTCATCCGGCAGGCGATCAACGACATCCAGCGCGGCTTCTCGCGGCCGATGACCGTTGTCGTGGTGCAGCCGAAGGGCGGCGCCGGCAAGACGCCGACCACGATCTGTCTGTCGGCGGCCTTCGGCGCGCACCGCGGCGGCTACGTCGTCGGGTGGGACGACAACGAAACGCGCGGCACGCTGTCGGTGCGCGTCAGCAACCCCGGCAGCCAGCGCGCGACCGTCTGGGACCTGCTCTCGGAGCTCAGCGCCTTCGAGCGCTTCGACGCGCGGGTGGGCGATCTGTCCTACTACGTGCGTTCCCAGCCGGACGCGCACTTCGACGCGCTGGTCAGCGACGACAACCCCGGCAACATGGCGCAGATCGGCGAGGACGAGTTCCGGCGGCTGCACCAGGTGCTGCAGCGCTTCTACCGGATGATCGTGATCGACACCGGCAACAACGTCCGGTCACCGAACTGGCAGGCCGCGGTCAACGCCGCCGACCTCGTGGTGGTCGTGTCGACCTACCAGCGCGACGTCGGCTACAGCGGTTCGTGGGTGCTCGACCACCTGTCCCAGACCGGGCGCGACGACCTCGCCCACAACGCCGTCACGATCTTGACCGCCGCCGATCCGTCCACCGACAGGACGGTGCGCGGGCAACTGCTCGAGCACTTCTCCGCTCGGACGCGGGCGGTGTGCGAGATTCCCTACGACCAGGAGCTGGCTCACGGCGGTCCGATCCGCTGGACCTACCTGACGCCCGAGACCCGCAACGCCTGGATCCTGGCCGGCGCCACCGTCGTCAACTGCCTGGCCGAGCAGGACCAGCGCACCCACGAAGCCCGCCGCGGCGTCTGACCGCTCGTTTGCCGGCGGTGGTGATCAGGGTTTCCTCCGCACTGCCCGGTTCGGTGCCGACCAACCGCGCCGAACGGAGGAAGACGTGATCAGAGCCGCTCGATGCCGAGGTAGCGGCCGTCCTCGCCGATGTCGTCGAACGCGTGGTCATCCAGGTCGGCCTCGGTCGCCGGTCCGACTGCTCCGAACTTCGGCCACACGTACCAGCCGAGCGTCACATTCGCATCCTTCAGGAACTCGTCGAGGACGGGACGACAGATGTGCAACAGCTCCGTCGCGGGCGCATTCGGGTAACGCGAATGGAGGGTCCAGACAAATTCGTAGAGTCCGACTTGGCCCGCGTCCAACGACTCATCGATCTCTTCCACCAGCCAAGCGATGTCGTCGGTCATTTCAGCGTCGGGTTCCCGGCTAACGCGACCTTGATCTTGTCGCCGTTTTGCACCACCACCGCGTAAGGCCCCCAGGTAATCGGCTCCGGTCGACTGCCGGGGCGATATCCGGGCATGAGGCGAATCTGGCGTCCTCGGCGCTGCGGGTCTGCGAAGACCTCGCCGTCGCCGGAGGTCGATGGCTTCACTTCCCAATCGCCCGGTATACGGCCTTGAAGGTCAGTCAAGCTCATCCCCTCCAATTGCTCCGGATCGAATAGTCGCGGATTGTCGACGTGCGGAAGTACCCGGGTGGGTCCGATCGAGCGCGACATCCGCGCGATTGCCAGGTCTGTGGGTGTGCCTCCGGTAACCGGCGCGAGGGTGCCGGCAACTCCCGGCCGGACAACCTCGGCCTGCTCAACTCGGCGAGCCAGGATCGGCGCCAGTTCGCGTTCGACGGTGGCGAATCCCGCAGCCGCGGCGTCGAGTTCGGCGGCGAGCGGGACGACGGCGGCGGCCAGGGCGTCGATCAGGTCGGCGATCGTGCGGCCGATTCGATAGGCCGCAGCGACGACGGCGCTGTTGGCGGCGACCTCGGACAGCCCGACCGTCACCACCGAGAGCAGTCCGCCGGCGGCCTCGGCCGCGACGGTGATGTCGATGAACTCGACGCACTCGTGCAGGATCGCGCTGTGCGCCTGGTCGAGACGGTGTGCGAAGTCATCGCAGGCAGCGGCGAGAGCGCGGTACCGCTGACCGAGCGCGAGGAAATGACTCTGCGCCGACCGCATGACTGCGACCGCGTCGTCGACCTCGGGCGCGCGCTGCGCCGCGACCTCGTCGATCGCACGGTCGAGGTCAGGGGCGATCGCCTCGAGGGTGCGCGCCGCCGACCGCCAGGCGTTCGCTGCGTGGCGTAACAGATCTTGATGTCCGTCCGGCCAGACCCGGCCGATCGCGTGCTGCAGCAGTGACCACCCGGACGGTTCGGGCAACCCGGCCCCCACCGCCGACGGCAGCGGTGCCGGCAACGGCGCGGCCGACGAAGCCCACCGCGCTTGCGACTGTGCGGCGGTCTCCCACGGGATGCACGCCGCCTCGGCACCGGCGTAGTTGATGCCGGTCTGCTCCAGCAGCGCCGCGACGCAGAACATCGCGTTCGCCGCGTCTTGCGTCGCCGACTGTGCAGCCGCGGCGGCCGCGTCGTAGGACGTGCCCCATCTCGCGCCGACATCATCCCTGCCGGCCATGCCGTAGCAGCCGGCCAGGTCGTAGCCGAGGTTCTCCGCGATCATGACGGTGTCGCCCGCGATCTCGCCGCCGACGGTCCGCGCGGCCAGCGCGTAGCCGACCGGGCGCACGTCCAACACCGTCATGCCGACGAACCTAAGCCGATCCGGACAACCCCGTCAGCGCCCTGTGGACAACCAGGTGTCAGAGCTTCTGCAACGGCGCGTAACGCAGCATCAACCACTTGACGCCGGACGAGCCGAAGTCGACCTGGGCCTGCGCGCCGTCGCCCGCACCGCGGGTGTCGACGACCTTGCCCAGCCCCCACGTGTCGTGGTTGACCCGGTCGCCGACCGCGAGCGCGGGAACGGCGCGGTTGCCGGCACCGCCGCGCAGGCTGCCCCGTGCCGCCGCCAGCTGCGCCTGCGCGGACGGAGTTCGCGGGCTCGACCGGTAGCCGTGGTCGCCGTAGCGAGACGGCGCATCGTCGCCGTAGGACGGGACGAACGGAGCACGACCGACCTCGCCCGTCCACTCGGCCAGTTCGGGCGGGATCTCGTCGAGGAACCGTGACGGCGGGTTCCACGAGGGCGCCCCCCACGCCGAGCGCGACAGCGCCCGCGACAGGTACAACCGCTCCCGCGCCCGGGTGATGCCGACGTAGGCGAGCCGGCGTTCCTCGGCCATCTCGGCCGGGTCGCCGAGCGAGCGCATGTGCGGGAACACGCCGTCCTCGAGGCCGGACAGGAACACGACCGGGAACTCGAGCCCCTTCGCGGTGTGCAACGTCATCAGCGTGACGACTCCACCGGTCGCATCGGGCACCGAGTCGGCGTCGGCGACCAGCGACACCTGTTCGAGGAATGCGTCGAGCGAGGTCGCCTCGTCGGTGCCCGCGCGCTGTTCCTCGAACTCGCGCGCGACCGACACGAGTTCGCGCAGGTTGTCGACGCGTCCTTCGTCTTGCGGATCCTTCGAGCGTTCGAGCTCGGCGAGGTAGCCGGTCTTGTCGAGCACTGCCTCGAGAATGGTGGACGGCGTGCCGTCGGGCGACGCGAGCAGTCCGCGCAGTTCGAGCAGCAGCGTGGTGAAGTCGCGGATCGCGTTGAGCGAGCGCGGCGCCAGACCGAACGACGAGTCGGCAACCTCGAGCGCGGCACCGAAGCTGATGCCCTCGCGGTCGGCGAAGTACTCGATCGCCTTCTCGGCCTTGTCGCCGATGCCACGCCGCGGTGTGTTGAGGATGCGCCGTAGCGACACCAGATCATCGACGTTGGCGATGACACGCAGGTAAGCGAGCGCGTCGCGGATCTCGCGCCGTTCGTAGAACCGCACGCCGCCGACGACCTTGTACGGCAGACCCAGGCGGATGAACACTTCTTCGAACACGCGTGACTGCGCGTTGGTGCGGTAGAACACCGCGACATCGGACGGCGTCACGCCGTCGTCACCGAGCAGCTCGATCTGCTGCGCCACCCAGGCCGCTTCGTCGTGTTCGTTCTCGGCGACGTAGCCCTGGATCTTCGCGCCGTGCCCGGCCTCGGACCACAGGTGTTTCGGCTTGCGGTCGGGGTTGCGCGCGATCACCGAGTTCGCTGCGTTGAGAATCGTCTGCGTGGAGCGGTAGTTCTGCTCGAGCATGATCGTCGTCGCGTCGGGGTAGTCGCGTTCGAACTCGAGGATGTTGCGGATCGTCGCGCCGCGGAACGCGTAGATCGACTGGTCGGCGTCGCCGACGACGGCCAGTTCGGCCGGCGGCCGGTCGGTGGTCGGATCGGGTCAGTTCGCGGACGAGGACGTACTGGGCGTGGTTGGTGTCCTGGTACTCGTCGACGAGGACGTGCCGGAACCACCGCCGATAGGTCTCGGCGACCTCGGCGTGGTTCTGCAGCAGGCCGACCGTCGACATGATCAGGTCGTCGAAGTCGAGCGCGTGCGCTTCGCCGAGTCGCCGCTGATAGCGCGCGTACACATCGGCGAGCACCTTCTCCGGCGGAGTCGCTTGCCTTGTCGGCCCACATCTCCGCGGTGACGAGTTCGTTCTTCAGGTTGCTGATCTGCGCCGCCGAGCGCTCGAGCCGGGTAGCGCTTCGGGTCGAGGTCGAGCTCGCGCCCGACCATCGTCAGCAACCGCCGCGAATCGTCGGCGTCGTAGATCGAGAACGACGATTTGAGCCCGAGTGCCTTGCCGTCGCGGCGCAGGATGCGCACGCACATCGAGTGGAAGGTGGACACCCACATCGAGCGCGCGCGGGGGCCGATGAGCGCCGCAACGCGATTCTTCATCTCGCCGGCGGCCTTGTTGGTGAAGGTGATCGCGAGGATCTCGCTGGGCTTGCACGTCGCGCTCGGCGAGCAGGTAGGCGATGCGATTGGTCAGCACGCGCGTCTTGCCCGACCCGGCACCGGCGACGATCAGCAACGGTCCGCCGTGGTGCACGACCGCGGCACGCTGTTGCGGATTCAGCCCGTCCAGCAGCTTCGCCGGATCGACTGTGAGCCGCGGCCGCGGGCGTGACAGCGCAGGGTCCGGCGGCAGTTCGAAGAGCTGATCCGTCATGAGGAGGCCAGCCTACGTCCGGTCTCTGTCAGCTGCTGGAACTGCACATCGCGGATGAAGCAGACGTTTGGGAACCCGAACGGACGGGTACGTGGCGACGGCAGGAGATCGATCGAGTGGAGGTAGCTGTGACGGCTGTGGAGGACCGGTCCACCGACCAGTCGCAACCCCACAAGATGCGACGCGACGTCGGGATCGTCGGCCTGCTGTTCGCAAGTGTCGGCTCGATCATCGGCTCGGGCTGGCTGTTCGGCGCGCTCACCTCAGCACAGCTGGCGGGACCGGCGGCGATCATCGCGTGGGTCATCGGGGCCGTCATGATCATCATCATTGCGCTCGTGTTCGCCGAGCTCGGGACGATGTTCCCCATCTCAGGCGGAGTCGCGCGCTTCCCCCACCTCGCGTACGGCTCGTTCGCCAGCTACACCACGGGATGGATCCTCTGGGTCGCGGTCGCGACAACGGCGCCCATCGAGGTCGAGGGAGCGCTGCAGTACGCCACGAAATGGGCCCCGTTCACCAAGTCGCACACCGTGTCGGGTGAGACGGTCCACACGCTGACCGCGCTGGGCTATCTCGTCGCTGTGCTCGGGATGGCGTTCTTCGTCGTCGTGAACTACTACGGCATCCGCTGGTTCGCCCGAGTGAACAACGTCGCCGTGTGGTGGAAGATCGGCGTCATCCTGCTGGTGATCATCGCCTTCATGGTGACCGAGTTCCACGGGAGCAACTTCACCAGTCACGGCTTCGCACCCAGCGGCATGCAGGGCGTCCTGACCGCGATCGCGACCGGCGGCATCGTCTTCTCCTACCTCGGCTTCCGGCAGGGCATCGAGCTGGCCGGCGAGACGAGCAACCCGCGGCGCAACATCCCGGTTGCCGTCATCGGGTCGGTGCTGCTCACCGGCGTGCTGTACATCCTGCTGCAGATCGCCTTCATCGCGGCCGTGCGCCCGTCCGACCTCGCCAGCTCGAAAGGCTGGGCGAAGCTGGCCTTCGCCGGCGACTTCGGACCGCTGGCGGCCATCGCGGGGGTCATCGGGCTCGGCTGGCTGGCGACGGTGCTCTACGTCGACGCCGTCATTTCACCCGCCGATACCGGGCTCATCTACACGACTGTGACCGGCCGGGTGTCCTACGCGATGGGGCGCAACGGCAACGCGCCGCGCATCCTTGCCAAGACGACACCGCGCGGGGTGCCCCTGGTCAGCCTGTTCGTCACGTTCGTCGTCGGCTTGATCGTGTTCCTGCCGTTCCCGAGCTGGCAGCAGCTGGTCGGGTTCGTGACCTCGGCGACGGTGCTGTCCTTCGGCGCAGGAACTCTGGTCATCGGCGCCTTGCGGCGCGAGATGCCGGAGCGGGAACGGCCCTTCCGCGTGCCGTTCGGCGACGTCTTGCCGTTCCTCGCGCTCTACGCGTCGAACCTGATCGTGTACTGGGCCGGGTTGGGACGTCGACTGGAAGCTGTTCGTCGCCATCGTGCTCGGCTTCGTCGCTGCTCGGGGTGTTCCACCTGACCGGCAAGGGCGACATGCCGCCGATGGACTGGCGCTCCGGCGCGACGTGGGTCGTGCCGTGGTTGGCCGGGCAGGCCCTGATCAGCTACTTGGGTGACTATCCCGACCCGGCGGCCGGGAACACGGGCACTGTTCGGCTTCGGCTGGGGCTTCCTGGTGGTGCTCGTCTTCACCGCCATCATCTACGTGATCGCGATGCGCAGCCGGCCTCGCCGCGCGACCGCATCGAAGCGCACATCGCCGACACCGAGGCGGAGGCCAGCGCCGAGAAGGACGAGCTCGGCGCTTCGCACTGACGCGCGCCGTCGCGCGGGCCCGTCCCGCGGGTTGGGATGCGGTTGCCGCAGCGTGGACCGCCGTGCCACCATGACCGTGTGCAGACCAGCCGATTTTTCTATGGGTACCGCCGCTTGGTGCCCATCGTCGCTGGCTGATCAGCAACTCACCTACGACGCCCCGGGCCACGAGCCTCGGGGCGTTTGTCGTTCCTGGGGCCCGAGGCGCCACGAACCCTTGGAGCAAGACGAATGACGACAGCAGTGAACAACAGCCCCGAGACGCAAGGCGACTCGATCGACATGCTGCGCGGGCAGATCGACGCCCTCGACGCCGCGTTGATCCGCATCGTCGCCGAGCGCGCCCGTGTCTCGCGCCGGATCCAGACCGCGCGAATGAACGCGGGCGGCACCCGGGTCGAACTCGGCCGCGAGCGCACCGTGCGCAACACCTACCGCGACGGACTCGGTCCCGACGCCGTGAACCTGGCCGAGGCCGTGCTGCAGGTCTGCCGCGGAGCACGCTGAACGACCGCCTCCACGGGCGCGGACACTGCCCGTATTGTGTGGTTTATGGGCTCTGTCACGATTCGTGACGGTGCGTTGCACATCGAGCTCACCGTCCCTGAACGCGTCCTCTCGCTGCACGGCGAGAGCGTCGTCGTCCCGCTGTCCGATGTGACCGGCGTGCGCGTCGTGCGCGACGTGCTCGGCCAGTTGCGCGGGCTACGCATGCCCGGTGCCGGCATCCCGGGCGTGCTCGCGATCGGGACGTGGCGCGGCACGCTCGACGGCCGCAAGTTCCACGACTTCGTGCTCGATCCACCACGCCGGGCCCGGCCTCGTGATCAACACGTCCGGCGACTACGACCGCGTACTGATCGGTGTCGACGACCCGCAGGCGTTGGCCGTCGATCTCGGCCTCGCCGTCTGAGCTAGTTGCGCCTGCGGACGGGCGAGCCGAAGCGGATCCGGTTCCCGTCCGGATCGACGAGCACGCCCTCATGCTGTCGCCATGGCATGTCGGCCGGGGGGTGCACCTCTGCGCCGGTCGCGGTCCACGTCGCGGCGAGACTGTCGGCGTCGTGCACGAACAGGTACACCGAGGTCGGCGGGGCCTCGGGATCGACGCCCAGATGCAGTTCGACCCGGCCCAGCCGAGCGAACCCGTAGCCATCGTCGTCATAGGTCGTGACGGCAAACCCGAGGCTTGCGTAGAACGCGAGCGAGCGGCCGAGATCGCGCACCGGGAGGATCGGAGCGATCGCCCGAGCCAGCGCCGCAGGGCTACCGGCGGCGCGTTTGCGCGCAGCGATCCGCCAGCTGACCTCGACCCACACCTGTGCAGGATCGTCGTCGTGCGGGCCGTACACCTCCCAGCGTTCGCCGGTCAGTGGACGGTCGTTGGCGGCGCACCAGTCGCGCACGGCGCGGTGCGCCTGGTCGAGCCCTGAGTAGCCGCCGCGGTGCGTCGTGGTCGCCACCAAGCCGCGCGGCAGTCGCGAAGCCACGACGCGGCCGGTGAGGGCGAAGTCGGGATCGGCGATGACACCGACCTCGACGGCGGGTCGGTCGTCGCGGTAGAGCATCACGTTGCGGCAGCCGCTCGTGATGCCGTTGGAGCGCAGGCAATCCCACACCTCGTCGAGCATCGGGCGCCACGAGGACGCGAACTCGGGCCACGTCGTCACGGCGGCGACGACAGCAGTGCGGACGGGCGGCGTGCGGGTCAGCTCGACTTCGTAGTCGGTCACCGTCACAGCATGCGCCGTTCGAGCTGCCCACGAGCGGGCGGTGGGCAGCTCGAACGACGACGATGTGGGTGGCGTCAGCCACGCCCCGGCACCGCGGCGGACGTCACTGTCACGCCCTCGGCGAACGCCACGAGTTGGTCATTGCTCCAACGCAGATTGCTCCAGGCCTGGATCTCGACCCGATGCGTGCCGTCGGAGTAGCGCAGGGTCTTCGTGCCGTCCGAGTCGGCGATCGCGCCGGGATGGCCATTGACCGTCACCGGTGCGCCCTGCGGTGCGCCGGTCTCGTCGACCGACTCCAGCATGACGACAAGTTTGTTGACGAACACGCTGCCGTCGGTGTTGTCGGCCGGCTCGGCGATGTCGAGATAGTTCGGCGTCGAGTCCTTGAGCACCCAGCCGTCGGGCACCTGCGTCACGTCGAACCCGTGGGGCTGCGTGCCGGTGTAGTCGACGAGCTGGATCGAGCGCGAGTCGACAGAGGCGTGACTCGCGGTCGAGTTGTGGGTCAGGCCTGCGGTCAACGCACCGGCCGCGACCAAGGTGGCCGCGCTCGCGGCGACGCCGATCCGAACTCGGCGGCGGCCGAGTGCTCGACGGCCACGGCGTACATCGGCGGTGACGACTGCGTCCGACGCGGCCGGCGGTGTGCCGTCGTGCAGGTCGGCGAGACGAGTGGTGATGTCGTCCATCGGAATCTCCATGATCACAAGGTCGAGCGGGACGGTTCGCTGAGCAGGTCGCGCAGCTTGTCCAGCCCGCGGGCTGTCTGGCTCTTGACGGTGCCGGCACTGCAGTGCAGCGCGTGGGCGGTTTCGTCGACGCTGAGGCCTTCGACGTGACGCAGCACGACGGCCGCGCGCATGCCGGGTGGCAGCGTTGCCAACGCCGACCGCAACGCACCATCGTCGTCGACATCGGTGTCGACGTGACGTGGCGGCTCGGGCGGTTCGGGCAACGGTGTCTCGCGCCGGGCGAACGGGCGGCGCTTCTCGTCGATCAGCGCGTTGACCAGGATCCGTCGCACGTACGCATCGACGTCCATGCGGCGGGCTCGCGGCCACGCGGTGTACAGGCGTGTGAGGGCGATCTGCACCAGATCTTCGGCGCGATGGCGATCACCCGCACACAGCAGCGTTGCGATGTTGAGCAGCACGCCCCGTCGGGCGTGGACATAGTCCTGGAATTGCGTGTCTCGGTCGGCCGTCCTCGTCACACCACGTAAACGGATCTCGTCACCGGAACGGTTGCATCACAGCATGCGCCGGTCGGCTGCCCACCGGGTGAGCTGATGGCGGCTGGACAACTGCAGCTTGCGGAGCACGTTCGACGCGTGCGTCTCGACCGTCTTGATCGAGATGAACAGCTCGGACGCAATCTCCTTGTAGGCGTAGCCGCGGGCCAGCAGCCGCATCACCTCGCGCTCGCGCGGCGTCAGCTGGTCGAGTTCGTCGTCGACGGACGGCGTGACCGGCGCATCGCGGAACGCGTCCAGCACGAAACCGGCCAGGCGGGGACTGAACACGACGTCGCCGTCGGCGACCCTGCGTATGGCGTCGGCGAGGTCATCGGCCGAGATCGTCTTGGTGACGTAGCCGCGCGCGCCGGCACGGATGACCGCGATGACGTCCTCGGCGGCATCGGATACCGACAGCGCGAGGAAGCGCGTGTCAGGCAGCTCGCTGCCTATCGCCTCGAGCACGGCGAGCCCGCCGCCGTCAGGCATGTGCACGTCGAGCAACACGACATCGGGACGGTGCTGGCGAATCGCAGCCACCGCGCTCGACGGGTCGCCCGCCTCGGCCAGAACCTCGACGCGCGTCGCCGAGTTCGGCCCGCACCCCCGAGCGAAACATCGCATGGTCATCGATGAGAACAACGGTGGTCATCCGGTCGGCATCCCCAATCGCACCTCAGTGCCTTCGCCAGGCTTGCTGATGATCTCGACCGCGCCGCCGTGGCGTTCCATGCGGGCGGTAATGGAGCCGCGCAGCCCTTGCCGGTCGTCGGCGATGTCGTTCGGGTCGAAGCCGACACCGCGGTCTTTGACGAACACGTGCACCGCGTCCGGCTCGACCTCGGCATAGAGCGAGATCGCCGTCGACTTCGAGTGCTTGGCAGCGTTGACAAGTGCTTCGCGCGCGGCGGCCACGAGGGCAGCAAGATCCTCTGTCATCGCCGCATCGCCGACGACAACGACGTCGACGGTCACTGCGTAGCCGTCCTCGACCTCGCCGGACGTCCTGCGCAATTCGTCCCCCAACTGTCCGCTGGCCGTGCGGTCGCCGTAGAGCAGCGTGCGCAGTTCACGTTCCTGGCCGCGGGCGAGCCGGGCAACCTCGCGCGGCGATTCGGCATTGCGCTGAATGAGCGCGAGTGTCTGCAAGACCGAGTCGTGCAGATGTGCAGCGATGTCGGCGCGCTCTTGCGACCGGATGCGTGCGCTGCGTTCCTCGCTCAACTGCGCCACCAACTTCATCCACCACGGCCCGGTCACGATCGCAATGCCGACGATCGTGACGACCGTCGCCAGCACACCGTCCCGGATCGCGGAGAAGTTCTCGCGGACGAGCACGAACGCCGCGCCGGCCGCGACGAGAGCGATGCCGACGCCGATCCGCACACGTCCCATCCGTTCGGACGAACCGGCGGCGAGCGAGTCGCGCGACATCGTCCACAACCGGTCGCGATGGCTGTCGGAGGCCTGCCGCCAGATCAACGCGCCACCCAGACAGGCCAGGACGGTCGGGATGACCAGCCCACCTGCAGGCAAGGTCGTTGCGACGACGACCACGGCGATCAGCGCGGCCGCCGTGCCGAGCACGTACTCGAGCCGCTGCGCCATCCGTCCACGCACGCCGGGCGGTGTCGGCAGCACGATCCAGTACGCGCCGTAGAGCGCGACGCCGAGGCCGCCGGCGGCCGTCAGCAGTACGAAACACACCCGGATCGGAGCGACCCGCACACCCATGTGTTCGGCCAGCCCGGACGCCACCCCGCCCAGCACGCCGCGATCAGGGCGCCGGTACGCACGCCGGATCGGCGGGCTCGGCTCGGCGGGTCCGGGCGCAGACTGCGCTCCCACGGTCGGGGTCACCATGTCATGATTCCGACTCGACTGCCCGGAATGCATCAGGTGCTCCCCCGAAACCCGTGCTCAGGGTCGAAATCAGGGCACGTGCCCCGATGCCCCGAGACCATCTCCGGACGCATTGTTGACACATGAACTCACCCCACGAAATTGCTTCGCAAAGAGCGCTCCGCACTCTCGCGGGGGCCCCGAGATGACCAGCACCGAGACCTCGAACATGACGCCCTTGCCGCCCACCCGCCGGCTGCGCCGCAGCCGCACCGACCGCATCGGCGCCGGCGTTGCGGGCGGACTCGGTGAGTACTTCGGCATCGACCCGGTGATCTTCCGCGTCCTGTTCGCCACCGCCGCATTCTTCGGCGGTGCAGGCATCCTCGCCTACCTGCTCGCCTGGGCGGCCATCCCCGAGGCCGGGCGCGATCACGCTCCGATCGACGGCTGGGTGAGCTCGCTGCGGCACCGCCAAGTGCCTATGTGGCTGCTCGCGGTCGCAGCCGGCCTGTTGCTGTGGCTCGCGGCGTTCAGCTGGTGGGCGCCGGGACCGTTCTTCCCGGTGATGGCCGTGGTCATCATCCTGGTGGTCGTGTTCGGCCGCCGTGGCCAGGTGCCGAACGCGACGCCGTCGCAGCCGGCGCCCTCGGAGCCGGCGCCCTCAGCCGATCCGTCCCAGCCGACACAGGACCTGCAGTCGCAGACGGTGCGCCTCGACAAGGACGTTCCCGCCGACCAGCCACCCGCCGGACCGACCTGGGTCGCCGACTCACGCCGCTGGCTCGCGGAATCGCGCGAGGCGCGCAACATCCGGCTGCGGCGCGCGTTCCCGGTCAAGGTCGCCACCTTGGCGGTGCTCGCGGCCACGCTGCTGACCCTCGGGCTCATCGACGCGGCAACCGGCATCCCCGTGCCGCTGTACTTCTGGTTCTCGACCGGGATCCTGAGCGCCGGGCTGATCATCGGCTCGTTGTTGCGCCGCACCCCGCGCAGCGTCACCGCGCTGCTCGTGCCGTCCGTCGTGGGTCTGGTTGCGCTGGCCGGTTCACACGCCAGCCTGCACGACGGCGTCGGCCAGCGGGTATGGACGCCGACGCAGAGCATCGCCACGCACTACAACCTCGCGTTCGGCCACACCGAACTCGACCTGCGCTCGCTCCACCCGCAGAACGGCCCGCGCACCGTGCGCATCGACGAGGGTGCCGGCGACGTGCACATCCTCGCTCCCGCGACGATGAACCTGACCGTCGTGGCGAACGTGCGCTTCGGCGACATCGCGGTGGACGGTTCGAACGACCAATCTCACGGCGTCGGCGTCAGCCGGATCGTCGAGCCCCTCACCGGCGCGAAGGGCCAGCCGATCACGGTGATCGTGCACCTGTCCGACGGTCACATCGACGTCGACCGCAGCTAGCTCGTCCGCACCGCTCGTCCCACCCCCACCGCGCAGGGCTACTCCCACTCGATGGTGCCGGGCGGCTTGGACGTGACGTCCAGGACGACCCGGTTCACCTCGCGCACCTCGTTGGTGATGCGGGTCGAGATGCGCTCGAGGACGTCGTAGGGGACGCGGGTCCAGTCGGCGGTCATCGCGTCTTCGGACGAGACGGGACGCAGCACGATCGGGTGGCCGTAGGTGCGTCCGTCGCCCTGCACACCGACGGATCGCACGTCGGCGAGCAGCACCACCGGGCACTGCCAGATGTCGCGGTCGAGACCCGCGGCCGACAGCTCGGCCCGCGCGATCGCGTCGGCGCGACGCAGCACGTCGAGCCGTTCGGCGCTCACCTCGCCGACGATGCGGATGCCGAGGCCGGGGCCGGGGAACGGCTGGCGCCACACGATCTCGGCCGGCAGCCCGAGCTGCTCACCGACGCGGCGTACCTCGTCCTTGAACAGCGTGCGCAGCGGTTCGACCAGTGAGAACTGCAGATCGTCGGGGAGCCCGCCGACGTTGTGGTGGCTCTTGATGTTGGCGGTGCCGGTGCCGCCGCCGGATTCGACCACGTCCGGATAGAGCGTGCCCTGCACGAGGAAGTCGACCGAATGACCCTCGGCGACGATCCCCCGCGCGGCCTCTTCGAAGCAGCGGATGAACTCGCGCCCGATGATCTTGCGCTTCTCTTCCGGGTCGGTAACCCCCGCAAGCGCGTTCAGGAACTGCTTCTGTGCGTCGACGACCTTGAGCCGGACGCCGGTGGCCGCGACGAAGTCGCGCTCGACCTGCTCGGGCTCGCCGTCGCGCAGCAGTCCGTGGTCGACGAACACGCAGGTCAACTGCGATCCGATGGCGCGCTGCACCAGCGCGGCGGCGACGGCAGAGTCGACGCCGCCCGACAGCGCGCAGATGACCTGCTTGCCGCCGACCTGCGCGCGGATCGTCTCGACCTGCTCGTCGATGATGTTCGCTTCCGTCCAGGTCGGACGCAGCTTTGCGATGTCGAACAGGAAGTGCCGCAGGATGTCCTGGCCGAATTCGGAGTGCATCACCTCGGGGTGGAACTGCACGCCCGCGAGCCCGCGCGCGACATCCTCGAAGGCCGCGATCGGCGTCCCGTCGGTCGAGGCGCGCACCTCGAAGCCGGGCGGCGCGGCGGTGACCGCATCGGTGTGGCTCATCCAGACCCGCTGCGACCCGGGCAGACCGCGCAGCAGCACGCCCGGGTCGCTCACCTGCAGCATCGTTCGTCCGAACTCGGAGCGGTCGGTGTGCGCGACAGTGCCGCCGAGGGCGTCGGCCATGGCCTGAAAGCCGTAGCAGATGCCGAACACCGGCACCTCGTTGTCGAACAGCGTCGGATCGGTGCGCGGCGCGCCGTCCGCATACACCGAGGTCGGCCCGCCGGACAGGATGATCGCGGCCGGCTGCTTCGCGAGCATGTCGGCGACAGGCATCGTGTGCGGCACGATCTCGGAATAGACCTTCGCCTCGCGGACGCGGCGCGCGATCAATTGCGCATATTGCGCCCCGTAGTCGACGACGAGGACGAGATCGGCCTGCATCTGCCGAGTCTATTTCAGCGTGGTGCCCTCGGGTTGCGGCGCCGCACCGGCATCGGGCCACGGGTACTTGAAGCCGGTGAGATCCTCGCTGACGCGCCACAGCCGACGTGCCAGTTGCTCGTCCTGGGCTGCGTCCGAACGCCGTGCCGGGCCGATCCGGCCGCGCGTCTCACCGAAGCGCTGCGGTCCGGTGTAGCTGCCCGGCTCGGCCTCGCTCGCCGCGTAGAGGACGGGCCGCGCGCCCGCGCGCGCCGATTGCAGCACCAACCGCAACACCACCGGCGCCACCGCGCGCACGACGGGTTTGGCGCCCATCCCCTCGGGATCGCCGACCAGGCCGGTCGCGGACACACCGGGATGCGCAGCTACCGAATCGAGCGCCAAGTCACGCTCGCGGAACTGCCGCTCGAGTTCGTCGGCGAACAGCAGATTGGCCAGCTTCGAATTCGAGTACGTGTGCTGCGGGTCGTAGCCGGCGCCGACGTTGGCCTCCAGCACGTCCGCGCCACCGCCGTGGTGCGCGACGGACGACACCGTGACCACCCGTCCCCGATTCGCTTCGAGCAACGAGGGAAGCAACAACCCGGTCAGGACGTAGTGCGCGAGGTGATTCGTGCCGAACTGCAACTCGAATCCGTCCACGGTCGTCGCAAGCTTCGGTGGTGCCATCACGCCGGCGTTGTTGACGAGGAGGTCGAGAGGGCCCGTCCACGACGAGGCGAACTCACGCACCGACGACATCGACGACAGATCCAGCCCGGCCGAGCTGACCTCTGCCTTGTGCTTGTCCGCGATGCGAGCGACTGCCTGCTCGGCGCGCACGAGATCCCGGCACGCGAGCACGACACGTGCACCGTGCGCGGCCAACGCCTCGGACGTGCGGAACCCGATCCCGGAGTTCGCGCCCGTGACCACGGCGACGCGTCCGGACAGGTCGGGAAGCTGTGCGGCAGTCCATCTCATAGGCAGTACGACTCCTCGCTCGTCACGAGAATTCCGCGTTCACGCGCGAATTCGGATTCATACCAGGCAAACTTGACCCATGTCGCCTGCGATCGTGGCAGTTCCTACCGCGACCACCGGCTACTTCCGACAGAACCTGAACTTCCGGGGGTACGGCGCCAGGGCCGACTTTGCCATTAGTCTGCTCCTGATCATCGGTCTCTGCGCGAGCCTGTGGGCCGTGTTCACACGCAAGGGGTGGCTTTGAACCTCGGCCAGGCGCGCCAGCTCCGCGTCTTCAGGGTGAGCCGGTATGTGCCGTTCCTGACGGTCGTGGTGCTGAGCACGATCACGCCGGTGCTGCCGCACTCGATCACGCCCGACTACGCGTGGTGGGCCGCTGCCATCGGGTTCATCGGCGTGATGATCGGACTGGGCTATCTCGGCGCGCGACGCGAACCGACGCATTGGTTGAACATCCTCGCGCCGCTGATGCTGTTCCCGGCAATCCATGCGCTTCGGTGTGCCGACGGAAATGCGATGGCCGGCTTCAGTCCGCTGATCGACCTGCCGGTCGTGTGGTTCGCCCTCTACGGACGCATGCGCGACGTGTGGCTCGCCGTCCTCGCAGGTGCGCTGACGCTGTTCCTGCCGGTGCTCATCGTCGGCAGCCCGCAGTTCCCCGACACCAGTTGGCGCGGGTACCTGCTGCTGGTGATCATCAGCGCCGCGATCGGCCCGCTGATCCACCGTCTCGTCACAACGACGACAGCGTCCAACCGCGCGCTGCAACGCAGCGAAGCGGAATTCCGCGCAACGTTCGAGAATGCGCCGATTCCGATCGCGGTGACGGGATTGCACGGCGCCGACGCCTACCGGTGGCTGCGCGTCAACCGCGCAATGTGCGAACTGTTCGGACGAACGGCAGAAGAACTGACCAGCCGGAAGATCATCGACTTCACGCATCCCGACGACCAGGCGCTCACCGAGGTGCGGTTCGAGCACGCACTCGACCCTGAATACCCGCATCGAATCGAGAAGCGCTACCTGCACAAGTCAGGACGAATGATCTGGGCGTCCGTGTCGTACTCGATCGTCAAGGACGAACACGGTCAACCCCGCAACCTTGTCACGCAGATCGAAGACCTCGGCGTGCGTCGCGAGTCGGACCAGGCGCTGCTCGACGCATTCGAGACCGACCGCGAGGCCAACGAGCGGCTCAAGCAGATCGAGCGTGTGCGCGCCGAGATGGCATCCACGGTTTCGCACGAGCTGCGCACGCCGCTCACGAGCGCTGCCGGTTATGTCGAACTGCTCGCCGAAGGCGACGCCGGGCCCCTCACCGCCGAGCAACGCGACATGCTCGACACGGTCGCGCGCAGCCTGAGCCGCCTCGACGGGATAGTCGACGACGTGCTCGGGATGGCGAGCCCCGGCCAGCACGGCCCGGTCGACCCAGGATCAGCTGATCTCGAAACGGTTCTGCAGTCGGCGATCGACGCAGTCGCACTGCAGGCAATGACCCGCGGGCAGGATCTCAACGTCACGAACGAACTCGCCGGCGCGATCGTCGCGGCCAACGCGTTGCGCATCGAACGCGTCATCGTCAACCTTCTGACGAACGCGGTGAAGTTCACGCCCGAGGACGGCACGATCACAGTCATCGGTCGCCGCACAGGCGGTGAGGCGGTTGTCGAAGTGCGCGATACGGGCATCGGAATTTCGGCCGAGGACCAACCGCGCATCTTCGAACGCTTCTACCGCGCGGCCGAACCGAAGGATTCAGCGCCTGCCGGAACCGGGCTCGGATTGGCCATCGCACAAACGATCACTACGCAGTACGGTGGCAAGCTCACCGTCGACAGCGAGGTGGGGGGCGGAACCATCTTCACTCTCACCTTGCCACTACGCGGAACGGTCTGATCGGGCGAACGAACTGATGGCGCAGATTCTTGTAATCGACGACGACACCGACATTGCCGCCCTCGTCGGGCTCAAGTTGGGGCTCGACGGCCATGCAGTGGCGACCGAATCCGACGGCCTGCAAGGTCTCGAGCGTGCGCAGTCCGAACGTCCCGATGTCGTGATCGTCGACTGGACGTTGCCGAGCCTCAGCGGGCCGGAGATCTGCGCGCGAATGCGGGCCGATCCCGCACTCGACAGCACGTGGGTCATCATGTTGACCGCGCGTCCCCTGGGCTCGGACGGTCTCGAAGAGACCGGCGCCGACGAAGTACTCGCCAAGCCGTTCAGCCCGCGCAATCTGTCCGAGCGGGTTGCGGCGGCACTCGACCGCTGACGGCGGCTCGCCGCTCACAGCACCTCGCGAGTGGTCATTAATCTGCCGAGTGGTCAGATATATGTGACCACTCGCGTGATTAGTGACCACTCGCGGGATCAGGTTCCGGCGGCGACGACGCTCGGCAGCGTTCCGGTGAATGCGCTCGCAGCCGCGAGGCGTTCGTCGCTGACCGGTCCGTAGAGCGTGTCGCGCTGCACCGCACGCCGTCCGGGCAACGCGGAGACGATCTCTTCGAGTTGCGCGACCGTCTTGGCCGAACCGTGCTGGCTGCCGGCCATGCGGCTGATCGTCTCTTCCATCAGCGTGCCGCCGAGGTCGTTCACACCACCGGTGAGCAACTGGCGGCAGCCGTCGTTGCCGAGCTTGACCCACGAGCACTGCACGTTGTCGATCAGGCCGTGCAGCATGACGCGCGCCATCGCGTGCACGACGCGGTTCTCGCGCATCGTCGGACCCGGACGAGCCGCACCCGCCAGGTAGATCGGTGCATTCGTGTGAATGAACGGCAACCCGACGAACTCGGTGAATCCCCCTGTTTCACGCTGGATTCTCGCCAACGTGCGGAAGTGCCCGAGCCAGTGGGACGGGTTGTCGACGTGCCCGTACATCATCGTGGACGAGCTGCGCAGCCCGACTTCGTGCGCGGTCGTGATGACTTCGATCCACGTCGCTGCCGGCAGCTTGCCCTTGGTCAGCAGCCACCGCACGTCGTCGTCGAGAATCTCGGCGGCCGTCCCCGGAATCGAGCCGAGCCCGGCGGCGTGCGCCTCGGTCAGCCATTCGCGGATCGACAAACCGGTGCGTGATGCGCCGTTGACGACCTCCATCGGACTGAACGCGTGCACGTGCATGTCCGGCACGCGCTTCTTGACCTCGCGCACGATGTCGAAGTACGCGGTGCCCGGCAGATCCGGATGGATGCCGCCCTGCATGCACACCTCGGTGGCACCGAGCATCCACGCTTCCTCGGCACGATCGCCGACCTGATCGAGTGAGAGCGTGAACGCATCGGCATCTGTGCGGCGCTGCGCGAACGCGCAGAACCGGCAGCCGGTGTAGCAGACGTTGGTGAAGTTGATGTTCCGGTTGACGACGTAGGTGACGTCGTCGCCGGCCGCGCTCGCTCGCAGGTCGTCGGCGAGCGCGCTCAACGCGTCGAGTTCGGCTCCGTCGCAGTGCAGCAACGCCAAGCGCATGGTCGTCGGACAGCCCGGCCGGATCGCGTTCGGCAGCACGAAGGGCGGCAGCGACATCGCTGTCGATGTGTTGCACCGCGCCCGTGCGCACTGCTTCGGTGCGCACCGCGTCCCAGTCGCCGTAGACGCTGTCGAAGTCCTCGCGACGGTCGGACGTACGACCCTGCGAGTCGATAGCAGTGTGCAGATCCGTGCGCCCGCCTGACACCCACGCGTCCTCGGGCTCCTGCCACGGAATGCCTTGCAGCACAGCGTCTTCACGCGCGAGACCGGTGTCGGCGTCGGCGAGCGCGGTGACGTGCGGCAGCACCCGCGGGTCGAGCCACGGCTCGCCGATCTGGACGTAGTTCGGGTAGATCGTGAGCCGCTCGACGAGCCGGAAGCCGCTCTCGGCCGAGCGGCGGGCAAGCTCTTCGATCTGCGGCCACGGACGCTCGGGGTTGACGTGGTCCGGCGTGAGCGGCGAGACGCCGCCCCAGTCGTCGATGCCGGCGCGCAGCAACAAGGCGAACTCGTCACCGATGAGGTTCGGCGGCGCCTGGATCCGCATGCGCGGGCCGAGCACGAGCCGTGACACTGCGACGGTGGCGGCGAGATCGTGCAGGTCGGCGTCGGGCATGCGCGCCATCGCGGTGTCCGGCTTCGCGCGGAAGTTCTGCACGATGACTTCTTGAATCCCGTTGTAGGCACGGGCGATTCTGCGGATCGCGAACAGCGAGTCGACCCGCTCGGCGAGCGTCTCGCCGATACCGATGAGGATGCCGGTGGTGAACGGGACGGTGGTGCGGCCGGCGTCCTCGAGCACGCGCAGCCGAACGTCAGGATCCTTGTCGGGTGATCCGAAGTGCGCACCGTGCGGGTCTTCGAACAACCGACGCGAGGTTGTCTCGAGCATCATCCCCATCGACGGAGCGACCGGCTTGAGCCGCTGCAGTTCGGCCCACGACATCACGCCGGGGTTCAGGTGCGGCAGCAGACCGGTGCGCTCGAGCACGAGGATCGCCATCGCGCGCACGTAGGCGAGCGTCGAGTCGTAGCCGTGCGCGTCGAGCCATTCGCGCGCTGCCGGCCAGCGGTCCTCCGGGACGGTCACCGAGGGTGAACAGTGCTTCCTTGCACCCGAGCGCCGCGCCCTGCGTCGCGATCGCGAGCACCTCGTCCGGCGACAGGAACGGCGCATCCACTCGGTTGGGTGTCGTCGCGAACGTGCAGTAATGACAGCGATCGCGACACAGCCGCGTGAGCGGGATGAACACCTTGCGCGAATAGGTGACGACGCCCGGACGTCCGGCATCGGCCAAGCCCTGATCGCGCACACGCGATGCGGTCGCCAACAGATCGTCGAGATCGTCATCGCGCGCGCCGAGCAACACCTCTGCCTCGGTCTGATCGAGCGTGACGCCGTCGCGGGCCCGGCGCAGGGCGCGCCGCATCGCGGAAGAGGTCATGAAGTCTTCAAGTTCCGCAGGCGCGGCAGAATTTCCTTGCCGTACAACCTGAGGAACTTTTCTTGATCAGGCCCCGGCGCGTGGAAGACCAGATGGGTGAAACCGAGATCGAGATAGGTCTTGATCTTCTCGACGTGCTCGTCGGGATCGGTCGACACGATGAACCGCTTGGCCGTCTGCTCGACGGACAACTCGTCGGCCAGGCGCTGCATCTCGACCGGGTCCTCGACACCGGCCTTCTGCTCGGCCGACAGGCCCAGCGCGCCCCAGAACTGCGTCGCCTCCATGGCCGCGTCGCGATCGTGGTCGAAGGACACCTTGACCTCGATCATCATGTCGATGTCGCTCACCGACCGGTCGGCCTTCTCGGCACCTTCGCGCACCGCGGGCAGCAGCGTGTCGGTGTACAGCGACGGGTCCTTGCCGGACGTGGTGATGTAGCCGTCGCCCTGACGTCCGGCGTAGCGCGTGGCGGCCGGCCCGGAGCCGGCGAGGTAGATCGGCACCTGATGCTCGGGACGGTCGTAGATCGTGGCCTTGTCGGTGCGGTAGTAGTCGCCCTCGAAGGTGACTCGTTCGTCGGTCCACAGCTCGCGAATCAGCCGCACGGCCTCACGGAAGCGCGCGAATCGTTCCTTGCCGTCGGGCCATTCGACCCCCAGCGGCACCTCGTTCATCGACTCGCCCGTGCCCATGCCGAGCACAACGCGTCCCGGGAACAGGCACCCGAGCGTCGCGAACGCCTGCGCCACGATCGCCGGGTGGTAGCGGAACGTGGGCGTCAGCACGGACGTCCCCATGGTGATGCGCTCGGTGCGCGCGCCGAGGGCGCCGAGCCAGCTCATCGCGAACGGTGCATGCCCGCCGTCGTGGCGCCACGGCTGCAGGTGATCGCTGATGAACACCGAGTCGAAGCCGCACTCTTCGGCGATGACGCCGTAGTTGAGCAATTCGGTCGGCGCGAACTGCTCGTTCGACGCCTTGTAGCCGTATCTGATCTCGGTCATCTGCCCCTCGTGACTATCAATTCTGCTTTCTGGAACTCCTTCAGCGAGGAGTACCCGCACTTGCCCATCACGCGCCGCACCGACCCGAACAGGTTGCGTTCGCCGCTCGGGTCGGACGTCGGTCCGGCAAGCAACTCCTCCAGCGACGGACGGACGTCGAGGCCCGCGGTGAGGTCGACGACCGCCGATCGTGGGACGCGTGGGTGCGCCGCCGTTGCGTCCCAGTAGCGTCCGCCGCCCGGCGCCTCGGCAGCGATGGCGAGCGGCTCGCCCAGCATGACTGCGTCCGCCCCGCACGCGAGTGCTTTGGCGATGTCACCGCCGGTTTCCACGTCGCCGTATGCGACCAGATGGACGTAGCGCCCGCCGGTCTCGTCGAGATAGTCGCGCCGCGCCGCCGCTGCGTCGACGACCGCGGTGGCCATCGGCACGTCGATGCCGAGCATCGCGTGCGTGGTCGAACCGAGATGCGCGCCGTAGCCGACGATGACGCCGGCCGCGCCGGTGCGCATCAAGTGCAGCGCGGTCTGGTAGTTCGTGCACCCGCCGACGAGCACCGGCACGTCGAGGTCGGCGATGAACGTCTTCAGGTTCAGCCCCGGGCCCTGCTCGGCAACATGCTCGGCGCTGATGATCGTGCCCTGGATGACCAGCAGGTCGATGCCTTCGGCGATCACGTGCGGCGCCAGATCGGCCGTGTGCTGCGGGCTGAGCCGAACGGCTACGCGCACGCCGGCCGCACGGAGCTCCTTGACGCGCTGCCGCAGCAGCTCCGGCGACACCGGTTGCGAATACACCCGCTGCAGCGTCGCGGTGTCGTCGCCGAGGCCGGCCAGTTCGGCGGCGGCATCTTCGTAGCGCGCCCACAGGCCCTCACCGTCGAGGACGGCCAGGCCGCCGAGCCGCTCGATCTCGCCGGCCGTTTCGGGTGAGACAACCGCATCGGACGGGGCGGTGACCAGCGGCAGGTCGAAGGTGTGCGCATCGATCTGCCAGCTGGTCGACACCACCGACGAGCCACGGGTGCGCCGGGTCGGGACGAGCGCGATGTCGTCGAGGTGATAGCCACGCCGCGCACTGCGCCCGAGGCCGATCTCCACGGTTTCCGGCATGTAGTCGAGTCTGCCCTATGGCCGTGGCGGCAGCGGTGGGGCGGCTCGGTCGGGACGCTCGGCGAGCGGCGCCGGCTGCAGCGGTGCGTTGTTCGCCAGTTCGTCGGCGAGCACCTCCAACGCCACCGTCAGCTGCGGATCGTCACCGGCCGCCCACGCCTGCGGCGGGAACGAAACCTCCACATCCGGCTCGACGCCGAAGTTCTCGACACCCCAGCCCGCGTCGCGGAACCAGAACGAGAAGCGCGGCTGGGTCACGACGGTGCCGTCGACGAGCGCGTACCGGCCGTCGATGCCGATGACGCCGCCCCAGGTGCGCTCGCCGACGATCTTTCCGAGCCCGTACGAACGGAAGGCCTGGTTGACGATGTCGCCGTCGGAGCCGGCAAATTCGTTCGCGATCGACACGATCGGCCCGCGCGGCGCGCTGGTCGGGTAGTACTCGTCCGCGGAGTGCCGGCCATGGCCGCCGCCGATCGGTTTGCGGGCCAGCTTCTCGATCACCAACTCCGAGACGTGCCCGCCGCCGTTGTCGCGGGTGTCGAGCACCAACGCGTCGCGCAGGATCTCGCGCTTGAGATCGCGGTGGAACTCCGCCCAGCCCGTCGACATCATGTCGGGCACGTGCACATACCCGATCCGGCCGTCGGTGCGCTCGTGGACGGCCGCCCGACGTCCGGAAACCCAGTCCTGGTAGCGGATCGGCGCCTCGTCGCCGGTCGCGACGACGGCGATGGTGCGCTCGACGTCCCCGCGCCGCACGGTGATCGCGATCGGCTTTCCCGCCAGCCCGGCCAACAGCGGACCGGGACCGACCGGGCCGACAGTGTGCCCGTTGACCGCCACCAGCACGTCGCCGTCGCGCACATCACCGCCGGCGGCACGAAGCGGCGAACGGGCAGCCGGGACGGACGACTCGCCCGGCAGCACGCGCGCCAGCGTCCATGTGCCGTCAGCACCCGCGACCAGGTCGGCACCGAGGAACGCAGCGGCACGTCCGGCCGGCGGTGGTTTGGGTTCGTACCGCTCGTAGGCGTGGGACGCGCCGAGCTCGCCGATCATCTCCCACAGCACCTCGGACAGATCGCTGCGCGTGGCGATGCGGTCGATCAGCGGCAGGTACCGCTCGAGAACGTCGTCCCAGTCGACGCCGCCCATGTCCTCGATCCAGAAGTGGTCGCGCATCAGACGCCACGTCTCGATCATCATCTGCCGCCATTCGGCCGGCGGGTCGTAGCGCACCTGGACGCGGTCGAGATCGACCTCGACGAGTTCCTTCGGGCCGCCCTCGGAGCGCGGATCGGGGCGGACGGCGTGGTCGGCGGGTCCGACCCGCAGGGCGTCCTTGTCGCGCACGACGACGCGAGTGCCGTCGCCACTCGGCTGGTACCAGTCGAGGGCGTCGACGATGGTGCGGGACTCGCGGTCGGCGAAGTCCCACCGCGTCAGCGACGGACGAGGCCGCGGCGCGCCATCGGGCAATCCCGCGCCGATGACACCGGTGATCGGGTTCGTGAGCCAGAGCAGGCCGCCCTTTACGGCGCGCAGATCGCTGAGCAGGCCGACGGGGACGGGCACGACAACAGCGCGCTCGGTGATGCCGTCCAGATCGACGTGAACAGGCTCGACCGGCTGGTCGCCGCCCTTGTCGCCGCCCTTGCCGGCCCCCTTCGCCGCGACCGTGCGGCCCTCGGTCTCGGGATCGAACGGCGACGGCGTATCGGTGGCCAGCGGCACGACGTACGGACGGACGCCGACGGTGAACGACAGGTCGAAGGCGTGCGTGTCGTAGACCGGATCGAAGGTGCGCGCAGAGAGGAAGGCGAGGTGCTTGCCGTCGAGCGTGAACGCCGGATCGGTGTCGACGAATCGCTCGCCGGTCACCTCGTGCACCGTCCCGGTGCTCAGCTCGGCGAGCCGGATCGAGCGCAGCTCCGAGACGTACTCGTGCGACCATGCGAGCCACGCCGAGTCCGGTGCGAAGGTGAGCCCGCTGGCGTCGCCCGCGTCGTCGTTGGTCTCCAGCACCCGGACGGCGCCGTCGGCGAGCGACACGATCAGCACCCGGCCGTCGTGCGAGGCCACGGCGACGCTGTCGCCGTCCGGTGCTACGACCAGCTC
This sequence comes from uncultured Actinomycetota bacterium, assembly GCA_963754285.1. Lineage (GTDB taxonomy): Bacteria > Actinomycetota > Actinomycetes > Mycobacteriales > Jatrophihabitantaceae > RYN-133. Next base: position 591,604 of record CAVWFN010000007.1, read on the forward strand.
GAGTACCCGGCCGAGCTCTCCGCTCGCGAGCCGACGGGTGCCGCCGCCGTCGCTGATCTCGAGCGCGTCGTCACCGTCCGCATCGGTTACCCAGATCGCGCGGCCGGGCTCGCCCGGAAGTACTCGCGGCAGCCGGGTACGCACGCCGGCGGTGTCGGCGAGCGCGCGCACGGGGCCGTCGCGGTGGGTGAGCCACTGGACGGTGCCGCGCACGTTCACCGCACTGGCGCGGCCCTCGTGATCGACCGACACCGCCTCGGCGGCGCGCAGCGACGGGCCGACCTCGGCCACGGTCGACTGCCGCCCGATCCGAGCGCCCGGAAGGGTGATGTCGACGGCGACCGGTTCGACGTCGGCGGCGAGCGAGTCGAGGCGATAGATGACGCCTGCGCGCTGATAGACGAGCTGGGTCGAGCCGCCCTCGAGGTCGCCGGCGAGATCGCGGGCGTAGTTGCCGGTGTGATCGCTGTGCCGGCGCAGCTCGGTGCCGTCGGCAAGCACCGAGTAGATGTTGCCGTGGCCCTCGTGATCGGACATGAACGCCAGCCGGTCGCCGAGCCAGACCGGATCGGCGAGCTGACCGTCCAGCTGCGCGAGCAGCCGCTCGAACTCACCGGACCCGTCGCGGTCGATCCACAGCTTCGGGCGGGTGCCGCCGCGGTATCGCTTCCACGTCGCCGGCTCACGATTGACCGCCGACTGGACGACGACCGCGCCGTCGGGGCGACGAGCCAGTCCGTTGATCGGGCCGAGCGGCAGCCGCTCGCCCGGACCGCCGTCGGTCGGCAGCACATAGGCCCACACCCGCGAGCGGAACGGCTGCAGTGCGGCGCTGGCCGCAACAACCCGGCCGTCGCTCGTCCAGCCGAGCACGCGGGTGGACAGGTGGTTCCAGTACGTCAGCCGCGTTGCGGCACCGCCACCGATCGGCGCGACGTACACCTCGGCATTTCCGTCCCGTGCGCTCGCCCACGCCAGCATCGACCCGTCCGGCGACAATCTCGGCCGCGAGGCAGGCACGCGGTCCGAGGTCAGCCGCTCAGCGCGCCCGCCGTCGCTGTCGACCACCCACACGTCATCGTCGGCGACGAAGACGATGCGGTCACTACTGAGCTGCGGGAAACGGAGGTAGGTGCTCACGCCATGGCAGCCTAATCGGGCCACCTAGCAAGATCATTTGACTACCCGCTGTAGTTCGGTGCCTCGGTCGTCATCTGGATGTCGTGCGGGTGCGACTCCTTCAAGCTCGCTTGGGTGATGCGGACGAACTTGCCGCGCTCGGCCAGCTCGGGCACCGTCCGCGCACCCACGTAGAACATCGACTGCCGCAGCCCGCCGACCAACTGGTGCACGACGGCACCGAGCGGTCCGCGGTAGGCGACGCGGCCCTCGACACCCTCGGGGACGAGCTGGTCGTCGCTGGTCACCTCGGCCTGGAAGTAGCGGTCCTTGGAGTAGGACTTCTTGCCGCGCGAGCTCATCGCGCCCAGCGATCCCATGCCGCGGTAGGACTTGTACTGCTTGCCGTTGACGAAGATCAGGTCGCCTGGCGATTCGTCACAGCCGGCGAGCAGCGAGCCCAGCATGACGGTGTCGGCGCCGGCGACGATGGCCTTGGCGATGTCACCGGAGTACTGCAGGCCACCGTCGGCGATCACCGGTACGCCCGCGGGCTTGCAGGCCAGCGACGCCTCGTAGACAGCGGTGATCTGCGGTGCGCCGACACCGGTGACGATGCGGGTCGTGCAGATCGAACCGGGTCCGACGCCGACCTTGACCGCGTCGGCACCGGCGTCGATGAAGGCCTGCGCGCCGGAGCGGGTGGCGACGTTGCCGCCGATGACTTGGACGTGCTTGGTTGCGGGGTCGGTCTTGAGCCGGTGCACCATGTCGAGCAGCAACCGCACGTGCCCGTGCGCGGTGTCGGCCACGAGCACATCCGCGCCTGCCTCGACGAGTGTGGTCGCACGCTCCCAGGCGTCGCCGAAGTAGCCGATCGCGGCGGCGACCATCAGCCGGCCGTGGGCGTCCTTCGACGCGTGCGGGTACTGCTCGGACTTCACGAAGTCCTTGACGGTGATCAGGCCGGCGAGGCGGCCCTGGTCGTCGACGATGGGAAGCCGTTCACGCTTGTGCTTGCGCAAAATCGTGGTGGCTTCGTCGTGGCCGATGCCAACCGGCGCAGTGATCAGCGGCATCGGGGTCATGACCTCGTCGACCTTCGTCGTGCCCCATTCGGCAACGGGGACGAAGCGCAGGTCGCGGTTGGTGATGATGCCGAGCAGGCGCAGGTCGGCGTCGACCACGGGCAGGCCGGAGATGCGGTACTGCCCGCACACCGCGTCGAGTTCCTCGAGGGTGGCGTCCGGCCCGATGGTGACGGGGTTGGGAATCATGCCCGTCTGGGTGCGTTTGACGAGATCGACCTGGTAGGCCTGATCGGCAACCGAGAGGTTGCGGTGCAGCACCCCGATGCCACCCTCGCGCGCCATCGCGATCGCCATGCGCGCCTCGGTCACGGTGTCCATCGCCGCGGACAGCAGTGGCACGCGTAGCGAGATGTCGCGCGTCAGGCGCGATGTGGTGTCGACCTCAGCAGGGACGACGTCGGTCTCGCCGGGCAGCAACAGGACGTCGTCGAAGGTGAGGCCGATCGTGGCGAACTTGGCTGGAAAAACCTCGTCATGTACCTCGTCGGGCAAAGCGCCTTCTCCTCTGTCGCCGGTACCCGAGTCTAGACCGCCCGAGGACTGGCACCGGTGCGCGCACGACCCCACCGCCGTCGCGAAAAACCGGGCCTGGGAATCGGTTTCGGTGCTCTGTTCATTCGGTCACTGTCGAGCCAGGGCACGAAGCCGGGGGCGGCCCGTGACCCGGCCTGACGGCGGGGCATTCGGGGCGGACGGGCGATGTCCTGATTCGCCCCGATTGGCGGGGTGGGCCAGATGCGATCTACCGTGGACGCCGTGAGCGTTGAACCCCCCATCGGAGACGGTCGACCCGACGCAATTCCGGGCCCGCTGGACCCGTTCCTCGGCGACCCGGACGATCCGGCGTCGCTGCTCGACGCGATCGAGCCGGCGCCGCCGCTGAGCGAGGGCGAGGTCGCCGACGTGCGGGCGGACCTGATCGAACTGGCCGAGTTCCGCACCGTGCTGGCCCCCGTCGGCGTCGACGGAATCATCGTCGAGTGCGCCGACTGCGGCGAACAGCACTACTTCGGGTGGGACCTGATGGCCGCGAACCTGCACGCGCTGCTCGGCGAGGGACGCACGCACGTCCACGAGCCCGCTTTCGCCCCCGATCCGGACGCCTACGTCAGCTGGGACTACGCCCGCGGGTACGCCGACGCCGTGGTGGCGCGGAGCAAGTCGGCCTGACCATCGCGGACGAGTGAGCTCACTCACCACAATTTGCGCAACCCGCGTCACCTTTTTCTCGCTCGCTCTTTGAACCAGACAGGAGATCGCGACCCGCGGGGGTCGCGACGGATGGTTCATCGGAGGGCGCTATGGCCGAGGTTCGGCGTCTCCCAGCTCCGCGACAGGGCGACTGGGATTGGCAGGTCGAGGCGGCGTGCCGCGGCCTGGACACCGCCAACTTCTACCACCCGGAGAACGAGCGCGGCCCCTCGCGGGTGCGGCGCGAGATGCAGGCCAAGGCCATCTGTGCCAACTGCCCGGTCATCAACGACTGCCTGCGCTGGGCGCTGGCAGCGCGCGAGCCGTACGGCGTGTGGGGCGGCCTGTCGGCCGAAGAGCGAGAGTCGATGCTGCAGAAGCGCAGCGCCTGAGGGCGCAGACGAAGACTTCCAGGGAGCCTGTGGGGGGCACGACTGGAGGGGACACCTCGGCCCCGCGATCATCGATCGCGGGGCCGAGGTGTGCCTGGCGCCAGTTGCCGTCCTTGGTCGGGGTCCTCGCGGAATCGACACGCTTTCCAGTCGATTTCGTGGGGTGACTTAGTGGACGTGCCCGCCCGGTCCGTGGCTGTGGCCGTGTCCGTGGTCGTGCCCGTGGTCGTTCTCGGGCTCGGCCGGCTTCTCGACGATCGCGCTCTGAGTGGTGAGCACGAGGCTCGCCACGCTGGCGGCGTTCGCCAGGGCCGCCTTGGTCACCTTGACGGGGTCGACGACACCGGCCGCGATCAGGTCGCCGTACTCGCCGGTGGCCGCGTTCAGACCGTGGTTGACCTTCAGGTCGCGAACCTTGGCGACGACGACGTAGCCCTCGGCACCGGCATTGGCGGCGATCCAGCGCAGCGGCTCGACCAGCCCCGTCCGCACGACGGCGACGCCGGTCGCCTCGTCCCCGGACAGGCCGAGGTTGTCGTCCAGCACCGACGCGGCGTGGACGAAGGCTGAGCCGCCACCGGCGACGATGCCCTCCTCGATGGCCGCACGCGTTGCCGCGATGGCGTCCTCGATGCGGTGCTTGCGCTCCTTGAGTTCGACCTCGGTGGCCGCGCCGACCTTGATGACGCCGACGCCGCCGGCCAGCTTGGCCAGCCGCTCCTGCAGCTTCTCGCGATCCCAGTCGGAGTCGGTGTCCTCGATCTCCTTGCGGATCTGGCCGATGCGCGCGTCGATCTCACTCTGCGACGCCGAGCCGTGCGTGACGGTCGTGAGGTCCTTCGTCACGGTGACGCGGCCGGCGGTGCCGAGCACGTCGAGGCCGACCTGGTCGAGCTTGAGCCCGACCTCGGGGGCGACGACCTGCGCGCCGGTCACGATGGCGAGGTCCTGCAGGAACGCCTTGCGGCGGTCACCGAAGAACGGCGCCTTGACCGCGACGGCGGTGAAGGTCTTGCGGATCGCGTTCACGACCAGCGTGCTGAGCGCCTCGCCGTCGACGTCCTCGGCGATCACGACCAGCGCCTTCCCGGTCTCGATGACCTTCTCGAGCAGCGGCAGCAGGTCGGCGATGGCCGAGATCTTCTGCGTCGTGATGAGGATGTACGGGTCGTCGAGAACGGTCTCGCCGGCCTCGAGATCGGTGACGAAGTACGGGCTGATGTAGCCCTTGTCGAACTGCATCCCCTCGGTGAACTCGAGGTCGGTCGTGAGGGTCTGGCTCTCCTCGACCGTGATCACGCCGTCCTTGCCGACCTTGGTGAACGCCTCGGCGATCAGCTCGCCGATCGTGGCGTCCTGGGCCGAGATCGTCGCGACGTGCGCGATCGACTGCTCGCCCTCGACGGGGATCGCGATCTTGTCGAGTTCGGCGCTGATGGCCTCGACCGCTGCCTCGATGCCGCGCTTGAGCCCGGTCGGGTTGGCGCCGGCAGCGACGTTCTTCAGGCCGGCGTTGACCAGGGCCTGGGCGAGAACCGTCGCGGTGGTCGTGCCGTCTCCGGCGACGTCGTTGGTCTTGGTCGCGACCGACTTGACCAGCTGCGCGCCGAGGTTCTCGTACGGGTCGACCAGCTCGATCTCGCGAGCGATCGTCACGCCGTCGTTGGTGATGACCGGCGCGCCGAAGGACTTGTCGAGCACCACGTTGCGGCCGCGCGGGCCGAGCGTGACCTTGACGGCGTTGGCCAGCTTGTCGACACCGCGCTCCAGCGCGCGGCGGGCGTCCTCATCGAAACTGAGGATCTTCGCCATGTGGGTCCTTCCTGATTACAACCGTCACCGCCCCGGTCACGCTGGTGCGCGCCGGGGCGGTAAAGGTGGATGAATTACTTCTCGATGACAGCGAGGACGTCGCGCGCGGACAGGACCAGGAAGTCCTCGCCGCCGTAGCGCACCTCGGTGCCGCCGTACTTGCTGTAGAGCACGACGTCGCCGACAGCGACATCGAGCGGGACGCGGTTGCCCTTGTCGTCGATGCGGCCCGGGCCGACTGCCAGGACGGTGCCCTCCTGGGGCTTCTCCTTGGCGGTGTCCGGGATGACGATGCCCGAAGCGGTCGTGGTCTCGGCCTCATTGGCGGAGACGACGATGCGGTCCTCGAGCGGCTTGATGCTGACCTTGGTGGCGGTCACGGTGGATCTCCCCTTCTCGGGCGATAAGTTCTTCTTCGTCGGTGCGGTCGCCGTCGCGGGTGGTCGACCGTCCCGAATTGGCACTCTAGCCCGCCGAGTGCCAGCGTTTCAACGAGGGGTTGCCGGCGGTTGTTCCGGTGGCCGAGCGCTGCTGGGCCGCGTTGATCAGGTTTGCCTCCGCTGTGCCCGGTTTCGGGGCCCTGGACCGGGCCGAACGAAGGAAGACCTGATCGTCGCCGTCCCGACAAAGATCAACGCCGGGTTGCGACCACAGGCAGCCACAACCCGGCGTTGACGAAGGGCGGTCAGCCGTTCCCGGAAGTCCCCCGAACAACCGGATGAACCTGCAGATTGCAGACGCTGACCGACACCGGGCGGTGGAAGGTCTTGAAGGTGTTCGGCGGCGTGGTCGCGATCGACTTCGAGAACCGGCAACTGCCGCCGTTGTTGCGGAAGTTCATCCACTCGACGTCAGATGAGGCCCGCTGGAACGAGTGCAGCACGATCGTGTTGACCGCGTGCGCTCCGCCGGTGAAGCCCCGCAGGCTGCGACGGGCATGGGCCAGGACGCCGCCGTGCGGGCCGAGCGCGTCGAGGCCCGGGTAGCCGCGCAGGCTGCACGTGCTCTGGCTGATGTTGCGGAAGATGAGCACCACGTTGCCGTGGCCGGTCGCGCCCTGCGGGTGGCTGTGGCTGACCTGGATCAGCGCGCCCTTGCATTCGGGCACGGGGGCGGCTCCGGCCGGGCTGGACATGACCCCGGCGGCGCCGGCCGTGACCGCGGCGGCCGCGGCCACACCTGCGATGAGTTTGCGCATGATGGTTTCTCCCTGCGGTGGTTGTACAGCCAGGAGATGGCTGTTGGTTGGGTGATACATGCCGAGCGCAATCAGCGTGAGAATGCCGCGCCGTTCCATGTGGCGCCACCATCGGTGGTCGTCCAGATGGTGTGCCCGTCGTTGTTGATCCACCGGCCGACCTGACCGTTCTGGAAGCCGGGCGGCCCCAGATCGCCGACGGGAGCCTGATCGAGGGCGGTCGAGAGTTGCACGCCGCCGTCCGTGCTTCGGAACAGTCTGTCCGCGACGAGGATCAGGGTGTGTGCATCGACCGCGGCGATCGTCGCCGAGCTGCCGGTCGGTTGCGGGACCCGGTGCGCTGAAGGCGTGTGTGCGTCGACCAGGATGTCGGCGCCGCACAGCAGATCGAGCGTGCCGTCGGAGGCGACCGATCCGCCGATCAGGTTGGTGCAGCCGGACGAGCGCCGCCAGGACGCTCCACCATCGGTCGATTGGTAGAGCTGACCTTGCTGCTCCGCCGACGCGGGGTTGCTCGTGCGGACGATCAGGTAGGACGCGTTGTGCGTGCGCATGAGCTGCACCGAGTAGCCGCGGAGGAACGGAACCGTGCTCTGCATCCACGCCGACGAGCCCAGGTCTGCGTAGCTGACGTTGAACAGGCACTGGGCCGCGCACGCGGCGTTCTGGCGCGAGACCTTGATGACCGTCCCGTCCAGCGTCTCGAGCGCGTCGGCGCCGCCTGACTCGGGCGTCCAGTTCGCGCCGCCGTCCGTGGTGGTGTCGAGAACGTCCCGACCGAACAGGAATCCGGTCTGCGGGTTGGCGAAGCGGACCGACGTGGCCGCGACGGCCGGCACGGGCACGCTGTGCCACGTGCTGCCCGAGTCGGTCGTATGCACGAGGGTGAGGCAGCTGCCCTGACCGCAGGCGGCTCGACCGAGCGCCCAGATCTTGTTGGTGCCGATGTAGGTGGCGTCGATCGCGCGGAACCCCGTCACTCCGCCCATGTTCAGCAGCGGAAGGACTGTTTGCGGCGCCGGAGGCGGTGGCGTGGTGACCGTGCGCGTGATCGACGGACTCGGTGTCTGCGACGGGTGGGTCGTGCCCGCGGGCGCGGCGGTGTGCCGGGTGGCGCCGACGCCGGCGAGCGTGAGGGCGACCGCTGCTATCGCGGCGGCGGCCAGGAGCGGAAACGTCCACGTCCGCCAGCTGCGGTGCGGACGCAACACCGGTGCGTCGAGTTCGGCGAGGATGCGGTCGGCGAGCGGTCCGTCGGGCGGAGCGTGTCGCGCGTTCTCACGCAACGACGCGCGCAGGCGCGTCTCGAGGTCGGTCGGGGGGTTCATGCCGAATTCCTTCCAACACCGGGCGCGGCAGCGCTGTCACGCAACGCCGCCAGGCCCCGGCTGATGAGGCTGCGGACGGTTCCTTCACGGCAGCCGAGTGCGATGCCGATCTCGTCATCGGGCAGGTCGTGGAAATAGCGCAGGACGAGCGCCGCGCGCTGCCGCTCGGGCAGGGTGCGCAGCATCGTCCAGATCTCGTCGCGGTCGTCCAACTGGGACGGGCGGTCGGCGTCGTCGATGCTCTCGGGCAGGAACTCCACCGCGAACTCGCGTCGTGCCGCGCGCCTGGTGTGGTTGACGAAACCGTTGGCCAAGCTGCGCCGCACGTAGGCGAGCGGCACGTCTGCTGACTCGACGAGATGCCATTTCGGGTACAGCCGCACAAGCGTGTCCTGGACGAGCTCTTCGGCGGCGCTGCCGTCGCCCGTCAGCAGATAGCCGGTGCGCAGCAGATCACCGGTGTGCTCGCGCACGAACCGCGTGAAGTCCACCCCGGTGATGGCCACTATGCCTCCCACGCCAAGTAGACAGCGGCGGGGACGATTCCGTTGCATGCGACGGGACGGCCGCTCTCGGTGTCTCCACGGCATAAGGCCACGTGACGACGCGCCCTGCCCGCGTGGTTGCAGGCAGGGCGCGTCGAGTTCATGCGGCCGGAGTCAGACCGGACGGTTGCTGCGGAACACACCGTTCGGGTCGACGGACTGCTTGATCTCGCGCAGCCGGGCCAGCGACTCGGCCGGGAATGCGCGGGTCACATCGGAATCGGCGCACAGGAACGTGTAGAACGTCCGTCCGCTGCGCTTGCCGGCGACGGCCTGCTGCACCGCGGCGGTCGACGCTTCGATCGCGGGGACGAGCTCGGGCACCATCGGCACCCCGAGCGTGAACACCGCGTACTGCTCGGTGATCGCAGCGTTCGGGCCCTCGTCGGCCGTCCCGCGGGCGAGCGCGCCGCCGAGGTGACGGAACTGCAGCACGGTGAGCGCGTTCGGCGCGTCCGCACCGGCGATGTCGACCACCTTGTCGATGGTCTCGACGTCGAGGTCGGTCAGCAGCTCCGACCACTCCATCGTCGGCATCGGGTCGGTCGGCTCCTGGCACACGTCCGACAGGCCGGCAACCGCGAATTCACCGGTGGCGTCGATGTAAACGGCCGGAAGCTCGCGCAACGGTGCAACGAGAGCCTCGGCCTCTTCGGCCGAACCGAGGTAGGTGAACTCGACGGTGACGAAGTTCTTGCCGCGGATCGGCTCGGGCAGGAAGTCGACCGGCGGGAACCGCAGGATGTGCGCCCACATCGTCAACTCGTCGGGCGCGTTCTGCGTGATCGCGTGCCAGGCACGCAGCACCGGACGGGCCATCTCGATCGGCCACATGATGCGTCCGCCGTAGAGCTCGGCCGCCGGGTAGAGCTGCACCTCGATCGCGGTGACGACGCCGAAGTCGCCGCCCGCGCCACGGATGGACCAGAACAGGTCGGGGTCGGAATCGGCGGTGACGGTGCGCAGGTTGCCGTGCGCGTCGACGAGCTCGACAGCGAGGATGCTGTGCGCGGCGACGCCGTGCTTGCGGCTGAACCAGCTCAGCCCGCCGCTCACGCAGAAGCCGGTGACGGACGGGTCGGAGTTGCTGCCGGCGAGGCCGGTCAGTCCGTACTCGCTGGTGACCGCGCACAGCTCGCCCCACTTGACGCCGGCACCGACGCGAGCGATGCGCCGGTCGGGGTCGACGTGGATCGCCTGCATCGCGCGGGTGCGCAGCATGATCGTGCCGTTGGTGGCGAGCGTTGCGCCGTGGCCGATCGGCTGGGCCGACACGGTCATGCCGTGCTCGATTGCGTAGCGGACGGCGGTGACGACGTCCTGCGCATCCTGGACGTGGACGACGGCGAGCGGACGCTGATCGACGGCGACGGCGAAGCCGCGGCGGTCGGCGTCGTAGCTGGGATCGGTCGGGAGGGTTACCTGGCCGGGCAGCGCCTCGGCGAGACCGGCGAAGACGTCGGCGGCGGGAAGCGTGAAGGTCATGACGAAAGCTCCTGGACGAGTGGGATCACGTTGTGTGATCACAGATTCGTCGCGAAGCGGGTCGTCAACGAGGTGGCTAACCGGCCTCCCGCGGGGTGCTACCACCCCACCTGCTGCGCCGGAATCGCGCCTTACCGCTCCGTATTACGACAATTCGCCGGCGAATCGCGCGGCACGGGGCAGCACGCCGATCAGAGTTCGGTGTAGTGGCCGGTGCTGTCGTCGAGACGCCACACCTTGCGGGTGCGGGTCGGCTTGGGCACGCCGCGCTTTTGCAGATCACGCCACACCGGACGGTGCCACGTCGTGAGCGGGATCGACGCGACGGCCTGCACGTAGCGCGGACGCTGGCGGCGCGGCAGTCGGTCCATCGCCGAATCGAGATCGGCGGCGGTCAGCTCCGAATCGGCGTGCAGGGTCACCGCGCCGACCAGCACCTGCGCGTCGCCGTCGGGCACGCCGTACGCGACGATCAGGTCGACTGCGCTGATCGTGCCGAGACAGAACCTCGTGCCCGAAGGCAACACCGGGCCGTTCTCGGTCTCGACGATCTCGGCGACCGAACCGACCAACCACAGATCGCCCTGTTCGTCGCGCAGGAACAGATCCTCGGTGGAGCGCCAGGTGTCGCCGGACGCGAACACGTCGCGCAACACCGTGCCGGACCCCACGTCGGCCGGGTGCACCCGCGACAAGAGCAGACCGATCTCGTCGGTGAGACATTCGCGCGCGAGGCCGTCGCTGGCCAGCTTGAGCTTGCGATCGGACAGCCCGAACGCGGCGACCCGCACCTCGGCGGTGCCGGGCAATGGCCGTCCCATCGAGCCGGGCTTCTGCCCGGCCAGGTTGGCGAGAATCGCCTCGCCCTCGGCCGACGCGTAGAACTCGACCACCTTCGCGTCCGGGAACCGAGCGCTGACCCGCTTCCACAGATTGCGCGGCATGCCCGAGCCGATGAACATCCGGATCGGATTGAACCGCTCGTTCGGATGCTGCGGCGCATCGACGACGCCGCGCAACGACGTCCACGTGTAGCTGACGTGCGTGGCACCGTAGCGCCGCACCTCGTCCCAGAAGGTGTCGGTGTCGTCGGCGAGCGACATCGCGAACCGCGCCCCGCCGGCGACCGCGCCACCGATCGACATCAGCAGCGCGGACGTGTGGTGCAACGGCGTGACGCTGTAGACGGTGTCGCCCGGACGGAGCGCGGCCGCACTCGCCGTGCCCAGCGCGGACAAGGCCCACCGCTTGTTGCTGATGCGGATCGCCTTCGTACCCGCGCCTTCGCCGGTGAACAGGACGAAGGCGATGTCGTCCGCGCGTTGGGGATTCGGCCGGTACCAGCTCGGCACGTCGACCGTGTCGGGGTCGATGCGCTCCATGTCGACCGCGTCGGCGGGCAGCTGCCGCTCGTCCGCGCCACCGCCGAGCACGTAGCAGCGCACTGTCGTGGATCCGCTTACCGCCTTGGCGTGTTCGGGATCGGTGATCACGCGGTCGATGCGCGTCAGCCTCGCTTCACGGCCCAGGTCGCCGTCCGGACGCAGGACGGCGGCTGTCGCGCCGAGGCGGCTGAGCGCGGCGATGACGGTGAACGCGCTCGGGCGGGTGCTCATCAGCACCCCGACGGTGTCGCCGCGCCGCACCCCGATCTCGATGAGGCCCTTCACGATGGCGTCGACGCGGTACTTGACCTCGCGCTGCCGATGCGCGCGGTCGCCGAACAGGAAGCAGATCTCGTCGGCGTTCCTGCGTGCCTGCTCGTCGAGCAGCAGTCCGAGACTGATCCGGGTCGACGGATCGAGTGACTCGATGCGTTGCAGCCGCGGCAACTGCGCCGGCGCCTCGCTCACCACCGAACGGGCCAACCGTGCCGCGCGACGGGCGGTCGACAGCAGCAGCCTGCTCGCGCCCACGCCGAGCTCGCTCGCCTGCACCAGCACACCGGTACCACCGGCGCCGGACGGACGCAGCGCGCTCGTCTGCACCTCTTCGGCCGGGACGATCGAGTCGGGCAGCTGGCCGCTCCCATCGCGCCAGCGCGCCCAGGCCCCGACCGCCGGCCACGTGTGTGTCATCGCCGTCGACCCGACGACCAGACCGAAGTGCCCGGCGCGCAGGGTCAGTTCGTAGATCTCGGCGCTCGGCGCGGCGCGACGGATCGCCCGCACCGAGTCGGGGTGGCCGATCGTGTCGGTCGAGCCCACGACGGTCAGCACAGGCAGGTCGATGTCAGCGAGCGTGACGAGTCGCTCGTCGATGACGAAGCCACCTTCGAGCATCCGGTTGTGCTGGAAGTACATCTCGAGGAACTGGGCGACGGCCGGCCCCGACCACGCCGTCCAGCCCTCGTTCTCGAGGAAGCGACGCTGCCGTTCGCGGGGCAACAGGGCATCGCGGTCGTGCAGGGTCAGCAGGAACTTGACGCGGTCCTGCACCGACTTGGCGGGCGTGAGCAGCTTGAAGCTGGTGCGGCTGAACCAGCCCGGCACGGCGAGCTTGCGGAACAGTCCGCTGTCGATGAGCGTGGCGGCCAGCCGCGACGCCGCCTCGGGCGACAGCGGAATCGGCAGCGGCGCGCTGGCGTCGACCGGCGAGCCGAACGTGACCAGCGAGTCGATGCCCTTGTTCCGCCGGAACGCCGCGGTCTGGTACGCGAACATGCCGCCCTGCGAGTAGCCGGCGAGCACGACATCGCGTCCGGTCTTCTCACGGACGATGTCGATCGCTTCGCTGACGGCCAGGACGTGGTCGCTGAGATTGCGTTCGAGGCCACCCGGGTCGCGGTCGGGATGGCCGAAGTCGACGACCCAGGTGTCGAGGCCGTCGGCGTGCAGGGCACCCACCGCCGACGCCTGCGGCGACACGTCCCACACCTCCGTCGTGAGCATCAGCGGCGGGACGAGCAGGATCGGCACGGCGCCACCCGGGGCCTCGTCGGCGAAGTAGTGCCGCAGCCGGTAGTTGTGGTGCTCGGCCTCAACGGCATAGGGCGAGGGCGCCTCACCGGTCTCGAGCCCGCCGAAGCGCACGACCTCGGCGACGTTGCGCGCGGTCGTGGTCAGCCTGCCGGCCAGGCCCCGGCGCGGTCGTCGCGACTCGATCTCGGAGTTCTGCTCACTCACGAAGATGAACTCTCGTTGTCGGCGCGGTGATTGGCAACTTGCACTTTGCACGTCACAACCGCGGGTCAACCGGCTCCGACTCGAGTGCGAGCACGCCGAACACGCACTCATGCACCCGCCACAGCGGCTCCCCCCGAGCGGTCCGGTCGAGGGCTTCGAGGCCCAGGGCGTATTCGCGCAGCGCAAGCGAGCGCTTGTGCCCGAGCCCGCGCGACCGCAGCCGCTCGAGATTTCCCGGCTCCAGGTAGTCGGGGCCGTAGATGATGCGGAGGTACTCGCGACCACGCACCTTCAAGCCGGGTTGGACGAGTCCCTTGCGACCCCGCGTCAGGTTCGCGGCGGGCTTGACGACCATCCCCTCGCCGCCCGCCTCGGTCAGTTGCTCCCACCATTGGCTCCCGGCCTGAATCGACTGCGGGTCGGTCGTGTCGATCTCGATCCGCCGTGTCGCGGCGAAGGTGACGGGGTCAGCGGCGACCAACCGGTCGGCCAGGTCCAGGTGCCACCGGTGCGGCTGTCCGTGGTGCGCGGCGCCCTCGGACGCGAGCAGCTGGAACGGGGCCAACTGCACGCCGGAGAGGCCGTCGGTCTCCCAGCAGTACCGCCGGTAGGCGTCGGTGAACGCGGCAGCATTGGCCTCTCGCGTGCGGGTGCGTTCGAGCAACGCCGTGACATCGAGCCCGGACGATGCAGCGCGTTCGAGCGCGGACACTGCGGCTGGCAGCGCCGCGCGGGCTGCGGCGCCGACGGAGGCGTATTGGTCGCGCAGCAACTGCTCGGCCTTTGCACTCCAGGGAAGCAACTCCGCGTCGAACAACAGCCAGGACGAGTCGAGTTCGTCGAAAAGCGGTGCGGCGGCGACGCGTACGCGCTCGAGCAGTTCGGCGGTGAGCGACGAGGTGAAGAACGAGCGACCGGTGCGCGTCCATACCGCTCCGAGCCCGTCACCCCCGATGCCGAAGCGCGAGAGCGGGGTCTCGGCGTCGCGGCACACGAGCACGACGGCTCGCGAGCCCATGTGCTTCTCCTCGCAGAGCACGTCTGCGACGCCGTCCACGCGGTAGGCGTCGAACGCCTGCTCCGGGTGTTCGAGCGCGTCGGGACGCGACGAGGTCGCGACCGGACTCATCGTCGGCGGCAGGTAGCGCAGCCAGCGCGGGTCGACCGCGAACCGGCTCATCACCTCCAACGCGGCGGCGGCATTCTCTTCCCGAATGCCGATACGGCGCTGGTAGGCCGTCTCGATCACGCGACGGCCGATCACATCGCTGATGTCGAGCCCCTCCGGGTCGCGCTGCATTGTGGCGGCGACCGCGTCGGTGTTTGCAGGGAATGGTCGGGCCGGCTCGTAATAGACCTCCGCGGCCGCGACCGAAACGAGCTCACGTTCCGGGTAGCGCAACGCGGTCAACTGGCCGCCGAAGACGCAACCGGTGTCCAGGCACATCGTGTTGTTGATCCACTGCGGAGACGGCACCGGCGTGTGGCCGTACAAAACCATCGCGCGGCCGCGGTACTCCTCGGCCCACGGGTAGCGCACCGGCAGGCCGTACTCGTCGGTCTCGCCGGTGGTCTGCCCGTAGAGGCAGAACTCGCGCACGCGTCCAGAGGCCCTGCCCTGGTACCGCTCGATCAGTCCTGCGTGCGAAACCACGAGCCGACCGTCGTCGAACACGTAGTGGCTGATCAGCTGGTCGAGGAATCGCTCGACCTCCGCGCGGAACTCATCCGGCTCGTGATCGAGTTGCGCCAGCGACTCGGCCAAGCCGTGGGTCACCTGGACGTTGCGGCCCCGCAATGCGCGCAGGAGCTTGTTCTCGTGGTTGCCGGGCACGCAGAACGCATCGCCGGCGGCGACCATCCCCATGACCAGCCGCAGCACGCCCGGTGTGTCTGGCCCGCGGTCGACCAGATCGCCGACGAACACCACCCGGCGTGCGCCGCTCGAAGGCACATGGTGCGCGCCCACAGCGCGTCCGACGTCATCACGCGCGATCAGGTAGCCGAGTTCGATCAGTAGCTCCTCGAGCTCGGCGCGGCAGCCGTGAATGTCGCCGACGACGTCGAACGGACCTGCTTCGTGTCGCAGATCGTTGAACAGCTTGGTGCGGGTGATCGTCGCGGCCTCGACCTGCTCGACTCCACGGAGCTGGTGCACCGTACGGAATCCCTCGCGTTGCAGACCTTTCAGCCCGCGACGCAGCTGATCGCGTTGACGACGGATCACATGCGGGCCGAAGTCGCGGTCGGGACGAGTCGCGTTGCGTGCGCGGCATACGTCCTCGGGTACGTCGAGCACGATCGCGGTCGGCAGGACGTCGTGATCGCGCGCCAGCGCCACCAACTGCTTTCGCGCGTCCGGCTGCACGTTGGTCGCGTCGACGACCGTCAATCGACCGGCAGCCAACCGCTTGCCGACGATGTAGTGCAGGAGGTCGAACGCGTCGCCCGAGGCGGACTGGTCGTTCTCATCGTCGGCGACCAGACCGCGACAGAAGTCGGAGGAGATCACCTCGGTCGGCAGGAAGCGGTCGCGCGCAAAGGTGGACTTGCCCGATCCGCTCGCGCCGATGAGCACGACGAGGCTGAGCTCGGGGATCTCGAGTTCCGCGCCGCGGCTCATGCTGCCTGCCTCGTGAAGAGGGCGAACTGTGTGGGCGGGCCGACCTCGGGGTCGTCCGGGCCGATCGGCAGGTACCGCACCGAGTAGCCGTAGTCGCCGGCGACGCGGTCGGCCCACGCGCGGAACTCGGCACGGGTCCACTCGAAGCGGTGGTCACGATGCCGCAGCGCGCCAGGCGGCAACGTCTCGAACCGCGCGTTGTGTTCGACGTTCGGGGTCGTCACGAGGACCGTCCCCGGCCGAGCGTGGCCGAAAACGCTGCGTTCGAGGGCGGACAGCCGCGGCGGGTCGATGTGCTCGATGACTTCCATGAGCACGGCCGCGTCGAGCCCGGTGAGGCGATCGTCGCGGTAGGTGAGCGAGGACTGGAACAACTCGACACGTGAACGCTGCTGGTCGGTCATGCGCTCCATCCGCAGCTTGCGCGCGGCCACATGGAGTGCACGCGCCGAAACGTCGGTGGCAACGACGTGCTCGATGTCTCGCTGAGCCAACAAGTCGCGCACCAGCACGCCCTCGCCGCAACCGAGATCGCCGACGCGGCGCGCGCCACTGGCGAGGACGGCTGCAACGACCGCCCCGCGCCGCTGCTCGTTCAGTGGGACGCGCGCGTCGTCCGTGCGCGCGCCGTCGAGGGCGCTGTCGAGGGCGCTGTCGAGGGCGCTGTCGAGGGCGTTGTCGACCTGTTCGGGCTGGCGGTCGTCGACTTCGGCCAGACGCGCCAACGCCTCGGCGGTGAGCTCGCGCCGGTGCGCCAGGTATCGGCGGGTGATGAGCGCTCGGTCCGGGTGCGTCGCAAGCCAGTTTCCGCCGGCATTGACCAGCTTGTCGATCTCGTCGGTACTCACCCAGTAGTGCTTGGCGTCGTCGAGCACGGGCAGCAGGACGTAGACGTGGTTGAGGGCGTCGGCAAGCCGCACGGTCCCCTTAAGCCTCAGATCGACATAGCGCGAGTCACCCCACCGTGGCACCTCTGGATCGAGCGGGACGCTCGCCGCGAGAACCGTCCAGCCCAGCGGTTCGAACAACCGATGGGCCAACTCGGCGCCGCCGCGGCACGGCAACGCCGGAATGTGCAACTCCAGCGGGATCGCCGAGTCGGCGAGGTCCTGGAACGACTTGCACCGACCGGTGAGTGCCGTGCTGAAGACCTGTTTGAGCGCGACCGCCAGCATGCTGGACGCCGCATATGGGCGGTCGTTCACGTACTGGCCGAGCAGGAAGCCGTCGCGCCCGGAGTTGCCGCGCCCGCGGACGAGCGCCACCGGGTCGACGTCCAAGACAAGTGCCGCTGTGCAGCGCTGCGCGCTCGCCTCGGGATAGAAGACTGTCGCGGTGCCGGACGCCACGGTGAACTCCTGAACCCGGCCCGGGTGCTTGTGCAGCAGATACCCCAGCTCGGTGGCGGGTTCATGGGTGGTGGAGACAGTCAGCAGCACGAGTCGCCATTCTGTCGGACTCGGCCGCCGATTGCGCCTCGATTACCTGATCAACTCACCGCGTCGAGCTGAGCGCTCGACAGTTCGATCGTCGGGATCGCACCCAGCGTGGCGGGTGAGGGACGCGCGCCGTCGCGCACGAGCAGGTCGCCGATGGCCGCGATCATCGCGCCGTTGTCGGTGCACAGCCGCATCGGCGGCACCCGCAGCTCGATACCGGCGGCGTCGCAGCGCTCCTGGGCGAGCGCGCGCACCCGCGAATTGGCCGCGACCCCGCCGACGACGACGAGCGTGTCGACCTCCTGCTGCCGGCAGGCGCGCAGCGCCTTCGTGACCAGGGTGTCGGCGACCGCCTCCTGGAAGCTCGCCGCCGTGTCGTCGACGTCGAGGTCCGGCGTGCGCTCGACATACCGCGCGACTGCTGTCTTCAAGCCGGAGAACGAGAAGCCGAGGGCGGGATCGTTCGCGCCCATGAGCGGACGCGGGAACCGCACCGCGCTCGGGTCGCCGTTGCGCGCGGCCTTGTCGATCGACGGCCCGCCCGGGTACGGCAGCCCGATCAGCCGCGCGACCTTGTCGAACGCCTCGCCCGCGGCATCGTCGAGCGTGTCCGACAGGTGCACGATCGGCGTGCGGACGAGATCGCGCACGAACAACAGCGACGTGTGCCCGCCCGACACGATCAGTGCGACGGAGCGATCGGGCAACGGGCCGTGCTCGAGCGTGTCGGCCGCGGCATGCCCGGCCAGGTGATGCACGCCGTAGAGCGGGACACCGAGACTCAGCGCGAACGCCTTCGCGGCGGCGACGCCGACGTGCAGCGCGGTGGCAAGCCCAGGGCCCGCCGTGACGGCGACGGCGCCGACGTCGGCCAGCGTGATCCCGGCATTCGCGACCGCCTTGCGCACCGTCGGGAGCATCGACTGCACATGCGCGCGCGCCGCGATTTCGGGAACGACACCACCGAAGCGCGCGTGCTCATCCATGCTCGACGCGAGTGCGTCGCCGAGCAGCACGCCGTCCTCGACGAAACCGACGCCGGTCTCGTCGCACGATGTCTCGATGCCCATCACGATCGTCATAGCTGTTTCCTCATGACCAGCGCGTCGATGCGGCCGTGCGCGTAGTAGCCGCGGCGGCGGCCGATCTCGCTGAAACCCTCGTCGCAATACAGCGCGATAGCAGCGTCGTTGTCGACACGGACCTCGAGGAACAGTTCGTGTGCGCCGCGACGCTTCGCCTCGGCGTACAGGACGGCGAGCATCTGCCGCGCGAGACCACGGCGCTGTGCGGACGGAACCACGCCGACGGTGAGGATCTCGGCCTGGTCGCCGGCGACCAGCACACCGCCCCAGCCGAGCAACTCACCGTCGTCGTTCTCCACGGCCACGTAGTACCGCGTACGGGTGTCGTCGAGTTCGGCGCGGTAGCTGTCGGCCGACCACGCCTCAGTGCCGAACAATTCGTGCTCGTAGGTCATCAACGCGTCGATGTGGGCTGGCGACATCGTCACGACCTTGGCGCCGGCCGCCGTCATCGCTGCATCGCCTTGGGCGGCACCGCGTCCGGACGGCGCAGGTAGAGCGGTATCAGCGCGTCGGAACCGGCGCCGGCTCGAATCTTGTCCAGGGCGTGCGTCACCAACCGCGCGGGACTGGGGTGATCACCGTCGAGCAACGGCAACGCGAGCACATCGGCGTACAGGCGCGCGCCGGCACCGAGCATCGCGGTCGCATCGCCTCGCGGCACGTCCGCCGGATAGCTGACGTTCGGTCCGTCGATGCGATGCCCGTCACGATAGGTCGCCCAGTAGACCTCCTTGCGTCGCGCATCGGTCGCAACGAGCACGGCACCATGGTCGGGCGCGAGGCCGTCGAGCGAGCACACCTCGTAAGCGGGGATGTTGAGCGCTTCGGCCATCGCGGCAGCGGTGACCAGGCCGACGCGCAGCCCGGTGAACGGCCCGGGGCCGGCACCGACGACGAGCGCGCCGATGTCGCGCACCGTGACACCGCCGGCATCGAGGCACGCGGCGATCGTCGGCGCGAGGTGCTCGCTGTGCCCGTGCGGGCCGACCCACTGCTCATGTGCAACTGTCGTCACTGCGCTGTCGGTGACCTCGACAAGGTCAGCCGTCACCGCGGCGGACGACGTGTCGAGAGCGAGCACCAGCACGATGCTTCAGCGTAGTTACTCGTTGAGTGGCGCGACGCGCGCCGCCCAGTCGCCGCCGTGCGCGACGAGGGTCGCGGTGCGCTGCTCCGAGTCGCGCGCGCGGTCGAGCACGACGGTGAGGTACGAGTCGGCCAGTTGTTCAGCCTTGCCCTCGCCCCATTCGACGACGGTCACCGCTTCGTCGGCCGAGACGTCGAGATCGAGGTCGTCGACCTCTTCGAGCGAGCCGAGCCGGTAGGCGTCGACGTGCACCAGCGGTACCGGTCCGGGGTGGACGCGGGCGATGACAAACGTCGGTGATGCGATCCGTCCCGACACCTGCAGACCTGCGCCGATCCCCTGCACGAGGGTCGTCTTTCCGGCGCCCAGCGGGCCGCCGAGAACGATCAGGTCTCCTGCTCGTAGCAGGGTGGCGAGACGGCGGCCGAAGTCCTGCGTGTCGGCTGCGGTCGGAAGGACGATCATGTATTTCTCACTGCGTCATCGATCAATCGAAGCAACGGCTCGTTGACGACGTCCGGACGTTCCATCAACACCTGATGCCCCGTGTCGGGCACGAGGACGAGTTCCGCCTTCGGGAGCAGGTCGGCCATCTGGCGGCTGTGATCGGCAGGCGTGACGAGATCGTCCTCGCCGCACACGATGACCACCGGCAGATCCACCAGGACGTCGAGCGCGGCGAGCTTGTCGTGCGACGTGAGCGTCGGGAAGAAATCGGCGACAACGTCGACCGGCGTCTCGCTGATCATCCGGGTCATGAACTCGACCAGTGCCGGATCGGTGTGTGGCCCGAAGGCCAGCCGGCGGACGAACAGCCACGCGGCGTCGGTCAGTCGCGCGCGTCCGCGTTCGAGCAGGTTGCTCTGGCGGCTCACGCCGCGAAGGGCCAGTCGCAGCGCGGGATCACCCACGCGCGCCAGGCCGGCCGGCACGCCGAGCGTGAGCCAGGCGAGTTTGCCCGTCGAGGTGCTGATCAGCGCGACGGCGACGACTCGTTGCCCGAACAGTTCGGGACGGCTGTCGGCGAGCGCCAAGATCGTCATGCCACCCATCGAGTGACCGATGAGCACCACCGGGCCTCTCGGCACGAGTTCGCGCAGCACCACGTCGAGATCGGAGCCGAGTTGGTCGATCGTGGCGTGTGCGGCCGTGCTGCGCGACGAGCGGCCGTGGCTGCGCAGGTCGAAACTCACGATCCGCACGCGCGCGCCGAACTGCGCGAGGATCGCGCGGCGCTGGAAGAGCAGGTCGTCGCGGTTCTGGCAGAAGCCGTGCACGAGGACGACGGTGAGCTGCGCGTCGATGGGTCCGTCCTGCTCGTAGTAGAGCTGCACGCCGTCGCTCGCGCGGACGAAGCCCGCCCGCTCCGGGTCGGGTGCGGCGAACTGGTCGATCGCGGTCTCGCGCCGGGTCGTGCGCACGCGCCGATCCGCGACGACAGCAGCGCTGACCGCGGCCAGGCCGGCGGCAGCGGCACCGGCCCAGATGCCGCCGCGCTTCTTCACGTCGGGCCACCTCGATACGTACGTGGCACTCGCGGTCCGACGCGGGTGACGATCTCGTAGTGGATGGTTCCGATCGCCTCGGCCCAGTCGATCGCCCGGGGTACGTCGGGCGCGGCGCCGAACAGGATCGCCGCGTCGTTCTCGCTCACGTCGAGGTCGCCGACGTCGACGACGAACTGGTCCATGCACACTCGTCCGCTCACGGTGAAGCGCTGGCCGTTGATCGACACGGGCCCGACATTGGTCGCGTGCCGCGGGATTCCGTCGGCATAGCCGAGAGGGACGAGCGCGAGCGTCGTGTCGCGGTCGGTCGTGTAGACGTGGCCGTACGAGACACCCTCGCCCGCACGCACCCGCTTCACCGACGCGAGCCCGGACCGCAGCGTCATGGCCGGAACCAGTCCGAAGTCACCCTGGGCGGGGACGGGCGTGAGCCCGTAGATCGCGATGCCCGGACGCACCAGATCGAAATGTGCCTCGGGCAGCGTCAGGGTCGCGGCCGAGTTGGCGATGTGGCGCACCTGCGGACGAACGCCGAGGGACTCGGCGACATCGAGGGCCGCACGGAACGCGTCGAGCTGCTTGGCGATGGTGGGATGACCCGGTTCGTCGGCGTAGGCGAAGTGACTCCAGATGCCCACGATCTCAACCGCACGATCGGCATCGGCTGCGCGCACGACCTCCGGCCAGTCGTCGACGTAGACGCCGTTGCGGGACAACCCGGTGTCGATCTTCAAGTGGACGCGCGCAGTACGTCCGGTCTCGCCGGCTGCCGTCGCGACGATCGCCAGCTGCCACGTGCTGCTCACGGACAGGTCGATGTCGGCCTCGATCGCCGCGCGCACCGTGTCGGTCTCACCGGGCGTCCACAACCACGCCAGCGCCGGAACATCGATGCCGGCACGACGCAGTACAAGGGCCTCGTCGATCGTTGCCGTCCCCAGCCACGTCGCGCCGCCGGCGATGGCGGCGCGCGAACTCTCGATCAGGCCGTGCCCGTACCCGTCGGCCTTGACGACTGCCATCACAGCTGCCGACGTACCTGCTTTGAGCGTTTCGACATTGCCTCGGATGGCAGCGAGATCGACGACCGCTTCGGTGCGCAACACGTCCTCCAGTGTCTCAGTCGGCCGGTGATACCTGGTGCTTGCGTAGGCTGCGTCGATGTCACGCGTGCTGCGATCAGGGGACGGACGGGTCACCCAGATCGAGCTGTTCTTCGATCTTGTCTACGTCTTCGCGGTGACCCAACTGGCACACCTGCTCGTCAACCACACGACCGTGGACGGCGCGGTGCGCACCGCTGTACTGCTCGCGATGGTGTGGCAGGTCTGGGTCTACACGACCTGGATGACCAACTACCTCGATCCCAGCACACAACCGGTGCGGCTCGGGCTCATCGCGCTGATGCTGGCCAGCCTCGTCCTGGCCGCGGCGATCCCCGAAGCGTTCGGCTCGCGCGGGTGGCTCGTGGCTGCCATGTACGTCGCGATGCAGGTCGGTCGCAGCCTGCTCGTCGCCGCCGGGTTGCATGGGCATCGCCTCGAGTTCGTGTTCTGGCGCGCGGGCGCCTGGTGCGTGCTCGGCGCCGTCCCGATGCTGATCGGCGCGGCGGCACACGGCCATGCGCGCGAGGCCTTGTGGGCCCTCGCGGTCGCGATCGAGATCGGCGGCGCCGGGATCGGATTCCCCACTCCCGGCATCGGCCGGTCGGCGACTCGCGAATGGACGATCGACGGCCGGCATTTCGCCGAACGCTGCCAGGCCTTCGTGTTGATCGCGCTGGGCGAATCGATCGTCGTCTCGGGCGGCCGCCTCAGCGAATTGCTGCGCGCGCAACTCGACACGAGCCGGCTCGCCGCCTTCGGCGCGGCGTTCGTCGCCGCAGTCGCGTTGTGGTGGGTCTATTTCGACCGAAGCGCCGCCGACAGCGCGGAAGCGATCGCGCGATCAGACGATCCGGGCCGACTCGGCCGAAACGCCTTCCACTGGGTGCACCCGATCATCGTGGCCGGGATCATCGTGAGCGCCGCAGCCGACGAAGTGGTGCTGGCGAACCCGACCGAACGCGGCGTGATGTCGACGGCCTGGCTGGTGCTCGGCGGCGTGGCGTTGTTCCTGGCAGGCCACGCGATCTTCAAAGCGGTCGTGTGGCGGGTTGTGTCGTGGCCACGTGTCGTCGCCGTGCTCGTCCTCGCGTGCCTTCTCGCACTCGCACCGCACGTCACGGCGATCGTGCTCGGCGTCGCGGCGCTCGTCGTGGTTATTGCGGTGGCGGTTGCCGATCGGATTCAGCACGGCGCGCTCGCGGCCGACTCGGCTGCAGCCACTGACTGAACGAACCGGCACCGATGTGCGTGTGCCGTTCCTCGGCCGGCGCCGCAGCCGGCGCTGGAGGCGGCACCGGCTCCTCCGCTACATGCACAGCGGGATACTCGTGCCGGAACTCCGGATGATCGTGCCAGCAGTGGTCGTCCACCTCGGTCTTGAAGCTGAACTTCAGTTCGCACTTGGGGCACTGATGCACCGTCATCGGCGACTCCGTCCTTTCCTGCTCCTTCTACGGTAGGACGATCCGGCGTCACACGCGACGATTCTTCGTCAATACACGAAGTCGGGCTGCACAACACGATCCACCGCGCCGGTGGCATGGGCGCGTCGCGCGAACTCGACGACCCCGTCGATCTGGCGCGTGCCGAGGCTGAAGTCGAGCGTGCGGAAGTACGTCGCGAGCGTCGCCGGGTCGAAGTCCTCCCACCGCGCTGCCGCGGCCGCGACCTCATCGACGTGCGCGAGCGCGTCGTCGCGGCTGCGCAGGAAGGCCTCGTGCACGTCCTTCACGAGGCCGGGGTTGCGCTCGGCGTAGTCGCGCCGGGCGGCCCACACGGCGAACACCATCGGCAGACCCGTCCACTCGCGCCACACCGCGCCGAGGTCGTAGACGTGCAATCCGCGCTGCGGGGCGTCGAAGCTCGCTCGCAGCGCGGCGTCGCCGATGAGGACGGCGGCGTCAGCCTCGAGCATCATCGCCGTCAGGTCCGGCGGGCAGGTGAAGTACTCGGGGGTGACGTGGTGTTCGCCGGCCAGCCACATGCGGGTGAGCAGTACGGACGTGCGCGAGGTCGACCCGAGGGCGACCCGGCCACCGTCCAACTCGGCAGGCGCCACCTTCGAGACCAGGTTCACCGACAGCACAGGACCGTCCGAACCGACCGCGATGCCGGGGAGCAGCACGAGGTCGTCCGCGTGGCGCAGGTATTCGACGAGCGAGATCGGGCCGATGTCGAGGTCGCCGTCGACGAGCAGGTCGTTGAGCCGGTCCGGGGTGTCCTTGGTGAGCTCGACATCCAGCAGCACGCCGGAGCGAACGAGCCCCCAGTAGATCGGCAGGCAGTTCAGGAACTGGATGTGCCCCACGCGAGGACGAGCGACGACCACGTCATTACGGTAGGCGCATACTTCCGTTCGACGCCTCGCAGGGGCAGGCTCCGTGCATGGACTTCGAGCTCGCCCGGAACTTGATCACCAGAGTCAACATCGGCGACGCGCTGACGCGCACCGCCGCCCGTCTGCCCGACCAGATTGCAGTGGTCGACGGCGACCGTCGTTGGACCTACGCGGAGCTCAACGCGCGCGTGAATCGCGTGGCGCACGGTCTCACCGCACGGGGATATGTGCGCGGCGAGGCGCTGGCCCTGGCGTCGGGCAACAGCGCGGAATTCCTCGTGACCTACTTCGCGTGCGCGAAGCTCGGCCTGGTGTGCGTTCCGATGAACCTCGGCTGGCGCGCCGACGAGATCGCCTACGTCCTCGATCACTCACAGGCACGGGGAATCGTCGTCGAAGCACAGCTGGTCGCGCTCGTGACGCCGGCCGTCGAGAAGGTCCCGGCCGTCGCCGACGTCGTCGTCGCCTACGGTACGGACGGCCAGTACGAGCAGTCGCTTCCGGACCGCACCTGGCTGCGCTTCGACGAACTGCACGCATACGACGCGTCCGAACCCGAGGTGTTGGTCGGCGACCGCGACGCGATCAGCTACCTCTACACAAGCGGCACGACGTCGTTCCCGAAGGGCGTGGTCGGCAGTCACACCGCGATCTATCTCGAGTCGTTGATGGCTGCCGCGGAGACCGGCATTACCCCAGCGGATCGCATCGCCTGTCTCATGCCGCTGTTCCACACCGCACAGCTCAACGGGTTCGGCACGCCCGCCATGATGATGGGTGCGACGCAGTATCTGCTGCGGGGATTCGACGCGACAGCGCTGCTCGATCTCATCGAGCGTGAACAGATCACCCGCGTCTTCGCGCTGCCGATGATGTGGCGCGCGCTTGTCGAGGATCCCTCGATCGCATCGCGTGATCTGTCGACGTTACGCAAGGCGGCGTACGCGATGGCGCCGATGCCCGATGCGTTGTTGCGCAAGTGCATCGAGACCTTCGAGTGCGACTTCTACCTCGCGTTCGGGCAGACCGAGATGAGCCCGGTGACGACCTTCTTCCGGCCGGAACATCAGCTGTCGCACTCGGGTGCCGTCGGCACGCAGGTGGTGAACGTCCAGATCGGGATCATGTCGCCGGACGGCGAACTCCTGCCGCGCGGAGAAGAGGGCGAGATCGTCTACCGCGGGCCGCAGGCGCTCAACGAATACCTGCGCAACCCGGAGGCGACCGAGGACGCATTCGCGCACGGCTGGTTCCACTCCGGCGATGCCGGCGTGCTCGCAGCTGACGGCATGCTGTGGTTCAGCGACCGGTACAAGGACGTCATCAAGACCGGCGGCGAGAACGTGGCGTCGATCGAGGTCGAGAAAGCCATCTATGCCGCCGCGCCCGAGGTCGCCGAGGTGGCTGTCGTAGGGCTGCCGCACGAGCGTTGGACCGAGGCGATCACCGCGGTGGTGGTCGCCAAACCGGGCGCGACGATCGACGAGCAGGACCTGGTCGAGAAGGTGCGCGCTTCGATCGCAGGGTTCAAGGCGCCCAAGTCGGTGATCGTCGTCGAGGAGTTGCCGAAGACCTCGACGGGCAAGATCCAGAAGAACGTTGTGCGTCAGCAGTTCGTCGACTTCTATGCCGGCTGATCCCAGGCAGTAACCTCGGCCGCGTGGACGACCACGCGCTGGCTGCGACGCTCGTACGGGACGCCGGCCTGCTCGCGGCACAGATGCTGCGCGACGGGCTGAAGACCGAGCACAAGACATCGGTGTCGGACGTGGTGTCGGCGGCCGACCACGCCGCCGAGGAACTGATCGGATCCCGGCTCGCCGACCAGCGCCCGTCCGACGGTGTCATCGGCGAGGAAGGCACCGAGCGCGCCGGCGACCGCACCTGGTACGTCGATCCCGTCGACGGCACCTACAACTTCTTGTCCGGGTTGCCGATGTGGTGCTCGGCCCTTGCCGTCGTGCACGGCGACGAACTCGTGCTCGGCGCGGTCTACCAGCCGGTGACCGACGAGCTGTGGATCGGCGGCCGGGCGTGGCGCACGACCCTCAACGACGAGCCGGTCGAGCATCTCGAGGATCGTCCGCTCGCCGAGATCTCGCTCGCCACCTACCTGCACCCGACGACGCTGCCCGACGACTCGGTGCGCGAACCGCTCGTGCAAGTCGTGCAGAACTCGGCGACCGTGCGGATGCTCGGCTCCGGCTCGATCGAACTCGCTGCGGTGGCCTCGGGTCGTCTGGGCGCCTACGTGCAGTACGACTGCCTGCCGTGGGACTGGTACCCCGGCGCGGCTCTCGTCACAGCTGCCGGAGGCGCTACCGAGATCGTCGAAACGCGCGGGCACCGATGGCATGTGGCCGGCTCGCGCCAGGCCGTCGCCGAGATCGCCGAACTGCTTCGCGCCTAGTCAGTCCTCGTCGTCCTGCTTGGGATCGAGACGCTTGTCCAGCTTGCTGCGAGCTTCGCGGCTGGCCTCGATGCGGTGCTCGATGTTGTTCGCGACGCGCGCCCGCGGTCCGGCGAGCAGCACCAGCGCGAGCGGGATGGACAGTACGAGCGCGATCAGCGGGGCAAGCAGCCCACCGAGTCCGACGAGCACGAGCAGGCCCCACAGGGCGAAGAACATCCCGAAACGCAGGATCGTGTAGCCCCACAGGGAGCCCATCCAGTTGACGAAACCGGGCACCTGACGATCGGACATGCGGCCAGGGTACGGGTCAGGACCAGATGGCTTGCGGCTGCGCACGGCGTTCAGCCAGGGTCTGCGGCCCGTCGTAGTCTCGGATCACCTCGTAGCGCGTGTTGCGCTCGACCGGGGTGAAACCGGCGTCGCGGATCAGCGTCAGCAGGTCGTCGCGGGTCAGCTTGTCGGGGGTGCCGTAGCCGTCGGCGTCGTGAGTGATCTTGTACTCGACCACCGACCCGTCCATGTCGTCGGCGCCCCAGTTGAGTGCGAGCTGCGACGTCGACAGGCCGTGCATCACCCAGAACACCTTCACGTGCGGGAAGTTGTCGAGCATCAACCGCGACACGGCGAACGTGCGCAGCACATCGGCCGGCTGAGCCATCGGCAGGTGCGAGAGCCGGTTGTTGTCGTTGTGGAACCGCAGCGGGATGAACACCTGGAATCCGCCGGTCTCGTCCTGCAGCTCGCGCAGCCGCAGCACGTGGTCGACGCGGTGCCGCGGTTGCTCGATATGTCCGTAGAGCATCGTGGCCGGCGTCTTCAGACCCTTCTGGTGCGCGAGCCGGTGGATGCGCGACCAGTCCTCCCAGTGCGTCTTGTGGTCGACGACCTGCTTGCGCACGTCCCAGTCGAAGATCTCGGCACCGCCACCGGTCAATGACTCGAGCCCGGCGTCGATCAGCTCGTCGAGGATCGCATCGGCGGGCAGGCCGGAGATCTCTTCGAACCAGTGCACCTCGGTGGCGGTGAACGCCTTCAATGCGACCTGCGGCAGCGCGGCCTTGAGCTCACGCAGCACCCGCGGGTAGTACTTCCACGGCAGCGTCGGGTGCAGCCCGTTGACGATGTGCAGCTCGGTCAGCCCGTCGTCCTTCATGGCGAGCGCCTTCTCGACGGCCTCCTCGACGCGCATCGTGTACGCGTCCTTCTGACCGGGCTTGCGCTGGAAGCTGCAGTACGCGCACGACGCGGTGCACACGTTGGTCAGGTTCAGGTGCCGGTTGACGTTGAAGAAGACCTGGCTGCCGTTCTTCGCAGTGCGCACGCCATGGGCCAGGCCGCCGAGCCAGGCCAGGTCGTCGCTGTCGTAGAGGTCTTCGCCGTCGCGCCGGGTCAGCCGCTCGCCGGCGGTGATCTTCTCGGTCAACTCGGCCTTGCGGGCGTCGCTCAACGGCATGCCCTGAGGGTACGGACGGGCCCTGCCGGTCGAGCAGCCGCCTCGGTTGACATCGGTAACTTACCGTTGCTAACTTAGCGACGCTAAGTCGTCGAGAGGACTCATCGTGTTGACCCGACTCGCCAACCTCGGCATCCGCGCCCCGCGCCGCGTGCTCGGCCTGGCCGGCCTGTTCTTCGTGCTGCTGGCCGTCTACGGCATCAGCGCGGCCGCCCACTTGAGCTCGGGCGGCTTCTCCGACCCGAACGCGTCGTCGACGAAGGCAGCCGACCTGCTGCAGTCGCGCTTCGACACCGGCGATCCGAACCTGATTCTCGAAGTGATCGCGCCGGGCGGGGCGTCCAGTTCTGCAGCCCGCACCGAAGGGCTGCACCTGGTGCAGGCACTCAAGGCGGCGCCGAACACCTCCAGCGTCGTCTCGTACTGGACGGTGCCGAAGCAGGCGGCCGGCTCGCTCGTGAGCAAGGACGGCTCGTCCGCGCTGGTGCTCGCCCGCGTGCAGGGCAACGACAGCACCGCACCGAAGCGGGCAGCCGGCGTCGCCGCACCGTTGATCGGCACGCACGACGGTGTCGAGGTGAAGGCCGGCGGTCTCGGCATCGCCTTCAGTCAGGTGAACGACCAGACCAAGAAGGACCTCGCGATCGCCGAGGCCATCGCGATCCCGCTGACCGTCATCGCGCTGATCTGGGTCTTCGGCAGCTTCATCGCAGCGCTCCTGCCGCTCGTCGTCGGTCTCTCGTCGATCATCGGGACGATGGCCGTGTTGCGCGGTCTCGCCTCGTTCACCAACGTGTCGATCTACGCGCTGAACATGACGACCGCGATGGGCCTTGCGCTGGCGATCGACTACAGCCTGTTCATCGTCAGCCGGTATCGCGAAGAGGTGCGCAACGGCGCCGCTCCCGATGACGCCGTCCGCCGCACGATGCAGACCGCCGGCCGCACCGTGCTGTTCTCGGCAATGACGGTCGGGCTGTCGCTCGCCGCGCTCATGGTGTTCCCGGTGTTCTTCCTCCGGTCGTTCGCTTATGCCGGCATCGCAGTCGTCGCACTTGCGACCGTCGCTGCGCTGGTACTGCTGCCTGCGTTGCTCACCGTGCTCGGCAGGCGCGTCGACGCGTGGGACCTCCGCGTGCTCGTGCGACGCGCGTTGCGCCGCCCGCCGCCGCAGGTCAAGGCCGTCGAGGCCACGTTCTGGTACCGCTTCGCGAATCTCGTGATGCGCCGTGCAGTCCCGATCGGGCTGCTGGTCACGGCCGTGCTCGTCTCGCTGGGCCTGCCGTTCCTGCACGCGTCCTTCGGCTATCCGGACGATCGCGTGCTGCCGCATTCGGCGAGCTCGCACCAGGTCGGCGACGACCTGCGCGACAACTTCTCGACCAACGCGGCGTCGACGATCGTGCTCGTCGCACCCGACATCTCGGCGGCACCGGGCGCGATCGCCGGCTACGCACAGCAGCTGTCGTCGGTATCCGGCGTGACCTCGGTGTCGGCGGCGACCGGCACGTACGTCCGAGGTCGCGATGTCGCGCCGGGCGCAACCTCGATGAAGTCGGGCGAGGCCACCTACCTGAACGTGCGCACGAACACCGACCCCGAGTCGGACGCTGCCAAGACCGTGCTCGCCGCCGTCAAGACGGTGAGCCGGCCGTGGCCGGTCGAGATCGGCGGGCAGACCGCCGTGAACCACGACAGTCTCGCCGCCCTCGGTGCGGCAATGCCGTACGCGCTCATCTTGATCGTGCTCGCGACCTTCATCGTGCTCTTCCTGTTCACCGGAAGCGTCGTGCTGCCGCTGAAGGCGTTGATCCTGAACACGCTGTCACTCTCGGCGACGTTCGGGGCGATGGTGTGGATCTTCCAGGAGGGCCACTTCGGCTCGCTGTTCCGCGATCTGACGACGACCGGCTACCTCGTGCCGACCATGCCCCCGCTCATGTTCTGCCTCGCGTTCGGATTGTCGATGGACTACGAGGTCTTCCTGCTCTCGCGCATCCGCGAGGAGTGGCTGAAGTCCGGGCGAACAGCCGCCGACAACACGCACGCGGTTGCGTTGGGCCTTGGCCGCACGGGCCGCATCGTCACTGCCGCAGCGCTGCTGATGGCGATCGTGTTCGCCGCGATGGCCGGTTCGCAGGTGTCGTTCATGATGCTCTTCGGAACGGGGCTTACGTTGGCAGTCGTGATGGATGCGACGGTGGTGCGCGGGATTCTCGTCCCCGCCTTCATGCGATTGGCCGGACGATGGAACTGGTGGGCGCCACGTCCGCTCGCCGCGCTGCATAACAAGATCGGGCTGCACGAGGCTCCGTCCACGCCGTTGCAGCGTGAGCCGGTGAGCGTGTGACCAAGCGGCGCCGAGCGGCGCGCGGTTCGGGTGAGCAGCTTCGTGACGACATCATCACGGCGACGAAGAAGCTGCTCATGGAAGCGGGAAGTTCGCAGGACGTGTCGATACGCGCCGTCGCCGACGCCGTCGGGGTGACGTCGCCGTCGATCTACCTGCACTTCGCCGACAAGAACGACCTGCTCGGCGCGGTCGTCGTCGATACGTTCCAGGAACTCGACGAGGCGATGCTCGCCGAGGCTGCGTCGGCGACCTCACCGCTTGGACGGCTGCGCGCCTGTGGGCTCGCGTACGTCCGGTTCGCGGTCAGCCATCCCGAGCATTACCGCCTCGCCGCGATGGATCCGTGCCCCAAGCCGAACATCGAGGTCGACGAGGTGCTGCGCTCGGCCGCGTTCGAGCACTTCCAGCAGATGGTGGTCGAGTGCATCGAGGCCGGCATCTTCGTCGGCGACGATCCGCTGCCGATCACGTTCGATCTCTGGACGGCGGCGCACGGCGTGGCGTCGCTGGTCATCGCGAAGCCGTACCTGCCGTGGGGCAACCTCGACGAGTTCGCCGACCGGGTGCTCTGTTCGGCGGCCGCGGGGCACGCCCTGGCCGGGTTGTTTCCCGACCCCCCGACGCCGGACACACTGGAGTCGTGGCTGAGGGCGCACAAGAGCTGAGCCGGATTGCGTCGGCTGCTGCCGCGCGAGCTGCACGACTCGCAGCGCCCGAGCGCCACGGCGCAGGCGGTGACGCTGTATCGCGCGCTCGAACACCGTCGTCCTGCCGCGCAACGGATCGTGAGCGACCCCTACGCCGAGCTGTTCCTGACCAGAAGCTCGCGAGCGCTGCTGGACCCGCTCTCGGTCAGTTCGCCCTTGCGTGATCTCGCGGCTCGGCACGATCTCGGCGGTCTGCCGACCTACGTGCTGTGCCGGCACCGTTTCATCGACGAGCACCTGCTGGCTGCGGCCGATGCCGAGCAGGTCGTGATCCTCGGCGCCGGCTACGACAGTCGGGCCTACCGATTCGCGGCGCAGCTCGCGGGCCGTCCCGTGTACGAGGTCGACCTGCCGCCGCTGTCGCGTCGCAAGGCGGGCGTCATCGGCGAGCACGGCGAACGCTTCGCCGACGGCTCGTACGTGCGAGTCGAGATCGACTTCCGGCGACAGGCGTTGTCGGACGTGCTCGCTGCTGCCGGATTCGCCGTCGGTGCAAGGACATTCGTCGTGTGGGAAGGTGTCGCGCCGTATCTCGATTCGGCGGCCGTCGACGCGACGCTCGCCGCACTGCGCACCCTGGGTGGCGCCGGCTCGGTGCTGGCGATGGACATGTGGGACGGCACGGGCGGACCCGGCCCGCTCGCGCCGCTGCGCCGACTCGGTGCGCGAGCGATCGCGCTGATCGGCGAACCGGTCACCTTCGGCGCACCGCCCGAGGGCATGCACCGCCTGCTCGCCCAGCACGGATTCGCCATGAGCGACCTCGCCGACGCGGCGACGCTCGCCGGCCGTTACGCGACGGGTGGGCGGCGCTCCTTCGAGTCGCTCTACGTCCTCGCCGCCCGCCTCACCTGACAGTGGTCAGGTGAGGCCTCAGTGGTCAGTTCTAACTGACCACTGAGGCTCGCAACTGACCACTGTCAGGCGCGGAGGCGGCCTTCGAACTTCGTCGAGAGGACGACCGTGGTGCGGGTTCGGGCGATGCCGGGGATCGAGTTCACGGTGCGGATGACCTGCTCGAGGCCGTTCACGTCCGGGACGGACACCTTCACGACGAAGGTCTCTTCGCCGGCGACGAACCACGCGTCCTCGACCGCCGGCAGTCGTTCGAGATCGGCCTCGATGGCGGGCACGTCGGCGCTGTCGGTGATGAACACCCCGATGAGGGCGCTCACCGATTTGCCGAGTGCAGCCGGCGCAACGGCAGCGTGGTAGCCGATGATCACGCCCGTCGATTCGAGCTTGCCGACACGTTCGTGGACGGCCGGCGGGCTCAGCCCGACCTGTCGCGCCAAGTCGGCGTAGGTCGCGCGCGCATTCTGGCGCAGCGCAGTGAGCAATTGCCGGTCGATTTCGTCCATGCGATCACGACCTCCCCGCTCCTAGTTCGCCCGTCCACCGAGTGCTCAGGTCATGCTTGACGCCGAGCACGTCCAGGATCTTCGCCGCGACGAAGTCGACCAGCTGCTGCACGGTATCGAGGCCCGCGTAGAAGCCGGGATTCGCGGGGAGCACCACCGCGCCGGCTTCGTCGAGCGCGAGCATGTGCTGCAGCGTCGATCGGGTGTACGGCGTCTCGCGGGGTACGACGACCAGTTGCCGCCGCTCCTTGAGCGTGACGTCGGCGGCGCGTTGCAGCAGATCCTTCGAGAGCCCGAGCGCAATGCCGGCGACTGCGGCCGTGGACGCCGGCACGACGACCATGCCCTGGGTCGCGTACGAACCGCTGGCCGGTCCGGCACCGAAATCGCCCGGCGTCCAGTGCTGCACATCGCCGACTTCGCGACCGAGCCACGTCCCGAGATCCTCACGCCAATGCGAATCGCGATAGGACAACCCGAGTTCGTCGAGCAGCGTCAGCCGAGCCGCGCGCGACACGACAAGATCGACGGGCTCGCCCGCGTCCAACAGCGCATTGAGCACCGCGCGCGTGTACGGCGTCCCGGACGCGCCGGAGACGCCGACAACCCACGGCACCCGCGTCATCGAGACAGCCCGTGCACGATGAGATCGGCGAGCGCGAAGCCGAACAGTCCGATGCCGATGACACCGTTGGCGGTGAAGAAGGCGCGGTTCACCCTCGACAGATCACTCGCCCGGACGATGGCGTGTTCGTACACCAGCACGGCCCCGGTGAGGCCCAGCCCCGTCCACCACAGCCAGCCGAGCCCGGCCGCGGCACCGAACCAGGCGAACGCTGCGAACGTCGCCGCGTGGACGACCGAGGACGTCGCCAGCGCGGCCGGGATGCCGAACCGGGCGGGGAACGAACGCGATCCGATCTGCCGATCGATCTCGGCGTCTTGGCACGAGTAGATCAAGTCGAAGCCGCCGATCCACGTGCCGACGGCGATGCCCAACGCGACCGGAGCCGCGCCGGTCCCGTTCGTGACAGCGAGCCATGCGCCGACCGGTGCGACGAACTGCGCGAGCGCCAGCAACACCTGCGGGAAATCGGTGAATCGCTTCCCGTACGAGTAGAGGACGAGCAGCGCCACCGCGATCGGGGCGAGCGCGAGGCACAACCACGACAGCGCGGCTGCGCTGGCAAGGAACACGACCAGCGCGAGCGCGGTGCCGGCCCAGGCCGAAGCGACGCTGAGCTCACCGGTGACCAGTTCGCGTCGCGCGGTGCGCGGGTTCAGCGCGTCGAAGCGACGGTCGAGAATCCGGTTCGCCGACATCGCCACCGTCCGGGCCGACACCATCGCGATCGTGATCAGCGCGAGCTGCACCCAGTGCACGGAGCGCGATTGCAACCACATCGCCGTCAGCGCGGCGATATAGGCGAACGGCAACGCGAACACCGAGTGCTCGATCATCACGAGCGACAGGAACGCTCGGACCTTCGAGCGCGGCGCCGGGACGGCGAGGGTGCTCACGGCCCAAGTCTGCCAGCCGGCCGGCTACAGGCCGTACTCGCTCCAACGCCGGCTCACCAGCGACTCAGTCGCCTCGTCGAGCACGCACTCTGCAGGCCAGCCGCCGGCGCGCCGGTAGCCCTCGGTCGGCAGCTTCCGGGTTGCGTCGATGCCGAGCTTTCCGCCGAAGAACTGCTCGTACGCCGCGTGGTCGAGGTGGTCGACCGGCCCGACCGTGTGCAGCGCGTCGTGCGCGTAGTCGACGTTGCCGAACGCGCGCCATGCGACCTCTCGGTAGTCGTGGACGTCGCACTCGGCGTCGACGACGACGACCAGTTTCGACAGCGACAACAAGCCGGCACCCCAGATCGCATTCATCACCTTCTGCGCGTGCTTCGGGAAGCGCTTGTCGATCGACACGATCACGCAGTTGTGGAACACGCCTGCCTCGGGCAGGTCGTAATCGACGATCTCCGGGATCATCATCCGGATCAACGGCAGGAAGATCCGTTCGGTGGCCTTGCCGATCGGGCCGTCCTCCTGCGGCGGGCGCCCGACGATGATCGACTGATAGATGGGGTCGCTGCGCATCGTCATCGTCTCGACGCGCACGTACGGGAACGGTTCGACCGGTGTGTAGAAGCCGGTGTGATCGCCGAACGGCCCTTCCGGCAAACGAGATCCTGGCTCGACCCAACCTTCGAGCACGACCTGCGCCGCGGCGGGCACCTGCAGCGGGACGGAGACACAGTCGACCATGTCGACCCGTTCGCGCTGCACGAAGCCGGCGAACAGGTACTCGTCGATGTCGGCCGGCAGAGGCGCGGACGCCGAGTAGGTCACCGCCGGCGGAGCGCCGAAGGCGATCGCAACAGGCAACCGCTCACCACGCCGCTCGGCGATGGCGGCGTGCGAGGTGGAGTCCTTGTGGATCTGCCAGTGCAGGCTGACGGTGCGATTGTCCTGCTGTTGCAGGCGATACATGCCGAGGTTGCGCGCGCCGGTCTCCGGATGCTTCGTATGGGTGAGGCCGAGGTTGAGGAACACTCCGCCGTCCTCGGGCCAGGCCTTGATGCCGGGCAGCGCGTCGAGGTCGACGTCCGAGCCGCGCAGCACGACCTCTTGGCACGGCGCGCCCTTCACCCGTCGCGGCGGCAGCGATCGCAGTTGCGCCGCCTTGCCGAGTGCATCCTTGAGCCCGCTCACCCCGCGCGGCAGCTCGGGCTTGAGCAGGTCCGCTATCCGGTGGCCGATCTCGTCCAGGTCGGTTACCCCGAGCGCCTTCGCCATGCGGCTGGTCGTACCGAATGCGTTGATGAGCAAAGGCATCCGGCCGCGTGACGGGTTCTCGAACAACAGTGCCGGGCCGCCGGCACGCACGACGCGCTGAACGATTCCGGTGACCTCGAGGTGCGGATCGACGCGCGCGCGGACGCGCCTCAGCTCGTGATCGCGATCGAGCGCTGACACGAACTCCTGCAGGTCGCTGAAGGCCACTCGTTCAGTATGTCGCGGTACCGTCGCGCGCATGGTGCAGGTGCTGCTGGTCGAAGACGACGCCGCGATCCGCACCACCTTGACGCGCGCGCTGCGTGAGCAAGGACACAGCGTGACCGCGATCGGCGCGGGCCTGCCCGCACTCACTGCCGCCGTCGAGGCCAAACCGGACGTGGTCCTGCTGGATCTCGGCCTGCCCGACGTCGACGGCGCCGACATCTTGTCGATGCTGCGCGCCGTCAGCGACGTCCCGGTGATCGTGGCCACCGCGCGTGACGACGAGAGCGAGATGATTCGCGTCCTCGACATCGGCGCCGACGACTACGTGATCAAGCCGTTCACCGCGTCGCAGCTCAACGCCCGCATCCGTGCCGTGCTGCGCCGGATGGGGCGCACCGACGAGGACCCGGTCATCTCGGTCGGCGGCCTCGTCATCGACACCCGAAGCTACGAGGTGACCGTCGACGGGCGTCCGGTCGAACTCGCCCGCAAGGAGTTCGAACTGCTGCTCGCCCTCGCGCGTCGCGCCGGTGAAGTGGTCAGCAAACGCGACCTGCTCAGCGAGGTGTGGCAGCTCGCCTGGGGCGGATCGGACCGCACTGTCGACGTCCACCTCTCGTGGCTGCGTCGCAAGCTCGGCGAGTCCGCCGCCGCGCCGCGGTACCTGCACAGCGTCCGCGGCGTGGGCGTGCGTCTGATGGCGCCGACCGGCGGCCCGCCGTGAGACGCCGCATCCTGCTGCTCGTCGTCGGCATGACGACACTGGTCGTCCTCGCATTCGCGATCCCGTTGATGTTTCTCACGCACAGTGTCGTCGGATCCAACGCGGACACATCGATCGGGCAACAGGCCACCGGCATCGCGAACAGCCTGCGGGCGACGACCCCTACGCCAGCACAGATCAGGATTCTCGTCAGGCGGCAGACCAACGACACCGGCCACCAGGTCTCGGTGCGGCTGCCCACCGGCCAGACGATCGGTTCGACGCCTGCCGATGGCGACGATCAGCCGGGCGGCGGCTTCGGCGGCGGCGGTGTCGGCCCGTCGCAGGGACCGACTCCAAGCAGTGCGCCCGGTCGTCTCCGCGACGCGCCGGCCGAGGTCCGGCCGTCGAACGGTGGCGAAGTCGCCGTCGCCTTCGTGGGCGCGCCTGGCGGCGCCTATGTCGTCAGAGTGTTCCTTTCCGACGACTCCCGATACGCAGGAATCACCGGGTGGTACACGCTGATCATCGGCGCGAGCCTCGGCCTGATCGTGCTCGGTGTCGTGGCGGGCGAACTGCTCACCCGGCGCATCGCCCGTCCATTGATCGACACCGCGCAGACGGCGCAACGGCTCAGCACCGGCGACACCACCGCACGTGCTCCGACGGACGGTCCGCGCGAGGTGGCCGACGTGGGCGTCGCGCTGAACCGCCTTGCAGATCGCATCGATCAGCTGATCGTCGAAGAGCGCGAGACGGTCGCCGATCTGTCCCATCGACTCCGGACCCCGTTGACCCGCTTGCGACTCGACGCAGAGGCGCTCACCGATCCGGACGAGGCCGAGCGCGTCAGCGCACGTGTCAGCGAGGTGGAGCGGATGCTGACGGCGGTCATCCATGCGGCACGGCGTCCGCAGCGCGAGGGGCGCCTGCCGTCGTGCGACGCGACCGCCGTGGTGCGCGATCGGGTCGAGTTCTGGTCTGCATTGACCGACGAGCAGCACCGGGCAAGCACCGTCTCGTTGCCGGACGACGCCGTCGCCGTGCGGGCATCTGCCGAGGATCTCGCAGCCGCCGTCGACGCGCTGCTCGAGAACGTCGTCGCGCACACGAGCGAGGGGACGCCGTTCTCGGTCACGCTTGC
The DNA here is from genome assembly GCA_963754285.1 of uncultured Actinomycetota bacterium. Lineage (GTDB taxonomy): Bacteria > Actinomycetota > Actinomycetes > Mycobacteriales > Jatrophihabitantaceae > RYN-133. The sequence goes on from CAVWFN010000007.1 coordinate 629,210, forward strand.
CGCGACCGACGACGGCGCACGCCTCGAGATCGCCGACGAAGGTCCGGGGATTCCCGAATCCGCCGAGGTCCGCGGCAGATCCGATCGCGGTTCCACGGGACTCGGGCTCGACATCGCGCGACGCTGTGCCGAGGCCGCAGGCGGGTCGATGACGATCGGTTCCGCACCGTCCGGCGGGGCGCTCGTCACTGTGCTGTTGCACAGCCCGTAGCCAGTTCCTACCCGGACTTAGGACAGCCTTGACGCTGCGCTGATGAGGTCCTGACCCGCGCAGATCGATCGTTGTCTGCATGACCGGACGACCTTCCCCCCAGCGCCTGCTCCGCCGCTCGCGAGCGATCGGCTGGGGAACCGCCACTGGCGCATCACTAGCGACCCTCGGCCTCATCCTGGGTGTCTCGCACAGCTCGCAGGCCGCAACCACGACCACCTCGACCACGACGACGCCGTCATCGGCTACGTCGTCATCAACCCGAGACGCGTCAACGAAGTCGTCGAGCACGAAGACCTCGCAGAAGAGCCGGACCAAGACCAAGACGGCAGCCGCGACGCCCTCGGCGTCTGCGTCCAGCAGCGTCCAGTCGACGAACCAGCAACCCGTCGGCGGGAGCAACGGATCATGAGCGCCACTTACGTCGGGCGGGCCTGGAGCTGCACGGTGCGGCTGGTCGTCGAGGACGAGCGCGCGCTCGAGCCCGCGGCCGCCGACCTGCACACCCTGCTCGAGCGGGTCGATCACGGCCGCGAGCCGGTTCCGCGGCGACTCGCAGTTGACGCGGGCCAATCAGCGCGCGGGCTACCCGGTGCCCATCTCGCTCCTGCTCGTCGAACTCGTCGACGCCGCGCTGTGCATGGCGCACGACACCGACGGGCTGGTCGACCCGACGCTCGGACGCACGCTGAGCGGGCTCGGTTACGACCGTGACATCAGCGCGGTGGCCGAGGACGGCCCGCCGGTCGCGCCGCGACCGCCCCGTCGCGACTGGCGCGATGTGCGCCTCGATCACGAGATGGGCCTGCTGACCGTGCCGCGTGGCGTCGCACTCGACCTCGGCGCCACCGCCAAGGCACAGACCGCGGACATGGCCGCGGCGACGCTGGCTCATCGCTACGGGACGGCCGTGCTCGTCGAACTCGGCGGCGACGTCGCCGTTGCCGGCCACCGTCCGGACGGGTGGGTGCTGCAGGTCGCCGAGCGTGAAGGTGGCGACGGCCAGCTGGTCCTGATCCGCGACGGCGGTCTGACGACCAGCACGACGACATTGCGACGCTGGCGACGCGGTGGTCGGCCCGTGCACCACATTGTCGATCCGCGAACCGGATTCCCGGCGAGTGGTCCCTGGCGCACCGCAACGGTGGCCGCTTGCGACGCGCTGAGCGCCAACGCAGCCAGCACGGCCGCGATCGTCCTGGGCGACGCGGCTCTCGATTGGCTCGAAGCCCGCGATTACGCGGCGCGGCTCGTCGCGACTGACGGCACCGTGTGCACGACGGCGGCCTGGCCGGCACCGCGACTCGCGACGGGCACCTCGCGATGACGATCTGGTACCTCGCGCGCGGCGCCGGTTTGGCGGCGCTGATGCTCCTCACGGCATCGACCGCGATCGGCGCACTGATGACGGGCCGCGGCCGATCCACGACGCGGGTGATGTGGAACTACGTGCACCGTGTCACCGCATCGCTCGGCCTCGGCGTGCTCGTGCTGCACATCGGCTCGATCCTCGCCGACTCCTACTCCCATGTCGGCTGGGTCGGTTCGATCGTGCCGTTCACCTCGGGTTACCGGCCGACGTGGGTCGGGTTGGGCACCCTCGCGGTCTACGCCTTCGTGCTCGCCGCGGCCGTGGGCGTCGCCCGGGCCCGGATCGCCACGTCCGAACGCGGAGCGCGCGCGTGGCGTTGGTTGCACGGGCTCGCCTATGGCGGGTGGGGCCTGGCCATGCTGCACGGATTCAATTCCGGAAGTGACTCCGAGCTCGCGTGGGTGCGGATGCTCTACGTCGCCTGCGGCGTCGCGGTCGCCGCGTCGATCGCAGTGCGCGTCGGCCTCGAACGCCGTCCCGATCTCGTCCGCGGCGCACGTGCGCAGGTCGCGCGATGAGCGCGGCGGTGATGTCCGCACCGGTCGTCGACGCGGCGTGGACGATCGGGGCGCCACGGCTGCTCGCCGGACTGGATCGCACGTACTCCCTGGATCACGCGGCGCACGTCGCGATCCACGGCGCAATGCCGACGGTCGACGCCGAGCGGTTGCTCGCGTTGCTCGACGAGTCGGGCCTGACCGGTCGCGGCGGAGCCGGCTTCCCGCTCGCCACCAAGCTGCGCGCTCTGCGCGGTGGCCGTCCCACCATTGTGGTGAACGCGAGCGAGAGCGAGCCGGCCAGCGTGAAGGACCGCACGCTGCTGCGTCGCGCGCCGCACCTGGTGCTCGACGGAGCACTCGCCGTGGCCGCCGTGGTGCGCGCGTCGCGCGTCATTGTCGCCGTCCACGATCTCGGCGCGGCCGACGCGGTCGAGCGCGCGATTCGCGAGCGCCGGGACACGCGGCGGGTGCGGGTCACTCTCACCGGTCCTGAATTCGTCGGCGGCGAGGCACGCACCCTCCTGCGCGTGCTGGCCGGCGGGCCGGCCCTGCCCCCGGGACGCCGATCGCTGCCTACCGGCGACGGCTACCTGGTGTCGAACGTCGAGACGTTCGCGCAGACGGCGGTGCTCGTGCGTACCGGCGCCCGCGGGTTCGCGGCGACCGGGTTGCGGACCGAGCCGGGCACCGTGCTGCTGAGCGTCGGCGGGGCCGTGGTCCGGCCGGGCGTGGTCGAGGTGCCGCTCGGCACTCCCCTGGGCATTCTCCTGCGCGCCGCCGGCGCCGACGACGCCGCCTTCGTCGTCGCCGGCGGCTACCACGGTTCCTGGCTGCGGCCGGATCCGGAGCTCCCGATCTCGCGCGCAGGCTTCGCGGCCGCCGACGCGACCCTCGGTGCCGGCGTGCTCGTCGTCCTCGACTCGACGACCTGCGCCCTTGCCGAGCTGACGCGAATCAGCCGCTGGCTGGCCGGCCAGTCTGCCGGGCAATGCGGGCCGTGCCGGTTCGGCCTGCCGGCGCTTGCCGTCGACATCGCGGCTGCGGCGCAGGGCAATCCGCACGCGTTGCCGATGGCGCAACGGCACGCCGAGATGGTCGTCGGGCGAGGCGCATGTGCTCACCCGGACGGCGCATCCCGATTCGTGCGGTCCGGCCTGGCCGTATTGCACGACGAGATCGTCGCCCACCGACACGGCGGCTGCGGCCGTCCCGACCGTGGGCAACTGCCGACCGGAGAACTGACATGAGCGAACAGACCATCGACATCGACTGGACCCGCTGCGACGGGCACGGCCTGTGTGCCGACCTCGTCCCCGACCGGATCGCTTTGGACGACTGGGGATTCCCCATCATTCGCCGGACGACTGTTGGATCGGCCGAGCTGAAGGACACCCGTCGCGCGGTCGCCATGTGCCCGGCTCTCGCCCTGCGGCTGGAGTCGCGATGACCGCCTCGGAATTGGAGTCGGTCACCGTGCTCACCGACGTCGTCGACGTCGAGATCGTCGTCCCGGTCTTCAACGAAGAGATCGACCTCGAACCGAGCGTGCGGCGGCTGGACGCGTACTTGACGGCCCACTTCCCGTTCCGGACGGTGATCACGATCGCCGACAACGCGAGCACCGACGGCACGTGGCTTGTCGCGACCGCGCTGGCGAGCGAGCTCGACCGCGTCCGTGCAGTGCATCTCGACGCCAAGGGACGCGGGCGCGCACTGCAACACGTGTGGACGGCGAGCGAGGCACGCGTCGTTGCGTACATGGACGTCGACCTGTCGACCGATCTCAACGCGTTGCTGCCGTTGGTCGCGCCGCTGTTGTCCGGCCACAGCGACGTTGCGATCGGGAGCCGGTTGTCGCGGTCGGCGCGCGTAGTACGCGGACCGAAGCGCGAGCTGATCTCGCGCAGCTACAACCTGATGCTGCGGACGACGTTGCGCGCTCGCTTCAGTGACGCGCAATGCGGATTCAAGGCGATGCGGGTCGAGTGTGCGCGCGCATTGCTTCCACACGTCCGCGACACGTCGTGGTTCTTCGACACCGAGTTGCTCGTGCTCGCCGAACGCAGCGGGTTGCGCATCGCCGAAGTGCCTGTCGACTGGGTCGACGATCCCGACAGCCGCGTCGACATCGTGGCAACGGCGGTCGCGGACGTCCGCGGCGTCGCCCGGATGGCCCGCTCGTTGATGCGTGGGGACCTGCCCGTCCGCGATCTGCGTGCCCAGCTCGGAGAACGCGGGGCCGCGCCGGAATCGTTGTTCCGGCAGGCGATCCGCTTCGCCGCGGTCGGCGTCGGGTCGACCCTTGCCTACCTCCTGCTGTTCCTGCTGTGGCGCGCACCGATGGGCGCGCAGGTCGCGAACCTGCTCGCGCTGCTGGTCACCGCGCTGGCGAACACCGCGGTCAATCGACGGTTCACATTCGGCGTGAGTGGCGACGGTGCCGTGCGCCATCAGCTGCAGGGTCTGCTGGTGTTCGCGTTAGGTCTCGCCCTGACCAGCGGCTCGCTGGGGTTGCTCACGATCCTGACCAGCGATCCGCCACGAGCGCTCGAAGTCGCCGTCCTGATCGTCGCCAATCTCGCCGCCACCGTCCTGCGGTTCGTCCTGCTGCGCGAATGGGTCTTTGCCCGAAAGGAATCTCGATGACCACGGCAACAACGCCACCGGCCACCTCCCCCTCGCCCGTCCCCGCGAGTGGTCACTTACGCCGCGAGTGGTCAGGTATTTCTGACCACTCGCGCGATTACCGACCACTCGCGCGGACGGGACGCGAGAAGGGTGCGCTCGCCGCGCTGCTCGGGCTGACCGCGATCCTCTACACCTGGGGCCTGGGCGCGTCCGGCTACGCGAACGAGTTCTACGCAGCTGCGGTGCAGGCCGGGACGAAGTCGTGGAAGGCGTTCTTCTTCGGCTCGCTCGATTCGGCCAACTACATCACCGTCGACAAGCCGCCGGCCGCGTTGTGGCCGATGGAGCTGTCCGGACGGATCTTCGGCTTCTCGTCGTGGTCGATGCTCGTGCCGCAGGCGATCATGGGCGTCCTCTCGGTGTGGCTTCTGTACGCGACCGTGCGCCGCTGGTTCGGTCCGGCCGCGGGCCTGCTCGCCGGTGCCTTGCTCGCCCTCACTCCGGTGGCGGTGCTGATGTTCCGGTTCAACAATCCGGACGCATTGATGACGCTGCTCATCGTGGCAGCGGCCTACTGCGTGACCCGTGCTCTGGAGAACGGGTCGACGAAGTGGCTGCTGCTCGCAGGCTCGGCGATGGGATTCTCTTTCCTGGCCAAGGGATTGCAGCCGTTCACGGTGCTACCGGCGCTCGCGATCGCCTACGCGGTTGCGGCACCGACCTCGCTCAAGCGCCGCCTTCTGCAGCTACTCGGCGCCGGCGTCGCAATCGTGGTCTCGGCGGGCTGGTGGGTGCTCGCCGTTGATCTCACACCCGCGGCCGATCGTCCCTACATCGGCGGATCGGGCAACAACACCGCGCTGGGCCTGGCGTTCGGGTACAACGGCTTGTCGCGCATCACGGGTGGCAGCGGAGCGGGCGGCGGTGGTGCGAGCTTCAGCGGCTCGGCCGGAATCGGCCGCCTGTTCAACTCGCTCAACGGTGGGCAGATCGCGTGGTTGCTTCCGGCCGCGCTCATCGCGATCGTGGCCCTTGCGGTGGTTTCGGCGCGTGGGGCCCGCACCGATCGCCGCCGCGCCGCCCTGATCATCTGGGGCGGCTGGTTGCTCGTGACCGGCGCCGTGCTGAGTTTCGCGACCGGCATCATCCACACCTACTACGGGATCGAACTCGCGCCGGCGATCGCCGCACTCGTCGCGATCGCCGCTGTCGTGCTCTGGCGCAAGCGCACTGAACTCGGCGCCCGCGTCGCGCTTGCCGCAGGCGTGCTCGTCACCGGTGTCTGGAGCATGTCGCTGCTGCATCGCAGCAGCGGCTGGTTCCCCTGGCTGGCGGTGTTGGTCGTTGTCGCAGGCGTCGTCTCCGCGGTCGTGTTGCTCGCGCCGCCCGGACGTCTGCGTGCTGCCGGCGCGGTCGCCGCGCTGACCGGAATCGTCGCGCTCAGCGGCGGGTCGGCGGCCTACGCGCTCGACACCGCCGCGACGGCGCACACGGGTTCGACTCCGTCGGCCGGGCCGGCAGTCAGCTCGTCCGGCATCGGCGGTGCGGGCGGCTTCGGACGTCCTGGCGGCACGACCGGCGGCCCGGCCGGCACGTCCGGCGGCGGCTTCCCCGGCGGCACACGCGGTGGCACACCGCCGTCCGGGTTCACACCCCCGTCCGGGTCGACGCCGCCGTCCGGGTCGACGCGACCGACCGGCACCCAGCAGGGCAGCCCCGGCGCCGGTATGGGCCAGCAGTCGGTCTCCTCCGCGCTGGTCACACTGCTGAAGAACGCCGGCACGACGTGGTCGGCAGCCACGATCGGCTCGCAGTCGGCAGCCCCGCTCGAGTTGCAGTCGGGCACAGCGGTGATCGCGATCGGCGGCTTCAGCGGCTCCGACAACGCACCGACGCTCGCGCAGTTCAAGGCACTGGTCGCGGCCGGAAAGATCCACTACTTCATCGGCGGCGGCGGGTTCGGCGGCGGACCGGGCGGGCAGGGCGGCACCGGATCGAGCGCGATCAGCGCGTGGGTGCAGCAGCACTTCTCGTCCTCGACCGTCGGCGGCACGACCGTCTACGACCTCACGAAAGCGAAGTAAGGCGATGCCTGCAACCGTCCATGAGCTTCCGCCACCCCCGTTGAGTGGCGCGTCCGAGCCTGAGTGGCGCGATATTTCGCGCCACTCACCGCCCAAACGCGCCACTCAACGTCTGCGGGACGGGGGCGGAGCGCACCGGATCGCACTCGGCGCGTTGCTCGCCGCGACCGGCGCGCTCTACCTCATCGGCCTGAGCGCGTCGGGCTGGGCGAACCAGTACTACTCGGCGGCGGCGCTGGCGGGCAGCAAGAGTTGGACGGCCTTCCTGTTCGGCTCGCTCGACTCGTCGAACTTCATCACCGTCGACAAGCCGCCGGCGTCGCTGTGGGTGATGGACCTTTCGGTGCGGCTGTTCGGCGAGAACTCGTGGGCGCTGCTCGTGCCGCAGGCGCTGATGGGGGTCGCGTCCGTCGCGCTGCTCTACGCGGCGGTCAAGCGGGTCTCGTCGCCCAGCGCGGCACTGTTCGCCGGCGCGATCCTCGCGACCACCCCGGTCGCGACATTGATGTTCCGGTTCAACAACCCGGACGCGCTGCTCGTGCTGCTGATGACCGCCGCGGCGTACGCGACGATCCGCGCGACCGAGCTGGCCAGAGCGCGCTGGTTGGTGCTTGCCGGCGTGTTGTTGGGCTTCGCGTTCCTGACGAAGATGTTGCAAGGTTTCCTGATCGTTCCGGCGTTCGCGATCGCGTATCTCGTTGCGGCGCCGACCACGGTGCGCAAGCGCCTGCTGCACTTGCTCGCGGCAGGTGCGGCGATGTTCGCCGCTGCGGGTTGGTGGGTCGCGCTCGTCGCGTTGTGGCCGGCCGGATCCCGTCCGTACATCGGCGGGTCGAACCACAACAGCATCCTGGAGCTGATCTTCGGCTACAACGGCTTCGGCCGGCTCACCGGATCCAGCAACAACGGCAACGTCAGCGGCGGGACCGGTGGATTCTCGTCCGGCGAGACCGGCTGGACGAGGCTGTTCGGCAGCGAGATGGGCACGCAGATCAGCTGGCTGCTGCCGGCCGCGCTCATCGGCATGGTTGCGCTCGGTTGGCTGTGCGCCCGGGCTCCGCGCACCGATCGGCTCAGGGCGAGCCTGATCGTCTGGGGCGGCTGGGTGCTGTGCACGGGTGTCGTGCTCAGTTTCGCCAGCGGCATCATCCACCCGTACTACACGGTCGCGCTCGCACCCGGGATCGCTGCGGTCGTAGCGCTCGCGACGGTGACGCTGTGGCGTGCACGAGATCGTGAGGCCGCCCGCTGGGTGCTCGCCGCGATCGTGGCCGCGTCGGCCTGGTGGTCGTTCGACCTGCTCGGACGGGCTGACTGGGCGCCGTGGTTGAAGTGGGCCGTGGTGCTGCTCGGCATCGCCGCAACGATCGTCGTCGTGCTGCCGCGCGCGGTCGCGGCGATCGTTGCGCCGCTGGTGGCGGGGACGATGCTGCTCGCACCGGCCGCTTACTCGCTGCAGACGGCGTCGACCGCGCACACCGGGGCGCTGCCGAGCGCCGGGCCGTCGAGCACGACCGGATTCGGCAGCTTCGGCGGTGGTGCGGGCGGCCCGGGCGGCACGGGCGGGACGCGCGGCGGATTCGCCGGCGGCGGCACACCGCCGAGCGGCATGGGACAACCGCCGACCGGCGCGGGCGCTCGGCCACCGGCGGCCTACCGACCCGCGGCGGCCCCGCCGGCTCGGGTACAGGCGGCATGCCCGGTGGTCTGGGCGGAGCGACCACGGTCGGCTCGGCCCTCACCTCGGCCCTGCAGGCCAATGCGTCCGCCTATCGCTGGGCCGCGGCGACGGTGAGCGCGAACACCGCGGCCTCGCTCGAACTGGCGAGCGGACAAGCGGTGATGTCGCTCGGCGGCTTCAACGGCACCGACCCGGCGATCACGCTCGCCCAGTTCAAGGCCCTCGTGCACGCCGGCAAGGTGCACTACTTCGTCGCCGACACGCAGGGCTTCATCGGGTCGACCGCGGCGAACACGTCGACCGCCTATGCGATCGAACAGTGGGTGACGTCGACCTACACGGCACACACGATCGGCGGCATGACGGTGTACGACCTGTCGTCATGAGCGGCAGGATGGACGCGTGGCCGGCGCGATCACGAGAGTCCCGGGTGACGTGCTCGTGCACCTGCGCCAGGCCCGCGACCACGTCGACCGCGCGTACGCCGAGCCGCTCGATCTTGACGCGCTGGCCGCGATCGCGGGCGTGAGCAAGTACCACTTCCACCGGCTGTTCGCGGCGACCTACGGCCTCACCCCGGCGGCATACCTTTCGCAACGGCGCGTCGAGCGGGCGCAGGATCTGTTACGGGCGACCAACCTCAGCGTCACCGAGGTGTGCCACGCAGTCGGCTACACGAGCCTCGGCTCGTTCAGCGCGCGGTTTCGGCAGATCGTCGGCGAGACGCCGCGCGAGTTCCAGGCACGCTGGGGCGCGAGCGCACCGCGCATCCCCGGTTGCTACGTGTTGATGTGGGGATTGGCCGAGCACAAGTAGCGTCGATTTCCGCAAGATGGAAGAAGCGCACGATCGCCTGCGCTGCCTAGCCTGGCTGCATGCTGACCAACGTTTCCATCACCAGTGTCTTCGTCAAGGATGTCGACGAGGCCAAGAAGTTCTACACCGAGGTGCTCGGGCTCGAGGCCAAGGACGACATCACACTCGGCAACGGCTACCGGTGGTGCACCGTCGTGCACCCGAGCCAGCCAGAACTGCAGATCACGCTGAGCGTCCCCGGCCCGCCCCACTCTCCCGAGATGGTCGATGCCATCAACCGTGCGCTCGACAGCGGAGGCATGAACGGGCTCGGCTTCGCCGTCGACGACTGCCGCAAGACCGTCGAGGAGCTCAAGAGCAAGGGCGTGTCCTTCATCCAGGATCCGGCCGAACGGCCCTACGGCGTCGAGGCCGTGTGCCGCGACAACTCAGGCAACTGGATGGTGCTCGTCGAGGAGCGCGAGTTCGACCAGGGCGAGGTGGCTCAGTTCAACCCGGCGTAGGAGTGCAGGCCCGACACCACGATGTTCACGACCAGGAAGTTGAAGGTGATCGCGCCGAAGCCGAGCAGGTTGATCCAGGCTGCAGCGCGGCCCTTCCACCCGGCGGTCGCGCGGGCGTGCAGGTAGCACGCGTAGATGACCCACACGATGAACGCCCAGGTCTCCTTGGGGTCCCAGCCCCAGTAACGTCCCCACGCCGCTTCGGCCCAGATCGCGCCGCAGATGATCGCGACGGTGTAGAGCGGGAACGCGAACGCGACGATGCGGTAGGCCGACTTGTCGAGCGTTTGCGCCGAAGGCAGTCGCGCGGCGAGGTTGCCGACGGCGCCGGGGCGGTAGTTCTCACGCTTCGACAGCCGGTCGTGGCGTTGCTTGATCAGGTAGAAGACAGTCAACGCCGCGCTCGTCATGAGCGCACCCTCGCCGATCGACACCAGCGTGACGTGGATGGCGAGCCAGTACGACTGCAGCGCCGGCACCAGCGGTGCCGCCCGTGAGTAGAGCACCGTCCCGGCAAGGAACATGAGCAGCACGACCGGCAGCAGGATGAACCCGCCGAGGTGCCGGATCGACGGCGCTTTCCACATCACCGCGAGAAATGCGACCACACCGATCGCGCCGGCGACCGACGCGAACTCGTACATGTTGCTCCACGGGACGGCGTCGACCGCCACCCCGCGAATGGTGATCGACACGAAGTGCAGCAAGAGACCGAGGACGGTGAGCGCGACGCCGGCCCGGCCCGCCTTGTCGGCGAACGTGGGCTTGGCGGGAGCCGCCGTCGTCGACACGGGCGGCTCGGCGACCGGCGGTCCGCCGGCACCGACGAGCGTGCGCGCCGGCTCGGCGCTCGGCGCGGTCGCCGCGATGCGTCCCTTGCGGCCGAAGGAGTACTCCGCTGTGTAGCTGACCGCAGCGAGTGCGTAGACCGAGATCGCCGTCGTGAAGAACGTGTCCGACAGGTGGGCCATCGAGCCGTTGATTGCGGTCATCGCCTACTCCCTTCCCACCGGGACGAGCTGTTCCTGCGTCGGCCGTCCAGCCGCGCGGAGCCGGTCGAGCAGGGCCGCGAATTCGGTCGTGAAGTTCCCGGAGTCGCTGCGCGCCAGCCCGCCTACCGAAACTACGGTAAGCGATTCGCCTGCCGCGTCCGACGACGGGGTCAGCCGCAGCCACAGGCGGCGGCGCCGTACACCGAGAGATCCCAGCAGGCCCAAGACCATTGCACCGGCAGACCACAGCAACCAACCCTGGGCCGGGTCGTGCGAAACCTGGAGCGAGATCCACGGCAACCAGCCGTCGAAGCGCACCCGCACGCCGCCGGCCAGCTTCGTGGTCTGCCCGATACGCAGGTTCGCGGCGCCGATCTTCTTCATCTTCGACGTGTCGAGACTGAACACCGACTGCGCCAGCCCGCGGTAGTTCAGGTCGCCCTTGTAGACGAAGATCCCGAGGACGGGGTCGTGCACCCGCGGCGAGACCGATGTGACGACGGTGCCTTGGAAGTCGGGGGTCGGCGCGAACAGGCCGCGCACGCCGATGTCCTGTTTCGCACCGGGACGGCCCTGCTCCTTGAACACACCCTCGCTCAGCAGGGTCGAGCCGTTGGTGGCGATGAACGGTTGCGTGTCGTGCACGACCGTGCCGTCCGGCATCGTGATCGTCAGTTGCGGTGCGAACCCGTGATTGATCAGGTAGACGCGGTCGCCACCGATGCGCAACGGATGGTTGACCGACAACGTCGCGTTCTCCTGCGGCGAGTCGAGCGTCGGGCGGTAGGTCAGGTCGGCACGGAACTCGATGGGCTCGTTGTCAGTCGTGTACTTGGCGACGAACTTCGTCACCTTGTCTATGCAGAACGGCGCGGGCGACACCTTGCCTTCAGCAGCGAAGCGGCCTGGCTTCCAGTTGTCGTAGCTGTTGACGGTGTTGCAGAAGCCGCGGCCTTGCACGACGATCTTCTGGCCCTCGTAGCTGTAGAGCCGTCCCACGGCGACGAGCACGAGCGAGACCAACAGCGCGATGTGGAAGATCAGGTTTCCTGTTTCTCGGCTGTAGCCCTTCTCGGCCGACAGGGTGACGGCGCCGGACGCCTCTTCACGTCTCTCGACTCGCCAGCGTCGACCGAGCGTCGCCCGCGCAGCCGCCGCGTACTCCTCGGGCTCGCCCTGGCTCTCGAACGATCCCGACTCGGGCAAGCGGTCCAGGTTGCGCGGAGCCGGGAGTGGCTTGCGCGCCACGGCGCGCGCGTGGACGCGGATGCGCGGGACGAGACACCCGGCAAGCGAGACGAACAACAGCAGGTAGATGGCCGCGAACCACGCCGATCCGAACACATCGAACATGCCGAGCGCGTTGAGTACTTCGCCCCATGACCCGTGCGAGTCGATGTAGGTACGGACGTTGTCCGGGTTGAGTGGACGCTGCGGCAGCAGTGATCCCGGTACGGCTGCGACCGCGAGCAGGAACAGCAGGATCAACGCCGTGCGCATGCTCGTCAGCCGGCGCCACACGCGCAGCACGACGCGCCAGACCCGGTTCATGCGATCCGCTCCCGGCTCGCACGGGCCTCGCGGCCCGGACGATGTCTTTGATGCGCTCCGCAAGCGTCGCTCATACCGATATCCCGGACGTCGGGCCGATGTGCGAGCGCAGCATGTTGATCAGGTGATCCCACGCGCCGGTCACGAGCAGCACACCTATCGCGATCAGCAGTGCGCCGCCGATGCCGCTGATCGCGCGCCGGTGCCGACGCACGAAGCTCAAGGCCGATGCCACCCAGCCGAACCCGAGTGCGACGAGCACGAACGGAATGCCGAGACCGAGGCAGTAGAACACCATGAGGAAAGCGCCGCGGCCGGCGGTGCCCTGCACGGCCGAGAGTGTGTAGACGGCGCTGAACGTCGGGGTGAGGCAGGGGGTCCAGGCCAGCCCGAACGTCGCGCCGAGAAGTGGCGCGCCGACCAGGCCCGGACGAGGCAGGCGGTGGAACTTCACCTCGCGCTGCAGCAGTCCGATCCCACCGAGGAAAACCACGCCGAGCACGATCGTGATGACGCCCATGATGCGTTCGAGCGCCTCACGATGATCGCTGATCGCGGCGCCGAACTGGCCGAACAGCACACCCTGCAGCACGAAGATCGCGGAGAACCCGACGACGAACAGCACCGAGCCGAGCGCCATGCGCCGCTGGCTCGGCCTCGCACCGTCCCCGGCCAGCCCTGCGACGTAGGACAGGTAGCCGGGCACCAACGGCAGCACGCACGGCGACAGGAAACCGATCAATCCGACAAGGGCCGCAACGGCAGCAGCGAACAACAGCGGACCGGACTGGACCGCGTGCGTGAAGCCGTTCTCGGCGAGACCCACCTGTCGTCAGTCCCCGGCGGTGAGCCGGTTCAGCATCGGCTCGAGATCCTTCGGTGTCAGCGGGCCGACGTAGACACCGGCGACCCGGTGCTGCTTGTCGAGCAACACGGTGAACGGTGTCGCCTGCACGCGAATGTTGCCCATGCGCAGCGCGGTCTCGCCGTTCTCGTCGTAGATCATCGGGTACTTGATGTGGTTGTCCTTGACGAACGACTTCGGTGCGTCGCGCGACCCCTCTTTGATGTCGATCCCGACGAACGTGACGTCCTTGTGCTTGTAGGCCTGATAAACGCTCTCGAGTTGCGGCGTCTCGATGACGCACGGCGGGCACCACGTGCCCCAGAAGTTCACGACCACGGCTTTGCCGTCGTACGCGGACAGCTTGTAGGTGCCGCTGCTCAGCAGCGATCCGCCGAATTCGGGGACGGGTTTGCGGTCCTTGACCGGGATGAGCGAGCCGACCTGCTGCGCGCCGGAGAAGGTGTAGTCGCCGTTGCCGCTGGAGCTACTCGTGCACGCGGACAGTGCGAACGTCGCCACGGCGACGGCCAGCAGTGCTTTGCGCAGCGTTCTCATCGCCGTCCAGTGTGCGTTACCCGCCTGTGCGCCCCGAATCGCGGGGGTTGCAAGTGTGACGGCCGAGGCTCACGCGCCCGTGCCACGTCCGGCCGGCAGCACCCCAGCGGCGGGCTCGGCGTACTCGACGCCGACGACGATCTCGCCGTCGAAGACCAGCGTCGTGACCGAGGCCAGGCTGCATTCCCGGTTACGGGGATCGTGGAACAGTCGCAAGCCTTCGGCCCGTCGCCGGGCCGCGACGATCGGCAACTGGTGGCTGACGCAGACGGCCTCCAGCCCGGTGCCCTCGACGCGGCGGCGTGCGGCGCGTGCGGCGGCGAGCACGCGGGCGGCCACCTGCGCGTACGGCTCGCCCCAGCTCGGCCGCAGCGGGTTGAGGAAGTACTTCCAGTTCGACACGTCGGCGAACAGGCCCTTGCCGCCGGCCACCGCGCGTCCCTCGAGTTTGTTGTCGGCCTCGATGAGGCGCTCGTCGAGCTCGACCGGGCGCCCGGCGAGTGCGGCGAGCGGTGCCGCAGTCTGTTGCGCTCGTTCGAGCGGCGAGGACACGAGGTACCCGATGGGTCGTTGGGCCAGGAACCTGGCCGCGACTTCGGCCTGCGCGATGCCGAGGTCGGACAGGTGGAAGCCCGGCAGTCGTCCGTAAAGGATGTGGTCGGGGTTGTAGACCTCGCCGTGCCGGAGCAGGTGGACGGCAGTGGTCATGGCGCCGATCCTGCCAAACCCGGTAGATCGCGCCGCCGGGCGACCGGGCTTGCCAACAGCGCAAGGGTGGTCGCGACATGGACGGCGACCATGACCACGACTGTTGCCCGCAGTCCGATCGTGCCGCCGAGCCAGCCGGCGCTCAGCGCGGCGAGCGGCATCGTCCCGAAGTTGACGACCTGGGTCGCGGTCACCGCGCGGGCCTGCAACTCGGCGGGGACGTAGCCCATCCGCCAACCACCCTTGATGACGTTGCCCGCCACGACGCCGAACCCGACGGCAGGGAGCGCAACCGCAGCGAACAGCACCGACCAACCGGGGTGGACGAGGCCGAGCAACAACGTCGGCGGTCCGCCGGCCACGCCGAACCACACCATCGCCCGTGCTGTGCCGAACCTGCGCGCAGCCGGAGCGGCGACGGCTGCGCCGATCAGCCCACCCAATCCGTCGATGGCGAACAGGACACCGATCTGCGTACTGCTCAGACCACCGTCGTTCACGAGGTAGAGCACGAGCACGGCCTGGTAGCCGGTCAGTCCGAAATTCGACATGCCTCCGAGCAGCGTGAACAGCCGCAGCAATCGGTCGGAATAGACGAAGTGCAGTCCGTCCTTCACGCGCTCACCGATGGGCGCGCACGCTTGTCGTCCCCGCCGGTCCGGTCGCAGTCGAATCCGCGACAGACAGACCGCGGAAACCACGAAGCTGACGGCGTCGAGTAAGACCCCGCTTGCCGCGCCAAGTGCGCCGGCCAACCAGCCGCCGAGGCCCTGGCCGACGACAGTGCTTGCCGACTCCGTGCCGAACATGCGCGCGTTCGCCTCGGTGAGTTGCTCTGGCGCGACGACGCGGTTGACGAGCGCGGGATAGGCCGCGCGGAAGAACACCGAACACGCGCCGTTGACGAGGGCGACCACGAACAGCTGCGCAAGGGTGAGGTCGCCCGTCCACCACGCGAGCGGCACGCTCGCGAGACTGACGGCGCTGACGAGGTCGGCCGCGATCATGACGGCACGAGGTGACAGCTGGTCGACCATCGCGCCGGCGGGCAGCCCGATGAGCAGCCAGGGCAGCCACGCCGCCGCGGTCAGCAGACCCATCCACCACGCGGTGGCGTGCAGGTCGAGGACGGCCAGCAGCGGAATCAAGATCGAGGACGTCGCTCCGCCGAGGACGCTGACACCCTCGCCGAACCACAGCGTCACGAAGGCCCGCTGGCGGCGCAGCGGCAGGACGGGCGCACCGCGCGTCTCGGAACGAGCGCGCTCGAGTGTCACGGTCACGGCTGCGCCGGGAAGCCCCGCGCGAAGGCGTACACCGACTCGCGCTCCTGGCCGTCGTCCGGTAGCTCACGGCGCCGCCAGCGATTGAACAACGCCACCATCTCGGCGCTGAACTCGCGTAGCTCGGCGGGCGTCAAGGTCATCCATCCGGACGTGGCGAAGGACGCGTCGCCCCATTCGCCGGCGCCCTCGTGGTTGTCGAGCCAATCGCGGGCCCGGTCGAACTGCCGGTTGAGCTGCAGCGACTCGGCGGCCAGCGACGCGGTGTAGGCCGCCGTGTCGTCCTTGACGTCCGAACGCGACCACTGCCAGCCGGCCGAGACGAGGCGCCACCAGCGTTCGCGCCGGTCGCGGGCCAACTCGGGCGCCTCCTCCACCAGACCCGCGGCGGCGAGCACCTTGAGGTGGTGGCTCGCGCTTCCCACGGCCTGACCGGTGCGGGTCGCAAGGGCCGAAGCGGTCGACGGGCCGTCGACCTGCAGCGCGTCCAGGATGCGTGCCCGGAACGGATTGGCCAGCGCGGACAGCGCGGCGGCGTCGTTGATGGTGCGCACGGTCGGGTCGGTCGCCATACCCACAACGATAGTTGTACAAATAGTCTTGTGCAACTGTTCTTGTGGAATGCTGTCCGACTCAGTGGCTAGCGTGCGGGCATGGACTACCTGGCCCACCTCCGCGCTGATTCCGAACGCTTCGCCGACGCCTTGCAGGCGTGCGACCCGGCAACGCGCGTCCCGCCGTGCCCTGACTGGTCGGCCGCCGACCTGCTGTGGCACCTCGGCGAGGTGCAGCTGTTCTGGGGCACGATCGTCGCCGAACGGCTCGACAATCCCGACGCCGCCGATGCGGCCAACCAGGCTCGTCCCGACGACTACGACCTGTTACTCGACTTCTACCGGCGGGCCAGCGCCACGCTCGTCGACGCCCTCGAGACGACCCCGCCGCACACTGCGCTCTGGACGTGGTTCGACGCCGACCAGAGCGCCGGCTTCGTGCTCCGTCGCCAGGCGCACGAAGCGCTCATCCATCGCCTCGACGCCGAACTGACTGCAGGCCGCGTGAGCGACATCGATCCCGAGCTGGCCACGGACGGCGTGGCGGAGGTCTTCGACTGGATGTACAGCAGCGTCCCGGCGTGGGGACAAGCCGACCAGTCCGGTGCGGTCGGACGGATCACGACCACCGACACGGGCGGCGAGTGGTTCGTGCGGCTCGGCGCGTTCAGCGGAACGAGCCCGAACACCGGCACCACTTACACCGACGAGGGCACGATCGCCCGGGTCGGTCCCGCCGATGCCTCGTTCGAGGTCACCGGCACGGCCCGCGACCTCGACGCGTGGCTGTGGAACCGTCCCACGCTGTCCGACATCAGCCTCGACGGCGACTACGAGCGCTTCGTCGAGATCATTCGCTCGGGCGTGCAGTAGCGGCACCCCGCGCAGCCGCGGGCATCGCTTCGGCGATGCGGCCGATCGCGGCGTCGTCCATCGCGGCATTCACGAACCACGCCTCGAACCCGCTCGGCGGCAGGTACACGCCGGCGTCGAGCATCGCGTGGAAGAACGGGGTGTAGCGGAAGGTCTCCGCCGCCTGGGCGCCGGCGAAGTCGGTGACCGGCTTCTCGGCGAAGAAGACCGACACGAGGTTGCCCGCGAACTGCACTTGATGGGCAACGCCGGCCTCGTCAAGTGATTGCGCGGCGAGCGTGCCGATCGTGCGCGCATTCGCGTCGAGCTTGGCGTACACATCAGGCCCGGCGTTGCGCAGTGTCGCCAGTCCCGCTGCCACGGCGACGGGATTTCCCGACAGCGTCCCGGCCTGGTAGACCGGCCCGGCCGGCGCGAGCTTCGACATCACGTCGGCGCGACCGCCGAATGCCGCGGCAGGCAGCCCGCCGCTCATCACCTTGCCGAACGTGAACAGGTCCGCGTCGACCGGCTCGAGGCCGTACCAACCAGCTGCGCTGACGCGAAAGCCCGTCATCACCTCGTCCATGATCAGCAGCGCGCCGTGGCGGGCGGTGATCTCGCGCAGTCCCGCATTGAATCCGGGCAGCGGCGCGATCGCGCCCATGTTGCCGGCCGCCGCCTCGGTGATCAGGCAGGCGATCTCGTCGCCGAATTCGGCGAAGCACGACTCGACGGCGGCGAGGTCGTTGTACGGCAGCACGATCGTCTCGGCGGTCTGTGCGCCCGTGACCCCCGGTGTGTCGGGCAGTCCGAACGTCACGACTCCGGAGCCGGCCGCGGCGAGCAGTGCATCGACGTGGCCGTGGTAGCAGCCGGCGAATTTGACGACGCGGTGGCGCCCGGTGAAGCCGCGCGCGAGCCGGATCGCCGACATGGTCGCCTCGGTGCCGCTGTTCACCAACCGGACCTGCTCGACCGGCGCGACACGATCGACGATCTCGCCGGCCAACTCGGCTTCACCCTCGGTCGGGGTGCCGAAGCTCAGGCCGCGGGTCGCCGCCTGCTGCACGGCCTCGACCACTGCGGGATGCGCATGTCCGAGGATCATCGGCCCCCAGGACGAGACCAGATCGACGTACTGCACGCCGTCGGCGTCCGTCAGGTACGGACCGGAGCCCTCGACCATGAACCGCGGTGTTCCGCCGACTGCACGAAAAGCGCGAACGGGCGAGTTCACCCCGCCCGGGATGACCTGTTGGGCGCGCTCGAACAGCTCGGCCGATCTCGGTGCTTCCACCCGTCCAGTCTGCAATGCGGCGGTAACCCCCTTCGCGAGTGGTCACTTGCGCGCCGAGTGGTCACTTATAAGTGACCACTCGGCGCATAAATGACCACTCGCGGTAGGGGGACGGGAGCGGGTCAGGTCAGGTCAGGTCGCGGCGCATGGCGATACGACGCCCGATCGCGTCGAGGCCGACGTCACGTTCCCAGTCGCGGATCTCCGCGAGCTCGGGCGCGAGGTCGGTGAGCGCGACAAAGCCGCGCGCTTCGTAGAACGGCGCGTTCCACGCGACCTCGGCATAGGTAGTCAGGGTGATCGCGGCGTATCCCTCGCTCCGTGCCCACTCGCACGCAGCGTCGAGCAGTGTCGAGCCCAACCCCTGGCGCATGTGCGAGGGCAACACCGCGAGTTCTTGGACGTGCGCATTGCCGTCGACCTCGTCCAGTTGCAGGAAACCCACGGGCGGGTCTCCGGCGACGAACACGGCGCGCGATTCGTGCAACGCGTCGAGCGGGAAGGGCAGGTCGGGCAGATCCATTCCTGCGACACGGAACAGCGACTCCGCGCGCCGGTCGATCTCGGGCAGGTGCTCGAGGTCGCGCGGCAGCGCGCGACGCACCTCGGGCATGACTCCGACAGCGCCGAGCACGGCGGCAAGCCGTTCCGGACGACGTGTCGCGACAGCGACCTTGCGCCCGTCGGCCAGAGCGAGCGTGAGCGCGGCCGTGCCGCGCGGCAGCCCTTCACCGAAGCGGCGCCCGAGCAGCGGAGCGTTGTCGGTGTCGCCGAGATCGATGCCGAGAATCTCGTTACGCGGCAGCGTTTCCTCACCGACTGTCAGGTCGTCGTCAGTGACGACGATCGAGCGCAGCTGTCGCGCAGCAGACGTGATCAGCGCATCTACACCGACGACGAGAACACCGCCGATGACCCATGCATACACGTGCTTCCGGCCGCCACCGATGACGAGCAGATCGATCAGGAAACCTGCGATTATCGCTCCGAGCAGTACGAGCGTCGACACGTACGTGCGCGCCGGCTCGACATAGCGACGCATGGGCGAACTACGAGGCCGCCGCGACCTCGGCCGCCCAATAGGTGAGGATCAACGACGCCCCCGCCCGCTTGATCGACGTGAGCGTCTCGGCGATCACGCGGTCGCGGTCGAGCCAGCCGTTCGCCGCCGCCGCTTCGACCATCGCGTACTCACCGCTGATCTGGTAGGCCGCGACCGGAACGGGACTCGCATCGGCGACCGCGCGCAGGATGTCCAGGTACGGCAGCGCCGGCTTCACCATGACGATGTCTGCGCCTTCGGCGACGTCGAGGGCCACCTCGGCGAGCGCATCGGCCGCCGTGCGCGCGGCGTCCTGCTGATAGCTCTTGCGATCGCCGGTCAGTGACGAGTTCACCGCTTCGCGGAACGGTCCGTAGAAGCCGGACGCGTACTTCGGCGCGTATCCGAGGATGCCCGTGTCGAGGTAGCCGGCGTCGTCGAGTGCGCGGCGCACCGCACCGACCTGGCCGTCCATCATTCCGCTCGTGCCGAGCAGGTGCGCCCCGGCATCGGCCTGCGCACGCGCCATGGCCGCGTAGCGAACGAGCGTTGCGTCGTTGTCGACCTCGCCCGCGTCGTTCAGAACGCCGCAGTGCCCGTGGTCGGTGAACTCGTCGAGGCACAGGTCGGACATGAGCACGGTGTCGTCGCCGAGTTCGTCGTGCAACCGGCGCAACGCGACGTTCAGCACGCCGTCGGGGTCGTCGGCGCCTGACCCGGTGGCGTCCTTGTGGTCGGGCACGCCGAAGATCATCAGTCCGCCGACACCGGCGGACACCGCTTCGACCGCCGCCTTGACCAGACTCTCGTTGCTGTGTTGCACGACTCCCGGCATCGACGAGATCGGCACGGGCTCGTCGAGACCCTCGCGCACGAACATCGGCAGCACCAGATCGGACGCGCGAACCTCGACCTCGGCGACCAGGCGGCGCAGCGCCGCGGTACGGCGCAGCCGGCGCGGGCGCGACGTCGGGAACGGCGGGAGATCGGGCAACGGCACGATTCGAGATTACGCGTCGCCGGACGAGCCCGACCCCACCAGCCAGGCCGTCGCGTCGAGTGCGAGCGTGCCGTCAGTCCCGGCCGGGTCGGTCCAGCCGTTGTACAGCGTCTTGCCCGATTCCCCTGTGCCGTCGTCGACCGTCGAGCTGTCGCCCCAGAACACGACCCGTCCCGATCCGTAGGTCGAACTGACGACGGCCGCGCCAGTGGTGCCGCCGGCCGAGTAGCCGCTGCGATACACCTCGCCCTTGACCGACGGATTGTGACTCGGGTGCAACGTCGCAGTCGTGCCGTTGCGGATGATCGTTCCGGTGACCTTCCCGAACGGCCCGGAGAGCACGGGGTCGGTCGAGCCGAGCACGTCCGGGTTCTCCGAGTCGATGTCGAGCGAGTCGATCGTGAACCCGAACGGGTCGCTCGTCCCCATCAGGTCGTTGAGCACCTGCACCGAGTCGACGCCGTCGTTGTTGCGGTCGCTGCCCGAGTGGTCGCTGATCATGAACAATCCGCCGCCGCGCGTGGACGAACATCAGGATCGCGCTCTTCTCGGCCGCGGTGAACAGCACGTTCGGCTCCGGCAGCACGAACGCGTCGAACTTCGACAGGTCGAGAGGGTTGGTGACGTCACCGTCGGTGATGAGGCCGCCGGGCGGGAGCGTGTCGAGCGCGTAGGCGCCGCTCTTCTGCAGGGCGACGCCCCACGACGAGAGCGCGCCGGTCCAGTCGGTCTCGCTCGACGGGTTGCGGTTCTGCGCGAGCGGGTCGGGCATCGAGGTCGAGATGATCCAGTCGGCGTTGCCGGCGGTCTCGGCCTTCGTGTCGTCGAAGAGCACGTGGTAGCGAACGGTCGCCGCGTGCGACGGCGTCGCCGGCACCGACGGCCCGGCGCCGGACGAGCAGGCGGCGAGCGCCGCGGCCGCCGCGGCCAGCACGCAGGCAAGGCGCACGGTCGTGATCACCCCGTCCTACGACAGTGGTCAGTTGTGGCCACAGTGGTCAGTTACAACTGACCACTGTGGCCGAAACTGACCACTGTCGGTGAAGCGGCGGTCGGGAGTGTCAGCGCGACGCGCGGCGCGAGGACGATCGCGCGGACTTCTTCGCGGCCGCCGCGGCGGCCTTCTCCTTCTCCTCCGCGGCCCGGACGGTCGCGTGCGCGGCGAGCGCGTCGACCAGCGCGGGGATCGTGGCGTTCTCGGGCTGGACGTCGACGCGCAGCCCGAACTCACGCGCGGTGGCCGCGGTCTGCGGGCCGATGCACGCAACCACGGTGCGGGCGTGCGGCTTGCCGGCGATGCCGACGAGGTTGCGCACGGTCGAGGACGAGGTGAAGCAGACGGCCTGGAACCCGCCCGACTTGATCGCGTCGCGGATCTCGGCGGCCGGCGGCGCCGCACGCACGGTGCGGTACGCGGTCACGTCGTCGATCTCCCAGCCGATCTCACGCAGCCCGGCCGCGAGGGTCTCGGTCGCGATGTCGGCACGCGGCAGCAGCACGCGGTTGATCGGGTCGAGCACGTCGTCGAAGGGCGGGAAGTCGGCCAGCAGCCCTTCCGAGCTCTGCTCCCCGGACGGGACGAGTTCGGGCGAGATGCCGAACGCGCGCACAGCGTCGGCGGTCGCCTCGCCGACGCAGGCGATCTTCACGCCGGCGAACGCGCGGGCGTCCAGGCCGAATTCCTCGAACTTCTCGCGCACGGCGCGCACCGCGTTGGTCGAGGTGAACACGATCCACTCGAACCGGCCGGTGACCAGGCCCTTGATCGCGCGCTCCATCTGGGTCGGGGTGCGTGGCGGCTCGACTGCGATCGTCGGAACCTCGACCGGCACGGCGCCGTAGCCGCGCAGCCGGTCGCTCATCGCGCCGGCCTGCTCCTTGGTGCGCGGCACCAGCACCTTCCAGCCGTAGAGCGGACGCGACTCCCACCACGACAGCTTGTCGCGCTGCGCGGCGGCCTTGCCGACGGTGACGACGACGGTGCCGGTCATGCCGACGACCGCGAGTTCGAGGTCACCGAGCGTGCCGCTGACGGTCTGCTGTCCGGTGGTCGTGGCCGCGCAACTGACGGTCACGGGGCTGTCCGGCTTCACGCCGTAGGTGACGAGGTGCTGCCCGACGTCGGCGACCTCGGCAGCCGGGACGGTGAGCACGAGTGTGCCGGGAGCCGAAGCGAGCGCCTCGAAGTCGGCGGTCTCGTAGGTGGTGAGGTCGGCCTCGGTACGCACCGGCCCGTAGGCAACACCGGCGTAGGACGCTGCGCCGACGCCGGTCGCCACGCCGGGGACGATGGCGAACGGGACGGACGTGCGTCCGACGGCAGTCGCTTCCTTGATCACGTCCTCGTTCGAGAACGGATCGCCGGGGACCAGGCGCACGACCGAGAGCCCGTTGCGGGCCTCGGCGCCGAGCAGCTTCGCCGTTTCGGCCGGCGTCGCCTCGGGGTCGCGGACGTCGGCACCGGCGAGCGCCACGATCGCTGAGGCGACCGACGCATCGGCCACGACGAGGTCGGCACCGGTCAGGGCGTCGCGGGCGCGGCCGGCGAGCAGTCCGGGATCGCCGGGGCCGGCCCCGACGAACGTGATCTTGCCCAGGACCTTGCGCGAGCGGGTCATGTGTCTTTCCCCATCATCTGATCTGCGCCGTCGGCGAGCAGGTCGGCCGCCAGGCGGCGTCCCACGTCCTCGGCGTTTGCGGTCGGGCCCGTTGCCGACAGTCGGACGGCGTCGCTGCCGTCGACCGCGGTCACCGAGCCGCGAAGGAACACTTCAGTGCCGGTCTCGCCCTCGGCGATCTCGGCCAAGGCGCCGACCGGCGCCGAGCAGCCCGCCTCGAGTGCGGCGAGCAGGGCCCGCTCGGCGGCGACCGCCGTGCGGGTGTCCGCGTGGTCGAGGCCGGCGAGCAGGGCCCGGGCCTCGTCGTCGGACGTGCGGCACTCCACCGCCAGGGCGCCCTGCGCGGGAGCCGGCAGGACCTGGATCGGATCGAGTACCTCGGTCGCCTCGTTGCCCCGGCCGAGCCGGCGCAGTCCCGCGTACGCGAGCACGACAGCATCGACCTCACCGGCGGCGACCTTGCCGAGCCGGGTGTCGACGTTGCCGCGGATGGCGACCACTTCCAGCCCCAGCCCGAGGGCGTTGAGCTGGGCGGCTCGCCGTGGCGAGCCGGTGCCGACGCGAGCGCCGGCGGGGAGCTCACCGAGGGTGAGCCCGTCACGCGCGACGAGCACGTCGCGCGGATCCTCGCGAACCGGGACGGCCGCGATGACAATCCCGTCCGCTGCAGCGGTCGGGAGATCCTTGAAGGAATGGACAGCGACGTCGATGTCGCCGGCCAGCAACGCCTCGCGCAGGGCCGAGACGAAGACTCCGGTGCCACCGATCTGGGTGAGGGCGGCGCTGGACCGGTCGCCCTCGGTCGAGATCGGGACGATGTCGACCGGTGCACCGAGCTCGTGCGCGATGAGGTCGGTCTGCACGCGGGCAAGCGCGCTGGCGCGCGTGCCGACACGCAGGGTGCGAACCGCAGTCATTTTGGCTCACCGCCCTTGCGGACGGCGGCGACCGACTCGGCGGCGGCGGGGTCGAGGTCGAACAGCTCGCGCAGCGCGGTGGCGTACTGGTCGCCGCCCGGTGTCGAGGCCAATTCCTTCACGCGGACGGTCGGCGCGTGAAGCACCTTCTCGACCGCGCGACGAACGGCGGCAGCGACCTCACGACGGACGTCCTCGTCGGCGTCGGGCAGGCGGGAGTACAGGCGGGTCAGTTCGGCGTCGATGACCTGGTTGGCGCGGGCACGCAGCGCGGTCACCGTCGGCGCGACGGCGAGCTGGTGCTGCTCGGCCAGGTAGTTGCCCAGTTCCTCGGCCACGATCGCCGTCGCAGCGCGCACCTCGTCGTCGCTGATCGCCCCGCCGTTCGCGCGCAGCGCGTCGAGGTCGGCATAGGTCACGCCCTCGAAGTCGGCGACGGTCTCGTCGATGTCGCGCGGCATCGCCAGGTCGAGCACCATCAGCGGCCGGTGCGGACGAGGGCCGACGGTGGCCGCTTCGATCACGAGGCCGGTCGCGCCGGTGGACGAGATGACCAGGTCGGCGTCGGCGATCGCGGCGCCCAGCTCGCCCAGCCCGATCGCCCGGGCATCGAGCGAGGCAGCCAGTCGATCGGCTCGCTCGGCGCCGCGGTTGGCGACGGTCAGCTCGACGCCGGATGTGCGGCGGCGCAGGGTGGCGCCGGCGAGCGCGCCCATCGACCCGGCACCGACGATGAGGACGCGGATGCCGTCGAGCGTGCCGAGCACCGACTCGGCGTGGTCGAGCGCGACCGACACGATCGACGCGCCGGCCTGGTCGACACCGGTGTCGGAGTGCACCCGCTTGCCGACGCGCAGCGCGGTCTGGGTGAGCTCGTGCAGGACCGAGCCGAGCGAGCCGGCCTCCGTGCCCAGGGCATAGGCCGAGCGCACCTGGCCGAGGATCTGCGACTCGCCGACGACCATCGAGTCGAGGCCGGACGTGACGGTGAACAGGTGCTCGACCGCGGCTTCGGCGAAGTGGACGTAAAGGTGCTCGGCCAGGTCTGCGACCGGGACGCCGGCGTGCCGGGCGAGCACCGTGCTGATCTCGGCGACCGCCGGGTGGAACCGCGCGACGTCGGCGTAGACCTCGATGCGGTTGCACGTCGAGAGCAGCAATACCTCGCTGATCGTCTCGGCGCGGTGCAACTCGTCCAGGGTCTTGGCCAGGTCGTCAGCAGCGACCGACACCTTCTCGAGCAGCGCGACCGGTGCGGTGCGGTGCGACAGACCGACTACTAGAACGCTCATCGACCCGCTCCCGGACCACTCGCTGCGCTCGGGCCCGCTCCCGGTCCGATACGCGACTTCGTCGCGAGCGCGTTCTGGCTCTTCGCGCGAGCGCTCATCGCGTCGCCACCGCCCGCGAGATGTCGGCGGCGGCCTTGCGGGTCTCGTGGAAGGACAGGATCTGCAGTTCGGCGGCGAGATCGACCTTGCGGACGTCGACGTGCGCGGGCACCGACAGCACGACGGGGGCGAAGTTGAGGACGCTTGTGACGCCGGCGGCGACGAGCCGGTCGCACAGATCCTGCGCGACCGAGCCGGGCGTGGCGAGCACGGCGATGGTGATCTGCTCCTCGGTGACGATCTGCTCGAGGTCGGCGATGTCGCGCACGACCAGGCCGCGGATCGTCGTCCCGATGCGTCCCGGGTCGGCGTCGATCAGAGCGGCGATGCGGAACCCGCGGCTGGCAAAACCCGCATAGCCGGCCAGCGCCTGGCCGAGGTTGCCGATACCGATCAGCGCGACCGAGCGGTGCACCGTGATCCCCAGGGTGCGGGCGATCTCTTCGGTGAGGGTGGCGACGTGGTAGCCGACCCCGCGGATGCCGTACGAACCGAGGAAGGACAGATCCTTGCGCAGCTTGGCCGAGTTCACGCCGGCAGCTGCGGCCAGTTCTTCGGACGAGACCGTCGTGATCGAGCGATCGCCGAGCGATCCGAGCACGCGAAGGTAAGTAGCCAACCGAGCCACGGTGGCGTCCGGCACCCGTCCGTCCACCCGATTGTCACCAGACACACCTGCGACGCGCGACGCGCTGCGCTCGGCAGACATGACACCTCGTCGATCCCGGTGCGATCCGGTGTGGTAGGGCGATTCGGTCTCTCGGACGGTACGCCGCTCGTGAATCTTTTCCCAAATCGCGCGGGGCCGTGCTATAGGTGCTCCTCAGCCAGCCCCGGAGCCGGTCTCGCCGCCGCGGACGGGCCTGCGCAGGGCCTTACGGAATCGGGCCTCTTCGACGCGCCAGTACCCGTGCTCGCGACCGTCGATGAGCACGACCGGCACCCGGTCGGAGTACTCGGCGCGACGCGCGGCGTCCTGGTCGACGTCGAGTTCGACGTAGTCGAAACCCAGTTCGTCGCGTAGCCGACGCACGGCTGCCTCGGCGTCGGCGCACAGGTGGCACTCGGCGCGGGTGATCAGGGTGACGCAATGGTCCGCGGAATGATCACGGGAAAACACGCGGGGGGTCACGCACACATTGTGCTCGGGGTGCAGCGGCCGATAATGGGATGGGCCACACAGCAGTACCGATCTTGGCAACTTGACAGCTAACGTACGAAGGTTCGCGGCGCATTTTGCCCATAACCGGCATCCGCGGCACAGACACAGAGCTCGACCGCGCGAACGGTTTGAGGGTCCCCTTGTCCCGGGTAGCGTTAGCGCGGTCTTAACGCGACGCAGGGCCAACCCGCCCGACCCGTCGCGGAAAGGGACGCGATGCGGCGCGCGAAGAGATCGGCACCTGAGGGTGTCACCTCGGGCGCCGGGCTGCGCGCGTTGACCGAACTGGTCGCCGCCGAACTCAACGAGCTGACCCGTCGCCTGGGTACGCAGTTCGTTCCGCAGCCGGTCGGGCCGTCGTGGCTGGCCATGGAGGCCACCTCGACCGAGGCTCCGTCGGCCGCCGCGAACACGAAACGCGGGCATCGCATCGGTCACCGCACCAGCCGGACCGACCCCCGACCGGATCCTCCCGCCGAGGGCGAGGAGCCCGAGGGCGCCATCAGCGACGAGCACGTCGAGACCTGGCGCCTGGTCACCGCTGCGCAGGCCGGCGACGGCGAGGCGTTCGGCCAGCTCTACGACCGCTATGCCGACACGGTGTTCCGGTTCATCTACTTCCGGGTGAACGACCGCGCGCTCGCCGAGGACTTCACCAGCGAGACCTTCCTGCGCGCCCTGCGCCGGATCAGCACGATCACCTATCAAGGTCGCGACATCGGCGCCTGGTTCGTCACGATCGCCCGCAACATCATCCTCGACCACATGAAGTCGGCCCGGAACCGGCTCGAGATCACCACCGCTGACACCGTCGAGGGCGACCAGCGCGAACCCAGCCCGGAAGCGGCGGTGCTCGACCTGCTCACCTCCGAACGGCTCATGGCGGCGGTCAGCCGGTTGGGCGACGAGCAGCGCGAATGCGTGATGCTCCGCTTCATCCAGGGGTTCTCGGTCAGCGAGACCGCCGCCGTGATGGGCAAGAACGACGGCGCGATCAAGGCCCTCCAGCACCGTGCCGTGCGAAAGTTGGCGGAACTTGTAGGGAACGACCTGAGATGATCCGCCGGACTCGGATCTTGTCTCCCCCGCTCGCTGCGCTCGGGGGGATCCTGCGACCCGAAATCGCAAGCTCGCTTCGCTCGCGCGATCGGCGGGTTCTTCGCGCAAGCGCTCATCGCGCTCGCAACGGTTTCGAAACCCTACTCGCGGGTACGCGTCTTGCGGGAAACCTGAGTATCCGAAGCGCTTCCGGCTCGTTGATCGCTGTGGACCGACGAGAAGGAAGATCACCGCGATGAACGAGCACCGGGTACCTCTGCTGGGCGGCGCATGGCGCCGCCACGGCGACCCCGCGCGCTCGTCCGACCCGCGGGTTCGCGAACTGGTCGGCGCGCTGGCCGGTCTCGAGGTCGCCCCGCCGATGCGCGCGGAGTTCCGCGCGGAGTTGCGCGCCCAGCTCGTCGCCGTCACGCCACGCCTGGTCGACGAGGGCGAAGCGTCACTGACACCGGCGACTGCGCCGACGCAGAGCAAGCGGGCGGCCAAGACCGAGCGCGCGAGCGCCGAACCCACGCGCCGATTCCGGTTCGCCAAGCCCCTCGTCGCGGTCGCGTGCGCGCTGACCGCGTTCGTCCTGCTGCTCGGTGGAGCGGTGCTTCTCAGCCAGCACGCGTTGCCCGGTGACGCGCTCTACGGCATCAAGCGGGCCAGCGAGGACGTGGAGTACAGCACGACCAGCGGCACTGTCGCGAGGGGCAAGCTGAAGCTCCAGTTCGCCGCGACCCGCATCGGCGAGGTCGCCGACCTGCTGCACACGCCTATCGCGATGGCGGCCGGCACCGGCGCGCTCGCCGACAGCGGCCAGATCAGCTCCGGCACCGCCGGCCTCGTGCGTGACACGCTCAACTCGGCCGACAGCGACATCCTGGCGGCATCGTCCATGCTCAACGGCGATGCTGTTCGCAACGACGACGCCGGCTCGCTGACCGCTATCACGTCGTGGGCTCCCGCCCAGATCAAGGCGATGACCAAGATCGTCGGACGTATCCCGGCCGGGGCGCTGCACCAGAATGCCGCGGCCACGCTGACCCTGTTGCGGCAGGCGAAGCAGCGCTCGGCGGCGCTGCGCGCGGACCTCGGCTGCAACTGCGTGAGCTCGACCGACCAGTTCGGCCCGGTTCCCTGCTCGGGTAGCTGCTCCGCGACCCCGAAGCAGACGGGCGGCGGCAAGACCGGAACGAAGCAGCCCGGCCCGAGCTCGTCGCGCTCGGCGGGCACCGGGCACCGCGTCGGTGGCTCGCCGGGTGTCACCGTTCCCGTCAGTCCCGCGCCGGGGACGGGAAGCGGCAGCGCATCGAACCCGACGCCGACGTCCGGCGGGACCGGAACTCCTCGCCCGGGCGGCTCGATCGTGCCGACCAAGTCCCCGCTCGGCGGGAGCTCACCACATCTGCCCCTGCCGAGCCTGCCCGGCCTCGGTGGGCATTCGGGCTCCGGCTCGGGCCAGACCGGGACCAAGCTCCCGATCAAAGTGACGACGACGTGCGTCAGCGCCGGCGTCGGTGACGTCGGAATCGGCGTCGGCAACTGCTGACGCACTGATGAAGTTCTGATGACACCCGCTCAGGTGTCGGGGCGCCTCGATACCCTGGGTGCGTGAGGCCGAAGCCAGGCATCGGCGACCAGATCGCCTTGCTGCGCGAAGTTCCGCTCGACCCGCATGCCGCTGCCTTCTTCGACGTCGACAACACGATGATGGTCGGCGCATCGATCTTCCACTTCGCCAAGGGACTCGCGGCCCGGAAGTTCTTCGACTGGCGTGATCTGGTCCGCTTCAGCGCGCGGCAAGTGCTCCTGCGGGTGCGCGGTGAGAACCATGGCGATCTGCACCGCACCCGCGAGTCGGCGCTCGCGTTCATCGCCGGCAAGGACGTCGCCGAACTCGTTGCGCTCGGCGAGGACATCTACGACGAAGAGATGTCTGATCGCATCTGGTCCGGCACGCACGCGCTCGCGCAAGATCACCTCGACCGCGGCCAGCGCGTCTGGCTGGTCACGGCGACGCCCGTCGAGCTGGCCACGATCATCGCGCGCAGGCTGCATCTGACCGGCGCCCTCGGCACGGTTGCCGAGTCGTCCAACGGGGTCTACACCGGCCACCTGGTCGGCGAGGTGCTGCACGGCGAGGCCAAGGCCCACGCGGTGCTCGCCCTCGCCGAGCGCGAGGGGCTCGAACTCGACAAGTGCAGTGCCTACTCCGACTCGATCAATGACGTGCCGCTGCTGTCGATGGTCGGCCACGCGGTCGCGGTGAATCCCGACTCGGCCCTGCGCGCCGAGGCGAAGGCGCGCGGCTGGGAGATCCGCGACTTCCGCACCGGCCGCAAGGCGGCCCTGATCGGCGTCCCGTCAGCGGTGGGCGCCGGCGCGCTCGGCGGCGGCATCGCGGCGGCGGTGATCCTGCGCCGACGCCGAGGACGGCACAAGCACGAGACCGCGCAGCGGATCGCCGTCCGGATGCCGCTCAGACTGATGCCCCTCAGAATGCACTTGCTGGTGCCTGGTCGAGCGTCTTGATCGTTCGCGCGAAACTCAGGATCTGCCCGTAGGCAAGCCGCTTGTCGAGCTTGTCGAGATCGAGCTGGCGCGGATTGCGGCGATCGCCCGCCTGCAGCAGGTAGCTCGGCAGTGGGCACAGCGACACCGTCCCGAGACCGCCGGCATACAGCGGCGCGCCTTCGCCGAGGTACAGCGGCACGGCGCCCGGCAGGACCGTGACGGCCGGCCGGTCGAGGCCGCCGTGAGCGTTCACCGCACCGACGGCCGAGAGGTAGGCCTGCTGTTCGAGATTCGTCGGGCTGGTCGACGCCTCCTTCTGCGCGGCGTAGGTCGTGCCCCACTCATAGCCGCCGGTCGCGGCGTAGCGGCCGTTGCTGTCGTCGGTCCACATCGTGCAACCGAGATGTTCGACCGTCAGACCGGCCAGCGCCTGCTGGTAGATCGCAGGATGCTCGACCATCCAGGCACTCGTCGCGTCGCTGCCGACCTCGGGACGAGGCGTCGGGATCGACTTGATGAACTGCGGCAACTGGAAGTGGCCGGTGACCATGGCGAAGTAGAGATCGCGTCGCCGCGGCTGCCCGGCGAAGTAGCGCGCCAGGGCAAGCATGCCCAGCGCGCCGTTCTCTTCGGTCGCATTCGGCCCGTCGGTGTGGGTGTTGACGATCAACCCCTTGTGGCGGTCACTGCCCGAGCCGGGCAGCACGCCCCAGATCGTCTCGGTGGCGGCGTGCGGGGTGATCGACGCGGTGAGCGTCAGCGTCACGGTCGGGCTGCCGCCGCGCGCGCTGTTCTCCAGTGCCTGGCCGGTCTTGTCGCCGACCCACAAGGCAGGGCAGCCCGGATCGCCGGGGACGGGCAGACCCGCGGTGTTGGGGTACGGGGTGATGAAGGGGTTGTACTGGTTGTGCACCTGGTCGTCGGACATGCCGGTCCAGGCAACGACGACGCCCCGCACACCGGCGTTCTTCGCGTCGAGCAGCGGGACTGCGGCAAAGATCCCGTTGAACGCGGGATTGGTCAGCACGGCGGCGTACTGCTCGTAGTCAGCGGCAGCCTGCTCGGACGTGCGGCCGCGACGGTAGCCGCCGGTTGCGGTCTGACCGGACGCGAGCGAGAAGGTCGACGGCGGTACCCGGACGAGGGCGATCGCGTCCTTCGCGGGCAGCCAGAACTCGGGCGTGTAGCCGGTGCCGGGGGTGCCCGGGACGGCCGGGGTGTAGGTGCCGAGATCGACCAGGCGCCCACTCACACCGCGCGGGCCGGTGGTACCGGAGTACGGGTAGTAGTAGCTGACGGGCACCGGACCCGACTTGCCCAGGGTGGCGTCCTGCTCGATCGACAACGACCAGTCACGCGCGAGCCAGCGGTGGAAGGTGAGCCGGTCGGTGTGCAGCCGAAAGCCCGGTACTTGAGCGAACTCGTTGTGCAGCCAGTCGGTGAACCGGACGTGGCCGGGGCTGCCCGTGAAGCGCGTGCCGAACCCGACCAGCTCGTGCTGCCAGCGCCACACCTCGTCCATCGACGGCAGGCCGGGCGGCGTCGCGGCAGCCGTCCAGTCCGGCAGCAGGCCGACGCCGGCCAGCGCAGCGCCACCGGCGAGAAAGGCGCGCCGACTCAGCACCCGGCGGCCAGCACGTAGCAGCGCAGCTTCGGCTCGGCGGAAACCTCGGGGGCACCGACCGCGTTCACGTACGGCGTCCCGACCGCGCCGAGCCCCGGCGCGCCCTCGAGGATCTGCTCGTACATCGCGACGTTGGTCGGATCGACGCCGGGCTGATACGGCTGCTGGCACACGGCCGGATCGATCCGCGACGGCTTGGCCGGTCCGGCGTGGTTGAGCGCGTCCATGACGAGCGCGTACGCGGCTGGGTCGATCGTGCCGACGTTGAGGTGCTCGTTGACATCGGCCGGGCAGATGTCCTGCGTCGAGACGTTCGTGATCTGTCCGGCGCCGGTGTGCAGCGCGGACGAGGAGGTGGCGTCGGTGGAGTTCGGCTGCACGACCTCGTCCGTGTGCGTGAAGATCTCGGTGTAGGAGATGCCGCGGAAGGTCTCGGCCCCGCTGTTCAGGGCGGCGATGAACTTCGCAGTCGCGCCCTGCTGCCACACCGCGGGCGGGCACTTGGTCTGGTTCGGGACGCAGCCCGTCTGCACCGTCGTGCCGTGGTTCGAGCCGGCCATCCCGATCACGTCGTCGACCATCGTGCGGGTGTCCGGCCAGAACCGCAGCGCCCACCGCATCGACATACCGCCCTGGCTGTGGCCGAGCACCGCGATGCGCTCGCCGGCGCGGGCGTGCATCGTCCGGATGGCGTACACGAGGTACTCGCCGGCGGTCTGGATGTCGCCCAGGGTGCTGTAGGGCATGGTCACCTGGCACCACGGCCGGTGTTGGGCGGTGAAATCGCGCTCGTAGTTCCACGAGTAGTTCTGGGTGGCGGTTACGCCGGTGGCCGGGTTGAGCAGCACCGGCTCCAGCGTCGAGCCGTGCAGCGTCCCGTGGCAGCTCAGCGCGGCGGCGAGCTTGGAGTGCGGCACGCTCAGCGCAGGTCCGGGGCGGTTGAGCGGCGCGTACACACCGGTGCTCGTGCCTGCCGGCGCTTGTGCAGCGCCGGCGGGTTGCTGCAGCTGGAGCACCCCGGCCAGGGCGATCAATGCGGTGAGGGCGACGAGCAGCGTGCGAGGCTTCATACAGGTATCAACGACCAAGATCTGGATGTGTCACGGCCCACGGCTCCGTCCTCGGTCACGGTCGTCTCAGTGTCGGCACGTGACCATCTACTCGTGCGGGGCTTGCGATGACTTTCGCTGCGACGTGGACGGCTGGACCGGCCGCGCAGCGGCGACTCGTCCGGACCTCGACCGTCCTGCTGGCTGCCCTGGCCGGCGCGCTCATCGTGACGCTCGCCCGCTGGGGCGCCGACTGGCCCGCCCAGGAGTTCCGCGCGTGGATCGCCGGGCACGACGGGCTGTCGGTCTGGACGTTCCGCTGGTACGGCGGCTCGGCGTTGCCCGGCTACAGCGTGCTGTACCCGCTGGTGACGGCGGCCTTCCACAACGGCGAACTCGGTGCCGCCGCGGTCGGCGTGGCCGGATGCGCCGGCGCGACCTGGGCGGCGACGCGCCTGGCGTCCGGGCTGTCCGTGAAGCGCCAGGTGGTCTTCGGAGTCGCCGTGGTGCTCAGCGCCTGCGAGGACCTGCTGCTCGGCGAGGTGCCGTTCCTGCTCGGCTCGGCCTTCGCCGTGGCTGCGTTCGCGGCGGTGCTGACCCGTCGACCGTGGCCGGTCACTGCGCTGCTGAGCTGTCTCGCGTCGCTCGCCAGCCCGCTGGCCGGGTTCTTGCTGATCGTGATCGCACCCGCGGTCGCGACGGCGCTGGGTTGGCGCCGCGCTGCCGCGCTCACCGCGGGGCTGACCGGGTCGGCCGTGGCTTTCGTCGTCGGCGGTGCGGGCGGACCGTTCCCGTGCCCCTGGCAGACGTTCGCCGGTGTCGCCGGGTTCTGCGTGGCGGTCGTGTTCATCGGCCCGCCCAAGCACCAGGCGCTGCGGGTCTTCGCGCTGTCTTACCTGGCCTTCGACGTCGTCGCGTTCCTGGTGCCCAATCCGATCGGGGGCAACGTCGCGCGTCTGGCGAAGGTCGTCCTCGTCCCGCTCGCGTGCTACTTCCTGACGACACGGAGCGCGCGGACGCTCGTGTCAGCGGCACTGGTGTTCCTCGTCGGCATGGTCAAACCGGCCAGCGAATTCGCGTCGGACCTGCACTCCAGCGCGCTGGACCCGACCCGCAACGCGAGTTACTACACGGGGCTGCTGCACTACCTCGGCCACCAGGCCAACCCGTCCGGCCGCCTGGAGATCCCGTTCACGCGTGGGCACTGGGAGGCCTACTTCGTCGCGCGGCAATACCCGATCGCGCGCGGGTGGGAGCGGCAGTCGGACCTGCTCTACAACCAGGTGCTCTATCACCCGCTGACGGCGAGCAGCTATCGGCGCTGGCTGGACGACAACGCGGTCGACATCGTCGCGCTCCCCCGGGCGCGCATCGACACGGGCGGCCTGGCCGAGGCCGCGTTGCTGCGGCACCCGCCGTCGTACCTGATTCCGGCGTGGCACGACTCGAACTGGCAGGTGTGGCGCGTCGCGGACCCGACGCCGTTGATCACCGGCGCGGCGAGTCTCACCGACGAGGACGCGTCATCGCTGACGCTGAAGTTCAGCCACGCCGGGACGGCGGTAGTGCGCATGCGCGCGTCGCGGCTGTGGTCGGTGAACAGCTCGGACGGCTGTGTCGGCGCCACCCGCCAAGGCTGGCTGCTCGTGCGCTCGACACGCGCCGGCACCGTCGAGGTCGCCGCCCGGCTGAACGCCACCCTGCTGGTCGGCACCCCACCCTGCCGCCCGTGAGCTAGCGCCAGATGGAGCGGCGCTGGGCGAGCAGGCGATAGAGCGTGGCCTGGATCGTCTCGCGCACGTGGTCGGTCGTCTCGAACACCTCGACGGGGTCGGCGGCGTCGAGGCCGCCGGTGTCGATCGGCTCGCCGAACTCGAGGTACCACTTGCTGGGTAGCGGGACGAGGCCGAGCGGGCCGAGCCACGGAAAGGTCGGCGTGATCGGGAAGTACGGCAGACCGAGCAGCCGGGCCAACACCGAGGCGTTGCCGAGTACCGGGTGGATCTCTTCGGAGCCGACGATCGACACGGGCACGATCGGCGCGCCGGCGGTGATCGCACTGCGCACGAAGCCGCCGCGTCCGAAGCGCTGCAACTCGTAGCGGTCGCGGTAGTTCTTGCCGATGCCCTTGAATCCTTCGGGCCAGACACCGACGAGCTCGCCGGCGCGCAGCAGCCGGTCGGTGTCAGCAGGGCAGGCCAGCGTCGCCCCGGCACGCCGGGCAAGGGTGCCCGCGCCCGGCGTGCCGAAGAGCAAGTCGGCGGCCAGCGGGCGCAGGTAGCGCCCGTTCGGGTGCTCGAGCCGCACCGCGACCGACGTCATCGCAGCGTCGAGTGGCCACAGCCCGCCTGCATGGTTCGCGACCAGCAACGCCGCACCCGTGTCCGGGACGTTCTCGATGCCGTTGACCTCGACGCGGAACCACTTCTCGTACAGAGTGCGCAACGCGGGCAGTGCAAGGGTTTCGGCAAAGTCCTTGTCGAAGCCGAACTCGTCGATCTCGTAGCTGCCCTCGAGGCGTCGGCGCACGAACGCGAGGCCGTCGGCCAGGCGCTCGTCCCACCGTCGGGGCATCGGTGGTGCGACGTCGATGTCGTTGTTCGCCGGTGCGGTGAACTCGACGATCTGCGCGCCTGCCGACGGATGCGGTCGCGGCCGTCGACGCGGGGCCGAGTCCGGTGCGTGGAGCGGCACGACCACCCCGTCGTCCTCGCCGCTCATGTCTGCGCCTCGACCAGGCGTTGCACACCGGCGAGCGCGGCCACTGCGATCGGGCCCGGACCGGATCGTCCGCGGTGGATTCGCAGGTGCGCATAGAGCGCTTCGAGGGTGGTGTAGCGCGGCTGGTAGCCGAGGTCGGTGCGCAGGCGAGAGGTGTCGGCGACCGGACTGAACTGCAGCAGCGGGGCGAGTTCCCCCGTGAGGGCCGGCGGCAGCGCAACACGCAGCCGGCCGGCCAACCGAAGTGCCTGGATGAGCGAGACGACTCCGTCGCCGGCGACGTTGATCGCGCCGGTGGCCCGCATCCGTGCCGCCCGGGCCAGCACCTGCACTGCGTCGTACTCGTGCAGAAGTTGCAGTCGCGGATCGAAGCCGAGCACCGTCGGCGCGACCGGGTGGGCGAGATAGCGGGTGACCCAGCTGTCGGCCGCCGGTCCGACGACTGCGGCCAGGCGCAACGACGTCACCGCGACCTCAGGACGGCGACGCGCGAAGGCCCGCACCGCTGCGTCGGTCTCCGCGGCGGTGCGGGCGGACCGGTTCGGGAGCTCGCGCGCCGGCCCGCTCGCCTCGGCGAACAGCGCCGGATCGTTGCGGGACGCGCCGTACACCTCGGTGGACGTCGTCGCGACCAGCCGCGTCAGTGCGCGTGAGCGCTCGCAGGCGGCGAGCAGGCCCGCCGTGTCGGGGCCCGGATAGGTGTGCACAACGGTGTCCGCGCCAGCCTGATCGAGCAGCGTCGCGACCAACGGATGCGCGATGTCGGCGCGCACGAATTCGGCGCGGCCGAGCGACGACGCGTCCGGATGGGGCGGGATCGTGTCGACGCCGATGACGCGGGTGACGGAGCGGTCGTCGGCAAGACGCGCTGCCACGCGCGCTCCGAGGCCCCGGCCGACGCCGGTGACCAGAACGACTCTCGCCATGACGGCGGACGAGCGGTTCGGCTACTTCTTGTTGCGTCGCTGGACGCGGGTCTTCTTCAGCAGCTTGCGGTGCTTCTTCTTCGCCATCCGCTTACGCCGCTTCTTGATGACAGAACCCATGAATGCCAAACCTCGAATCGAGTGGACTACCGACCGCCCAGCCTAC
Source organism: uncultured Actinomycetota bacterium (assembly GCA_963754285.1). GTDB lineage: Bacteria > Actinomycetota > Actinomycetes > Mycobacteriales > Jatrophihabitantaceae > RYN-133. The sequence continues at coordinate 665,821 of CAVWFN010000007.1, forward strand.
CCGCCATGCGAGCGGCGCTGGAACGCAACCAAGAAGGCCGGCCACCACGCAGGCTCAAGCCCGAAGAAGCGACAGCGACGACGGCTTCGGGCCGACCCCCGCCATCGCGCGAGCGACGCGAGCTTGCGACTTCGGCCGCAGGATGGCCACGAACGGAGTGAGCGGGCCAGACCAGGTCGAACCCGGCGGGATCATCCAGCTTCGATGAACGCCGCCCGCAGGTAGTCGTGCACCGCCTTCTCCGGGACGCGGAACGAGCGCCCCACGCGCACAGCGGGCAGATCTCCGCTGTGCACCATGCGATAGACGGTCATCTTCGACACGCGCATGACCGCGGCAACTTCCGCGACCGTGAGGAATTTGACCTCAGCGAGGGCAGGGTCGACCGGACGAGGCACATCGTTGCCCTCGTTCGCGGTCCCCTTCTTGGCAGACGGACTCATGGTTCACCGACACTCTCGGCACGTGTCGGTGCGTCGGCTTCCCCTCCGACGACGGGACACGCACGTGCTGTATGAAGATTAGCGGTACTGGTGGGGCGGATGCGATAGCTGTACCCCACCTGAATGCTGACTAAGCGGGCACAACGCACCGTTCGTCCTGATTGTCCCCAATATTCGGGGTGTCAATCCTTGGCGCCGAGCTCCGCACTGCGTAGCGCGGCAGCCTCGATGGCCGCGAGCAGGGCCGCCCGGACCCCGTGCACCTCGAGTTCGCGGATCGCCGAGATCGTCGTCCCGCCCGGGCTGGTGACCGCTTCGCGCAGTTGCACGGGGTGCTCGCCGGAGTCGCGCAGCATCTTCGCCGACCCGATCGCGGTCTGCACGATCAGCTCGGCGGCGAGCGTGCGCGGCAGGCCGAGCAGGATGCCGGCGTCGATCATCGCCTCGACGAGGTAGAAGAAGTACGCCGGTCCCGAACCGGACAGCGCCGTCACGGCGTCCAGTTGGGTCTCGGGGACGCGCACGACACGACCGACCGATCCGAGCAGCGCCTCGGCGATCTCCAGGTGCGCCTCGGAGGCGTGGGTGCCGGCCGACACCGCCGTCATCGCCTCGTCCACGAGCGCCGGGGTGTTCGGCATGCACCGCACGACCGGCACGCCGTCCGGCAGTCGCGAGCTGATCTTGGACGTGGTGATGCCGGCGCACACCGAGACGATCAGGTGGTCGGTGCTCACGGCGGGAGCGAGTTCGGCGAGCAGCGCGTCGATGTCCTGCGGCTTGACTGCCAGCACGAGCGTGCGCGCCACGGCCGCCGCCTCGGCGACGTCCAACGCCTTCACGCCGTAGGTGTCGGCGAGATAGCGCGCGCGTTCGGGGTGCTTCTCGCACACGACGATGTCGGACGGATCGCGCTCGCCGCGCAGGAGTCCGCTGAGCAGGGCCTCGCCGATCTTGCCGCCGCCGAGCAACGCGAGGGTGTCCATCACTGTCAGCCTTTCGAGACCAGGGAACGGGCGAAGAACACCATGTTCGCCGGTCGCTCGGCCAGACGTCGCATCAAATACCCGTACCACTCGGCGCCGTAGGGCAGATAGATGCGCACGGTGTGCCCCGCCTCGGCCAGTCGGCGCTGCTCGTTGGGACGGATCCCGTAGAGCATCTGCAGCTCGAAGTCCTTGCCGGCCTGCTTGCCGTGGAAGGCCGCTCGCTCGATGCCGATCTCGATGAGCCGCGGATCGTGGGTGGCGAGCATCGGATAACCGTCACCGGCCATCAGAATGTTCGCGCAGCGGACGTAGGACAGATCGACGTCGAGCGGCTTCTGGAACGCGACCGACGCCGGCTCCTTGTAGGCGCCCTTGCACAGCCGAACCCGGCTGCCCGAAGTCGCCAGGTCGCGGCAGTCACCCTCGGTGCGCTTGAGATAAGCCTGCACAACGGCGCCTGTCGCGGGGAAGTCGGCGCGCACATCGCCGAGGATGCCCAGCGTCGAATCGGTGGTGGTGTGGTCCTCGGCGTCGAGGGTCACCGTTGCGCCGATCGCGTCCGCGGCTGCGCAGATCTCTCGTGCGTGGTCGAGTGCGATCTTCTCGCCGTCGGCGCCGAGCGCCTGACCGACCGCGCTGAGCTTCACGCTGACCTCGGCGCGCGCGGTCAGCGGCGCGAGCCGCTCGCTCAACCCGTCCTTCTGCAATGCCGCGAGCAGTTCGCGGTAGGCAGCGACGACCCCGTCGGCCTGAGCCCGGTCGGTGGTGTCCTCGCCGAGGTGGTCGAGCGTGACCGTGAGGCCGTCCTTGACGAGGGCGCCGGTGGCCTCGACCGCGGCATCGGTCGTGGCGCCTCCGACATAGCGGCGCACGACATCGCGCGAGACGGGCGCGTTCGTGACGAGCTTCTCGTACCCGCTTGCTGCGCGAGGCCGCGAGGATCGACGAACGGAGCAGTCCTTCCATAGAGGACAGGTTACGGATGTGACAGCCAGTCGAGTCGACGCAGGATCACACCTTCGCGCAGCGCCCACGGACACAGCTCGAGCACGTCCACGTCGAGCGCGTCCATCGCGGCTGCCGCCACGACCGCGCCGGCCAATGTCTGATGGGCGCGCGCGACGCTCACGCCGTCCAGCTCGGCGAGGTCGGACGATCCCATGCGCGAGATGAACGCCGTGATCTGGGCGAGCCCGTTGCGGTTCAGCAGTCGCTCGCACGCGCGGCCCGGCCGAGCTCGGCGCGGCACCGGAGAGGCGCGCGAGTGTGCGGAACGTCTTGCTCGTCGCGACGACGCGGTCGGGCGTCCCGACGGCGAGCAGCTTGCGCGCCGGTGCTGCGAGCTGGTCGTCGATGTAGGCACGCAGCGCGGCCACCTCGTCCTTGCCCGGCGGGTCGTCGTGGAAATGCTCACGGGTCAACCGGGCAGCACCGAGCGGCAACGACAGCGCGACTTCGGGATCCTCGTCGCCGCCGGCCGCGAGTTCGAGGGATCCGCCGCCGATGTCGAGGCTGATCAGCGTGCCCGCGCTCCAGCCCAACCACCGGCGCACGGCAAGAAAGGTCAACCGCGCCTCGTCCTCGCCGCTGAGCACCTGGAGGTCGACGCCGGTCTCCCTGGCGACACGCCGCAAGACCTTGTCGCTGTTGTTGGCATCGCGCACCGCAGACGTCGCGAACGCGAGAATGTCGTCGCACTTGAGTGCCGTGGCCTGCTTGCGCGCATCAGCGACTGAGCGGACGAGCGCGGCTTCGCCTTTGCTGTTGAGGTTTCCGTGCTTGTCGATGTGCTCGGCCAGGCGCAGCTCGCTCTTGTCCGAATGCTGCGGCGTGGGTTCGGCTCCACGGTGCGCGTCGACCACCAGAAGATGAACTGTGTTCGAACCGACGTCCAGAACACCGAGCCGCATGCGTTCACACTATGCGGGCGACTATTACGCTGCACCGCATGGCGGATGTCATCACCGAGGTGTCGCTCGACTTTCCCCGCGAGTGGATCGAGTTCCAGGATCCTGCCGACTCCGCGCACTGGATCCGTGCCGACCTCACCTGGTTGTGCTCGCGGTGGACGTGCATCTTCGGCAAGGGCTGCCACGGCACGGTCAAGGGTCAGGCGAGCACCGGGTGCTGCAACCACGGCGCGTACTTCACTGACAAGGACGACGAGAAGCGCACCCGCAAGTGGGCCGAGAAGCTCACGCCGCAGGACTGGCAGTTCTACGACAAAGGTCATTCCAGCGGCCACAAGAACGGGAAGCTGCGCTTCGCCGAACCGGCCGAGGACGACGACGAGAAGCGCCGCAAGACGCGCACGATCGACGGCGCGTGCATCTTCGCCAACCGCGAGGACCATCCCGGCGGCATCGGCTGCGCGCTGCACGGCCTCGCGCTGCGGCTCGGGATGAATCCGCTCGAGACCAAGCCCGAAGTGTGCTGGCAGCTGCCCGTGCGGCGCGAGCAGGAATGGATCGATCGTCCCGACGGCACGCGCATCCTGCGCAGCGAGATCCAGGAGTTCGACCGCCGCGGCTGGGGTGAAGGCGGCCACGACCTCGACTGGTACTGCACGAGTTCGCCCGAGGCGCACGTCGGTGGCGAGCCGATGTACCTGTCGTACTCGGCCGAGCTCATCGCGCTCATCGGCGAGCCCGCCTACAACGAGCTCGCACGCGTCGCTCGCGACCGGCTCAAGCTCGGCCTGGTGGCCGTCCACCCGGCGACCGCCGCAGCTAACCAGAGCTGATCGCCTAGCTTGCGCCCCAGCGCGCCTTCGCGCGCTTGCGATAACCGGGGCCGAATCCGTAAAGGACGATGTAGCGGGGGACGGCCGGCACCTCGGCTTCGACGATCTTGCGCCGATCCGGGTCGAGGTCGTCGAGGAGCCAGTTGCCTTCTTCGGCGAGCTTGGGCAAGCTCTTCGGCTTGATGTTGTGCTGCTGATCCCAACGGTGCCAGTCACCGTGAGTGATCGAGGCGGCTACCACCGGCATCATCTCGTTCTCTTCCCGTTCCAGATGCGGGTAGAGCACGGCCGTCAGTTGGTCGAGCGCGTTCAACGTGGCGACGCGGTCGGCGTCGGTCCCCGACGATGTCCAGCGGGCGGCAGCCTCGCCGAACGCGTCCATCGCCGGGATCACCTGCTTGTGATCGGCGTTCATCGCCGCGAGCAGTTCGTGTGCTCCGGGGTTCTTCGCGAGCACCATCGGGTAGAGGCCGTCGTCCTCGCCGGCGTGGTGCGCGTGCAGGAACTCCAACATCCAGGCCGCGTGTGCGCCGAGCGCAGCTCGCTGTTCGGGGCCGGGGCGCCCGTCGGCGAGCACATCGTGCAGCCGGCCGAGATCGCGTCGCAGGGCGGTGTGGACGATGCCCATCATCCGTGTGTCGGCCGGACCGTTCATGTCGTGCTTCATGCGAGGCCCTCCCCCAGGGTCAGACCTCGAACTTGTACCCCAGCCCACGAACGGTGACAAGGTACTTCGGGTTGCCCGGGTCGGGTTCGATCTTGGCCCGCAGGCGCTTGACGTGGACGTCGAGGGTCTTGGTGTCACCGACGTAGTCGGATCCCCAGACGCGGTCGATGAGCTGGCCGCGGGTCAGCACGCGGCCGGCATTGCGCAGCAGCAGTTCGAGCAGGTCGAACTCCTTGAGCGGCATGTTCACCGAGCGCCCGTCCACCGATACCGTGTGCCGTTCGACGTCCATGCGCACCGGGCCGGCCTCGACGGTGTTGGTGATCAGCTCGTCCGGCTCGCCGCCACGGCGCAACACCGCGCGCACCCGCGCGATCAGCTCGCGCGACGAGAACGGCTTGGTGACGTAGTCGTCGGCGCCGAGTTCGAGGCCGACCACCTTGTCGACCTCGGTGTCGCGCGCGGTGACCATGATGATCGGCACCTTCGAGCGGTTGCGCAGCTCGCGGCACACCTCGGTGCCGGACAGGCCGGGCAACATCAGGTCGAGCAGTACCAAGTCGGCCCCGGCGCGGTCGAAACTCGTCAGCGCATCGGGACCGGTGGCGGCGATCTCTACCTCGTAGCCCTCACGCCTCAGCATGTAGGACAAGGCGTCCGAAAACGATTCCTCGTCTTCGACTACGAGTACCCGCGTCATGGGCGGCGTCCTTCCCCGGACCTCACTGGCTCCAGTGCGGACTGTCCCGCACGGGAATGAACGCGAGGTAGCCGGATGGTGAACGTCGACCCTTCACCGACTGTGCTCTGTACCGCAACCGTCCCAAGGTGGTTCGTAACGATGTTCTTGACGATGGCCAGGCCGAGCCCGGTGCCGCCTGTCGCGCGCGATCTCGCCGGGTCGATGCGGTAGAACCGCTCGAAAATCCGGTCGACGTCGGCGTCCGCGATGCCCAGCCCCTGGTCGGTCACGGAGATGTCGACCGTCGGACGGGCCTGGTGGTCACTGCTGGCGACCGCGGCGACGAGCACCCTCGTCCCGGCCGGACTGTAGGCGACCGCGTTGTCGACGAGGTTCGACACGGCCGTGATCAACTGGCTCTCGTTGCCGCGCACCGACAGCGTGTAGTCGCGCATCTTGACCTTGACGGTGATGTCGCGCTGCTCGGCCGCCAGCCGTACGCGGTCGGTGGCCTCGAGCAGCAGGCGCGCGACCTCGACCTCGGCCGCGCCCGGCATCGGGTCGGCGCCCTGGACGCGGGACAGCTCCATCAACTCCTGCACGAGGCGTGCCAGGCGGGTGCTTTCGTGCTGCATGCGGGCCGAGAACCGCGCGACGGCCTCCGGGTCGTCCGCGGCTTCCTGAACGGCCTCTGCGAGCAGGGTGAGCGCGCCGACCGGGGTCTTGAGCTCGTGCGAGACGTTCGCCACGAAGTCACGGCGCACCGCTTCGAGTCGCCGGTGCTCGCTCATGTCGGTGAGCAGCAGGCCGACCGCGCCGACGCGACGGTCCTCGATGACCAGCGGCACGGCTTCGACCGCGAGCGCGATCGGCTCGCGCCCGAGCCGGCCGATCGGCAACTCGATCGTGCGGGACTGGTGGCTGCTGGTCGCGCGGGCCCGGTCGGCGAGTTCGGCGAGATCGGGGAACGAGAGCCGGTCGGTGTCGACGACGTTCATCGCGTTGGCCGCCGGATTGAGCAGTACGACGCGATCGTCCGCGTCCAGCACGATCACGCCCTGGTCGAGCGCCTCGACGACCAGCGACGACAGCGGTTGGGCCGCCGAGTACACCGGGCGTGGCCTTGGCGGCGGCACCGGGGTCGTGTCGCGGCGGGCCATCACGACGATGAGAGCCACGGCAAGCGCGACGGCGACGACGCCGAGCACGACGCCGGTGATGAGCACGTCTGCGATGGTACTTTTCGCCACCGTGACATTCCCGCCGGAGCTAGCCGGAAAGTGGAACCACAACACGCACTTCTACCCACTCGCGCTCGCCGGGACGCCGTGCCGACGCGCCCTCGATGTCGGCTGTGGCGACGGCCTGCTGTTGCGACTGCTGGCAACCCGATGCGATCAGGTAGTCGGGGTCGACCCGTGGTCACAACCGGTCGACCTGCCGAACGTCACCGTCGTCGCCCGCGATTTCCTCGCCGGCGATCTCGATCTCACACCGCGCTCGTTCGACCTGGTCTGCTCGTTCGCGGCGATCCATCACATGCCGTTCGAGCCGGCGCTGACACGCATGGCCGACCTTGTCGCACCCGGCGGAGGGCTGGTCGTTGTGAGCCTCGCCCGCGAAACACGCGCGACGTTGCTGCACAGCGCTGCGAGCGCGGTCGCGCACCGGTGGATGACCCGTCGACGCGGCTACTGGGATCACCCGGCGCCGGTGGCCGACCCCACGATGACATTCGCGCAGCTGCGTCGCATCGCGCTCGGCGTGCTGCCCGACGCCCGGCTCAAGCAGCGCCTGTACTGGCGCTGGTCGCTGGAGTGGACCCGGCCCTGACTACTTCTTGCCCTGGTTGGCGACTGCCTCGATGGCGTCTGCGGCAGCTGCCGGGTCGAGGTACTCACCGGGCTTCGTGGGCGTGAGCGTCGTGGCGTCGAGGTCGTAGACCAGTGGGATGCCGGTCGGGATGTTCAGGGCAACGACTGCTTCGTCCGACAGGCCGTCGAGGTGCTTGACCATCGCGCGCAACGAGTTGCCGTGTGCGGCAACGAGCACGGTGCGGCCGAGTCGCAGGTCGGGGACGATCGCGTCGTACCAGTAGGGCAGCAGCCGCTCGACGACGTCCTTGAGGCATTCGGTGCGCGGGACGGATTCGAGCAGGTCGGCATAACGCACGTCGCCGGTCTGGCTGAACTCGTCGTCGTCGGCCAGCGGTGGCGGTGGCTGGTCGTACGAGCGGCGCCACAGCATGAACTGCTCGTCGCCGAACTCGTCGCGCACCGCGGCCTTGTCCTTGCCCTGCAGCGCGCCGTAGTGCCGCTCGTTGAGCCGCCACGACCGACGTACGGGCAGCCAATGCCGGTCGGCGACGTCGAGGGTGATGTTCGCGGTGCGGATCGCGCGGCGCAGCAGCGACGTATGCACCACCTCGGGCGCGAGGCCGGCCTCGACGAGCAGTTCGCCGCCGCGGCGAGCTTCTGCCTCGCCGGCAGCGGTGAGGTCGACGTCGACCCACCCGGTGAACAGGTTCTTCTTGTTCCAGTCGCTCTCGCCGTGGCGGAGCAGGATCAAAGTCGGCACGCGTTCATTCTGCCGGGTCGGTATCGGGGCGCTGGGCGAAGTCCCGGAAGGCCTGCAGATTGGCCAGCGATTCGTTGTTCTTCACCCGCCACGCCCACTCTCGCTTGATGGACGAGCCGAAGCCGAGTTCGAGCAGCGCGTTGAACGATCCGTCCGCGTATTCGAGGACGGACCCGAGCACGCGGTCGAGCTCGTCCGGTGTCACGGCGGCCAGCGGGATGCGCCCGGCGAGATAGACGTCGCCCATGCTGTCGATCGCCCACGAGACGCCGTAGGTGCGCACGTTGCGTTGCAGCATGAACTCGTACACGGCCGCGCGGTTCTCGTCCGGCTTGCGCATGACGAACGCCTGCACCTCGAGAGCATGCGCGCCCACTACGAGCCAGCACGCGGTCTTCAGCCGCTTCTCGCCGGGCAGCGCGACGACGAAGCGATCGTCCGAGTCGCGCTCGAAGTCGAGCTCGAGCTCGGTCAGCGTCGCCTCGATCACGTCGCGCGGGTCGGTCATACGCGAGCCTCCTGATACGCGTGCACGAGTTCGTCGGTGGTCCGGTCCCACGAGAACAACTCGGCATGCGCCCGCGCAGCGCTGCCGAGGCGGTCGAGGTCGGCGGGATTGCGCAGCAGGTCGCCGATCACCTTGGCCCACTGTTCCGGGTCGTGCCCGTCGATCAGGACGCCGGAGACCCCGTCGCGGACCGCGGTCGGCAGGCCGCCGACGGCCGCGGCGACGACGGGTGTGCCGCACGCCTGCGACTCGAGAGCGACAAGGCCGAAGGACTCGTTGTAGCTGGGGACGACCGTGAGATCGGCGGCCCGGTAGTACGCCGCGAGCTCGGTCGGCATTGCGGGCGGGACGAAGTGCACCGCGTCGGCGATGCCCAGGTCGCGGGCGAGATCGGCCAGCCAGCTGGGGTCGGCCAGCCCGGAGCCGCTCGGCGCGCCGACCACCGCCACCTGCACCGGGCGTTCGCGGGCAAGCCGGGCAGCCGCGCGCAGCAGCACGTCCGGGGCCTTCAACCGCTGGATGCGGCCGACGAACAGCAAGAGCGGAACCTGCGCGTCGAAGCCGAGCGCGCGCCGTGCCGCGCCGCGGTCGCCGGGCGTGAACACGTCGAGATCGACGCCCGGCGCGACGGTCTGCACCTTGGCGGGATCGGCGTCGTAGTGCTCGATGAGCTGCTTGGCTTCATCGACGGTGAAGGTGATCAGGCGGTCGGCTTCGGCGACGACCTGCTCCTCGCCGATCACGCGCGCCCTCGGCTCGGGCGAATCACCCTCGGCCAGCAGCGCGTTCTTCACCTTCGCCAGGGTGTGCGCACTGTGCACGAGCGGCACGCGCCAGCGATCGCGCACCAGCCAGCCGACCTGGCCGGACAGCCAGTAGTGCGAGTGGACGAGGTCGTACCAGCCGGGTTCGTGGAAGGCCTCGGTGCGCAGCACGCCGGCGGTGAAGGCACACAGCTGAGCCGGGAGATCGTCCTTGGCGAGGCCCTCGAACGGCCCGGCGGTCACGTGGCGCACGAGCACTCCGGGCGCGAGGTCGACGACCGGCGGCTGCTCGCTGTGCGTCGCGCGGGTGAAGATCTCGACGCCGATGCCGCGGGCGGCGAGACGCTTCGCTGTCTCGACGATGTAGACGTTCATACCGCCGGCGTCGCCGCCCCCCGGCGGGTCGAGTGGGGACGTGTGGACGCTGAGCATCGCGATCCGACGGATGTCTCCCACCCTTCGATAATGCCGCAGCGGCAGGATGGAGCCATGCGCGGAGTTGCTGTGGTCACCGGAGCGTCGAGCGGAATCGGCGCGGCGACGGTGCGCCGGTTGTCGGCCGAGGGGTACGAGGTCGTGGCTGCGGCGCGCCGCCGCGAGCGTCTCGACGAGCTCGCCGCGGCCGTCCCGAATGTGCGCGCGGCGACGCTCGACGTGACGGATCCGACATCGGTGAGCGAGTTCGCGGCGTCGCTCGACGATGTGTCGGTGCTGGTCAACAACGCCGGCGGCGCGATCGGGACCGAGACCGTCGAGGCGGCCGATCCTGCCGACTGGCAAGCCATGTACGAGACGAACGTCATCGGGGTGCTGCGCGTGACGCAGGCGCTGCTACCCGCGCTCGAACGCGGCGACGGTGGCCACATCGTGGTCACGGGCTCGATCGCCGGACACCTCGTGTACGAGGGCGGCGGCGGGTACACCGCGGCCAAGCACGGCACCGCTGCGCTGGTCGAGACGTTGCGGCTCGAGCTGAACGGGCGCCCGGTACGGGTCACCGAAGTCGCGCCCGGCATGGTGCGCACCGCCGAATTTTCGTTGGTGCGCTACCGAGGCGATCAGGCCGCCGCCGACAAGGTCTACGCCGGTGTCGACGCGCCGCTCACCGGCGACGACATAGCCGACTGTATCGCGTTCGCCGTAACTCGTCCGGCACACGTCAACATCGATCTGCTCGTGGTGAAGCCGATTGCGCAGGCGGCACCGCACAAGGTGCACCGCATTTAGAGACTGACGCCGGTGAGGTGTGCTTCGGGACGCAGTCGGATGCCGAACCTCGCCTCGACGCCGTCGCGGATCTCGCGGGCGAGCGCGAGCAGTTCCTCGGTCGTTGCACCGCCGCGATTGGTCAGCGCCAGCGAGTGCTTGGACGACACCCGCACCCGTCCGGTGCCGTAGCCCTTGCCGTAGCCGGCGTTCTCGATCAGCCAGCCGGCGGACAGCTTCATCTGCCCGTCGACGACGAAGTGCGGACAGCCCGGGGGTACCTCGTCCGGCGCGACGAACGGGTTGATGAAGAACGAGCCGGCGCTCCACGTGTCGTGGTCGTCGGGGTCGAGCAGCATCCCCTTGCTGCGGCGCAGTTCGAGCACGACCTCACGCAGGTCGGCCGACGGCACGCGGGTGCCGGGCTCGACGCCCAATCGGCGCGCCACCTCGAGATAGCGCACCGGCGGAGCGAGCGGCGACGACGGCAGCGCGAACGTCACGGCGAGAACGACGTACCGGTCGGTGTACTTGAAGGTGCTCGTCCGGAACCCGAACTCGGCTCGTTGCGGTGCCCAGTCGTCGATGACGCCGGTGGTCCGGTCGTACACCCGCAGGCGGGTGATTGTCTCGGCGACTTCGTTCCCGTATGCGCCGACGTTCTGGATCGGCGTTGCGCCGGTGAGCCCTGGGATGCCCGACATCGCGGCGAGCCCCGACCATTGCGCGGTGACCGTCTGATGCACGAAGTCGTCCCACACGACCCCGGCCTGCGCGGTGACCTCGTCGCCGTCGCGCTGGACTCCGGATGAGCGCACGAGCACGACCACACCCGGCCAGCCCTCGTCCGCGACGACGAGGTTCGACCCACCGCCGACGATGAGCACGGGTTCGTCCGCCGCGTCGGCCGAGCGCACGGCGTCGACGAGTTCGTCGGCGGACGAGGCGGTGACCACGCGCGCGGCCGGTCCGCCGAGGCGCATCGTGGTCAGCTCGGACAGCTTCGCAGGCACGGCGCTCGACGCTACCCTGGCGCGTTGTGGCCAAGCGGTACGCGGCCGGTCGCGCACGCGCACTCGGCATCCCGACTCGCGGCACGACCAACCCGAATCGGCTGCGCCGTATGGACAACTGGATCGCCGCGGTGCTCGGCCCGCACTTGCGTGCGGCAGCCGATCCGTTGGTGGTCGACCTCGGTTTCGGCGCGACACCGGTGACTGCCGTCGAGTTGGCGGGCCGGCTTGCGCGCGTGCGGGCGGACGTGCGCGTCGTCGGCGTCGAGATCGACGCGGAACGGGTGGCTGTTGCATCGCCGGCAGCGGATCCGCCGCGGCTGACGTTCCGGATCGGCGGGTTCGAGCTGGCCGGGCTGCGTCCGGCGGTGGTGCGCGCCGCGAACGTGCTGCGCCAGTACGACGAGGCGGCTGCATCGAGCGCGTGGGACACGATGTGCGCGAGTCTCGGCGTCGGTGGCGTGCTCGTCGAGGGGACGTGCGACGAGATCGGGCGGCTCGGGTCGTGGGTGTTGCTCGATGCCGACGGACCACGCTCGCTCACGCTGGCTGCCAAGATCGAGACGCTCGCACGTCCGGCCGAGTTCGCCGAGCGGTTGCCGAAGGCGCTGATCCACCACAACGTCTCCGGAACCGCGATCCACCGGTTCCTGCGCGACCTCGACGCCGCGTGGGACGCGGCGGCACCGCTGTCGAGCTTCGGTCCCCGGCAACGCTGGATCGCAGCATGTCGTGCGCTCGACTGCCCGGTCGACGCCCGCCGCGCTCGGTACGGCGAGGTGACCGTCCCGTGGTCCGTCGTGGCTGCTGTTTAGCCGAGCGCTCGCACGGCCCGTCCGGCGGCGCCACCCTGGTTGAGCATCCCGAGCCCGAGCTTGGTGCGCTCCGACAGCGCCGTATGCAGGTGTCTGGTGACGTCGGTCATCAGCCGTGTCGTCCCGACGCCGGCCATCATGCGCTGCACTGTGCCCGCCGTCGTCCCCGGATACGAGATCAGCTGCCGGTAGCCGGACAACGCCGCCACCGCGGCACAGTGCCGCAACAGGGCGCGACCGACACCGAGGTGTTGCCATTGGTCCTCGACGAGCATCGAGATCTCTGCGCTGCTGTAAGCGTGGATGGGGTCGCGGACGACTCGCGCGAGGGCGACCACCCGACCGTTGTCGGTCGTGGCAACGAAGCTGAGCGGGTCGCGCAGCTGCCCGTCCAGAACGGAGATCGCCGGCGGTCGGCCGCCCGTGCGGTAGCGGTCCAGCAGCGACTTGGGCGAGCAGCGGCCGTGCATCAAGGCGACGCCGGGAAGGTCGCGCGTCTGGGTCCCGCGCACCGTCAGCGGCGTGCCGTCGACGTACAGCAGCCAGGGTGCGCGCAGGTTCTCGATCAGATCGGTCTCGGGCATGTGATCACGATCTGTCGCAAGTGTTGCGCGCAGGTGACGGCTACGTCGCCACTGGTGAAACTCGTGCCGATCACCGTGGTCATGTCGGACCCGGCGACCGGAACTACGGGTCGGCGGCAGGCGACTGGTCGATCGGTTTGCCGTAGCGCCGCCCCGTGGGCGAGGTCCACCAGGTCTTCCCGCTGTTGTCGCGGCACGCCGCAGGATCCACCCGCAACAACCGCTCGATCTTCCTTGCCACAAATCGAACACTAGGCCGGCCCTCTGACACTTTCCGACGAGAATCTCTCTATACAGCAGCGAATTCGCCTCAACGCCTCAATCGAACGAGCCCGGCCAACAGCGCCCGCACCCGAGCTTCGATCTCGTCCCGCACCTGGGTTCGGAACCCGCCGAGCGCACGTCCACATGATCGCCTGCGAGCTTCGTCAGCCACCCTGCGGCCATCTGCGACCGTCCCGCGTTGTGGACGCACACGAACAGCACGACGGGACGAGCGCTCACGCGGATTCTCCGACCCGATGCGAGACGACCACAGTGTCGGCGGCGTGGCCTACGCCGGGATACAACACCATCACCAGCCCGAGGCCCACAGCCGCCCCGATCACCTGCGCAAAGACGAAGCCGGGCACCGAGGACGGCGCGATGCCGGCGAAGCTGGCAGAGAACATCCGCCCGATGGTCACAGCCGGGTTTGCGAACGACGTCGAACTGGTGAACCAGTACGCGGAACCGATGTAAGCCGCAATGGCCGGTGCCGACAGCGTCGCACGTCCGGTCTTGGCGAGCGCGAAGATCACGACGATCAGGCCGGCAGTCGCGACGACTTCCCCGAGCAGGTGACCTGAGCTCATGCGATGTTTGGTGGCGATCTCGACGATCGTCCGATCGAACATCGCGTTGGCGAGCCAGGCGCCGGCGATGCCGCCCACAACCTGGCTCGCGACGTAGCCGGCGACGTCGGGGCCGCTGAGCCCGCTGCGATACCGACGCCCAGCAACCCAGTCTGCGACTGATACGACCGGGTTGAAGTGCGCCCCTGACACCGGGCCGAACACGAGGATCAACACGCCGAGGCCGAGCACTGTCGCGGTCGAGTTCTCGAGCAGCTGCAAGCCGACGTCGCCGGGCGACAACTGCTCAGCAGCGATACCCGAGCCGACGACTACGGCGACCAGCAGTCCGGTGCCGAGGAACTCTGCGAGGACGCGGCGTAGCACGATCAACGTGCCGGCTTGGTCGCCCGAACGATGGCCGAATGCATCTCGGGGGCTACCTCGTGGGTGAACGTGACGTTTGCGTCGACGAACCCAGCGGCTGCGAGCCCGTCGAGGTATTCGGTCTTGGACAGCGCACCAGCGATGCATCCGACGTACGAGCCGCGCTCGGCGCGGTCGGCGGGGCTGAGGCGGTCCTCGGCGACGACGTCGGAGATACCGATACGACCGCCCGGCGCGAGCACACGGAACATCTCGGCCAGCACCGCCGGCTTGTCGGTCGACAGGTTGATCACGCAGTTCGAGATCACCACGTCCACTGCGCCATCGGGCAGCGGCACGTTCTCGATCGTCCCCCTCACGAACTCGACGTTCGGCAGGCCAGACCGCTCTTTGTTCGCCTGTGCCAGCGCCAGCATCTCGTCGGTCATGTCGACGCCGTAGGCGTAGCCGCCTGGTCCGACCCGACGAGCTGACAGCAGCACGTCGATACCGCCGCCCGAACCGAGGTCGAGCACTCGCTCGCCCGGGCGCAGATCGGCAACGGCCGTCGGATTGCCGCAACCGAGACTGGCCGCGACCGCCTCGGCCGGAAGCTCGCCGTGCTCGTCTGCGCCGTACAAGCGGGCGCCGAAGCCCGCATCGACGTCCGCGCCGCCACCCGAGCAGCACGCTTCGCCGCACGACCCGTCGTTGAGCACGGTCAAGGCGTCGGCCCCTGAGCCGGACACGGCTCGCGCGGCGGCGGCGTAGCGCTGCCTGACTTGTTCGCGGATCTCGTTCTCGCTCACACCAGCCTCCGATCGACGTTCTTCGATGCATCGAGATTCCTCGATGCATCGATGATTGTCAATGCGTGTGGAATACTCGAAGACATGCCGAGGACGTTGCCGCTCGCAAGCGAGCGCGCGGTCGTGCTGCGCACCGCTGATCGCCGGCGACGTCCTCGACGAGGCAGACGCGCAGCGACTTGCCACGCAGTTCAGGGCGCTCGGCGACCCGACCCGCGTGCGGCTGCTGTCGCTCATCGCCTCTGCTACCAACGGCGAAGCCTGCGTCTGCGAACTCACCGAACCGGTCGGACTCTCTCAGCCCACGGTCTCGCACCACATGAAGGTTCTCGTCGACGCCGGTCTGGTGACACGCGAGCAACGGGGCAAGTGGGCCTACTACACAATCGTGGCCGACACCTTGCAGTCCCTGTCGGATGCGCTGGGCGGACGCTGAGCCGACTGGCAGATTGGTCTTGTGAGCAGTCGAGTCGTCACAAGCGGCGCGCATGAGCGGTGAGAGACAACGCGTCCCCGCTCCGCTGATCAAGCGGCGGCTTCCGTCTGGAGCCGGCGCGATGATGCAGCCCAACGTCACCGGAGACGGTGACGCCCCGCTGACCCCATGGTTCTGGGTCGCGGTTGTGATAACCGGCGTCGCCGCCGGCCTGCTCGGCAGCGTTCTGATGTTCATCCTCTACTCGGTGCAACACCTCGCGTTCGGCAGTCCGCTCGACGGCGAGGGAACGCTCGCGAGCATCGAGGCCGCGTCCGGATGGCATCGTGCGTTGCCGTTGCTGATCGCGGGCGTGATCGGCGGGCCGGCGTGGTACCTGCTGCGCCGCTTCACACCGGGTCGCAAGACCCAGGTGGACGAGGTGCTGTGGACGGGTGAGGGCAGGCTCTCGCTGCGCCGCAGCGTCGGCACATCGATCATCTCCGAGGTCGTGATCGGGCTCGGCGCGTCCCTCGGCCGCGAATCGGCACCGAAGCTCATGGGCGCGGTCGCCGGCAGCGTCGTCGCCGGCTGGTCGAACCTCACCGCGGGGCAGCGGCGGCTGCTCATCGCGTGCGGCGGCGGCGCGGGATTCGCGGCGGTGTACAACGTCCCGCTGGGCGGCGCGCTGTTCACCGCTGAAGTGCTGATCGGCTCGCTCAACCTCCCGGTGGTGCTGCCCGCCCTCGTGTGCGCCGGGGTCGCCACAGCGACCGCGTGGATCTACCTCCCGCAGCAGGCGACCTACGCCGATGTGCCCTCGTTCCATTTCGACGTCCGCATTCTGGTGTGGGCGCTGCTGCTCGGGCCGGTCGTCGGCGTTCTCGCTGCGGGTTATGTGCGACTGATCGGAGTGATCTCGCACTACCGGGTCAAGGGCATCACCGCCCTCGTGGCCCCACTGGTCGCGTTCGCGATCCTCGCGGTGCTCGCGTTGAAGTACCCGCAGCTCTACGGCAATGGCAGGGGCATGGCACACGAGGCGTTCCTCGGTGCCGGGACGATCGGGCTGTTCCTGGCGCTGAGCGTCCTCAAGCCGTTCGTCACCGTCCTCTGCCTGGGCAGCGGAGCCGCCGGCGGTGTGTTCACCCCGGTAATGAGCACCGGCGCGGTGCTGGGCGCCGGTCTCGGTCTCGCGTGGTCGCACATCTGGCCGGGGTCGCCGGCCGGGGCGTACGCGGTCGTAGGAGCGGCGGCGATGATCGGTGCGGCCACCCAGGCCCCGCTCGCCGCGATCGTCTTGGTCTTCGAACTCACCCACAGCGGCTTCGCCCTGATGGTGCCGATGATCTTGGCGACCGCGATCGCCACCGCCATCGCTCGATGGATCGACGGATACTCGATCTACTCCGCCCGCCTCGGCGCGACGTCGACGAGTGCGCCGCGACCGGATGATCCGACGCCGGTCGCCACGTGAGGACCACCTGGCGCTCAGGCACGCGCAGGCTGTCGGTCGTCGCCCTAGTCTTGAGGCATGGCCGGCATCAAGCAGCGGGAAGCGGAAGACACGCTGGTCCTGCCTGCCTGGTTTCGCTACGCCAACGAGCCCGGCGCGCTCGTTGCGGTCATCCTCCTCCATACCGAGAACATGGCGCGGGATCCGGCCAACGCGGGCTGGTACCGAGATGAGATTGCCGATATCGAGACGTACCTGCGGCGGTTTCACGCCGACGAAGTCGGGCGTTAGTCGTTCCCGACGCGACGCGCAACAGCCGATACCGCGACAGCGGGGATCGACGGACAGCACGAACGGCGACGCGGCCCCGTTCACGCCCACGTGACTCGGCTACTCTCCAGGTGGCTGTCGTCCACACGGACAACTGCTGCACAATTTGGTGAAGGGTTTGGCGGGCGCTCCGGCCTCCATCCAGTCCCTGTCGCCGAAGTTTTCGCGGACCGCTGAGTGGATTGAACCGTGGAAGCGCCGGGCCTCTAGCTCAATTGGCAGAGCTGCGGACTTTTAATCCGTAGGTTGCGGGTTCGAGCCCCGCGGGGCCCACCAGCACCAAATTTTTCATCATCAAGTAGCAGCGAAGGCCGCCTGTGCGCCCAACACAGGCGAAAGTCTTGGTAGCCGGCGGACGATCGTATTTCCGCTACTCCGTCACGACCCAGACACCGGCGCGCATCAGAGTGCGACCCAAGATCTCGTTGGCTTCACGCCACGCCTGAACGCGTGTCGGACGCAACGTGATCAGCGCGTAGTCGCCTGGCGGTGTCCACTGTGCCTGCGCTGCATACCGCTCGAGCAGCGACGATTCGCCTGCGGCCTCGACGAGTTCGACCTCCACATCCAAGAGCACCACATCGCGTGTCGGACCGATACCGAGCCGCGCTCGACGGTTCGCCTCGAGATTGCGCACCGTGCGCGAGGTGAATTCTGCGGCGAGGACGACGCGCTCGTCGAGCCACGCCAGCGACAGCGGCACGAGGTACGGATCGCCGTCGGACGAGCACGTCGACACCCAGACGTCCGCGCCGTGCTCGGCGAGCTTCGCGCGAGTGTCGGCGAGGCGTTGTGCAGTAGAACGCGGCGCTTCCATTCGCCAACCATAGGCAGAATCAGCGATACGCCCTCGGCAGAATCATGTTGGACGAGCTCACGGTGTGCTGACCGTCGGTCGCCGTGAACGGCTCGTAGTCAAGGTCGGCGTCGATCATTCGCCGGCTGCCGTCGGCGTATCGGAAGATGTAGCGGACGAAGAGCAGCCGTCGGAAGTATCGGGTCGATCCCGTGCGCGCGCCGTCGAGAGCATCGATCGCGTGCCGGAGGAACTTCGGCGACAGCGCGCCGGAGCCGATCAACCGATAGCCAGGCATGTACTCACACGCCACGGCAGAAACTGGTCTACCCGGCAGGATCGTGCTCGCACGTGGATTGCTCGCGGCGGCCAATCCGGTCGCATGATCGGTGCATCCGTGGGCGTCGACAGGCGCGATGTGCACGCTCTGCAGGATGCGATGAGTCGCGGCGTAGGTCGGTGCGATCGCCTCGACTGTCACGTCATTGCGAGGGATGAGCAGGACGCTCGCTCGGCGGTGGAAGGACGCGTAGCCGTCGCCGGTACGAGCCGGCACGCCATCGACGGTCGTGTGTCGGTCGGGCGGGATGCGGTCAGTTCCGACCGAACTGGGCTGCAGGTACACAACCGTTAGCCCGCGCCGCGGGCTTGGACCGTTGCCCAGCCTGGCCGGGCAGCTCGCCGTTTCGCCGGTGTCCGGTACAACCGAGTCGCGCGTCGGTGGGTAACAGACGACCGGACCGACGGCGAAACTCTTCGGCACGGTCACGGTGATGCCGAAATAGCCGACCGAGATCATCCCCGCGGGCGCGGTGGGCGCGGGCGGTGATGTGGTCACGTTCGGTCCGGCAGCGGGCGCTCCGTGCGAATGCGACCGGCTGATCGCGACCGCGATACCCGCGATCACGACCACCGCGGCAGCCGCGGCGACCGGCAGCACCCTATGGGTCTTCACCGAGCCGACCCGCAGCCCATCGCGGCAGCAGTCTGCACCTCGGTGAGGTCGGCGAAATACCGAAGGACGACGGCCAGCCGCTGCCGCGGCGGCAACTCGTCCAGAGCTGCCAGCACCGCCACCCACAATGCCGGATCCCCTTGTTCGGCAGCGGATTCCGGAACTTGCTCGCTCGGCAACTCACCGTGCCAACGCCGCCGTGCGTCGCGGGTGTAGGCCCGGGTCAGCACTCGATAGACGTACGCGGTCCGCTCGTCGTCGGTGCCGAGTTTGCCGCGATGCGGCCACGTGCGTTCGAGGGCGACCTGGACGAGGTCCTCGGCGCGATACGCGTCGCCGGTCAACAGCCATGCCGCACGCCACAGCGCGCGCCAGCGCAGCCGCGCGAACGCGGCGAACTCGTCGACCTGGCTGCCCGCAGTCACCACACCAGTATCAAGACGCTGTCCCGCTGATTCGGATGGCAACGGGCTCAAGTTCGTGCCCGATTCGCCGATCTTGAGGGCATAGGGCAAGGAGAAACGGTGGTCTACGGTGCGCGCACGATTCACAGCAGTGGCAGTGAGCGCTGCCGCGCTGCTGGCGTGCGGCGTTTCCGGGGCGCATGCCTCCGCGACGACGCTGCCGTTGCCGACGCCGTCCTCGACGTCACCTAGTCCGACTCCGACATCGCCCAGGCCGACGCACAGCCCTGCGCCGAGCCACTCACCCACGCACTCACCCAGCCATTCGCCCAGCCCGACGCACACGGCTGGTTCGCCGGCGGGTTCGAGCACGCCGCCCACTACGAGCAATTCGGCGCCCACCCCGTCCGGACACCGGTCATCACCGGGCAAGGGAACCGGCACCAAGGTCAGCCTCGTCGACCTCAAGGCCGGTGCCCGGGCACAAGCGGCGAAGAACCGCGCCGACCACAAGGTGGCGACGCTCGCGCAACGCATCGCGGCACGGGCCAAGCAGGTGCAGCAACTGTCGGTCGCCTCGTCCGTGGCCGAACAGCGCTACGTCGCGCAACTCGGCGTCGAGGCAGCCGCACGGACGGCAGCGACGACAGCAGCGCAGCGAGTCGCGCAGGCCAAGGCCGATCTGAACCGCGACCAGCAAAACCTCGCCGCTGCCGCCGCAGCGGCCTACGAGTCCTACACGGGTCCGGACACGATCGGTGTCTCGACGATCGGCACGTTGCTGGTGGCCGACGACCCGACCGCGGTCCTCGACACGAACACCGAGCAGCGGATGCTGGTCGCGCACCAGGTCGGCGTCGTCGGGCAGGTCAAGCTTGCGTTGCAGACCCTGCGCCTAGCCGAACAGCAGCAGGCGTCCGCCGAGGTCGCAGTAGGGCGCGAGACAGCTCGTCTGGCAAGCCTGCGCGCCGAAGCAGAGGCCGCCCTGACCGATGCCCGCAAGCAGATCAGCGCGTTGACCGCGGCGCTGTCCAAGGCGAAGGTCAGCCAGCGCGTCGCTGATGCCGCGCTCTCGTCCTTCCTCGGCGGCTGGTCGAGCGCCGACCCCAAGCGTGCCGACGCCCTGAACCTCGCCTACGCCAAGCTCGCCCTGCAGAACAAGCACCGCAAGCCCGCACCCGCCGGGCCGCAGTGGACGGCGGCGATGGGACGCACCGTGGTCGAGCGCGCCCTGCTCTACATCGGCATCAATTACGCCTGGGCCGGCGGGAACGCCGCAGGCCCCACTACCGGCGTGTGCGCACCCGGCGACGCGCACCTCGACTGTCACTACGTCGGATTCGACTGCTCCGGTCTTGCCTTGTACGCCTGGGCGCCGTACCTGTCGATGGCACACTTCGCCGCGACGCAGTACCACTCGGGGTCGGTGCATCCCGCGCCCGGCGCGCTGTTGCCCGGCGATCTCGTCTTCTGGAGCAGCAACGGCACGGCGGCCGGCATCCACCACGTCGCGATCTACGTCGGCGACGGGAACGTGATCCAGGCACCCGAGTCGGGAGACATCGTGCGCATCACGCCGCTCGGCGCTGTGTCATCGGGCTACTTCGGCGCGACCCGCCCGCTCACATAGCCAGCGCTAGCGCGGCGTGATCTCGCCCATCTCGGACCAGCCGGAAGCGTCCGGGATCGTCACATTGATGATCGCGGGCGTCTCAGCGACGTAGCCGGCCAGCTCGTCGACCGCCCGCTTGAAGTGGTCGGACTTGACGTGGGCGCTTCCTGCTTCGTCGTCGGCGAACGCCTCGACAAGGAGGTACTCGGCCGGGTTCTCGACGCTGCGTGACCAGTCGAAGAACAGGTTGCCCGGCTCGTTGCGCGTGGCCTCGGTGAACTCGCTGACGAGGTCGAGCCAGTTCTGCGCGTACTCCGTGCGGACCTTCCATTTGACGACGATGAAAATCATGCAGTGAGCGTGGCACGGGCTCGGGCGTGTTGTCATCGCCGCGTGCAAGAGTGGAGACGTGGACGGCCCGTTGCTGATGGCGATCGACGGCAACTCGCTGGTGCACCGCAGCTATCACTCGCAGGCCCACACCGGCGTGCCCACCTGGGCGGTGCGCGGCCTGCTCACGCAGCTCGTCGCAGCGGTCGAGCGCGTGCGTCCCACCGCAGTAGTGGTGGGTTTCGACGATCCCGAGCGGTCCGAGCGCCGAGAGCGGTGGCCGCAGTACAAGGCTCACCGCACCGAGAAGCTCGAAACCCTCGTCGACCAACTCGCGCTCGCCGTCGACACGCTGCGCGAACTCGGCATCACCGTGATCGTGCCGCCCGGTCTCGAGGCCGACGACGTGCTCGCGTCGACCGCCGAGCACGCGCGTCGCTGCGGCGGCGAGACGATGATCGTGACCTCCGACCGCGACGCCTTCGCGCTCATCGACGACACCACTCGGGTGCTGCGCATCATCAACGGCGGCGTCGACGCCTCGCCGGTCATGACGGCGGAGCGGCTCGTCCTGCTCCTCGGCGTGCGCCCCGAGCAATACCGCGACTACGCCGCGCTGCGCGGCGACCCGTCCGACAACCTGCCCGGCGTGCGTGGGGTCGGGCCGCGCACCGCGGCGCAGCTGCTCACCGAGTTCGGCACGGCCGCGGCAGCCTTCGACGCACCTGATGCCGTCGCCGGCCGGTTCGGCCCCGGCCTCGCGCGCAAGCTCGCCGCGGCCGGCGCTCGCGAGAGCTGGCAGCTCAACTGCCAGGTGATGAGCATGCGCCGCGACGTGACGATCGACCCTCGCCCGCTTCCGCTCGACGCACGCCAGGTCGCGGCAACGTTTCGAGGCCAGCAGTTGACGTGGACGATCAACGACGCCATCCGGGTGCTGGCCGGCGTCGACGAGGTGCCGAAGGAGCCGCCGGCGTGGGTCGACGCGTCATGGCAGGGCTACGTTGCGCCGCCTCGGCCGCCCAAGCTGGCGCCCCGGAAACCGGCGATGGCCCAGCTGACGCTGTTCGACTACTAGCCTTCGGGTGTGACTGACGCGCTGCGCGAGCTGGCAACCGCGTACGGCATCGCAGTCGAGTACTGGGACTGGCGCAACCAGCACGTCCGCGTCAGCGACGAGACGCTGATTGCCGTGCTCGCCGCGCTCGACATCGACGCCGCGACGCCGGACGCCTGTGCGTCCGCCCTGAGAGAGCGCGATCTCCTCGCGTGGCGGCGGGTGCTGCCGTCCTACGTCGTCGTGCGCCAGGGCGAGCATCGCAACGTCGACCTGCACGTCGCCGACGGCGCGTCGGCCGATGTCTGGATCACGCTCGAGGACGGGTCGTACCACTCGAATCCGCCGACCACCTCGAGCACCGAAGCACCCAGGGAGATCGACGGGCAGTTGCGGGCGGTCACGCGTGTACAGCTGCCCGCCGACCTGCCCCTCGGCTATCACCGTCTGCATGCGTTCACATCCGAGCGGCAGCACGACACCGCGCTGATCGTGACGCCGGCGTGGCTCGGCATGCCTTCACACGTCGGCGAGCACAAGCTGTGGGGACTGGCGACGCAGCTCTACAGCGTGCGTTCGCAGGGTTCCTGGGGCGTCGGCGACCTCACCGATCTGACCGACCTTGCCGTGTGGTCGGCCACCGAGCACGGCGCCGGATTCGTGCTGGTCAATCCTTTGCATGCAGCCGAACCCGTGCCACCCGTGGAACCGTCGCCGTATCTACCGACCTCGCGACGGTTCGGCAATCCGATCTACTTGCGGATCGACAGGATTCCTGAGTACCGCGATGGCGACCGAGCGGGCGATTTCGACAATCGCAGCGACCTGATCGACCGCGACGCTGCGTGGACGGCAAAGCGGCAGGCGTTGCTGGCGATCTTTCGCGCCGGCCGCTCGGCCGGACGTGAGCTCGCGTTTCGCGCGTACTGCCGACGCGAAGGCCGCGCGCTGGTCGATTTCGCGACGTGGAACGCGCTCGCCGAGCACCACGGCGGCGACTGGCACGCCTGGCCGGACGAGCTGCGCCACCCGCGCAGCTCGCACGTCGCGCACTTCGCCGCACAGCATCCGGCAGAGGTCGACTTCCATTGCTGGCTGCAGTGGCTGGTCGACGAGCAGTTGGCAGCGGCCCAGTCGACAGCGCGCGGGTACGGCATGGCGCTCGGCATCGTCCACGACCTCGCGGTCGGCGTCAGCTCGATCGGTGCCGACTCGTGGATGGGGCAGGACGAACTCGCCCGCGGTATCACCGTCGGGGCGCCGCCCGATGCATATGCGCAGACCGGGCAGGACTGGAACCAGCCGCCGCTGCGTCCCGACCGACTGGCCGAACTCGGGTACGCACCGTTTCGCGACCTGATCGCGAACACGCTGCGCCACGCCGGCGGGCTCCGCGTCGACCACGTGATCGGGTTGTTCCGGCTGTGGTGGATCCCGTCGGGTGCGGGTGCCACCGAGGGGACGTATGTGCGCTACGACCACGAAGCGTCCATCGGCATCCTCGCTCTCGAGGCCGCCCGCGCCGGTGCCGTGGTCGTCGGCGAGGATCTCGGCACCGTCGAGCCGTGGGTGCGCGACTACTTGCGCGAACGCGGCCTGCTCGGCACGTCGGTGCTGTGGTTCGAGTTCGACTACGACGGTGGCGGCGGGCCGCTCGCACCCGAGTTGTGGCGCGAGTACTGCCTGGCGTCGGTCACGACCCACGACCTCCCGCCGACGACCGGCTATCTCGCCGGCGACCACATCCGGCTCCGCAACGACCTCGGCCTGCTGGTGCGCTCGCTCGACGAGGAACTGGACGCCGATCGCGCCGAACAGGGCGCCTGGCTCGAGGCGATGCGCTCACGCGGCTTGCTCGCCGCCGACGCGTCGCACGACGACGCGGTCGTGGCGCTGCATCGTGCACTCGGCTTCAGTCCGGCTCGACTGCGCTGCCTGGCACTCACCGACGCCGTCGGCGATCGCCGCATCCAGAATCAGCCTGGCGCGAACGTCGGTTATCCGAACTGGCGCATGCCGCTCGCCGGTCCTGATGGAGTCCCATTGCTGCTCGAGGACGTCCTGACCAGCGACCGCGCGGCCCGCCTCGCCGAAGTCATGCGGGCCGGGCTCTGACGCAGCTGAATCGGCATTGCAGGCTGGTCGGCCGTAGCCTGTCGTGATGCGTCATCTGCGCGCGCTCGGCGCCTGCGCACTCACAGCGTGCGCGCTCCTGCTCGGCGGCGGGCAGTCGGGCGCCGCGCCGCTCGGCCCGGCACAGGGCGCGTTGTTCATCGGCGACTACCAGCACTCCGCCCACTTCTGTTCGGCAGCAGCAGTGCAGGGCGCAGGCCACGATCTCGTGGCGACCGCCGCACACTGCATCACCGGCAACGGGACGGCGCTCGAGTTCGTCCCCGGCTACCGCAAGGGTCATGCCCCGTACGGCGCGTGGCAGGTGGTAGCGGTCTACGTCGACAGCGCCTGGCAGAACTCGAAGGACCCGCATCACGACTTCGCCTTCCTGCGGGTCGCGCCGCTCAACGGGCACACGCTCGCGTCGCGAGTGCACGCCCTGCGTCTCGGGGTCGCACCACCGCGTCGAACGCGGCTCACGATGTCGGGCTACCTCGTCGGTACGAACGACACACCGCTGCACTGCATCCGGCGCACCTACCGCAGCAACGCACACCCGAACTACCCGGCGATCAACTGCCCGGGCTTCGGGGACGGGACGAGCGGCGGTCCCTGGCGCACCCATGCCGGCGTCCTCGTCGGCGTGACCGGCGGGTTGCATCAGGGTGGGTGCAGCGCGAACACGTCGTACTCGGCACCGTTCGGCACCGCGAGCACCCGACTGTGGCGCCGCGCGGAACAGGGCGGTAGCGGCGACGTCGTGCTGCCCGCCGGCTCGGACGGCTGTTAGTCGGAGCCTCGCGCCGATTTCGTGGGGTTGGCTCAGTCGACCCGGACGCCGTCCGTCGTGATGAGCGCGGCCCGGCGTTGCGCGTCACGCGGTGACGTGCGCCGGTCGAGACGGGCCGCAAGCAGATCGGCGGCCAACTCGACCCGACCGGCCCGCGTCGCGCAGTGGATCAACGTGTCCTCGACGACCTCGCGTTGCGCTGCGCTGCCGCCGAGGCGATCGACGCCGGGCAGATCGAGCAGCGTGTCGGTCGCGCGTCCGGGGTCGTCGTGGACGAGATCGAGCAACGCGTCGGCGAGCGGAGCCACGGTGCCGGTGAACACCTCGTCCTCGCGCTCGGACGCGTGTCGCCGAAGCTCGACCAGACCCCGGCAGTCGCCCGCCGCGGCGAGCGCGACGGCGGCGTGCAGTGCGGCGAACGGCGTCGGCGGGTCGACCAACAGTGCGCGCGGAATCGTGTCGAGGACGCCGTCGAGCGCGACGGCGTCCCACGCCCCGACGGCATATCCGCGCCAGAGCAAGGACGCCGAGTCGACCAATGCGCGCATGCCCGAGACGGTCGGCGGCGCGAGTTGCACCGCGTAGCGTTTCGCCGCCGCCCGATCGTCGCCGAGGGCGAGTTCGTGCAGGGCCGCATGCCACGAGAAGTGCGCGCGATGCGATGCGTGTGCACCGCACGTCGAGATCCACCGGTCGAGCCAGGCCAGCCCGGCCGTGTGGTCGCCGGTCTCGTAGTGCACGTGCGCCTTGGCATGCACGGCATGCCCGGACGCGGGTTCGACCGCGAGCGCAGCCGTGGCCAGTTCGCCGGCCTCCTCGAAGCGGTTCTGCTCCTGTCGCACGAACGCGAGCAGCGAGCGGTACCACCAGTCGTCGCCGTAGCTCGGTTCAAGGCCTTCGACCAGCGCCCACGCCTCGGCGGGCACATCGGTCGCTCCGCCGAACGCGATGGTCGGGACGGCCAGGCTCACGGCAAGCGCGTCCTCGGGATAGGAGTGGATGTAGGCGATCAGCGCCGCCGCCGACTCCGGCCCAGGGTCGCTCGCCCGCGAAATTGCGACCTCGACGAAGCGCCGCTCACGTTCGTCGGCGCCCGACGCCGTGCGCTGCGCGGCGGCCACCGCGGCTGCCACGTCGACATCGGCACCCCACTCGACGCCGAGCAGCGCCCGCACGGCGTGACCGAGCGCGAACGACGGGTCGGCGCGCACCGCGGCCGCGACCAACTGGTCGGCACCTGACTGCACGCGCAGGATGCGGCCGACCGCCTCGACGTAGTGCGCGGCGGCCGCGGAATTCGCCGACAGCGGCAGGCCGTAGGGGTCGCGGGCACGCCGCACCAACTTCGGCGACGGCAACGCGGCGACAACGGACTGCGCGAGATCGGCAGCTTGCGATCTGATCTCGGGTATGGCGGTACTTTCCCACAGCTGACCGCGCCGAAGGGGTCCGATCGCCCAGATCGCGGCCGGCGTGGCGCCGTCGACCTCGAGGCGTCCGGCTGCATCGGTGGCGAAGCCGAGGTCGAGCGCGCCGGGCCGTGCCAGGCCTGCCTCGAGCAGGTTCATGACGAGCGGGTCGGCGTTCCTGCGCACCGAAGCGTCGGCGCCGGTGCAGTTCACAACAGCGTCGACGTGCACGATTGCGCCGTCGCCGAGGGTGACCTCGACGCCCGCATCGGTCTCTACCGCGGCGACGATCCCGCCGCGATGGGTGGCCAGCGCACCCTCGGCGCGGCGCTGCTCGAGCCACGTGTGGATCTCCGGGTCGATGCGATGGCGGGCGCGGTCCCAACGGCGCGCGCCGGTACGCAGGAACGCCGCCCGTCCGGTGTCGTCGAGTCGTTGCCACAGTTCGGACGTGACGGGGCGCAGCCCGTCGATCGCGGCGCGCCAGTCACCGCTCGCGCGGATGTGGTCGAACACCAGTCGCCGCGCGCGCCCGAGCGAGAGCGGACCCGCGGGCAGCGCGCCGATCGGCGCGGGCGTGGTCTGCTGCTCGGCATGCGGAAGGGGCAGCAGTCCGTGCCGCGAGGTCACATGCACGCCCACGCCGGCACGTCCCCATCGCATGGCCATGTCGGCCATGGTCAGGCCGGCACCGACGAGCAGAACCTGTCCGCCGTCCGGCACGATCGGCTCGCGATCATCGGCCCAGGGATCGGCGACGAAGCGCGATGAGCGACGTAATGCGGCGGGCGCCCACGATGTGGACGGCGCGTCGTGTCCCGTGGCGAGCACCGCGGCGTCGATGGGTCGGCTCGTGCCGTCGTCGAGGGTCACCCGCAGCCTGCGACCGTGGCGGCGCAGGTCGGTCGCGCGGGCACGCACATGGGTCAGCCGCACGCCCGTCGCCGCCTGCACGGAATCGTCGAGCACGTGCGCCAGGTAGCGGCGGTAGTCCCTGCGCGCGACGAATCCGTCGTCCGGGAAGTCCGCCGAGACGTGGCAACGTACCCACCGCAGGAAGTGGTCCGGGTCGTCCGGCCACGCGGTCATGCTCTTGGCCGCGACGTTGAGCCGGTGCTGCGGGTCGGTGGTCGAGTACGCGACACCTTCGCCTATCGGGCCGGGCTCGATCAGCAGCACCTGCAGCCGGGTTCCGCGCAGTTGCGCCGCCCGCGACAGGTGGGCGGCGGCGAGCGTGCCACTGGCTCCCCCGCCGATGACCGCGACCGTGGTCGGCGTGATCACGGCCGAAGCGCTCGGCGTGGGCGAACATCGACCCGGCATGCACGTCTCCTTTGTCTATGTAATAAATAGACAATATCAGTAATCGCGCGTGGAGTCCTGACAATCTCCTGACATTCGCGTGACCGGTGCGCCGCCTCGCGGCGGCTACGGTGAGCCGCGTGGACCGTGCCGACGCCCCCGCGCGCGGTCTGATCCTCGTTGCCGAGGACGAAACATCGATCGCCGAGGTGATCCGGCTCAACCTTGCGAAAGCCGGGTACGGCGTGCACGTCGAGCCGACCGGCGACGGCGCGCTGGCGGCGATCCGGGCGCACCGGCCGGCTGCGATCGTGCTCGACGTGGGGCTGCCGGGCATGGACGGCATCGATGTCTGCCGCACCTTGCGCACGAACGGCGACTGGACGCCGGTGCTGTTCGTCACCGCGCGCGACGACGAGGTGGATCGCATCGTGGGCCTCGAGCTCGGCGCGGATGACTACATCACCAAGCCGTTCTCGCCGCGCGAACTCGTCGCCCGGGTGACCTCCGTCCTGCGGCGAACGCGGGGCGCGCCCGAGAGCGTTGCGCCGATGACCATCGGCGAACTGTCCGTCGACCTGACCGAGCACCGCTGCTACGTCGGCGCGGACGAGATCACGCTGACCGCGACCGAGTTCGATCTGCTCGCGTTCCTCATGCGCCGGCCCGGCCGCGTGTTCGCCCGCGAGGAGCTGCTCAGCGAGGTCTGGGGTTACAGCACTCCGGCCGGCACCCGCACGGTCGACGTCCACATCGCGCAACTGCGCGGCAAGCTCGGTGCCGCCGGGCCGATCCGCACCGTGCGCGGTGTCGGTTACTCGGTCGACGCCCGCGCCGACCGGCGATGACCCAGGCACCGGCGCCGCAGAAGCGGCGGAGCTCGCTCTGGGTCCGCATCGCGCTGCTCGGAGTCGCGAGCGCGCTCGTGACCGGCGCGGTAGCCGGACTGCTCGCGATCAACCTGATCCGCTCCGCCGACGACCGCAACGCGCGCCGCGAACTGAGCAATCTCGCCGTCGCCGCGCAGAGCGACCTCACTGCCGGGCGGCCGCACCCGCTCAAACGTCGTGTGCTGCGCGCGCTGCGCATTCACGTCGGCGTGCTCACCACGTCAGGCGCCCTGGTGCAGGCCGATCCGCTGGTCCGGCTGACGCTCACCGCTGCCGATCGCGCTCAACTCGCCGCCGGACGCACCGTGTCCGCGAGCCGCGACGTGCGCGGGCGACACGTCTATCTCGAGGCCCGTCCGGACGCCGCGGGCGCGATCGTCCTTGTCGAGGCACGGTCGGACGCGACGGCCGGCGGCGAGGCGGCGTTGCGGCGCACCCTGCTCGCGATCCTGCTCGGTGTCGGGGCATCGGCGCTGCTCGCCGTGTTGCTCGCGCGCTGGCTCGCCCGTCCGCTGCGACGTACGGCCGAAGCTGCGAGAGCACTCGCCGCCGGGCGGCGCGACGTCGTCGTCGCACCGGACGGCCCCGCCGAAGTTGCCGAGGTCGCGACGGCCGTCAACTCGCTCTCGGCAGCGTTGGCGCATTCCGAGTCGCGCCAGCGCGAGTTCCTGCTCTCGGTGAGCCACGACCTGCGCACCCCGCTGACGGCGATCGTCGGATACGGCGAGTCGCTGGCCGGGTCGGTCGTTCCGCCCGAGCGCACCGCCGAGGTCGGCCAGGTGGTGCTGGCCGAGGCGCGGCGCCTCGAGCGCCTCGTTGGCGATCTGCTCGACCTCGCCCGGCTCGACGCGACCGATGTGGCTCTCGAACTCGGCCCGGTCGATCTGGTCGCGCTGGCCCGCGCCGCCGCGACCGTGTGGTCGGCGCGCTGCGCCCAGGTCGGCGTCGAGTTCCGGCTCGAGGCCGCGCCGGCCCTGGCATGGGCTGATGCCGCCCGGCTGCGCCAGGTGCTCGACGGGCTGATGGAGAACGCCCTGCGGGTCACACCGGCCGGGGCACCGATCGTGCTCGCCGTCGGCGTCGAACGAGACGGTCGGGCCCGCGCCGAGGTGCGCGACGGCGGTCCCGGTCTGCGTCCGGATGACCTTCCGGTCGCGTTCGAGCGCGGCGAGCTGTACCGCCGCTACCGAGGCGTTCGGCAGGTCGGGACGGGTCTCGGCCTCGCGATCGTGCATCGCCTGGTGCAGCGGCAGGGCGGGACGGTCGAAGCGGGTCACTCGCCCGAAGGCGGTGCCCGCTTCACCGTGCGGCTTCCGCCGGCCTAGGACTACTTCTTACGCAGCCCGTCGATCACCACGCGCGCCACCGGCGGAGCACTCGAGTGCTCCGGTCCCTTGCCCAGCACCGCGACCTGGTCGCCCTGCTTCACATCCGAGACCGATCCCGACGTCGCGCCGTGTTGGCCGGGCGTGCGCTCGCGCACCTTCGTGGTCGGCCCGAGCGTGAACGTCTCGGTGTACCCGTCCACCGCTTTGACCGTGATCGAGGTCGCCGAGATGGCGGTCACCGCCCCGCGGACGCCGGAGTGGGTGATGTAGCCGTCAGGGCCTTTGGTCGTCACCTCGCCGTGCAGCACGTGACGCAAGATCGCGTGCAGCTCGTGGCGGCGGTTGTGATGTGAACCGGAATGGCCGCTCGCGTGGCCTGTCCCGGAGGTCGACGACGGATCCGATCCGCTGGTGGCAAGCGCTGCAGTGGCGACGCCGACGATGGCGACGGCTGTCCCGGCAACGGCGAAGATCTTGCGGTACATCGTGCTCCTCGATCGTGGTGGCTGACCCTGTGAGCGTGCCGCGCGCAGATGAGCGCTTCGCCTCGGAAATGTCAGGATCGTGCAAAACCGTCGTGAGGCCGGCAGGGCAGGTGCGGCATACTGACCGGCACCCGGGGGGCCACGAACTCGCATGAACGACTTGGCGGAGAAGGCGCTGGACGGCCTGATCGCCGCCCGGCGTGAGGTCGCCGCCCGTCCCGTCCCTGTGCTGGCCGCCTTCGGTTTCGTCTTCGCGTCGGCGATCGTCGTCACCGGCGCGCGCGTGGGTGCAGCGCCCGCAGTGGTGCCGATCAACCGGTGGCTGAGGCTGCTGCCCGAGGCCGGCTATCGCATCACCGGCACCGCCATGGGCCTGGTGATGCTCGCCGCCATCGTCGGGCTGCTCGCGACCTGGGTCGTGACGTTCGTGGTCGCCGTCCGGACGAGGGTCGCCGACCGAGCACTGTGGACGCTCGCCGCCGTGTGGGCCGTCCCGTTCGTCGTCGGGCCGCCGTTGCTGAGCACCGACGTGTTCACCTACGTGGCGCGTGGTCTGATCTCACGCGCCGGCGGCAGTCCGTACTCGCGGGCACCCCTGGACCTCGGCGAGCTGCGCATCGTCGATGCGATCGATCCGGCCTGGCGCGGCGCACAGAGCAGCGACGGTCCGCTGAGCACGCTGCTCGGGCATCTGGTGGTCGCGTTGTGCGGCGGTGCGATCGTCCCCGCGCTGCTGGTGTTCCGGTTCATAGCCCTCGCGAGCGTCCTGGTGATCGGACGGTGCGCGCACGAGCTGTCGGCCGGGCATCGCCCGCAATCCGCCCTGTGTCTGACGATTCTGAACCCGGCGATGCTGCTGTTCGTTGTGTCGGCGGGACAACTGGTCGGTCTGCTGTCGGCGCTGCTGCTGGTCATGCTGGTCGCCGTGCGACGCCGGCGATGGCCGAGCGCGGCGTTCGCGGTCGCCCTGGCAGCGGCGCTGCAGCCCGTGGCGTTGGTGGCAGTGCCCGTCTTGATCGCCTATCACGTGTTCGGCCAACCGCGCCGCGAGATGTGGCGACGTGGGCTGCGTGATCTCGCTTTGATCGCAGCACTGCTCGCCGTGTGCACGCTCGCTGTCCCGCGCGGACTGCACTGGGTGCGGAACTTCGGCGACGCGTTCCACCAGCACCTCGTCTACACACCGGCGACGGCGCTCGGCAATCTCATAGGGCTCGTCGTTCCCGCCGCCTACGACGACGTGCAGACGGGTGCTCGGATCGCGACCGCAGCGGCGGGCGCGATCGCCGTCATTGCCCTCGTGGTCACGGTGCGCTCGCGTCCGATCGAGCAGACCCTCGGTTTCGCAATGCTCGCGACCGCGTTCGCTGCCCCCGTGCTCTACCCGCAGTTCGTGTTGTGGTCGGTGGTCTGCCTCGCCGCATGCACCGACCTGGCGCGGCGCTGGCTGGTCTACGGGCTTGTCGCGCTGTCGTGCGCCGCCTGCGTCGCGACGCCGGACGGCCTCGGCGGGCGCGGCGGACAGGTTGCTTCGCTCACCGGCATAGGCGCGATCGCGCTTGTCCTGGCCGGCGCTCTATGGACGTTGCGCCGAAGTCCGCGGACGACTGATGATGCGGGCTCCCCGCGCCGGGATCGTCGTAACATTGCGCGCTCGTGGCCATTCCTCGCGGCCCACCGGCGTGATGTCGACGCGTCGCATGACGACCTTCAGCACAGCCTTCGCCTCCACCATCGCCAGGGCGGCGCCTAGGCAGCGTCGGATGCCACCGCCGAACGGGATCCACGTCGCCGGTGGCGGATTGCCCTCGAGGAACCGCTCGGGGCGGAACTCGTCCGGTGACGGGAACACCGACGAGCGGCGCTGCACGAGTTCGATGGACGGGAAGACCACGACACCGGCGGGCAGGTCGTAACCGGCGACCCGTGCCGGTTTGTTCAACCGCCGGGCCACCTCGCCGATCACCGGCCGCAGTCGCATGGATTCCTTGATGACGGCTTCCAGGTAGTCGTCGTCATCGGCGTCCGCGGCGCGCTGCACCTTCGCCAGCAGTTCCGGACGGCGGGCCAGATCGTGGAAGGTCCACGCGAGAGTCGATGCGGTGGTCTCGTGTCCGGCGAGCAGCAGCGTGACGAGGTGATCGCGCAGTTCTTCATCGGACAGGCTCGGATCGGCGAACAGCAACTTCGACAACACGTCGGTGCGCCCGGCCAGGTCGGTGACGTTCCGGCGCTCGGTGATCTCGCGGTACAGCAACGCGTCGGTCTTCTGCTTGACGTCGTTGAACCGCTTCCAGGGGCCGATGTTGTCCAGTCCCGGGTAGAGCCAGCCCAGGAAGATGACCGGCCCGATGCGCACGAGACGTTTGAGCAGTGGCCGCATCTCGGCCAACCGGGTCTCATCGGTGACACCGAAGACGATGCGCAGGATCACCTCGAGGCTGATGTCGTTCATGTGCTGGTGCACACCGAAGGTCTCGCCGACCGGCCACGACGCGACCGTGTTCTCGGCGAGCTCTTCGACGACCGTTCCCCACCGCGCGATCGCCTCGCCGTGGAAGGCCGACATCACGCGCTTGCGTGCCGCGAGGTGCTTGGCCTCGTCGAGCAACAGGACGCTGTGCTCGCCCATGATCGGGCCGAGGATCGCGTTGCCCTCGCCCGCGTGGAACACGTCGGACGGACCGGAGAACACCTCGCGGATGTGGTCCGGCCGGCTCAGCACGACCGCGCGACCGGCCGGTGCGACGTGGATCGCGAACACGTCGCCGTACTTGCGCTGCCAGCGTGGCGCGAAGATCTTGCGTGCGCCCATGAACATCAGCGTCTGCGCGAAAGCCGGCCAGCGTGGGCCGTCGGGCAGGTGCAGCGTGGCGGGCAGGTCGCGTCGGGTCACGAAGCGTTCGGTGACTGCCATGCCTCGATTTATACATACGTATAGGACGTTCGTCTAGCTAGACTTGTGAACGTGGGCCACCGCGAGCAGCTGCTGAGTGCGGCCCGGACGTTGCTCGAAAGCCAGGGCTACGCCCACATCACCGCGCGCGACCTGGTCGCGGAGTCGGGCACCAATCTGGCCAGCATCGGCTACCACTTCGGGTCGAAGGCCGAGTTGCTCAACCAGGCGATCGAAGACGCGTTCGCCGACTGGGCGCGGCAGCTCGCCGATTTCGTCATGGCCGACCCGGCGGCCACGCCGGTGCAGCGCGCGCTCACCACCTGGGTCGCAGTGCGCGACGCGCTACCCCATCGCGGACCGATGCTGCAGGCCTACGTCGAGGCGCTGGCCCAGGCGCAGCGCGAACCGACGCTGCGGGGACAACTGGCCGACCACATGCAGGCGGTGCGCATGATGGTCGCCGAACACGCCGCACGATCGCTCGACGACGGCACCTCGCCCGAGGATCCCCGCTGTCGCGCGGTGGCCTCGTTCGTGATCGCCGTGTGCGACGGGCTTGCCGTGCAGTACCTGCTCGACCCCGAACGGGTGCCCGACGGCGATCAGTTGATCGCGGGGCTGTCGATGATCTTTTCCGCGTCGTTCCCGGGCGCGACGGCCGACGGGACGATCAGCGAGTCCCCCCGCTGATCTCGCGCACGGCGGGCCGCACATCGGCCAGGTACACCGCGGCGATCACCACCGAGATGAGCGAGAAGATCCCGAGCGGGTCGAAGGCCAGCACGCTGAACAGCGCACCGAGCACGAGCATGGCGAGCCACGCCGGCTTGGTGAGTTTGTCGACCGCCGGGAAGGCCGCGACCTTGCGGGTCAGGCAGTCGGCGAGCGCCCAGATGCGGAGCGCGAGCAGTCCCCAGAACAGGATCCAATCCGTGTACTGGTACAGCTCGTCGACCACGACCACACCTCCAGAGTAATGACCGAATTCAAGTTAAGACGGTGACGAAGCCGACTGGCAGCGACGAACTGACAGCAACGAACTGCCCCGCCCGAGCGAACTCGGACGGGGCAGTGATCGTGACGCTGTGGTGCGGCGCTGCGCTGGTCAGCTGGTCGCCTTCTTGGCAGCGGTCTTCTTGGCCGCAGTCGTCTTGCGGGCGGCAGTGGTCTTCTTGGCGGCCACGGTCTTCTTCGCTGCCGTGGTCTTCTTCGCGGCCGGGCGCGTGCTGGCCGGCTTGGTGGCCTTCTTCGCGGTGGTCTTGCGCGCGGCCGGCTTCGTGACCGGCTTGGCGCCGATCCCGGTCAGGGACGACACCGGCTTCACGACACGCTCGTTGACGGTGCCGACGACGGTGGTGACGACAGTGCCGGTCACCGACTCGGCGGTCGCGACGACCTTGGCGACACGCTTGTCGGACTTGACGGTCTCGAACAGGCCCTCGGCCCGGTCGGTCACGCTGGCGCGGTACTGCTTGGCCTGCGCGAGGTAGGGCTCGACGGCGGTCTTGATCGCGTCGATGTTGAGCGTCTTCTCGGCCTGCGAGCGCAGGTCGGTGACGGCGCCGCTCGCGCGGTTGGTCAGCTGGGTGACGTTGCTGCGCGCCGTGCCCGTGATGCCGTTGATCTGGGCCTGCGCCTGACCGACGACCTGCTTGCCCTGCTCGAGGGCGGTGTCGGCGTAGCCACGGATGTCGTTGGTGATCGACATGGGTGTCCTCCTCATGTGTCGATTGGTGCTCGGATGCGTTACGGGTTGGTGGGCGCGAGCCGGGTTCAGAACCCGGCGACCTGCGCCCCGGCCGTCCCGCTTTCGCGGCGGAACGACTCGTAGATCTCGACGAGTACCTGCTTCTGGCGCTCGCTCAGCCCGGTGTCGGCCAGGATCGCG
The DNA here is from genome assembly GCA_963754285.1 of uncultured Actinomycetota bacterium. Classification (GTDB taxonomy): domain Bacteria; phylum Actinomycetota; class Actinomycetes; order Mycobacteriales; family Jatrophihabitantaceae; genus RYN-133. The sequence continues at coordinate 701,281 of CAVWFN010000007.1, forward strand.
CCGACGACCTCGGGGTCGCCGTCGTGCGCTTCGAGAATCCCGGCACGCACGTACAGCTGCTCGGCCGAGATCCGCAGTCCCTTCGCGATCTGCTGCAGGATGTCGGCGCTGGGCTTACGAAGCCCGCGCTCGATCTGCGACAGGTAGGGGTTCGAGACTCCGGCGAGACGGGCCAATTGCCGCAGCGACACCTGAGCCTGCTCGCGCTGCTCACGGATGAACTCGCCGATTGCGGCACCGCCGCGCTTGGCTTGTTCTTTCGGTCCTGCGGTAATCACGCTTCCTATTCTCCTGAGTAGTGCTAGCTATTGCAAGCACTCAGCTAGCGACCTTCGTCACGTCCTGTCGAATCGGGCCCAGCCCGATCGACGTATGCAGGACAGAGCAGCACTGACGAGAAAGGTCGACAGTCATGCAAACCATCAATCTGGGTGCGACCGACGGCCTGCCGGCGATCGATTGGGCCGTGATCCGGCAAGCGCTCGAGACCGGATCGGCGCCGGCCGCTGACGCACTGAACTCGCGCAGCACCTGGCTCACGACGGTGAACAGCGACGGCAGCCCGCACACGACGGCTGTCGGCGCGATCTTCGTCGACGGGTCGTTCTGGTTCCAGACCGGCGCTCGCACGCGCAAGGGCCGCAACGTGGCGCGCGATCCCCGGTGCACGCTGGCGCTGTCCGTCCGCGACGCGGACGTGGTCGTCGAAGGGCGAGCGGTGCGCCAACTCGACGCGGACGCACTGTCGCGCGCGGCCGAAGCATGGGCCGCACAGGGGTGGCCTGCCGAGGTCGACGAGAGCGGTGAAGGCATTCGCGCGCCGTTCAACGCGCCGTCGCAGGGTCCCGCGCCGTGGCAGGTGTATCGGATCGACGCGACCTCGGCGACGGTCGTGTCGTCGGCCGAGCCGGGTGGCCTGACGCGCTTTGTCTTCTGAGGCGGGCGCGCCTCGGTTCCGAAGAGTGTTAGGAAGGCGCGGTCAGCGCAGCCGGGAGCGATAGACGGCCTGGGCGTGTTCGAACAGGCCATCGACGTCGTGCATCGCGACGGCGACGGTCACCGCCAGCGCTGCGAGCAGGACCAGGCCCGCCGCCAGAGACCACCGCGCCGGTCGCGGCGCGGGCGCGCTGAGCGCACCGATCCGGGCAGCCACGTCACCGGCGCCGGCTGCAAGCACAACCGCAGGCCCGGGGCGTCCGGACATCACCCGCGCGAGCGCAGCCGCGACGGTCGAGCGCGCCGACACGGCGGCGGCGTCCTCGTCGGCCCACCGCTCGCAGCACAGCTCCAACGTTGCCGGGATGCGCCACAGCAGCGGGTTGGCGGCGCAGGCGAGCGTGGCCGCGCTCTGATGCCAGTGATGGCCGCGGGCAAGATGCGAGCGTTCGTGGGCAAGCAGCGCGCGTCGCTGTGCCCCGTCGAGGCTGCGCAGCAAACCCGTGGTGACGACAATGCGACCCGGACGTCCCGGCACGGCCAGCGCCTGCCGGGTCCGGAGGTCGACGACCGCGAGCTCGCCGCCCGGGGCCGGTAGCGCCGCAGCCATGCGGTGCGCGTCGACGAGCGCTCGCGCACGTCGGACGAAGGCGAGCACGAACCGGACCGCGAGGGCGACCAGCGCGATGCCGGCGAGTGTGCCGACCCAGATGGGCACCCCACTCGCCGAGTGCAGCACGGCATCGGACCACTGCCCCTCGGCGGCCGCCGTGGGCACCTGCGCGCAGACGACCAACGCCATCAGGCCCAACGACGCACTCGACGCGCCGGCGGCCACAAGGGCCCCGCTCGAGAGCAGCCACGTCGCAAGGGCCGGCGGCAGGCGGCGCGCGAGGGTCGGCGCCGCCAGACCGAACACGACTGACAGAGCGAGCGGCGCCAGCACCCAGGTCGTCATCGTTGCGGCCGATCCGCGTCGTGACCCGCGAGCAGTTCCGACAGGGTCGCGGCGTCCTCGGCGGTGAGCGCACCGAGGAATTGCGAGAGCACCGCAGCGTGGTCGGCGCCGTGATCGAGCAGTTCCTGCATGCGGTGCGCGACGATGCCCGCGTCGTCGAGCACCGCGGTGTACGCGTGGGCGCGACCGACCGGCTCGCGCGTGACAGCACCCTTGGCGTGCAGCCGGGTCAAGATCGTCTGGACGGTCGTATAGGCGAGGTCGGCATCGACGGCATCGGCCACCTGAGCCGGCGTGAGCGGCTCGTCGGCAGCCCACAGCGCTGCCAACACCTCGGACTCGAGGCTGCCCTTGGCTCGCCGTGATCGCACCGTGGTCTCCTGCCTGATCAGCTCGATGAGAGACCGCTTCGATCGAGCAACTCCTACAGACTAGTAGGTGTAACCTCCGACAAAGTTGTAGGAGCAAGTTGATTTAACAGATCGCGAGGCCTCAGGCGTGCTCAGTTACTTCCAGGCTGCCGTCATCGGCGTGCTGCAGGGTGTCACCGAGCTGTTCCCGATCTCGAGCCTCGGCCACTCGGTGCTCGTGCCTGCGCTGATCGGCGGCAGCTGGAAGCAACTGGTCACGCAATCGTCAGCGCAGACGTCGGAGAACAGCCCGTACCTCACGTTCATCGTCGCCTTGCACGTGGCGACCGCGATCGCGCTGCTGATCTTCTTCCGACATGACTGGGCGCGCGTCATCCGCGGGTTCTTCCGCACGGTGAAGCCGTCGATCGCCTCGCGACGCATCGTCACGCGCGACAGCGACGAGCGGCTCGCCTGGCTGCTGATCATCGGGACGATCCCCGTCGGCATCACCGGACTGGTGCTCGAGCACACCTTCCGCACGCTGTTCGCCAAGCCACTTGCGGCGGCGATCTTCCTGACCATCAACGGGGTGATCCTGCTCGCGGGCGAGGTACTCCGGCGCCGCGCGCCGATCGACGACGCCGAGGCTGAGCACGAGCCGGCCGGCGCCGTTGCCGCAGACGGGACGGCGCCGGCCCCGGCGCAGCAGGTGCTCGAACCGCAGACTCATCGCCCGATGCGGCGGCTCACGACGTTGTCCTACGTCGAAGCCGCGATCATCGGGTTCTTCCAGACCTTCGCGCTGCTGGCCGGTATCTCCCGGTCCGGCATCTCGATGGTGGGCGGCCTCGCCCGCGGCCTCTCGCACCGAGACGCCGCCCGCTTCTCGTTCCTGCTCGCGACGCCGGTGATCTTCGCCGCCGGCGTGCTGAAGCTGCCGACGCTCGCCGGCTCCGGCGGATCCCACATCCACGGGCAGGTGCTGCTCGGCGCGGTGCTGGCCGGCGTCGCGTCCTACGTCTCGGTGCGGTGGCTGACGAACTGGTTCGAGACCAAGACGCTGACCCCGTTCGCGATCTACAGCCTGGTCGCCGGCGGCATCTGTATCGCGGTGTTCGCCTGAGGCTTGAAGCTGCGCAAGCGCAATGAGTTGGTGACGACGAAGACCGAACTGAAGGCCATCGCCGCGCCCGCGATCAGCGGCGACAGCAGGCCGAAGGCCGCGACCGGGATGAGCACGACGTTGTAGGCGAACGCCCAGAACAGGTTTCCCTTGATGGTCGCGAGCGTGCGGCGGGAGAGCCGGATCGCGTCGGCGGCCGCGGTCAACTCGCCGCGAACGAGCGTGATGTCGGCGGCCTCGATTGCGACGTCCGTGCCGGTGCCCATCGACAGACCGAGGTCAGCGCGAGCGAGCGCCGCAGCATCGTTGACGCCGTCACCGACCATGGCGACGACGCGGCCCTGCCCCTGCAGTGCCTCGATCGTGCCCACCTTCTCGGCAGGCAACACATCGGCGATGACGTCGCCGTCGGCGATGCCCACCTCGGCGGCGACGGCCAGTGCGGCCGCCCGGTTGTCGCCGGTGAGCAGCATCGGCCGCAGCCCGAGTGCGCGTAGTTCGTCGATCGCCGCGCGGCTCGAGGGCTTCACCGAATCACCCACGACGAGGACGCCGCGAATCCGTCCGTCCCAGCCGACGGCGACAACAGTCGCGCCGGCTGTCTCGGCCGAGAGTTCGGTCAGCTCGGCAGTGAGCGGCATCGCCTCGGCGGCGAGGAACGCCGGCCGGCCGACGACGACGCGCGCGTGGTCGACGACGCCCGTCACTCCCCGTCCCGCATGGTTCACGAACTGCGTCACCGGCGGCAGCGTCCCGATGCGTTCGCGCGCCGTGGTTGCCACCGCTGCGGCGATCGGATGCTCGCTCGCAGCCTCGAGTGCTCCTGCGTAGCGCAACACGTCCTCCACGCTCTCCCCCTGCGCGACGTGCACCGCGCGCACGGACATCGCACCCGTGGTCACCGTTCCGGTCTTGTCGAGCACGATCGTGTCGACTCGGCGCGTCGACTCGAGCACCTCGGGACCCTTGATGAGCAATCCGAACTGGGCGCCGCGCCCGGTGCCGACGAGCAGTGCAGTCGGGGTGGCCAGCCCGAGCGCACAGGGGCAGGCGATGATCACCACGGCGACCGCCGCCGTGAACGCGTGCACGGTTCCGGCTCCGACGGCCAGCGTCACGACCAGGGTGGCCAGCGCGAGCCCGAGCACGACGGGGACGAAGACCATCGAGATGCGGTCGGCCAGCCGCTGCACCGGCGCCTTGCCGGTCTGTGCCGCGACGACGAGCCGCGAGATCTGCGCGAGCGTGGTGTCCGCGCCGACCCGCGTCGCCCGGACCACGAGGCGGCCGCCCGCATTGACTGTGGCGCCGGTGACCGCGTCGCCCGCTGCCACTTCGACAGGAATCGGCTCGCCGGTCAACAGCGACTGATCGATCGCGGAGCTGCCGTCGACCACGACGCCGTCCGTCGCGATCTTCTCGCCAGGGCGGACGACGAACGTGTCACCGGGCATGAGCTGCTCGACGGGCAGGCGCGACTCGACTCCGTCGCGTAGCACCGCGACATCCTTCGCGCCGAGTTCGAGCAGCGCGGCCAGAGCCGCGCCGGAACGACGTTTGGCCCGCAGCTCCAGATAGCGGCCCGCCAGCACGAAGACCACGACCGCCGAAGCGACCTCGAGATAAATCTGCGATGCCGCGTCGCCGTTGGAAGCGGTGAGCTCGAAATGCATGCGCATCCCTGGCATGCCGGCGTCGCCGAGGAACAAGGCGTACAGCGACCATCCGAACGCGGCGAGTGTGCCGAGCGATACGAGCGTGTCCATCGTCGCGGCGCGGTGCCGCAGGTTGAGCCAGGCGGCGCTGTGGAACGGCCAGCCGCCCCAGACGACGACCGGGGCGGCGAGCACCAGTGAAAGCCACTGCCAGTTGTCGAACTGAGCGGCGGAAACCATCGCCAGAACCAGCACTGGGACGGTGAGCGCTGCAGAGACGACGAGACGTTGTTGCAGTGTCGCCAGCTCAGGGTCGGCAGCCGAGTCGTCGGCGCGCACGGGCTGCGGCACGCGCGCGGCGTAGCCAATCTGCTCGACCGTGTTCACGAGGTCGGCCGGGCCGAGCTTGGCCGAGTCGTAGGACACGGTTGCCTTCTCGGTGGCGTAGTTCACCGACGCGCTCACTCCGTCGAGGCGGTTGAGCTTGCGTTCGATGCGCGCCGCGCAGGACGTGCAGGTCATGCCGTCCACCACGAGTTCGACCGTCGTGTCCATCGTCGGCTCAGCGTTCCGGTGCCGTACCGACGAGCTCGTAGCCGGCCTCGTCGACGGCCGCGTGGACCTGCTCGTCCGTGTAACCCGCGCCGGTGACATGGACGCGACCGGACTCGAGATCGATCTGCACGGCGTCGACACCGTCGATGCGGCCGACTTCTTCGCTGACCGCATTCACGCAGTGCGCGCAAGTCATTCCGGCAACGGTGTAGGTGTGTTCGGCCATGACTCGAACATACCCATCGGGGGTATTGGCTGCAAGTACCCCCAGGGGGTATCGTCGGCGCCATGCACGGGTACACCGAGAACAAGGACGCCTATCTCAAGCGGATGCGCCGGATCGAGGGTCAGGTCCGCGGCATCGCGAAGATGATCGACGACGACAAGTACTGCATCGACATCCTCACCCAGGTATCCGCGGCGACGAAGGCCCTGCAGTCTGTCGCGCTCGGCCTGCTCGAGGAGCACATGGCCGGATGCGTCGTCGACGCGGCCCGGGCCGGCGGCAACGAAGCCGACGAGAAGGTCAAAGAGGCCTCCGACGCCATCGCGCGGCTCGTGCGCTCCTGATCTTCCGATCCGCGACTGTCCGGTTCGCTAGAGTCGATCACGTGACCACGCGGAAACCCGCGCGGATGACGTTTCCCGATTGGGTCGAAGCGCAGATTCGCGCGGCAGAGGATGCCGGCGCCTTCGAGAACCTGCCCGGCAAGGGGAAGCCGATTCCGGACCTGGGCCGGCAGCGCGACGACATGGCATGGATCGCCAACAAGCTGCGGTCGGAGAACGTCGACATCGCCGACGTGCTCCCGCCGTCGCTCGCGCTGGCTCGCGAGGTCGAGCGGCTGCCGGAACGAGTGGCACGGCTGCGCTCGGAGTCTCAGGTACGCGAGTTCATCGACGACCTGAACGCACGCATCCGCCGGGCGCACCTCGCGCCACAAGTCGGGCCGCCGATGAGGGTGGGTCGCGTCGACGTCGAGCAGGTGGTCGCCGATTGGCGCGCGGCCCGTGCAGCCACGCGCACGCCCCGGGCAACTGCGCCCCGTCCCGCGCCGCAGCCACAACAGCGGCGACGGTGGCTGGGTCGGCGTCGCAACCGGCCCTGAGTCAGCGATCGATCGACGCCGCATTGCCGGCGACGGTGAGCTGCGTGTCGTCGGCGAGCGCCCGCTTGATCACGGCGAGCGCGATCGGGCCGAGTTCGTAGTGGTGCACGGCGGTGCCGAGGAAGCCCACGGTGCGGCCCCCGGCTTCGATCGGCGTCCCGGGTGCCGGCAACTCGTCCGACTCGCCGGCCAGATGCAGCAGGACGAGCCGTCGCGGCGGCTTGCCGAGGTTGTGCACGCGCGCCACTGTCTCCTGCCCGCGATAACACCCCTTGTCGAGGTGGACGGCGCTACCGATGAAGCCGATTTCGTGGGGGATGGTGCGGTGATCGGTTTCGAAACCCAGCCGTGGCTTGGCCGCTTCGACGCGAAGTGCCTCGAAGGCCCAGATCCCGGCCGGTGACGCACCGGCGTCGGTGAGGCGACCGAGGTAATGCTCGCGAGAATCGCGCGGAACGACCAGGTCGGCCGCGTCGCGGCCGGGCCACGACATGCGTCGGACGAATCCGCCCGCGTCGATCGGCGTGGCGTGGCCGGGGTCCGGCGCGGGCAGACCCGCTGCGGCGAGAACGTCGACACTCGCCGGGCCGACGATGCTCAGCACGGCCCAGCTTGCGGAGACGTCCACCGGTTCGACGCGCTTCAGGAACCGCATCTTCTGCAGGTAGTCGATCACGGCCGGAGCGGCACCCGGTTCGGTGTCGATCCAGACGGTGCCCTCAGGTCCGCCGCCCAGTTCGACGAGTTGCCAGTGCTGCTCGACGTGGCCGTGCGGTGAGAGGACGAGCGACTCGGTCGCGTCGCCGTCGCCGAGGTTGCTGACGTGCTGCGAGCAGATCGAGTGCAGCCAGGGCAACCGGTCGGGGCCGCTGACCTGTACGACGTCGCGGTTCGACCGATCGACGATGCCCGCGGCGGTGGCCAGCGTGCGCTGTTCGCGCAGCGGGTCGCCGAAGTGCCAGGGGACGGCCGCATCGATGCCAGGAGCGGTGACGGTCATACCTGGTTCATCGTCCTGACCCGGAGGTTTGTTCCGCGCAGTCGGCGCACCGGCCGAAGACCGTCAGGTGCGCGCGGTCGAGCCAGAACCCCCGTTCGTCGCGTAGCCGCCGTTCCAAGTCGTCGGCGAGCGCCGGCGGCGCGTCGACGACCGAGCCGCAGTCGTGACACACGACATGCACGTGGTCGTCCTCGGCCGGGCGGTAGGCCGGCGCGCCGTGGTCGAGGTGGGTGTGCCGGATCAGACCGAGTTCCTCGAGCAGTTCGAGGGTGCGGTAGACGGTGGTCAGGTCGATCTCGGGGACGCCGTCGAAGATCTGCTCCGGGGTGGCATGCCCCATGCTGCGTACCGCCTCGAGCACCTGCGCGCGCTGCGGCGTGACGCGCAGCCCGCGCGCGTGAAGACGCTGCGCCAGGTCGGGTCCGGTGACCGGCGCGTGATGGTGTCCGCTCACACGTCCATCGTAGGTAGGTTGAGGGCGTGACGCAGATGGTGCTCGCCGTACTGGGCCGGGGAATCGTCGATCCGGCCACACCGGTCATCAGCGCGGTCGATCCCGGCGTGACCCGGGGCGACGGATGCTTCGAGGGAATCCGCGTGCTCACCGATCACGCCGGCACGAGCATCGCCGACAAGTTCGATCGCCATGTTGCGCGAATGACGCGCTCGTCCGCAGCGCTCGAGATCGCGTTCGACGAGCCCGGTTGGCGCGCGCTGGTCGCCGAGGCGTGCGCCGCGTGGACGACACCGGGCGAGGCGGCGATGAAGCTCGTCCTCACCCGGGGGGTCAACGGCGTACCGACAGGTTTCCTGACCATCACCGAGCTGGACCCCGACTACGCACGGCAGCGCAGCGAGGGCATCCGGGTCGTCGTGGTCGAGCGCGGCTACACGGCGGACGCGTTCGCCGACGCGCCCTGGCTGCTCGGCGGCGTCAAGACGCTCTCGTACGCCGTCAACATGGCCGCGCAACGCGAGGCGGCACGCCGCGGCGCCGAGGACGCGGTCTTCGTCTCCGCGGACGGGCATGTGCTCGAAACCCCGACCGGCTCGGTTGTCTGGGCCACCGGTCGCACGCTGCACACCACCCCGCTGGGCGCGACGGGCATCCTCGCCGGCACCACACAGGCGCTGCTGTTCGAGCGCGCCGCCGAAGCCGGCTGGCAGACCCGGCACACCCTGGCCACCGTCGCCGAACTGCATGACAGCGACGCGCTGTGGGTGATCAGCAGCGTGCGCGGACCGGTCGAGGTGATCGACCTCGGCGGGCACGCGCGAGAGCAGCGCCCCGACCTCGACACGGAGATCAAAAAGCTCTCCGGTTTCTGATCACCCATCACGCGAAACCCGTTGCCGGCATTTGCGCCCTCGTCGTACCGTGGCAGTACACGAGAGAGGAGGTGGTCCGAAGTTGAATACCTGTTGGACACGTGAGGTGGCTGCCAGCTAGCCGCTAGACCAAGGACCAGCGTTGGCCCCAGAAATGGGATGTGCCCGTGAGCCCTCTCTCGAGGCGGCGAGCAAGCCAAGGCAGCTACCCGGCCCCGAGCCGTCGGCCCGTCCAGCCGACCGCGTCGCTGAGCAATCAGCAGACGCGACCAGGCTCGGGGCCGACCCATGTCCGGATCAGATCAGGTGCACCAGCTTGTAGATCGGCCGGGCGCTCCAGGTGAGCATGCCTTGCTCGTCCAAGAAAGCCATGATCTTCTCGGCCATCCAGCGCCGGGTCTCGCGGTGGTGCGGATTGCGCCGCGCAACGCGGGCAGCCTGCTTCGGGTCGAGCCCGATCTGCGCGTACACCTGGGGATTGATCAGCGAACTCACCACGAACGCCGAGACCGCGGCGGCAATCGTGTTGTTGACGAGCTTGGCAACCGGCCCCATCCGCGGCATCAGCCGCGCGACCTCCTCGCGCGCGAAGCGGACGTGGCGCGCCTCTTCGATGACGTGGATGCGGTTGACCATGCGCACCAGCGGATGGATCGCCTCGTCGTTCATCGTCGCGCGCTGGAGACGGTCGGTCACCTCTTCGGCAACGAGGACGGGAGCGAACAGGGTCGTGCCGCGCGCTGTCGCCTTGTAGACGCGTGCCAGGTGGTGCACGAATCGGTTCGGACGGTAGGTCGGGGTGCCGATCCGCTCGAGCGCCTTGGCGAACATGATCACGTGGCGGGTCTCGTCGCCGACCTCGGTGAGCGCGTACTGCGTGTGCGGGCTCTGCGGATCCTGGTGGTAGGCGTAGCGGGCCAGCAGTTGGATCAGGATGATCTCGAACCACAGCCCCGTGCTGGCGACGCTGGCGAGTTCCTGCTTCGACAGCTCGAGGCGTTGTTCGTCGCGAAGCTCGTCCCACAGCGGCGTGCCGTACAGCGAAACCCGCTCGAAGGGCAGGAAGGTGAGCCCGTCCAGACCCGGCCCGTCGACAGGTGCGTCCCAGTCGATGTCGAGCATCGGGTCGTAGGAGTTCTTCGACGACGAGCGCAACAGCCGGGTCGCGGTCTTGTCGCGGCTGTCGTGAACGTTTTCGTCCTGAACGGCGGTCATGGCGAGCACCCTTCGAGCAGGAGGTAGTTATGTGCCACAAGGTGTAGCACTCACTTCTACCATTGACAAGCTGTTACATGTAAATCGGCTAGGCTCGACCAATGACCACCGGCACTCGCGGCGCCCGCAGCGGCGCCCCGCACGCGCGTGACGGCCGCTCGACCCGGTGGGACCCGCATCGCCGTCGACGCCGCGCAGCGATCATCTCGGCCGCGATCGAGGCGATCGAGACGCACGGTCCCGACGTCCTCACCGCACAGATCGCCGAGCGCGCGGGCGTCCCGCGCACGCACGTCTACCGGCACTTCGACGGCAAGCAGGCCCTCGACCTGGCGGTGTCGCGGCAGGTCGCCCGTCAGATCGGCGAGACGATCCGCGCGGGACTCGCCGCGACCGGATCGGCGCGCGCGATCATCGGTGGCGCGATCGACCAGCACCTGCGCTGGGTCGAGGCGCACCCGAACCTCTACCGCTTCCTCGCCCAGCATGCGTACGCGGTCGCGAACACCGGCTCGCCGGCCGCTGACGACGCCAAGACGGCGTTCGCCGGTGAGCTGACCGGGTTGCTCGAGCGGTACATGGCGATGTTCGAGCTCGACACATCACCGGCCGAGCGAGTGATCATCGGCGTGGTCGGCATGGTCGATGCCACCGCAGCATGGTGGCTCGAGCATCCCGACGTGCCGCGCGCCGAACTGACCGGCCAGCTGACCGAGCAGACGTGGCTGATCATCGACCAGACCGCCCGGGCCGCCGGCCTGAGCCTCGGCCTCGACGAGCAACTGCCGCTGCCGCCGTCCTGAGGTTTGATCAGGCGCGCACGCGCGACAGCTGTGCGTTCAGGTGCGGGGCCATGGGCCGTCCGCCCGGTGCGAGTTCGGACGCGTAGGCAAGCACCTCGTTCACGAGCGCGTAGAGCCGCCGCTCGCCGTCGACGACCTTCGCCGTGGGCGTCCCCTGCGCGGATGTCGTGCTGATCTCCCAGCGCTGATCGCCGGCCACGCCGGTGTAGACGAGAGCTTCGCCGGTGTTCGCGGCCAGTACGACCTCGAGGTCGTCTCGCCCGGTGCCGAGCCGCCAGAACCCGGTCTCGCGCCAGGCCTGCCGCACGAGAGCACCGTCCTGGTCGATCAGCCATGCGCGGGACTCGTAGGCGAGGAACGGGCGGCCGTCGTGCGCGAAGCTGACCCGTTGGCCGAACGCGAACTGTTCGCCGCTCGGGGCGACGCCGCTGCCCTGGCCCGTCCAGACACCGACGAGGGGCAGCAGCGCGAGCAGCGAGTCGTGGATGGGCGCGCCACTGCGCAGATCGGCGGTGTCGGGCTCGCTCACCGGCCGGAAGCCAGCTTCACCAGCAGGTAGCCGCAGATCGCGGCGACGGCCAGGAGCGCACCGACGAGCACAACGAGGTAGCCCGTCTCCATGTCCGTCACCTTAAGCCCCCTGCCGGCTTTGACCCTGTAATGGCTGTTGTCGGAGCGTCCGAACGGCCATTACAGGGTCAAAGTGGGTGCGTCAGGTGAGGGAGAGCGACGCCTCGACCAGCCCGGGCTCGGTCGCGTTCACACTGCGGCGGGCCTTGCCGTCGCGGTGCAGCACCGACAGCGTCCAGTCGCCGGGAGCGGCGAAAAACCGGAAGTCGCCGGTCGCCGAGGTGACCACCTCGGCGGTGAACTCGCCGGTGCTGTCGAGCAGGCGTACGTACGCCGCCGGGACGGGAGCCTCACCCTGCGAGACGACGCCGTAGATGACCGTTTCCTTGGTCAGGTCGACGCTGGGCGGCAACGTCGGAGTCTGGGCGGGCGCGCCGCACATCTCAGACGTCCTTCTCGATCGGGACCCCGACCAGCGAGCCGTACTCGGTCCACGAACCGTCGTAGTTCTTGACGTTCTGGTGGCCCAGCAGCTCGTGCAGAGCGAACCAGGTGTGGCTGGACCGCTCACCGATGCGGCAGTAGGCGATCGTGTCGCGCCCGTCGTCCAGCCCCTCGTCGCCGTAGAGCTTGCGCAGGTCGTCGTCGCTCTTGAAGGTGCCGTCCTCGTTGGCTGCCTTGGACCACGGAACGTTCAGTGCGGTCGGGATGTGCCCACCGCGCTGCGACTGTTCCTGCGGCAGGTGCGCCGGCGCGAGCAGCTTGCCGCTGAACTCGTCGGGCGAGCGGACGTCGACGAGGTTCTTCTTGCCGATCGCGTCGACAGCCTCGTCACGGAATGCACGAATCGAGAGGTCCTGATCCTGCGCGGTGTAGGACGTCTTGTCGCGGCTGACCGAATCCTTGGACAGCTCGCGGCCGTCGAGCTCCCACTTCTTGCGACCGCCGTCGAGCAGCTTGACGTCCTGGTGGCCGTAGAGCTTGAAGTACCAGTAGGCGTACGCGGCGAACCAGTTGTTGTTGCCGCCGTACAACACGACGGTGTCGTCGTTGCCGATGCCCTTGGTCGAGAGCAGCTGCTCGAACTGCTCCTTGTTGACGAAGTCGCGGCGGACCTGGTCCTGGAGCTCGGTCTTCCAGTCCAGCTTCACAGCGCCGGGGATGTGCCCGCCGTCGTAGGCCGAGGTGTCCTCGTCGACCTCGACGAGCACGACGCCCGGGGTGTTCAGGTTTTCCTCGGCCCAGTCGGCCGAGACGAGCGCGTCAGCGCGGCTCATTTGTTGACTCCTTTGATAGGAAAAATCGAGATGACTCTACAGCGCTTGGCGTGCAGAGGATGTCCGAAGACGGGCGAAGCGCGTCAGCGGTGACACAGGCAGCTGCCCACACGGCACAGGTCGACCGTGCGGCGTGAGTACAGGGCGATGCGCTTCATGCGGCGATCCCCGTCAGGCCCATGCGCACAGCGTAACCGCAGGCCGCGAGCGCCCTCCAGTCAGTTGGGACGACCGTCTCAGGGTGTGGGAACTGCCCGAAACACGACCGCCTGCGACGAACCGGACACGCGCAGCCCCTCGGCGGTCGGCGTGAGCTGCTCGATCCGCAGCCCGTAGGGCAGTGGTGGCAGCGGCACCGCGAACTCCAGCGCGGGGACGAGCTGGCTCAAGACGATGCGGGGCACGGTGAAGCCGGCTACCGAGAGGTTGCGCACGCGCACCGACACGCCGCCGTCCGGGCTGATCGAGGTCACCGCCTCGCCACTGACGCCGGCGACCTGACCGATTCCGGGGACCGGGAGCCGCGCGGTCGCGATGAGCTGCTCGTTGCGGTAGAAGAACCGCAGTCCGGGTACCCGGCTGACCCGGGCGAGTTCCCGGTAGGAGATGACCAGGTCACCGTGCACACGCTCGACGGGGAGCTCGCGTGCCCGTCGTCCGAGCAGATCGCGCACCGGCAGGTACACGTTGGTCAGGTGGGCCTGCAGCTTCGTCCCGCGCAGCGCACCGAACTCGAGGTCGGTCGCTGTCACCTCAACGCGGTGGTAGCGCCCGCGGATCGCCTGGGTGAGAAACGGCCGAGCGTGCACCCGCACGCGTGCCGCCTGTCCCAACGGGGTCGACAGGTACGCCGACGCGCGCCGCTCGGCCTCCGCACTGAGGTATCGGTCGGCCGCGACGATCAGGATGCCCAGCACCAGAACGACGGCGACGAGCACCCCGACAAGCACCAGCGCATCCACGACGAGCTCCCGGTCAGCGGCTGATCGCGGCGCACAGCAGGAGCCCGACCGGCGCTGTCAGCGCGAGCACGACGAGGGTCGACAGGACGGGGCGCACACGACGGGCGAACCCGGCATCGGCGAGCGGCGTGACCTGCTCGATGTAGGCGACGGCCACGGCAAGCAGGGCAGCCAGCACGCCGAGTGCTGCCCCGACGAACAGGCCACGTCCGCCCTGGAAGTCGTGCGCGTCGCGCAACAGGAGGTGGCCGAGGGCTGCCGCGACGACGGTCGACACCAGTACACCGAACAGGCCGCGTGGCACGTCGGCATCGAAACGCGGCGCGGCGGAGACCATGTCGGCGAAATAGCCCGCGGCAAGTGCTCCGGCGACCGCGACGACGACGGCGAATGCGGCGTCGCCGGTGAGGGTGCCGGGCGGGAACTCGTGACGCAGCTGCAACAGTGCGGGCAGGCTCGCCTCGGCGACGACGAGCAGCGCGATGCCGCCCAGTGACGCGCCAACCCGCACCCGGGCCGCTCCTCGCAACAGCTGGTGCACGAACATCACCGGCACGGCGAGGGCGAGCGCGGCCAGCATCGCGGCCAGCCGACTGTGCGGCCACACCGACGCGGCCACATCGGCGCCGGCTGCAGCCATGCCCGCAACGACAAGTCCGCCGACCCGGCCGGGAACGCGCACGACCTGCATCCACGCGAATGCGAGCAGAGTCTGCGCGACGGCGATTGCGACGAGCAGCTGCAGCGCGCCGGTCCGCGCGGCCCACGCAAGCACCGCGCCGAACAGCACGGCGACAGCGGCGCTCCCGGCGAAGTTGTACCGCTCGTCGACGGTGTCTGCCTCGTCCTGCGCGGCCACCGTCATCGCGCATCTGCCGTTACGGCGAGCGCGGAGCGCACCCACTCGACGATGCGTTCGATCAGTTCGAGTGACGTCGCGCTCTCGGCGTGCCGCATGCCCGGCTCGATCCACACGCTGGCCTCGGGCGCGGCGTCCCGGAGCAGTTGGACGTGCGGCAGCGGGAAGTAGTGGTCGGCATCGCCGTGGACGACGAGCAGCGGCGTGGGTGCGATGAGTCCGGCGACCTCGTGCGGTGCCTCAGGGACGGGGTCCCAGCCCTTGGCCGCCATGCGGGTGTGCCGGGACAGGCGAAGGACCGCGTGGCCCGTACGCGTCTCGCACAGCCAGTGGACGACTCGCATCGGGCGGGTGCCGCGTTCGTACCACTTGCCCGGCGAGGAGATGCTCACAACGGCGTCGGCGTCGCCGCCGAGCCCGGCGTAACGCAGCGCGGCCGATCCGCCCATCGACCAACCGAGCACCGCCACGTGGCGGTAGCCGTGCGCGCGCACCCAGGCGACCGCCGCGGCGACATCGTGGATCTCCGCTGCGCCGACGGTGCTTCGGCCGCCGCTGCGGCCGTGGCCGCGAAAGTCGAGTGCGAGCACGCCGACGCCGTGTCCGGCCAGAGCCCGGCTGATGGCGACAACGTCCTCGCTGCGCGACGATCCGGTGAATCCGTGCGCAACGACACACCCGACGTCGCGCAGGCCCGGATCCCAGTGCCGCGAGTGCAGCCGCACGCCGTCGGCCGTGTGCAACGGCACGTCTCGGGCCACAATCACGGCGATAGTCTCTCAACAGGTTTGTCGGGCGGCACCCGCGCGTGCCGAAACCGGCCGGAAACATTCGTCCGGCAGGGTTTTGCGTGGACGTGAAGTACCCGAATCACGTCGACATTTCGAACCGACCTCGAGCGGAGGCACTGGATGGACCTCATCCTCCTGACCGCAGCGCGCCAGCAGCCCACTGCCGAGATCCTGCCCGCCCTCGGCCTGCTTCCGCACCGGGTCAGCGTGCTGCCGCTCGATGCCGCAGCGTTGGTCGACCGCCCGCTCGGGGACGCGATCCTGCTCGACGCCCGTCGAGATCTGGCCGCCGCCCGCAGTTTCACCCGGGTCCTCGCCGCGGTCGGTGTCACCACGCCCATCATCGGCGTCCTGACCGAGGGCGGCCTGATCGCGCTGTCTGCCGAGTGGACGGTCGACGACATCGTGCTCGACACCGCCGGGCCGGCCGAGCTGGACGCGCGGTTGCGCCTGGCCGTCGATCGCCGCTCCGCGGCCAGTGACCTCACGCCCGAGCAGGTCGACATCGGCGACCTCACGATCGACGAGTCGACCTACACCGCACGGCTGTCCGGAACCGCGCTCGACCTGACCTACAAGGAGTTCGAGCTGCTCAAGTTCCTCGCGCAGCACCCCGGGCGGGTGTTCAGCCGCTCGCACCTGGTGCAGGAGGTCTGGGGTTACGACTACTTCGGCGGGACGCGGACGGTCGATGTCCACGTCCGTCGATTGCGCGCGAAGCTCGGCCCGGAGCACGAGCAGATGATCGGGACCGTGCGCAACGTCGGGTACAAGTTCGTCCGGCCGACCGGCGAACCCGCGCCGCGCACGCAGCCGGCGCCCAAGTCACCGGTGCGCGCCTGACCCAGGGCGATACGTTGGCGCGGTGTCCGCGTCAGATCCGTTCCTCCGCCCGGCGGTGCCCGATGCGGGTCAGCAAGCCGGCATCCGCGCTCTGGTCACCAAGGTCGCCGACCAGGACGGCCGCGACCCGCTGTCCGATCAGGCGCTGACGCGGCTCACGTCCGACGCGGTCGAACACCTGCTGACAACCCGTGACGGCACCGTGACCGGCTACGCGCAGCTCGACGGCGATTCGCTCGAGGTCGTGGGCGAGCCGGACGTGATCGGGCCGCTGCTGGGCGAGTTCCGAGGTCGCGACGTGCTGGTGTGGTCGCACGGCCGGACGTCGCGGTTGCCGAACGAACTCGAGGCACTCGGCTTCACGGTCGTGCGCGAACTGCACCAGCTGCGACGACCGCTCGACGATCCGATCGACGTACCGGCCGAGCCCGACGGCGTCGACATCCGATCGTTCGCCGTCGGCTCGGACGAGGACGCCTGGGTCGCAGTCAACGCAGCGGCGTTCGCCACGCATCCCGAACAGGGTCGTTGGACGCGTACCGACGTCGAAGCGCGTGAACACGAGAGCTGGTTCGATCCGTCAGGATTCCTGATGGCATGGCGGGGCAATGACCTGATCGGCTTCCACTGGACGAAGATCCATCCCGACGGCGCAGGCGAGGTGTACGTCATCGGGGTGGCTCCGCAGGCTCAAGGTCTCGGCCTTGGGCACGTGCTGCTGCAGCGTGGCCTGGCCCACCTGCGCGATCGTGGTTGTCCCGAGGTGCTGCTCTACGTCGACGGCGACAACACGGGCGCGATGCGGCTCTACGAGCGCACCGGCTTTCGCCGGCACGATCTCGACGTGCAGTGGGCGGCCCCCGGCTAGCCGTGTGAGGTCGGCTAGTCGAACTCGGCGTCGGGAATCGTGTCGAACACGTACCCGATCCCGCGCACCGTCCGCAGATGGTCTGCGCCGTGCCATCGGTTGAGCTTCTTGCGCAACCGCAACATGTGCACGGCGACCGTCCCGGGGTCACCGTTGAACTGTGCGCCCCACAGCGTGTTCAGGATTGTCGTGCTCGGCACGACATGATCCGCGTTGGCCATCATCAGCTCGAGCAGGCGGAACTCCTGCAACGCGAGCACAACTCCGTGCCCGCCGACCGTCACTCGATGCGCGGCGCGATCGAGAACTACCTGTCCCGCCTGAAACCGATCCGGGAGTTCGGCTGCTTGGCTCATCGGTCGTTCACACCACCGCGTGTGGCCGCTTGCCGGTGACGATGAAGATGGTGTGCCGGGCTACCGCAACCGCATGGTCGGCGTACCGCTCGTAGTAGCGGCCCAGCAGCGTCATGTCGATCGCCGCCTCGGTACCGCGCGACCAGTTCGGCGACAGCACGACGGTGAACAGCTTGCGCCGCAGCGCATCCATCGAGTCGTCCTCCTGCTCGATCGCCTGCGCGAGCGCGATGTCGCGACCGTCGACGACGTCGGCGACCTTCTGCACGAGTGAGGCCGCCACCTCGCCCATCTGCGAGATGATGTCGCGCGCCTCAGGTGGCACAGCAATCTCCGGGTAGCGCAGTCGAGCGATCTTCGCGACGTGGTGTGCGAGGTCGCCCATCCGCTCGAGGTCTGCCGCGAGGTGGATCGTGCTGATCAGCACGCGAAGATCGGTGGCAACGGGTTGTTGCTGCGCGATCAACTGGAAGGTGCGGTCCTCGAGATCGGTTCGCAAGGCGTCGACCCGGCGGTCGTCGGCGATGACCTGGTCGGCGAGCGCCAGGTTCGCATCGAGCAACGCCCTGGTGGCACGCTCCATCGCGATGGCCACAAGGTGAGTCATCTCGATGACTCGCCGCCCGATGTCGTCGAGTTCGTCGTGGTAGATGTCGCGCATATCGATCCCTTCTCAGCCGAACCGGCCGGAGATGTAATCCTCGGTCCGTTTCTCGGACGGGTTGGAGAAGATCTTTTCGGTGTCGTCCATCTCGACGAGTTCGCCGGGCTTGCCGACGCCTGCCAAGTTGAAGAAGCCGGTTCGATCGGAGACACGCGCAGCCTGCTGCATGTTGTGCGTGACGATCACGATCGTGTACTTCTGCTTGAGCTCCTGGATCAGGTCTTCGATCGCGAGCGTCGAGATCGGGTCCAGCGCCGAGCACGGCTCGTCCATCAGCAGCACCTGCGGCTCGACGGCGATCGCACGCGCGATGCACAGGCGCTGCTGTTGCCCGCCGGACAGGCCGGCACCGGGCTTGTCGAGGCGGTTGCGTACCTCTTCCCAGAGATTCGCGCCCAGGAGCGACTTCTCGACGACAGCGTCGAGTTCGCCGCGCGAACGCTTCTTGCCCTCGAGCTTCAGACCTGCAACGACGTTGTCGTAGATCGACATCGTCGGGAACGGGTTGGGACGCTGGAACACCATCCCGATCGTGCGTCGCACGTTCACGGGGTCGACGTCGTCGTCGTAGATGTCCTCGCCGTCGAGCAGCACCTCGCCGTCGACACGGGCACCGAGGATGACCTCGTGCATCCGGTTGAGGGTGCGCAGCACGGTCGACTTCCCACAGCCGGACGGGCCGATGAATGCGGTCACCGACCGCGGGTTGATCGTGAAATTCACCTTCGAGACGGCGAGGAACTTCCCGTAGTAGATGTCGAGGTTCTTGGCGTCGATGCGCTTGGCCATATCGGTCCCTAGTTCGCGATCTTGTTCCGGCGCCCGATCAATCGGGCGATGAGGTTCAGTGCCATGACGATGATGATCAACGTCAACGCCGCGCCCCACATGCGATCGGGCGCGTAGTTGGCCTGAGGTAGGCCGGTGAAGCTGTTCGTGACACCAAGGTTCTGCACCTGATCTTTGATCATCAACGGCAGCGCAGCCTGGATGTCCGTGAACGGATTGCCGTTGGTGTGTGGCGTGTACTTGTCGAGGATCAGCAAGGGTGCGGTCTCGCCGGCGACACGAGCGATGCCCAAGACGACGCCGGTGATGATGCCGCTCATTGCAGTGGGCAGGACGACGCGCAACACCGTCTTCCAGCGAGGCACGCCGAGGGCGTAGGACGCCTCGCGCAACTCGTTGGGCACCAGCTTGAGCATCTCCTCGGTGGTACGCACGATCACGGGAATCATCAGCAGCAACAGCGCCAAAGACACCCAGACGCCGGCATCGTGCGCGCCGAAGTGCACGAAGAAGATCGCGTAGATGAACAGCGCGGCGACGATTGACGGGACGCCGGTGAGGATGTCGACCATGAATGTCGTGGCGCGCGCCAGCCAGCCGCGTCCGTACTCGACGAGGTAGATCGCCACGAGGATCGCGATCGGGACGGAGATGATCGTCGTGATCGCCACCTGCTCGAGCGTGCCGATGATCGCGTGCAGCGCGCCGCCGCCGGGATCGGTGAACGTCCGCACACCCACGTCGCTGGTCCACCACCCGTTGCGGGTGATGGCATGCAACCCCTTGCTCAGCACCGTCCACAGCAGCCACGCCAACGGCACGAGCGCGATGAGAAACGCGAGCGTCACGAGCGTGGTGGCGAAGGAGTTCTTGAACTTTCGCATCCCGCCGCGCTTCGCAGCGCGCAGCGATGACGATGGTGCGGTCGCGGTCGTCATGCGGTGAACTCCTTACGGCGGTTCACGATCGAGCGGGCTATGCCGTTGACGACGAAGGTCAGGACGAAGAGCACGAGACCCGCGGCGATGTAGGGACCGGGGTTGTTCTGGAACTCACCCGAGCTGTTGGCGATCTTGGAGGCGAATGTCTCGCCACCGTTGAAGATCGACGTGTTGAACGGCGCTGTCGACGACGGCGCCGACAGGATCAGGCTGATCGCGATCGTCTCACCGAGCGCGCGGCCCAAGCCGAGCATCGAACCGCTCACGACCCCGGCCCGGCCGTGCGGCAGCACCGCGAGGCGGATCATCTCCCAGCGGGTGGCGCCGAGGGCCCACGCCGCCTCGATGTTGGTGCGTGGAGTTCGGGCGAACACATCTCGCGAGATCGCGGTGACGATCGGCAAGATCATGATCGCCAGCACGACGCCGCCGTCGAAGATCGAGCCGGTGATGAACCCCTGGTCCTTGAAGATCGGGATTCCACCGAGGTGGTAGAGGAAACGCTGTACCGGCTCGAGCTTGGGCGACAGGATCGCGAAGCCCCAGATGCCGTAGATGATCGACGGGATCGCAGCGAGCAGGTCGATGACATAGCCGATCGGCCCGGTGAACCGCTTGGGCGCGTACTGCGTCATGAACAGCGCGATTCCCACGGCAATCGGGACCGCGATGATCATCGCGATGGTCGAGGCGATGACCGTCGCCCACAGCAGGCCGCTGATGCCGAAGTCGAGTTGGCCCGTGCTCACGTTCCACTGGTGGCCGAAGAAGTTGCCGGTGTCGTCCTTGATCGCGGGTACCGCCTGCAGGAGCAGGAACAGTCCCACCAGCGCCACCAGAGCGATGACGAAAATGCCGGAGCCCGAGGTCAGCACAGCGAATATTCGGTCGCCTCTGCGCCGAGTGCTGCCCTGCAGCGGCACACGCTCGACCTCGACCGATGGCGGGACATTTGCCTGGGTGATCTCGACGTCCGTGTCGGTGTCCATCGGGTCGCCGGCATCGACTGCTTGGCGTTCACGCTCGCCGTCACGCGCTTGGTCAACCATCGACGGACGCTCCGTTTTGGTGTCTCTCTCGGCCATGTTTTCCCCACACCACTTGCTGCTTGGTTGTTCGGCGTGCGCTATGCGCTGCCTCGCCGGTCCCCGGAGCTGCCCGGGGACCGGCGAGGGTCGCGGCTACGGCCGCCGTCCCGAGATCAACTGATCGTCGACACAGCCTTCTGGACCTTGGTCAGGATCGAGCTCGGCAGCGGCGCGGAGCCGACCGACGTGAGCAGACTCTGACCCGCGTTCGAACTGGTGTAGGTGAGGAACGCCTTGACGTCCTGGCCGACCGATGCGTCCTTGTACTTCTGGCACACGATCTCGTACGTGACCAGGATGATCGGGTACGCACCCGGAGCCTTGGTCGCGTAGTTGAGCTTGAGCGTCAGGTCGTTGCCGCCCTGGCTCGCGATCTGTGCAGCAGCGACCGCCTTGCCGGCGCTCTCGGCGGTCAGCGCCACCGGGCCGCCGCCGTTGTCGACCTTGGCCATCGAGAGACCGGCGCTACCCGCGTAGGACCACTCGATGTAACCGATCGAGTTCTGGGTGCTCTTCAGCGCCGCCTGGACGCCCTGCGAACCCGTCTTGCCCTGGCCGGTGCCCACCCAGTCCTTGCTCGGCGTCGCCTTGTAGTCCGACGGAGCGGCGTCGTGCAGGTAGGTCTCGAAGTTCTGCGTCGTACCCGACTCGTCCGAGCGGAAGAAGACGGTGATGTTGCTCGACGGCAGGCTGACGCCCTTGTTGATGGCGGCGATCGCCGGATCGTTCCAGGTCTTGATCTTGCCGCTGAAGATCTGCGCCATGACCGTGGGCGTCAGCGTGAGGTCCTTGACCCCGCTCACGTTGTAGGCGACGGCGACGGGACCCGTAACCATCGGAATGTCGATCGCGGGTGAACCGCACGCCTTGGTGGCCGCAGCCGTCTCGCCGGCGGTCGGGTCGAGCGCCGCGTCCGAGCCCGCGAAGTTGACCTGGCCCGCAGTGAAGTCGGTGATGCCCTGACCTGAACCGACGCCGCTGTAGACCACCTGGGCGCCCGAGCACTTCTGGCTGTACGCCTTGATCCACGCGTTCACCGCGTTCTGCTGTGCGGTCGAGCCGTCGGAGGTGAGCTTGCCGGTACCGCAGGTCCCGGACCCGCCGCCGGAGCCGGTCTGGGATGTGCCGGCGGATGTGGTGCCGCTGCCGGCCGGAGTGCTGCTGTTGGAGGTCGTCCCGTCCGAGCCACACGCGCTCAGCGCGATCGAACCCGCGGCGATTGCTGCCGCGATCGAGACAAGGCGAATTCGCCTCACTACGTCACCGTCCTTGACTGGTGTCGACTTTGTTTGTCGGACCGGACGCTAGGGACGGTTTCCTACCTGCTGCTGACTGCGGAATGAACGCAATATGAACGGGACGCGGGGAACAGTCGACGCGACTCGGCGCGCTCACAGCGAGTAGGGTGGCGTTCTATTGATCGGCGGTCAATAAGGAGCGAGATGCCCGATTTCGACGTCCTCGTCATCGGTTCGGGGTTCGGCGGCAGCGTCACCGCACTGCGACTGTCCGAGAAGGGCTACCGGGTCGGCGTGCTCGAGGCCGGTCGCAGGTTCACCGACGACACCCTGCCGAAGAACTCGTGGCACCTGCGCGACTTCATCTGGGCACCGAAGCTGGGCTGCACCGGCATCCAGCGCATCCACGTCCTCAAGGACTGCCTGATCCTCGCCGGTGCCGGCGTCGGCGGCGGATCGCTGAACTACGCCAACACGCTCTACGAGCCGCCGCAGCCGTTCTACGACGATCCGCAGTGGGCGCACATCACCGACTGGCGCACCGAACTCGCCCCGCACTACGAGCAGGCCAAGCGGATGCTCGGCGTCGTCACCTACCCCGGCGACACCCCCAGCGACCGCGAGATGCGCCGCCTGGCCGAGCAGTTCGGCGTCGAGCACACGTTCCGCAAGACTCCCGTCGGCGTGTTCTTCGGACGCGACGGTGAGCTCGAACCGGGCGCGACCGTGCCCGACCCGTACTTCGGTGGAGCCGGGCCGGAACGCACGGGGTGCACCGACTGCGGTGAGTGCATGACCGGCTGCCGACACGGCGCGAAGAACACGCTGGTCAAGAACTATCTGGCCCTCGCCGAGGGCGCAGGGACCGTCGTGCATCCGCTCACGACTGTCACCGGGGTCCGCCCGCTGCGGGCCGGTGGCTACGCGGTCGACACGGTGCGCACCGGCAAGCTGTTCTCGCGCCGCACCGATCGCACGTTCACCGCCGATCAGGTCGTCTTCGCCGCGGGCACGTACAACACCCAGAAGTTGCTGCACTCGCTGCGCGCCTCGACGCTGCCGAAGATCTCCTCGCGGCTGGGCTATCTCACCCGGACGAACTCCGAGTCGTTGCTCGGCGTGCGGATCGACAAGCCCCAGGCCGACTACACGAAGGGCGTCGCGATCACCTCGTCGTGGCATCCGGACGAGGACACGCACATCGAGCCCTGCCGCTACGGCAAGGGCAGCAACGCCATGGGGCTGTTGAACACGATCATGACCGATGGAGGCACCCGCCGGCAGCGCTGGCTGCAGTTCGTCAAGACCCTGCTCAGAACACCGTCCCTCGCGCGGATGCTGGTGCCGCGGCGCTGGTCGGAGCGGGTGATCATCCTGCTGGTCATGCAGTCGCTGAACAACTCGATCACCGTGCTGCGCCGGCGCACGCGCCTCGGGTTCTCGCGGCTCACCTCCGTGCAGGGCGAGGGGCAACCGAACCCGACGTGGATCCCGGCCGCCAACCGCGCAGCCGAGCAGCTGGCCGAGAACGTCGGCGGCACGCCCGGTGGCACGTGGGGTGACCTGATGAACATCCCGATGACCGCGCATTTCATCGGGGGCTGTGCGATCGGCGACTCGCCGCACACCGGCGTCATCGACGCCTACCACCGCCTGTACGGCTACGACGGCCTGCACGTCATCGACGGCTCGACGCTGTCGGCGAACCTCGGGGTGAACCCGTCCCTGTCGATCACGGCGCAGGCCGAACGGGCGACCGCGCTGTGGCCGAACAAGGGCGAGACCGACCAGCGTCCGCTGATCGGTGCGGGCTACCAGCAGCTGGATCCGATCGCGCCCGTGCGTCCCGCCGTTCCCGCCTCGGCACCGGCCGCGTTGCGCACTGTGAAGCTCGGCATGCCGCAGACCCGTAGCGCCTGAAAGCGCATCCTTTGGGCGACTGAGTCGTTCTTGGTGTTGAGCGCGCGTCCTGTCCGGTAGGACGCCCGCCGACGATTCAGGAGGACCGAATGCTCGAGCCCCGTCGCCGCCGCTCTCGTGCCGTCCGGGCGCTGGCCGCATCCGTGGCCGTCAGCCTCGGGGTCGGCATCGCCCTGATGGACTCGGCAGCCCCCGCGGCCGCTGACACGCCTCGGGCGCAGGCCGTCGGACGGTTCCTCGACGGCGCGGCCGGGGGCACGCCGCTCCAGTCGGTCGTCGACCTGAAGGATGCGCGCGCGACCAACCCCGGCACGGTGTCGGACCAGAACCCGTTCGACGTCGTCGTCGGCGGTCAGGGCGACATTCCGCTCAGCCACAAGTTGCAACTGCCCGGCAGCGGCAACGCCTTCCACGTCGGTGCCGCCAACCAGGTCGCCGAGGCACGGTCGAACGGCTACTCGCTCGGCGCGGCCGGGCGCGGTCGAGAAACCAGGGCGGCATCTCGGCCGGCGGCCAGGGCGGCACGCCGGCGAATGCGACGCTGGACCTGTCGGGTGCCTCGTTCCCGACGACCCTGCCCCTTCCCGGTGCCGGAGGCGCTGCTTCGCTCGGTGGGATCACCGCGACGATCGGCGCAGTCTCGGCCCGCGCGCACACCCCGCCGGGCGTCGGTGTCGCCGGAGACACCCGCTACAACATCGGCAGCCTGACCCTGACGATCGGCTCCCCCGCGCTCGGTGGCGTGCTGAAGCAGCTCGGGTCGGCGCTGGTTCCGCCGACTCTGCCCAGTGGCGTCCCCGGGTTTCCGAAGAACGCCTGCTCGTTCAAGGTGCAGGCGCTGTCGCCGATCAGCATTGCCGGCGGCGCGATCACGATCGACCCGACGACGGGTTCGATCACGGTCGATTTCGCTGCCCTGCTGAACACGTTGGGCGCGAACCTGAACACGCTCCCGGCGAACACAGATCTGCTCGCCTACCTGCTCAACTACCTCGGCAGCGCGAACGGACTCTCAGCCGGGCTGCAGGCGGTGCTGTCGCAGACCTTCACCACGCAGAAGCAGAATTTCGTCAACTGCGCGACCGCGATCTCGAAAAAGTTTCCGTCACCGCTCAACGGCCTGGTGAAGACCTTCTTCGACCAGATCACCTCGGGCCAGACGCAGCTGACGAAGGCCCTCAACGGCGCGATCGCCAAGATCGGCAGCGCCGGTGGCAAGCATCCCTTCGCCCCCCTGGTCAGCGGGCTCAAGCAGGCGCTGCAGATCGGCGTGAACGTCCAGCCGAACGGCCCGCGTGGTTCGTACACCAGCCCGCTGAAGGCGACGCCAGACCAGGCGACACCGGTCGTCGCCGGACAGACCATCGTCCGCGCGATCGAGATCGACTTGGGTGGTGGGCAGGGCGCGGACATCGCGCTGGCCAACGCAGCCGCCGGTCCGTCGAGCCAGCCCGCGCCGCCGCCGGCACCGACGAGCGGAGCCGTCAAGCACAACCACGTCATCCCGACCGGTGTCCCGGCAGGTAAGGGCCCGATCGGTGGCGGTTCGCCGCAGTTGCCGATGGTGCTGCTCCTGATCGGGCTCGTGCTGGCCGCCGCCGGCGGGGCGTCCGGACTGGCCTGGAAGCTGCGTCCGCACCGGCACTGAGAGCGACCTGGCGACCTGTCTGCAGCGTTATACAAACCTGATCTGACAGGTATTCTTGGCCCCAAGGAGGCGTTAGATGCCGGGGGACGCCGAGAACCGCATATCAGCGCGCGTTGCTGACGTTTGGGGCCACTTCGCGCCCGAAGCGCTGTGCCTGTCGATCGTCGGCGCGGTGATGATCGGGCTACGCCCGCCGGACGGCGCGCTCATGCTCACCGCTCCCATCGCGCTGATGACTGTCGTTCTCGTCAGCTGGCTGCTGATGCGACGCCACGACCGGCGCCTGTGCGAGCAGTGCATGTCGTCGATGCCGCTCAACGCGGCCGAGCAGGCGGTCAAGTACCAGCGCCGCTTCTGGATGGCGCACACCGGCTCCGAGAAACGCTTCCTGATTCCGTATCTCGTCGTGCTGATCGGCTCGAACTTCTTCCCGGGCACGTGGGGACGCGTGGCGTGGGCCGCGATCCAGCTGACGATGATCTATCTGATCCTGAGCAATGTCGCGCATAGGCGGTTCCAGCCGTGGTGCCCGTGGTGCAGTTCCGGTGGGGGCGGCAGCGAGCGCGAGGACGACACCACGCCGCCGCCGCTGCCCGACAAGGACCGCGAGCTCGTCTGAGGTTCTGCACACCGCCTTGGTCGGATCTCCAGTAATGGCAGGGGATTCTTCGGCGAGAATTGTCAGAGGGTCGGTCCAGTGTTCGATTCGTGGCGAGCTGATTCGTAGTGGATCACCCTGCTGTGGTCTTTCGCCGCTGGGTCGAAAGCTCGTTCAGTCGTCCGCGCCCAAGGCTTGCACGACGCGAGAGGGGCTGGGGCGGCCGAGCTGTTCGGCCATCCAGCGGCTGGTGGTGACCAGGGACTCGAGGTTGACGCCGGTGTCGATGCCGAGGCCGTCGAGCATCCAGACGAGGTCTTCGGTGGCGAGATTGCCGGTGGCGTTCTTCGCGTACGGGCAGCCGCCCAGTCCACCGGCGGAGGCGTCCACCGTGGTGATGCCGGCGCGCAGCGCCGCGAGGGTGTTCGCCAGCGCCTGGCCGTACGTGTCGTGGAAGTGCACCGCCAGCCTGTCGGTGGCAACACCGCGCGCGGCGAAGGCAGCGAGCAGGGCGGTGACGTGCCCGGCTGTTGCCACGCCGATGGTGTCGCCGAGCGACAGTTGCGAGCAGCCGAGGTCGAGCAACTGGGCGCCGACATCGACAACCTGGTCGATCGCGACGTCGCCCTCCCACGGGTCGCCGAAGCACATCGATACGTAGGCGCGCACGTCGAGACCGGACTCACCGGCGCGCGAGACGACCGGCGCGAACATCTCGATCGATTCGGCAACGGTGCGGTTCAGATTGCGCTTGGCGAACGACTCCGTCGCGCTGCCGAAGATCGCGATCTCGGTGATGCCGTGCTCGAGGGCTCGATCGAGACCGCGCTCGTTCGGGACCAGCACGGGGTAACGGACGCCGTCGCGACGCTCGAGCCGGGTGATGAGCTCCTCGGCGTCGGCAAGCTGTGGCACCCACTTCGGGTGGACGAAGCTCGTCGCCTCGATCGTGCGCAGCCCAGCATCGGCCAGACGGTCGATGAACTGGGCCTTGACCTCGACCGGCACGATCGCCGACTCGTTCTGCAGCCCGTCCCGCGGCCCGACCTCGTGGATCGTGACCGCCGCAGGCAGCCCCGGCTCTGTCACGCGCTGCGGTGCTCTCACCCGTCCAGTATCGGCGATGATCGACCGATGGGTGCAGTGACGCGGACCGCGCTACCGGCCGGCCTCGCGGACGGGTTCGCGAGCGACTACCACTCAGCGTTCGCGCGGGCCTCCGACGCGGGGATCACCGCACGTGCGTGGGCCGACGCGATCCTCGAGGACGCGCCGCGCTGGGTACGCCGGCTCCTCGTGCTCGGCTGGCGGTTCGGCTTGGGACTCGACGTCGGTCGCGTCGATGCGCCGGACACGGTGCTCGGCATGCACGTCACGAGCGAGGACGACGCCTGCGTGGTGTGCGAGATGCGGTCGCGGTTGCTGATCGCGCGCAACGTCTTCGTCCTCGACGACGGGCGGATCATCTGGGTCGCGATGGTTCGGTTCCGCTCGCGACTGGGCCGCGTGCTGTGGACGGCCGCGACGCCGCTGCACCACCTGATGGTGCCCTGGCTGTTGAGACGGGCCCGGCCCTAGCGACTCGACCGTCCCTGTCGAAGGCACGAGACTGGCGTCATGGCGTCCTACTCGGTGAACCCGGCGGCCGTCGACCATGCCCGCGCGCTGATCGACGCACGGCAGTACGTCCTCGACAGCGACTGGGGCGAGGTGCAGCCGGACGCGTCCGCGCAGAACGCGTATCTCGAGCGCAACGACTGGGCGTCCTACGCGGCATGGCACCTCGGACTGACCGAGGGAGCGACCGACGAGACGAAGGCTCGGTATGCCTTCGTCTACGGAGACTTCCGCCGCGTGCACCGGACCGGCCTGATCGCGTGCGTCTACCGGGCGTCCGAGTGGCGGCACAAGGACGTCGAACTCGCCGCGCACGACCTGCTGCAGCACCTCGACGCGGCGTCTGCGCGGTAGAGCTCAGGCCACTGCGACATCGGTGACCAGGGCGAGCGCGCAGTCGTAGAGCTCGTCGAGGCCGGGGCGGTCGGCGACGCCCGCCTTACGCAGTTCGACGTCGCGGATCATGGCACTACGGAACACTGCCAGACTGACTCGGGCGACGACCTCGGCGAGGAAACGGTCCCGGCCGCCGTCATCGGCAGCGGAGCGTCCTCGCGACAATCGTTCGGCGACAGCGTCAGCAACGTCGCCCTCGACGCGCAGCAGGAACGACGCGCCGGAGGTCCCGAGCCGGTTGACCGGTCGGCCGTTCGCGAACAGGACGAGCGGTCCCTCGGTCGCGCCCGCGCCGGCGAGCCGAAGCAGTCCCTTGACCGCCTCGGCGACCGCCCGCATCGGTGTCTCGTCGGCCGGCCGGTCGCGGATCGCGCTCTGCAGGCCGGGTAACCAGGCAAGGATGTCGTCCAGGATCAGTTCTTCCTTGCCGGCGAAGTAGCGAAAGAACGTCCGCTCGGTGACTCCGGCGGCGTCGGCGATGTCGCGCACGGTCGTGCCGTCGAACCCGCGCTCGGCGAACAGCCGGCTCGCAGCGTCCTGCAACGCGGTGCGGGTGGCGCGCTTGTTGGCCTCACGGCGGCCGATCACTTCGGTCACGTCCTCGATTCTGGCACAAAAAGTCAGGCCTGACACTTGTCACAGCTGACAGATTTCTGGTAAAACTGTCAGCCATGACAGAAAAGTTGCCCACCCGCCGCGGACTCGACCGGCTCGGCTACTGGTGTGCAACGCACCGAGCCGTCGTGATCATCGGCTGGCTGGTCGTGCTGGTGCTCGCCACCGTCGCCCACCGCGTCGCCGGCGGGAGCTACAGCGACGACTTCGATCTGCCGGGATCGCAGTCGCAGCAGGGTGCCGACCTGCTCAAGGCGCACGAAGCAGGCGCAGGCGGCCAGAGCGGGCAACTCGTGTTCGTCGCGCCGAACGGCGCCACGGTGCAGGCCAAGCAGAAGCAGGTCGAGTCGTCGGTCAAGGCAGTCCAGGCGCTGCCGCACGTCTTGAACGTGTCGGATCCGCTGTCGCCGCAGACGACCTCGAAGGACGGATCGACGGCGTTCGCCACCGTCCACTTCGACGTCAACCCCGTCACGCTCGGGTCGGACTACGTGCATGAGGTCGACGAGGCCGTGGCTCCCGCCCGCTCGGCAGGCCTGCAGGTCGACTACGGCGGCCAACTCGGCCAGGCGGCGCGGCCCAAGCCGAGCGATGCCAGCTCGGAGCTGATCGGCATCGCTGTGGCCATTGCGGTCCTGCTCATCGGCTTCGGCAGCGTGTTCGCCACAGCACTGCCGATCCTCAGCGCGGTGCTCGGCGTGTTCACCGGCCTCGGGCTGCTCGGCACCGCGGCCGCCGCGATCAGCTTCGGCACCGTGTCGCCGACTCTCGCGATCATGATGGGTCTGGGGGTCGGCATCGACTACGGGCTGTTCCTCGTCACGCGACACAGACAACTGGTGATGTCCGGACGCGATCCGCGCGAGGCCGCGGCGAGCACCGTCGCGACGAGCGGACGCGCGGTGCTCATCGCCGGATCGACCGTCGTCATCGCGATGCTCGGCCTCTACGCGTCCGGCGTCGGCTTCATCGGCGCCCTCGGTCTGGCCGCAGCGATCGCCGTTGCGGTCAGCGCGATCGCGGCCGTGACGCTCGTCCCGGCATTACTGTCCGTCGCCGGCTCACGCATCGACCGGCTAGCGGTCCGGACGCCGGTGGCCGAGTCGTCGTCCGACGGCACAGACGGCGGGTGGGGCCGCTACGCCGAGCGGATCGGCGCGCACCCGTGGCGTTACCTCCTCGCCGGTGCCGGATTCCTGATCGTGCTCGCGATCCCGGTGCTGTCGATGACGCTCGGACACGTCGATGCGGGCGCCGACCCGAACAACTACACCGACAAGCGCGCCTACAACGCGATCAGCTCGGGGTTCGGAGCCGGCACGAACGGCCCGCTGACTGTGGTGGTCGAGGTTCCGCAGGGCGGATCGCCCGGTGACCTGGCGCAGACTCTGCAGAGCTCGTTGGCCGGCACGGCCGACGTCGCTTCGGTCACACCCGTGACGGCAAGCCCGGACGGTGCGCTGCTGACGACGACTGTGGTCCCGGCATCGAGCCCGCAGGACGCGAAGACCGACGCGCTGCTGCACACCTTGCGCGACACCACGCTCCCGAGCGCATTGGACGGCACCGGCGCACACGGCTACGTGACGGGCACGACGGCCGGGCAGCTCGATTTCCGCGACATCGTCTCGGCCAGATTGCCGGTGATCATCGCGGTCGTGATCGCGGCGGCGTTCCTGCTGCTGCTCATGTCGTTCCGCAGCCCGTTCCTCGCGATCAAGGCGGCGCTGTTGAACCTGCTGTCGATCGGCGCGGCTTACGGCGTGGTCGTCGCGGTGTTCCAGTGGGGCTGGGGACGCTCTCTGCTGGGCGTCTCGGAGCCCGTACCGGTCGAGTCCTACGTCCCGATGATGATGTTCGCCATCGTGTTCGGCCTGTCGATGGACTACGAGGTGTTCCTGCTGGCTCGGGTGCGCGAGACCTGGGTCGCGACCAAGGACAACCACCGCGCCGTCGCCCACGGGCTCGCCGCCACCGCACGCGTCATCTCGTGCGCGGCAGTGATCATGACGAGCGTCTTCCTCGCGTTCCTGCTGTCGACCAACGTTGTGATCAAGATGCTCGCGCTCGGTCTCGGCGTCAGCGTGCTGATCGACGCGACCGTCATCCGGTTGCTGGTCGTGCCCGCGACGATGTATCTCGCGGCGCGCGCCAACTGGTGGATCCCCGGCTGGCTGGACCGGATCCTGCCGCACCTGGATCCGGAAGGTCATCCGGAGCCTGTCGCGGCCCCCGAGCCCGCCGCAGAAGCGGACGACGACCTGGCGAGCGGCGAAGCCAGCGCCGGCCGGGACGACGACGAGGCGCCGACGCGAAGCACTAGGCGCCGGAGCGCTCGCCCGAGTCAGACAGCACGCCACGATGGGTCAGCCACAGCAGCCACGCAAAAGACGGCACCACAAGCACCACCGCCAGCACCGTGACCACGCCGAGCGCGACCATCGTCGCGTGCGGAGCGGCCGCGGCGCGCAGGCCGAGGTGCGTGCCAAGCAGGTACGGATACTGAGCGACGCCCCATCCGGCGAGCACAGCGGCAACCGCGAGGGCGCCGAGCGGACGGACGAGAGCCGGTCTGGTCCGAAGTGACGGGACAGCAGTCGTCAACAACGCGGCCACGCCCGCGAGCGCCGACACCGCGACCAGCGGCCAGCCGGTATGCAACAGCTGGACCCAGAGCCGGTGGGCATCGGCGTCGAGCACGAACAGCCCGATCACTGCAGTGACGCCCGCGGCCACTGCCGCGAACACGGCTCGACGCCGCGACCAGCGCTCGAGGTCGCCGTCCTGCTCACGGTGCGCTTCGGCAATCAGGAAGATCGCGGCGAGGTAGCCGCACGTCAGCACGGCGAGCACTCCGCCGAGCACGCCGGTCGGGTTGAGCCAGCTCGTAACGGCATCACCGTGTCCGGCGCTCGGTACCCGTCCGGACGCGATCCCGCCGGCGACCGCGCCGAAGCAGAACGGCGTGAGCACCGAGGACGCCGCGAACGCGATGCCGTTGAGGCGTTGCTCCGCCGTTCGCATCGAGACCTTTCGGAACGCGAAGCCGGATCCGCGCAGGACTATGCCGAAAGCGGCGATGCCGAGCGGCACGTACAACGTGGTCATGATGGCGGCGAACGCCTGGGGGAACCCCGACCACAACACCACCAGGCAGAAGATCAACCAGGTGTGGTTGGCCTCCCACACCGGGCCGATGGCGTGGTCGATCAGTGCGCGCGGCCGCGACCCACGCTGCGCGCCACCGGCGGTGAGATCCCACAGTCCGGTGCCGAAGTCGGCGCCGCCGAACACGCCGTAGAGGACGATGCCGGCAAGCAGCACGCTCGCGACCACGGTAGTCATGAGGTCAGCGCCGGTTCGTCGTCCGGGCCGTACGGCGCATCGACCTCTTCACCGGCGGCCCACCGGCGGCGCAAGGCCCGCAAGGCGTAGATCGCGCCCACGGTGACGCCCGCGTAGATGACCACTGCGCCCGCGAAGAGCGGCCAGAGGTTGCCTGAGGTCTGTACCGCATTCCGCGTCAGCAGCAGGCCGACGACCGTCCAGGGTTGGCGGCCGACCTCGGTGGTGATCCAGCCGCACTCGAGCGAGACGATCGCGACGATTCCGCTGATCGCGACTGCCCGCAGGAACCAGCGGTTGGGTTCGCGGGCGCGGCTGCGCCACCACGACACGGCGAACCACAGGGCCAACGCTGCCAGCGCGAACGCCGTCCCGACCATCGTGTCGAAGGACAGGTGCACGATCGAAACCAGATCGTCCGGCGGCCGGACCGACTTCGGGATCGCGTCGAGCCCGAGCACCTTCGTGTTCGGGCTGAAGCCGGACAGGATCGACGCGCCGTCCGGGATCGGGATCCCGAACCGCACCTTGCCGTCGACCAGGACGCCGCCGAGCGTCTCGGGCGCGTGCGTGCGGGTGTGCGGCAGTGCTTCGATCGCCGCGAACTTCGCCGGCTCGGACTGGAACACGTACCGCGCGATGAAGTCGCCCATCACGATCTGCAACGGGATCGCGACCGCGCCGACCGTCAGCGGGACGAGTAGCCCGATGCGGTGGTAGCGATCGCGCCGTCCGCGCAACATGCCGACGGCGTACACACCGGCGACGGTGAAGCCCGCCACGACGTAGGCGGCGAGCAGCATGTGGATCGCCTCGTACCAGAACGCGCTGTTGAAGAACACCTTCCAGACGTCGACGTCGACGACCTTGCCGCCGCGCATCGTGATGCCGCTCGGCGTGTTCATCCAGCTGTTCGCAGCGACGACCGAGAACGTGCCGCCGACGCCGGACAGCACCACAGGCAGTCCGGTCCAGAAGTGCACCCACGGCGGCAGCCGGTTCCAGCCGTAGATGTAGATCGCGACGAAGATCGCTTCGAGGAAGAAGAAGATCCCTTCGACGGCGAACGGGATCCCGTAGGCCGCGCCGAAGCGTCCCATCAACCCGGGCCAGAGCAGGCCCATCTCGAACGACAACACCGTTCCGGACACCGCGCCGACTGCGAACAGCACTGCCGCGACCTTCGACCACCGTTGCGCCAGAACAAGGGCATCCGCGTCGCCGCGGCGCAGCGCGCGCCAGTTCGCGATCATCGTGATGAACGTGAACGCGACCCCGAACGGCACCAGGATGATGTGGAAGCCGAGCGTGAACGCCATCTGCTCGCGCGCCGGCACCAGCTGCGACGGATCAGCCGCAGCCAGGGTGGTCAGCGCGGTTCGAGCAATCAGCGCAGGTGCCCCTTCTCGTGGTCGGACACGTCTTGTCTACGCCATGGCCACGGCGAGGTCCGATGTTGCGGTCGGCGTCGACGACGCTTGCCTGCACACGTCCGGGACGTAGAGGTGAGATGATCTCGCTACCACTGACCAGCACAGCGCGAAGCGCTTCGGGGCAAGGGGATACGACATGGGACGGGTGTTGTGCCTGTTGCACCTGCACTCATGGGGTCCGCCGAAGCAGGACGAGGCGGGGCCGTTCCAGCTGTGTACCCGGTGCGGGAAGGTCCGCGGCTCGAGCAAGGTCGGCCCGGACGGCTACGACCCGATGCCGCCGCCCATGCCCGACGCCGGCCAATAGTCGCGACCTGCTGAACATCGAAGCGCGCCCGGCAGGACTCGAACCTGCAACCTCTTGATCCGTAGTCAAGTGCTCTATCCGTTGAGCTACGGGCGCTTGGTGAACCGACCGATCAGTTTAGCCGAGTGCCTCCACTCGGTTGCCGACCGGGCAGCGCGGAGGCTCCGGGATTCGAACCCGGGATGGGCGGTTAGCCCAAACCGCATTAGCAGTGCGGCGCCATAGACCAGACTAGGCGAAGCCTCCAGCGGTCCCAGACGTGTCCGCGACCAGCCGAAAGCGTACCCAACGCGCCGATCAGCCGCTGACGGCCTCAGCGAGCTTGCTGAGTGAGTCCTCGAGTTGACTCTTCTGGACGAGCGGGAACGACACCTTGGCCAGCAGTTCCTTGTCGGTGACCTTGTCCCAGTCGTAGGTCAGCGCGACCTCGGTGGCGTCCGGGCCGGTCGCGTCGAGCTGCCACGTCCACTCCCAGCCGGGCGGTTCGTTGCCGGCCGGCGCGGTCTGCCACGCGACGACCTTGTCAGGCACGTACCCGGTGACGAGATTGTCGGTCTGGTACTCGCCGCCCATGTGGTCGCCGGTCATGTTCATCCGGAACTTCTGGCCGGTCGCCGTGATGCGGTCGGTGTGGTCGTCGCTGCGGACGAAGCCCGAACCGTCGAACTCCGCGTGCCGCGCGGGAAGGGTGAGGACTTCGAAGATCTCTTTCGCCGATGCCGGGATGGTGCGCGAAACGGTGATCGACTTCTCGTTGCCAGTCATACCAACGCCCTACCCAGATGGGACGAATCGCTACACGCGTCCCAACCAGCGCTGCAGCCGGTGCGGCCGCACGATGAACGCCTCGGCCTCGAGCGCAGCCACCGCGATGCGGGGCAGATCACGCGCAGAGGGGTAGGAGATGAACCGCGGCTCCCAGTACGGGCGGAACTTCACGTTGAAGCGGTACAGCGACTCGATCTGCCACCAGCGCGAGGCGAAGATCAGCAACGAACGCCACAGCCGCAGGATCGGGCCGGCACCGATGCGTTCGCCACGCTCGATCGCGTCGCGGAACACCGCGAAGTTCAGCGACACCCGGCGCACGCCCAGGTCAGGACAGGCAGCCATGAGCGAAGCGATCATGAACTCGTTCAAACCGTTGTCGGACGCCCGGTCGCGTCGCATGAGGTCGAGCGAGAGCCCGTCGGCACCCCACGGGACGAAGTGCAGCAGCCCGCGGACGGTGCCGTTGTC
The DNA here is from genome assembly GCA_963754285.1 of uncultured Actinomycetota bacterium. Classification (GTDB taxonomy): domain Bacteria; phylum Actinomycetota; class Actinomycetes; order Mycobacteriales; family Jatrophihabitantaceae; genus RYN-133. Next base: position 736,681 of record CAVWFN010000007.1, read on the forward strand.
GGTGGCCGTCGCGACGACGCAGTCGGCATCGGCGGGGTCACCCATCCGTGAGAGCGCCATCGAGAACCCGCGCTCCACCGCATCACCGCGCCATGCCGCCGCGGCGTCCTGCAGCGCCGCGAGTTCGGCGGCGGGGATGTCGCGCGCGCGGCGCACCTGCACCTCGTAGCCCGCGCGGCCGACCCGAGTACAGGCCTGGCGCACACCGCGCATCGCCCGTCCGTCGAGGCTGAACTCGCCGACCTCGACGATCGCCTCGTCACCGAGCGCGAGGGCGGACAACCGCGATTCGCGTTTGTACACCGTGGCGCCGAGTTCGCTGCAACCCATCACGGCGGGCGTCCATGCGTACTCCTCGGCGAGCGCCTGATAGGCGGCGATCGCGCCGGGCCACGCCTCGGGATCGCCGATCGGGTCACCGCTGGCCAATGCCACGCCGTGCACGACACGGTAGGTGACCGCCGCCTTGCCCGAGGGCGACCAGACGACCGACTTGTCGCGCCGCAGCGCGAAGTAGCCCAGCGAGTCGCGTTCGCCCTGCTTGGCCAGCAGACCGCGCAGGCGCTGCTCGTCGTCGTCCGAGAGCTGTGCGATCGGCTGGGACGGGCGCAGGATCAGCAAGGCGACCACGACGACCGTGACCAGCCCGAAGGCCAGCAGCGTGCCGTGGAAGATGTCGCCGAAGCGTTCGCCGCGGAGGCGGATCACTCCGCCGGCGCCGGCGAGGGACTGGACGACCTCGCGCACGCGCAGCCAGAACGACGGCGATCCGGCGACGTGGCGCGGATACGCGTAGAGCAGCACGAGCCCGAACGCGATGGCGACGGCCACGAACTGGACGAACACGCGGGCGGCGAACCACCTGCTGCGCGGGTCGGGTTTGGCGGTGAAGCGCGAGCGCGCGGCGAGCAGCGCGATGAGCAGGACGAGCGTGATGGTGGCTTCGACCGGACGCCGCTCGGCCCGCACGAGGTGGGCCACGGTCATGACCAAGGTGATCGTGACGGCGGCGAGCCATTCGCGGCGCTTGCGTTTGCGCAGGCCGGCGGCGATCCGCAGGAGCAGCAGGCCCGAGACTGCGGTGACTGCCGCCGCGGCGGCCGTCGCCGGAATCGGGATGATCTTGGTCAGCGCGTGCACCCGACCGCGTTCGTCGGCCCACAGCGCGTCCAGCAGGACGAAGACGCCGAGCACCCAGGCGATGGCGGCGACGATCCGCGGCGCGCGCGCGAGGTAGCCGGCCTTCAGCCGCTGCCAGCGCGACGGCTCGGACGCCTCAGGCGGAGGGGTCGCCGAACTCTGGCGCGGTTGCCGCGCGGTCGTACTGGGAGCACCTCGTGCCACGGACCTATCGTCGCAAACCTCGCACCATCCGCCGCGACGACGCTGCGCACGTCCTCAGCGCGGCTCGATGAGCGGCAACAGCACCTGCTCGAGGATCTCGTGGATCGTGTCGGCCGTAATCGGTTCGCGCTGCAGGATGATGCGGTGGGTCAGCACCGCCGGCAGAACATCGGCAATGAGCGGCGTATCGGCGCCCGGACGCACGTCACCACGCTCGATGCCACGGCGCAGCAATGCCAGTAGCGCGGCACGGCGCGGCGCCTGGAAGTGCTCGTCGACGGCGCGTGCCAACTCGGGATCGCTGATGGCCTCACACTTGATCGCGCGCATGACCGCACCGGCCGGGCTGTCGAGCGTCTCGCTGATCGCGCCGGCGATCTGGCGCAGGACGTCGGCGGTGCTCACGTCGTCGCTCACGTCGACCGGGAAGCCACACTGGTCCGGCGTCGGCAGGTGCGCACTCATCGCGTCCAGCATCAACTGTGCCCGGGTCGGCCAGCGGCGGTAGATGCTCGCCTTGCCCGTGCGGGCGCGGGCCGCGACGCCCTCGACGCTGAACGCGGTGTAACCGACCTCGGACAACTCGGTGTAGGCGGCGTCCAGGATTGCGTCTTCGAGCGCGGCGCCGCGTTTGCGCGAGACGGTCGCGGTCATCTCGATGTCACATCCCTCGGCCAGACTTCGTCTAATCAGTACGTTCTCTAAAAGACGGTTGCGTTCCTTACACGTCCAGGCTTATCTTACTCGATAAGAGACGCAAACGTACCTTAAAGGTTTCGAGCAAGCAGGAGATCTACGTGGCCGACACAGACGTGGAGCGCGGGTCCACCACCCCGACCGCGCACAACGGCGCCCGCCGTCAGGCGCACACCGCGCTGATTCTGATGGTGATCGCCGGCGCGCAGATGATGGTGGTGCTCGACGGCACGATCGTCAACATCGCGCTGCCGTCGATGGGGCGCTACTTCGACAAGAGCCAGACCGACATGACGTGGGCACTGAACGCCTACGCGCTCGCCTTCGGCGGGCTGCTGCTGCTCGGTGGACGCATGGGCGACATCCTCGGCCGCCGGCGCATGTTCATCCTCGGCCTGTCCCTGTTCACGATCGGCAGCTTCCTCGCCGGCGTGGCACCGAGCTTCGGCCTGCTCCTCGCCGGGCGTGCCGTGCAAGGCATCGGTGGCGCGATCGCGTCCCCCACCGCGCTGTCGCTCATCACGACCGAGTTCGAAGAGGGCGAGGCGCGCACGAAGGCGATCGCCGTCTACGCGGCGGTGTCCGGTGCCGGCGCGGCGCTGGGTCTGTTGCTCGGCGGGATCCTGACGAACTACCTGAGCTGGCGGTGGGTGCTGTTCGTCAACGTCCCGATCGGCATCTTGTTGATCACCGGCGCGTTCTTGTACCTGCACCAGTCCGAGCGGCTGCGCGGCAAGTTCGACTTCATCGGCGCAGGGTTGTCGGTGGCCGGACTGGTCGCGACCGTCTATGGGTTCATCCACGTCGCCCACAGCGGGTGGAACAACGCTCAGACCTACTCGGTCTTCATCGCGGCGGTGGTGCTGCTGGTCGGGTTCGTCTACTTCGAGGCGAAGATCGCCGCCCAGCCGATGATGCCGATGCGCATCTTCGAAAACCGCAACCGAGCGGGGACGTACCTGATCATGCTGGTCGTCGGTGCGGCGATGTTCGGGATGTTCTACTTCATCACCTTCTTCGTGCAGGGCGTGCGCGAATACGGCCCGCTCAAGACGGGCTTCGCGTTCCTCCCCGTCGCGTTCGTCATCGGCATCGTGTCGCAGATCAACGCCCGGCTGATGCCCAGGCTCGGGCCGAAACCGCTCATGATCGCGGGTACGTCTTTGCTTACCGTGGCCCTGTTCTGGTTCGCCACCGTGAACAAGGACTCGAGCTACGCCGGCAAGCTGTTGCCGGGCATGTTCGTGCTGGCCGTGGCGATGGGTTGCCTGTTCGTGCCTCTGACGGTGACTGCGGTGTCCAACGTGGCGAACACCGATGCCGGGCTGGCCTCGGCACTGCTCAACGTCGGGCAGCAGGTCGGTGGCGCGCTCGGGCTCTCGGTGATGACGACGGTGTTCGGCACCGCCGCGAAGAACTGGAGCACCGACCACGTCAAGGGTCTGCTCGCCCAGGTGCCGGACAAGTCGCAGCTGCAGGCGGTCGTCGGGTTCCTGCAGGCGCACGGCCAGAACGCCGAGCCGAAGGACATCCAGGCCTTCGTCGCGGCACACCCGAGCACCGGCTCGTTCTTCGCCGCGGGCGGTCCGTTCAACACCTTCGTCCGCGAGCTGCTCGCCTACGCGTCCGGCAAGGGCTTCCTGCTCGGTGCCGCCCTCGGGGTTATTGCGATCATCTCGGCCGTCGTGCTGATCAACGTCAAGAAGTCCGACGTCCCGGCCGACCACGACCCCGCCGCAGCACTGGCGGGTTAGCGCTCGTCCACCCTTCGCGAGTGGTCACTTATCGCGCGAGTGGTCAGAAATAGCTGACCACTCGACGCGGAAGTGACCACTCGCGGTTGGTTCAGCACTCGATGACGTTGACGGCGAGGCCGCCGCGGGCGGTTTCCTTGTACTTGACCTTCATGTCCGCGCCGGTCTCGCGCATCGTCTTGATCACCTTGTCGAGGCTGACGATGTGGCGGCCGTCGCCGCGCAGGGCGATGCGGGCGGCGTTGATGGCCTTGACCGCGGCCATGGCGTTGCGCTCGATGCACGGCACCTGGACGAGGCCGCCGACCGGGTCGCAGGTCAGGCCGAGGTTGTGCTCCATGCCGATCTCGGCGGCGTTCTCGACCTGATCGGGCGTGCCGCCGAGCACCTCGCACAGCGCGCCGGCCGCCATCGAACAGGCCGAGCCGACCTCGCCCTGGCAGCCGACCTCGGCCCCCGAGATCGACGCGTTCTCCTTGTACAGCACGCCGATCGCGCCCGCCGTCAGCAAGAACCGCACCACGCCGTCGTCGGACGCGCCCGGGCAGAACCGCACGTAGTAGTGCAGCACTGCCGGCAAGATGCCGGCCGCGCCGTTGGTCGGCGCGGTGACGACACGTCCGCCGCCGGCGTTCTCTTCGTTGACGGCCAAGGCGAACAGGTCAACCCAGTCCATGACGCGCAGCGGGTCGACGCTGTACTGCTCGGAGCACAACCGCCGGTAGAGCTCCGGAGCGCGGCGCCGCACCTTCAGCCCGCCCGGCAACGTGCCGTCGTGCAAGTAGCCGTTGGCCACGCACTCCTGCATGACGGTCCAGATGCGCAGCAGCCCGCCGCGCACCTCGTCCTCGGTGCGCCAGGCCTTCTCGTTCTCGAGCATCACAGCGCTGATCGGCAGATCGGTGGCATGACAGTGCTCGAGCAGCTTCGCCCCGCTCACGAACGGGTACGGCAGCGGCGTCGTGTCCTCGGTGATCCGGTCGGCGCCTGCGGCCTCCTCGTCGACCACGAACCCGCCGCCGACCGAGTAGTACGTGCGCTCGCGCAGGCAATCGCCCGACTCGCCGTAGGCGTAGAAGCGCATCCCGTTGGGATGGAAGGGCAGGCTCTCGCGACGGTGCAGGACGAGATCGTCGTCGTGCAGGTCGGCCTCGTGCTTGCCGAGCAGGTTGACCCGCGCGGCAGCCTTCGCCGCTGCGACCCGGTCGGCCACCGCGTCGGTGTCGACCGACTCCGGCGTCTCACCCTCGAGACCGAGGATCACCGCCCGGTCGCTGCCGTGGCCGTGCCCGGTCGCGCCGAGCGATCCGAACAGCTCGGCCCGCACCCTGACGACGTCGGCGAGCAGCCCGTCCGCGTCGAGGCCCACCGCGAATGTGCGAGCAGCGCGCATCGGGCCGACTGTGTGCGAGGACGACGGCCCGATGCCGATCGAGAACAGATCGAACACGCTGATAGCCATCAGCGCACCCCGACTCGGCAGCGTGGCCCCGCGAAGCGCCGGCCAGCGTTTACTCCGGTTGCCATCAGCGCACCCCGACTCGGCAGCGTGGCCCCGCGAAGCGCCGGCCCGCGTTCCCTCGGGTTGCCATGTACCTCACGCTAACGTCGGGGTGGTGATTCGTCCCGCACGGGCCGAGGACGTCGCGGCGATCCTCGACCTCATCCGCGAACTTGCCGTCTACGAGCGCGAGCCCGCGTCGACCGTCCACGCCACCGAGGACGGATTGCGCCAGGCGCTTTTCGGCCCGCAACCACAGGTCTGGGCGCACGTCGCCGAACTGGACGGCGCGATCGTCGGCGCGGCGATCTGGTTCGTCAACTTCTCGACCTGGACGGGTCGTCACGGCATGCATCTCGAGGACATCATCGTGAGTAAGGCAGCCCGTGGGACCGGACTCGGGGTCGCGCTGTTCGAGGAGCTCCGGCGCATCTGCGTCGAGCGCGGCTATGCCCGCTTCGAATGGCACGTGCTCGACTGGAACGTGGACGCAGCGCGGTTCTACGAGGCACGCGGTGCTCGCAAGCTCGGCGAGTGGGACACCTGGCGGCTCGAACCCGCTGGATAGGGTCGCCACGTGGGTCAGCCGATCGTGCAACGTTCGCCGGTGCATTCCGGTCGGGTGATCGCCGCCGAGCAGCTCACCCCGCGCATGCGTCGCGTGACCGTGCAGTCCGACGCGATGCGCGGAGTCTCGATTCGGCCGGCGCAGGACGTCGAGATCCACCTGCGCGAGGACGGCGGGCGGCGCGTCAAACGCCGTTACACGATCCGCCGCTCGCGTCCGGACGGCGGCGAATTCGATCTGGACGTGGTGCTGCACGGAATCGGCGCCGGCGCCGCGTGGGGCGCGAGCGCGAAACCGGGCGACGAGGTCGCCTTCCAAGGACCTCGAGGCAAGCTCGAACTGCGCCGCGCGCCGTACCACGTGCTGTGCGGCGACGAGTCTGCGCTGCCGGCGATCGCGGCCGTCGCCGAGGCCCTGCCCGAGGACGAACAGTCGGTCGCGGTGATCGAGGTCGGCGCTGCGAGTGACGAACTGCCGGTCCGCGGGACCGTGCACTGGGTGCATCGCGGCACGCATCCGCCGGGCACGCCGGACCTGTTGCTCCCCGCCTGCGAAGCGTTGACCGTGCCGTACGCGTGGGCGCAGTACTACCTGCTCGGCGAGACGCGCTCGATGGTCGCGCTGCGTGCGATGTTCGAAGCACGCGGAGCGCAACACGACACGATCTTCCTCAAGGGCTACTGGAACATCGGCCGGCCCGACCGGATCCGAGGCACCACGCCGTGACCGAGCTGGTCGCACGATCAGCCGGCGCAGTGCGCCAGGTCGAGCTGCAGCGCGCCCGTGACCGTCCCGACCAGAGCGCGCCGCGCGGTTGCGGCGACGCGGCCGCTCAGCAACCAGCTCTGTAGTTGACGACCCGTCGTCGCGTCGAGACAACGCAGCTCGCCGCCGTCACCGGCGCCCCGGACCCACACGGTGGACGCACCGGCACCGGCCAGATAGGCGCCGAGACCCAGCGCTGACTCGATCGAACTGTGCGCGACCGCACGCAGCGTGGTCGGGTCGAGGCGCACCAATGCGTCACTGCCCGAGTAGCCCGCCAACCAGATCTGCCCTGCGGCGACGGCGAGGGTCGGTTCGTTGACCTCGAGTATCGACGTTTGCTCGACGGCAGCTCGGCCGGCCGACAGTGGCGCGAGCGCGACCACGCGACTCGGCCGTCCGAGGTAGGCCAGAATCAGCCGGACGCGCGTCGGATCGGCAGCAAGCGCGACGATCGGGCCGGGCATCACCGCGATGCGGCGCGGCACCCGCAGTCCCGGACCCACCTCGACGACGTCACGGTCGACTGTGAGGAACAGCCGTCCGCCCATCGCCGTCACGGTGTCGCACGGCGGCGCCCAGCCCTCGAACACCGGCCGCAGCGTCCGGCCGTCGTAGGAGCGCGCCAATCCGTTCGCCACCAGCCACACGAGGCCGGCCTCGGGATCGGCCACCAGCTGCGGGTCGGCCAGCGCAGCCGGCAGGACGAGCCGCGCGACCGCGCGTCCCGGCCGGATCACGAACAACCCGTCGCGGCGCAGTACCCACGACGACCCGGTGAGCGCAGCGACGTCGAGCACGGGCCCGCGACCCGACAGCGCCGTGCGGAACCCGCTGCCGAGGTCGACCGCGACCTGCGACGGTGCCGCGACTCGCGGTGCGGGTGCCGACTCGGGTCGGCGGGAGGTCACGACCACTGCCGTCGCCACGACGATCGCCACGGCGACGATCCCTACCCACCGGGCTGACACCCTCGGCGGTCGGACACGAAGTTGTTCATCAGCGTCGCCGGCGACGTTGTCTGGGAGGAACTCGATCTCCGGCATCGGCGCTGCCGCTACAAGATCGGTTCGGGTTCGTAATCGGTGGCGGACGGATCGCTGGCGAGCACGTCGTCGATGCGACGCACGACGGCCGCGACCTGGGCACGTGCAGCGCCGGTGAACGTGAGCGGCTCGGCCAGCAGGCCGTCCAGCTCGGCGACACTGAGGCCGAGGCGCGAATCGGTGGCGAGCCGGTCGAACAGGTCGTTGCGGTCAGTGCCCTTCTCACGCATCTCGAGCGCGACGGCAACGGCGTTCTCCTTGATCGCCTCGTGCGCCTGCTCGCGTCCGCCTCCGGCGCGCACCGCGGCCATGAGCACCTTCGTGGTGGCCAGGAACGGCAAGTAGCGATCGAGCTCGCGTTCGATGACGGCCGGGAACGCACCGAAGTCGTCCAGGACGGTCAGCGTCGTCTCGAGCACCCCGTCGATCGTGAAGAACGCATCAGGCAGCGCGACGCGGCGCACGACCGAGCACGACACGTCACCCTCGTTCCACTGGTCGCCGGCCAGCTCGCCGACCATCGACGCATAGCCGCGCAGCACCACCATGAACCCGTTCACGCGCTCTGCCGAGCGTGAGTTCATCTTGTGCGGCATCGCGCTCGACCCGACCTGGCCCGGACGGAATCCCTCGGTCACCAACTCGTTGCCGGCCATCAGCCGGATCGTCGTCGCGAGCGAGGACGGCGCTGCAGCGAGCTGGACGAGCGCGCTGAGCACGTCGAAGTCGAGCGAGCGCGGATACACCTGGCCGACGCTGTCGAGCACGCGCTCGAAGCCGAGATGCGTGGCGACCGAGGCTTCGAGCCGCGCGAGCTTGTCGTCATCGCCGTCGAGCAGGTCGAGCATGTCCTGGGCAGTGCCGACCGGACCCTTGATGCCGCGCAGCGGGTACCGCGCGATGAGGTCGTCGAGACGGGACAGCGCGACGAGCAACTCGTCGGCCACCGTCGCGAACCGCTTTCCCAGCGTGGTCACCTGGGCGGCCACGTTGTGCGAGCGTCCGGCCATGACCTGCGCGTCGTACTCGGCGGCGCGTCTACCCAGCCGAGCCAGAACGGCCAGGGTCTTGCGGCGCACCACCGCCAGTGACTGGCGCACCTGCAACTGCTCGACGTTCTCGGTGAGGTCGCGGCTGGTCATGCCCTTGTGGATCTGCTCGTGTCCGGCGAGCGCCGCGAACTCGTCGATGCGCGCCTTCACGTCGTGCCGGGTGACCCGCTCGCGCGCGGCGATGCTCTCGAGATCGACCGCGTCGACGCCCCGGTCGACGATGTCCTGATACGCCTCGATGGCGCCGTCCGGCACGGTGACGCCGAGTTCGGCCTGGGCGCGCAGTACGGCCAGCCACAGCTGACGCTCGACGACGATCTTGTGTGCGGGTGACCAGATCGTCGCCATCGTCGCCGACGCGTAGCGAGCAGCGAGGACGTCCGGGATCACGGGTTTGGGCACCGTCCCATTGTCCCACCGACTGGCGTTCCGGCGCCTAGAGGACGACGTTCAGGCTCACGAAGTCCGCGAGGCTGCGCATCGCGTCGATCGGCGCGCGGTCGCCGCGTCGGCCCCAGGCGGACACGTTCACCTTCAGCCCGGCGGCCAGCGCCTCGATGCGGGCGACGAGCACCCTGTTGCCGTCGGGCGGCGTTGCAATCGCGCCGCCGACCTCGGTGCGTAGCGTTGCCTCGACATCGATGCTGAGCCGGTGGTAGCGCCCGCTGATCCCCTCGGAAACGACCTGTCCGCCCATTCCGCCGCCGCGTGTGCAGCGGTATGCCGTGAGGTTGGCGAGGTCGATTGCCGGCAAGTAGCGCTTCATCGCAGACGCGATCGGGATCATCACCGGAGCGTCGGTCTGGCATACGAGTATGTCGGTCCCGACTGTCGCAGGCGTGCTGGTTGGGACCAAGGTCGTCGGCACGTCGGTCGGTGAGGTCGACGGCTTCGATGCGCCGGTCGTCATGTTGTCAGCCGGGCGGGTGAGCGCCCAGGCGATCACCGCGACCAGGACGAGGGCCGCGGCAGCGAATCGGTAGAGCACGGGCCGCCGGGGCGGCGGCGCGCTCAGCTCCTCAGCGGCGCCCTCGGCGTCGTCGATGAATTCAACAGGCATCACATCGAACGGTAGCCGTGCGTGGTGACGGGGTCAGAGCGTGATCGTGCCGGCGACGGCGCGCGCTGCGATGTCCGAGCGCCGCTGGCCGTGCGGCAGGTCGACGGTTGCAGCCAGCGCGTATGCGGCGTCGCGGGCGTCGGCAAGGGTCGGGCCGGTCGCCGTCACCGACAGCACCCGGCCGCCGCTGGAGACGATCGCCCCGTCGTCGCGGCGCCGGGTGCCGGCGTGGATCACACCGTCCTGCTCGGCTCCGGTGATGACATCGCCGCCACGCGGGGTGCCCGGGTAGCCGGCCGCGGCGAGTACCACCGTCACCGCGCTGCCCGCACGCCAGCGCAGCTGCGGGGGTGTGCCGCCGACGGCGGACCAGCGCAGCACTGTCGCGAGCGGTGTGTCGAGTAGAGCCAGCACCACCTGGGTCTCCGGATCGCCGAAGCGCGCGTTGAACTCGACGACGCGCAGCCCGCGCGAGGTCGCTGCCAGACCGATGTAGAGCAGGCCGGCGAACGGCGTCCCGCGCCTGCGCATTTCGTCGATCGTCGGCTGCGCAACCTCGCGCACGACCTGATCGGTGAAGCCGTCCGGCAGCCAGTCGAGCGGTGCGTAGGCGCCCATGCCGCCGGTGTTAGGTCCGGTGTCGTCGTCGCCGATGCGCTTGAAGTCCTGCGCCGGGACGAGTGGGACGACGCCCGTGCCGTCGGTGACGCAGAACAGCGACACCTCGGGGCCGTCGAGGAACTCCTCGATCACGACCCGGTCGCACGAGGCGGCGTGTGCCAACGCGTCGGCTCGGTCGTCGGTGACGACAACGCCCTTGCCCGCCGCGAGCCCGTCGTCCTTGACGACGTAGGGCGCTCCGAACTCGTCGAGTGCCGCCTCGGCCTCGGCGGCCGTGGTGCACACCCGCGCCCGCGCGGTGGGCACGCCGGCCGCCGCCATCACATCCTTCGCGAACGCCTTGCTGCCCTCGAGCTGCGCCGCTTCCCGGGAGGGTCCGAAGCAGTCGATACCGCGCTCGCGCACCGCGTCGGCGACGCCGGCGACGAGCGGCGCCTCGGGGCCGATCACGACCAGGTCGGCCTGCACCACCTGGGCGAGGTCGGCCACGGCCGTCCCGTCGGTCGCGTCGACACCGCGCTGCTCGGCCACCGCTGCGGTGCCTGCATTGCCGGGTGCGCAGACCAGCGCGGTCACTTCGGGGTCGTGGGCGAGCGCGAGGCACAGCGCGTGCTCGCGGGCCCCGGACCCGATCACCAGCACACGCACGCCCGCGAGCCTAACGACCCATTCAGGAGGTGCGGACGATGACCAGCCCGGCCTCGGTCGGGACGAGGACATCCCGCCCGTACAGCGCCGGCGTGGCGAACCGCGTGACCGGTCCGACCGGCACGCGCTCGAGCGTCTGACCGGTGTCCGGGTCGAGGGCGTGCAGCACGCCGGCCGAGACGTCCAGCGACCACACCCGGCCGCCGCCCACGACCGGCGAGCCGTTGGGCGTGGCTTTCCAGAGGATCTGCAACACCCCGCGATCGATCTGCACGGCACGATCACCGTCGGTGCAGGGCACGATCACGACGTCGCTGAGCACCGCGGTGCCACCGTAGGACGGGCACAGCTGCGCCTTGCTGATCTCGCCGCCGATGCCGCCGAGGTGCTGCTGGTCGAGCACGTACGCAGTGCCGGACTTGCCGTCGGCGAACACCCACTGGGTGCCGATCAGGGCCGGGCCCTGCGAGCCCAGATCGAGGTCGGCGGCGTTGTCAGCGGCCCAGGTCGAGGGCGAGAACGAGTCGACGAGCTTGCCGTCGGGGCTGATCTCGAGCACCGAGTCGCTGTAGTCGTACCGGTCGCCCTGTTCCGACGCGCCGTTGCCGACCTCGACGACCAGGTTCCCGGCCGCGTCGACGCCCGGACCGGGCGGCGTCCAGATGCCGGCCTCGCGGGCCGTCGGGACGGTGTAGGTGATCGGTGCACCAGTCCCGTCGAGGCGGAACCCGACGAGGCGTCCCTTGTAGCCGCCGCAGTCGCCGTCGAGCCCACCGAAGGGCACCCACACCCGACCGCCGTCGACGGCGAGCGCGCCGCGTTCCTGCATCGCGCGGGTCTCGACTCCGGGCAGGTCGAGGCTGCGGCGCCAGCGGATCGCGCCGGTCCCGAGGTCGAGCGCGACCAACTCGTGGCGCGGGGGCGATCCGTACTCGGGGGCGACGTAGACCACGCCGCCACTGACGACCGGCGTGCCGGTGATGCCGAGCGGGTCGATGTTGCCGCACGGCAACTGATCGCTCGGCGCAGGTTGGGCGAACTGCTGCTCCCACAGCCTGCGTCCGGACAGGTCGAACGCGTACACGCGATTGCCCTCGGTCGCTGCGATCACCCTGCCGCCGACCACGACCGGCGAGGCGTACATCGCCCCGTTCAGCTTCAGATCGGCGACGATGCGCAGCCGACCGCGCACCGTCGGCATGTCCGGCGACACCCCGTTGCGGTCGGGCGTCCCGTGATAGGTCGGCCAGTCGGCGAAAGCTGCCCGCTGCCCTTGCGTCGGGCCCGCCTGGCTCGGGCCGGCCTGCGTCGGGCCGGCCTCGGACGAGCCGCTCGTGACGGGTGCCGGTGCACTGCCCGGCGTGGTCGCGGCGTCCGTCCCGCCGCCGCTGCTCGGGCAGCCGGCAAGCAGCAGCGCCGCGGCGGCGACGGCGATCGCGACCCGCATGCGCGTGGCCGTCAGTAGCGCAGGATGGTGAGACCCGAGGTCGTCCCGACCAGGATCCGCCGTCCCGACAGAGCCGGCGTCGCGAAGCGGGTCACCGACCCCACCGACACCGAAGCTCGGTTGCCGCCGTGGGCCAGGCCGAGTCCGTGCAGCACGCCAGCGCCGGTGTCGAGCGCCCACACCACACCGCCGCCGATCACCGGCGCTCCCGTGACCGACGAGGACGCGTGCCAGAGCACGTGCATGCGGCCGTTGCGTCCGATGCGCACCGCGCGCACACCGTCTGTGCACGGCACGTAGACGACGCCGCTACGCACCGCTGTGCCGCCGAAGGACATGCACAACGACTGCCGGTCGACCGCCCCGCCGATTCCGCCCAGATGCCCTAGCCGCAGCACGTACGCATTGCCGGACTTGCCTGCGCTGAACACCCATTTGTTCGACACGAGCGCCGGGCCTTGCGAGCCGAGGTCGAGATCGGACTCGTTGTCGCTCGCCCAGGTCGACGGCGAGAACGAGTCGAGCAGCTTTGCCCGCGTGCTCAGCTGCAACACCGAGTCGCTGTGGTCATACGGGTCACCGGGACCGGAAGCGCCGTTGCCGACCGAGACAAACAGGTTCCCTGACGGTCCGACAGTCGGTCCCGGGGGCGTCCAGATGCCTGCCTCGCGGGCAGTCGGGACGGTGTAGCTCACCGCGGCGCCGCGGCCGGTGAGCGGCCAACCGACGACGCGGCCCTTGTAGCCGGCGCAGTCGCCGGCGAGGCCGCCGAACGGCGTCCACACGCGGCCGCCGGAGATCGTGAGTGCACCGCGTTCTTGCATGGCGCGGGTCTCGACACCCTTGAAGTCGAGCGTGCGCTTGGAGGCGATGCGGCCGTTGCCGACACGCAGAGCGAACAGCCGGTGCCGTACCGGGCTGGCGAATTCGGCGGCGAAGTAAACGAGGCCCGTGCGGGACGAGTAGATCGGGGTGCCGGTGATTCCCAGCGGGAAGATGTCACCGCAGGGCAGCTGCGACTGCGGCGCAGGGGTGCCGAGGTGATGCTTCCAGACGAGGCGGTTGCTCGGGCCGAACGCGTACGCGGTGTCGTTCTCGGTCACCACGATCGTCAGGCCGCGCGCCACGATCGGCGATGCGTAGACAGCCCCGTCCAGCGTGATCCGCCGTGCGACGTGCAGGCCGCCGCGATAGGCGGGCATGGACGTGCTGAGTCCGGTGCGCAGCACGTTGCCGTGATAGGTCGTCCAGTCTGTCGCCGGCCTGTGCGCGGCGCGAGCGGGTGTGCCTGCCGCAGCAGGTCCGGCAACGCCGACCAATGCGGTGGCGAGCGCGGTGAGTGTGACAACGACTGCGGCAAATGTCCGGCGGGGCATCTTCGCAGTGTGCGGCATCGTTACGGTCGACACCATGGCCTTGCTCGATCTCGATCCCGATCAGTTACTGTCCACCACCCGCACGGTGCGCAAGCGGCTCGACTTCGAGCGCCCCGTGGCCGACGATCTGATCCGCGAATGCGTGCGGCTCGCGCTGCAGGCACCGTCGGGCGGCAACAACGTGACGATGCGCTTCATCGTCGTCCGCGATCCCGACCTGCGCCGTGGCATCGGCGACATCTATCGCGAGTGCTGGGCGGTCTACCGCGAGTCACGCGGATATCTCGGCAACGCCGTCCGCACCGACGCCGGCGCGCAGACTCAGCAGGATCGTGTGCGCGATTCGGCCGAGTATCTCGGCGAGCACATGGGCGATGCGCCGGCACTCATCCTCGCCGCCAACACCGGGCCGAACCGCAAGGCGGCCGAGGGCGGCCTGGGCAATGTGCTGCCCGGCATGTGGAGCCTCATGCTCGCCGCCCGCGCCCGCGGTCTCGGGACGGCCTGGACGACCGTGCACCGCATCAAGGAGCAGCGGGTTGCCGAGTTGCTCGGCGTCCCGTTCGAGACTGTCGCGCTACCGGTACTCGCGCCGATCGCCTACACGAAAGGCACCGACTTCAAGCCCGCGGCACGTCCCGAGCCGGACGAGGTCATCCACTGGGACCGCTGGTAGCCGACTCGGTCGTCAGTCGAGCAGGTCGCGCACGACCACCGTCTCGTCGCGGCCCGGCCCGACGCCGATGACCGAGATCGGTGCGGTGATCATCTGCTCCAGCGCCGCCACGTAGTCGCGCGCGTTGCGCGGCAGCTCCTGGAGCGTGCGTGCCTTCGAGATGTCCTCCGTCCAGCCGGGGAACGTCTCGTAGATCGGGACGGCACGGGCGAATTGGGCCTGGTTGGTGGGCACCTCGTCGATGCGCTCGCCGTCGATCTCGTACGCGACGCACACCGGCACCTCGTCCAGTCCGGTGAGAACGTCGAGCTTGGTGAGGACGAAGTCGGTGACCCCGTTGATCCGCGCCGCGTACCGGGCGATCGGCGCATCGAACCACCCGCACCGGCGCGGACGTCCGGTCGTGGTGCCGAACTCGGCGCCTGCCTCGCGCAACTGTTCGCCCTTCTCGTCCAGGAGCTCGGTCGGGAACGGCCCCTCTCCGACGCGGGTCGTGTACGCCTTGACGACGGCGATCACGCGGCTGATCCGCGTCGGCGGGATGCCGCTGCCGGTGCAGGCGCCGCCGGCCGTCGCGTTCGAGGACGTGACGAACGGGTACGTGCCGTGGTCGACGTCGAGCAGCGTGGCCTGGCCGGCCTCGAGCACGACGGTCTTGCCGTCGGCGAGCATCCGGTCGAGCAGCAGCGCGGTGTCGGCAACATAGGGACGCAGCCGCTCGGCGTAACCACCCAGTTCGGCAACGACGGCGTCGACGTCGAATCCCTTGCGGTTGTAGATCTTGACCAGGACCTGGTTCTTCAGGTTGAGCGCGCCGACGACTTTCGCGCGCAGCACTTCGGCGTCGAACAGGTCCTGCACCCGGATGCCGATGCGGGCCATCTTGTCGGCGTAGGTCGGGCCGATGCCACGGCCGGTCGTCCCGATCTTGGAGTTGCCGAGGAAGCGCTCGGTGACCTTGTCCAGGGTGCGGTTGTACGGCGTGATGACGTGCGCCGACCCGCTCACGATCAGCTGGGACGTGTCGACGCCGCGCTGGTCGAGGCCGTCGATCTCGTCGAACAGCACGCCGAGGTCGATCACGACACCGTTGCCGATGACCGGGGTGCATCCCGGCGTCAGGATTCCTGATGGCAGCAGGTGCAGCGCGTACTTCTCACCGTCCACGACGATCGTGTGTCCGGCGTTGTTGCCGCCGTTGAACTTGACGACGGCGTCGACTCGGCTACCGAGTAGGTCGGTTGCCTTGCCCTTGCCCTCGTCGCCCCACTGGGCGCCGACCAGAACGATCGCTGGCATCGATTCACCTCGTGAAGATTTGCGGCCCCGAGCAGGGTAGTCGACCTATCGTTGCTGCCGTGAATTCTGCGGTGACCGTGGCCGGTCGTTCGCTCGACCGCGAGGCGCTCGAGGGTGCCGCGGCGGCCGTAGGTGCGCGCGTGCACGGGGCCGGACGGATCGCCGTCACCGCGACGGCGACGCTGGAAACAGTCGTGGCGATTCTCGGTTGCCTGCGCGCGGGCGTCGTCGCCGTGCCCGTGCCGCCGGACGCCGGGCCGCGCGAACGCGATCACATCCTGCGCGACTCCGGCGCGGTCGAGTGCCCGCCGGTCGACGTCGCCGAGCGCAGCGATCGCCGGTGGCCCGAGCCGTCCGGCCCGGCGCTGGTGATGTACACGAGCGGGACGACCGGGCCGCCGAAGGGAGCCGTGCTGTCGCACGCGGCGATCAACGCCGGCCTGGACGGGCTGGCCGACGCGTGGCAGTGGAGCGCTGACGACGTGCTTGCACATGGGCTGCCGCTGTTCCACGTGCACGGCCTCGTGCTCGGGGTGCTCGGCCCACTGCGGATCGGGAGTCCGCTCGTCCACACCGGCAGGCCGACGCCACAGGCGTATGCGCAGGCACAGGCGTCGCTGTACTTCGGGGTGCCGACCGTGTGGGGTCGTGTTGCAGCCGATCCGCAGTGCGCGCAGGCCCTGCGCGGGGCCCGGTTGCTGGTGTCGGGCAGCGCGGGGCTGCCGCGCACGGTGTTCGACGACCTGGCCGCGCTGGCCGGGCAGGGACCGCTCGAGAGATACGGAATGACCGAAACGTTGATCACGCTGGCGGCGCGCGCGGACGGGCCACGCCGTCCCGGTCTGGTCGGGACGCCGATCCGCGGCGTCGAGGCGCGGTTGGTCGGCGACGGCGAGCTCGAGGTGCGCGGAGCGACGCTGTTCGACGGCTACCTCAACCGTGCGCCCGCGGTGACCGCGCAGGGCTGGTTCTCGACCGGCGACACCGCCGAGCTCGACCCCGACGGCTACCGCATCCTCGGCCGGACGAAGGACGACCTGATCAAGAGCGGCGGCTACCGGATCGGCGCCGGCGAGGTCGAGGCGGCGCTGCTCGGCCATCCGTCCGTGCACGAAGCCGCGGTGATCGGCGTGCCCGACGACGATCTCGGCCAGCGCGTCGTCGCCTACGTGGTCGGGACGGATGTCGACGGGGCCGTCCTCGTCGATCATGTGGCGCGCGAGCTGTCAGCGCACAAGCGCCCCCGCGAGGTGCGCGTGGTCGACGAACTCCCGCGCAACCCGATGGGCAAGGTCCTCAAGAACCGGCTGGGCTGATCACGTTGTGGCCCCCGGCGCGGCCAACAGGCGGCAGGCAACCGGATCAGTGATGCACCACGTGACTCCGGGGTCACTGCCCGGATCAGTGATGCACTTTGCACCCAGCAATGTCGCCAGCACCCGCCCATACGGGCGCCCGGACGACGTTGCCGGGTGCAAAGTCGGCGCCCGGACGACGTGCCGGGTGCAAAGTCGGCGCCCGGACGACGTTGCCGGGTGCAAAGTCGGCGCCCGGCGACGGTGCCGAATGCAAAGTCGGGATCAGCGGGACAGGATGTCGGCGGCTGCCGGATCGCAGTCGTTCAGGAACGTTGCGCAGCGGTGGGCTTCGTCGTCCTCGCCTATTGCGGCTGCTGCCTGGGCGAGCGCGTGCAGTGCGCGCAGGAACCCGCGGTTCGGCTCGTGCGCCCACGGGACGGGACCCGAGCCACGCCAGCCGGCGCGGCGCAGCGCGTCGAGGCCGCGGTGGTAGCCGGTGCGTGCGTAGGCGTAGCCCTCGACCGTGCGGCCGTCGGCAAGGGCAGCCTCGGCGAGGGTCGCCCACGCAAGGGAGGACGTCGGGAACGCCGCGGCGACCGCGACCGGATCGTCGCCTGCGGCGAGCCGCGCCGCCGCGGGATCGTCCGGGAGCTTGGTGGGTGGGGTGAGCAGGTTGCCGTGCGAGTGGGTCACCCGGCCGATTGTGTCAGCGCGGGCTGCAGGGCACGCACGCCGGCGAGGAAGGTGTCGATGCCGAAGCGGTAGTAGTCGTCCTGGTCGTCGCAGTCGAACATCGCCTCGGTCATTTCGTGCAGGCGCGGGTACTGCTCGATCGGCAGGGCGCGCAGCGCGGCGCGCTTGGCGTCGAGCACCGCTTCGCGCTCCTGTTCGGTCGGCCCGATCTCGCGGCCCGGCTCGCCGTCGATGAACATGACGGCCATCCGCAGCGCGTAGACGCCGATGTCGGCTGTCTGGCGCACGTCGAACCCGGCGCCGCGCAGGACGTCGAAGACGTGCTCGGACAGCTGCCGTCCGGCGTCGTTCGCGAGCACGCGCATGAAGGCGAGCTGCACGGCACCGGGGTGGCGGCGCAGCCCCTCGACCAGCGAGGTCACCAGCGCGCGCAGCTGCTCGTGCCAGGCCAGCGCCGGGTCGAGCGCGACGTCGGTTCCCTCGAACAGGGCGTCGCCCATCGCCTCGAGCAGCTCGTCCTTGTCCTTGACGTGCCAGTAGAGCGCCATCGGGGTCACGCCGAACTCGCGGCTGATGCGACGCACGGTGATCGCGTCGAGGCCCTCGGTATCGGCGATGTCGAGGGCGCGAGTGACGATCGCGGCCCTGCTGAGATCGGATTTCGCCATCACGCTTGACAACTATACACCGTACAGGGTTTCCTATACAGCGTAAATGTACTTAGTACATGGACGCTGTATAGGAGACCTCCTGTGGACACGAAACGACGCATCTGGGTGCTGGTGACCGTCTCACTGGCAACCTTCATGACCTACCTCGACAACAACATCGTCAACGTGGCGATCCCGGCCATCCAGCGCGACCTGCACCTGAGCACGTCGGCGCTCGAGTGGGTCGTGAGCGGCTACATCCTCACCTTCGCCAGCCTGCTGCTCGCCGGTGGCCGCCTGGCCGACATCTACGGACGGCGCCGGCTGTTCGTGCTCGGGCTGGGCGTGTTCACGGCCGCCTCGCTGGTTGCCGGGTTCGCCGGCAGTGACGGTGTGCTGATTGCGGCGCGTGCGGTGCAGGGCTTGGGCGCGGCGCTGGTCACCCCGACCACGCTGGCCCTGATCTCGGCGACCTTCACCTCGCGGCGCGACCGCGCCATGGCCGTCGGGATCTGGTCGGCGATCGGCGCGCTCGCCCTCGCCGTCGGCCCGCTGTTCGGCGGTCTCATCAGCCAGCATCTGGCCTGGGGCTGGATCTTCTTCATCAACGTGCCCGCCGGCCTGGCGACGATCGCGCTCGCACTGTGGGCGGTGCCGGACGACTCGGCGAGCGCGGCGCGGCACCGGCTCGACGTGCCGGGCATCGTGACCTCTGCCGTCGGACTGTTCGCACTCACGTACGCCTTGATCGAGGGCCACGACAAGGGCTGGACGTCCACCCCGATCCTCGGCGCGTTCGGGCTCGCGGCCGCGGCGATCGTCGCGTTCGCCGTCGTCGAGCAGCGCAGCCTCGAGCCGATGGTCGACGTGTCGCTGTTCACCGACCGGGTGTTCTCCGGCGGCATCATCGCCGTGGTCATGTGGGGCTTCGGGCTGTTCGGGATCTACTTCTTCACCTCGCTGTACCTGCAGAACGTGCTCGGGTTCAGCCCGACCGTTGCCGGCGCAGCGTTCGTCCCGATGGCGCTGTTGATGGCGGTCGGCGCGACGGTCGCCGAACGCGTCGCGAGCGCGGTCGGTCCGTACCGCGCAGTCGGCGCGGCCATGTTCCTCATGGCGATCGGCATCGGCACCGTGAGCCTGCTCGGCCGCGACGCAACGTTCCTGGACCTGATGCCGAGCTTCGCCGTCATCGGCGTCGGTGGCGGTCTTTCGGTGCCGCTGACCGCGATGGTGCTCGGCGCCATGCCGGTGCATCAGGCCGGCGTCGCATCCGGGATCTTCAACGCGGCGCGTGAGGTGGCCGGCCTGCTCGGCATCACGGTGATCGGCGCGATCCTGACCGCTCGGCAGAGCTCGCAGCTTGCTGCCGGGCACGCCCCGCTGGACGCGTTCCTGTCCGGCTATCGAGTCGGGCTGATCGTGGCGGCGATCCTGGTTGCCGCCGGCGGCGTGGCGGCCTTCGTCGGGCTGCGCGGCACGACCCAGCGCGAGGTCGACGCGGCTGAGCTGGCCCTCGCCGCCTGACCCCCCGCCCGTCCGACAGTGGTTAGTTCGGTGCCTCAGTGGTCAGTTACAACTGACCACTGAGGCCGAAACTAACCACTGTCGGTGGTTGTGGGTATTCGTCAGGCGGTGGGGCTGGTGCCCGCGGACTGCAGGTCTTCGCAGGCGCGCTGGACGCGAGCGGCCATGCCGGTCTCGGCCAGCTTCAGGTACGAGCGCGGGTCGTAGGCCTTCTTGTTGCCGACCTCGTCGTCGACCTTGAGCACGCCGTCGTAGTTGGTGAACATGTGCCCGGCCACCTCGCGGGTGAACGCGTACTGGGTGTCGGTGTCGATGTTCATCTTGACCACGCCGTAGCCGACGGCCTCGCGGATCTCGTCCAGTGTCGAGCCCGACCCGCCGTGGAAGACGAGATCGAACGGCTTGTCCTTGCCGACCTGCTTGCCGACCTCGTCCTGCAGGTCCTTCAGGATGGACGGACGGAGCTTGACGTTGCCCGGCTTGTAGACGCCGTGCACGTTGCCGAAGGTCGCGGCCAGCAGGTAGCGGCCCTTGTCGCCCGTCCCCAGCAGTTCGGCGGTGCGCAGCGCGTCGCCCGGGGTCGTGTAGAGCTTCTCGTTCATCTCCCCGACGACGCCGTCCTCCTCGCCGCCGACGACGCCGATCTCGACCTCCAGCACGATCCGCGCGGCGGCGGCCGCGGCGAGCAGCTCCTGCGCGATCTCGAGGTTCTCCTCGAGCTCGACCGCCGAGCCGTCCCACATGTGCGACTGGAACAGCGGCTCGCCACCGGAGTCGACGAGCTCCTTCGAGATGGCCAGCAGCGGACGGACGTAGCTGTCGAGCTTGTCCTTCGGGCAGTGATCGGTGTGCAGCGCGATGTTGACCGGGTACTTGGTCGCGACGACGTGAGCGAACTCGGCCAGCGCCACCGCGCCGGTCACCATCTCCTTCACCGCCGTCCCGGACGCGAACTCGGCGCCGCCGGTCGAGATCTGCACGATCCCGTCGCTGCCTGCGTCGGCGAAGCCGCGCAGCGCTGCGTTCAGCGACTCCGACGAGGTGACGTTGATCGCGGGATAGGCGAAGCCGTCCGACTTGGCGCGATCGAGCATGTCGGCATAGATCTCGGGCGTGGCAATCGGCACCCGACCACGATAGTGAGACCTGTCATCGCGCGAAGCCGCAGGCCCCGGCGCTCAGCGCAGGAACTCGTGCAGCGAGTTCTGCCGCACCGATCCGGTCGTCCGCAGAGCGGCGCGGTAGGCGCTGTTGACCGCGGTCGCGTGCAGGCACGCCTGCATCGCGTCCTCGCTCTCTCCGCGCAACACCCGGAGCAGGGCGACAGACGGCCGGCTGTGCACGGCCCGCAGGCCGGGCCGCGTCGGGCTGGTTACGTACATCGTGTCCCCCACCATCGATTAGACCTGTTCGAGTCGCTCGCGGGTGGCGCGCTCACCCGCGAGGAGTAGATCGCGGTTGCGTTCGGTCGCCTCGTCGACCTCGGCGGCCAGTTCGCGTAACGCTTCGCGATGCTCGGTGAGCACGGTCGTCCAGGGCTCGTCGACGACCTCGGCGATCTCGCGCAGAGACGCGGTGCATGCCAGACCGAGCTGGGATACCAGAGTCTCGACCTCGATCGCGCGGAAGATCTCGTGCGTCCGGACGGCTCTGACCGCGCCTGCGACCGCCGCATCGGCGCGCGCCAGCCATCGCGTGTCGCCGGCCGCGACGACGCGGTGCTGCTGATCCAACGAGAACAGCAGATCCTCGAGCAGTTCACGCTCCTGCCAGAGGACTGCTGCCAGCTCTCCGACCGCCACGCTGGATCCGGGTTCGGGAACCGGATGCAGATCAGCGCGTGGCGGGTGGGTCACGCACTCTCGATCGGCCGGGAAGGCGGAAACATTAGTGAAATCCGGGCCTTAGACACCGTCGAATCCGGAGGTTTAGCGTACGCATTCGACGGAATCCGCAGCCAAGTCCGGTTTGCACACACAAACTTTACAGACTTTGGAATGACATCTTGCGCTCCGGATAGCCCGCCTGGCAGACTTCACTTCACACCGATCTAACGAGAGGTGCACACGGAAGGCATCGGGAGCCTTCCAGGTCCGCGGGGGACCGAAACCGCTTTACCGGCGACGACAGCCGCCACTCACGCTCAGGAGCCCCCGCCATGACCATGATCCTTGACCGCACCGAGGTCAGCACCGACTCGATCGCCGCCCCGACCGCCAAGCCGACCAAGCCGACGCCCACCCGCGCCGAGGTCGAAGAGCTGGTCCGCGCGAACCTCGCCCTGGTGGGTCACCTCGTCCGCGACGTCCTCAACCGCGTCCCGGCCCACGTCAACCGCGACGACCTCACCTCAGCCGGCATGTACGCCCTGACGCTGAGCGCGAAGAGCTTCGACCCGACCCTCGGCGTTCCCTTCGCCCGCTTCGCCGCCATCCGCATCCGCGGCGCCCTGACCGACGAGCTGCGCACCATGGACTGGGCCAGCCGGGCAGTCCGCGGCAAGGCCCGCGAACTCAACACCGTCCGCACCGACCTGACCCACTCGATCGGCCGCGAGCCCTCGCGCACCGAGATCGCCGGCGCGATGGGCATGTCGATGTCCGAGCTCGCCAGCCTCGAGTCCGACGTGCACCGCGCCGGCCTGGTCAGCCTGCAGGCCCTCCCGTGCGAGGACGGCGCGGCCGCCGTCCCGTCGACCGACGACCACCCGGAAGAGACGCTGATCAAGCGCGAGCAGATCGGCTACCTGCGCGACGCCGTCGTCGAACTGCCCGACAAGCTCCGCCTCGTCGTCGAGCAGTACTTCTTCGGACAGCGCCGCATGGCAGACATCGCTGTCGAGCTCGGCGTGACCGAGTCGCGGGTGTCGCAGCTGCGCTCCGAGGCGCTCGTCCTGCTCCGCGCCGCCATGCACAGCGCCGACGACCGGCCGACCGACCCGGGTGCGGGCCGTGGCCGCGCCGCCGCCACGCGCCAGGCCTACATCTCCGCCGTCGCGACCCGCTCCAACCTGGCCGAGCGGCTCTCGGCCACGACGCTGCTCGGCGAGTCGCGCCGCACCGCGGGCGAGTACCGCGTCGCCAACTGATCGCGCTGCGCGAACACGTCTTGGCGGGGCGGCCACCGTCCTGATCGACTGGACGCCATGCGCGTTCTGATCATCGGCGGGACTGTCTTTCTCGGCCGAGCTGTCGTGGACGAGGCGCTCGACGCCGGTCACGACGTCACCGTCTTCAATCGCGGGAAGTCCGGCAGCGCCGCTGAGGGCGCACGGTCGATCCGCGGCGACCGCACGGTCGCCCGCGACCTCGAACAACTGCGCGGCGAGCGTTTCGATCTGGTCGTCGACACCTGCGGCTTCGTGCCCGTCGACGTCGCTGCCGCGGCTGAGGTGCTCGCTGCGACGTGTACGCACTATGCGTTCGTGTCGAGCATCAACGCCTACCCGGCGTGGCCCGAGCACCTCGACTACGTCGCCCGCGGCGCTCACGACGCCGACCCGCATGCGACCAAGGACGACGTCCCGGCCGGAGTGGGCCCGGCCGAGTCGTACGGCTGGCTCAAGGTCGGGTGCGAGCGCGCGGTCGCGCTGGCCTTCGGCGCCGAGCGGACGACCGTCCTGCGCGCCGGAGCCATCGTCGGCCCGCATGACAGCGCCGTCGGCAGGTTGCCGTGGTGGCTGCAACGGGCCGCCCGCGGCGGCGAGATCCTCGTGCCGGGAGCACCGGACGCACCGATGTCGCTGATCGACTCACGCGACCTCGCCCGCTTCGCCCTGCGCGCTGTACCCGGCGTGTTCGACACGCCCGGGCCGCCGGCCCGCGACACCCGGGCCGAGCTGATGGCCGGCTGCCTCGCTACGACCGGCGCGGACGCCGAGCTCACCTATGTCACCGACGAGGCGTGGCTCGTCGATCAAGGCGTGCAGTTCTGGACCGAGCTGCCGCTCTGGATCCCGGACGCGGACGGACCGGCGACCTTCCGCAGCGACGCGAGCGCCGCCGAGCAGGCAGGGCTGACGTGGCGTCCGTTACGCGAGACGCTCGCCGACACCTGGGCCTGGCAGCGCGAGATCGACGGCGGCTGGACGCCGGGCGCGTCCACTCCCGGGCTCGCCGCGGAAAGGGAGCAGGAGCTGCTCGCTGCCTGGCACCGGCGAACCTGAGCGCCGTGCTCAGCTGACGCCCTGCGCCTCGTAGGGTGCTTGGATGCACGTGCTCGCAAACCCGATCTCGCCCGACACGCTGCTCAGCAACTTCGGGCTCGCCGGCCTCGCCGTGATCCTGTTCGCCGAGTGCGGCCTGCTCATCGGCTTCTTCCTGCCCGGCGACACGATCCTGCTGGCCGCCGGCATCTCGATCTCGATCGGGACGATTCACACGTCCCTCGCGTGGTACCTGATCGTCGCGCCGATAGCCGCCGTCGCCGGCAACCTCGTCGGCTACTGGATCGGCCATCGCGCCGGACCGGTCGTGTTCGACCGTCCCAACTCGAAGCTGTTCCGCCCCGAGTACGTGGGCCGGGCGCAGGCGTTCTTCCAGCGCTGGGGTGTTCTGACGGTCTTCCTCGCGCGGTTCGTCCCGATCGTGCGCACCGTCACGACCGTCATGGCCGGAACGGCCAGGATGCGCTTCTCGCTCTATGCGATCGTGTCGATCATCGGCGGCATCATCTGGGCGGACGGGATGCTGCTGATCGGCTACGCCCTCGGGCACGTCGACTTCGTGCGTCAGCACACCAGTTGGGTCGACTACCTCGTCATCGCCGCGGTGCTGATCTCGCTCATCCCGACGCTCATTCATTACGTTCAGGCACGGCGCGGGACGCGCGGCTGACGCGCAGACCCACCGGTTCCGTCGATTTCACGACGCCCGATGGTCGAAAATGCCCTGGATCCTGACGAATGCCGGGCAGCCGGGCGGACATTCCGTGCCCTGGACGGGCGGTGACGAGGGCTCAAGTGTCCCTCGCCGGCGCCGATGGGTATCACCAGAGCACCAAAGCGGTGGTCCGTCGCGGAAGCGAGGCGCGTCCATGTGGATGTGGATTCTGCTCGGGTGGATTGGCGGGAGCTTCCCGCTCGCCCTGATGGGCGGACTGGTGCTGCGACGTCACGGCCATGATGCCGACCCGGTGTTGATCACCAGCTGAAGTCTCGCCTCACTTGCACAGCCGCTTGAGGTGATCCGGCGGACCGAGGTGGACGCCGAAGAACGAGAAATCGCAGTTGCGATGCGCGATGTGATCCTCGATCACGTTGCGCTGGTGCCAGACCACGAACGCGAGCACCACCACGGCGATCGCGACGACGATCCGCACCACGATCGCGGAGATGACCAGGCTGATGATCACGCCGATGATGATCAACGCGACGATGACACCGATGCCGATCCCGGTGACGTTGCCTGCGTCCAATGCCAGTGCCACAGGCGAACGATAGCCTCAGGACGTGGACTCGCCTCCTGAACTGCCCGCGGGCGGACTGCGTGTCGTTGCGCTCGGCGGTATCAAGGAGATCGGCCGCAACATGACGATGTTCGAGCATCGCGGCCGGCTGCTCGTCGTCGACTGCGGCATGTTGCTCGGCAAGACGAACTCGCCCGGCGTCGATCTGACCCTGCCGGACTGGTCGCACTACGACGAACGCCTCGGCGACCTGGACGCGGTCGTGCTCACCCACGGCCACGAGGACCACATCGGCGCCCTGCCGTACCTGCTCAGGGCCCGTCCGGACGTGCCGGTCTACGGGTCGCGGCTCACACTGGCCCTCGTCGCAGCCAAGCTCGAGCAGCACCGCATCCACAACCCGGAACTGCGGCAGGTGCGCGAGGGCGAACTGACCGATGTCGGGCCATGGGGTCTGGAGTTCTTCGCGGTCAACCACTCGATCCCGGACGCGCTGGCTGTCGCGATCCGCGTCGGCGGCCAGACCGTGCTGCACACCGGCGACTTCAAGATGGACCAGACCCCGCTGGACGGGCGGATCACCGACCTCAACGGGTTCGCGCGGCTCGGCGACGAGGGTGTCGATCTGCTGCTCGCCGACTCGACCAACGCCGAGGTCGGCGGATTCATCCCGTCCGAGCGCGATGTCGGCCGGGTTGTCGCGGACGTGATCGCGAAAGCGCCGGGCCGGATCATCGTCGCCTGCTTCGCCTCGCACGTGCACCGCGTGCAGCAGGTGCTCGACGCAGCGCAGAAGACCGGCCGGCACGTCGCACTCGTCGGACGGTCGATGGTGCGCAACATGACGATCGCGCGCGAGCTCGGGCTGTTGAACGTGCCGGACGGCCTGCTCATCGACCTCAAGCTCGCCGAGGACCTGCCGTCGCGCCGCGTGCTGCTGGTCTCGACGGGGTCGCAGGGTGAGCCACTGTCGGCGCTGTCGCGGATGGCCAACCGCGATCACCAGACGGTGCGCATCAGCTCCGACGACACGATTCTGCTCGCGTCCTCGCTGATCCCGGGCAACGAGACGTCCGTCGGGCAGGTGATCAACGGCCTGTCCCGCCTCGGCGCGACCGTGGTGCACAAGTCGACCGCACTCGTGCACGTCTCGGGACACGCGCCTGCCGGCGAGTTGCGGTATCTGCTCAACGCCGTCCGTCCGGCCAACCACATGCCGGTGCACGGCGAGTGGCGGCACCTGCGCGCGCATGCCGAGATTGCCCGCTCCACGGGAATTCCGAGCGAGCGGATCATGCTCGCCGAAGACGGCACCGTCGTCGATCTCGTCGACGGCCTGGCCACGATCACGGGACGGATCCCGGTCGGCTACGTCTACGTCGACGGGCTCGAGGTCGGCGACATCGGCGACGCCACGCTCAAGGACCGCCGAATCCTCGGTGAAGAGGGGTTCCTGTCGATCCTGGTCGCCGTCGATCTCGAGGCGGGCAAGGTCGTGTACGGCCCGGAGATCACCTCGCGCGGGTTCAGCGACGATCCCGGAGCGCTCGAGCCGATCGTCGCCGAGCTGGTCAACGTGGTCGAGCAGGCCCTTGTCGACGGCACCCGCGACGTCGACTCCTTGCAACACCTCGTCCGCCGCACCGTGGGCCGCTGGGTCGATCGCGAGTACCGCCGCCGTCCGATGCTCATCCCCACCGTTGTTGAGGTCTGACAGGCACAATGGGACGGTGACCACCAGCACCGCTCCCCTGCGTCCGGGCACGATCAGCCCGCGCTTGCGGGTGCCGGGCGGCATCGGCCGCCCGCACTACGTCGACGCGCGACCCGGCACGCCGTGGGACTACGACGACCCGATGGTGAAGGACGCCGACACGATCGCGCGCATGCGCGTCGCGGGCAGCATCGCCGGCGACGCGATCGTCGAGGTCGGCAAGCATGTCGCCCCCGGCATCACGACCGACGAGCTCGACCGCATCGGCCACGAGTTCATGATCAGCCGCGGCGCGTACCCGTCCACGTTGGGCTACAAGGGCTTCCCGAAGTCGTTGTGCACGAGCGTGAACGAGGCCATCTGCCACGGCATCCCCGACGACCGCCCGCTGCAGGACGGCGACGTCGTGAAGGTCGACATCACCGCGTTCAAGGACGGCGTGCACGGCGACACGTGCGCGACCTTCTACGCAGGCGATGCGAGCCAGCAGGTCCGTGACCTCGGTGAGCGCACGCGTGAGGCGATGCTGCGCGGGATCAAGGCGGTCCGTCCCGGCCGTCCGGTCAGCGTGATCGGACGCGTCATCGAGTCCTACGCGAAGCGGTTCGGCTACGGCGTGATCCGCGACTACACCGGCCACGGCGTCGGCTGGAGCTTCCACACCGACCCGACGATCCTGCACTACGACGAGCCGCGCGCGAACACGATCATGGAACCCGGGATGACGTTCACCGTCGAACCGATGCTCAGCCTCGGCGGCACCGACTGGGAAGCCTGGGACGACGACTGGACGATCCTGACCAAGGACGGGTCGTGGGTCGCGCAGTGGGAGCACAGCGTGGTCGTGACCGAAGACGGCGCGGAGATCCTGACGCTGCCGAGCACCTGAGACCGGCACCTGCATCACCAAGATCACGGATGACAATCGTCCGGTGCGGAAGCGGTTGATGTTCGCCTTCGCGGTGATCTCGCTCTGCATCGGAATCGTCGGCGTGGTCGCGCACTATTACCCGCCCGGGTCGCTGTACACCCTCACGCTCGCCGCGTTCTCGCCGTATCTGGGCCTCGGCTCACTTGTCGCCCTCGCGCTGTTCTTCCTTCCTACGAACGCCGGGCGGATGGATCGCAGCTGGCCTCTCGGCAGTTGTTGCGGTCTGGCTCGTCGTGCTGCACGTGCCGAACTACGTGGCCGCGACAGCACCTGCGCACGGCACGGACGTCGTCGTGATGACGTCGAATCTGAAGATCGGCAGCGCCGACCCGGCCGCCGTCGTCGCGGCAGTCCGCGCGCATCACGTCGACGTCCTCATGCTCGAAGAATTGACGCCCGAGATTCGGTCCACCCTGCGCAGCGCCGGTCTGGACGCAACGCTCCCGCACTCGGTCAGCGACCCGCAGCAAGGCGCCTCCGGGACGGGGCTGTGGAGTCGCTTCCCGCTCACGCAGACCCGGACGAGCGACAGCTTCGGATTCGCCTACGTCACGGCACGGCTCGAGGCCGGTGGGCAGCAGGTCTCGGTCGCAGCGGTGCACGTCTTCGGTCCGTTCCCTCAGGCCAGTTCCACGCTTGGCACAGCGACATGGCGCGCTATCCGTCGGCACTCGGCGCACTGACCGGACCGACAGTCCTGGTTGGCGGTGACTTCAATTCGACGCCCGATACCGCGCAGTTCCGCACGATTCTCAATCAGGGTTTCAGCGACGCAGCCAACCAGGCGGGCGCGGGGTTCACGCCGACGTGGCCGGCAGATCGTTGGTTTCCACCGTTGATCACGATCGACCACGTGCTGACGCGCGGCGCGGTCGCGACCTCGGTCGACAGCGTGGAGATTCCGGGTTCGGATCATCGCGCGCTCGTCGCATCGATCCGCGTCCCGAGCAGTTGACGAGCTCCGCCGGCCACGCGCGTAATCTCGGCCGTCATGCGTCCAGAGATTCACTGGCAGGCCCGAAGGGTCCGCGGCCTGGTGCCAGTGCGAGTTCTGCCGTGGCTCACCGAGCGACGGGCCGAGCGTGCGTGGAGTCAGGCTCAGGTGCAAAGCGCCGCGCGTTCACAAATGCAGTATCTGCTGGGAGAAACCCGACGGGCGGACGAAGCTGACGATCTTGCACATCAGATGGTCCGCTTCCATGCGCTGTTCGGAGAGATGCGATGGCACGGACGGGCCGCAAGCCTGCGGCGAGTTGACCATCTTGAACGCTTGACGCAGCGGGACCCCACCCGTGGCGCCATGGTCAATTTCATGCACCACGGCTACTACTACGGTGTGGCCGCCTCGATCGCACGCCACGGCATCAAGGTGACGGCTCCGATCGCCCCCAGCTTCATCGCCCCGGACGCGCCGCCCCACCTCCGACAGCACGCGAAGGTCGCGTCGATGAACGGGGTGGAGATGGTTTCCGCCCTCGGAAGTGCCGATCACCTGGCGAATGTGCTGCAAACCGGCACAGTTGTGGCCATCGCAACCGACGTACCCGGGCGGAGCGAGGTCGACTTCCTAGGGCGCCGCCGATTGTGCGCGTCCGGCGCAGCCCGACTCGCGAGCAGCACTGACAGCCTCGTGTTCATCGTGACGTCGCACTGCGAAGACGGCGAGGTGTACTTCGACGTCGAAGCGCCGCTTGACCCGCGTGACCACGCGGACGCACAGGACCTGCTACAGGCAATCGTTACTCGACACGAGCCCGCCGTGCTGGCGTGGCCAGAAGCAGTCGACAGTCCGCTCGATCGCTGGGGCCAACCCGAGCCGTTCGAAGGTTAGTCACGCGGAAGCGACAACGAGCATGTTCTTGCCGAGCGGCATCTCCCGGTAGAGCCGAGAGGTGCCGAGCTCGGCGTTGACCACGAAGCGCCACACTTTCCGCACGACGCGCGTGCGCAAGTGGGGATGGCGCCACGACGCCGGCACGTAGTCCGGCGCGAACCGAACAGCACTGAAACCTGCATTCAGTAGCAGCGGACGTATCGAGACGGTCGTGAACGCGCTCGTGTGGGTCCAGTCGACATACCGCTGATATGCAGCCACCGGAGAAAGCGCGTTCGGTGTCTGAATGACCAACGCTCCGCCAGGCGCAATCGTCGAGTGCACGACGGCGAGCAAGTCCAGCTGGTCGGCGACCGGCAAGTGCTCGAGGATGTCGAACATAGTGACAAGGGTGAACTTCTGCGGGCGGGCGGCAGCGAACGCCCTGATGTCATTGCTCTCGGTCACAGCCAGACCTGCAGCGCGGCATTTCGCCGCCTGTGCCGGATCCGATTCAAGACCTTCGGGTTCGAAGCCGAGAGTCGACAGGGCTTGCATCAAGTAGCCCGTGCCACACCCGATGTCCGCAGCGGGGCCTCCCCTCGGAAAGTCAGCCAGCACGACCTCGAGCAACCGAGTCTGTTCCTCAACCCGCCGACGCCGGTACTCCTCAGAGTCGTCGTGCCACTGGGAGTAATGCAGCGAGTAGTCGAACTGCGTCAAGCACCCCTCCGGGATCGATAGCCGTCCGGACCTGACCGTCGCGGTTCCTTGAAGACCTCGGTGGAACGATATAGGTGCCGGGCGCGATGTTCGACACGCAAGAAGAGCCGCTAGGTGTTCAGCGCCGCAGCAGGTTGCGTTCGAGGCGGATGCGTCGCGGTATCCGCCTCAGCCGCTCGCGGTTGTCTTCTTGCCACTGCCGGGCCTGCAACACACCTCGCCACGGCTGCGGGCTCCGTCGAGCAGACCCGGCCCGCCAGGTGTTGTTCGGGCGCAACGACCGATCGCCGTGCAGAAGTCGTGACAGCACGCCGCGGGTCGTCACGGGCTCGGCGATCGGGCGGAACGGGGGCCACACCTCGTCCTCCCACGGGAAGTCGCCCCAGGCGACCACCTCTGCGCGCGGTCGGTCGCATCCAGAACTGCCGGAAGAGTGCTCTGGTGGGTGAGGCCCAGTCGAGGTAGGCGTCATCCGGCGTCAGATGCTCGGCGGCCAGCTCGGCCGTACGCAGCGCGACTGCCTGCATCGGCAGCAGGCCCCAGGACACCGGCGGGCTGTTCGACTCCGCGAATTCCGGTTCGACGCGGCCGGTATCGCTGCGGCGGTAGCCCGTCGTGCGGCCGTGGCTGCCTGCGCACAGCATCTCGACGAGGACGTTGACGTTGACGACCTCGCGCAGCGACTCGCTGGCGGCCCAACCGTCGAACAACCACGGGGTCAGCCGGACCGCGTGCGCGGTACGCGGGTCGTCGGCCGAGCGGGTCATACCCATGAACAGGTGATCGACCTGCAGGCCGCCGCCGGCCCGCACGAGGACGTCGACAGCGCGAGCAGTTGCGCCGGTCCAACCGGCGTCGACAAGCGCGCCGCGCTCGGCGGGGTCGATGACGCCTTCCTGGCGCAGGTAGTCGACGGCGAGTTCGGCGGCCGCGCGAGCACTGGCGTGCACGTGCCCGGCGAGCGGCCCGTGTTCGAGAAGTTCGCGCAGCGCTTGGCGCTCGGGCACTGCGAGCACCCGATCCAACTGGTCGGGATGCAACAGTTCGGAGCCGGCGAGCGAGTAGGCCAGCGCCGGATCGAGTCCGACCCGCGCCAGCATCGCGCGCGGGGTGAACTCGGGTTTCACGGTCACCCAGCTGGCGAGCATGTCGGGTTCGAGCGCGGTGGCGCCGAATACCCACGTTTGCCGCGAGCCGTAGAGGTAGCGGCATTCGATGTCGCTCGCGACGACGCTCAGCACGCGTCGGGCGGCCTCGAGCATCACCTGACCGTCGCGGGCGACGAAGTACAAGCGCCGGATACCGCGTTGCCGCGCCTGCGCGGCGACCCATAGGGCGAAGCCGACGAGCGCCGGGCCCAGGACTCCCGCGGCCACCGAGACGACGTCGCGCGCAAGATCGACTTCTGGGTCGGCGTCCGCCTCCAGGCGAGCCAGGCGCGAGGATCCCGCGAGCCACGAGGCAGCTCCGCCGGTCGCAACCGCGTAGGACTCGAGGATCTGCTCGTAACGGTTCAGCTGGGCATTCGGGCGCCAGCTGCCGTGCCATCCCTCCGAGCGTGCGGCCGCGACGTCACTGCGCCGGTTGTCACCGATGTGCTCGAACGCTGCGCCCGGCGCGACCGCCGCGCGGACCGTCTCGAACAGTCCGCCGTCACTCTTGCTCGTTCCCCGCGGCGCAGATGCGAAAACACGATCGTCCGCGGTGGCGATGCCGGCGCTGCACAGAAGTTCCAGCAGGAAATCCTCGCGGTGGGGGCTGTCGGACACGAAGACGACCTCACCACGGCCGCGCGCGGCTGACACGAGCGCGCCCGCACCGGGCACGGGGACGCTCAGCTCGCGCTCGACCTGCTCCTCCGTCTCGGCCCATTCGTTCGCGACGGCGATGTCGAAGGACAGCCGCAGGGCGACCTCGCGGTAGATCTCGAGCAACGTGGCGTGCCGCCCGAGTGAGCGGCGCAAGGTGCGTTCGGCGCTGGTGCGGGCCTGGACGAAGGCAGGCGTTCGCGGGGCCGGGATCGTCGTGCCCGCCACGCGGGCGGCCACCAAGGCGAAGACGCTGTTCGGATCTCCGACTCGGCGGGTGAGCACCGTGTCGAAGACGTCGAAGGACCGCACCGTCGCCCGGCCGTCGGAAGACTCGGATCGCGCGCACACGAGGTCACGGACTACCGCAGCTACCCGGTCGGCCGAGCCGGCGTCGCGGTGACGGTGGTGCCTGGCAAGCGCGGCTGCGCGCTGCTGAGCCCAGGCTGCAGGGTCTGCGAGAGCCTCCGCGAGAGCGTCGCTCAGTCCGTCGACATCGGTGACGACGGGTCCGGGCAGGCTCTGCACCGCGTCGGGGTAAAAGCCGCGCGACTGCTCGTAGACCTCGCGATCGGCGGCGGTGAACACGATCGGCCGGTCGGTGAGCAGGTAGTCGATCCAGGCTGACGAGTAATCGGTCACGAGGACATCCGCCGCGGCCAGCAGTTCGTAGAGAGTCACGCCACGGTCGTCGAGCCAGCGCTGACTCACGTAGTGCAGGTACTCGCCAGGGTGATCCGGGACGGCGCCGGCGGCCATCGGATGAGGCTTGATCAGCACAGTCGCGTCGAGCGATTTCGCGAGCGCTTCCAGCCGCATCGCCGATGCACCCGGAAGCTGCGCGACGTTGCCGTAGTCAGTTCCGTCCATGGCATTCATGCGATTGCCGGTGTGCCGATAGACCGACAGCACCTCGCGGAAGGTCGGCAGCCACACGATCAGCGGCCGGCCGCCGGATGCCGCGCGTGCCTGGCTGGTGGGCGTTCGCAGCAGGACGTCGTTGCGGGGCAGCCCGGTCTCGTGGATGGTCGCATGAGCACCCCAGGTCTCGGCCAGGTTGCGTTGGTGCAGGCTGCTGGTCGCGAACGAGACATCGGTCTGGAACCGGGCGATCTTGGTGTCGGACTCGAGCCTCTTGAGTGGCATCCCGTGCCACAGATTGACGAACACCCGCCGGGTGTCGCGCCGCTCGGGTCCGAACGAGATGCCGTGCGTGTGCAGGACCGTGCCCGCACGCAGATAGGCGAGCAGCCCGCGCAATGACCCGACTCGGCGGATCGGGCCGACCTCGTGGAGTTTCGCAGTGCCGGTCATGTCGCTGACCAGCCAGGTCGCCTGCAGCCCTGCGCGACCGAGTGCGGCGATGGTCTGCGCGGCTTGATCGTCGGACACCGCCTGGCTGCGCACGACGATCGACGAGCGCCGGGTCGGCACCAAGCGGGCCAGGAAAGCGAAGAGCGGACCGACGGCGTCGGCGAGGTGTCGTTCGATGCGACGTCTCAAAACTCCTCCATACGCAACTCGGGGGCTCTGGACATCACCTGGCCGTGCTCAAAGTTACCGGCATGCGAGGCGGTCTACCTGCGCTTGCCGACAAGGAGCCAGCCAGCCCACAGGAGCGCTGCTACGGAAAGGAGATCGGGCACTACGAGGCCGTGTGCGTTCGTCACGTGAATCAGGACGGCGCCCTCCCACGCCTGATCGGCCAGAGGAAACGTCACGGCGAGCAGGACCAACAGAGCTATCGCGAGGCGGCTGCGGGCGGCGACGACGGCGGCCAGCACGATCGCTGCTGCGAGCAGGACCTCGATCAGCAGCAGTCGGTCGTGAGACATCCGCCCGAGCCTACGGATGCCTACCTGAGCCGACGGTTCACGTACGATCATCGGGCCCGGACGATCAAGTCGCGGAGCGCGGCATCCGGACGGGGGGCGGTGGTGAACGGCTCGGGTCGAATGGCGCTCGTGCATGAGTGGATCCAGGATCGGTCGGGATCGGAACAGACCTTCGAGGCCATGGCCCAGGCGTTCCCGCAGGCCGACCTCTACGCACTCAGCCGGCAGCCAGAGGTCGAACTCGATGTCGGCGACCGCGAAGTCCGGACGACGTGGCTGGACCGACCGTGGCTGCGCAACCGCCGCGAGTTGACGTTGCCGCTCATGCCGCTTGCCTGGCGCGGTCTCGGCACACCCAGCTACGAGACGGTGCTCAGCTCGCACCACGCGTTCGCGAGTTCGAATCGGCTGGTCGCCGCCGGCGGAAACCACCTCTGTTACGTGCACTCTCCGGCGCGCTACATCTGGACCCCGGACATCGACCAGCGTGGCCAGGGACGAATCCGACGCGTGGCCGCCGCTGCGCTCAAGGCCGTCGACAAGGCAGCCGCACGCAAGGTGACTGCCTTCGCAGCCAACAGTTCGGAGGTCGCGCGTCGCATCCGCGCCTATTGGCAGCGCGATGCGATCGTCATCCCGCCCCCGGTCGGTGTCGACTACTTCTCGGTTGTCTCCGAATCAGCGCCCACGAGGGACTACGTCCTGGGCGTGGGCCGATGGATTCCGTACAAGAACATGCACGTGGTCATCGAAGTCGCTGCAGCGCTCGGCATGCCGGCCAAGATCGCGGGCCACGGGCCCGAGCGGGCGCGGCTGCAAGCAGCCGCCGAGGCCGCTGACGTGCCGGTGGACATCATCGAGTTCCCGAGCGATGCCGAACTGCGTGAGCTCTACCGTAATGCGGTGGCCCTGGTGTTTCCGACCTTCGAGGACTTCGGCCTCGTGCCCATCGAGGCCCAGGCGGCCGGCACACCCGTGGTCGCGTTCGGACGCGGCGGAGTGCTCGACACCGTGGTGCCGGGTCGGACCGGCATCCTCACCGACGGACTGTCCGCGCGTGAGTTGGCCGAGGGCGTGACTGCTGCGATGGGGTTGCTGCCCGGCGATTGCCGCGCGAACGCGGAGCGGTTCAGCGTCCGGGCGTTCATCGACGCCATCCGCGGCTGGGTGTCCGCTACGACGTCGACGGAACAACCGTGACCACCGGCGAGGGGTCTGTCGACACCCCTGACCTTTCCGGGCACAGCGGGCCACAGGCCGAGCTGCTGGCCGTCTACCAGCGGCGCATGGCCGAGGGCGACCGCGTCACGTCCGTCCTCGCACGCATCCGGCGGCTGGCCTGGATGATCTCGGTGGGCCGCCGCCTGCCGTGGGAGCACATTCAGTTGTCGCGGTCCGCACAAGGGGATGCGATCGACCGGCTGCTGCGCCATCGATCCATCCGCCTCGTCCCTACCGCTCGGCGGGTCAGATTCGGGTACTGCGTCCTCGAGCTTCCGCCGACGTACGAGGAGTATCTGAGCGGGCCCAAATCCCGGCGCCTGCGCAAGAGGTTGAGCCGGGTCAAGCAGCGGGACCTGACGATTCAGCCACTCGATGACGCGCAGCGCGCAGCGGTCGTGCGGTCACTGCTCAACGACGTCGAGGCCCTACGAATCGAGACTCGGCCCATCGCGCAGTTGTGGCTGGGCGCCTTCACTGAATCGCCGGTGCCGGTCGCGGTGGTGATCGTCCTGCTCGACGGAGACGTCGCCATGTTGCACACCTCGCAGGGTGATCTGCACGGACGGGACATCGACATCCGCTATGCGGTGCACACCAAGCTCGTCGAATACCTGATCGACAATCGGGTGAGAGTCATGGTGACCGACTCGCAGAACTGTTTTCGTACACCGGTGATGCTGCTGCAGTACCAGTACCACCTCGGCTACGTGGTGCGAAACCTGCACTGGCGGCGCTGATCGCCGAGGAACCGGCGACATCGAGACCCTGCCCGGAATCGAACCAGGATGCCAAATGGACGCGGTATGCGTACCGCGCAGCAGCGCCAGCTACTCGCCAGGGCCGTACCAAAGTGAGCCTAGCAAGATCGCCCGCGACGTTCCCTCACGACGTCGTAGAACGCCTCGACCTGCTCGGCGACGGCGTCGGCGAAATATCGCTCGGCGACTGCTCGGGCTGCGGTCGTCATTGCCCGGCGGCCGATCGGGCGGCAGCGTCATCGCGCGTCCCATCGCGCCTGCCAGGGCATGCACATCGCGTGGGGTGCACGAGATGCCGGTCACGCCGTCGGTGACGATGTCGGCCGGGCCGCCTTCATCGGGTGCGATGACGGGTATGCCGAATGCCATCGCCTCGACCACGACCTGACCGAACGGCTCCGGAATGGTGCTGCAGTGCACGAGAGCGTCCATCCGGCCCAGTTCGGAGTACACGTCGCTGACATGGCCGGTCCACTCGGTGCGGTCGGCCACGCCCAGGTCGGCGGCGAGCGTCCGAAGTTCGGCGAAGTAGTCGTCCTCACCGAAGAACGCGCCGCCGACGAAGACGAGCCGGAGGTCGCGTTCCCGATGCGTATCGCAGAGCTCGGCGAACGCGCGCAGCGCCAGTCGCTGTCCCTTCCAGGGGGTGATCCGGCCGATGCAGCCGAAGGCGAACGCAGGCCCGTCTTGGGCCTCGGGTGCACTGTGGAGCGGCCGATCCACTGCACTGCCGACGGTCACGCGCACCTGGCCGCGCCGCAGCGACGGGACGGTGTCACGAGTGCTCGTCGAGTTGAAGACGAGACCGTCACATCGGCCGAGGATCGGTCGCAGCAACGCAATGCTGGCGCGCCGCATGTACTGCGTGGACAGCCGGTCGTGCACGTGCGCCACTCGCGGTACCGACAGGCCGCGTAGCGCCAGGCGACCGTAGACGTGCGCCTTCAAAGTGAACGTGTCGACGATGTCGGGCTCCAGCGCGCGCAACATCCGCCGCAGTTCGCGGCTGTAGCGCGCCACCTGTTGTGTGGCAGTGACCAGCTGACGTCCTGGTTTGATCTCGGCGTGCCGCACGCTCGTCACCGAGGCTGACAGCTCTGCCACCTCACAGCGCACGCCGCTCGAGCGAAGCGCCTGGACGAGCGGGCCGTCCTCGGCGAGAACGACGACGGGTTCGTACCGCGTCATGGCGCGCGTGAGTCGCAGCAACCCCAACTCTGCTCCGGACGGCTGCGCCGAGTGGCCCAGGAAGACAACGCGGGGCCGACCGGCGTTCACTGGGTGCGCACGCGGTCAGGAACACCGGTTCGGAAGCGGCCCCTGGCGCGTCCGAAGACGAACGAGACCGCGATCAACAACGTCGTCGTGTAATACACCGGGCTCAGCGAACCCAGCGGGCCGCGGATGAAGCCGAGCTGCGCGCACGTGAAGTAGGACACGAGCGTGAACTGCAACGGGCTGGTCTGATTGTTTATCCACCGCTCGTCGAGCCGCCCCCACAGCAGGCCCAAACCGATCGCCAGCACAATGACGCCGGCGATGCCGAAATCGAGATAGAACTCCGCATGCACCGGCAGCGACAGATTCGTGAACGAGTAGTCGCGATTTGCGGCGATCTCGAGCGACGCGGGTTCGCTCTTTCCCTGCCATATTGAGCGGGGGACGAAGTAGACCAATGCCGAGAGCACGTGACTACCCATTCCGTAGCCGTGCGAACGCACGTAGCTCATCGTGTTGATGATCTGTTGGAAGCCGTCGAAGTCCGGGCTGGCAAAAGCTTTCAGGCCGGACGTGAACGAGGCCGACTGGGTTCCGGAAGCGGTCTTGAACACGCTCAGCAGCGGATAGATGAAGGCGGCGCCGACGAACGCGATGACGGCGGTGACCACGGCCGCACGTCGTCGGGTCGGCCGCAGCCACGCGACGGCCATGGCGCCGAACGCGCCCAACGCGACGAAGCGGGTGTTCGTGACTGGATTGCAGTAGATGGCAGCCATGCCGAGGGAGAGGATCAGCCCGACGACGTCGGCGCGCAGGCGACGACCCGGTGACCGGTAGCGCAGTCGGCAGATGAACACCAGACCGGCGGCGACCGCTGCTGCGCCGGGCAAGATGTTGTCGACCGCCAGCGCAGCGCCGCCGGATTGCTGCAGGGTCAGACCGTTCGCGGCGAGGCTGGCGTCCAACGTGGCGCGCGAGGAGAACAGTGCAGCCAGACCTCCCGAGGCCGCCACGACGCGAGGTAGCAACACGATCGAGAGCACAAGGACCGGCCATCCGTTCGGCTCCGCGCGTGGCTTCTGCCGTGGTCTCTTCGGCGCGACGCGAGTTCCCAGCGCGACAGCGAAGAAGAACACCACCAGGAACACATCGCTGAGCAGCAGGGCGGCCCGGACTGCTCCGAGGTCGTGTGACAGCGCGTCGTCGTTCCACGCCATGGCGCCGTGGGACAGCTGGTACAGGGGGCCGATCCCCAACCAGCACAAGAAGAAGGTCGAGAAGATCAGTAGCAACGGGCGGCACCCGTCGGCGCACGCCATCGTGATGCCGGCGGTACACGACACGAACACGACGAGAAGTTCGAGCACCTCGGCCGGATCGTCGATGCGCGACAACCACGGCAGGGCAAGGGCGAGCATCAGCGCGATCGGCGCCAACGCGATGCCGAGGACGGCGGGGGGTGTCAGCCTCGCTGTCTCGTGCCTGACACCCGCCGCGCCGGCGTCGACCACGACGCCGCGAGGCGGGAGCGCTTCGCTGGTCACGGGTTCGCCACCGGTTCTTCCTTGCTGTCGGCTGCACTCAGGCTCCCGTAGGGCCGAGGACGACGCCGCGTAGGCGCGCGACCGCCGTCGTTCGCAGAGACAGGCGATGGCAATGGCCGCGCTCGATGCCGGCCTACCGCGGCCGGCACGCGTCGGGCGGTGGTCGCGAGGGACTGAAGCTTCCACCACCACAGCGCGCCGGCAAAGGCAGTCGACACCACTGCGCCCCACGCCGCGCCTTCGCCGCCGTAAAGCTTGGCCAGGCCGATCACCACAGCGAGGATCACTGGCGACACAATGGCGCGCAGCACGACGCTGCGCCCGGCGTTGCCGCTGACCCGCATGAGGTACACGCCCTGCAACCAGAAACTGGATGCGGTCGCTTGCAACGCGAAGATCGGCGCGAGATCGCCGCCCTCTGACCAGCTGGGCCCGAAGAACTTGGTGCCCAGGCTGTCGGGCACGGCGAGCAGGAGCGCGGCCCAGGCCAGTCCGAGCACGGCGATCGCGGCGATCGACTTCAGAGCAATCCGCATTGCGGGGCGGTAGTCATCGGCGTTGAAGGACCTGGTCATCGCAGGCAGCGTGCTGTAGCTGACTGCCAGTTGCAGCACCGCCAGCACACTGGCGCCGGCGGTCGTGCCGACCTTGACCGCAGCGACTACGGACAGGCCGCTCACCGCAGGAAGCAGGAAAAGCATCGCCTGCGTGAGTCCGCTGGCCGCCAGGTGATCGACGAGGAATGCACCGGAGAGCTTCACCTCGGCTCGCAGCCAGGCGACGCACCCCGAGAACACCGGCCGGTCGCCCTTGAGCAACACGACCGCGCCGGCCGCGGCGCCGATGCCCCACAGCACGAGCCACGGGCTGGCGGTATCGCTCGCGAGCCGCGAACGGAAGATCGCGCCGATGCCGATGACCGCCAGCCAGATGACATCGGAGGTCAAGATCGACCCGTAGCGCTCTCGCGCGATGCTGCAGAAGCGCAGCGAGTCCTGGAACAGCGCGAGCGGCACTGCTGCGGCCGCCCAGAGGACCTCCGACGAACCAGTGATCGTCCAGGTGAGCACGAACCCGGCAGCGACGACCAACTCGGCGATGACGCACACACCGACGCTCTGGCGGATCTGCCGTGTCCCGCTGCCGTCGCTCGCCACTCGCAGAATGAGCGGCTCGCCGATGAACGCACGCTGCGCACCGCACAGGAAGGTATACGCGGCGTACACCAGTGCGAAACGCGCGAACGCCGAGACGTCCGTGTCGGCGGCAGCGAGCACGGTGAGACCCAGGTTGCTGATGCTCGAGACCCCTTGATCGGCGATCATGCCGAGCTTCGGGTTCAGCAGCCTCCTGAACAAGGGAGTGTTCGGCCTTACGACTCGGTGACTGGCGCGTCGACGCTGTCACGCCGTCCGGAGGACCGGCTCAGAGCCGCGGCCACAACGGCACCGAGGACAAGGCCCAGCAAGCCTGCTATCCCGATGTACAGAACCGGCTGCGGAGCGGTGGGCGATGTCGGCAGAACGGCCTGGCTCACGACCAACAGCTTGACGGGGGATTTGCCCGCGCCACCGGCCTCGAGGTTGTCGACCGCCGAGATCACCTGTGCGCTCAGTGCCCGACACAGCGTCTGAGCGCGCGATGCCGACGAGTCCTGGACGCTCAGCATGAGCAGCACTTTGCTCGGGGGTGCGGTCGCGGTCACCTCGGAGGCCAAGGCACTCTCTGACATCGATACGCCGGTTGTCCGGATGACGGCGTTGAGTACCTCCGGGCTGGTGGCGACCTCGATGTAGGACTGCACGCGCGCCTGGGCGAAGATGCTGCCGTCCTCGAGCTCGCCCGCGCTGTGCGCCGGAACCGAGAGAAACAATGTCGAACTCGACAGGTAGGTCTTCGTGGTCGAGATGGTGAGCGCGACCCCGCCGATCAGCCCGACAATGACGCCGGCAATGACGATGAACACGTACGTGGCGGTGCGCTTTTCCCGCCGACGAACCCGACGCGTAGCCATCAAGAAGCCGCGACCAGGCTGTCGTGGTCGGGGAGACCAGTTGTCACGTGTGTTCTCCGAGGGTCAGGGCAGCACGAGTCAGCATCCGCGAATAGTACGTGGTGTACCCGGTAATCGAATTCGGAGCGGCCCGCCGCCGGCGACCTCGCTAGGCCGGCCTGACAACGGTTCCCGCCGCTCGCACGTCCACGAGAGTGAAACTGCTTCTCGGGGCATCACCCTGGTAGGGCATCGGCTCGTCGGCCAGGCGCAGATCGCGGAAGACGACGTTGCTCAAGACATCTGTCGGGCCGTCGGCCACCGCCCCGATCTGGCGACTTGCGCTCGCGCGGGTGCCGGTCACGGTCAGATCTGAGATCGTCACGTCGGCGACCGAGGCGCCGGCGCGACCGTTGTAGACGAGCACCGCGCCCTGGTCATCAGCGGAATTGGTGTTCGCGTTGGTGACGACGCCGGCCTGCACGAGAACGCGCGCGACGCTTCGCGTCACGAACCTGGTGCCCTCGCAGGCGACGTACACGGCGGCAGCGGCGCTGCGGTCGATGTCGATGTCGTGGTAGGAGATGTCCTCCCCGCCGACGACCGACACTCCGCGGCCGCCCGTGGTCGTTCGCACCTGCGGAGAGAACACGTCGATGTGGCGGCACGGCCGGGGGTCGGTCGCGTAGGACACCACGGCGACGCCGTCGTCCCCGCTACGCGAGATGTGGGGTGACTCGACCGTGCCGCGCTGTGAGCCATTGGTCATGTGAATGCCGTCTGCGCGGGTATCGCTGACCGAGACACGGGTGAAACGGAAATCTCGCGCCCCGTAGCAGAACAGGCCGGCGGCGGCCGAGCCTTCGATGCGCACGTCACTGACGCTGATCCCCTCGTGCGGAGCCACGAAGATCTTGTGTTGGTCCTCGTCGGACCATCGCCGGGTCGTCGAGCCCATCGCGACGACCATCCGGCGCACAGTCACGCCCGGCGCATCGATGCGCAAGGCGGACGTCTGCTCAGCCGTCGCATAGAGACGCCCGGGTCCCTCCAACGTGACCCCTTCGGTAGCCACGCTCAGCACCGCGCTGTGCCGGTAGGTGCCGGCCGGGAAGACCAGGATCTGTCCGGAACGCAGGGCGGCGAGGGCGGCCGAAATGGCCGACGTGTCGTCGGTGCGGCCGTCGCCGCGGGCTCCGAAGTGGCGCACGTTCAGCGCGTTCGCCGGAACCCCGGTGCGGACGGGCGCGGGAGACCGGGGAACTGCACGCGACGAGGTAGGGACGGGCGCGGCGGAGGTGCGGACTCCGGTTGATGCCGTGCATGCAGCTGCGAGCGAGGCTGCCAGCCCCCCGCTCCCGATCGCGCCGAGTCGGCCCAGCATCTGGCGGCGCGAGATTTCGGGCGTTCGCGCGGTCAGCGGCCCCTTGTCACGCACCAACTTGAGGTTACAGCGCATCTTCTGACCGACTCGGCTCGTTAGCCAGCAAGAAGGTTCCAAGGCAGGCGAACGGTGTCAAACAACGCACCGCCGCGTCGAGCGCCGGGGACGAGCCAGGGAACTGCCGGCGACGGCAGCACCACAGCGGGGAGGCGAGTCGTGCGAATGCCTACGCAGCCGATCGACATGATCGGGTTGCTCGTGGCCGCGAGCACTGACTCACGGACGCCACACGGGGATCGCACATGAGCCGAACTTTCGATGCCGACCTGCCCGACGAGGGTACCGAGGCCGAGGCCGTGTCCGCCCGGCCTCGCCGCTCCCGTACGGGGAAGCGGCCGGGACGCGCGAGGTCGTTGTCGATCGTCCCGGAGCCTGACGGCGCGGCAGCGGACGTTCACGAGTCACCTGATTCGCACTCGATCACCGACGCACGCGCCCGTCTGACCGGCTCACGCTTTCCGGCACGGCGCACAGCGCTCATCCACCCGGGACTGACCGTTGCGCTCATGTCCGGCGACCTGGTGGCGCTCGCGCTCGCGGCCGCCATCGTCCGCGGATCGGCGCACGAGGTGTTCATCTTCTCCGCGTTCATTCTGATCAGTCGCGGTGCGACCCAGCACTATCGCCGTCGGCTGTCGGTGAGCGTCCTCGACGACCTGCCACGGCTCATCGGAGGCACCGTTGTCGCGGTCGGTCTGGCCGCGGTCGGTCTCGCGCTGGGCAGCGGCGGCGGCCGTAGCGCCTTCGTGTCCCTGGTCGAGCGCGCGTTCCTCTACGTGCTGCTCGCGTTCGCCGTCGAATTCGTCGTGGCGGTCGTCATCCGGATGGTTCGCCGGCGCGGGATCGGCCGACGCACGGTTGTCGTCGGCAGCGGCCGGGTGGGCGAGTTGCTGGCCCAGGAGCTGGTCGAGCACGCCGAGCTCGGTCTGCAGCCGGTGGGCGTGATCGATCCTCGTCTCGAGGGCGCGCTGGTCGGCGACACCGGAGCCGCCGATCTCCCCGTGCTGGGAACCGACGTCGGGCGGCTGGCCGACACGGTCGTCCAGCATCACATCGAAACGGCCATTCTCGCGTTCGAGGACGGGGAGGCGCACGTCGACACCGTGATCGCGCTGCACCACACCGGCTGCGAGATGCTGCTCGTCCCGCCGCTGTTCGAGATGCAGCACGACGGGCCGGACGTCTACCGCGTGCGAGGGGTGCCCTTGATCCAGTTGCGCTCCGACCCGACCACGCGACTGAGTTGGTGGGTCAAGCGCGCGTTCGACATTTTCGCTGCAGCGCTCGGGCTGCTCCTGCTCTCGCCGCTGCTCCTCGTGGTGGGCATCCTGGTATTGATCGACAGCGGGTGGCCCGTGCTGTTCTGGCAGGATCGGGTGGGCCTGGACGGGCAGATCTTCCGGCTGTGCAAGTTCCGCAGCATGCGTCCCGGATCCGAGCTCGAGTCCCAGACGCAGTGGAACATCGCTCATGACCCGCGCGTGAGCCGGCTGGGTCGCCTGCTGCGCCGGACCTCTATCGACGAGATTCCCCAGCTGTGGAACATCGTGCGTGGTCAGATGAGCCTCGTCGGCCCGCGCCCGGAGCGCCCTACCTTCGTCGAGCGATTCACCCAGGAACACGAGCGCTACTGGGCGCGTCACCGCGTCCCGGTCGGGCTGACCGGTTTGGCGCAGGTCAACGGTCTGCGCGGCGACACGTCCATCAGCGACCGCGCGCGTTTCGACAACTACTACATCGCGAACTGGTCACTGTGGCTGGACGCCAAGGTCCTGCTGCGAACTGCCCGCGAGGTCC
This sequence comes from uncultured Actinomycetota bacterium, assembly GCA_963754285.1. Lineage (GTDB taxonomy): Bacteria > Actinomycetota > Actinomycetes > Mycobacteriales > Jatrophihabitantaceae > RYN-133. The sequence continues at coordinate 780,913 of CAVWFN010000007.1, forward strand.
TCGGCGCACGGGGTCGATGATTCGCGGTCCGCATCAGCCTATGTTTGCCAGCGGCCGTCCGTTCTGAGTGATGTTCCTGGTGGCGAAGCACGACACCGGTTCGTTTCCTTCGTAGGCCCGGGCGGGACCGCCGGTGATGGTGAGGTTCGAGAAGAGGATGGAGCTCGGCAGCGCGCCGTCACCGACGACGCCGAGGTCGCGGGTCACGGTCGAGCGTGTGTTGGTGATCGAAAGATTCGACACCGTGACGTGCGACGGCGCGAAGTTGGGTTGGTCGGAATAGACGAGCACAGCGCCGTGGTCGTCGTTCATCCCTACGTTCGCGTCGACGATCTTGCCCCCGGTGAACGTGACGTTGGTCGGCGCAGCGGTGTACCACGGGCTGCCCTCGGCCGCGACGTAGACGGCACCTGCTGAGGACCGTTCGACGTCGATGTTCGTCTCGGTGATGTTCTGGCCCCCGACGACCGAGAGCCCGCGGCCCCCGGTCGTCCCGAGGACGACCGGCGACGTGACGTCGATGTCGTGACAGATTTTCCCGTCCGCGACGTAGGACACGACGGCTACGGCGTCGTCGCCGCTCTCGATGATCGTCGGGGAGATCACTTGTCCGTCGTAGGAGCCGTCGGTCATGTGGATTCCGTCGGCCCGCGTGTACTCCACGGTGTCATGGTCGAGAACGAAGTTGTGCGCTGCGCCGCCCACGTAGATGCCGGCTGCGGCTGATCCGTCGACGGTGACGTCGCGCAACACCGCACCGGACGTGCCGTCGATGCGGACGCCCATCTGCTGCCAGGTCGTCCAACGCCGTGTCGTGGACGCGGTTTTGATGAGGACGCCACCGTCGATGGTGATGTTGTCGGCCATGACCCAGACCGAACTCGCTTGTTCGGCCGTGGCCAGCAGCTCGCCGGGTCCGGTGACATGGAGGCCGGGCACGCGCAGGTACAGGACGTTGCTGTGGGTGTAGACGTGCCCTGCCGGCAAGTACACGGTGCGCCCGGCCGCGCCGTCGAAGGCTCGCTGCAAGGCTGCCGTGTCGTCGCTGACTCCGTTGCCCGTCGCGCCGAAGTCTTCGGGCGTGACGTCGCCGGCCGGAACGCCGGAGCCGGGTGAGCTCGGCGGCGGGGTGGTGCTGGAGGGGGGCGGCGGGGAACTGCTGGGAGCCGGCGGCGGGGAACTGCGTCCGGGCGGCGGGCTCGCTATGGGGTGCCGGCGGATCGCGGTCAGGCCGGTCAGCCTGCAGCCGGCGCGGAAATGCAGTGTCAGTGCGCCGGAGACAAGCCGCGTCGTCCCGCTGAATTCGGACACACTGCGCCGACCGACGTGACCGATGACCCGCTGGCGTGACCAGTGCACCGCCGAGCGCTTCACCGGCGGAACCCGTGTCGACGCGTTGCGGGGATGGGTGCGGGGGTGGCTGTCGAGCGTGTCGACATCGACCGTGTACACGCCCGGCGCGAGATGCAGGACATAAGTGAACGGGCCGGATCGAATGAATCGGAGCTGCCGCTTGACCCGGTAGCGCGGGCGGCTCGTCGCGGTGACCCGACCGCCCCGGCTGAAGGCCCGGTCGCTGAGCCAGACCTGCCCGTGCTTGCCCACCCAGGTGGGGCCCGGAAGCAACCGCAGACTGGTCGGCTCGCTCGCCGAGGCCGCAGCGTGATCGAACGTGAGCAGCCCGGTGAGAACCAGGACTGCAGTCAGGCAGGCAGCCGCGGCGGCACGGACGAGCCGCGCGGCAGGCGATGGTGACAGCGAAGGAGTCATGAGCTGAGTCCCGAGGTGGAGGTCTTTGAGCCCGCCCCCGCGGTACGGCTTGGCCGAACGATCAGCTCATGCAGAATCTTAACATATATTTCACGTTCGCCGGATTTTCAAACCGTGATCTCAACAATTCGCCACGCCCCGCATATCTGCGGTTCTGACTAGATTCGTCGATACAGTCCGATCATGGATCCCGTCCGGAACCCCTACGCGCCCGGAGCAGGGCAGCGGCCGCCGGAACTGGCCGGCCGCGACGCCGAGCTCGACGGCTTCGATGTCGTGCTCGAACGCGTCGCGCGATCTCGACCCGAACGTTCGATGGTGCTGATCGGGCTGCGCGGCGTGGGCAAGACCGTCCTGCTGAACGCGATGCGCAGTGCGGCCGTGCGGCGCGGGTGGGGCACCGGCAAGCTCGAGGCGCGGCCCGGACAGTCGCTGCGCCGCCCGCTCGCCGCCGCCCTGCACCTCGCCGTCCGCGAGCTCGCCCACCCTCAGGACGATGCCGTGCGCACCGTCCTCGGGGTCGTCAAGTCCTTCGCGCAGCGCGAGCCCGTGGGAGCCAAGCCGACCAAACAGCGGTGGTCACCCGGCATCGACGTCCCCGCCGCGGTCGGCCGGGCCGACTCCGGCGACACCGAGATCGATCTCGTCGAGCTCTTCAGCGACGTCGCCGGTCTGGCCGCCGACACCGGGCACGGCATCGCGGTGTTCATCGACGAGATGCAGGACATCGGCCCCGACGACGTGTCCGCGCTGTGCGCGGCGTGCCACGAACTGTCCCAGCAGGGGCTGCCGCTGGTCGTCGTCGGTGCTGGATTGCCACACGTCCCCGCGGTGCTCTCGGCGGCGAAGTCGTACTCCGAGCGGTTGTTCCGCTTCGCGCGCATAGACCGGCTCGAACGAGGCGCCGCGGACGTCGCGCTGCGGGTGCCCGCCCGCGACGAGGACGCCGACTTCACCGATGACGCGTTGGCGGCGATGTATCAGGCGACCGGCGGCTACCCCTACTTCGTGCAGGCCTACGGCAAGGTCGCCTGGGACGTCGCGCCGCGGTCGCCGATCACGGCCGACGACGTCGCGGTGGCGGCGCCGGTCGCCGAGAGCGAACTCGCGGTCGGATTCTTCGGCTCGCGCTACGAGCGGGCCACGCCGTCGGAGCGCGAATACCTGCGCGCGATGGCCGAGGTCGCCGTGCCGGTCGCACCGGACGAGCCCGTGGCGACCGCTGCCGTGGCCGAGGCCCTCGAACGCTCGGCGCAGTCGGTGTCGCCGGCGCGCGACGCGCTGCTGAAAAAAGGTCTGATCTACTCGGGCCAGCGCGGCCGGATCGCGTTCACCGTCCCGCACTTCGGACGGTACCTGCGCGAGTTGGAAGCCTGACTCAGCGCGCGTGCTGCCTGATCCAGGTGTGCATCGCGATTCCCGCGGCGACGCCGGCGTTGATCGAGCGGGTCGAGCCGAACTGGGCGATCGACACCGTCCATCCGGCGGCCTCGCGGGCCTCGGCACTCAGGCCGGTGCCTTCCTGGCCGAACAACAACAGCGCCTTGCGCGGTAGCTCGGTCTGCTCGAGCGCGACCGCACCGGGCAGGTTGTCGACGGCGACGAGCGTGTAGCCGTTCGCTCGCGCGTAGTCGGCGAGCTCTGCTGCGGTGTCGAGATGGCGGACGTGCATGTAGCGGTCGGTGACCATTGCGCCGCGGCGGTTCCAGCGGCGCCGGCCGACGATGACGACCTCGCGTGCCTGGAACGCGTTCGCGGTGCGGACGACCGTCCCGATGTTCAAGTCGTGGCGCCAGTTCTCGATCGCGACGGCGAAGTCGTGGCGGTGCGTGTCGAGGTCGGCACGGATCGCCTCGACGCTCCAGTACCGGTAGCGGTCGGCGACGTTGCGCCGATCGCCCGTCCGCAACAGTTCGACGTCGAGGCGCGGGTCGTCCGGCCACGGCTGGGGGTGCGGGCCGACGCCGACCTCCGCAGAGTGGTTGGTTTCGTCCACAGTGGTCAGTTGTAACTGACCACTGTGGCCCGAACTGACCACTGTCGGGTCATGCCAGGCCGAGATCGGCCAGGGTGTAGACCGAGCGAGCGGCAAAGCCCTCGGCCTCGATCTTCGCGATGCCGCCGCGGTCGGCGATCAGGGCGATGCCCGCCACGGTGGCGCCCGCCTCCTCGGCGGCGCGTGCCGCGGTCAACGGCGACTCGCCGGTGGTCGAGACGTCGTCGACGATCAGCACCCGGCGCCCCTGCACGGACGGACCTTCGATCTGCTGCTGCATGCCGTGCGCCTTCTGCGCCTTGCGGACGAGGAACGCGTCGACTGCCCCCTCGGAGGCATGCATCACCGCGCAGGCAACGGGATCGGCTCCGAGGGTCAGGCCGCCGACCGCGTCGTAGTCCCAGTCGGCGGTCAGCTCGCGCAACGCCGCACCGACCAGCGGGCCGGCCGTGCGATGCAGCGAGATCCGCCGCAGGTCGATGTAGTAATCGGCCTCCTTGCCGGAGGACAGCGTCACCTTGCCGTGCACGACAGCGAGGTCCTTGATCAGGTCGAGGAGTTGGTCAGCCACGAGGGCGACCCTATCCGCGAGGGATCAGAAGTTGCGGCGCGCCATGACCCGGCGCAACAGGCCACGCGGCACGAGCCGGGCCAGCAGCACGAGCCGGCGGTACTGCCGGGTCGGGACGCTGACCGGGCGGCCCGCGAACGCGTCGGCCAGCCCTTCACTGACGACATCGGACGCCGACAGCCACATCCGCTCGGGGACGTGGGACATGTCGGCCTGGGCGCGCTGGTGGAACTCGGTGCGGGTGAACCCCGGGCAGATGGCGGTGACGGTCACTCCGCTGCCCTTGAGCTGCACCGACAGCGCCTCGCTGAACATCGTCACCCACGCCTTGCTCGCGGCGTAGGTCGCATTCGAGCCACGCGGCACGAACGCCGACACCGACGAGATGTTGACGATCCGTCCGCTGCCGCGTCCGGTCATTGCGCGCACCGCCGAGTGCGACAGCCGCAGGACGGCGCGCACATTCAGATCGAGCTGGCGTTCCTCGTCGGCGAGCGGCCCGCTGCCGAACACCTTGTACATCCCGAACCCGGCGTTGTTGATGAGCAGGTCGATCGGGTGCTCGCGGTCCTCGATGCGCTTCGCGACGACCGAGCAGCCCTCGTCACTGATCAGGTCGGCCGAGATGACCTCGACCTTCGTGCCGTGCTGTTCGGACAGTTCCGCCGCGATCTGCTCGAGCCGCCCGGTGTCGCGCGCGACCAGCACGAGCCGGTAGTCGTCGGCGGCCAGCTGGCGCGCGAATTCGGCGCCGAGGCCGGCCGTCGCGCCGGTGACGAGTGCGGTCGGCACGGGTCAGTCCGGTGTGCGACGCGACTTGCTCGCCTTGGCGCGCGAGCGGGCCAACTCGGCTCCGTGCGCGACGGCGTCGGCGTCCGAACGCACCTTGGCGCGTGCCTTGGTCGGGCCGGCTGTGCGGTCGGCCCGCGTCTCGGCCGCGCGGGTCTGGTCGGCTGCGCGGGCCGCAGCAGCCCGTCCGCCGGGACCGGTCAGCCCGGCGCGCTGGCGCCGCGCACCGAACAGGCTCGGCCGCGGCTGGCCGCGCAGCTCCGGCGGGACAGCCGCCTCGCGGCAGTCACGGAAGTATTTCTGGGACGGCTTGGGCACGAATACCAGCACGAGCGCGATGACCGACGCGACACCGACCACGACACCGGCGACCTGCGGCACTGTCGGGAAACCCTTGATGGGGACGACGTAGAGCGGCAACGTCGTGAACAGCATGACGACCAACATCGCCCAGCGCGACCCGCTGGCGGTGCGCACGCGGCGGTACGCGAGCAGCAGCAACACCAGGGCGAGCCCGATGACGACACCGGTGAGCAGCGTGCCCTGGCGCAGGGCGTGCAGGTCGGTGTTCACCTGGCTCGGTCCGTAGGGGGTCTTCTTCTTCGAACCGGCGTCGTTGTTCGTCTTGATGAGGAACGCCGTGAGCTTGCTCGTCGACCCGAGCAGCGTCAGGCCACGCACGACAAGCGCGGCTGCGGTCACGGCGAGCGCGATGCAGGCGTAGTCGATGGTGCGCGGGGTAGGCAGCCGCTTGGGTACTTCGGTGCCGGAGGGGCTCGTCGCGGTCGTCTGCGGCTTCTTGCGCAGCGACGGACGGGTGTCCGGACTGGTCTTCTGGGGCGTGTCGCTCACCGGCGCAGTGTACGTGGCGCTCGCGGTGCGGACGCCGCGACGGCTGTGGGGGTAGCCCCATCGATGCCTTAGAGTCGGCGGCAACACCGACCGCCACGGAGGCCGTGCGATGACCGACCAGCCCGACGAGGGCAGCCAGTCGAGCACCCCGGCCGACCCGACGAGCCCGCTCGACTTCGACCCGTACCGCTACGGCAGGCCCGATCACCCGATCCCGGCCGAGTACGCGCCGCCGGGCTACGTGCCGCCGCCGCAGTCGACACCGGTTCCGACGACACCGCCGACCCACCAGGCGGGCCAGCAGCCGGTGTGGCCGCCGGTCGACACCACCAAGGCAACGCCGCAGTACGGCAGCAACCCGCAGTACGGCTACACGCCGCACCCGCCACCACCGCCGGGCTACCCCGCCTACGGCACGGTGCAGCAGGCCAACGGCAAGGCGACGGCCGCGATGGTGCTCGGGATCTTGAGCATCATCTTGTTCTGGCTGACCATCCTCGACCTGGGGCTGGCGATTCCGGCGATCATTCTCGGCGCGATCGGCATCCGCGATGCCAAGCGGCAACCGCAGCGCGGCGGGCGCGGCAAGGCGCTGGCAGGCGTGATCTGCGGCAGCGTCGGCACCGTGCTGGTGATCGTCACGCTGGTGATCGTGTACGTGCGGATCTCGCCGTGTATCCACTCCGGTGGCGGGGTCTCGCAGTCGTGTGTGAACGACCGGCTCTAGTCACACGGCCATGACCAGCGAGTCGCCCCAGGACCCGTACGGCGGGCAGCCGTACTACGGCCAGCCGGGTTATGGCCAGCCGAATTATGGCCAGCCGAGCTATGAGAATCAGCAGCCACCACAGGGGTATCCGCCGCCGGGCTACTACCCACCGCCCGGTTACTACGTCGCGCCGGTCTATCCGCAGCCGGGATACGGGTATCCGCAGCTCTACTACCAGCCGCAGCCGCAGCGCCCGGGGACGGCGACGACCGCGTCCGTCCTCGCATTCGTCAGCGGCGGTCTGCTGATCGCGGCCGCGACCTTGTTGTTCGCCGGGGCAAGCCTGATCAGCGACATCGGCAACGTCGCGCAGTCCGAAACCACGTTCACCACGGCCGAGTTCACGATCGACGGCGTCGTGAATCTCGTCGCCGCCGCGCTGCTCATCGCCGGCGGAGTCAAGTTCGCCGGACGCAAGGCGATCGGCCGCACGTTGCTCGTCACGGGCAGCGTGATCGTGATCGCGGCATCGATCTATTGGCTGACGCGTTTCGACGCGTTCTCGACCACGCTCTTCTACGGGCTGCTCTTCGCCGCGTTGTCAGTCATCTCGATCTCGATGGCCTACACCGCACCGGCGCGAGCGTGGCTGGTGGCGGTACCGCCGACCCCGGCAACGCCACCTGCGCCACAGCTGCCCTACCGCTGATCGCTCAGCCGGTCGAGACCGTCAGCCCCGAGCGGTCGTCGTTCGCGTCGACCTTCACCGTCTGCCCGTCGCGGATCTCGCCGGCAAGCAACGCTCTCGCGAGGGTGTCGCCGATCGCCGTCTGCACGAGGCGGCGCAACGGACGAGCCCCGTACAGCGGGTCGTAACCGTTGAGGGCGAGCCACTCACGTCCGGCATCAGTCACGTCGAGCGCGAGCCGGCGTCCGGCGAGCCGCTTGGCCAGCGCGGCGATCTGGATGTCGACGATCTCGGTCAGCTCCTCGGTGGTGAGCGAGCCGAACACGACTATGTCGTCGAGCCGGTTCAAGAACTCCGGCTTGAAGTGCCCGCGCACGGCAGCCATCACCGCGTCGCGGCGCAACTCGTCGGTCATCGCGTCCCCGACCAGCGCGATCGAACCCAGGTTGGACGTGAGCACGAGAATCGTGTTGCGGAAGTCGACCGTGCGGCCCTGGCCGTCGGTCAGCCGCCCGTCGTCGAGGACGGCGAGCAGGATGTCGAACACGTCCGGGTGCGCCTTTTCGACCTCGTCGAAGAGCACGACCGAGTACGGCCGGCGCCGCACGGCCTCGGACAGCTGGCCGCCCTCGTCGTAGCCGACGTAGCCGGGCGGGGCACCGACCAGGCGCGCGACCGAGTGCTTCTCGCTGTACTCGCTCATGTCGATGCGCACCATCGCGCGCTCGTCGTCGAACAGGAAGGCGGCCAGCGCCTTGGCCAGCTCGGTCTTGCCTACGCCGGTCGGGCCGAGGAACAGGAACGAGCCGGTCGGTCGGTTCGGATCGCTGATCCCGGCGCGGGCACGGCGCACCGCGTCGGACACCGCTCGCACCGCGGCCTTCTGCCCGATCACGCGCGAGCCGAGCTCCTCCTCCATGCGCAGCAGCTTCGCCGTCTCGCCCTCGAGCAGGCGTCCGGCAGGGATGCCCGTCCAGGCGGCGACGACGTCGGCGATGTCGTCGGCGCTGACCTGCTCCTTGACCAGCGGGTCGGTGACGGCCTCTGCCTCGGTCTCGGCGGCGCTGGCGGCCGCGAGCTCCTTCTCCAGCGCCGGTATCTCGCCGTAGAGCAGCCGCGACGCGGTGTCGAAGTCGCCGTCGCGCTGAGCCCGCTCGGCCTGGCCGCGCAGGTCGTCGACGCGCTCCTTCAGGTCGCCAACACGGTTGAGGCCCGACTTCTCGCGCTCCCACCGCGCGTTGAGGGCGTCCAGCTTCTCGGTGAGGTCGGCCAGCTCGCCACGCAACCGCGACAACCGCTCCTTGGAGGCGTCGTCGGTCTCCTTGGCGAGCGCCATCTCTTCCATCTTCAGCCGGGTGACGGCACGCTGCAGCTCATCGATCTCGACCGGGCTCGAGTCGATCTCCATACGCAACCGGGACGCCGCCTCGTCAACCAGGTCGATCGCCTTGTCGGGCAGGAAGCGGCTGGTGATGTAGCGGTCGGACAAGGTCGCTGCAGCGACCAGAGCGCCATCGGTGATGTCGACCTTGTGGTGCGCCTCGTACTTGCCGTTCAGGCCGCGAAGGATCGCGATGGTGTCCTCGACGGACGGCTCGCCGACGAAGACCTGCTGGAAGCGCCGCTCGAACGCTGGGTCCTTCTCGATGTGCTCGCGATACTCGTCCAGCGTCGTCGCACCGACCATGCGCAGTTCGCCGCGGGCGAGCATCGGCTTGAGCATGTTGCCGGCGTCCATCGCGCCGTCGCCGGTCGCGCCGGCGCCCACGACGGTGTGCAACTCGTCGATGAACGTGACGACCTGGCCGTCGCTGTCCTTGATCTCGGTGAGGACGGCCTTGAGCCGCTCCTCGAACTCGCCGCGGTACTTCGCGCCGGCGACCATCGCGCCGAGGTCGAGTGCGATCAGCTTCTTGTCCTTCAGGCTCTCCGGGACATCACCTTCGACGATGCGTTGCGCGAGGCCCTCGACGACCGCGGTCTTGCCGACGCCGGGCTCGCCGATCAGGACGGGGTTGTTCTTGGTGCGGCGCGACAGCACCTGGATGACGCGGCGGATCTCGGCGTCGCGCCCGATCACCGGGTCGATCTTGCCCTCGCGGGCCGCTTCGGTCAGGTCGTTGCCGTACTTCTCGAGGGCTTCGAACGTGCCTTCGGGATCGGCCGTGGTGACCCGGCGGCTGCCACGCACCGACACCAGCGCGTCGGTCAGCGCCGCCGGGGTGACGCCGTGCTGCTTGAGCAGGTCGGCGACCTCGTTCTGGGTCTGCGCGATCGCCACCAGCAGCAGTTCGGTGCTCACGTACTCGTCACCGCGATCGCGCGCCTCGCGCTCTGCGGCGGTGAGGACGTTGAGCACGCCGCGGCTGGTGGCCGGCGTGCCGACCGTCGATCCGCTCGCGGCGGGCAGCTTGTCGACCAGCTGCTGCGCTTCGGCACGCACGGTCATCGGGTCGACGCCGAGCTTCTGCAGCAGCGGGCGGGTCAGGCCCTCGGTGTCGTCGAGCAACGCCACGGCGAGGTGGGCCGGCTCGACGGCCGGGTTCCCGCGCTCGGCGGCGGTCTTCACCGCGTTCGAGACGGCCTGCTGGCTACGGGTGGTCAGGTCCATGCGGTCACTATCTCCTGTGCTCCACCGCGAGTGGTCACTTTCGCGCCGAGTGGTCAGTTATTACTGACCACTCGCGCGGTTAGTGACCACTCGGCGGATGTCACCGTCGGGTGTTCTTGTTCTTGGGCGTCCAGACGACGAGCGCGCTCGTCGCCGGGTTGCGCGCCGACAGTTCGGCGCGGGCGTGGTCGAGTTCGGCGGCCAGTTCCGCGACGCGCTGGCGCAGCGCGTCGACGTGGGCTTCGAGTTCGATGATGCGTTTGACGCCGGCGAGGTTGACGCCCTCGTCCTGCGAGAGGCGTTGCACCTCGCGCAGCAGGGCGACGTCACGCGCCGAGTAGCGCCGCCCACCGCCGCCGGTGCGTCCGGGAGTGACGAGGCCGAGCCGGTCGTACTGCCGCAGCGTCTGCGCGTGCATGCCGGCAAGCTGCGCCGCGACCGAGATGACGAAGACCGGCGCGTCCTCGGGGACGTTCTCACGCCTGGGCACGGTCGCCTCCTCGGGCCAGCGCTGCGGTGATCTGCGGGCGCGGATCGGCGTGCTGCGTGGCCGCGTACTTCTGCAGGGCCTCGCGTGCGTCGTCAGTGAGCGCGGTCGGGACCTCGACCTCGACGGTGACGAGCAGGTCGCCGGTCGCGGACTTGGTGGCGACCCCGCGGCCGCGCACCCGCATCGTGCGTCCGGACGGCGTGCCCGGCGCAACCTTCAGTGACACCGAACCGTCGAGGGTCGGGACGCGCAATGTCGTGCCCAGGGTCGCCTCGACGTAGCTGATCGGCACGGTCAGCGTCAGATCGTTGCCGTTGCGGCCGAACAGCGGGTGGGGACGGACGCGAACGGTGACGTACAGGTCACCCGCCGGCCCGCCGCGCGCGCCCGCCGAGCCCTTGCCTGCGATGCGCAGCTTGGCGCCGTCCTTGACCCCGGCCGGCACCCGCACGGTGATGGTGCGCGTCTGCACGGTCGACCCGCTGCCATGGCACTCGGGGCACGGGTCTTCGATGATCTGACCGGAGCCGCGGCACTCACGGCACGGCTCGCTGAACCCGAACCCGCCCTGGTTGACCATGACCATGCCGCTGCCGCCACAGTTGGGGCAGGTATGCGTGGAGGTACCCGGACGCGCGCCGGAGCCGTGGCAGGTGTGGCACGTGCCGGGGCTCGACAGTTGCAACGGCAGCGTCGCGCCGTGCACGGCCTCGTCGAAGCCGAGCGTCACCTCGGCCGACGCGTCCTGCCCCTTGACCGGACCCGCGGCGCTCGAGCGACGTCGGCCGTTGTTCGTCGTCGTGGCGCCGGTGAACAGGTCGGAGAACAGGTCGCCGAGACCGCCGCCGCTGCGGGTGCCGAACACGTCGGACATGTCGAAGGTCGTGCCGCTCGAATAGCCGCCGCCGTAGTTGCCGCCGGCGCCCGGTCGATAGCCACCGCCGTAGCTGCCGAACAGCGAGCGCGCCTCGTCGTACTCCTGGCGCTTCTTCGAATCCGACAGCACGTCGTATGCCTCGGACACCTCTTTGAACCGGGCCTCGGCCTCGGCGTTGCCGGGGTTCTTGTCAGGGTGCAGGTCGCGCGCGAGCTTGCGATACGCGCGCTTGATGCTCGCCTGGTCAGCATCCTTGGCGACGCCGAGCGAGGCGTAGTAGTCCTTCTCCACGTAATCCTTGGCACTCACGAGACGTCACCCCCTAGTTACTCAGAATCCGCGTCAGCGGATTCGTCCGGTTCTGCTTCTGTTGTCTGTGTCGCGGGGTCGGAGACACCGACCATGGCGGCCCGCAGCAAGCGGTCGTTGTGCTTGTAGCCGGGACGCATCACGGTGGTGCACGTCGGCTCGGTGACCTCGTCGCTCTCGCCGTGCATGACGGCTTCGTGGATCGACGGGTCGAACGAATCGCCCGCCTCGCCGAACGCGACGAGACCGAGCTTGCCGAAGATCGTGTCGAGTTGATCGGCAACGGCCTTGAGACCACCGGTGAGATCGCCGTGCTGACGTGCGCGGTCGAGGTTGTCGAGCACCGGTAGGAAATCGACCAGCACCCGGCTGATCGCCACCTCGCCGGCCGCCTGGCGCTCGCGCTCCGCGCGACGTCGGTAGTTGGCGTACTCGGCCTGCAGGCGCTGCAGATCCGCGGTGCGCTCAGCGAGCAGCGTCGCGTTCTCGTCGGGCGCAGGCGCCTCCCCACCCTGCTCGGGTGGGGAGGCAACCTGATCGTCAGGCTTCCTGTCGGTCTGCCGATCGATCTTGCGCTTGTCGGTAATCACGACCGGCTCGTCCTTGTCGGAGGATCCGGTTGCCATTACTTGTTCTCCTCGGTCCCCTCGTCGACGACCTCGGCATCGACGACGCCGTCGTCAGCCGGGGCGGACTCGTCGGCAGTGCCGGCGGCTCCCTCGGCGTTCGCGGCGGCAGCGGCGGCCTCGTACATCGCGCCACCGGCTTCGGAAGCGATCTTGGAAACCTTCTCCTGTGCGGCCTTGATCGCCTCGAAGTCAGCGCCGTCGAGCGACTTCTTCAGCTCTTCGAGTGCGCCTTCGAGCTCGGTCTTCTTCTCCGGGGGCAGCTTGTCGCCGCTCTCGGTGAGGAACTTCTCGGTGGCGAACTGCTGCGCCTCCGCGGAGTTGCGGATCTCGGCGTCGTCGCGACGCTTGCGGTCCTCTTCGGCGTGCGCCTCGGCGTCCTTCATCATGCGGTCGATCTCGTCCTTGCTCAGGCCCGAGCCGCCCGTGATCGTCATGCCCTGTTCCTTGTTGGTCGCAAGGTCCTTGGCGCTGACGTGCACGATGCCGTTGGCGTCGATGTCGAAGGTGACCTCGATCTGCGGCATGCCACGCGGTGCCGGCGGAAGGCCGGTCAGCTCGAACATGCCGAGCTTCTTGTTGTACGCCGCGATGTCACGCTCGCCTTGGTAGACCTGGATCTGCACGCTGGACTGGTTGTCATCGGCGGTCGTGAAGATCTCCGAACGCTTGGTCGGGATCGTCGTGTTGCGCTCGATGAGCTTGGTCATGATGCCGCCCTTGGTCTCGATGCCCAGCGACAGCGGGGTGACATCGAGCAGCAGGACGTCCTTGACCTCGCCCTTGAGCACGCCGGCCTGCAGCGCGGCGCCGACGGCGACGACCTCGTCCGGGTTGACGCCCTTGTTCGGCTCCTTGCCGCCGGTCAGCTCCTTGACGAGCTCACCCACGGCCGGCATGCGGGTCGAACCACCCACGAGCACGACGTGGTCGATGGCCGAGACCGAGATGCCGGCGTCCTTGATGACGTTCTGGAACGGCGCCTTGGTGCGCTCGAGCAGGTCGGCGGTGATCTTCTGGAACTCGGCACGCGAGAGCGACTCGTCGAGGAACAGCGGGTTCTTCTCCGCGTCCTGCGTGATGTAGGGCAGGTTGATGCTCGTCTGGTTCGACGACGACAGTTCGATCTTCGCCTTCTCGGCGGCCTCGCGCAGTCGCTGCATCGCCATCTTGTCCTTGGTCAGGTCGATGCCGTGCGCGCTCTTGAACTTGTCGACGAGCCACTTGATGATCCGCTCGTCCCAGTCGTCACCACCGAGGTGGTTGTCACCGGAGGTCGCCTTGACCTCGATGACGCCGTCGCCGATCTCGAGCAGGGACACGTCGAACGTGCCGCCACCGAGGTCGAAGACGAGGATGGTCTGCTCGGTCTCGCCCTTGTCGAGGCCGTAGGCCAGCGCGGCCGCGGTCGGCTCGTTGACGATGCGCAGCACGTTCAGGCCCGCGACCTGGCCGGCTTCCTTGGTGGCCTGGCGCTGGGAGTCGTTGAAGTATGCGGGGACGGTGATGACCGCGTCGGTGACGTCCTCACCGAGGTAGCTCTCGGCGTCGCGCTTGAGCTTCTGCAGCACGCGCGCGCTGATCTCCTGCGGGTTGTAGGACTTGCCGTCGATGTCGACCTTCCAACTCGGGTCGCCCATGTGGCGCTTGACCGAGCGGATCGTGCGGTCGACGTTGGTCACGGCCTGGCGCTTGGCCACCTCACCGACGAGCACCTCGCCGTTCTTGGCGAAGGCCACGACGCTGGGGGTGGTGCGCGAACCTTCGGAGTTCGCGATGACCTCCGGTTCCCCGCCGGACAGGACGGAGACGACGGAGTTGGTGGTACCGAGGTCGATACCGACAGCTCGTGCCATGGTGGTGGGACTCCTTCTTCTGACGATCGTGGTTGTTGCGTGGTTCAGGGCTCGACGCCGGTCTTCATCGTGCCGACCGGATCAGCCCGCTGTCAAAATAACTGAGTCGACCCCGCTCAAGTTCCCGGATCTTTGGTGTCGCCGGTCACACTGGGTTGGTGGCCGACGACGGGGGCGGGGCAGGCGGTTCTGCCACCGACCCGCCCGAAGAGCTGCTCGACCCCGGCCGGCCACTCCCGGCGTGGGTGCGGCCGGCCGCGATCGGTCTCGCGGTCATCTTGGGCGCGCTCGCGGTCGTCCACCTCGTCGAGTCGAACGGCACCACCACGGCACCGGCGCATCGGCCCGCCAAGGCGGCGGCCAACCACCCGGTCCAGGTCTGCGACGACGGCCTCGGGCCGGTCGTCGAGGCAGCGAACGGCGGGCCGCGGACGGGGTTGCGGCTGCTCGTCGGTGGCGAGCGCCTGCAGCGCGTCGACTTCGACACGGGCGCGGCGACGCCGGTCCGGCTGCCGCCGATGGCACGCGACGAGTGGGTCGACGCGCTCAGCGTTGCCCGGGGCCATGAGTACGCCGCGACGGCCGGCGTCAGCTGCGGCTTCGACCGCCGCCGGGTGCTCGCGATCCACGGCAACGACGCGACGTATCCGGTCACCACCGCGACGCCGTCCGACTTCGTCTCGGACGAGACGCACACCTGGATCGTCATGGACCCCGGGCATCAGCTCAACCCGCTGTCCGGCGGGCGCCCGGTCGCGCTGCCGGCCGGATTCGCCCCGGCGGCAGCGACCGATGGGGTGATCGTCGGCAACCTGACCCAGGGGATGGACCCTGCCGAGATCGGCGCGGTGCGCAGCTCCACCGGCGCATTGCTACCGACGCGCGGCGTCGGGTTGGTGCTGGGCGCCGCACACGGACGGTATGTGTGGTCGGCCGGTTGCGGACCGAGCACCCACGGCCGGTGCGAGTTCGACAGCGCGACCATTGCCGGCAAGCACCTGCGCACCTACCGAGTGCCCCGCCCGCCCGGCTCGCCGACAGGGCTGCTCAGCCCGGACGGTCGACTGCTCGCGTTCACGCTCACCCGCGCGACGCGTCGTGGCCAACCGTCGCCGCCGAGTGATGTCGCGTTGTTGCACCTGCAGACCGGACGGCTGAGCCTGGTCCCCGGGATCGATCTGCCGGCGCGCTACCAACCACAGTTCGCCTTCGCCCCGACCGGCGGCTGGCTGGTGATCGCAGCGAGCGCCAACAGGTCGACCCGCCTGTACGCCTGGCGGCCCGGGCTGCGGCGCCCGCTCGTCTCGCCGGTTCGCGACCTGGTGAGCCCGGCCGCTCCGCCGGTCCAGGTGCTTGCGGGGTGACCGGGTGAGCCACGAGGTCGACGAGTTCGACGAGCCCGAGGAACTGCTCAGCGGTGCCCGGCCGGTGCCGCGGTGGGTGCGAGTCGCCGGTCTCGTGCTCGTCGTCGCGGCGCTCGGCGTCCTCGGCGTACGTGCCCTCGATCGCGGCGGCGGCTCGCAGCCCGCAGCGCTGTCGGCATCGAGTTCGACGCCGGCGACGAGCCACTCGCCGCAGATCGCGCCGCCGCTGTTCCGCCAGCCCGGCGGCCCGCTCATCCTCCCCGCATGGCCGACCGCCCACGGCGCGTGCGGCGATCAACCGCAGGTCGCGCTGGTCTCCGGCCGGCAGCGCGCGCACGCCACAGGCCTGCGCGTGGTCGTGGGCGGCGCCCGGGTCTGGCGCGTCGACTTCGACCGCGGCACCCAGTCGGCGGTGCGCACGCCGCCGCTCGGCGCAGGGGCTTACGTCGAGCAGATCGCGGGCTCGAGCGCCGTGGTCTACGGCTGCCGCACCTCCCGGACGAGGACGCTCACCCTGGGCACCGACGCACCAGCGGTGTCGCATGGCGGTCCGGTCGACGTGTACCAGGACGGGCGCCGCACCTACGTCGTACGCGAGTCGTCTGCCCGGCACCCTCGTCCGCTGCTCAGCACGCCCGGCCGGCCATCGGTGCAGCTGCCCCGGAACTTCACCGTGACGGGTGTGACCGACGGCGTTGTCAGCGGCTCCGCGCTGCTGGGCGGGGAGTACGTGGGGATGCTGCTCGAGGCGGACACCGGTCGGATCACGAACCGGCTGATCCGCGGTCAGCCGGTGGCGGCCGGCGGCGGGGTGGTCATCTCGCAGGCCGCGTGCGACGTCACCCGGCGGGCGCCGTGCACCTTGCGCAGCACGAGCGTGTCTGACGGCGCGACGCGCAGCTACCGGATTCCACATTCGCCCGGCCTGCAGCCCGGCGTGCTGAGCCCGGACGGACGTGAATACGCCTTCTTGATCGAGCGCAGTCACCAAGACCGGCACTACTCGATGGGTTACCCGATTCCGCCTGCCGACATCGCCTGGCTGCATCTCGACACCGGTCGCCTCGACGTGGTGCCCGGCATCGAGCTCCCCGGCAAGGTCGGACTGAGCATGGCCTTCGCGCCGCGCAGCGATTGGGTGGTGGTCGCGCTCGACCAAGGCGTCTCGACCCGGCTGCTCGCGTGGCATCCGGGGCTGGCGAAGCTGCAGGAAGCCGCGCCGATCGTCGCGCCGGCGAGTTCTCACGCCGGGCTCGCGGTCGTTGCGGGCTGAGCTCAGCCCGACAACGTGTAGACGCCCGGCCGTGTGGTCGTCATCGTCGTCCAGCCGAACCCGTCCGGTGCCAGCGTCGCGTCGATCGCGGACCCGCTCGAGTGTTGCGGCGCGGTCATCACCGCACGCAGTCGCCCGGGGTTGCGCACCCGCACGCCGAAGGTGCAGGCGCACGGCACACGCAGGACGAGTTTCGCCTGGCTGAACAGGACGACGCGCACCGGAGCCGCCACGATCGGGTTCGAATCGGCCACTGCGTACACCGTCCACGCCGAGTCGTGCCACACCGGAGACAGGTAGGTCGGACGGTTCCGCGAGACGAGCCGGAACTCCGGCGTGATCGACCGGCGGTAGGTGCTCGCGATCGCAACGAAACACACCGCGTTGTTGTCGAGCCACACCTTGTACTCGATCGAGTCGAGATCGGGTTGGGAGAGGACGGCGTTGAGTTCGTTGTCTTCCTGGTACTCGTAGCCGCGCGCCAGCATCGCGTGATCGAGCAGCGCGAACGACGCCGTGTGCGTTCCGTCGTCGACCACTTCGAGCCGGCAGTCGCGCAACCGCGAGTGCAGTGTCTTCAGTTCGCTGATCAGGCTCGTGTAGTAGGCCGGCGAGGCGGTCGGTTCGGCGGCGTCGAACACATCGCCGACGCTCTGCTTCGTCGAGAGCGCCAGCGCGATCGACGCGCCGAGCAGGGCGATGCGCAGGCGGCGCGTCGACGTCGCGACCACGATCGCAGGTAGGCAATACGCAACGAGCCGAAGGAGATTGTCACCGAGGCCGTTCGGGATCAAGAAGACCAGTGGCGAGCCGAGCAGCGTGAGCCAGAGCGTCGTGCGCAGCCAGTCCGGAGAGGTCACAACGAGCAACAACGTCGCGGCGGCAACGAGTTGGCACAGCTGCAACAGCGTGAACGACTCCGGACCGGGTTGGCCGAACAGCACCGCCACGCCGACCATCGCGACAGCGATCGGCGCTATGGCGAGCGCACTCGTGCGGCGCCATTCGGGCCGAGAGAGGAACAGCGCGAACAACAAGATCGCCAAGAACGCCGCCGACACCGGCGATGACGCCACGGTGAGCAAGCCGAACAGCGCTGCGAGCCAACTGCGCCTGCGCGCGACGAACAGGGCTGCGAGGACGGCCATCAGGCATCCGAGCGCGAACGGAACGCGCCCGCTCCACATGTTCAGCCCGGCGGTCAGGACGACGACCCACAGGCCCGCGACCGGGTGCGCGGTGTCGCGCAAGGCGAACCACGCCACGGGAGCTATCGCGGCCGTTGCGATGGCCGCCAGTCCGATCGCTGTCAGCAGCGCCGCCAGGTAGGGCGTGAGGACGGAGTAGTTGCCCGGCGTCGATCCGCCGCCGAACCACCCGAACCAGTACTCGAGTCCGACGCCGTGCAACACGGCGGAGGCCCGCGCGGTCGCCGCGAAGATGTCGTTGACGTTCGGCGCCACTATCGCGAACACCGCGGCGTCGACGATGCCGACGAGCACCGGGACGAGCCAGCGCGCCTCGCGCCGTGCCCACGATGTCCAGGGGCCGTGCCGTTGCTCGGTGGCCGGGTCGGCGACGGCGATCATGAGCCGCAGTCGACGTCCGTAACGTCGACCGCCATCGGATTGATCATGGGCGGGACGCGAACGACGGGCGGGCCTGTCCCGCTCGGTTCGGACAGATGCAGTTCGAGAGTGCGGGTGGCGCCCTCGGGAATCGTGAGGCTCACCTTCACAACGGGGTGGCCACGCTCGGAGCCGACGTAGGGCTGCACTGTCGTGCCACCGTTCGTGATGGACGTCAGCTTCGCCCCGGCCGACGCGTAGTAATAAACGGTCAGCCGGTTGGTGCCGAAGTGTCTCGGATAGCCCGGGTGCTTGATCAGCCCGTAGACGAAGCGCGGCAGGCCGGGTGTCGCGTCGTTGGTCAATGTGAGCTTCGCTGTCACCGTCCGGGTCGAGCCACATCCTGTCCGCTCGTAGTCGAGTGAGCCGTGCAGGTAATAGTCGAGCTTCGAACCGAGCGTGTTCACAATCGCGACGCCCGCGTACGGCGATGTGGTCGGCACGATGCCCGCGAGTGGCAACGTGCTCAGCTCGGCCTCGATCCTCGGGTCGCGGACCCACAGGAGCACGCGCTGCTCACCGGCGCCCTTGCCGGCTGCCCGCAGCAGGGCGAGCGGGCTGGCAGAGGTCGAGACGAGCTTCTTGGCCACAACGCGCGCGATGTCGTCAAGGTAACGCTTCCGCGCCTGCCTGTCGTGGGCGAATCGGGCGTAGACCTCCTTCTGCGTCAGGGTTACGACGTCATCGGAGCTGACTTCGGTGTGGTCCGGCAGCACGGCGGGTCCAGTGACCGCGAGCAGGTAACTGAGCGCCCTCGGATCGAGCGCGATCGCCCCGTCCAGGCGTTGCCCGGTCTTGCGTTGCCACATCGCCGACCAGATCTGTGCGGCATACGGGAAGTGCGGACTCCCGTCGCTGTCCTTGTACGACTCGGTCGGGTTCGCGGGCCATAACGCGTTGAAGCCTGCACCGAAGTCGAGCCCGGACGAAGTGCCTTGCAACAAGTCGTCCGACCCGAACCGGACGAAGGAGAGTTTGCCGTTGTCGGCACGCAGGATCGCGAAAGCGCCGGGCAGGCCGCCGATCCCTCGCATTTCCGCATTGTTCTCGAACGTGACCATGTACGTGCGCGTACCGTGCGCGCCGAGCATCGACGGGACGACGTCGACGGCGAGCTTGGCCGACCGGATCGACGCAGCCAATCGCGTGAGCTGATCCAGCAAGGCGCTGCGTGCTCGATCGACCGATCCGAGCCACGTCGAATCCGAGGTCGACGCGATCGTGTGAACCGCGTTGTCCAGCACGGTCGAAGCACGCCCGAGCGGCGGCGCCAGCGCCGCTATCGCGCGCAGGTCGAACCTGCCGTCGGGTGCACGCAAGGTGTCGGGCGACAGGGTTCGGGTCGCCGCGATGAGACCGGGCAACGCGCCATCGGCGATCGAGTGCACGCTTGCTGTGACTGCTCTGGTCGTCTTCATCGGGTCGCCGAGGTAAGGGATGCGCGCGGCGATCGCCCAGATCGGGCCGTTGGCCAGATCGTAGGCACGGTTGGCATGCGCCTGAACCGAGTCGGCATCGGCCCGGGCCGCGGGCAGATCGCCGGCGGAGACATCCGAACGCAATTGTCGAACTCCGACCTGGACGGCCTCGAGCTGAGTTCGCGCCTTGAGACCCGTGTAGAGCATCCAGGCGGCCCCTGCGATGAGCAGCAACACGAACACACCGACGCCGAGAACCACCAGTCGTCGAGTCGACCACCGTCGACGCGACCCGGTGGTCGCGTCGCCGCCGTCGGCGGTCTCGTCGGCCTCGTCAGTCCCATCGGGTTTCGCTGCGCTCGTCACGACGAGCAGCCTGGGGCGGAAACGACGTGTGTCGTAACCGGATTCACCATCGGCTGCATCCGCAGCGTCGGTGCGCCCGTGCCGGCTGGTTCATTGAGGTGTAGCACGATCGTTTGCGTACCGCCCCGGGCCAACGTCACGCCCAATTGGTAGACGGGATGGCCGCGCTCATAACCGGTGTAGGGGCTCACCGCCGAGCCGCCTTGAGTTGCGCGAACGAGCGCAGCGTCGGTGGACCCGTAGTAGTACACAGTGAACCGGTCGGTTCCGAGCGCGGTCGGGAACCCTGGCTCGCCGATGTGTCCGGTGACGTAGGGCGGTAACCCACTCGGCGCCGAGTTGTGGAAGGTCATCGTCACGGTGACATCGCGAAACTGGCCGCATCCGCTGCTCTGCCACCGCAATGATGCGTGCAGGTAGTAGTCCATCTTCGATGCCAAGGTGTTGACGATCGCGAGGCCGGCGTAGGGATCCGCCACCGGCGGAACCGATCCCGATATCGGCAAAGGTGCCAACTGGTTCTCGATCGTGGGATCTCGCGCCCAGACGAGCAGCCGGTACTGGCTGACCGCCTGGCCGGCCGCCTGCACCAGCGCCGTCGGATCCGCCGAGGATGCGAGCAACCGGTTGGCGACGGCTCGCGCGATCTCCAGCAGGTACTGCTTGCGAGCGTCGTTCCTCGCGCCGAAGCGGTCATACGCCTCCTGCTGCGTGAGTGAGACGACGTTGTCCGCAGTCACCTGTTGCCCGTTCGGAAGCGTCGCCGGTCCGGTCACGGCGAGCAGGTAGCCGAGGGTTGTCGGGTCCAGGGTGATCGCCCCGTCGAGGCGTTGCCCGGTTTTGCGCTGCCACATCGCCGTCCAGATCCGGGCGGCGTACGGGAAGTGCGGGCTTTCATTGCTGTTGGCGTACAAGCCCGCGGGGCCACCGGACCACAAGACGTCGAATTCGTGGCCGAGATCGAGCCCGGATTGCACGCAACACAATTCCGTGTCCGATTCGAAACGGTCGAAAGACAGTTTCCCGTTATCAGCATGGAGAATTGCAAAGGCGCCGGGCAGCCCACCCGTCCCTCGCAACTCCGCCTCGTTCTGAAAAGTCACGATGTACGAGCGCGGCCCGTCTGCCCCCAGCAGCGGCGGCAGCACCGAGGCTGCGATCGACGCGGAGTGGACGGAGTGGGTCAGCTGCGTCAGCCTGCTGAGCAGCGTGTCCCGAGCCGAGTTGACAGCGCCGAGCCACGTCGAGCCCGACGACCGATTGATCGTGGTCAGCGCCGCGTTCATCGCGACGTCGGCATGGTGCAACGGTGGTGCCACAGCCGAGATCGCGCTGACGTCGAAGCGGCCGTCGGGCCCGCGCAGCGTCGACGGTGACAGCGTGCGGCTCGCGTCGATGAGCGCAGGTAACGCGTCGACCGCGATCGAGTGCACGCTCGAGGTCACCGCTCGGGTGGTAGCGAACGGATCACCGATCAGCGGGATCGCAGCGGCACTCGCCCAGAGCGGCCCGGTGGTCAGGTCGTGCGCGGCAGCGGCGTGCGTGCGAATCGAGTCGGCGTCCGCGCGAGCGGCGCCCAGGTCACCTGCGCTGATGTGTGCGCGCATCGCGTCGACCGATGCCCGCACCGCGTCCAGTTCTGTGCGAGCGCGCAAACCTGAATACAGCAGCCAGGCCACGGAGGCGATCAGCGCAACGGCGAGCACGCCGCCCCCGAGCAGGACCCGGCGTCGCACTACTCGCTTGCGTCGGCGATGTCGCACCCGCACACGTCCCGATTCGGCGAGGACGTCGTCACGGGTCCAGCCCGGTCCGGCGAAGGCCCGCGTGTCCAGCGCGGAATCCGCTCCGTGGTCAGCGGCAGCGTCGTCGGTCATCGGGCTCCGGAAAGAACGAATCGGGGCGGTTCAGCTGAACCGCCCCGATCGTAGTTCGGAGTGCTGAAGGTAAGGCTCAGGCGTGGTTGCTGGTTCGCCGGCGTCCGGCCAGCAGCATCATCCCGCCGCCGACCAAGAGGATCACGCCCAGGGCGCCGATGCCGACCACGGCGACACCGGTGCCGGCGAGGTTGCCGCCGCCGCCACCATTGCTTGCCACGACATCGATGCCGAGGATGCCGGAGCCCGGGCAACTACCGCCCGAGACCTTGATGCTCACCGTGTGGTGCCCGGCAGCGGCATTGCCAGGAATCTTGAACGGGATGCTGTAGTGACCCGCCGGGTTGACCCGGCCGGTCGCGACCTGCTGGGAGTCGAAGAAGACGCTCACGAGTGCGCCCGCGGTGCAGCTGCTGCCGGAGACGACGACTGTGCCACCGGCGTGCGGGTGCGGGTTCGTGATGTGCACACCGCCCGTTCCGCTCGACGAGTTCGGTGGGTAGCTGGTGCTCGGCGCTGCGTTGGCTGCGCCCGCAAAGGTCAGGGCGGCGGCGAGTAACACGCCCAGCGCCACCACAGCGGCGAGCGCGCGCGTCATCGTCGTCTTCATAAAATCTCCCTCAAATGCTCCGGGGGGAGCCCGATCTGAATAATCGGACAAAGCAGTAAGACGGTATCCGCTATCGATCATTAATCCTAGCTGCACCATCCCCCTCAAGCTCACCTTTACCTGAACGAAACCTCCACTGCCCGGAAATCAATCGGAAGCCAACATTTTTCCCGGTGACAATCTTCCAGCGAAACGATGAACCAACCCGCCGGGCGATTGGCACAGAACGGGTTACTTCGACGATCGGCAGGTACGCTCGCACCACCCCGAACCCGATCGAAAGGCCGCGAGGCACCCCGTGGATCTACGCGACTACGTGCGCATCCTGCGCAAGAGCTGGGCATCGATCCTGGCGTTCGTGGTCGTCGGCGTCGCGGCCGGTGTCGCGCTGACCCTAGCGACGACGAAGATCTATCAAGGCAGCGTCCAGCTCATCGCCTATCCATCGGGCGCACAGGACCCGAGTCAGCTCGCCCAGGGCAACACGCTGGTCCAGGCACAGGTGCAGACTCTCACCAGCGTGGCAGCGAGCCCGCGGGTGACCGACGCCGTCGTCAAGCAGCTAGGGCTTCAGGGCCGGCTGACTTCGTCCCAGTTGGCCAGCGACATCTCCGCCGATGCGCCGCTCAACAAGGTCTTGATCAACATCCAGGTGACGAACACCGACCCGGTACTCGCAGCAAGGTTGGCCAACGCGGTTGCCAAGCAGTTCATAACCGTCGTCGAGAACGACATCGTCCCGACCGACGCGCGGGGACGACCGACGATCAAGGCGACGGTCAACCTGCCCGCGACGGTTCCGAGCGCGCCGATCACGCCGAACAAGGTGCTCAACATCGGCCTGGGGCTGGTCGTCGGGCTGCTGATCGGCGTCGGTGTCGCCGTGCTGCGCGAGGTACTCGACAACACGGTCAAGGGTCCGAGCGACTTCGAAGAGATGGGCGCGCCCGTCCTCGGTCTGGTGCCGTTCGACAAGCGCACGCCCCGCTCACCGATTGCGTTCCGCAGCGACCCGCACAGCAGTCGTTCCGAGGCGTATCGCCAGCTGCGCACCAACCTGCAGTTCGTCGACGTCGACAACCCGCCGCGGATCATCGCGGTCACGAGCGCAGTGCCCGGCGAGGGCAAGACCACGACGGCGATCAACCTCGCGGCCGCGCTCGCCGAGGCAGGTGCGCGCGTGTGTCTCGTCGAGGCCGACCTGCGCCGCCCGTCCATCGCCAAGGCACTCGGGCTCGTCGGCGACGTCGGCTTCACGACCGTCGTCATCGGCAAGGCGCCGGTCGAGACCGTGCTGCAGAACGCCGGCCGCAACCTCGCCGTGCTCACGTCCGGCCCGATCCCCCCGAACCCGAGCGAGTTGCTGATCACCCAGCACGCGCGTCACGTGATCGCCGAACTGGCGCGCAACGTCGACTTCACGATCATCGACACTCCGCCGCTGCTTCCGGTCACTGACGGTGCTGAGGTCGCGACGATGGCTGACGCCACGCTGCTTGGTGCATCGCGCTTCGAAGACGACCCGCGACCAGGCCGCGCGCTCGATCGCGGCGCTCGACAAGGTCAACCGGCATCCGGTCGGCGTCATCCTGAACATGATCACCAGGTCCGCGAGCAAGTACAGCTACGAGTACGCGTACTACTACGCGGCGTACCGGCCCAACCGCGGCGACGGCAAGGGCGCCCATCACCAGGACAACAGCGACAACACCACCGCCGCCACCACCACCGCCGACAGCGGCACCGAGGTCAGTCATCCGGACGACGCAGCCGCCAGCCCGTTCGACGGCGCAGCGGGCAGCCCGCGCAAGTCCGGGCGGGCCTAGGGCCGAGCTGGGGCGCTCATGCGCCGGTCAGCTGTTCGGTAGGGATTCCCGCACGGCGGCGACGCTGGAGAGCCCGAGTGCAGCGAGCGCGTCGGCGCACGCTTCGTCAATCCGCGCGACCGTGGCGCGTGCCACGTCGATGCCTCCGCCGAGCGGATCGCCGATGTCGTCCGAGCCTGGCGGGCCCGGCTCGACAATCCCACGTTGATCGGCGACCTCGGCAACCCGATCGTGCAACGCGTGGGCGGTGACCTCGCCCGTCAGCGGACGCAATGCGGCACCGAGGCGCCCGAACTCGCGCAGCGTGAAGGTGCGCCGGAAGACCAGCGGCTGCGCCTGCAGGATCGTCGAACGCTGTCCGGAATCCGCGGTGAGGATCAGGTCTGCATCGTTGACCATCGCCGGAGTCACCCGGCGCGCAACGTGGTGCGAGGTATCGATGCCGTACTCACGCACAGCGAACGCGGACGGCGCGTCCATGTCGTGTCCCGACAGCCCCGACGTGCCCGCACTGGCAACAGTGATCGGCACAGGAATTGCGAGCGCCCCGACCCGGGCTGCGAACAACAACTCGGCTGACGGCGACCGGCAGATGTTGCCGGTGCAGACGAACAGAACCGAGAAGCTCACGACCGAACCCTACGATGTGCGTCGTGCGACGCGTGTGGACGGGCCTGCTGCTGGTGAGCGCCGCTGTGGTTGCGATCGCGGTCGTCTACGTCGTGCGACAGCACCCCGACATTCCGCGCGCCGGTCAGGCGCCCGGGTTCTCCCAACCGGTCGAATCGACACCGCCGACGAGCCGGAGCACCACCACCGGGCCGACTACGACGGCGCCGACCACGACCGCGCCGTCGCCGATACGGCTTGCGTTCCTCGGTGACGACTACACGGCATCTTCGGGTGCCTCGTCGCCGAAGGCCGGGTGGACCGCGCTGGTGAGCGCCGCACTCGAGGTCGACGCAACGACGGTCTCGGCGGACGGCGCCGGTTACGCCCAGACCGGATCGGACGGCATGTCCTACCAAGATCTGATCAGCCAGGTTGTCGCCGCAAACCCGCAGGTCGTCGTCGTCAGCGGCGGACGCAACGACGTCACGCATTCGGCCCGGCAGGTGCGTATCGCAGCGCGGAAGGTGTTCGCGAGCCTGCACACGCTGCTGCCCGATGCGCGACTGGTCGCGATCGCTCCGTGGTGGGGAGACAGTCCGCACCCACCGAAGCTCACCAAGGTCGACACTGCCGTGCAGGCCGGCGTCGAAGCGGTGCACGGCGTGTATCTCGATGTCGCCGACGCCCTGAGCGGGCATCCGAACTGGATGGCCGACCTGGCCGACCCGAACGATCGGGGTTATCGCGCGATCGCTGCGTCGGTCACGGGCCCGCTGCAGGCACAGCTGCCGCGCTGACGGCCGCCTCAAAACACGTCGGCCCGGGATCTTTCGATCCCGGGCCGACGCCTGTTCGAACTCGGCGCTGGGTCAGCCGAGGCCTTCCTGCTTGAGCCACGCCTTCGCCACGGTGTCGGGGTCGACGTTCGTCCCGAGCTTCGAGTCGAGGGTCAGCAGCGTCTTGGTGTCGAGCTTGGCCGACACGGCGTCGCATGCGTCCTTCATCGGCTGCGTCAAGGTGTTCTTCGCGAACATCGGCACGATGTTCTGTGCGGCGAACATGCTCTTCGGGTCCGCGAGGGACACGAAGTGGTTCTTCACGATGCTCGGATCTGTCGAGAAGATGTCCGCAGCGTCAATGTGATCGTTGACGAGCGCGTTGACGGTCGCCGTGCCACCTGCGTCGGTCGCGACGAACTGTCCGAACACCACGCCGTAGTCCGCCTTGAGGGCGGGCACGCCGTCGGGACGCGACTTGAAGTTCGCCGGCGCGCCGAGGGTGAGGTTGCTCGCCACGCTCTTCAGGTCACCGATCGACTTCAGGTGGTACTTGCTCGCGGTCTTCTGCGTCACGGTGATCGTGTCGGAGTCCTGCGCGGGCGCGAAGTTCGTCACGACGAATTTGTTGGCCGCTGCAACTTGCTGCAGCTGCGCGTACACGTCATCGGGCGTCTTCGCAGTGGTGGTCTTGCCGAGCAGGAACGGCAGGATCGAGCCGGTGTACTCGGGGATCGCGGTGATCTCACCGTTGGACAGCGCCTTCATGTACACCGAGCGCTCACCGATGTTCAGGTGCTTGGTGACCTTCACACCCTTCGCGCTCATCGCATCGCCGTAGATGTCGGCGAGCAGGATGTTCTCCGGGAAGTCGGCCGAGCCGATGGTGACCGAACCGGGTTGCTTCGACAGCCCGCCGGCGGGCGCGGTCGACTGGCCGGAGGTCTGCGTGTTGAACGACTGGGACGGCGAAGCGCCGCCCTGCGCCGAGCTTCCGCTGCTGCCGCACGCTGCGAGCGCGAGCAGCCCGATCGCGGTGAGGACCGCGAGGTAGATCCGTTTCATCGATTTCTCCTTCGATGCTCTTACAGGTCTGAGGTCAAGCTGTCCGGTCACGCATGGGTCAAGTGCGCCTCCGCGGCAGGTTCGGAGGTGGCGTCCGCCGGTTCGGGACGGTTCTTGGTCGCGCGTCCGGACAGCCCGGGCGACACGACGTAGCGCTGGACAAGGTTCAGCAGGGCATCGGCGACGACGGCGAGGACGGCGACGGTGATGCCCGCGGCGACCATGGCCGGGTAACCGGTCTGCGGGTCGAACAGGGTCTCCGTCCCGTCCTTGATGTAGCGGCCGAGGCCGCCGAGGAAAGGCAGGAAGCCCGCGACCGTCACGGTGGCGATCACCTGCAATGTCGCGCTGCGCAGCCCGGACATGATCAGCGGCAAGGCGCACGGGAACTCGACCTTGAAGACGACTTCGCGACCCGTCATGCCCATCCCGCGCGCAGCGTCGCGCACCGCCGGGTCGACGTTCTGCACCCCTGCGTACGTGCTCGTGAGGATCGGTGGCAACGCGAGCACGATGAGCACGATCATCACCGGGACGAAGACGGACAACCCTCCTCGGTCGACCACGCCGGGGATCGCGAAGTTCGTCGTGATCAGCGACGAGAACATGATGTAGAGCAGGATTGCGAAGCCGAGCGTCGGCACGGCACGAAGGCCGTTGGCCAGACCGACGACGAGCACGACGCCGCGGCCCGTGTGCCCGACGATCAACCCGATGGGCAGCGCGATGATCGTCGCGATGACCAGGATGACGATCGTGTAGATCACGTGCTCGCGGATGCGTGCGACCAGGCCGAAGGGACCCCACCAGTTCGAGGGATCGTTGAACCAGATCAGGACCCGGCTGAAGCCCGGCACCTGCAGGTCGGCGAGAACCGGATGCGTCATATGTTCCCTCCTGCCCGCTGCCAGGGAGTGAGTACACGCACGGTCGCGAGGACGATCAGATCGAAGATCAACGCGAGCAGGACGAACAGGATCAGCCCCACCAGCGTGGGCGTCACCGAGTTGTACGTGTACCCGAGCACGAACAACTCGCCGAGCTGGGTCACCCCGATGACCGAACCGACCGACACGAGGCTCACGTTCGACACCGCGGCGACCCGCAGCCCGGCGCCGATCACCGGCACCGCGAGCGGCAGTTGGACGGCGAAGAAACGCTGCCGATCGGTGTAGCCCATCGCCGAGGCCGCAGCCATCGCCGTCTCGGACACCGAATCGAGACCATCAGCCACCGTGCGTACGAGCAACGCGAGCGTGTAGAACGTCAGGCCGACCGCGACGTTGACCGGCGACAGGATGCCCGTGCCGATGATGCCGGGCAGGGCAAGGAACAACACGAGTGACGGAATCGTGTAGAGCAGGCCGGCCAGCGAGGTGATCGGCGGGTAGGTCCAGTGGTAGCGGCTGGCCACCCACCCGATCGGCAGGGCGAGCGCGAGCCCGATCAGCAGGGGGACACCGGCCAACCACACCGTGGTCCACAACCAGCTCATGATGTCGCTGCGGTGGTCGGTGAAATAGGTCCAGAGCTCACCCATGGGCACCACCCCGGGCGGCGGCGTTCACCGTGTCGCGGCGGATGGCGGCGGCGCGGCGCTCGATGCGCTCGAGCACCTCACCGGCGGTCACCGTGCCGACGAATCGGCCGTCGCCGTCGACGACGACTCCGCGTCCGCTGGGCGAGGACAACGCGGCATCGAGCGCCTCGCGCAGCGTGCCCGACTGCTTGGCCAGGGTGCCGCCGAGATTGAGCAGCTCCGGCGTCACCGCGGCGTCCAGCGCCGACCCGCTGAGCCCACCCACGGCCAGCCAGCCCTGGGGCTGGTTGTCGTCGTCGACGACCAACGTCCACCCGTCCTGAGCTCCGTCGCGGGCCTGGCGCACCTGCGCGCCGAGACGAACGACGTCTTCCTCGGCGGTGGGTAGCTCACCCGCCGCGGCGAAACCGAGCGCGCGGTAGCCGCGGTCGCGGCCGACGAAGCCGGCGACGAAGGCGTCCGCCGGGCGGGAGAGCAATTCGGCCGGCTCGGCGAACTGGGCGAGCTTGCCGCCGACGCGCATGACCGCGACCTTGTCGCCGAGCTTGATGGCTTCGTCGATGTCGTGGGTGACGAACGCGATCGTCTTGCCCAGCTCGTTCTGCAGCCGCAGGAATTCGTTCTGCAGCTGCTCGCGCACGACCGGGTCGACCGCGCTGAACGGCTCGTCCATCAACATCACGGGCGGATCGGCGGCCAGCGCCCGCGCGACGCCGACGCGCTGCTGCTGTCCACCCGACAGCTGCGCGGGGTAACGCCGCGCGAGGTTGCCCGGCAACCCGACCCGCTCGAGCAGTTCGAGGGCACGCTTGCGGGCGGTGGCCTTGCTCTCGCCGAGCAGCAGCGGGACAGTCGCCACGTTGTCGACCACAGTGCGGTGCGGGAACAAGCCGGCGTGCTGGATCACGTAACCGATGCCGCGGCGCAGCTGGGCCGGGTCGATCGAGGCGGTGTCCTTGTCGTCGAGAAGGATCCGGCCCGACGTCGGCTCGAGCATCCGGTTGATCATGCGCAGCGACGTGGTCTTGCCGCACCCGGACGGGCCGACGAAGACGGTGATCTTGCCGGTCGGGGCTTCGATGGACAGCTCGTCGACGGCGACAGTGCCGTCGCCGAAGCGCTTGGTGACGGACTCGAACCGGATCACCGGGCTTCCTCCAGGGTCGTGTGATCGGGGGGTCGTGCACCGAGCTGCGCGCTGATCGTCGCCGCCTCGTGGGCGACGATCAGTCCGTAGGCGTGCATCGCCGCGTCGTCGATGCGATAGGTCGGACCGAGCAGGTTGAGCGCGCCGGCGATGCCGCCGGCCCACCGGATGGGCGCGGCGATGGCGGTGACGTCGGGCTCGAGCCGGTCGCGCTGTGCGACGAACCCGTGCGCGGACACCTCGCCACGCAGTGCACCCGCGACGGCGAGGTCTTCGAGCTCGATGGCACGCCCCACCCAGCTCGTGTGCCGAATCGCGTGCGTGCCTTCGACCATCGCCAGGTAGATCGCGGTGTCGGCAGCGCCGCGGATGACGAGATAGGCCGACTCGCCGGTGCGTTCGACGATGCGCTGCAGGCTCGGGCGGGCTTGCTGGACGAGCGGCTGGCGGCCGAGGGCCAGGGCGCCGAGCTGGATCAGCCGATTGCCGGGTTCATAGAGCCCCGCCGGGGTGCGGACGACGAAGCCGGCCGCCTCGAGCGTGCGCAGCAACCGCAGCGCCGTGCTGGGCGCCAGGCCGGTCCTCCGGGCGCATTCGGACAGCGTGCTTGCCGCGTTCTCGGCGACGTGGGCGAGCAGCCCGAGCGCCCGCTCGACGGTGCGGGTGGACGAGGACACGCGAGCACGGGCGAACTCGGTGTCCAGCTCGGACATGCGGCCCCCCGACGGCTCGTCCCCGGCACCAGGTCCAGGTGCCGCCAGATGCTGCCACGCAATAGAACCGTTTTGCCATTGCGCGGTAACAAGTCATCCATGCAACCACGCGCGTCCGACGACGCGTCCCGATTTTTCGTTCGTTATTTTTTCGTGACCCGCCGGGTGGGTGGCTGGGGTGGCTCAGGGGACTCAGGCGACGCCTCGGTGGCCCGTTGCAGCCCGGTCAGGCGCCGCACCAATCCGGCGCCGGGCATGTCGCCGAGAACACCGGCCAGCCGCTCCATGCGCACAGACAGCTGCTCGAGCGGCACGATGAGCGTGGCCGTGGTGCGTTCGACCTGCGCCACGAGCCGGTCGAGCCGGGCGACGGTCTGGTTGAACCGCTCCAGGGAGTCGTTGAACGACTTCATCGTGGCGGGCAACTGGGCGACGAGGCGGGTGTTCTGCTCGAGCACGTCCTGCAGCCACCGCGCCTGCTCGTCGGCCTGCTTCATCAGGTCGCCGACGAGCGGGATGGAGCCCACGCCGGGCGGCACTCGCGAACTCTTCGCCATGGCGGCATTGAACCGCATCGCGCCGAGGAGGTGGCGTTAGCGCGACCACACCTTGGACCCGGATTCGTTACCAGCCGGTAATACCGAATAGATTCGGCATAGTTTCTTCCGACCGACCTGCCCGCTGCCCGTCCTGCCGCCGCTGAGGAGACCGCGTTGAGCGTGAGCCCGCATCCCGTTGCCTACGGGAAGGTGTTCGACTGGGTGTACACCCCGCCCGGCGCGCTCCGCATCACCCTCGCGATCGCCATGCTGGTGATCACGATCGCCGTCGCCGGGCGCCGGATCGCGTGGCTGGTCAAGCTCATTCGCTCCGGACGGCCCGCCAAGGGCCGCACCGACATGATCGAGGAACGGGTCAAGGGCCAGGTCGTCGAGGTCTTCGGGCAGCGCCGGCTGCTGCGCTGGAGCGGCCCGGGCATCGCGCACTTCTTCACGTTCTGGGGCTTCGTCATCCTCGGCGCCACGATCGTCGAGGCCATGGGCGCGCTGGTCATCAGCAAGGACTTCGCGTTCCCGATCATCGGCCACGCGCGCTGGCTCGGTTTCGGCGAAGACTTCTTCGCCGTCGCCGTCCTCGTCGCGATCGTGTGGTTCGCGATCAACCGGCTGCGCAACGCACCCGATCGCGAGGCGCGCAGCAGCCGCTTCTACGGCTCGCACACCGGGCCGGCGTGGGCCGTTCTCGCAATGATCGCGCTGGTCGTGATCACGTTGCTGCTCTACCGCGGCGCGCAGTACAACACCGGGCACTTCCCGTGGGGCAGGTCGCACGCGCCGTTCGCGTCGTGGGCCGTGGCGAAGCTGCTCGGCAGCGGCGCCTACAACCAGGGCATCGAGACGTTCTTCCTGCTCGGGCAGATGGCGGTCATCTTCGGGTTCACGATCCTCGTCGTCTACAGCAAGCACCTGCACATCGCGACCGCGCCGCTCAACGTGCTCACCAAGCGCGAACCGGACGGGTTGCGCGAGTTGCTGCCGGTGACCGATGCCGAGGGCGACCCGATCGACTTCGCCGACGTCGAGAACCTGTCCGAGGACACCGTCTTCGGCAAGGGCAAGATCGAGGACTTCACGTGGAAGGGCTACCTCGACTTCGCGACCTGCACCGAGTGCGGACGTTGCCAGTCGCAGTGCCCGGCGTGGAACACCGGCAAGCCGCTCTCGCCGAAGCTCGTGATCATGGACCTGCGCGACCACCTGTTCGCGAAGGCGCCGTACCTGTTCGGCAAAGAGGTGCCGAAGAAGGCGACAGCAGAGGGGCACGAGCCCAGCGGGCATCACGTCCCCGAGGCCGGCTTCCCGCGCATCGAGGGCTCGGGCGGTGACCAGGCCGTGCGCCCGCTCGTCGGTGACCTCGCCAGCGGCGGTGTCATCGATCCGGACGTGCTGTGGTCGTGCACCACGTGCGGTGCCTGCGTCGAACAGTGCCCGGTCGACATCGAGCACATCGACCACATCGTCGACATGCGCCGCTACCAGGTGCTGATCGAGTCCGCGTTCCCGTCCGAGGCCGGCGTCATGCTGCGCAACATCGAGAACAAGGGAAATCCGTGGGGCATGGCCGACCGTGGCCGTGACGAGTGGATGGCCGACGTGTCCTTCGAGGTGCGCCGCGCCGAACCGGGCTCGAAGCTCGAGCCCGACATCGAATACCTGTTCTGGGTCGGCTGCGCCGGCGCCCTGGAAGACCGCTCGCGCAAGGTGACGATCGCCTTCGCCGAACTGCTGCACACCGCAGGCGTCGAGTTCGCGGTGCTGGGCTCCGGCGAGACGTGCACCGGAGATCCCGCGCGACGGCTGGGCAACGAGTTCTTGTTCCAGATGCAGGGCATGCAGAACGTCGAGGTGCTCAACTCGATCACTCGCGCCGCGCCGCTGAAGATCGTCGCGACCTGCCCGCACTGCTTCAACACCCTCGCCAACGAGTACCCGCAACTCGGCGGCCACTTCGAGGTGGTGCACCACACCCAGCTGCTCGGCAAGCTCGTCGAGGACGGTCGGCTCACACCTGTCGAGCCGGTCGACAAGAACGTCACCTATCACGACCCGTGCTACCTCGGCCGGCACAACAAGGTCTACACACCGCCACGCGAGGTGCTCGGCGCGATCGCCGGCCTCAAGTCGCAGGAGATGCATCGTTGCAAGGACCGCGGCTTCTGCTGCGGAGCCGGCGGCGCGCGGTTCTGGATGGAAGAGAAGATCGGCAAGCGCATCAACGTCGAACGCACCGAGGAAGCGCTCGCGCTCGATCCCGATCTGATTTCGACCGCGTGCCCGTTCTGCATGGTGATGCTGTCCGACGCCGTGGCGGCGAAGGTCGGCGAGGGCGAAGCACGTGAGGACGTGAAGGTGCTCGACGTCGCGCAGATCCTGCAGCAGTCCCTCGGTGTGGCCTCGGTCAAGGTCGACGCGTCAGAACCTGAGTAGCCGGGTAGGACAGGGCGTAGGAGTCGCTTCGTCCACGTAGCCTCGGGCCGGACGAATCAGCAAGCAGGTAAGCCCATTCCGACCCGACAGGAGGCTGTTGCGTGTCTGAGCCCGAGCGGCTCGATCTGGGACGCCACTCCCGCGGCAGCACAACCGATGGTGCCGGCTCGGATGGCGATTCCACCTTCCTCGAGCGACGCCGTCGTCGGCGCGCGGCCAAGAAGCGCCGCATCGCCGCGATGTCGCGCAGGCGACGCATCGCGCGTCGCGTCGGCATCCTGTCGACGTGGGTGCTCGGACTGATCGCCGTCCTCATGGTGACGGCGGTCGTGTTGTTCTACACGCTCAGCAACGTGCCGCGACCCGAGGACGTCGCGCTGCCGCAGGTGGCGACGATCCTGTACGCCGACGGCAGCGTCATGGGGCACATCGGCACCATCGACCACACCGACGTCCCGATCGCGCGCGTGCCTGCACAAGTGCGTTGGGACGTGCTTGCCGCCGAGGACCGCAACTTCTACAACGAGCCCGGCATCTCCATCACGGGCACGCTGCGCGCCGCGCTGAACGACCTCACCGGTGGTGACACCCAGGGCGGCTCGGGCATCACGCAGCAGTACGTGAAGAACGCCTACCTCAACAGCTCGCAGACGCTCACCCGCAAGCTGCGCGAGCTCGCGATCGCGGTGAAGCTCTCGCGTGAGTACTCGAAGGACCAGATCCTCGAGTTCTACCTGAACACCGTGTACTTCGGCCGCGGCACCTACGGCATCGAGGCCGCTTCGCACGCGTACTTCCGGCGCGACGTCAGCAAGCTCGACACCGCGCAGGGCGCCGTGCTGGCCGCGCTGCTGCGCGCGCCGTCCTACTACGACCCCGCGGTCAACCCGGGCGAGGCGAAGGCCCGCTGGAAGTACGTGCTCTCCGGGATGGTCGCCACCGGCCATCTGACCCAGCATCAGGCCGACGTCATGAAGTACCCGAAGGTGGCGCCGGTTCCGAAGAACACCGGGCTCACCATCAACGGACCGAACGCCATCGTGGTGGCGCGGGTGATCGACGAGCTCGGAGCGCACGGCATCCCCGAGAGCGAGATCTATGCCAAGGGTCTGACGATCAAGACGACGATCGAGCCGAAGGCGCAGGCGGACGCGATCAGCGCGATCCACCAGACCTTCTCGGGGCTGACCAAGCAGCAGCGCAACATGAAGAACGCGCTGGTCGCCGTACGTCCGCAGGACGGCGCGGTGCTCGCGTACTACGGCGGCCCGTACGGGAAGAACTACGCACACAAGAAGGACCAGTACGACTACGCGGGCCTCGGGTCCGCCGCACCCGGCTCGTCGTTCAAGCCGTACACCCTCGCAACGGCGCTGACCCAGACGCTGGACAAGAAGTCGCACGGCACGCCGATCACGATCAGTTCGATCGTCGACGGCAGCTACTGCGTGACGATCGAGGGCACCAAGATCTGCAACGACCCCAGCGACCAGTCGCTCAGCAGCCCGCACGTCAAGGTTTCCGATGCGATGAAGTACTCGCTGAACACGACCTTCGACCAGATGGCGGCGAAGGTCGGCCCGAGCAACGTCGCCGACACCGCGCACGCCGCCGGGGTATCGAAGACGATCAACGGCGAGCCGTCGCTGGAGAACGCGAAGGGAAAGACGAGCTTCGGTATCGGCATCGGCGACTACCCGGTGCACCCGATCGACCAGGCCGTCGGTTTCGCGACCTTCGCCGACAAGGGCGTGGCGCACGCGCCGTACTTCGTCCAGTCGGCCACCGCCTCCGACGGCGAGGTGGTCTACCAGCACAAGGATTCGGCCACCCCGGCCATCGATCCTCGGGTCGCCAACGACGTGACGATGACTCTCGAGCCGATCGCGCAGTGGTCCGACGTGCCGCTCGCGGACGGACGCCCGTCGGCGGCGAAGACCGGCACCGAAGGTATCCAGGTCGGCAAGCACGCCGGCGGAAACAGTGACGCCTGGATGGTCGGATTCACCCCGCAGGTGTCGACCGCGGTGTGGGTGGGCAGCGGGAACTCGACCTCACCGATCGTGAACTCCTACGGTGCGCCGGAGTACGGACGGGACCTGCCGGGCAAGGCGTGGCAGCTGTTCATGGACAAGTGGCTCGCCGGCAAACCCGCGCTGCCGCTCCCGGACAAGCAGCTGATCGGCGCGCCGACCCCGACGCACACCCCCTCGCCGACGACCTCGGCGCCCTCGACGAGCGCTGCACCGTCCACGCCGACGACCAGTGCCTCGACGAGCGCACCGCCGACCACGTCCGCACCGCCGACGACCAAGGCGCCGACGACCAAGCCGAAGCCCAGCCCGTCGTGCACGCCCGGGATCATCTTGCCGAACTGCCCGCCGCCGAGCTCGTCGACGCCGCCGTCGTCGTCCTCGAGCGCCGCAGCCCGCGGCGCGGGCGCGTCCACGAGCAGCGCGGCCTGACCCTGTAGCGCGCCGTGTCAGGATGAGCGCGTGACGATCCGGGAGCCGGCGCTCGAGCGCCGTGGCACCGCCACAGCCCGAACCGTCCCGAGTCAGGACGACCCGACGGCCGCGCATGCCGCCGGCATGGTCGGCGGACCGTGGGGACGTCGCGCCGGCATCCGTGCCTCGGCCTGGTGGACGCCGCTGCGGGTGCTGCTCGCCGCGACGATCGTGACGCTGCTGTTGGGGTTTGCGCAGAAGGCGCCGTGCGCGACCGGTGACTGGACGGGGTCCAAGCAGTACACGCACATGTGTTACTCGGACGTCGTCCCGCTGTGGTCGGACGAACGCCTCGACATCGGCGCCGTCCCCTATCGCGACACGGCGGTCGAGTACCCGGTGCTGACCGGTGGGTTCATGTGGCTGACCGCCGAACTCACTCGCGGACTGCACGCCCTGGAGAACGACTGGACCGAGGTCGTGCTCTTCGGCGTCCTCACCAGCTTGCTGCTCGCGATCTGCGGTCTCGTGGTCACCGCGGCAACAGCGATGACCGGACGGGGGCGCCCGTACGACGCAGCGATATTCGCCTTGTCTCCGCTGCTGGTGTTCCACGCGTTCTCGAACTGGGACCTGCTGGCGATGGCGCTGGCCAGCGCCGCACTGTGGGCCTGGTCGAGGGATCGCCCGGTCGCCGCCGGGGTCTTCATCGGGCTGGGCACCGCGGCGAAGCTGTATCCCGTTTTCCTGCTCATCCCACTGCTCGTGCTCGCTGTTCGTACCCGCCGCTACTCGTCAGCGTTGTGGGCGACCGGGGCGACCGCCATCTCGTGGCTGACGGTGAACCTGCCGATCGCGATGGCCTACCACGACGGCTGGTGGGCCTTCTACAAGTTCAGTGCCGAGCGCCCCGCCGAACGCAGTTCGGCGTGGGCCGTGCTCAAGACGCTGTTCGACAGCGGGTCGAATCCGGCCGACTCGGTGTACTGGGTGCCGCCGGGTCCAGCGGTGGCGCTGGCCGTGATCGCGGGCGTGCTCGTCGTGGTCTGGCTCGGGCTCAGCGCGCCGCACAAGCCGCGGGTGGCGCAGCTTGCGTTCCTCGCCGTCCTTGCCTTCCTGCTCACCACGAAGGTGTGGAGTCCGCAGTACTCCTTGTGGCTGGTTCCGTTGCTCGCGCTGGCGCGGCCGCGCTGGCGATTGGCGCTGGTCTGGCAGTTCGTCGAGATCGTCGTCTGGTTCGTGACGCTGACCCTGCTGCTCGGCCTCGATCCACAGCAGTCCGCGCACGGGATCGGGTACGGCTGGCTGATGCTCGTCATCGGCATCCGGGACGGGCTGCTGCTCGCGCTGGCCGGGCTGATCGTGCGCGACATGTGGCGCCCGGAACTCGACGTCGTGCGCGCCGGGGGTGTCGACGATCCCGGCGGCGGGGTGTTCGATACCGCACACGATTACTTCGCCCGGGATTCCGGCGGCCGAGATGGGCATAACGATGGTGAACCCGACACATCGAGTAGCGGGTTACGCACCAGTAACTTAAGCTGACCAGGCTCGTTGAACATGACAGAGTGTGAATAGACTGTCAAAAATGCCCGATTTGGGTCTTGGAGTGACACGTATGCGTGCATCGTCGCCGCGCCGGACGACCACCAGGACAACCCGGTGGTTCGCACTGGTTGTGGCGCTCATCTGCTCGGCCGCTACCGCCATCCTGCTGACGGCCTCGGCGGCGCAGGCGTCAACGACGGTAGAGGTGCAGCTGACCCTGTCCGGGGTCGCGTCACCTGACAACCCGACCGGCGGCTCGCAGGTCGGGGTGCACCCCGGCGACTCGGTCGTCCTGCACGCCTCAGCCATTCCGACCGCCGGTGCTCCGGGCGGGCTCAGCAGCTCGCTGTCCGGCCTGGTCGCCGGCGTTGCGGGCCTGCAGGTCAAGATCACGGGCGGCAACCTGCCGGGCGTGCACTACCCGTTCACCCTCGGCAAGGTCGCCAACTGCGGCGGCGCCGCGTCGCTGCCGCTGCGGTCCCTGGCCAAGGGCACCTATTCGTTCAAGTACGTCGTCGAGAAGGTCAGCCTGCTGACCTCGATCCTGGGCGCGGTGACCGGCTGCAGCAAGAACACCGTCACCCCGACCCACGACCAGCTCGGCGCACTGACCAAGGACAACGTCAAGGTCACCGACAACGCCGTCTACAGCGGATCGATCGTGGTCGCGGTGCACCCGCCGGCGGGCGGCGTCGGCATCCAGTTGCCGTCGCAGTCGATCAGCGCCAAGGTCGGCCCCGTCAGCACCTCGGTGAACCTGCCCGGTGCCAGCGTCGGTGTGCCGAACCCGCTTCCGGGCATCACCTCCAACCTGCCCACCGGCCTCCCCGGTGGCGGGAGCGGTGGCGGCGGCTCGGGCGGCGGCGGTGGCCACGGAACCGGCTCCGGCGGTGGCGTCAACTACACGCCGCCGGCCGTGACGGTGCCCCAGGAAGTCATGCCGCACGCAGTCGCCCAGGGTGGCTCGGGCCAGCAGTACACCGCCCCGGGCAACCTGCCCGCCCCGACCGTCGGCGGCCACATCGTGGCGCCCGCGGACAAGGTCACGGCTACGGCCGCAACCCCGGTCGACCCGTCCAACGTCGCCAACGCCGGTCTGTCCCGGCCGGAGAGCCTCGGCGACAACAGCGGTGGCGGCCTGTTCGGCAAGCAGTTGCCGGTCGTGCTCGCGATCGCCGCAATCCTCGCGCTCTCGCTGGTCACCGCCGGCTACGCGCGGATGGTGCTCGCTCCGCCGCAAGTAGTGCTGCCACCTGCGCTGAGCGGCGCGGCACACCGTTTTGGGAATGCTCGCCTGTCCCGGGTAACCTGATCCGGTTCGCCTGTCCGAGTCGCGGCGCCAAGCATGCGACGAGCTTGCGAGACGAACTCACCTCCTGCCACGGAGAGACCGTGGCCGATCAGTCCACAGGAGGACTTTGGTGACTACCGCTGCATCCACTGGCTTGCGCCACTACGAGGTCATGGTCATTCTCGACCCGAGCCTCGAGGAGCGCACCATCGCCCCGTCGCTCGATGCGTTCCTGTCCGTCGTGAAGAACGACGGCGGATCGGTCGAGAAGATCGACATCTGGGGACGTCGCCGGCTGGCCTACGAGATCGACAAGCACGCCGAGGGCATCTACGCCGTCATCGATCTGCAGGCCGTGCCCGCTTCGGTCCAGGAGCTCGACCGTCAACTCAATCTGAACGAATCGGTGCTGCGTACCAAGGTCCTGCGCCCGGACGAGCGGTGAGCTGAGATGGCAGGCGAAACCGTCATCACCGTGGTCGGCAACCTGACCGCCGATCCCGAGCTGCGCTTCACCCCGTCCGGTGCCGCGGTCGCGTCCTTCACGATCGCGTCCACGCCGCGCACCTTCGATCGCAACACGAACGAGTGGAAGGACGGCGAAGCGCTGTTCCTGCGCTGCTCCATCTGGCGCCAGGCCGCCGAGAACGTCGCCGAGTCACTGACCCGCGGCATGCGCGTGATCGCGTCCGGGCGGCTCAAGCAGCGCTCGTACGAGACCCGCGAGGGCGAGAAGCGCACCGTGATCGAGCTCGATGTCGAAGAGGTCGGCCCGTCGCTGAAATACGCCTCGGCGAAGGTCAACAAGACCACCCGCGGCAGCTCGGGAGGCGGCTTCGGCGGTTCCGGTGGGGGCGGTGGCGGCAACACCAGCGCCAACGACGACCCGTGGGGCTCGGCCGCACCGACGACCGGCGGCTCCGATTCCGGCGGCGGCTTCTCCGACGAGCCTCCGTTCTAAGTCACC
This sequence comes from uncultured Actinomycetota bacterium, assembly GCA_963754285.1. GTDB lineage: Bacteria > Actinomycetota > Actinomycetes > Mycobacteriales > Jatrophihabitantaceae > RYN-133. The sequence continues at coordinate 820,512 of CAVWFN010000007.1, forward strand.
CCACGAAATCGCGATCGCACAGAACGCTCCGCGATTTCGCAGGGACCCCGACATACCCGACCACCAGAAAGATTTGACCGATGCCCAAGCCACCCATTCGCAAGCCGAAGAAGAAGGCCAACCCGCTGCTCGCGGCCAAGATCGACTACATCGACTACAAGGACACCAACCTGCTGCGCAAGTTCGTGTCCGACCGCGGCAAGATCCGCGCACGCCGCGTCACCGGCGTGACCTCGCAGCAGCAGCGCCAGCTCGCGAAGGCGATCAAGAACGCCCGTGAGATGGCCCTGCTCCCCTACACGTCGACCGCTCGCTGAACAGGACTGCCATGAAGCTCATCCTCACCCGTGAGGTGGCCGGGCTCGGCCTGGCCGGTGACATCGTCGACGTGGCCGATGGCTACGGACGCAACTTCCTGGTCCCGCGCGGTGCCGCCATCGCCTGGACGAAGGGCGCCGAGAAGCAGATCGTGCAGATCAAGCGAGCGCGCTCGGCCCGCGAGATCCGCGATCTCGGCCACGCCCGCGAGGTCAAGAACGATCTCGAGAAGCTGTCGGTCTCGCTCGAAGCGCGTGCCGGCAAGGACGGCCGACTGTTCGGTTCGGTGACCACCGCCGACATCGCTGCCGCGGTCAAGACCGCCGGCGGCCCGTCGCTGGACAAGAAGAGCATCCAGCTGCCGGGGCACATCAAGACGACCGGTTCGCACGTTGTCACCGTCGACCTGCACCCGGACGTGGTCGCGTCCGTACCGGTGACGGTCACCGCGGTCTGACCCGGTTCCGATCGCCGTCGGGCGATCTTGGTCGGACGCTTCGGCGTGTCGCACCAAGATCGCCCGATTTTCTTTTGCACACAGGCACGGCCCAGCGTTCACCGCCGTTTCGAGCGAAATTCACAGGCTCGTCCCCAGGCTGTCTACACCCACCGGCGGCGATTCCCACAGCGTTGCGCACAGCTTCATGCACAGCGGAATTTGGAGTGTTCGAACCACCGCCAATAGCGTCGCGCACGGTCGACGCAGAGATACCCCCGCAGCCCTCGCAAAACTGTCAGAGCCTTGCGGTGCACTGCGCGTAACCGAACACAAGCGCGATCGACAGGTGGGGGGACGAGGGATGACGCTGGCGAACGAGGCGCGTCCGGCCGGTGGTGCAGGCACCGCCGAATTCGACCGCACTCCGCCGCAGTCGATCGAGGCCGAGCAGTCGGTGCTGGGCGCGATGATGCTGAGCAAGGACGCGATCGCCGACGTCGTCGAGATCGTGCGGCCCGGCGACTTCTACCGCCCGGCGCACCAGCTCATCTACGACTCGATCCTCGACCTGTACGGGCGCGGCGAGCCGGCCGACGCGGTCACGGTCTCGGCCGAGCTCACCCGCCTCGGCCAACTGGTGCGCTCGGGCGGCGCGCCGTATCTGCACACGCTGATCTCGCTCGTCCCGACCGCAGCCAACGCGGGCTACTACGCCGAGATCGTGGCCGAGCGCGCCACCTTGCGCCGCCTGGTCGTCGCCGGCACCCGCATCGTGCAGATGGGCTACGAGACGGCCTCGGGTTCGACAGACATCACCGGCACCGTCGACGACGTCGTCGACCGCGCGCAGGCCGAGGTCTACGAGGTGACCGAGCGGCGCACGTCCGACGACTACGTGCACATCGAAACGCTGCTGCAGCCGACGCTCGACGAGATCGACAAGATCAGCTCCACGGGCGGCATCGGCACCGGCATCCCGACGGGATTCCAGCAACTCGACGAGTACACCAACGGTCTGCACCCGGGGCAGATGGTAACTGTGGCCGGGAGGCCTGGCTCGGGCAAATCGACCCTCGCCTTGGACATGGCCCGATCGGCGGCGGTGAAGCACGGCAAGTCGACGGTCATCTTCTCCCTCGAGATGAGCAAGATCGAGATCATGATGCGGATGTTCTCGGCCGAGGCGACGGTGTCGCTGGCCAACATGCGCTCGGGGCACATGAGCGATCAGGACTGGACTCGGCTCGCGCGGCGTTCGAGCGAGCTGGCCGAGGCACCGCTGTTCATCGACGACAGCCCGAACCTGACGATGATGGAGATCCGCGCGAAGGCGCGCCGGCTGCGGCAACGCCACGAGCTGCAGATGGTCGTCATCGACTACCTGCAGCTGATGACCAGCGGCAAGCGGGTCGAGTCACGCCAGCAGGAGGTGAGCGAGTTCTCCCGGGCGACGAAGTTGCTCGCGAAAGAACTCGAGGTGCCTGTGGTCGTGCTGTCCCAGCTCAACCGTAGCTCCGAGCAGCGCACCGACAAGAAGCCGATGCTGTCCGACCTGCGCGAGTCGGGCTCGATCGAGCAGGACTCCGACGTGGTGCTGCTCGTGCACCGTCCCGATCTCTACGAGCCCGAGACCGAGCGCGCCGGCGAGGCCGACCTGATCCTGGCCAAGCACCGCAACGGCCCCACCGCGACGTGCGCGGTGGCGTTCCAGGGCCGCTACAGCCGCTTCGTGGACATGCCGAGCTGAGCGGCCGCACTTGCATCGTCGTCCCGGCGGCGACCGACCAAGTGGAAGACGCGGCTCAGCTGCCGGTACGGGTCGCGTCGGGCTGCCTCGAGCTCGACGGCGGCCTGCGCCTCCAGCTGTGCCGGGTCATCGACATCCTGTGGCGCGCCGGCGAACTCCAGCCAATCCGCGAACAGCCAGACGCCGTACCAGTGCAGCGGCTCGACTCCACCGGCGCGGAGCAGCTCGCCGAGCTCGTCGACGGTGTCCGCGCGGCCTTGCACTCCGAGCACACCCACCCCGGTGCGCGTATCGAATGACGCGAGTGCATCGGCCCAGCGCCCCTCCATCGCCGGCCGCACCGCCGTCGTCCTCGCGTTGGCGGTCATGATCGACACGATGCCGCCGCCGACGACGCACCGGCACAGCTGATCGACCATGGGTCCGGGCTGGTCGAGATAGCCGAGCACGCCGTGGCACAGCACCGCGTCGAACCGGCGCTCGCCCACCGCGACTGCTGCTTCGAGGCCGTCCGCCAGCACGAGACTCACCCGCTGCCGGGCGTCGTCGGGCAGCAGCGTAAGCCGTTCCCGCGCCTTGTCGAGCATCGCCGGCGACGAGTCCAGCAGCGTCACGTCATAGCCCGCTCGGGCCAGCGGGAACGACTGGTGGCCCGCACCGCCGCCGACGTCGAGTACGGCGGCCGGAGGCGCCGGAAGATGGTCGAGCAGCTGGTGATGCATCACGTAGGTGCGCACGTATCCCTTGACGGTGGCGTACGCCTCGTCGACGAACAGGTCGGCCAGCGTCGAACTCGTCCACGCCTGATCGCTCACCCGACCACGATAGGTCTCGAGCTAGCTGGTGAGGATGACCAATCTCTCCGTCGCCCGGGTCATCGCGACATAGCGATCGACCGCACCTTCGATCCCGACCCCGAACGTCTGCGGATCGACCAGCACGACGAGGTCGAATTCAAGGCCCTTGGCCAGTTCTGCAGTCAGCGAACGCACGCGGGGTGTGGCGACGAACGTCGGGTCGCCGATGACGCAGGCGATCCCGTCGTCGTGGGTCGCGAGCCACGACTCGACGATCGCATCGCGATCGGCAACCGCCGCGTGCACGACAGCGGCACCGGTGCTGCGGATCGACGTCGGGACGTTGGCGTCGGGGAGCACCGCGCGGATGACCGGCTCGGCTTCGGCCATGACCTCGGCGGGCGTGCGGTAGTTGATCGTCAGGGACGCCAGCTCGACGCGGTCGAGGCCGACGCGTTCAAGGCGCTCCCGCCACGAGTCGACGAACCCGTGCCGCGCCTGGGCGCGGTCGCCGACGACGGTGAAGCTGCGCGACGGGCACCGCAGCAACAGCATCTGCCACTCGGCGTCGGTGAGCTCCTGCGCTTCGTCGACGATGACGTGCGCGAACGGGCCGGCCAGCACCTCGGGGTCGCGGCCGGTCAGCCCGGTCGCGTCGGCGAGGGCGTTGCGCAGATCGTCGCCGTGCAGCATCGACATCACCAGCAGCTCGGAGTCGTCGCCGGCGATCAGATCGTCGACCACGCTGGCCATCTGGTCCTGCTCGGCGGCAAGTGCCATGGCGTGCTCTCGCGCACGGCGCGCGGCGCCCGGGTCGCCGAGGCGCAGGCGAGCGGCGTCGAGCAGCGGGAGATCGGCGACCGTCCAGGCTGTTGCGTCGGCTCGTTGCAGCGCGCGCACCTCGTCGGGACGAAGCCACGGCGCGCACTTGCGCAGGTAGGCGGGCACCGACCAGAGGTCACCGACGAGATCGGCATGCGACAAGAGGGGCCAGGCGCGGTTGAACGTCATCCGAAGTTCGCGGTGGCTCGCCAGTGCACGGCGCAGCAGGTCGTCGGACGCCTCGTCCTTGCCGTACTTGTCGACGAGGATCGTGAGCAGCTCGTCCCACACGACTTCGCGAGCGTCGTTGTGTGGCGTGCCGGGTGGCGGCGCTTCGAATGCTTCGGCCCAGTCGGCAGTGCTGATCTGGACCTCGGCATCGTGGACCTTCAGCGTCGTCGGCGAGTTCGGCGGCTCTTCGTAGAACCGCACCGCCGCCTCGATCGCGCCGACCAGCTCGGCCGAGGACTTGAGCCGTCCGACGGCGGGGTCTGTCTCTGCGCGTGCGGTCTTCCCCTCGGGCACGAGGTCACGCAGTGTGCAGGTCTGCACGCCCTCCTCTCCCAGGCTGGGCAACACGTCGGCGACGTAGGCGAGGTAGGGCTGGTGCGGTCCGATGAACAACACGCCACCGCGGCGATGGCCGAGGCGCGGATCGGAGTAGAGCAGGTAAGCGGCCCGGTGCAACGCGACGACGGTCTTGCCGGTGCCAGGACCGCCGTCGACGACGAGCGCCCCGCGCGATCGTGCACGGATGATGGCGTCCTGGTCGGACGCGATGGTGGCCAGGACGTCGCGCATCTGCGGTGACCGACTCGTGCCGAGGCTGGCGATGAAGGCCGACTGGTCGTCGAGCGCGGCACGGCCGTCGAGGTCGTCGGTGGCGAACACCTCGTCCCAGTAGTCGGTGACCCGACCCCCGGTCCAGCGGTACCGACGCCGGCTCGCCAACCCGAGCGGGTTGGCGTGCGTGGCCGCGAAGAACGGCTCGGCCGCCGGCGAGCGCCAGTCGATCAAGAGTCTGCGGCCGTCGCTGTCGCTGAGTCCGAGTCGGCCGACGTACACCGGATCGCCATCAGCCGGCACCATGTGGCCGAGGCACAGGTCGAGCCCGAACCGCCTCAGCGCACGCAGTCGACTGGTCAACCGGTGGATCTCCTGGTCACGCTCGAGCGCGGCCTGTCCGCCTCGTCCGGGTGCACGACGCACGATGTCGAGCCGATCGGACAGCTCCGCGATCGTGTGCGCGAGAGCAGCGGAGATCGCCGCGAAGTGCCGCTCGTCGCCGGCGATCAACGCCGGGTCGGCTTTGGCGGCGAGACGGGCGGGCAGAGCGAAAGCACTGGCGCTGGTGGTCAGAGCGGGTCACCTCATCGTTCGGCGATCGAGGTCGTCACCCTAGGCCGAAATCGCGGGCCTCATGAGGTCGGCCGAAGTCTGCTAAAAATGAAAGTGGCGAGCAGCCCCCTGGTCGGCCCTGCGCCCGCGATTCGACGGGCGTGGAAGCGTCCCCGCGACACGATGGTCGCTCTGACCATCGCATTCACGGGAGCATTCGTGATCACCTGCTGCATCCAGTACACCCTCGACCCGCACCAGACCGAGGCGTTCGCCGACTACGCGCGGCGGTGGCCACCCGTGATCGAACGCTGTGGCGGCGACCTGATCGGCTACTGGTTGCCGAAGGAGGGCGCGAACAACTTCGCCGTTGCGATGATCGAATTCGAATCGCTCGCAGCCTACGAGGTGTATCGAGGCAAGCTCGCCGCTGACAGCGAGGCGCAGCGCAATGTCGCGGACGTTCGGCAGGCGCGCGCGATCCTGGTCGAGAGCCGCTCGTTCCTGCAGCGCGTGTGAATCAGACCCGCAGGAAGCCGACCAGGCCGAACTCTGCGAGCGGGACGAGGCCGGCCGCAGTGTAGAAGCCTCGCGGACCGTCGTCGTCGGTCATGAGGACGAGTTGTCGTACGTCGCGGTACTCGTGCAGGACGCGGTCGAGCAGCGCACGTCCGATTCCGGTGCGCTGATGGTCCGGATGCACCAACAGATCCTGCACGTAGCAGATCGTGACGCCGTCGGAGATCGTGCGCACGAGGCCGATCAGCGTCGCTTGGTCATCGCGTGCCGTGACGACCAGATGTGACCCGGCGATGGCGCGACACAGGGCGTCCGGTTCGCGGGTGTAGGCGGTCCAGCCGACCGCGTCGTAGAGCGACACCGCCTCGGCTCGTCCGACCTCGGTCGTGGTGTCAAGCTGCACGCGTCAATGATGCAGTGCGGCCGTGGCTGCTGCGCGCGCTTGGTCGGCGGCGACCGGGTCGAGTGCCACGCGAGTGCGGCGGTCGAGCAGGTCGGACTCGTCGAGCGCGAGTTCGTGGGTGACCGCGAAGCGGAACTCGGCGGCCGTCGTGTCGACACCGTCGGCGACCGGTGCGAGCAGCGCAGGGTCGCCGCCGGCTGCGGCGACGACATCGGGCGCCTCCGCGCCGTAGCGCCGGACGATGTGCGTCGGCAGCTTGTCCGGCGCGACATCGCCCGCACCGACGAGGGCGAGGTCGGCGGTCCTGCACGTGGCGGCCGTCATGCCACGTGCGGCGAGCGCGGCGTCCAGCGCGTCCTCGGCCATGCGGCGGTAGGTGGTCAGCTTGCCGCCGACGACGGTGACCAGCCCGTCCGCCGCGGTGAGCACCGCATGCTTGCGCGAGATGTCGGCGGTGCTCGAGCCGCCCGTGTCCAGGAGCGGCCGCAGGCCGGAGTAGGTGCCGAGCAGATCCGCGCGGGTCAGCGGCTCGCGGAGCGCGGTGTTGATCGTCTCGAGCAGGAAGTCGATCTCGGCATCGGTTGCAGTGGGGACGTCCGGGATCTCGCCGGGCGCGTCCTCATCCGTGAGCCCTACGTACACGCGGTGGTCGGGGGCGGGCAGGGCGAACACGAAGCGGTTGATCGTGCCCGCGACCGGCACAGTCAGCCCGGCCGCGAGGCCGCCGAAGTGTTCCTGGCTCACGATCAGATGGGTGCCTCGGCTCGGACGAAGGGTGATGCCCGGCGCGATCGTGCCGGCCCAGACCCCGGTCGCGTTCACGACCATGCGCGCGTCGAGGTCGATCGTCGCGCCGGTCAGCGTGTCGCGCAGCACCGCGCCCGTGCCGGTAACCTGCTCGGCCGCGCAGCGGGTGAGTACACGGGCGCCGTGCATTGCGGCGGTCCGCGCGATCGCGACCACCAGCCTCGCATCGTCGGCCAGTTGCCCGTCGTAGGCGAGCAGACCGCCACGCAAGCCGTCGGTGCGCACGGTGGGGGCGTGCTCGACGACGGTCGACGACCGGACCGAACGCGAGCGGGGCAGCACTGACGCCGGCGTGCGTGCGGCAACCCGCAACGCGTCGCCGGCCGCGAACCCGGCACGCACCAGCACTGCGTTCTTGTGCGAGAGCTCGGGCAGCAGCGGGACGAGCTGCGGCATCGCACGCACCAGGTGCGGCGCGGTTCGGGTCATCAGGATGCCGCGTTCGACCGCGCTCTCGTGGGCGATGCCGACGGCACCGGACGCGAGGTAGCGCAGCCCGCCGTGAACGAGTTTCGAACTCCATCGGCTCGTGCCGAAGGCGAGGTCGTGCTTCTCGACGAGGACCACAGACAGTCCACGCGAGGCCGCATCGAGGGCGACGCCTGCCCCGGTGACGCCGCCACCGATGACGAGCAGGTCGACCGGTGCATCCCGGCCCGCGAGCTCGGCGAGTTCGCGCTCGCGGCGGGCCGCGTTCAGCGCACTGTCTGCAGCGGTCATGGCGCCAGATACCGGTCGAGCATTGCGCGCAACTCACGATCGAGCGCGTCGAGGCCGACGCTCTCGTCGGCGAGCACGGGACCCGTGAGCGCGAACGACCAGGCGGCCAGCCACAGTGCCCGCGCCTGGGCGGTACGGTTCCCGCGCCGGATCGACCCGTCGTTGCCGCGCAGTGCGACGGCGAGCAGTTCGAGCTGCGCGTCCGTGCTCCGTCCGCGGCGGTGCACCAGATAGGGCAGCAGAAATTCCGGATCGACGTCGAGGATCTTGCGGGTGAGCGGATGTGCGCGGACAGCGCGGACAGTCGCGACGATGCCGGCGACGACCGAGCTGCGGGCGTCCTTGCCGGGTCGGGCGAACGCGGCCTGGCTGATTGCTGCGAGCTCGCGGGTGGTGAGTGCCGCAACGACCGCGTCGACGTTCGGGAATCGCCGATAGAGCGTGGCGCGCGAGACGTCGGCTGCTCGGGCGAGCTCGGCCATGTTCACCCGGCGCATGCCGACGGCGAGCACGAGGTCGTAGGCGGCGTCGAGGATGCGCTCCTCCGGAATCGCCGTGTTGCGATACTGCGACATCACGTGTCAAAGTGTATCAGTGACCGAGTCCGAACTTCCTGTTGTCGAGATGCGTCCCTATCGATGGGGCTCCGACGATGTCGAGCTGCCCGAGGCCGCCGGCTCCGCCCTCGCCGCACTGGGCGTCAAACCCGTGGCGCCGCCGGTCGATCCCGACGCCGCGACCCTGCCAGGCACTTCGCTACCCGCCGACGCGGCCGGAGCGCTCGCCGACACTGTCGGCGCCGAGCACGTCCGCACGGATGCCGAGACACGGGTTCTGCACACCCGCGGCTGGTCGACGCCGGACCTGCTCAAGCTGCGCAGCGGTGACGCCTCCGATGCGCCGGACGCCGTCGTCTTCCCCGGCACGCACGACGAGGTCGTCGCAGTGCTCGAGACCTGCGCGCGGGCTCGCATCGCCGTCGTCCCGTTCGCCGGTGGGACGTCGGTCGTCGGCGGGCTGACGCCTGCCCGCGAGGGTTTCGCGGGCGTCGTCGCCCTCGACGTGCGCCGCCTCGACGAGGTCAGCGAGCTCGACGAGATCTCGCGCACCGTCACCCTCGGCGCCGGCCTGCGCGGCACCCGCGCGGAGGCGCTGCTGAACGACTCGGGCTACACCCTCGGGCACTTTCCGCAGTCATACGAAGGCGCGAGCATCGGCGGCTACGCAGCAGCGCGCTCAGCCGGGCAGTCGTCGGCCGGCTTCGGTCGCTTCGACGAGATGGTTGTCGGCCTGGTGCTCGCGACCCCGCGCGGCACCGTCCGTCTCGGCACCGCGCCGATGTCGGCGGCGGGCCCCGATCTACGCCAGCTGGTCCTCGGCTCGGAGGGCACCCTCGGCGTGATCACCTCCGTGACCGTGCGGATCCGCCCCCGCCCGAAGGTGCGCGAGTTCGAGGGCTGGCGCTTCGACGACTTCGCCGCCGGCGCGGCAGCGCTGCGCCGGCTGGTCCAGGACGGCCCGATGCCGACCGTCCTGCGCCTGTCCGACGAGGCCGAGACCGCCATCAACCTCGCCGACCCGAACGTGCTCGGCGGCGGCCCGGGCGGCTGCCTCGCCGTCACCGGCTTCGAAGGCACGGCCGACGACGTCGCCGCGCGGCGGGCAGCGTGCTTCGCGGTGCTGAGCGAGGCCGGCGGCGCACCGCTGGGCACCGAGCCCGGCGAGGCGTGGCGCACCGGTCGCTACCGCGCGCCGTACCTGCGTGATCCGCTGCTCGACGCGGGCGCATTCGTCGAGACGCTCGAGACGGCGACCTTCTGGTCGCGCCTGGTCGACCTGCGCACCGCGGTCACTACGGCGATCACGGACGCGCTCACCGCGCAGGGCACACCGCCGGTCGTCTTGTGCCACATCTCGCATGTGTACGAGACGGGTGCCTCGCTCTACTTCACGGTCTTGTGCGCCCAGGCCGACGATCCGCTCGCCCAATGGCAGCAGGCGAAGGCTGCGGCGAACGCTGCGATCCGCGATGCGGGAGCGACGATCACGCATCACCACGGCATCGGGACGGATCATCGCGCGACCTACCAGGACGAGATCGGCCCGCTCGCGCTTGACATGCTGCGCGCGGCGAAGGCCTCGATCGATCCGGAGGGGATCATGAATCCCGGCGTGCTGGTCGGCTGACGTGCGCAGCTTCACCGCGTTGGTGAACCCGATCTCCGGGGGCGGCCGAGCTGCCGAGAAGTGGTCGCCGCTCGCCGCTCGCATCAACAGCGCAGGCGCCGACGTCCGCGTCGAACTGACTCGTAGCCGTGCGCACGGCGTCGAGACCGCGCGCGCGGCTGCGTCCGAGGGACGCGTCGTGGTCGCGGTGGGCGGCGACGGGCTCGTCCGCGATGTCGCCGAGGGAGTGGCCGCCGCCAACGGGGTGAAGGGCAACGGTGTCATGGGCAACGGTGTCATGGGCAACGGTGTGATGGGAATCGTGCCGGCCGGCCGCGGCAACGACCTGGCCCGCTCGCTCGGATTCCCGACCGACGTCGCGGGGCTCGCCGATCTCTTGCTTCACGGCAAGGACGCGCCCTGTGACGTCATCACCCTCGGCGACACCGTGGTCATCGGCAACGTCTACTGCGGCATCGACTCTGTCTCGAACGCGATCATCAACAACAACCGCCGGTTGCCGGCGAAGCTCGTGTATCGACTCGCGCCCGTCCGCGCGATCCTCACGTGGCGCGCGCCGCGATTCACGCTGACCATCGACGGCGTGACGACCACCGTCGATGCCCACATGGTGGTGATCGGCAACTCCGGCGCCTACGGACACGGTCTCAACATCGTCCCGTCCGCACGGGTCGACGACGGCCTGCTCGACGTGCTCGTCGTGCGCAACGGCCCCAAGCGTGCGATTGCGTCCTTCATGCGCGATGCGCAACGCGGCACGCACATCGATCGTGACGAGGTGTCGGTGCAGCAGGGCCGCGAGGTCACACTTGCGGCCGACCGACAGGTTCCGGTCTGCGGTGACGGCGAGGAACTCGCAGCGTTACCTGCTACTGCGCGCATCGCACCGTCGGCGTTGCGACTGATCCGCCCGTGATCGCTACGGTGAACTGATGACTGGCTCGGCGCACGACACGAAGAGTCCGGCGCCCCCGGAGCTGTTGCCGCCGTGGCACACCGACGAACGCCAAGCACTCATGGAGCAGGCGCGCGCATTCGCGCGTGATGAAGTGCTCCCGATCGCCAACGAACTCGATCCGCAGAAGGGACTGATCCCCGAGTCGCTGCTGGCGCGCATCGCCGAGCTGGGTTACTTCGGCATCACGATCCCTCGTGAGCACGGCGGGATGGGCCTGGGCGCGTTCGAGTACTGCATGGTCGCCGAAGAACTCGCGCGCGCATGGATGAGCGTTGCGAGCATCATCGCGCGCGCGCAGGGTCTCGGCACCGGGCTGGCCGACGATGCGCGCAGTACCGAATTGCTGGAGCGATCCGCGCGCGGTCAATGGATCGGTGCGATCGCCCTGTCAGAACCCGACGCCGGCTCCGATCTCGCAGGCGTGCAGACACGCGCCGAGCGTGACGGCGACGAGTGGGTGATCACCGGTCACAAACGCTGGTGCGGCAACGCCGAGGCCGCCGACTTCATCCAGGTGCTCGTGCGCACGCGCGAACCCGATGAGGACGAACCTCGCTCGGCCGGGCTGCAGACCTTGCTCGTCGAGAAGAAGCGCGGTGACTTCCCGGCGGGGCTCACGGGCACGCCGATCGACAAGATCGGTTACCACGGTTTCCTCACCTGGGATCTCGTCTTCGATGCAGTCCGCGTCCCGGTGGCCAACGAGGTCACGACCGGGCCGGGTGACGAGAGCGGGTTCTCCGACGTGGGAGCCTGGCTCGATCTCGCGCGCGTCCACACGGCGGCCCGCGGAGTCGGACTCGCGCAGGCCGCCGTCGAGGACTGCACGCAGTATCTGCAGGAGCGCGAGCAGTTCGGTCATCCGATCGGCGACTTCCAGGCGTTGCGATTCGCGTTGGCCGACATGGCCAGTGCCGTTGAACAAGCGCGTGCGCTCTACCGCCAGGCAGCGCACCTGATCGACGTCGGACATGACGACGCCACACACCTCGCGTCCATGGCGAAGCTGCGCGCGACCGAGATGGCAGCCGACGTGACGACGCAGGCGATGCAGTTGCACGGCGGCAACGGGTACACGACCGAACGCGCCGTGGAACGCTACTGGCGAGACGCGCGGCTGACCACCATCTTCGAAGGCACCTCCGAAATCCAGCGCAAGATCATCTCCGACGAAATGCTTCCGCGACCGACTTCGTGAACCTTGACCCCAAGCTGGGAATAGGACAAGAGTCCGCAGTGCAAATGGGAGCATTTTTGGCCTGATTGGTGTCCGGGCGGCGCTGGTCGTCGCACGCTGTCGAAAGGTGTGCGACCCGTGCTTCGACTCGACGTCAACTTCTTCGATTACGTGATCCTCGGGATCTATTTCGCTCTCGTCATCACGATCGGCCTGCTCGCGCGACGCGCGGTTGCGACCAGTGAGGACTTCCTGCTCTCCGGACGGTCACTTCCCGCCTGGGTGACCGGTCTCGCGTTCATCTCGGCCAACCTCGGCGCCATCGAGATCCTCGGCATGGCCGCGAACGGCGCCCAGTACGGCATCTCGACGGTGCACTTCTACTGGATCGGCGCTGTCCCGGCGATGGTCTTCCTCGGCGTCGTGATGATGCCGTTCTACTACGGGTCGAAGGTGCGCAGCGTCCCCGAATTCCTGCTTCGTCGGTTCAACCGGTCGACGCACTTGTTCAACGCGATCTCCTTCGCCGCTGCCGCTGTGCTCATTGCGGGCGTGAACCTGTTCGCTCTCGCGCTGGTGATCAACGCCCTGATCGGCTGGCCCATCTGGGTGTCGATCGTCGTGTCGGCCGCGTTCGTGCTCGCCTACATCACCCTCGGCGGCCTGTCCGGCGCGATCTACAACGAGGTACTGCAGTTCTTCGTCATCATCGCCGGACTCGTCCCGCTCGTGATCATCGGTTTGAAGGACGTGGGCGGCTGGGACGGGCTGCAGGCAAAGATCAACAAACCGGAGTTCTTCAACAGTTGGTCGGGCACACATATCGGTAGCTGGTCGAACCCGCTCGGTGACTGGATCGGCATCATCATGGGCCTCGGGTTCGTGCTGAGCTTCGGCTACTGGACGACGAACTTCGCCGAAGTGCAGCGCGCGTTGTCGGCCAAGGATCTGTCGGCGGCGCAGCGCACTCCGTTGATCGGCGCTTTCCCGAAGATCTTCATCCCGGGGCTCACGATCATCCCGGGACTGATCGCCGTGGCGGTGATCCCGAAGTTCGGAGTCGCGGCCAATGCGACGTACAACGACGCGATACCGCTGCTGATGAACAAGTACCTCCCCAACGGCACACTCGGCGTCGCGCTCGCCGGGCTGCTCGCCGCGTTCATGGCAGGCATGGCGGCCAACGTCAGCTCGTTCAACACTGTGTTCACCTACGACATCTGGCAGACCTACGTCGTCAAGGATCGCCGCGACTCGTACTACTTGAAGGTCGGCCGGATCGTGACCGTCGTCGGCATCGCGATCGGCATCGGGACGGCGTTCATCGCGCAGGGCTACACGAACATCATGAACTACATCCAGTTGTTGTTCGGGTTCTTCAACGCGCCCCTGTTCGCGACGTTCATCATCGCGATGTTCTGGAAGCGCGCAACCGCATGGTCAGGTGTCGCCGGCCTCGCCGCAGGGACGATCGGTGCGGCAGTGATGCACTTCGCGAGTTACGACATCGGCTACTTCTACCAAGGTGGCCACGTCACGTCCCACTCGGACATCAACGCGCAGATGGCCAACTTCTACGGTGCGATCGTCGCCTTCGTGGCTGACGCAGTCGTCACGGTGATCGTCAGCCTCGTCACCCGGCCGAAACCGCGCGAGGAACTGGCCGGCCTGGTCTGGGGCATTCCCGATCCGAACGCACCCGATCCTGCCTCGGTGCCGAAACCCAAGTGGTGGGCCTCGCCCAAGGTCCTCGGCGGGATCGCGCTCGGCATCACCGCCGTCCTGTCCGTGATCTTCGTCTAGAGGTTGGACATCATGAGTGACCAAGCAACTGACAAGTCGACGGCCGACGCACCGCGATCAGCAGCGGCGCGATTGTTCGACATCCGGCTCATGATCGGTGGGCTGTTCGTCGTCTACGGCGTGATGCTCACCATCGCCGGCTTCGGCACATCCGACAAGAACCGTGCGAAGGCCGCGGGCATCAACATCAACCTTTGGCTCGGAATCGGCATGCTGGTCCTCGGTGTGTTGTTCCTGCTGTGGTTCAAGCTCAACCCACTCCGTCCACCTGCCGACGACGACACCGAGCAGCAGCGATGACCTCGACGAAGCCGGTCATCGTCGTCGGCGTTGACGGGTCGGATGGCAGTAATGATGCGCTGCGGTGGGCCGCTGGGCAGGCGCAGCTGACCGGTGCCTCGCTGCGGGCGATCGCTAGCTGGCGCTGGCCGAGCTACGTCACCCGCGTGCCACCTGGCTCCGACCCGGCCGGCGACACCGAGCGCACGTTGCGCGAGTCGGTCGCACCTATTCGTGCCGACTTCCCCGACCTCGACATCAGCGAACACATCGTCCAAGGCCCTGCCGGGCCGTCGCTGCTCACCCATTCCGAGAACGCGAGCCTGCTCGTCGTGGGCGCGCGCGGCCGAGCTGCGTTCCCCGGGATGCTGCTCGGTTCGGTCGCCGAGTACTGCGTGCGCAACGGCCCGTGCCCGGTCGTCGTCGTGCGCACCTTGGCGCGGTAGCACTCAGTTCCAGAACTGCGCGAGCTCGCTCGCGTGCCGGGCGGCTTGCGCTCGGGCCGCCGCGAACACAGCCGGCCGGGTCGACGGGTCGAGCGGGTTCGGCCCGATTGCGGCGACGGACGCCTCGTCCGCGCCGATCACATGCGCCGTGCCGGGCTGCAGCGCAGCGACTTCGTCGTCAACGAGTTTCGTCAACCCGTCATCGAGCATGGTCGGTATCAACACGAGCGTGCGGTCGAAGCCGGCGGCAAGATCGGCGTTCGAGAGCGAGTGCACGCCACCGTCGACGTAGTCGCGGCCGTTGATCGACACGGACGGCCACATGCCCGGGACGGCACAGCTCGCGAGGACGGCGTCGACCAGCGTCGCGCCACTGTTGCGATCGAGCACGACACGCTGTCCGTCGTCACGGGCGACCGCGACGACCCGCAGGTCGCGGTCGGGCCAGGTCTGCACGGGCAGGCGCGCCGCGACCGCGGTGCGGCGTTGCTCGGGCGTGGTCGAGGTGTTGACCAGCGGCAGGTTCGCCATGCGATACGCGATCTCCTGCCGGGTGGTCGCCGTCTCGCCGATCTCACCCATCAGGCCGAAGAACTCGCCGATGTCGAACTGCACCGACAGCTCGCTCGTGTTCTCGTCCTGCTGCATGCGGGCGGCGCCGGCAAGTTGGCCGGTCGCCAGCTGCGCGGCGACAGCCGAACCGGCTGACGTCCCGATCAGGACGTCGGCGTCGGTGAGATCGACGCCGTGCTCCGCGAGTCCCACGGCCAGGCCGACGTGCCAGGCGATGCCGCCGACCCCGCCGCCGGCAAGCACGACCGCGCGTTTCGTCCCCGCTGCCATGAGAGGAACGTAGTCGACGCACGACTCGCCTTGCGGTTCCGGTTAGTCGCGGTCCTGCCAGGTGCACACGCAGATCTCGTTGCCTTCGATGTCGGCGAGGATCCAGAACGCGCGGGCTTCCGCGTCCGACACCAGCGTGCCGCCGGCGGCCAGTGCGGCTGCGATGCGCGCTTCGGCTTCGTCGTGCGAGACGGTGACGTCGAAGTGGATCCGGTTGCGCTGCGGCCGCGGCGCGTCCATCTGCTGGAACCAGATGGCCGGCCCGCTGCGGTGCGGGTCGACCAGCGCGGCCTGCGGCCCGTCCTTGCCCGGCTCGCTCACGTAACCGAGCACAGCCGCCCAGAAGGGCCGGATCGCGGCGATGTCCAGCGCGTCGATCGCGATCTCCAGCGCCTGCACGGGACGGAGCCCGGCCGGCGATGCGGTCGTGTCGTACCCGAGATCGCGCACCGAATCGGTCACGCCGAAGGCGAGCTCGACATCGCGCGCGGTGACCGCTGAGGACGCCTCGTCCATCAGGGCGAGGTCGACGCGGGCCGAGCGCAGATCGATGCGCAGATGGCCGTCGGCATCGTCGCCGCAAGCGGCCACGGCGCAGGCGGCCACTCGAGCAGCTTCGGCGAGGTCGGCGACGACGACAGAGGTTTCGTAGGCACCGAGCAGATAACGCCAGCCGAGTTGTTCCACGGCGTCCGACGCTGCGGTGCGGGTCAGCGGATGGCTCATCAGCGATCCGTCACGCCTCGCGCACCCTGCTACGCGCTTCGTGTCCGACCGGCAGGTTCAGCGAGTTCGCGATGAAGCACGTGGCGTTGGCCTGCTCGTGCAACGCGTCCGCAGTGTCGATCATCTCGGCGTCAGTCACGGTGACGAGCGGGTGCAGGACGATCTCGGTGAACCGACCGTTGCCCTCGTCGTCCTCGGTCATCACCGCGGTCGGGTGGTCGACGTAGGCGGTGACGACGACGCCGTTCTCGGTGGCCAGATGCAGGTACGCGAGCATGTGGCACTGCGCTGCGGCGGCAACCAGCAGCTGCTCCGGGTTCCACCGCGACGGATTGCCACGGAACGCGGGATCGGCCGAACCCAGGATCGACGCCGCGTGTTCGGCGCTGATCTCGTGGTCACGGTCGTAGGACCGGTAGGTCGCCGTCCCCTCACCGCGATTGCCTGTCCATTCGACGGTGGCCGTGTAGCGGTGCTGCCTGGACAAGAATCTCCCCGTGCTCGAAGGCCGTACTCAATTCGTTAGACGTACGTTACAGCGGCGATCTTGACTCGGACCGTTGCGCGTCGAGCAAGATCGGGCGTGCTCTCGCTGCGGTTGGCCCTGCGCGCTCTGCGCTGGCGCGCCGCCGCGTCCGTGACGGTCTTCATGGTGGCACTCATCGGCATCACCGCTGCTGCGGTCGGCCCGGTCTACCTGCATGCGGTGGACGAAACCGTCCTCACGCATCGATTGCTCACCGCACCCCAGACCGAACGCGACCTCCGGATCGACCTCAATACGACAATCGGCGTGACCGATGTCGACTGGAACGTTCCCGTGACGACACTCGGCGCACAGGCATCCGACCCGCCCTATTTCGATCCGCCGGTGTACTCCGGGCAGGCACCGGTCGTCTGGCGCGGGCTGACGAAATACGCCACGGAGTTCGCCGCCGTCGACGGACTGTGCCAGCACGTCCGTGTGGTCGCGGGTTCGTGCCTGCCGGACAGCAGCACGCAAGACACCGTGGTCACCGAGCGCACAGCGCAGCAACAACACATCAAGGTCGGGCAGGTCCTCGAACCCGTGCCCTCGGAGACGACCGAGGTCGTGCGCGTCCGTGTCGTGGGCATCGTCGCCCCGCTGCGTACGCAAGGTGCGTACTGGGCGCCTTGGCACTATCTCGGCGCGGCCTCGTCGGTCTTCGACAATCAGTTGCCGCAACTGGACGCGTTCTTCGTCAGCCATGCGTTGCTGGCCGCGCACCAGCACGAGATCGCGGAGACCCTGAGCGCGAACCTGCGACTTCGCGCGAACAACATTCGTCTCGACGACTTGGCGCAGATCCAGCAGCACATCAAGGAGTTGCAGACCTCCGCCGCGCAGATGCAATCGGTCTCGAGTCAATCGATACCGACGGTCGCGAGCGGATTGCCGAACATCCTGCAGGCGATGCAGCAAGAGATGTCGCTGGCCCGAACGCTGGTGATTCTCTCGACGGTGCAACTCGTGTTGCTTGCCATCGTCATCCTGTACGCCGTCGTCGCCGGCACGACGGCCGCGACCGGGCACGAGGTCGCACTGGCCAAGCTGCGCGGGCGCAATCTGCGGCAGGTCGTGACCCAGGGCGTCGCCCAACCCGTCCTGCTCGTCGTGCTCGCCGCGCCCTGTGCCGCCGTGCTCGCCTGGGCGATCGTGAAGCTGCTCGCCGGTCATCTGCTCGACGGCGCGGCAAGTGTCGCGTTCCCGGCCTCGGCGACCGAGGTCGTCGGGGCCGCAACGGCAGCCAGCGTGGTCGCGGCATCGGTCGCGGCGCGACGCATCATCACCTCGCCGGTCGGTGCGTTGCTGCGTCGCAGCAACGATCCGGCCAACGGCGCGCTCGGCCTCGTCCTCGTGGACGCGGCGACCGTCGCGCTGGCGGTCGCCGGCGTCGTCGAAGTGGTCGCCACCGGCGCGCTGACGTCGGGCAAGACGAATCCGCTGTCGGCGATCGCCGCGATCATGCTCGGTGCCGCGATCGCCGTAGTCGTGGTGCGCCTCCTGCCGCTGGTCGGACGTGCGCTGGTGCGGCGCACGAGTGAGTCGCCGCGGCTGGCGGTGTTCCTCGCGGTGCGTCAGATCGTGCGCCGTCCTGCGGGCGCTCGTGTGATCGTTCTGATCGGCGTCGCGCTCGCGCTGGCCACCTTCGCCATCGTCAACTGGTCGGTCGCCGACTCGAATCGCGAGTTGCGCGCCCTCACCCAGGCCGGCGCCGACACCGTGATGACGGTCCGCACGGACCGTGACGTCCACGACCTGCGCACCGCTGTCGATCGCGCTGATCCGAGCGGACATTCGATGGCCGCGGCGGTGGTGCAGGTCGACCGCAGCACCCCATTACTCGCCGTGGACACCACGCGCTTCTCCGGCGTAGCGGCCTGGCCGCCGGGTGACTCCAAGGCGGATCTGCACTCGATCCTCACCAGCCTCGTGCCGAACATGCCGGCGTCGATCGCGGTCAGTGATGCGGCGTTGCGGCTCACGCTCGACATCACCGAACTCCCCGCTGTCGGCCCGAAACTGCAGCTCACCGCGTTCCTCACCGGCGCCGATCACGTGGGCGTGACCTACACGCTGGGGACGGTCCGGCCCGGTCGCCACAGTTACCGCCTCGATGTCGGCACGCTGTGCACCGCGCCCTGCCGGATGACCGGGTTGTCGTTGGCGGACAAGCCGGGACTGTCACGACCCACTCCGAACGACGCCGAGATCAAGGGGACGTTCCTCGCCGCGCAGGCACCCTCGACCACGTCGACGTCGTGGCAGCCTGTTCCGGGTTTCGATCAGCTCTCACGTTGGCGCAGCGACATGACCGGATTCGTGCGGCTGCTGCCGAGCCCCGGCGGACTCGGCTTCATCCTGCAGAAGACGACGCCCGAGTCGTCGTGGCCGGGGATCGTCTCGGCCGACACGCCCGTCCAGTTGCCCGCGGCGGTCGCGACCGAGACGGCGAGCACCTATCTCGGTCCCGCGATCCACGACATCACCTCGTTCGGCTTGGACAGCAAGTCGCTGTCACTGGACGGAATCCATACGGTGGTCAGCCTGCCCGAGCTCGACCGCACCGGTGTCATGGTCGACTTCGGCACGGTGCTCGCCGCCGCCCGTGGCGGGCTGATGCCCACGACCCGCCTCGAGGTGTTCGCGGCGCCGGGCGCACCTGCCGACCTGGCGAGCGCGCTGGCCAAACAGGGGGTGCACGTCGTGTCGACGGTGCACGCCGCACTGTTCCGCGCGCGGCTCGACCGCACCGGGCCGGCCTACGCCGATGGCCTCTTCCTGATCGCGGCCGGAGTGGCCACCGCGCTCGCCATCGGCGCGACCGTGCTCGCCGGCCTGACGACCGCTCGGCGACGCGCCTACGAGCTCGCGGCACTCGAAGCGGCCGGCGTGCGGCCCCGCACGCTGCGACGCTCGGCGGCGGTCGAGCAGGGCATCATCCTCGCGGCGGGCCTGCTCGTCGGTCTGGCCGCAGGGATCATCGGTGCCCGGCTCGCACTGCCGAGCACCCCGGTCTTCGTGAACTCCGACGTCGGGCCGCCCATCGAGCACACGCTGCCCGTGGGGCTGCTCGCGATCCTGTCCGCCGCGCTGATCGTCGTGTTCGCCGCCACCAGCTGGGCGATCGCGCGCGTCGTTGCCCGCCAGGCGAGCGCCGGACGACTGCGTGAGGTCCAGACATGACCGACACCCTGACCGAGACCTCGCCGACCGAGACGAGTGGCGTCGCGATCCGCTGCGAGAGCGTCGTCCACATCTACCCCGCCAACGGCAAGGACATGGACGACGTGGTCGCGCTGCGCGGCGTCGACCTGGAGGCAGACGCCGGCGAGTTCATGGCGCTGCTCGGACCGTCCGGTTCGGGCAAGTCGACCGTGCTGGGACTGCTCGCCGGCGTGTTGCGTCCGTCGGCCGGACGGGTGCTGATCGGTGAGCACGACATCGGCCGCATGCCGCCGCGTGCACTCGCGAGGCTGCGCGGCTCGCTGGTGGCCACGGTGTTGCAGAATCCCGGCCGCAACCTGCTGCCGTACGCGACCGTCTCGCAGAACGTCCGCTTCGCCGGCGCCGCCAATCGCAACGGCACCGGACCGGACGAACTGCTCGAGCGCCTCGGTCTCGGCCATCTCGGCCAACGGGTGGCCGGGCGGCTCTCCGGCGGCGAGCAGCAACGCGTCGCCATCGCGGCCGCGGTGTGCGGCGGTGGTCAGCTGCTGCTCGCCGATGAACCGACGAGCCAGATGGACGCTGCCGGGCGTGAGGAAGTCGTCGATCTGTTGCACCAGGTCAACACCGAGCTCGGGGTGACGGTCGTCGTCGTCACCCACGACCCGCACATCGCCGAGCGGGTGGGTCGCACGGTCACCATCCGCGACGGCCGGGTCGGCGCCGAGGGCCGCCACGGACGTGAGTTCGCGGTCGTCGGACGCGACGGGTCGCTGCAACTACCGCCGGAGGTGCGCGAGCACTTCCCACCCGGCACGATGCTCGAGGTCTCCTACGACGCGGACCGCATCTCGTTGCAGCGTCGTTCCGAGGACGGCGACTCATGACGCTGTCGGGCCGCGCACTCACCTACCGCGTCGGCGATCGCACGATCGTCGACCAGGTCGATGTCGACGCGCGCACGGGCGAACTGCTCGCCGTGTGCGGACCGTCCGGCGCGGGGAAGTCGACGCTGCTCACGATGCTCGGTGGGCTCATCGCCCCGGAGCAGGGCGAGATCACGTTGGCCGACAGCCCGGTGCGGGTCGGTGACTTCGAGCTGCGTCGGCGCATCGCGGTCGTCCTGCAGGGCTACGGCCTTGTCACCGCGCTCACCGGACGAGAGAACATCGCGATCACGTTGCAGGCGCGCGGCGTCACTCGCGCGCAGGTGCGCGAACGCACGGCCGAGGTGCTCGACCAGGTGGGCCTCAGCGACGTCGCCGACCACCTCATCGAAGACATGTCCGGCGGGCAGCAGCAGCGTGTCGCGGTGGCCCGGGCACTCGTCGGCGCGCCGGAAGTGGTGCTGGCCGACGAGCCCACCGCCGAGCTCGACGCGGAGAACCGCGAACGGATCATCGCGTTGCTCGCCGATCACGCGAAGACCGGCGCGATAGTCGTCATCGCGTCGCACGACCCCGAGGTCGTTGCCGCGTGTGACGACGTGCTCGAGCTGGACGCGGGGCGTGTGGTCGCTTCCTCACCGGCCCGGCATCGTCGCCGCTGACACATCTTCGTGGTCGGCCGGAGCGCCGGCCCGCACTGCGACGTACCGTGGAGCCATGTCCGCTGTTGCGCCACCCCTGGGTACGAAGCCGAAGCGCGGGCCCGCCGCATGGGTCGGTGCGTTCACCGGCTTCTATCCGGCGACCGCGAACGACCTGAGCGGGATCGACCCCGTCGCGAGGTTCCTGTACGCCGCACGCAGCGTCATCCTGGTGATCTCCGCGCAGGCCGCGGGGATCGCTGGGTTGCTCGCGGCGACCGACCGGCGCTTCGAGGTCGTCCCGTTCGTCCTCGTGTTCCTCGGCTACGTCGTGCTGCACGCGATCAGCAACCTGTCGAACGACTACTTCGGCTACCGCCGCGGCCACGACACCGAAGACTCGCCACGACGGCGCTACACGCTGCATCCCGTTGCGAGCGGCGCGTTCACCATGCGGTTCCTGGCGACCGGACTCGCGGTGCTCGCGGTCATCGCGGTCGCGATCGCGACCTACTTCGTCGTGCTACGCGGCTGGCCGGCCCTCGGGCTCACGGCCGCCGGCGCACTGTTGCTGTACGCATACGACGCGGCCCCGCGCGCGCTGAAGGAGCTGGGTCTCGGCGAGCTCGCCGCCTTCGTCGTGTGGGGTCCGCTGATGATCGGCGGCGGCTACTACGTCATCACCGGGCACTGGTCGGGTCTGGCGTTCCTCGCCTCGGTGCCGTACGGGCTCGGTGTGATGTCGATCCTGGTCGGCAAGCACATCGACCAGCGCAGCTTCGACATCTCGCAGGAACAGCACACCCTGCCGGTCATTCTCGGCGAGCGCGGGGCTCGCGCGCTGAACCAGGTCTCCGTGCTGCTCATGTACGTCTTCGTCGTCGTCGGTGTGCTGACCGGCGCACTGTCGCCGTTCGTGGCCGTCGTCGCGGTCGCGCTGCCCCGCGCCATCCGCGCTCTTCGGGTCATGGCAGCGCCCACCCCGGCCGAGCCGCCGGCGGGCTACATCGGCTGGCCGCTCTGGTACCACCGGGTCTGCCTCGTCCACAACCGAGCGTTCGGCTGGCTGTTCCTGCTCGGCGCGGCGCTCGGCGCGATCTGGCCGGCCGCATCCATCGGCCACTGACCTTCCCGCGACCGGCCGCGGCGGGGAACTAACGACCGTACGGACGGATCTGATAGTCGCCGACCGTCGACGCGACCACGGTGCCGTCGTCGCCGGTGACGGTCGCCCGGAGCTCGAACGGTGCCTTCTGGTCGGTGCCCGCCTCGGCGCGCACCCGGGCGATCGTGTCGTCGTCGAGGGTGGCCTCGGCGCTGAGCGGCCCGCGTCCCGGAGCGGTGAAGTCGATGCGCATACCGCGCACGAGCGGGTAGTGCGTCGCCGGATCGAACGTCGCGAGATGCATCGCGCCGCCCAAGACCTCGGCAAGCGTGAAGATCACGCCGGCGTAGATCGTGCCGAAGTGGTTGCCGTTGCCCTCGAAGGGCAAGGTGGCCCGCACGAAGCCCGGCCGCAGCTCGGCGAAGCGCACTCCCATCTGGTGCGCGCGGGGGATCGTCTGCTCGAGGAAGGTGTTCGCGGTGTCGACCTGGTTCACCCTGAGCACGCTAGCGGCACTCGACCAATTCGTAGCGCGGGTTGGCCAATGCCAGGTGACCCTTGTATTCACCGACGCGACCGGTCGCTCGCAATACGGTGCCCGGTTCGATGCCGGCAATGTCGGTACGTCCGAAGAACAGCAGCCGCACGCCGCCGGTGGTGTCGAACAGTTGCACCTCGAGCGAGCGCCCGGCGGTCGTACCCACCTGCACCGTTTTGATCCGTCCTTCGACGGTCACCTTCTGCTTCCAGGTGACGTCGCCGATCGGCGTCACGCCGTTGGCCGAAGGACGCGGCAACGACGGCGACCGCGGTGCGCATTCGTCGCTCAGTGCGGGGACGCGCGCGGCCTCGCGCTGACGAGCCTCCAGCCTCTCGACCAGCTCGTGCGGCAGCGTCGTGTCGAACGGCACGATCGTGGCAGCGACGTGCGGGATGCGGCCGACGGCCTCGGCGATCCGATCGGCGGTGCGATCGTGCAGGAGCCGCTGCGAGACACGGCCGAACGTGCGCCGCGGCAGCAGCACCGTGACCTCGGCGTGGTCGGACACCACGGTGTTCAACGAGAACTCGGCGATGCGATGCACGAGGCGCCGGTCCTCGCAGTCGACCATCACCAGCGGCACCCGATCGCCGAGCTTGCGATCGATCCAGTCGGTGCGGAGCTTGTCGGCGACCTGGTCGTCGAGCATGAAGTGCACGGCCTGCACCGACGTCGGGCGCAGGCTGCCCGCGTAGCGCAGGGCCCGGAGCACCGCCAGGTCGAGGCGGTCGACGAGCACGAGCACGGTGTGTCGCGGGTAATGCGGCGCATCGGCCTGGTCAGGACGCACCCAGGTCACGAGATCGAGCGCGCGCGCCTCGGCGCGGTAGCGCTTGTTCAGCCGCATGAGGACGAGCCACAGGATCGGGAACAGCACGACGACCAGCCAGGCCCCCTGGGTGAACTTCACGACCGCGAAGATCACGACGACGATCGACGACACGACGCCGCCGGTGAGGCTGATCGCCACCCGCATCCGCCACTTGTCGCCGCGGTTCTTGCGGTAGTACTGCGCCATGCCGTAGCCGGCCATCGAAAACCCGGTGAACACCCCGATCGCGTAGAACGGGATCAGCGCGTCGACGACGGTGCCGACGGCGAGGATGAGCGCGAGGGCGGCGATCGTGAGCACGATGATGCCGTTGCTGAACGCCAGCCGGTGCCCACGCCGCGTCATCTGCCGCGGCAGGAACGAGTCCTCGGCGATGAAGCTGGCGAGGAACGGGAACCCGGTGAACGGGGTATTGGCGCCGGTGATCAGGATCAGCGCGGTCGCGATCTGCACGAGATAGAACAGCAGGTTTCCGTACCACCCATGGCCGAAGACGTCGTGCGCCACCTGGCCGATGACTGTCGGTGTGCCGAGCTTGTACGGCGTCGCGTGCGTCTCGAACGACAGGTAGGAGATGCCGAGCACGAGCGTGCCGAGCATGACGCTCATGACCGACAGCGTCGTGCGCGCGTTTCGGCCGACGGGCTTCTTGAACGCGCTGACGCCGTTCGAGATCGCTTCGAGGCCCGTCAGCGACGCGCCGCCGTTGGCGAACGCTTTGAGCAGGACGTAGATCGCCGCGCCGGTGAAGATCGCGTGCCCGCTGTCGTGGACGCCGATCATCTGTGGGACGTGCGGCAGTACCGGCAGGTCGCCCGCGACTTCGCGAATCACGCCGACGACGACCGCCAGCCCGGCCATCGCGACGAAGAAGTAGGTCGGGAAGGCGAACGCCCGTCCCGCCTCGCGCACGCCGCGCAGGTTGCCGAACGCGAGGATCAGCACGATCACGACGGTGATCGCTTCGCTGATGTCAGGCCCGCGAAGCGACGGCACGAGCGTGGTGATGGCCGCCGTGCCGGCCGCCGACTGCACGGCAACCGTGACGATGTAGTCGATCAACAGCGCCACCGAGGCGATCTGCGCGACCTTCGGTCCGAAGTTCTCGCGCGCGACCACATACGACCCGCCGGCCTGCGTGTAGATCATGACGACCTGGCGGTACAGCGCGGTCATGACCAGCAAGACGGCGAGCACGACGAACGTCAGCGGCAGCAGGATGTGGAATCCGGCCAGCCCGAAGGCGGGTAGCAGGAAGATCAGCATCTCTTCCGTGCCGTATGCCGAGGACGAGATGCAGTCGCTCGACAGCACGCCCAGTGCCGACTTCTTCGACAGCCGCTCCTCGTGCAGTTGCGCGGTGACGAGGGGTTTGCCGAGGACGGCGCGCTTGATGCGGTAACCCAGCCGCTCGGGGACGTCGACGGCCAGCGCCGACACGCCATCGGGCGCGGACGCGGGCGCGGAATCGGCCGCCGCCGGCGCAGCGGCGGTCGTGGTCACCGGTGGCCGTGCGTGCGTCGCTCGGCCCAGCCCAGTAGCTCGACGACGAGCGTCCAGGCCGCAGCCATGATGACCAACGCCAGCGCGAAATTCACGAACTCCACAAGTCGATCGAACCCCGCCGTGGCCGCGTCGGGGCTGTCGTCCACGCGGCGCTCACGGGGCATTCACGCATCCCTCACGCCGGATACTTCTGGTCGAGCGCGAGATTGAGGTGCAGTACGTCCACCCGCGGTTCGCCCATGAAGCCGAGGTCGCGTCCATAGGTGAACTGCCGCACCAGCGCGGCGATCCGTGCGACCGGCACACCTCGGGCCTTGGCGACCACCGCTTCCTGCAACCGCGCGTATGCGGGACTGATGTCCGGGTCGAGGCCCGAACCCGACGCCGTTACCGCGTCGGCCGGAACGGCCGGCTGGGCCGGAGCGGTGCCGCGCACGGGCACGATCTGACCGCGCGCGTACCCGGTGGCTTTGGCGGCGCACTCGACCGGCACTCCCCGGTAGGTCGCGACGAAGGGCCGTTGCGGGCAGAACTCGTCGAGGCTCACGACCTTGGTCACGGCGCCGCGATAGCCCGGGCCCGCGTAGAAGACGGCGAGGACAGCGCCCGTGCCCTCGGGCGTGCAGAACGGACGCGACCCGTCGACGCCGTACGTGCGTCCGATCGCAAGGCTGCGCGCACACACCGTACTGAGCAGACTGCGATCGTCAGGGCCGCTGTCGACGATCGACTCCGGGCCGAGGTTGCTCGCGCCGGTCGCGGTCGGGTCGTAGCCTTCGCCGGCTGCCGACGGCCGCGACTGGAAGTACTTCAGGATCGGCCGGCCGTTCGCATCGGTGAAGCTCTGGCCGAGTTCGCCGGAGCCGACGACCTTGTTGCCGACGGTGACCAACGATCCGTCCGCGCGGTGCTTGAGACCGGGTAGCTGCGCGATCGCGGTGACGGCCAGTGGGTAGAGGACGCCGAGCACCACGGTCAGCACGACGAGCATGCGGACGGCGGTTGCGGTCTGGCGAAGATAGGGACGCACGTCGATCACCCGATTCCGGGAACGAACTGCAGGACCAGGTCGATGAGTTTGATGCCGACAAACGGCGCGACCACACCGCCGACGCCGTAGATGAGCAGGTTGCGCCGCAGCATGGCGCTCGCACTCGACGGCGTGTAGCGCACACCGCGCAGTGCGAGCGGGATGAGCGCCACGATGACGAGCGCGTTGAAGATGACGGCCGACAGGATGGCCGACTGCGGCGAGTGCAGCCGCATCACGTTGAGCTTGTCGAGGCCCGGGTACACCGCTGCGAACATCGCGGGGATGATCGCGAAGTACTTCGCGACGTCGTTGGCTATCGAGAAGGTCGTCAGCGCTCCCCGGGTGATCAGCAACTGCTTGCCGATCTCGACGACCTCGATCAACTTGGTCGGATCGGAGTCGAGATCGACCATGTTGCCGGCTTCCTTCGCCGCGGACGTGCCGCTGTTCATCGCGACCCCGACATCGGCCTGAGCCAGCGCCGGTGCGTCGTTGGTGCCGTCACCGGTCATCGCGACGAGCTTGCCGCCTTCCTGCTCGCGCTTGATGAGCGCCATCTTGTCTTCAGGCCGTGCCTCGGCCAAGAAGTCGTCGACGCCTGCTTCATCGGCGATCGCCTTTGCGGTAAGCGGATTGTCGCCGGTGATCATCACCGTGCGAATGCCCATCCGCCGCAGTTCGGCGAACCGTTCCGACATGCCGTTCTTGACGATGTCCTTGAGCTGCACGACGCCGAGCACCTCAGCGGCGCCGTCCTGCTTCTGCGCCACCACGAGCGGTGTGCCGCCGCTCGCACTGATCGCGTCGACGGTCGCACCGACCTCATCGGGCGGCGAGCCACCGTTGTCGCGAACCCACCGAAGCACGGCGCTTGCCGCGCCTTTGCGAATCTCGCGGCCGTCGAAATCGACGCCGCTCATGCGCGTCTGAGCGCTGAACGCAACGAAGTGGGCGCCGTGCACCTCACGTTCACGCAGCCCGTACTCGGTCTTCGCGAGCACGACGATCGACCTGCCTTCGGGTGTCTCGTCGGCCAACGACGACAGCTGGGCGGCGGAGGCGAGTTCTTTGACTTCGACGCCGGGCACGGGGACGAAGTCCGACGCCTGTCGGTTGCCGAGCGTGATCGTCCCTGTCTTGTCGAGCAGCAGCGTGTTGACGTCACCAGCCGCCTCGACAGCGCGCCCGCTCATCGCAAGCACGTTTCGCTGCACGAGCCGGTCCATGCCGGCGATGCCGATTGCCGACAGCAACGCACCGATCGTGGTCGGGATCAGGCAGACCAGCAGCGAGACGAGCACGATGCCCGTGATCCCGCTGCTGTTCAGTGCCGACGTGCTGGGAATGCCCGGTTGGCTCGCCTTCGCAAAGATCGCCAGCGGCTGAAGGGTCACCGTCGCCAGCAAGAAGATGATCGTCAGCGACGCCAGCAGGATGTTGAGCGCGATCTCGTTGGGGGTCTTCTGCCGGCTCGCGCCCTCGACCAACGCGATCATGCGGTCGATGAAGCTCTCACCCGGCTTCTGCGTGATCTCGACGACGATCCGGTCGCTGAGCACCTTCGTCCCGCCGGTGACCGAGCTGCGGTCGCCGCCGCTCTCGCGAATGACCGGCGCACTCTCGCCGGTGATCGCGCTCTCGTCGACGCTGGCGATGCCGTCGACGACGTCACCGTCACCAGGGATTACGTCGCCCGCCTCGCACACCACCCGGTCGCCCTGTTGCAACTGCGGAGCGGGGACCGATTCCTCAGCGCCATCCGCGGTCAGCCGGCGAGCAAGCGTGTCGGTCTTGGTGCGCCGGAGCGCGTCGGCCTGCGCCTTACCGCGACCTTCGGCGACCGCTTCGGCAACGTTCGCGAACAACACCGTGAGCCAGAGCCACGCGACCGTTACCCAGGCGAACACCGTCGGGTCCCCGATCGCGATCACCGTCGTGAACACCGCGCCCGCCTCGACGAGAAGCATCACCGGGTTGCGCCACAGAGTGCGCGGGTCGAGCTTGGCGAACGCCGCCGGCGTCGAGGTCCACAACATCTTCGGGTCGAGCAGACCCGCGTTGACAGGCATGGTCAGTGCAGTCCTTCTGCGAGGGGTCCCAGCGCCAAGGCCGGGAAGTACGTCAGTGCCACGACGATCACCGTGACGCCGGTGACCATGCCGACGAACAGCGATCGGTGCGTGGGCAGCGTGCCGTCCGAGGCGGGTGTCTTCTTCTGCATCGCGAGCGATCGGGCCAGCCCCAGCACGAACACGATGGGCAGGAACCGGCCGAGCAGCATCGCCAGGCCGAGCGCGGTGTTGTACCAGGCCGTGTTGACCGCGATGCCGGCGAACGCACTGCCGTTGTTGTTCGCGGCAGAGGTGAACGCGTAGAGCACTTCTGACAGGCCGTGGGGCCCGCTGTTGAGCATCGCCGCGCGTTCACCGGGCAGTGCCATCGCCACTGCCGTCCCGACGAGAACGATCGCCGGGGTTGTCAGCAGGTAGAGCGAGGCGAATTTCACCTCGCGTCCACCGAGTTTCTTGCCGAGGTACTCCGGTGTTCGTCCGACCATCAGCCCGGCGACGAACACCGTGAGGACGGCGAGGATCAATATTCCGTACAGGCCCGATCCGGTACCACCGGGTGCGACCTCGCCCAGCATCATGTTGACCAGCGTCATGGCGCCGCCGAGACTCGTGTACGAGTCGTGGAAGCTGTCGACTGCACCCGTCGACGTCAATGTCGTCCCCGTCGCGAAGACTGCCGAGTCAGGTACGCCGAAACGGGTTTCGGTGCCCTCGGTACTCGCTCCGACTGCGGTGGGGACGGTGCCGTGGTGCGCGATCTGGAACGACATCGTCAGCACCACGCTGATGATCGCGAGGGCCGCCATCACCAGGGCGATCGCGCGTCCTTGTCGCTTGTCGTTGACCAGGAGGCCGAAGGTGCGCGGTAGCGAGAACGGGATGGCCAAGAGCAGGAAGATCTCGAGCCAGTTGGTCCAGGTGGTCGGGTTCTCGAACGGGTGGGCCGAGTTCGCGTTGTAGAACCCGCCGCCATCCGTGCCCAATTCCTTGATGACCTCTTGGCTTGCCACGGGGCCACCGGTGATCGTCTGGGTGCCCCCGGCGATCGTGTGCACGGTCTGGTACGCGTGGAAGTTCTCGATCATCCCGGCGCCGACGAACACGATCGCGAACACGATCGAGGCGGGAAGCAGCACGCGCAGGCACAACCGGGTCAGGTCGACCCAGAAGTTGCCGAGCCGATCGGTCTTGCTGCGCGCGAACGCCCGCACGAGCGCGATGGCAACGGCGATACCGACCGCGGCCGACACGAAGTTCTGCACGGCCAGCCCGGCCATCTGCACCACGTAGCCGAGCGCACTCTCGCCCGAGTACGACTGCCAGTTCGTGTTCGTCACGAAGCTGACCGCCGTGTTCCACGCTTGATCAGCGCTCATCTGCGGAACCTGGTACGGGTGCCCGAACTGGTGTTGCACCCGCAGGAACGCGTAGAGCACGACCACCGATACGCCGCTGAAGGCCAGCACCGAGCGCAGGTAGGCGGACGCGGTCTGATCGGCGTCCGCATCGACGCCCCCGACGCGGTACACGGCCCGCTCGACGCGCCAATGCGTCGGCGTGCTGACGACGCGCGCGAGGTACCCGCCGAGCGGTCGGTGCACCAGGACGAGGGCAAGCACGATGGAGCCGGCGAAGATGACGCCGGCGACGGTGTCGCTCATCAGAACTTCTCGGGGAAGATCAGCGCGATGACGAGAAACGCGGTGAAGAGCACGGCGAGCACGAGCCCGACGGCGTTGGTCATAGCTTCTCGCCCGCCTTGCCGATGACGGCGACGAGTGCGAACGCGGCGAGCGTCAGCAGCACGAACACGATGTCTGTCACGCAGGCAGTGTTGACACCCCGGACGGCAGAAGTCGCGTGCGCTCACGAGTTCGACACGCCGCCCTCGCGCGGCTTCGACGGAGCATGCTGTTGTGTGTGAGTGTGACCACCCGCGGCTGCCTGCGCATCTATCTCGGCGCGGCTCCCGGCGTGGGCAAGACCTTCGACATGTTGGACGAGGCGCAGCGCCGCGCCGGGCGCGGAACCGACGTCGTCATCGGCTTCGTCGAAACGCACGGACGCGCCCGAACGGCCGAGCGGGTGCGCAATCTCGAGGTCGTGCCACGTCAGCGTGTCACCTACCGCGGGACGCAGTTCGACGAGATGGACCTCGATGCGATCCTGCGGCGCCGCCCCGAACTCGTGCTCGTCGACGAGCTGGCCCATACCAACATCCCGGGGTCCGGCAAGCACGCGAAACGCTGGCAGGACGTCGAGACGCTTCTCGAGGCGGGCATCGACGTGCTGAGCACCGTCAACGTGCAGCACCTCGAGTCGCTCAATGACGTCGTCGAGACGATCACGGGGGTGCCACAACGCGAGACCGTCCCCGATTCGGTCGTGCGCGCGGCCGAGCAGGTGCAGCTGGTCGACATGACACCCGAGGCGCTGCGCCGCCGGATGGCGCACGGCAACATCTACCCGCCCGAGAAGGTCGACGCGGCGCTCGGCAACTACTTCCGCCAGGGCAACCTCACGGCACTGCGCGAACTGGCGTTGCTCTGGCTGGCCGACCGCGTCGAGGAAGGCCTGCAGCGCTACCGCGAGCAGCACGGCATCACCGGCACGTGGGAGACACGCGAGCGGGTCGTCGTCGCGCTCACCGGTGGCCCGGAAGGCGACGCGCTGATCCGCCGAGCCGCGCGCATTGCGGCTCGCACCGCGCGTGGCGATCTGGTTGCCGTGCACGTGTCGCGCAGCGACGGCGTCGCGGGCGACGGACCGGCCGGGCTCGAAGCGCAACGACTGCTCGTCGAATCGCTCGGCGGGACCTATCACTCACTCGTCGCAGAAGACGTGCCCGCCGCGCTGCTCGACTTCGCCCGCAGCGTGGACGCGACGCAGATCGTGCTCGGTGCGTCGCGCCGCCGACCATGGGCAGCAGCGTTGGCGGGCCCGGGAACGGGACAAACCGTCACGCGATTGTCCGGGCCGATCGACGTGCACATCGTCAGCCACGACTACGCCGGACGCGGGTTCCGGCTACCTCGGCTCGGTTACGGACTCACGCCACAACGCCGCCTGACGGGGATCGCGACCGCCGCCGTGCTGCTCGCAGCCGTGACACCGCTGCTCGCCACGCAGCGCAAGGAATTCACCTTCGCGACCGACCTGTCCGTGTATCTGCTGATCGTCGTGATCACCAGCTTGGTAGGTGGATTCTGGGCCGCGCTGACCGCGGCGATCGCCGGCAGCCTGCTGTTGAACTTCTACTTCGCACCGCCGTTGCACACGTTCACGATCACCGATGCCGAGAACATCGTCGCGCTCGGTGTGTTCCTGCTCGTGGCAATCCTCGTCTCGCGCGTCGTCGACCTGTCTGCGAGGCGATCGGCGGTCGCGGCGCGCGCC
The DNA here is from genome assembly GCA_963754285.1 of uncultured Actinomycetota bacterium. Lineage (GTDB taxonomy): Bacteria > Actinomycetota > Actinomycetes > Mycobacteriales > Jatrophihabitantaceae > RYN-133. The sequence continues at coordinate 852,545 of CAVWFN010000007.1, forward strand.
AGCGCCGAAGCCGAGACGCTGTCCGCGTTGGCCGGCAGCCTGCTGCGTGGCGAGCAGGCGCTGGACGCGTTGCTGTCGCGGGTTCAAGAAACCTTCGGCATGCGCAGCGTCAGCCTCGTCGAGCGCGGACCGGGCTCGTCCTGGCACTCGCTCGCGGCCCTCGGCCCGAACCCGCCGCAGCAACCGGCGGACGCCGACGCCGTGGCCGAGATCGACGAGAACCAGGCGTTGGTGCTGTGCGGACGGCGCCTGTCGGGCGACGACCAGCGCATCCTGTCGGCGTTCGCCGCGCAGGTGGCGGTCGCCTACCGGCAACGCGAACTCGCCGAGGCAGCCAGCGCCGTCGAACCACTGGCGGAATCAGAACGCGCACGCACCGCCTTGCTGAACGCGGTGAGCCACGACCTGCGCACCCCCATCGCGGCGGCGAAGGCAGCGGTATCGAGCCTGCTGGCCGCCGATGTCGCGTGGTCGGAGGACGACCGGCACGAACTGCTCGCGAACGCCGACTCGTCGCTCGATCGGCTCACCGATCTCGTCACGAACCTGCTCGATCTGTCACGCCTGCAGGCCGGCGTGCTGCCCGTGCTCCTCACACCGGTGTCGCTCGAGGACGTCGTGCTGCTCGCGGTCGACCATGCCGCGGCTCCTGATGCACCGCTTGATGTCGACGTCCCGACCGACCTGCCGTTGGTGTCGGCCGACGCGGGTCTGCTCGAGCGCGTAATCGCCAATCTCGTGCAGAACGCACTGCGCTACGCGCCGGCCGGAACCCGGGTCGCGATCAACGGCAGCGCGCATGCCGGGCTGGTCGAGCTGCGGGTCGTCGACCGAGGGCCGGGGATCCCGGCCGAGGACGCCGACGCCGTGTTCGCGTCGTTCCAACGCCGCGACGACTTGCCCAGCAACGGTGCCGGAGTCGGACTCGGGCTCGCGATCGCGCGCGGCTTCGTCGAGGCGATGGGCGGTCACGTGTTCGCGGATGAGACGCCCGGTGGTGGTGCGACTCTCGTGGTGCAGCTGAAGGGAGTGTCATGACCCGCGTCCTGGTCGTCGAGGACGAGCGCGCGCTGCTTCGTGCGCTCGCGATGAATCTCACCGCGCGCGGTTACGAGGTGACCGAGGCCGAGTCAGGAACGCGTGCGCTCAGTGCGGCCGCCGCAGACGAGCACGACGTGATCGTGCTCGACCTCGGGCTCCCGGACCTCAGCGGCATGGACGTGATCAAGGGCGTGCGGGCGTACTCGGCGACACCGATCATCGTGCTGTCGGCACGCACCGGCACCAGCGACAAGGTCGCAGCGCTCGATCTGGGCGCCGACGACTACGTGACCAAGCCGTTCAGCATCGACGAGTTGCTCGCGCGCCTGCGTGCCGCGACCCGGCGGTCGAGCAGCGCGGACGCGACCGATGTCGTGTCGGTCGGCGATGCGAGCGTCGACCTCGGTGCAAAGACGATCACGACTGCCGACGGTTCGCCGGTGCACTTGACGCCGACCGAATGGCATCTGCTGGAGGCCCTGCTTCGCCGTCCCGGCAAGCTCGTCACCGGACGCTCGTTGCTCACCGAACTACGCGGCAGCCCCGATCACACCGACCCGTCCTACCTGCGCATCTACATTGCGGCGCTGCGCCGCAAGCTGGAACCGGTGCCCGCCCGCCCGCGCTACCTGATCACCGAGCCCGGGATGGGTTACCGCTTCCAGCCGTGAGTGTCAGACGTCGACCCCGACCAGTTCATGACCGTCGGCGGACTCGATGAACTGCATGCCCTGCAGGTATTCGCTCGGGTCGTCGGCCACGCTGTTGTGCGACTTCGCCGCGCACCCGACGAACGGGACGTACTCGACCAGCGCCTGCTTCGACTGCTCGGCGGCCATCATCTTCTTGAACTTCATGCCCAGCACGACGATGCCCGCCGGATAGAAGAACGACGCGGCGGCTGTCGTCCCGCGCGAACGGATCACCTGGACGTCATGAGTGCGATCGGCGAGTTCGTTCACGACGGTGACGGCCGAACCATGGCTTTGCGCCAGCCAGTACTTCGCGTCCTTGCGCCGGGACAGCAGTAGCCACGTCACGCCGAGGTGGTACTCGACGAGCGCGCGGCTCTGCACCGACACGGCTTGGCCGTGTGCCTGATAGAAGCAGTCCTTGGCCTGCTCGATGTGTTCGCGCTGCGTCTCGTCCTCGCTGCCGACGCGCTCGGCTTCGCTCAGGTGCGTGCGTCCCGTCTCGTAGGGGCCGAGCACGAGCGCGTCGATCTTCGCGTCGATCTGCTTGAGCAGGCTCGCCTGCGCCTCGCTGCTGCCCATCAAGGCGCGCAGCACCGGCAGCACGTCGGCCAGCCCGCTCGCCGACGCGGCGTAGTTGCTCACGGCACCGGCCACGCCGGACCACTGGCCCAGCACCGGCACCGCCTCCATCGAATTCAGGACCGGTACGTCACGACCTTGTTGGTGCGCGTTGCGGCGATACATCGCCGCGGCAGCGTCGCGCATGCGCTGGTCACTCCACTCGCGCGCCTGGTGCATGCGCTCGGACATCTTCGGCGGGTTCTCCGGTGGCGGCGGAAGCGGATCGACCGTGGCCTGGCCGTTGTCAGACACGTGGTCGGTCCACACCTGTCCGTCCCAATAGCGGTACTGGTGTCGACCACCCGGATCCGGGTACCACGCCTGCGTCATCGGCCCTCCTCCCCACCCCTCCTGTGACCCAGTGATTCTCGGCTGCTGTCACCATGGCTCGCAATGACCTCTGTCGGCCGGATCTCAGCACCTGCTCGCGTCTCGCGCGGCTGGACTGTGCGCTATGCCCTGCTCTGGTTCGGTTTCTGGACGGCCAACCTCGCGCCGGTGCAACTCGTGCTGCCGGACCAGTTCGACCGCTTCGATCACGCGCACAAGGTTCGCGACTTCGGCATCGTGAGTGGTGCGACCGGCGTCGTGGCGCTGTTGGCGTTGCCGCTGTTCGGCGCGCTCTGCGACCGGACACGCACGCGGTTCGGACGGCGACGAGTCTGGATCGTGGCCGGCGCGGTCGTCTTCGCCGCCGGTCTGGTCGCCACCGGGCTGCAGCACACGTGGATCGGTGTCGGCGTGGCGTGGCTCGTGGCCACCGTCGGCATCGACATGGCCACCGCCGGAGCGACCGCGGTGATCGCCGACCAGGTGCCCGACGAGCAGCGCGGCGCGATCTCCGCGGCGATCTACGGACCGCAGGCGGTCGGCATCCTGATCGGCGTCGGGTTGCTCACCGCGATCGGGACGAAGGGCGTGCTCGGCTACGCGTTGCTCGCCGTGCTCCTGCTGGCGTGCACGGCGCCGTTCGTCCGCGCGCAACGCGATGCCGTCGCCATGTCGGTACCGCCGCTCACCGCACGCTCGATCGTCGCCGGCCTGTGGGTGCGCAACGCCGACTTCGGGTGGGCCTTCGGCGGACGCACGCTGGTCAACGTCGGCAACGCGCTCGGCACCACCTACCTGTTCTACTTCCTGCAGGACGATCTGAAGCTGGCCCATCCGGCGGACGGGTTGCTCGTTCTGACCCTCGTCTATCTGGTCTTCACCCTCGTGGCCACGGTCTGGGGCGGCCGCGCGTCGGATCGCAGCGGGCGTCGGCGTCCGTACGTGGCGATCGCGGCGTTTCTTCAGGCGATCGCATCGCTGCTGCTCACCGTTGCGCCGACGTTCGGGGCAGCACTGGTCGCCGCGGCGTTCCTCGGCGCGGGCTACGGCGCCTACATGTCGGTCGATCAGGCGCTGGTCACCGCGGTGCTGCCCGACGCGACCTCGCGGGCGCAGGACCTCGGCATCATGAACATCGGTTCGGTCGGCCCGCAGGCGCTCGCCCCGCTCGCCGCAGGGTTGATCATCACCGAGTTGGGCGGCTACCCCGTCCTGTTCGCCGCGTCCGGAGTGACCACGGTGATCGGCGCGCTGCTCGTCTTCCGCATCCGCTCCGTGCGCTGACCTCAGGTCCGCGTGCGGGTGACGTCCAGGTCGCCGTCGGCGTAGCGGGCGCGCAGCACCTTCTTGTCGAACTTGCCGACGGTGGTCTTGGGCACCTCGTCGATGAAGGTCCAGTTCTCCGGCACCTGCCACGACGCGACCTTGCCGCCGAGGAACGTCGCGAGCGACTCGGCTGACGCGTCGCCCTTGCGCACGACGCACGCCAGCGGACGTTCGGTCCACTTCTCGTCGGGAATGCCGATCACCGCCGCCTCGAGCACGTCCGGCGATCCGGCGAGCAGGTTCTCCAACTCGACAGAGGAGATCCACTCCCCGCCGGACTTGATCACGTCCTTCGACCGGTCGGTGATCTGGAAGAACCCGCGATCGTCGATCGTGCCGATGTCACCGGTGCGCAACCAGCCGTCGTCGAATTTCTCCGGTGCCTTGTCACGGTGGTAAGCACCGGTGATCCACGGACCGCGAACCTCCATCTCGCCGACCGCGGTTCCGTCCCACGGGAGAACGGCGCCGTTGTCGTCGACGATGCGCATCTGAACGCCGGCGACCAGCCTGCCGGACTTCATGCGCCAGTCCATCTCTTCGGCCGTGCCGAGTTCGACGTCGACCGGCGGGTGGGCCATGCCGCCGACCGGCGAGGTCTCGGTCATGCCCCAACCCTGGATGATCCGCAGGCCGTACTGCTTCTCGAACGCCTCGGCCAGCGAGCGCGGGATCGCCGCACCGCCGGACGTGCCCATCCGCACCGACGACAGGTCGAGCTCGCGCTCACCGCCGAGTTGCAGGATGCCGCCCCAGATCGTCGGGACGGCGGACACGAGCGTCGCGCGCTCGGCCTCGATGAAGTTCACCCAGTCGGCCGGCGTCATGTGCGAGCCGGGGAACAGCAGCGACCCGCCGGACAGGAACGCGCCGTAGGGGATGCCCCAGGCGTTGACGTGGAACATCGGGACGATCGTGAGCAGCCGGTCGGCCTCGGTCGCGCCGGTGACGCAGTTCGACAACGTCCCGAGCGCGTGCAGGTAGGTCGAGCGATGCGAGTAGACGACACCCTTCGGGTCGCCCGTCGTCCCGCTCGTGTAACACATCGACGCCGGCGAACGCTCGTCCAGCTCGGGCCAGTCGAGCTCGGGTGAGGCCGCGGCCAGCAGGTCGGCATACGAGTGCACCGTCGCGTCGCCCAGCACGGACGTGTCGCCGTCACCGATCACGATGTATGCCTCGACCGTCCCGAACGACGATGCGATCGGCGCGAGCAGCGGGAGCAGGTTGGCGTCAACAATGATGATCTTGTCTTCGGCATGGTTGACGATGTGTTCGAGCTGTGCGGCCGGCAGGCGCAGGTTGAGCGTGTGCAGGACGGCGCCCATGCACGGGACGGCGTAGTACGCCTCGAGATGCTCCTGGTGGTTCCAGCACAGGGTGGCAACACGGTCGCCCGTGCCGACGCCGAGTTCGCGCAGGGCGTTCGCGAGCCGCTTGGCGTTCTCTCCGACCTCGGCGAAGGACGCACGACGCGACGATTCGCCTTGCCACGTCAGGCATTCGCTGCGTCCGTACACCGACACACCGTGTTCGAGGATCGCGGTGATCGTCAGCGGGAAGTCGTCCTGCATCGTGCTCGTGATCGCTGCGGGCATGCTGCACGCCTCCGTCGTCATCGGTAGCTGTCCGAGTGCGAGCCTAATCACGGCGTCGTGCTCGTGCTCGTCGCCGCTACGCTCGCAACGGTGCAGGTGATCAGCGGGAACGGGTACCGGCTCGCCGAAGGGGCGCGCTGGGTCGACGGCCGCCTTGTTTTCGTCGACATCCTCGGCAAGCGGCTCTACGAGTACCGCGACGAGACCACGAGCACGGTGGCCGAACTCGACGTCCATCTCGGTGCGGTGGCTCCGATCGCCGGATCGCCGGGGCGCTGGATCGTCGCCGCGGGCACCGGCATCGCGATTCTCGAGCCGTCCGGCGGGTTGACCTGGCTGGCCCGGCCCGAGGACGACGCGCCGCAGCCCAACCGCATGAACGACGGGGGCTGCGATGCAGCCGGACGGTTCTGGGCGGGCAGCATGGCCTACGACGACTCTCCGGACGCCGGTTCGCTGTACCGCGTCGACACCGACGGCACGGTGACCCGCATGCTCGACGGCATCACCTGTTTGAACGGTCCGGCGTTCTCCGCGGACGGGCGACGCATGTACTACGCCGACTCGCCGACCACCTGCATCTACGTGTGCGAGCTCGACCCGGACAGCGGCGACATCGTCTCGCGTCGTGAGTTCGCCCGGGTCGAAGAGCCGGCAGGCCCGGACGGGATGACCGTCGACTCCGAAGGACGGCTGTGGAACGCGGTCTGGGACGGCTCGGTCGTGAACTGCTACACCCCGGACGGCGCGCTCGAGCGCTCGATCCCGGTGCCGGCACGCCGACCTACCAGCGTGTGCCTCGCCGACGGGCAGTTGTACGTCACCACGGCGTCGGTCGGGCTCGAGGATGCGGGTCCCGCCGAGGGCGCGGTACTGGCCATGCCGATCGACGCGACAGCACCGCCGGCGTCGACGTTCCGGTTCAACCGGTAGGCCCACCCTTGCGCGCCCGCCGGTGCGCCAGGTCGAGCACCAGGCCGACGAGCACGCCGCAGGCCAGGATCGGAATCCAGAGCCAGATCAGGTATTTGTCGGTGTGGCCGAGAGCGAGCATCACCAGCGTGTAGACCAGGAACGACGCGATAACGGCACCGATCACCTGCGCCCGCACGGCCGGCTGCTCGCGCAGCACCCGAAGGTCGGCTCTGGTGTCCGACTCCTTGCGCCCCGCCTTGCGCGCCGCCTTCGCCGATTCCTTGGCCGCCTGCTTCTGCGACCTCTCCGCGTCACGTTCGGCCTGCTTGGCGGCCTTCGCCGCGGCCTTGTCAGCCGCCTTGTCAGCCTTCGTGTCAGCCTTCGTGTCAGCCTTCGTGTCAGCCTTCGGCTCGGCTGCGGGCGGGGCACCGTCGACGATGGGGACCGGCGCGGTGACCGGGTCGTCGACGACCTCGATGCGCTGGGTGTGCGCTTGATCGAACTGGTCATCGTTGATCGTCGCGTGCCGCCCGGACGGCACTGCGAGGTCGAGCACGGCCAAGGGCGCGTCGGTCTCGACCGCGTCGTCGCCGCCCTCGTCCGGTGCCGAGTGCCGTCCCATGGTTATGAGTGTGTCAAACGTTCGCCGGTTTTCGCCCGAACCGCGCCTTGCCCCGGGTTACGGTGATCGTCGTGGCCCGGCGAGCGCACCTGCATGCCGTGGCCGCCTTCGTGCTCGCCCCGATTCTCGTGCTGGCACTCACCACCGGGTGCGCAGTCGAGACCGCCGGCCACGGCGTGGTGAACCCGTTGGGGCGCGCCGTCCACGGCGACTCCGGAGATCGGTTCGACACCGAGGTCAAAGACTCGCTCGCCGACGTGATCAACTACTGGAAGCTCACCTACCCGAAGATCGCCCACGGCGCTTCACTGCCGCCGTTGCGCGGCGGTTTCTATTCCGTCGACGGCGACGCCGTCGTCGCGACGCACGCGATCCCAGCGTCCGCACGCGGCAACAAGTGCCTGCAGCGTCGTGTCGCGTTCATCGTCGACAACGCCGCGTACTGCCAGCTCGACGATTCGATCGTGTGGGACCGCGGCGAAGGTCACCTGCTGCCCGTGCTCACTGCGAAGTACGGGCCGGCGCTCACCGCGCTCGTGTTCGCCCACGAGTTCGGCCATGCCATCCAGCACCGGCTGCACATCACGACCGGCAACGGCGTCAGCACGATCGACATCGAGTCCCAGGCCGACTGCGCCGCCGGTGCGTTCGCCGCGACTGCGCTTGCCGGCAAGGCGCCGCACGTCCCGATGACCTCGAGCGATCTCGACCGCGCGCTGAACGGGTACTTCCAGATCCGCGACTCCACTCCCGACACGCCCGCCGACGCGACGCACGGCAACGGCTTCGACCGGCTCAACGCGCTGCAGCTCGGTATCGAGCACGGGGCGTCCTACTGCTACAGCAGCACCTACTTGCACGACCGCACCTACACCGAGCGCGGCTACGTCAGTCAGCAGGATTACGACAACAACGGCAACCAGCCGTTGGCTGCCGTCCTCAGCAAGAAGGGCATCACCCCCGACCTCAACCGGTTCTGGCGCGGTGCGGGCACGCACGTCGGCACGCCCTTCCACGACGTGACGCTCGCGGAAGCCGAGCACCCGAAGTGCGGCAGCGCCGACCCGTCCAGCGAATTCGGCTACTGCCCCGACAACAACACCGTCTATTACAGCCAGTCGTTCGCCCAGCACGCCTACTACAGCATCACCGACGTCGTGGTCGACAAGACCACTGCGGACGTGAAGCTCGTGACCGGGCAGCCGGGCGACTACGCGCTCGGCTTCCTGCTCGCCGTCGCCTGGGGCATGGCCGCTCGGGTCCAGTTGTTCCACGGCTCGACCACGGACGAAAGCGCGCTGCAGAGCGCGATCTGCTTCGCCGGCGCGTACTCGGAGGACATCAACCGCGAGTTCGGCGACGCGACGCACAACTACATCCTGTCGCCGCCCGACCTGGACGAGGCGATGTCAGCCGCGCTGAACCTCGTCGAGCTCGACACCGCGTTCGGCGATCGCGGGACGACAGGGCTGCAACGCGTGCAGGAGTTCGTGAGCGGTTACAGCGGCGGACTCACCGCGTGCGATTGATCGTCGACGCACTGCGGCGACGCGACCGGAGAGGTGCTGCGGCGTAGGTTGCAGGAGTGCCCGACATCGATCCCGCCTTTCTCGCGCTGCCCGCGCGCGAGCTCGCCGGCGTAGCTCTGGAGCGCGCTCGCGAGCTCGGCTGTGAGCATGCCGATTTCCGTCTCGAACGCACTCGCTCCGGCGTGCACGCGCTGCACGACGGACGGCTCGACTCGAGCGCCGACCGCGAGAACGTCGGGCTCGCCGTGCGCGTCGTGCACGAGGGCGCGTGGGGCTTCGCCAGCGGGATCACCCGCACGGCGGCCGCAGCGCGCGAACTGGCCGAGCAGGCCGTGCAGACCGCGCAGGTGAGCCGCGTGCTGAGTTCGGTGCCCGTCGAGCTCGCCGCCGAACCGATCTACAACGACGTCACCTGGGTCTCGTCTTACGACCTCGATCCGTTCGCAGTCGACGAAGCGGACCGGGTCGGACGCCTCGCCGAACTGTCCGAGCGCCTGCTCGCCTCCGATGGTGTCGACCACGTCGATGCGCGGGTGCAGATGGTGCTGGAAAACAAGTTCTATGCCGACCTGCACGGCACGATCACCACCCAGCAGCGAGTGCGCATCGCTCCTGAGTTCACCGTCGTGCACGTCGATCGTGCTGAAGGCAACTTCTTCTCCATGCGCACGCTCGCGCCCGCGGCCGGACGCGGCTGGGAGTACCTCACCGGCACCGGGTGGGATTTCGACGCCGAACTGGCTCAGCTGCCCGAGTTGCTGCGCGAACACGTCAAGGCACCGAGCATCGACGCGGGCACCTACGACGTGGTCGTCGATCCGTCCAACCTGTGGCTGACGATCCACGAATCGATCGGGCACGCGACCGAACTCGACCGCGCGCTCGGTTACGAGGCGGCCTACGCGGGCACGAGCTTCGCGACACCGGATCAGCTGGGCCGGCTCACCTACGGCAGCCCGGTCATGAACGTGACCGGCGACCGCACCGTCGAGAACGGCCTGGCCACGATCGGTTACGACGACGAGGGCGTCATGACGCAGCAGTTCGACATCGTCAAGGACGGCACGCTCGTCGGCTACCAGCTCAACCGCCAGATGGCGCACGACAACGCGGAGCTGCTCGGCACCGAGCGCTCGAACGGGTGCGCGTTCGCCGACTCCGCCGGGCACATTCCGTTGCAGCGTATGGCGAATGTGTCGATCCAGCCGGCACCGGACGGCCCCTCGACCGAAGAGCTGATCAGCGGCGTCGAGCGCGGCGTCTACATCGTCGGCGACCGCTCGTGGTCGATCGACATGCAGCGGTTCAACTTCCAGTTCACCGGCCAGCAGTTCCATCGGATCGAGAACGGCCGCCTGGTCGGACAGGTACGCGACGTCGCCTACCAGGCGACGACGACCGACTTCTGGGGATCGATGGAAGCAGTCGGCGGACCCGACACATACGTACTCGGCGGCGTGTTCACCTGCGGGAAGGGCCAGCCCGGCCAGGTCGCACCTGTGTCGCACGGCTGCCCGTCCGCACTCTTCCGTGGTGTGAATATCTTGAACACCCGAAACGAGGCCGGGCGATGACGCAGATCCAAGAGCTGATCGAGGCCGGGCTTTCCGCGTCGACAGCTGACGGGTGCATCGTCCTTGCCGAGGAGCACACCGAGACGAACCTGCGCTGGGCGGCCAACGGGCTGACGACGAACGGCCAGATGCGCGAGCGCTCGGTCACCGTCATCTCGACCGTCGACGGTTCGGCCGGCACTGCCGCGGGTGTACTCACGCGCGCCGTGACCACCGAGGACGAGTTGCTCGACCTCGTCCGCGACGCCGACGCGGCGGCGCGCTCGTCGTCGCCGGCCGACGACGCCGCGCCGTTGGTCGAGAACTACGAACACGGCGACGACTGGGACGGCGACCCGGCGCAGACAAGCGTCGCGGTGTTCGAGCAGTTCGCACCCGCGCTGCGCGATGCCTTCGACAAGTGGGGCAAGGCTGATCGGCTCCTGTTCGGCTTCGCCGAGCACCACATGACCTCGACCTACCTCGGCACCTCGACCGGATTGCGCCGCCGCTTCGACCAGCCGGACGGACGGCTCGAGGTCAACGGCAAGTCGGCCGACTTCACCCAGAGCGCCTACGTCGATCAGCACTCGAACGACTTCACCGACATCGACACGGCTGCGTTGACCGACGGGTTGCTGCAGCGCCTCGACTGGGCGTCGCGGCGCATCGACCTGCCCGCCGGACGTTACGAGACGATCATGCCCGCGGGCACCGTGTCGGCAATGGTGCTCTACTCGTACTTCAGCTCGTCCGCGCGTGACGCCGCCGAAGGCAGCAGCGTGTTCTCGGGCGGCAACAACGGCACCCGTATCGGCGAGACCCTCTCGCCGCACCCGCTGCGGCTCTACTCCGATCCAGCCCACCCGGGCCTCGAATGCCCGCCGTTCCAGATCGTGCAGTCGTCCGGGGCGGGCGTGACTTCGGTCTTCGACAACGGCTATCCGAACGCGACCACGGACTGGATCGCCGATGGCAAGCTGACCAACCTCGTCTCGAGCCGCAACTGGGCCGCGCGCACCGAGTCGCAACCACGACCGATGGTCGAGAACCTGATCCTCGACGGCGGCGGTAGCGCGTCGCTGGAGGACATGATCGCCTCGTCCGAGCGCGCATTGCTGCTCACGACGCTGTGGTACATCCGCGAAGTCGATCCGCAGACACTGCTGCTCACCGGGCTGACCCGTGACGGCGTCTATCTCGTCGAGAACGGCACCGTCCAGGGCGCCGTGAACAACTTCCGGTTCAACGAGTCGCCGGTCGATCTGCTCGGTCGCGCGAGCGAGGTCGGCCGCACGGCGCCGGCGATGTCGCGCGAGTGGAACGACTGGTTCCGGCGCACTGCGATGCCGGCGTTGAGAATCCCCGATTTCAACATGTCGACAGTCAGTAAGGCCTCCTGAGGCTCTACGCTCGCGTCGTGCCCACGACGTTCGGCCGCCTCGGGCGGGCCATGCTCGCAGTCGGTGTCGTCGCGGCCGTGCTCGCCCTCATCGGTCTGGTCGTGTTCAAAGGCAACGTGCGTTTCGCCGTGTGCCTGACACTGGGGATCCTCGCTGTCGTCATGCTTGTGAACGGCGTGACGTGGACGGTGCTGCAGAACCGGATGTTCGGCAGTCCTGCCGCGCTCGCACGTGCCTCGCAGGCGATGCCGACGAACGCGACCGTCGTCGCGGTGACGCCGACGTCGAGCCGGGTGAACAACAACCCGGTCGTGCGGCTCGCGCTGCAGGTCGGGGCCGAGACGATCGAGCGCCGCGTCGTCGTCCCGTTCCTGCACCTGAATGCGGTGCGGCCGGGCTCCGCGCTGCCGGTACGCCTCGACCCCGAAGGGACGACCGCGATGATCGTCGACTGGTCGTCCGTTCCGTACTGATCAGATCGATCACGCGACGCCCGACGCCACCTCCGCGAGTGGTCACTAATGGCGCGAGTGGTCACTAATAACTGACCACTCAGCGCGTAGGTGACCACTCGCGAGGGGGTGGTTGCGCAAGATCACGTTGTGAGGATTCCCTCGTCACATCGCCAGGCGTGACAGCGCTTTCAGTCGGTAACTTCGAACGATTCCCACTCTGACCGCCTGTCCGCGGTGCCGTTTGTCCTGCGGACTTTTAGGGCGCAGTCAACGACGACTGGCCGGCCGGCAAGCAAGGAGAGCGCATGACCACCCACGTCCCGACGAGCAGCATCCCGGGTCTCGATACGACCCCCACAACGCACGCGAAGCTGGTGCGCTGGGTACGCGAGACCGCAGAACTCACGCAGCCCGATCGCGTGGTGTGGGTGGACGGCTCGGCGCAGGAGTGGACGCGCGTCACCGATCAGCTCGTCGAGAACGGCACATTCGTGCGGCTCAACCCGGACAAGAAGCCGAACTCGTTCTGGTGCGCGTCCGACCCGTCCGACGTCGCGCGCGTCGAGGACCGCACGTTCATCTGCAGCCGCGACCCGAAGGACGCGGGCGCGACCAACAACTGGATGGATCCCGATGACATGAAGGCGATCCTCACGGAGCGCTTTCGCGGGTCGATGCGCGGACGCACGATGTACGTGCTGCCGTACTGCATGGGTCCGCTCGACGCGGACGAGCCGATGCTCGGTGTCGAGATCACCGACTCGCTCTACGTGATCGCGTCGATGCACGTGATGACCCGCCTGGGCACGAAGGCGCTCGAGCTGTTCACCGACGACCGTGACTTCGTTCCTGGTCTGCACTCGCTCGGCGCGCCGCTCGAGCAGGGGCAGGCCGATGTCGCGTGGCCGTGCAACGAGACGAAGTACATCGTGCACTTCCCCGAGGAGCGGCTGATCTGGTCGTACGGCTCGGGATACGGCGGCAACGCCCTGCTCGGCAAGAAGTGCTACTCGCTGCGCATCGCCTCGGTGAAGGCGCGCGACGAGGGCTGGCTCGCCGAGCACATGCTGATCGCGAAGCTGACCTCGCCCGAGAACAAGAGCTACTACATCGGCGCGGCGTTCCCGTCCGCGTGCGGCAAGACGAACATGGCGATGCTCGAGCCGACCCTGCCGGGTTGGAAGGTCGAGACGATCGGCGACGACATCGCCTGGATCCGCATCGGCAAGGACGGCCGCTTCTACGCCGTCAACCCGGAGAACGGTTTCTTCGGTGTCGCGCCGGGCACCGACTTCCACACCAACCCGAACGCGATGCGCACGATCGCCAAGGGCAACTCGGTGTTCACCAACGTCGCGCTGACCGACGACGGTGATGTCTGGTGGGAGGGCATGGGCGAGCCGCCGGCGCACCTCACGTCCTGGAAGAAGCAGAGTTGGACGCCGGACAGCTCGGAGCTGTCGAGCCACCCGAACTCGCGCTACTGCACGCCGATCCACCAGTGCGAGACCAAGGCGCCCGAGTGGCAGGACCCGAACGGCGTGCCGCTCGACGCGATCTTCTTCGGCGGACGGCGCCGCGACACCGTCCCGCTGGTCACCGAGGCACGCGACTGGCAGCACGGCGTGTTCATGGGGGCGACGCTGTCGTCCGAGACGACTGCCGCCGCGACCGGAGCGGTCGGCGTGGTGCGGCGCGACCCGATGGCGATGCTGCCGTTCATCGGCTACAACGCCGGCGACTACTTCGCGCACTGGATCGAGGTCGGCAAGAGCGCCGACGCCGTGAAGCTGCCGAAGATCTTCTACGTCAACTGGTTCCGCCGCGACGCCGAGGGCAACTTCACCTGGCCCGGGTTCGGCGAGAACATCCGCGTGCTGAAGTGGGCGCTCGACCGCATCGAGGGCAAGGCTGCCGCGCAGGACACGCCGATCGGGCACGTCCCGACGCCCGAGGCGCTCGATACGTCCGGTCTGGACATGTCTGCCGATGAACTGGACAAGGCCCTTACGGTGAATGTCGACGAGTGGCGTGCAGAGTTGCCGCTCATCGAGGAATGGTTCGACAAGATCGGTGCTTCGCTACCGACGTCCATGCGCGACGAGTTCGACGCGCTGAAGCTGCGGCTCGACGTCTGAATCGGACACCGCGGCCCTGAAGGAGGACCGTGGAACGCCCAGGAATGGCGAAAGCGCTCCAGGCTCGACTCACCGAGTCGCTGACCGAGCAGATCGACCAGCGCAGCACGGAGCTCATGAACGAGCTCCGTGCCATGCGCGAAGAGCTGCGCGAGACGCGCGCCGAGCTCAAGGACGCGCTGCGCATGTTCGAGATCCGCATGCGCCGCGACACCGTGTTCGCCGGTGAGGTGCGCGCGGCACGCGAGGCGGAGGAGTTCGCGGCCGAGCACCTGGCCGAGGCCCGGCAGTTCCCGAACCCCGACGAGACCATCCGCTTCGCCACCGACTTGGTTTCGATCGACGGCACGGTCGTTGATGTCGGTGTCACGACGGGCAAGCCGCTCGCACGCATCGTCGCGCTGTTGCGCGATCGTGAGGTCTACGGCTTCGGCATGAGCTCGGGGTTGCCCGAGGACTGGCGTCCCGGCTTCCCGGCCGGCTCTCTCGCGCAGGACGGGCTGCCGGAGGTGCGCGGCGCCACGATCGTCGACGGCCCGTTCGGTGACACGCTGCCCAAGTTCGTCGCCGAGCACCCCGAACCGATCGCGCTGTTGCATCTGGACACCAGCATCTACAGCTCGTCCTTGCAGACACTGGAGATCCTGGACGAGCGGATCGTCACCGGCACCGTGATCCTGCTCGACGAGTACTTCAACTACCCCGGTTGGCAGGAGCACGAGTACAGGGCGTGGAACGACTACGTCGAGCGCACCGGTGTGAAGTTCAGCTACAAGGGCTACACCTTCGACAACGAGCAGGTCGTCGTCACGATCGAGCGGTGAGAGCGACTGATTCGGCACAGCGACGCTTCTTCTCCTCTCCGCCCGCCCGCGGATCTCAACCAGTGAGTTGACCACCCGCGGAACGTGGGTGGTGAAGATCAAAAGGCGCAGCGACGGGAGTGCCGCGGGAGTCGAGTTGCGCTTCTTCGGTCCGGTCGGGACGAAGTCCCGAAGCGGCGAGTCCTCGCTGGGAGCGTGCGGTTGACGCTGGAAGGCATGCTTCAGCCGCCGGTCAGATCGAGTGCTGGGGAAGTCGTGCATGGTGTTGCGGCGTGGCTTCTGGTCCGGGTCGACCCAGGCAGGCGGTACCCAGTGCGGGAGGTCGTTGAGCATGATCGACTGCCAGCCCATCTGTTCGAACATCGCGTGGTTCTGCCGGCAGACCAGGGTGCCGTCGTCGACGCTGGTGCGTTTGGTCTTGGCAAAGTCCGTCACGTGATGGGCTTGCGTCCACGACAACGGCGCATCACAGCCCGGGTAGCTACAGCCTTTGTCCCTGGCGAACATGGCTAGTCGTTGTTGTTCGGTGAACAGGCGGTGCTGGTCGGAGTAGGCGACGATGCTCTTGGTCTTCGACAGCAGGACCAGGATGGCTTTGGCTTTGGGGTCGAGCCACCGGTCGGCGACTGCGGTCGGGACCGCGTAGCCGTGGGCGGTGTGCACGATGCCGGTGCCGTCGGCGAACTCATCCACGGTCGCGGTCAGCACGAGGGTGGTGGCGCAGCCGTTCGCGGTGGGCAGCGAGCCGGAGGAGTAAAGAATCTTGAAGGCGCCGAGCAGCGCGTCGTGGCGCCGCTGACCCGGGGTGCGCGGGTCACGCTCACCGTCCGGGCCGGTGTGTGGCTTGCCCAGGGTGTCGAACAGGGTCTCGAGGTATTCGGCCGCCTCGCAGGTCAGTTCGCCGGCGATCGAGGCTGACCCGTCCGCACGGCGGTGCAGCGACAGGGTGCGGCGCCGGTGCGCGGCCTCGATGTCACGAAACGCCCCGTCTTGGTCGATGCGGGCGTACAGGCCGTTGGCGAAGCGGGCCAGCAGGTCGGGATCGTGGTCGCGGGCGAAGTCGAGCAGCGCGCGTCTCGAACAGCGGTGCTGACTGGTCGGCGAGCAGGTCGTCGATCTTGTCCGTCATCGCCACGACCGTGGCCGCGGCCGGGTCGAGATCGCCCCCTCGGCCAGCGCGGCCGCGGTCTGCGGGTGCTGCGCTTCGACCGTCTCGCCGGTCAGCGTGCGCCGCGGCGTCACCGCCGCCGCCAGCCGCACCCGACCGGCCGCATCACGCGCACCGATCTTGAGCGCATCACGCAACAACACCGCCGTGTTCTTCGCACCCAGATCGAACGCGAGCCCCTCCGCCTCGACCTGGGCGATCAGGCTCAGCTGCTCGACCTCGATCGACTGCTTCGAAGCCTCCAGTTCGCGCAGCCGATCCAGCACTGCCGTGCCGGTCAACGATGCTGCGCTCACATGTTCGATTCTATCTCTTCCGAGGAAGAAACACCAGAGCTGTGGGCGAGAATCTGCACAAATATAAGGAGATTCGCCGTCAGCGAAAGTATCTGACGTGACGCTCGGCGGCGAGCTAACGTGCCCACATGGGCAACGTCGTTCCACTGCGACGGAAGGTAGCGCGCGACCTCGAGCCGCTGTGGCGGGAGGCGGTGGGTGAGCAGCTGCGCGTTGAGCGACGCGAGCGAGGGGAACGCATCGCCGACGTCGCGCGACGTGCCGGCGTCTCGCCGCAGTATCTGTCCGAAGTCGAACGCGGCTGCAAGGACGCGTCATCGGAGATGCTCTCGGCGTTGTGCGGTGCGCTCGGGCTGTCGGTGCTGCAGGTCACCCGCCGGGCGTCGGCGCACCTGAGTCCTCGCGCCCGCGGCCCGGTCTGCCTGGCCGCTTAGCTGTCGCCCCGGCGCGTGAGCACGAAGTCGACGACGCCGTATTCCTTTGCCGCTGAAGGCGTCAGGATCAGGTCGCGTTCGGTGTCTTCGCGCACCTGGGTCGGCGTGCGTCCGGTGTGCGCGGCCAGGATTTCCTCGAGCATGGTGCGCACGCGTTCCACCTCATCGGCTTCCAGGATGAGGTCCGGGATTGCGCCGCGCCCCTCGGCAGCCGGGGCGTGGATCACGACACGACCGTGCGGCAGAATCTGCCGCTTGCCGGGCGCGCCGCCCGCGAGCAGCACTGCCGCGGTCGCGGCGGCCTCGCCGACGCAGGTGGTCTCGACATCGCACTGGATGTACTGCATCGCGTCATAGATCGCGAGCGTCGCAGGGATCGACCCGCCGGACGAGTTGATGTACAGGTTGATCGGCAGCTCAGGGCTCTCGGATTCGAGATGGATCAACTGGGCGATGATCGCGTTGGCCACGCCGTCGTCGATGCCGGTGCCGAGATAGATCACCCGTTCCGCGAGCAGCCGGCTGTAGATGTCGACCGTGCGCTCGCCCTGGTTGGTCCGGGTGGTGACGTACGGGATCGTGTAGCCGCTCATTGCTCGACCTTCGCTTCGCAAACGTCGCTCATCGATGACCGCCCAGTCCGACCGGACGAAGTGAGCCGGGCAGCACGTCCTCGGCGGATTCGACGATGTGGTCGACGAACCCGTACTCACGCGCTTCTTCGGCGGTGAACCACCGATCGCGTCGCGAATCCCGCTCGATCGTTTCGACGTCCTGGCCGGTGTCCTCGGCGATGAGCGCGATGACGGTGTCGCGCGTGCGCCTCAGGTCGTCGGCCTGGATGGCGATGTCCTGCGCCGTCCCGCCGATCCCGGACGAACCCTGGTGCAGCAAGACCTTCGACCGCGCCAGGATGTAGCGCTTCCCCCGCGTGCCGGAACTGAGCAGGAACTGACCCGCGCTGTAGGCCATCCCGAGGTTCACCGTGATGACGTCGTTCGGGATCGCGCGCATGCAGTCGCGGATAGCCAACATCCCGGGCACAGAACCGCCAGGAGAGTTGATCAGCAATCGGATGTCGGCGTCGGAATTCTCGGCGGCGAGCAGAAGAAGCCCGGCACAGAGCCGATTGCTGTTCCAGTGCTCGAGCGCTTCGCCCAGCAGCAAGGTGCGGCGGTCGAAGAGTCGGCGATAGATCGCCTCGTCCAGTTCTCGACCAGGAACCGCGGAGTTCTCTGTCATGACTTCACTGTGCGTGGGCCGAACCGCCGTTGTCTCGTTCCGCTGCTCAGAGCAGCGTCGAAAGGGTCAGCGCCCCACGGTGAGCCGCGCCATCGACGACTTCAGCCGCTGGATGAGCTCGTCGTCGTCGAATCCGATGGTGCGCATGTGTCGCGGCTGCGGTGGCGGCGTCATTGCGGTGCGCTGCTGCACGGCAGCCACCGAGAACGGCATATCGGGAAGCTCGTCGAGGATCTCTGCGCCGGCGAGGTCGTAACCGTGCAGTTCGCGCACCGGACGGCCGAACGCCATGGCCAACGGCTCGCGCAACGCGATGCGGGTCCGAAGGACGTGCACTCCGGCGGCTCGCAGGCTCTCATCGGCCGCTGCGACCGAACGCGTGCGGCGCGTGCGCGTAAGCAGTACTGCGACCTGCTTGCCGCCACGCGAGGCTGCTTCGACGGCGACCTGCACCTGCGACAGATCCAGCGAGCTCGGCGAGGTCGGGACGAGCACGAGGTCGGCGACGTCGATGGCCGCCGACATGATCTCGAAGTCGGCGGGCGGAGTGTCGATGACGATCGTCGGCGTCGGGGGTAGGGCCAGCTGCGGGGTCGGTTGCGGCATGACCGGCACCGCAAGTCGATTGCCGGCCGTCGACGGCCCGCCGCGCCCACTGGGTAGCGGAGGCTTGGGGATCGGCGTCGATGATCGTGCAGGAGCGGCGTGTCGCCCGGGCGAGCGCATGAGCGAGGAACACGGCAGTGGTCGTCTTGCCAACGCCGCCTTTGCGATTGGCGACGGTGATGATCATCACTGCAGCCTAGTTGCCGCGGAAGTATCTTCGGCGCGACGCGCGGACAGTGTCAGGGTCGCGCGCGTGAACAGAGCCAGAACAACGCCAGCGCGGCGACACTGTTCGAGTCGCGGAACTCACCGGCGTGCAACATTTCGTCCAGCTCGGCGACGCTGACGTAGGCGTGCACCATGTCCGCCTCCGACGCCTCGCGCTGCGGTGCACCGTCGTGCAGCCCGGTCGCAAGGAACACGTCGAAGGCATTGGTGGCCAGGCCGGGCGACGTGTCGAGTCGGCCGAGGTGTTCCAGCGAGTCGGCGCGCAGCCCGGTCTCTTCGGCAAGCTCTGCCTCAGCCAGCTCGAGGGCGGTGCCGCCGGTGCGTCCCGGCGGCCAGCCGCCCTGCGGGAATTCCCAGGAGCGCCGCCCGAGCGGATAGCGGTACTGCTGCACCAGCCAGAACCCCTCGCCCGTGTACGGCAGCACGACGGCGAAGTCACGCTTGTCGACGACCGTGTACGTGCCCTGCGAACCGTCAGCGAACCGCACGTCGTCCTGACGCAGCGACAACCACGGCGTGCGGACGAGTTCGCGACCGTCGAGTCGCTCGACGTCAGGCATCGGCGGGCCGGCAGAGCAGGTGGGCGACGAGCGCGGTCCAGCCGGTCTGATGGGTCGCGCCGAGACCCTCGCCGGTGTCGCCGTCGAAGTACTCGCTGAAGGTCACCTGGTCACGCCACACCGGATCATCGGACGCTTCGATGCGCGCGCCATCGCAAGGGCGGGTGCCGTCCGCCCCAACCCGGAACAGGTCGCAGAGCCGCGAGTCGATCAAGTCCGCTGCGGCGGCAAGTGTCATCGACTGCCCCGACCTCGTCGGCACCTCGATCGTGAACTCGTCGCCGAGGAAGCCGTGATACGTGCGCAAGGCATCGGCGAGGAGCACATTCACGGGGAACCAGACCGGGCCGCGCCAGTTGGAGTTGCCGCCGAACAACCCGGTGCGCGATTCACCGGGCTCGTAGTCGATCGACAGCTCCTGCCCCTCGATCTGCATCGTGTACGGCTGCCGGTAGGCCGCCGACAACGAGCGGATGCCGTACGGCGAAAGGAATTCCTCCTCGTCGAACATCCGGGACAGCACTCGACGCAGCCGGTCCGGATCGAGCAGGGCCAGCATGTGATCGCCCGGTTCGTCGGCAACGCTGCCGTGCGACATCAACCCGTCCAACAGTTCGGGACGGCGCCGCTGCAGCCACCGCAGGCGGGCGGTGAAGTCGGCCAGCTCATCGGGTTCGCCCGACCGTGCGTGTGCCACCGCGAGCACCGGCAACAGTCCGACCATCGACCGCACGCGCACCTGCTCCGCGTGCCCGTCCGGGTGCAGCAGCACGTCGTAGAAGAACCCGTCGTCGTCGTCCCACAGCGAGATGTCCTGTGAACCGAAACGGCGCATCGCATGCGCGATCGCCAGGAAGTGTTCCAGGAACTTGGTTGCGGCCTCGTCCCACGCGGGCACGCTGCGCGCAAGTTCCATCGCGATCGTGAGCAGGTTCAAGCAGAAGACCGCGACCCAGCTCGTCGCGTCCGACTCCTCGAGCAGGGCGCCGTCGGGCAGCGTGGCCGACCGGTCGAACATCCCGATGTTGTCCATGCCGAGGAAGCCGCCCTCGAACAGGTTCGATCCGCCGGCGTCCTTGCGGTTGACCCACCAGCCGAAGTTCAGCAGCAGCTTGGTGAAGACCCGGATCAGGAAGTCGGTGTCATGCGTTCCGGACACCGCGGCGTCGACCAGGTACACCCGCCACGCCGCCCATGCGTGCACCGGCGGGTTCACGTCGCCGAACGCCCACTCGTAGGCGGGCAGTTGACCGTCGGGGTGCATCGCCCACTCGCGGCACATGAGCAGCAACTGTTCCTTCGCGAAGCTGGGATCGACGTGTGCGAGGGCGATGCAGTGGAACGCGAGATCCCACGCCGCGAACCACGGGTACTCCCAGTCGTCGGGCATGCAGATCACGTCGGCAAGGGCCAGGTGTTGCCACGACACATTGCGACCGCCCGGTTGCGCTCGCGAAGGCGGTGGCGCGGGCTCGGCCGGGTCGCCCTCGAGCCATTCGGCAACGCTGTAGCGGTAAAGCTGCTTGCTCCACAGCAACCCGGCGAAGGCGCGCCGCGCGATCGCGGCGTCCTCGGCAGTGAGCCGTTCAGGCAGCACCGCACGGTAGAAGTCGTCCGCCTCGCGCGCCCGATCAGCGCAGGTCGCGTCGAAGCCCGCGCCGAACGCGTGCTCCTGCGTGCTTCCCGAAACCAGCCGCAACCGCACGCGCACCGTCTGACCCGGCGCCACCGAGTCGAACCGGTACCAGAACGCGGCCTTCGTGCCGACGCCGTCCGGGTTCACCGCCGTCTGGTCGCCGTGGACGACGCGCGAATCGATACCGTCCTTCGTATACGTCGTCGGGTTCGACGCGACACCGAACAGCGCTGCGGCGTTCGTCTCGTTCTCGCACACGAGGACGTCGGGCGTGCCCTCCGCGGTCACTGTGTAGCGGCCGAGATAGACGTGATCGCACTCGACCGCGCGCTGATCGGCTCCGAGGCGCTCGGGCGGGTCGACGCGATGCAATTGGGGTGTGCGATCGTCGCGTCCCCACACCCACGTGTTGCGGAACCACACCTGGGGCAACAGGTGCAGCGGCGCCGGATCCGGCCCGTGGTTGGTTGCCTCGACGGTCATCAGGATGTCGTCGGGCGCAGCCTTCGCGTAGCTCACCGTCACATCGAAAAAGCGGTTCTCGGCGAGGACGCCCGTGTCGGCGAGTTCGTACTCGCGATCGCCCCGTCCGCGTGCCGCATTCTCACGACGCAACTGTTCGTACGGGAACTCGGCCTGCGGATAGCGGTAGCGCCACGTCGCCCACGAGTGCGAGGGCGTGCCGTCCATCGCCCACCAGTACTCCTTGATGTCCTCGCCGTGGTTGCCCTCGCCGTTGGTCAGCCCGAAGAGCCGTTCCTTCAGCAGCGGGTCGTGCCCGTTCCACATCGCGACCGAGATGTTCAGGAATCCATATCGATCGCAGAACCCGCCGAGCCCGTCCTCGCCCCAGCGGTACGCGCGGCGGTGGGCGTGCTCGAAGGGCAGGTACGTCCACGCGTCGCCGTCGGCCGAGTAGTCCTCGCGCACGGTGCCCCACTGCCGTCCCGACAGGTACGGCCCCCACAGCCGCCACGGGCTCGTCGAGTCGGGCGACTCGGCCAGGCGGGCGTGCTCGGGCGTCGGCGGCGTCGAGTCGGCTTCGGCGGTGTGTCGCGGGACCACGTCGCTGACGCTACGCGGATCGGTAATTCGGTTGGCGTCGGCGCGTAACGTCGTTTGATCGTGGCGCCCAATGCCGTACTGACCCGCGAACAACACCACCTCGATCTCGCCCGACGCTGCCTGCTCGCGATGCAGGCCTCCGCCGATCGCATCGCCGACTACGGAGTCGACGAACTCGCCAGCCACGGCCTCGGCCGCATGCGCGCTGCGCGACTCAAGGCCCTGTCGGCCGAACCGGACGCACCGCCGTTCTTCGGACGCACCGACCGCGACGAGCCTGACACCGAGTCCTTCCACATCGGCCGCCGCCACGTCCGCGACGACTACGGCGACCCCGTGGTCATCGACTGGCGAGCACCCATCGCCCGCGCGTTCTACCGCGCGACACCCACCGATCGGATGGGCGTCACCCTGCGCCGCCGGTTCGGCTTCCATGACGGCGCGCTGTCGTCGTTCGAGGACGAGCACCTCGACCGCGGCGAAGCGCTCGGGCTTCGGTCCGACCTGCTCAGAGAGGAGATCGAGCGGCCGCGCGTCGGCCCGATGCGAGACATCGTCGCGACGATCCAGCCCGACCAGGACGATCTCGTGCGCGCCGACCTCGACACGTCCCTGTGCATTCAGGGTGCTCCCGGCACCGGCAAGACCGCGGTCGGGCTGCACCGCGCGGCGTACCTGCTCTACACCTATCCCGACCGGTTGCGTCGCTCCGGCGTGCTGGTGGTCGGGCCGAACGCCGCGTTTCTGCACTACATCGCGCAGGTGCTGCCGTCCCTCGGCGAGGGCGGCATCGAGCAGGCGACAGTCAGCGAATTGGTCGGCGTCGAAGCGCGTGGCGACGAGCCGGCCGACCTCGCGACGCTCAAGGGCGACGCCAGGATGGCCGAGGTGCTGCGGCGCGCCGTCGTCTCCCACGTCCGCAAGCCCACCGAGGACGTGCTGGTCATCATCGGCACGCGGCGCTACCGCGTCGGAGCGCATCATCTGCGCCGCTACGTCGACGACGCGCGTCGTGCCCTCGCGGACGGGCTGCGCTGGACGATGGCTCGCGACCGGCTGCGCATGCAGGTCGCCGAGGACGTGCGACGACAGCGCGAGGACGTCGGTGGAGCCCCGACCGATGCGGAAACTGCGAAGATGTCCCGCACTCCCGCGGTGAAGGAGTTCGTCGACGAGGTCTGGCCGGCCCTGACCGCACCTGCGCTGCTCATGCGCCTCTACGACGACCCGGCGTTCTTGCAGCGGTGCGCGCCCGCACTCACCGAGGACGAGCGCGCTGCGCTGTACCGCAAGGGCCGCGCAGCTGTGCGGACGGTGCGCTGGACGGCGGCCGACACCGTGCTGCTCGACGAGCTCAGCGGGATGATCGACGGCGCGTCGACCTACGTCCACGTCGTGGTCGACGAGGCGCAGGATCTCTCGCCGATGCAGTGCCGCGCGGTGGCTCGTCGCTGCCCGCTCGGATCGGTCACGGTGCTCGGCGATCTCGCACAGGCCACGACGCCGTGGGCGCCGGGCGACTGGGCCGTGACCCTGACCCACCTCGGACACGACTCGGCGACCGTGCGTCCGCTCACCGCCGGGTATCGCGTTCCCGGCGAGGTGATCGACCTCGCCAATCGGCTGCTGCCGCACATCGCGATCGGCGTCCCGCCCGGCACTGCGGTGCGCGCCGGTGAGTCGGCCCTGCAGTTCGCCCCCGCCACCACCCTGACCTCGGCCGTCGCCGAGTTGCTCCATGTCGAGGGGTCGATCGGCGTGATCGTTCCGGACGCGCGCGCCGAGGCCGTCCTCGCCGAATTGCAAGGCGCCGGAATCGAGGCGGCCGCCGTCGAGTCCGAGTCCGATCCGCGCATCGCGGTCGTGCCGGCAACGTCGGCCAAGGGACTCGAGTTCGACTCGGTCGTGCTGCTCGAACCGGCCGAGATCGTCGACGGCGAACCGACCCGTCCGGCAGGGCTGCGGCGCCTGTACGTCGTGCTCACCCGCGCGGTGTCGCACCTGCGCGTGCTGCACGATCAGCCGCTGCCTCCCGAACTGGGCTGATCTTCGCGTTTGCTCGGGAGTTGGCAGCCGCGGCGATATGGTAGGAACCCCTGGGTTTCTCGTGAGGTACGCCACCCCTGTACCAACCGAGGGACATTGCCGACACCGCGCCGCACGTGGCAACCCCACCAAACGGCCCGAGCCGAGGAGCAACATGTCCGAACACGTCCATGCGGTGCATCCCGAACCGGACATGGTGCAGCTGCTCACGCCGGAAGGTCAGCGCGTCGAGCACCCCGACTACGCACTCGACATCACCGACGACGAGATCGCCTCGCTCTACCGCGACCTCGTCCTCGTCCGCCGCATCGACACCGAGGCGATCGCGCTGCAGCGTCAGGGCGAACTCGGACTGTGGGCCAGCCTGCTCGGTCAGGAAGCCGCGCAGATCGGCGCCGGTCGTGCGCTGAAGAAGCAGGACATGTCGTTCCCGACCTATCGCGAGCACGGTGTTGCGTGGTGCCGCGACGTCGACCCGCTGACACTGCTCGGGCTGTACCGCGGAACGAACCTCGGCGGCTGGGACCCCAAGGCCAACAACTTCAACCTGTACACGATCGTGATCGGCGCGCAGACGCTGCACGCGACCGGTTACGCGATGGGTGTCGTCCGCGACGGCGCTGTCGGGACGGGTGATCCGGAGCGCGACACCGCAGTGCTCGCCTTCTTCGGCGACGGCGCATCGAGCCAGGGCGACGTCAACGAGTCATTCGTGTGGTCGGCCGCCGGCAACCTCCCGATCGTGTTCTTCTGCCAGAACAACCAGTGGGCGATCAGCGAGCCGGTCGAGCGGCAGAGCCGGGTTCCGCTCTACCAGCGTTCGGCCGGTTTCGGCTTCCCGGGCGTGCGCGTCGACGGCAACGATGTGCTCGGGTGCCTCGCGGTCACGCGCAAGGCGCTGGACGACGCACGCAGCGCGCAGGGCCCGACGTTCATCGAGGCGTACACGTATCGCATGAACCCGCACACGACCAACGACGACCCGCGCCGCTACCGGCTCGGCAGCGAGGCCGAGACCTGGAAGCTGAAGGACCCGATCGAGCGAGTACGCGCCTACCTGACCCGCGAGGCCCAGATCGAACCGTCGTTCTTCGATGATGTCGACGCCGAGGCGAAGGCCCTGGCCGAACACGTCCGCAAGGGATGTCGCGAGTTGCCCGACCCGACACCCGAGTCGCTGTTCGACAACGTCCACGTGACGATGCCCGACGACTTGCGCGCCCAGCGCGACGACTTCGTGGAGTTTGTGTCTGCTCTGGACGAGAGTGCAACGCGATGAGCGCTCGCGCGAAGAGCCCAGTCATCAGCGCGGCGAAGCCGCGATCGTGCTCGATGATCCACCCGAGCGCAGCGAGCGGTGGAGAGGAGACACGAGGATGACTGCAGCAAGTATGGCGAAAGCGCTGAACGACGGCTTGCGCAAGGCGATGGAGGACGACCCCAAGGTCGTCATCATGGGCGAGGACGTCGGCAAGCTCGGCGGCGTCTTCCGCATCACCGACGGCCTGCAGAAGGACTTCGGCGAAGATCGTGTCATCGACACCCCGCTGGCCGAGTCGGGCATCATCGGCACGGCGGTCGGTCTCGCGATCCGCGGCTACCGGCCGGTGTGCGAGATCCAGTTCGACGGGTTCGTCTTTCCCGGGTTCGACCAGATCGTCAGCCAGGTCGCGAAGTTCCACAACCGCTCGGCCGGCCTGGTGAAGATGCCGATCACGATCCGCATCCCGTTCGGCGGTGGCATCGGCGCGGTCGAACACCACAGCGAATCCCCGGAGACCTACTTCGCGCACACAGCCGGGCTCAAGGTCGTCGCCTGCTCCAATGCGTCCGATTCCTTCTGGATGATCCAGCAGGCCATCGCCGACGACGACCCGGTGATCTTCTTCGAGCCGAAGCGGCTCTACCACGCAGCGAAGGCCGAGATCGCCGAGACGCCGATCCCGCTCTACAGCGCGCGCACCGTCCGTCCCGGCAAGGACGTCACCGTCGTGGCCTATGGCCCGACCGTGTCGACGTCGCTCGCGGCTGCCGAAGCTGCCGCAGAGGACGGCATCGAACTCGAGGTCATCGACCTGCGCTCGGTATCGCCTCTCGACATGCCCACCGTCGTCGAATCGGTCAAGCGCACCGGACGGCTGATCGTGGTGCACGAGGCGCCGCACAGCTTCGGCATCGGCGCCGAGGTCGCGGCGCGCGTGATGGAAGAGGCGTTCTACTCCCTCGAGGCGCCGGTGCTGCGCGTTGCGGGGTACGACACCCCGTATCCGCCGAGCCGCCTCGAACACGAATGGCTGCCCAACCTCGACCGCGTTCTCGACACGGTCGACAAGATCATGGAGTACTGATCCGTCATGCCGGTCCAGCAGTTCAAGTTGCCCGACCTCGGTGAAGGTCTCACCGAGGGCGACATCCTCAAGTGGACGGTCGCCGTCGGCGACACCGTCGAGGTGAACGACACGATCGCCGAGGTCGAGACCGTCAAGGCCGCGGTCGAGCTGCCGTCGCCCTACGCCGGCACGGTCACGGCGCTGCTCGCCGACGAGGGGACGACCGTTCCGGTCGGTACGCCGATCATCTCGATCGACACCGGCTCCGACACTGCGGCCGAGAACGCGGCGGCCGGTGAGGACATGGTGCCGACCGTGCCCGGCGAGGCCGGCACCGAAGAGAAGCAGCTGACGCTGGTCGGTTACGGCCCGCGCGAAGAGACCGGACGGCGTCGCCGCCGTCGTCCGACCAACGGGTCGGTCGCGTCCGAGGGCGCGCAGGTGTCGTTCAACCTGCCTCCGGCCCCGTCGGGCCCGGAGCCGACGGCGGTCGAGGAGCCTGTTCCGCCGCAGACCCGAGCGCTGGCCAAGCCGCCGGTGCGCAAGCTTGCCAAGTCTCTCGGCGTCGACCTCGGTGCGGTCCGCGCGACCGGCCCGAACGGCACCGTGTCTCGTGACGACGTCCAGGCCGCCGCCGGACAGTGGTCAGATTCGGGGCACAGTGGTCAGTCGCAACTGACCACTGCGGCCCGAACCAACCACTCCGGGCAGCGCGAGACGCGGATCCCGATCAAGGGCGTCCGCAAGCACACTGCGGCTGCGATGGTCTCGAGCGCGTTCACCGCGCCGCACGTCACCGAGTTCGTGACCTGCGACGTGACCGCGATGATGGAGCTGCGCGATCGGGTGGCCGCACGCCGCGAGTTCCGCGGGGTCAAGGTCAGCCCGTTGCTGTTCGTGGCGAAGGCCGTCATTCTCGCCGCGCGCAAGACGCCGTCGATCAACTCGACCTGGGACGAGCCCGCCGGCGAGATCGTGCAGAAGAACTACGTGAATCTCGGCATCGCTGCCGCGACCGAGCGGGGTCTGATCGTTCCGAACATCAAGGACGCCGACCAGCTGTCGCTGCTCGGGCTGGCTCAGGCCATCGGCGAGCTGACCGAAACAGCTCGTGCCGGGAAGACCTCCCCGACCGACATGAGCGGCGGCTCGATCACGATCACGAACGTCGGGGTCTTCGGCGTCGACACCGGCACACCGATCCTGAACCCCGGCGAGGCCGGCATCGTGGCCTTCGGTGCGATCAACCGTCGGCCCTGGGTGGTCGGCGCCGGCGAGGACGAGCGCATCGAGCCGCGCTGGGTCACCCAACTCGCGGTCTCCTTCGACCACCGCCTGGTCGACGGGCAGCAGGGTTCACAGTTCCTGGCCGACGTCGCGGCCGTCCTCAGCGACCCCGGACTCGCCTTACTGTAAAATTCGCGTAAAACAGTGTGATCCGCGGCACGCGCGGGCATACCGCTTCGCTTTCTTCGGTTGGAACAGGCATCCTGGTTAAGAATCATCAGACCGAGAAAGGCAATGCCGATGTCCCGCACGTCCACGCTGGTCCGCAAGCTCACCCAGCGTCGCTTCTCCCGTGAGTTCGAGCGCGCCCTGCGCAACGCGTCGCCGTCGATGGCTCAGGAGCTTCGCGCGATCGCGTCCCGCTCCCAGGTCGGCGGTCTCTGACCCGACCAGCGCAGCGTCAACAACGCCCGCCCGTCCCATGGACGCGGCGGGCGTCGTGTTCGGCGGTGGGTTACTCGGTGGGGATCCGGTCCGGCGGAAAGATCCGCTCGACGTTCTCGCGCGTCAGCCGCAGGAAGACGCCTTCGGCGCTGGCCGTAACCGTGCCATCGACGCTCGCCTCGGCGCCCACGAACACCTTGCGGCCCTCGCGGCGATCGACCCAGGCGGCAACCCGCACCGGCGTCTCGAGCGGTGTCGGCGCCCGGTAACGCACCTCGAGCGAGACCGTCATCGCGGCATGCCCGGCGACGAACACGGCCGTGCCCATCGCGTGGTCGAACATCAACGAGAGCACGCCACCGTGCACCAGACCCGGTCCGCCCTCGAACGCGGCACCGAGCCTCACCTCACCCGAGACGCCACGCTCGTCGGGCTCCAGATAGAGCTGCGGACCGGTCGGATGCGCCCGCCCGCCGACCAGGCTGACCGGGTGGAACGGACTGTCGTGCACCCAGGCGCGCCGCGGTAGTTCGCGAAGCCGCGCGGCCTGCTTCTCGAGGTCACCGGCGACCACGTCGAGGTCGGCGGGCTCGGCTCCGCTGCGTGCGACGAGATCGGCGAGCTCGCGCACCGCAGCTGCGATGCGCTCGCGCGACTCGTCGGACATGCGCGCAACCCTACGGAACAATGCGTGGCCACGATGCCTTCACGAGATGTGGCCCACGTTCGCGTCCGAGCGCCCGAGTTGGTCGCCGGTACCTGGTTCAACACGTCCGGCCCGTTGACGCTCGCCGGCCTTCGCGGCCGCTGGGTTCTGCTCGACTTCTGGACGAGCTGCTGCGGCAACTGCCTGCACATCATCGACGAACTGCGCCCGTTCGAGGCGAAGTACCACGACGTGCTCACTGTCATCGGCGTCCACTCGCCGAAGTTCTCGCACGAGAAGGCCGACGAGACGGTGGAGGCGGCCGTCGAGCGCAACGAGGTCGCGCATCCGGTGCTCAACGATCCCGAGATGCGGTTGTGGCGCCAGTACGCGGTCAAGGCCTGGCCCACGCTCGTGTTGATCGACCCGGACGGATACGTCGTCGCCCAGGCGGCGGGCGAGGGCCAGGTAAGCGCACTCGACATGACGATCGCCGAGCTGTCGCCGAACTACGCGCTGCGCCGCGGGGACGAGCCGTACGTCCCGTCGACGCCGACGCCGACCACTTTGCGCTTTCCGGCAAAGGCGATTCGCCTACAATCAGGGAACCCTGATGGTGGCGGATGCCGGCCATCATCAGCTCGTCGAACTCGACGGCGACACAGTCGTGCGCCGCATCGGCGACGGCACCCGCGGCCGCACTGACGAGCCGCTGCGCTTCGCCGAACCGAACGGGCTGGCCGAGCTGGACGGCGATGTGTTCGTCGCCGACACCGCGAATCATTTGCTGCGGCGCGTCCACCTCGATGACGGCTCACTCGTGCACACCATCGATCTCGCACACGAGTTGCGTGACGCGCGCACGATCACCGGCGTCATTCCGGCGGCGCTCTCGCCGTGGGACGTCGCCTGGTGGCCCGCGCTCGGCAAGCTTGTCGTCGCTGCCGCGGGAGTGCACCTGCTGCTCGCAGTCGATCCCGCCACAGGTGCCACCGACGTGCTCGCCGGGACGACCGTCGAGGGATTGCGCGACGGCCCGGCTCGCGACGGCTGGCTCGCCCAACCATCAGGGTTGGCTGTCGACAACGACCGGATCTGGTTCGTCGACTCCGAGACCTCGGCGCTGCGTTACCTGACCGTCGACGGCACGCTGCACACCGTGATCGGCGAGGGCCTGTTCGACTTCGGCCATGTCGACGGGCCGGCGAAGACCGCCCGACTGCAGCACCCGCTCGGGGTCACTGTGCTCGCGGACGGATCGGTTGCGGTGCTCGACACCTACAACGGCGCGGTGCGTCGCTACGACCCGCGCACCGATGAGGTCACCACCCTCGCCGCCGACCTGGACGAGCCGTCCGGAGCCGTGCTCGTCGACGGCGACCTTGTCGTCGTCGAGTCGGCTGCGCATCGCCTCGTCCGTCCGGTACCGAGCGCCGAGCTGGTCACCGAAGCACCGCAGCACACCGCGAGACCCGTCGCGCTCGTTGCGCCCGGAGCAGTGCGGCTCGATGTGCGGTTCGTGCCTGCGCCGGGACGAGAGCTGGACGAGCGTTACGGCCCATCCAGCCAGCTCACCGTGTCCGCGTCACCACCGGAGCTCCTCGTCTCCGGGGCGGGCGAGGGTACCGACCTGTCCCGCGAGCTCGTCCTCGCCGAGAGCGGCACTGGTGTGCTGCAGGTCGTCGCGCAGGCCGCCTCGTGCGACGAAGGCGCCGAGCACCCCGCTTGCTACCTGGCGCGCCAGGACTGGGGCGTACCGATCGAGATCACGCGCTCTGGCGAAGCCCGCGTCGAGTTGGTGCTTCTGGGCTGAGCGAGCGCACGCATCGCGTCACGATGCGCTGGTCCTTCAGCGGGCCGGTCACGTCCCACAACACCCGCAGTCGGGTGCGGCCGTGGTCGATGCGGATCAGCCCGCGGTACAGGTCGGCGCGGCACGGGTGCTCGACCAGCTCGCCCGGACGCCACGCATGGAACGGGCGGCCATCGGTGAAGCGCACCTCCCACCCGTCACCCACGGGGACGATGTGCAGCTCGCGGGTCACCTCGTAACGCCCGCCGTCCCAGTAGCAGCTCACCCAGTTCGAGCCAGTGGACGACCGATCCGACCAGGGTCAGCTCGAGCCAGCCGTTGACCTGACCGAACCCACCGACGTGCCGGTCGACCAGTCGCCGCTCGAGCTGCCACACGCCCAGCAGGTCTGTCGGGCGCGGGCTGGTCAGCAACGCGGTCACACCACCATCCTGTCAGGACAATGAGCCGATTCCGCGACACCGAACACGTGGATCACCGCACGATCGACGCCGCAACCTTCTTCGGGACGCACATCGCCCACGCGTCGATGACCAGTTCGCGCAGCTCTTCGAAGTCAAGGGCCGCCAGCCTCGCCCGCACCCAGTTGTACCTCTCGTCCGAGGCCAGCGGCATCAGGAACTTGTCGGGATCACTGGCTACCAGCGCCTCGCGTTCGAGCTTCGGGAACGCGAAGCCCATCAAGGTCTCGTCGCGCGACAACGACAAGAACACCAACCGACCCACGCGGAACTTGACCCGGTCGGCCACGACCGCCTCGTAAGCACGCGGCAGACCCGACACGATCTCGCGGATATCGGCGATGCTCACCACAGCCAGCAGCGTTCAACAGGGCACCGACAACGCGCCCGGGTTACGGTCGCAGACATGCCCAGCGACCTCGTACTCAAGGCCATGAACACGACGCACCGCGTCGTGCTCGCCCTCACCGGCAACCGGCTCGGCTCGAGCATCGCGGGGATGCCGTCGCTGGAACTGACCACAACCGGGCGCAAGAGCGGTCAACCGCGCGCGGTCATGCTGACCTCGCCGCTGCAGCGCGACGACACGTATGTCGTGGTGGCCTCACGTGGCGGCGACGACACCCACCCGGCCTGGTTCCTGAACCTGCGCGACAACCCGGCCGTCGAGGTCAAGCTCGTCGGCAAGGCGAAGCAGAAGATGCAGGCGCGCGTCGCGACCGCCGACGAGCGCGCCGAGATGTGGCCGCAGATCACCAGTAAGTACCGCAACTACGCCGGATATCAGAAGAAGACCGACCGCGAGATCCCGCTCGTCCTGCTCGAGCCCTGAGATTTTCCGTGGCGCAGTAGCGTCGAGAGGTGACCTCTTCGCGACCAGTCCGCATCGGACTTCAGCTGCAGCCCCAGCACGCCGACTACTCCGCCATTCATGACACCGTCCGCAGGGCGGAGGACATGGGCGTCGACGTGATCTTCAACTGGGATCATTTCTATCCGCTCTACGGCGAGCCCGACGGCAAGCACTTCGAGTGCTGGACGATGCTCGGTGCCTGGGCCGAGCAGACGAGCCGCGTCGAGATCGGCGCACTGGTGACCTGCAACAGCTACCGCAATCCCGAACTGCTCGCCGACATGGCCCGCACGGTCGATCACATGAGCGGCGGACGGCTGATCTTCGGTATCGGGTCGGGCTGGTTCGAGCGCGACTACGACGAGTACGGCTACGAGTTCGGGACGGCCGGTGGCCGCCTCGACCAGCTCGCCGCGGACCTGCCGCGAATCGAGAAGCGGTGGAGCAAGCTCAACCCCGCGCCGACGCGCGACATCCCCGTCCTCATCGGCGGCGGTGGTGAGAAGAAGACGCTGCGGCTCGTCGCCCAGCACGCCCACATCTGGCACTCGTTCAGCGACCTGGAGACCTTGCGGCGCAAGACGGGCATCTTGCACCAGCACTGTGCCGACGTCGGGCGCGACCCCGCCGAGATCGAACTGTCGGTCGGCACCCCGCGAGGCAATCCGGCCGAGGTCGGCCCGCCGCTGCTCGAGGCCGGCGCCTCGCTGTTCACCGTCGGGCTGGACGGACCCGATTACGACGACCTCGCCCCGCTGCAGACCTGGCTCGACTGGCGAGCATCCCTCTGAGCTCGTATTCGGCTGTCTAGTACCGACAGCAGAAAGGTTGAGAGATGGCTCGAATCGCGTGGTTCTTCGACGTCCCGGACGAGTCGAGCTTGCCCGAACGCATCCAGTCGCTGTTCGCGAAGGCGCGTGAGCGGCTCGGCTTCCTGCCGAACGTGTTCGCCAACTACAGCGTGCGTCCGGAACGGTTCTCGGCATGGTTCGCGCACTACCAGCAACTGCACGAGCCGACCGACAATTTGAGCGCGGCCGATCGCGAGATGATCGCCGTCGTCGTCAGCGCATACAACCGGTGCACGTACTGCATCGTCTCGCACGGCCACGCGCTGCGAGTCGCGCTCGGCGGCGACCTGGCCGCTGAGGTGCTCGCCGACCACATCGCCACCAACTGGCGCCACGCCGACCTCGACGACCGGCAACGTGCGATCTGTGAATATGCAGAAAAGCTCACCGCGACCGCGCACCGGATGACCGAAGCCGATCTCGAGTCGCTCGCCTCAGTCGGACTGACGAAGGACGAGGTGTGGGACGTCGTCGAGATCGCAGCGATGTACAACTTCACCAACCGCATGGCGTTGGCAACCGGCCAACAGCCCAATGTCGAGTACCACTACCGCGACCGCGGCCCGACCGAGAAGGATTAGCCCCGTGGACGACAAGACGATTCTCGAGAACATCCATCAACTCGTGGCCGAGGAGAAGCAGTTGCGCGCCGACCACCACGGCCTCAACGCGCAGGACCACCAGCGGCTGCAACACCTTGAAGAACAACTCGACCAGGCGTGGGACCTGCTGCGTCAACGCCGCGCGCGCGAAGACACCGGCGATGACCCCGACGTCGCCCAGGAGCGCTCGGTGAACGAGGTCGAGGGTTACCTGCAGTAACCCCGTCAGCGTTTGCGTGCCGCGGCGTAGAGCACGCTCGGCTCCACAGCGCCGGCAAGCAGACGTGACTTGTTGGTCACCAGCACCGACATGAGGCCGGCGCTGTAAACGCGTCCCGATCCCCACTTGCCCTTCACCGCGAGCATGGTGCGGCCGAACGTCCGGGTGATGACATCGGCCACCGGCGCAGTGGTTTGGTAAGAGATCATTTGCAGCCAGTCGGCGCCGATCGCACGAATGCTGTCTGTCGGCAGCACGTTGCTCACGTGTGGCGTGGCATCGCGGGGCGGCGTGAACGTGAAGTTGCGATCCTGCGGGGGAGCGTAGGTGATGCTGGTGAAGGCGACATCGATGGCGGCTTCGGGTGCGCCGCGCGCAAAGACCTGCACGCGCAGCGGAACCGCCTGCTTCCCGTCGATCTCGATGACGACCGACCCGATCAGCGAGCGCGGCGACGAGGGAACGACGTCCAGCTCGTAGGTCGGGCGGCCCGGCACGACCTGATCTCCGCTGCGCAGCGTCGTCGAGCGGGCGCTACTGGGGATCTCCAGCACCTCTTCGGCCAGCTCGGGCGGTGTGAGCACCGCCGCGGGCCCCGCGCTGAGCGGCAGCCCGTTCTGCCCGGACGCCACGACGTGCTTCTCGTAGGTTCGACTCTCGGTGTCCCACAACACCATGTTCGTGCTGTTGCGAAAGACGTCCTGCTCGTCGTCCTGATTGAAGATCGCGACTCGCTGCTGCTGGTCGTTCGCGTACCAGTACCGGATCGTGTGGGCGCCGGCGAGCAGTGAACCGCCGTAGAACAGTTCGCGTTCGAGCGCGCCGGTCAGTGCGCGCGGCAGGTCGAGATTGACCTTGGCAAGGATCGTTCCCGAGTAACCGCCCAGATGCGGTGCGCGCACCTCGGACACGAGTTGTTCCGGGCCGGTGACCGGCAGGGCGGCGTCGTCGTCGCGAAAGGCGCCCGAGACATAGCTGGTCACTGCGACGATCGCTGAGGCGACGACGACAACGGACGCGAGCCAGCGCAGCTCGGGATGCCTCGCAAGGATCCCCGGTGCCTTCACTGCGTCCACGATGCGAGCCTCGCACTGTGACCGGGCTGAGCCCTCACGCCTGCTGCTCATCCCTCAGGTGGCACCCTGAGGGCGGTCTCAATAAGGAGAGTTCAGCCGTGCGACTTTTGATCGTCGAGGACGAAGCCAGGCTTGCATCTGCTTTGCAGCGCGGCCTGTCCAACGAGGGCTTCACCGTGGACACGGCACACACCGGTCCGGACGGGCTGCACATGGCGCAGGAATCCGTCTACGACGCAGTCGTGCTGGACATCATGCTGCCGGGCCTGTCGGGTTACCGGATCATCGAGCACCTGCGCGCGGCAGAGAACTGGGTGCCGATCCTGATGCTCACCGCCAAGGACGGCGAGTACGACGAGGCAGATGCACTTGACCTCGGTGCCGATGACTACCTCACCAAGCCGTTCTCGTTCGTCGTGCTGCTCGCCCGGCTGCGGGCGCTGCTGCGTCGCGGCGTCCAGCCGCGACCGGCCGCCCTCGCCGTCGACGACCTCGTGCTCGATCCCGCAGCGCACACCGTCAAGCGCGGCGAGACGCCCATCGACCTGACCCCACGCGAGTTCTCCTTGCTCGAGTTCTTGATGCGCCGCGCGGGCGATGCAGTGAGCAAGGCCGACATCCTGCATCACGTCTGGGACGCCAACTACGAGGGCGACGCGAACGTCGTCGAGGTCTACGTGGGTTACCTGCGGCGCAAGATCGACACGCCATTCGACCGGCAGACCGTCCAGACAGTCCGCGGCGCGGGGTACCGGCTGACCGCGGAACCGGCACCGTCCTGACCGCAGGCCCTAGATTCTGATCCGTGTCGCGCTTGGGAGTGCTGGCGTGGCCGGGCCGGTACTGGGCGCGGCAATCGCTGCGCGCCCGGCTGACCCTGCTCGCCACGGCACTGTTCAGCATCGCCGTTGCCACCGGCGCGGTGCTGGTCATCGTGCTGCAGCGATATGCGCTGCTGCGGGTGTTGGACTCCTCGGCGCTGAAGTCGGCCACCGCGGCCGCGCACCAGTTCCTCCCGGGGCACCCGGGCACTGTCAACCCGACAACGGGTGTCACCGCCATCCAGGTGCTCCGACCCGATGACGAGGTTGCGGCGACCTCGGGGGGCAAGAACGTCGACCACACGCTGTCCTACCTGACCAAGGCGCAGCTGGCCGAGGCACGCGCCGGACAGCGCTTCAACGTCACCAGCACGAGCGGCGTCCAACTGCGCGTTGTCGCCATTCCGGCGCGGCAATACACCGTCGTCGTCTACACCGACGTCTCACGCGTCGACGACAGCGTCCGGGTACTGACCAAGGCCGCGTTGATCGGCGCGCCGATCGCCGTGTTGCTGCTCGGATTGTCGATCTACTTCGTGACGACGCTGACGCTGCGCTCTGTTGCGGCACTGCGACACGGAGCCGCCGACATCACCGCCGCCGGGTTGTCCGGTCAGCGACTACCGGTTCCCAGCGCGCAGGACGAGATCCACCGACTGGCTGTCACGTTGAACCGGATGCTCGACCGGATCGAGACTGCGACTTCACGCCAACGCACGTTCGTGGGCGACGCGGCACACGAGCTTCGCTCACCGCTCGCGTCGTTGCGGGTGCAGCTCGAAGTCTCGCAACGCATGGGGCCGAGCACCGACTGGCCCGACCTGATCGACGATGTCCTCATCGACGTCAGCCGCCTCGACCGACTCGTCGAGGACCTGCTTGCACTCGCGCGGCTCGACGAGACCGGTGTCGGGTCGGCACGACGCGAGCCGATCGATCTCGGCACGCTGGTCGAGTCGATCACCGCCAACTACGACCATGCGCGCGTGCCGGTCGAGAGCACGGTCGCTCCGGACGTGGTCGTGCTCGGCAACAGCGATGCGCTGCACCGTGTCGTGGTGAACCTCGTCGACAACGCGGTGCGCTACGCGCGCAGCGGCGTGCAGGTCGATGTCGACGCCGACGGTGCATTCGCCCGACTGACCATCACCGACGACGGGCCGGGGCTGCCCGAATCAGAGCGCGAGCGGGTCTTCGACCGCTTCTACCGGGCCGAGACCTCCCGCTCGCGCGACTCGGGCGGCACCGGCCTCGGCCTGCCGATCGTGCGCGACCTGCTGCGCACGCACCAAGGGACGGTGCGGCTGATCGCCCGTCCCGACGGCGCCGACGGCCTGCGCGCGTTGGTGCTGCTCCCGCGCGAGCGCTGACCCGACAAGTCGGCCGCTGCCTCAGCGCTGCACTGTGCATCCGGCAAAGTCGTCGATCCCGCCGTTCGGACGCCCGCCGGCGACATTGCCACGTGCAAAGTCGTCGATCCCGCCCCGCGGACGCCCGCCGGCGACGATGCCGGATGCAAAGTCGCCGGGCGGGCTCACGTCAGGTGCGGATTGGCTCGCGCACACGAATGTCCGGTGGCGGCGGATCATCGCCCGGGTCGATCACGGCCCACCCGCCGTGCCACCACATCCACTCGTATGCGAACCGGTCGATCAGCGGCAGCCGGTACCAGATCCGCACCCACAGCGGCATCGCTCGCAGGTTCGGAACCGCGCCGTCGGCGGGCAGCCAGTTCCACCCGGGACGTGCACCGTCCGGAACCGTCCAGTGGGCCGGTGAGGCGACGGCACCGTAGACGCGGATCTGCGGCGTGCCGGGCGACGGATTCTGGTCCGGCCGTGGGCGCTCCGGACGCGGCGGCACCCGGCGCACGCCGACGCCGTACCACCACTCGGTCAGCCCGGTCGACACAGGATTTGCCGCCGAACGCCATCGCCGTTCCCACGACCTCGTTCGGCCATCATCCGCGCTGCACTTTGCATCCGGCAAAGCCGTCGATCCCGCCGTACGGACGCCCGCCGGCGACATTGCCACGTGCAAAGTCGTCGATCCCGCCGCGCGGACGCCCGCCGGCGACATTGCCACGTGCAAAGTCGTCGATCCCGCCCCGCGGACGCCCGCCGGCGACGATGCCGGATGCAAAGTCGCCGGGCGGGCTCAGTGGTCGCCGACCGTCAACAGGGCGGCAGGCCGTTGGACGTCGTCGGGGTCGGCGTCGGCGTGGTGGTCACCGTCGTCGTGCTGCTCGGACCCACCGACACCGAGGTCACCGGCGTCGCCGGCGGTGTCACCGGGTTCGAGTCGCACGTCGGTGCCGGTGGCACGTAGTGATACACGGTGAGCGTGATCAGCACGTTCGACTGGTAAGCGTTGCCCGGCGTCGGGCTCATCGACTCGACGGTGCCGTCCTTCGACTTGTCAGGAGTGTCGACCGTGCGGTTCGGGCCGATGTTGGTGAACTGGTCGCGGTTGAGCTCGTTGCGCGCGTCGTCGACCTTCATCTTCGTCACGTCGGGCAGCTTCGCCTTGCCGGTCGACACCCGCAGGACGACCGTCGACCCGACCTGCGCCGACGCGTTGTACTTCGGGTTCTGGATCGCCACGTCGCCCGCCGGCTGATCGAACGTGTTGACCGGCTTGCCCTGCTTGGCCACCAGGCCCACGCCTTGCAGCGACGCAGCCGCGTCGCCGAACTTCGAGCCGACCACATACGGGACGTTGACGACGTTCTTCTTGTACAGCGAGTACAGCACCGTCGAGCCTTGCGACACCTCGGCATTGGCCGCGATGGTCGAGCCGTCCTGGGCGGTGACCTTGCAGATCAGGTTTCCCTTTGTGGGAGTGGACTTGTCGTCGCACGGCCCCGAGGTCGTCGGCGACTCGGAGTTCTGCACGAGGTAGACCACGCACGAGTTCGTTGCGCTGCAATTGGGCTTGTTGCCGAGTTGCTTGTTCGCGGCAGCCGGCGTCAGGCCGACCAGGTTCGGCACAGCGACCTTCTTGCCGCTGTCGCTGTTCGAACCGAGCTTGTAGATGAAGAACGCGCCGGCACCGACCACAAGCAACAGCGCGATCACGATCGCCGCCCAGATGATCGCGTTGCGGCGTTCGCGGTCGTGATCGGCGGGGTCCATGTCGCGATTCGGCAACACGACCGGCGGGGGAGGCGTGCGCGCGATGAACTGTGTGCGTTCGGCGTCGGTCATCACCGACTCCGCCGACACCGGCTGGTTCGCCAGGGCACGCTGCAGGTCGCTGCGCATCTCACCCGCGCTCTGATACCGGTTCTGCGGGTTCTTCGCGAGTGCCTTCATCACGATCGAGTCGAGCGCGCGCGGCAGGCCGGGCACCCGTGACGACGGCATGGACGGGTTCTCGCGAACGTGCTGATAGGCAACCGCGACAGGCGAATCGCCCTGGAAGGGAGGCACGCCCGTGACGAGCTCGTAGAGCAGGCAGCCGGTCGAGTACACGTCCGACCGGGCATCGACCGATTCACCGCGCGCCTGCTCGGGCGAGAGGTATTGCGCGGTGCCGATGACGTTCGCGGTCTGGGTGACGGTGGCGGAGTTGTCGGCGACAGCACGCGCGATGCCGAAGTCCATGACCTTCACGGCACCCGAGTGCGTGATCATCACGTTCGCGGGTTTGACGTCACGGTGCACCAGTCCGGCGCGGTGACTGAAGTCGAGTGCGGCCGACACGTCGGCGACGATTTCCATCGCGCGCCGCGGAGGGAGGCGGCCCTCGGACTTCAAGATGTCGCGCAGAGTGCGTCCCTCGACGAACTCCATGACGATGTAGGGCTGCGTCGTGCCTTCGGCACCGACGTCCTCGCCCGTGTCGTAGACCGAGACGATGGACGGGTGGTTCAGTCCGGCCGCCGACTGCGCCTCGCGGCGGAACCGGTTGAGGAAGGACGGATCGCGGGCGAGGTCGGCGCGCAGAACCTTGATGGCGACGTCACGTCCGAGGCGAACGTCGCGTCCGCGATGCACCTCGGCCATCCCGCCGTAACCGATGAGGTCGCCGAGTTCGTATCGACCACCAACCAGCCGGGGCTGCGTCATAACCTTCCTGTCCTCACTCGTACCTGCTCGTTGTCAGTGTGGTGGCTGGCCCGCCGTGCCCGGGTCAGCCTCGCCGTCGCTCTCATCACGAGTGGCCCTTCAGATAGGCCTCCATGACCGCCTTGGCCACCGGAGCCGCGGCCACACCGCCTGCGGACTCGTTCCCGTTGACGCCGCCGTTCTCGATGATCACCGCGACGGCGATCTTCGGGACACCGTTCACGCTGGCAAAGCCGATGAACCAGGCGTCGGGTTGCTCCGGCTGACCGTTCTTGAGCGTGCGGCCGGTGTCTGCCGTGCCGGTCTTGCCGCCGACGACGGCGCCCGGGACGTCGGTGATGTTTGCCTCGCTGCCCGTGCCCTCCGGCGAGGTGATGACACCTTCCATCATCGTCTGCAGCGACTGGGCGTTGGTCGGGTCGATGGCCTGGTCGATCTGGGTAGGCACGGTCTTGGCGATCACGTCGAGGTTCGGGGCGAGTTCCTGATTGACCAGGTACGGCTGCATCAGCGTGCCGTCGTTGGCCACGGCGCCGGCCATCATCGCGCCCTGCAACGTCGTCATCCGCACGTCCTGCTGCCCGAACGCCGTGCGGGCGAGGAATCCCTTCGCCGTCAGGTCGGTCTGCGATCCGACGGTGGACGACGCGACCGGTAAGGGGATCTGCATCTGCGTGTCCGGTTCGAACCCGAACAGCTTGGCCTGGTCGAGAATCTTCTGCCCACCGAGTTGTTCGACC
This sequence comes from uncultured Actinomycetota bacterium, assembly GCA_963754285.1. Lineage (GTDB taxonomy): Bacteria > Actinomycetota > Actinomycetes > Mycobacteriales > Jatrophihabitantaceae > RYN-133. The sequence continues at coordinate 893,030 of CAVWFN010000007.1, forward strand.
GCGAGCGCGGCAAAGGTCGTGTTGCACGACTTCGCGAATGCGAACGCCATCGTCGCGAACTGCCCGCCGTCACACGACTCACCATTGAAGTTCTCGATGCAGTTGACGCTGCCGGTCGGGCACGAGTTCGCCGTGCGTCCCGTCTCGGGGTAGTAGCCGTTCGGCGCGATCAGTCTGGTGTCGGGCTTGATTCCGGACTTCAGCGCGGCAGCGGAAACGACGACCTTGAACGTCGAACCCGGCGGGTAGAGCTGATTGAACGCGCGGTTGAGCATGGGCATCGCAGGGTTGTGCGACAGTCGGTTGTAGTTCTGCGAGATCTTGTTCGTGTTGTGCAGGCTGAGCTGGCTCGGGTCGTAGGACGGTGAGCTCGCCGCTGCCAGGATCGCGCCGGTGCGCGGGTCGAGCGCGACGACGGCGCCGCGGCGGATCTTCCCGTCGCTGCCCCTCATCAAGGTCGAGTACGCAGCGTTCTGGGCTGCCCTGTCGAGGGTCAGGTCGACGCTTCCGCCGCGCGGGTTGCGTCCGGTGAGCAGGTCGGTGAGGCGCGTACCGAACAGCTTCGGGTCGTCGCCCGAAAGCACCGAGTTCTCGGCCGTCTCGATCCCGGTCGTGCCGAGGAACGGACTCGGCGTGGCGCTGAGCGAATAGAAGCCGGTCACCGGTGCGTACTCGGGGCCGTTCGGGTAGACCCGCAGGTACTTGAGCGTGTCGCTGGTCGCCTTCGAGTGCGCGATCGCCGTGCCGCCCACGGTGATGTCACCGCGCGGGCTCGCGTACTCGTTGAGCAGCACGCGGCGGTTCTGCGGGTTGTCGCGATAGCTGTTGCCCTTCACGACCTGCACGTAGTTCAGGTTCAAGAACAGCGCGAGCATGAGCACGGCCAGCGCCGCAGCGACCTTGCGAATCGACCCGTTCACGCGCTGCCCACCGCCAGCGGTTGCGCTTCGGGACGGGCCGGGGGCGTCGTTGCGGGGCGTCGTGCCGCGTCGGAGATGCGCAGGAGCAACGCGAGCAGGATCCAGCTGCCGATCAGGGAAGATCCGCCATAGGAAAGGAACGGTGTCGTCAGGCCCGTCTCGGGAAGCAGCCGCGTGACCCCGGCGACCACTACGAACAGTTGCAAAGCGACGAGGAACGACAGGCCGGTCGCGAGCAGCTTGCCGAACGCGTCGCGCACCGCGATAGCAGCAGCCAGGCCGCGGCCCACGAAGATCGAATAGAGCACGAGCAGGGCAACCACTCCGAACAGCCCGATCTCCTCGCCGAAGGACGACATGATGAAGTCGGTCGCCGGCAACGGGACCAGTTCTGGATGCCCGCTGCCAAGGCCGGCACCGAAGATCCCACCCGTCCCCAAGCCGAACAGCGATTGCCGCAGCTGATAACCGTCGCCGTTGTGCTTCGCGTCGAACAGGTGCAGCCACACGTCCACGCGCGTCTGCACCGTGCCGAACAGCTGGTACGAGACGTACGCGCCGACCGCGAACAGCAGGATGCCGATGATCACCCAGCTGACGCGCTCCGTGGTCACGTACAACAGCACGACGAACAGGCCGAAGAACATCAGGGACGTGCCGAGGTCGTGGCCGCGCACGAGCACGCCGATGCAGAGCAACCACACGACCAGCAGCGGCCCGAAGTCGCGCCCGCGTGGCAGGTCGAATCCGATGAAGCGCTTGCCCACGGCGAAACCGATCCGGCGGCCCGCCAGCGCGAGCACGTCCCGTTTGGCGACCAGATAGGCGGCACCGAAGATCGTCAGCAGGATCTTCGAGAACTCACCGGGCTGGATCGAGAAGCCGGCCAGCCGGATCCAGATGCGCGCGCCGTTGACCTCGCTGAACCGCGCCGGCAACAGGGCGGGCAGCAGCATGAACACCACACCGACGAGCGCGAGCGTGTAGGCGTAGCGCTGCAGCGAACGGTGGTCGCGGATGAGCATGATCAGCGCGATGAACAGCGCTACGCCGATCGCCGTCCACAGCACCTGCGTGGGCGCCGAGTCGGAATAGCTCTCACCGAGATCCTTCGCCTGCCGCGCCAACCCGACGTCCAGGCGATGGATCATCACGAGACCGAGTCCGTTGAGCAGCACCGCGATCGGCAGCAACAGCGGGTCGGCGTACGGCGCGAGCCGGCGGATGACCAGGTGGGTGATGACACCGATGACGATCGGGACAGCCGCGTAGGTGATCAGCCGCGTCGAGAACTTGCCGCCTTGCGCCGCCTCGACCGCGGCCTCGGCCGCGACCACGATGAACACCGCGAAGATGAGCAGCATCAACTCGGTGTTGCGCCTGGTGGGGATCTTCAGCGCCTGGGTTCCCGGTGCGGTCACGGCTAGCATCCAGGAGTCGGCGAGCCGGTCGACGACGGGCTGGTCGGGCTGCCGGTGGTGGACGAGCCCGTGGACGGTGCGGACGGTGAGCTGACCGGGGGAGATTTCGTCGCCGAGCTCACCAGCGACTTCGCGCTCGAGGTGGCGTGTGAGACGACCGACGATGCAGCGCGAACGGGCCGCTTGGTGGCGGCGACACGGGACGCGCTCACCGCGGCCTTCGTGTGCGCCGAGCTGCGCGGGTGCGGTGTGTTGTGGGGCGTCGTGCGCGCGGTGTGTGACGCAGTTCGCGACGTCGACGGCGATTTCGAGGTCGACCTGCTGGTCGAGCCGGACGTGCGGCTCGCCAGCGTCGATACGGTGTCGGTCGCCGACGGCGAGGCCGACGCTGTCCCGGTCCGGCACGGCGGAGCCGTCTCGTTGTGCAGCCGCTGCACGATGCGGATCGCGTCGGACTTGCTGCTCGCGGTGATGCCCGACTCGACCTGCGAGCGCCAGGCCGGGTTGAGGTCGGCCAGCTTCAGGTCGGTGTTGCGGTACACCTCGGAAAACTTGATCGGCCCGAACGACGCGTTGACGCCCTTGTAGATCACGACCTCGTCGCCGGCACGTCCGACGTAGTACTGCGTCTGCGCCCAGGCGTACGTCCCGCCGAGCGCGGCGAAGATGAGCACGAGGATGCCGAGGATGATCGCCGGCGTCTTCCAGCGTCCCTTGCGTTTGGTCGGCTCCGTCTCGGCCGCCGGACGTGGCGGACGGGACATGGCCGCGGCGCGCTCGGCGGCGCTGTCGGTCGGCGACGCTTCGGCGGCCGCCGGATCGACGAACGCGCCGTCGCGGACGGGGACGTCGTCGACCACGTCGCCGGGCCGGGCGTTCACGACGTCGGCGACGATGACCGTCACGTTGTCGGGCCCGCCGCCGCGCAACGCCAGCTCGACGAGGCGATCGGCGCATTCCTGCGGGTCGATGATCCGCAGCGCCTCGGCCATCGTCTCGATGGACACGACATCGGACAGTCCGTCCGAGCACAGCAGGTAACGATCGCCGTCGTGCGCCTCGCGGATGGAGACGTCGGGCTCGACCTCGGCGCCGCGCAGCGCGCGCAGGATCACCGACTTGCGCGGGTGGTCCTTCGCCTCGTCCGGGGTGAGCTTGCCCGAGTCGACGAGGTACTGGACGTAGGTGTCGTCGTGGGTGATCTGGTTGAGCTCGCCGTCGCGCAGCAGATACGCCCGCGAGTCGCCGACGTGCACCAGCGCCGCTTGCGAGCCCGCGAAGCGAAGCGCGGTCAACGTCGTGCCCATGCCGTCGAGTTCGGCGTTCTGCTCGACCGCGTCGGCGATGCGCTGGTTCGCCTCGAGGACGGCGCCGCGCAGGGCTGCGATCAGGTCGCCGGGAACTCGGTCGTCGTCGAGCGGCTCCATCGTCCCGATGACGATCTTGCTGGCGACCTCACCCGCTGCGTGCCCGCCCATGCCGTCGGCGATTGCGAGCAACCGGGGACCGGCATAGACGGAGTCCTCGTTGTTACCCCGGACCAGGCCGAGGTCGGACCGGACCGCGTAACGCAGCGTCAGAGCCATCGTCTAACGCAACTCCAGCACGGTCTTACCGATGCGCAGTGGGACGCCGACCTCCATGGGGACGGGTCCGTCGAGCTTGCGCTGCCCGAGGTAGGTGCCGTTGGTCGAGCCGAGGTCTTCGACGACCCACATCCCGTCCTGATGGCTGATTCGCGCGTGCCGGGTGCTCGCATAGTCGTCGGTGAGCACGAGCGTCGAGTCGTTCGCGCGTCCGATCAGCACCGGCGCACCGGTCAGGCCGATGCGGGTGCCCTGCAAGCCGCCCTCGGTGACGACGAGTTGGGTCGGTCCGCGGTTGGCGCCACCGCTGCCGCCCCGCGCGGACGCGGCACCCGACTTCGAACCCCGGCGCCGGGCCGGTGGGGTGGCGACGCGAGCCTGCCCGCTGGTGCGCAGGTCGCCGCGGATCACGCGGACGGCGGCGAACACGAACAGCCAGAGCAGCGCGAGAAAACCGAAGCGCATGACCTGCAGCGCGAGAGCCGAGTTCACGCGTTGTCCTGGTTGAAGACCATTCGCGTGTGTCCCAGGCGGACGACGTCTCCGTGCCGCAACATATGACTGCCGATCTCGTGCCCGTTGACGGTCGTCCCGTTCGTGGAGCCGAGGTCGTAGATGGTGGCGCGCTGGCCGTCGTACTGCACGTCGACGTGACGCCGCGAGACGCCCTGGTCGAGCAGCTGCAGATCGGACTCGGAGCCGCGGCCGATCACGTTGCTGCCGTAGCGAAGCTCGAAACGCTGGTTGGTCGAGTCGACGACGAACACCGCGCGTGACTGGCGCGGCTGTTGCTGCGGCGGGGCGTACTGCGGGGGCGGCGTCGGTTGCGGCTGCTGCGGCGGACGATGCGGCTGCGGTGCGTATCCGTCCTGCTGCTGGTAGTCCGCCGGCGCGACGCCCGGCATGACCGGCATCGACAGCGAGTCGTGCGGGCGCCTCCGCGGCGGGGCGTTGGATTCCATGCGGGACGCCACGCCGAATACGCCGGTGTGCAACTCGTCATCGCGCGCGAGGTAGACCTCGACGTCGCCGACAGTGCTCCAGCGGTTCTCGTCGAGGTGTTCCTGGACTAGCTCGGCGAGCGCGGCGGTCAGCTGCGCCTCCCACGGGACGAGGCGCTCGTAGTCGGACTGCGAGAGCGTGACGCGGTAGCGGTTCGGGCACATCACCTGCCCGCTGCCCATGACGTTCTTGCGGTCGGCCGCTTCACGCTGCAGCGCAGTGCCGATCTCGACCGGCTCGACCTGGCCCTTGAACACCCGCGCGAAGGCGCCGCCGACGAGGCCCTCGAGGCGGCGCTCGAAGCGCTGAGCCAGGCTCACGTGGTCCAACCTCCGTCCGGGCAATCGCGGGGGTGCGATGCCGAGGTCGAGTGCGCGCGCGAGGCAGCCGCGCACTCGCGTGCGTAGCCTCGGATTCTACTGGGACGCAGCTGGTCGCCCGCAAAACGGTGCAGACGGAGCACTCAGCGAGCAAACGCCGGCGAGCCCGGCCCGCCCACCGTGCTACCGTTTCCGGCGTTGTCATGGGCCCGTGAAAGCGGGCCGCCGGGCAAGTGGCGGAATGGCAGACGCGCACGGTTCAGGTCCGTGTGTCCGAAAGGACGTGGGGGTTCAACTCCCCCCTTGCCCACTCACTTCTCAGCGTTTCGCGAACCCACCCGCGGTTGTTCAGGACGACAGTCGGTGGCAGATCTTGTTGGTGACCGACAACTGGATCGTCGGGTCCGAGGCGAACAGCGTGCCGAAGTACTGCACGTAGGCCAGCCGGTTGTCCTTGGCGACCAGGTAGGTCACCACGTTGATCAGGTTGATCGAGTTCGCCTTGCCCGAGCGGCGGCTGGACAGGTCGCTGTAGACGCGGGCCGCGTCGCACGAGGTCGGTTCCTCGCCGCCGGATGCCTTCGACAACTCCGGGCCCACGCCCTTGAGGGTGGTCACCCTCGGGTGCTTGCACACCGCGAGCCTGCGGTCCATGTAGAGCCCGAGTTTGCGTACGGCTTGCGGGGAGCGCATGTGGAAGACGACCTCGGTGAAGTTGAAGTACTTCGATGCGTTGGTCAGCGTGTAGTACCCGGTGTCGAGCACGTCGTGGAACTGCTCGGCCGGGACCGCGGTGATGACCTCCATGCAGCCGAAGATCTGCTTCGTGCCCGGGGACGCGATACCGCGGTTGCCGGACTTCATGATCGGCGGGTGTGGCGCCTTGAAGCCTGCGCCGAGGTCACTCTTGGTCAGGAACTCCGCGGCACTCACCCGGTCGTCAGCCGGCGCCGAGGACGTGGTCGAGGACGACGGCGCCCCGGAGGTCGAGGTCGTCGGCGAGGACGGCCCCGATACCGACGACGTGGACGCGCTGGTGTCCGGCGAACCGGCAGTGGACGCGCTGCAGGCAGCGGCCACGCTGACGGCGGCGCACGCCACGAGCACGGCGAGGCTGCGACGAGGGCGCTGGGCAATGCCCGGGCGGGCGCTCTGCGGGGTCGTCATGACCCACATTGTGCCCGCTTCGTGATCTTTCGCCCGGGTTCAGCGCCAGCCGAGTTCGGGTGCGACGTCGGTGAGCAGCGAATCGAGGATGTGCGCGCAATAGTCGACGCCGAGCTGATTAGGGATCGTCAGCAGCAACGTGTCAGCCGCGGCGATCGCCTCGTCCTCGGCAAGTTCGGCGATCAGTCGGTCGGGCTCGCCGGCGTAGGTCTTGCCGAAGCGCGCGACGCCGCGGTCGAGCTGGCCGACCTGGTCCTGCGAGCGGGTCTCGCTGCCGAAGTACGCACGGTCGGCGTCGGTCGTGATCGGGAAGATGCTGCGGCTCACCGAGACGCGCGGCTCGCGCTCATGGCCCGAGTCGGCCCACGCCTTGCGGAACCGCTCGATCTGCTCGGCCTGCAACTGGTGGAACGGCACCCCGGTGTCCTCGCTGAGCAGCGTCGAACTCATCAGGTTCAGGCCTTGCGCGGCCGTCCACTCCGCGGTCTTGCGGGTGCCGGCGCCCCACCAGATGCGCGAACGCAGCCCTGGCGAATGCGGTTCGACACGAAGCAGGCCCGGCGGGTTGCCGAACATCGGTCGCGGGTTCGGCTGGGCGAAGCCCTCGCCGGTCAGGACATCGAGGAAGATTCGCGTGTGCTCGCGCGCCATGTCGGCGTCGTCCTGCCCCTCGTCGGGGACGTGGCCGAAGTACCGATAGCCCTCGATCACCTGCTCCGGTGATCCGCGGCTGATGCCGAGCTGCAGGCGTCCGCCCGCGATGAGGTCGGCCGCTCCGGCGTCCTCGGCCATGTACAGCGGGTTCTCGTAGCGCATGTCGATCACGCCCGTGCCGATCTCGATGCGGCTCGTGCGCGCGCCGATGGCCGCGAGCAGCGGGAACGGCGAGGCGAGCTGCCGGGCGAAGTGGTGCACGCGGAAGTACGCGCCGTCGGCGCCCAGCTCTTCGGCGGCAACCGCAAGGTCGATCGACTGCTGCAGCACGTCGGCGGCCGTGCGGGCTTGTGAGTACGGCGAATCCGACCAGTGCCCGAACGAGAGGAAACCGATGCGCTTCATGTCAGTGGTGAACGCAGCGCGGGTGGGTGGTCTTCCCTGCCGGTGATCCTGCGGCCCGGCCCAGGGGTTTCACGCCCTATCGCCGCGGTCACCCTGTGCGCGGCCGGAGTGGGGCGACCACGCAGGAGCGCGGACACTCGTACCATCCTTGTTTGGCCCGGTGCGCACTGTCGGGTCGTTGTACCAACGGATGGAGCCACCGCCGATGACCTCAGCCAACGTCCGCACGCGCCCTGGCGGTTTCAGCACGTCCAGCGGCGCCATCCCGACGGTGGACCGGGTCATCCAGGTGTGGAACTACCGCCGCATCCTCGCGCTGCTGGTGCGCCGCGATCTCAAGGTGCGCTACGCGGGGTCGTTCCTCGGCTACCTCTGGTCAGTGCTCGACCCGCTGCTGATGAGCTTGGTGTTCTGGTTCATCTTCACCCAGATCTTCCACCGCACCGTCGGCTACCCGCCCTACATCCTGTTCCTCGTCATGGGGCAGATGATCATGACGTGGTTCCAGAGCGGCGTGACGGCGACGGCGAAAGCGCTCCGTCAAGAAGCTCAGATGGTGCGCTCGAGCAGCGTGCCGCGCGAGTTGTGGGTCGTACGCGTCGCGATGTCCAAGGGCGTCGAGTACGTCTACAGCCTGCCGGTCATCGTGATGTTCGCGGTCGCCTATCGCAAGGTGCCGAACTGGCACATCATCTTCTTGCCGCTGGCGATGCTGTTGTGCTTCTTCATGGTGCTCAGCGTCGGGTTGATCCTCGCGCCGCTGAACGTGCTGATCCGCGACATCGACCGCGTCATCCCGATCGTGCTGCGCTTCCTCTTCTACTGCTCGCCGGTCCTCTGGAGCATCAAGGACGTTCCCGCGCACCTGCGTGGCTTCATGGCCTACAACCCGCTGGCCGGGTTCCTGACGCTGTCCAGGGCGGCGTTCTTCCCGCAAGAACTGAGCTGGCATGCGGTGTTCATCTCGATGATCTCGATTTTCGTGCTGTTCAACATCGGCGTCTGGGTCTTTGCGCGCTTCGAGCCCCAGATGCTCAAGGAGATCTGAGTCGATGTCTGCTCCGTCCTATCCGCCGGGCACGATGCCGAGCCCGATCATCAGCGTCCACGACGTCGGCGTGCAGTTCTCGAAGAATCGACGGCGCAAGCGCAGCATGCGCGACCTGCTGTTCAAGGGCACGATGGGCCCGACCACGCAAGCCACGGACGAGTTCTGGCCGTTTCGTCATGTCACCTTCGACATCAATCCCGGCGAGTCGATCGGCGTGGTCGGACGCAACGGCGCCGGCAAGTCGACCCTGCTCCGGCTGATCGCGGGCGTGCTGATCCCGGACGAGGGCGACGTCACCGTCCACGCCGGCGTCGCCCCGCTGATCGCGCTCACCGGCGGCTTCGAGGGCGAGTTGAGCGGACGCGACAACATCCGCCTCGTGTCGGGCCTGCACGGCATGTCCGAGGCCGAGATCGACGACGCGTTCGACGAGATCGTCGACTTCTCCGAGATCGGCGACTTCCTCGACACGCCCTACAAGCACTACTCGTCCGGCATGAAGGTGCGCCTGGCGTTCTCGGTCGTGTCAAGGCTCTACGAGCCGATCCTGCTCGTGGACGAGGTGCTCGCCGTCGGCGACAAGGCGTTCCGCAACAAGTGCCTCAAGCGCATCGACGACCTGCTCGCCGGCGGAACGACGCTGTTCATGGTGTCGCACGGCGAGGGTCTGCTCAAGCGCTACTGCGAGCGCGGGCTCTACCTCGACGGCACCGGCCTGAAGTACGACGGCGGGATCGAGGACGCGATCGAGATGTACGAGCGCGATCTGGGCACCTGGACCGCGCGCGACACCGACGACTTCCAGATCGACAGCCTTCAGGACGCGATCTCAGCCGACACCGAGTGAGTCGAGGATTGCGGCGGTGACCGTGTCCTCGTCGCGCGAGGCGTCGATCATGTGCAGTAGGCCGCGCTCGCGGTAGTACTCGATCAACGGCCGGGTCGCCTCGTCGAACACGTGCAACCGGTTGGTGACCGTGTGCTCGTTGTCATCAGCGCGGCCCTGCTGTTCGGCGCGGCGCAGGATGCGCCGGATCAGCTCCTCACGCGCGACGTCGAGGTAGATCGCGGCGTCAGGGCCCGCGCCGGCCTGTTCGGCCAGCGCTCGGGCTGCGACGGCCTGCTCGACCGAACGCGGGAACCCGTCGAGCAGGTAGCCGCCGGCCGCGGCCGCCGCCGTGACCTTGGGCAGCAGCAGATCGAGCATGATGCGGTCGGGCACCAGGTCGCCGCGGTCGAGCAATTCGGCGACCTCGCGGCCGATCTCGGTGTGCCCCGACACCTCGGCGCGCAGCAGATCACCGGCAGCGATGTGCTCGACGCCGAGCCGGTGGGCCAACCGTTCGCCCTGCGTCCCCTTGCCGGAGCCGGGCGGACCGATCAGCAGGACTCTCATCGCGACACACCCTCGGCCACGCTCTGCATGCCTTTACCCTCGCACTCGGCCCGTATGCGGGGCCCGCCGGGGCCACATTCGGTCGATTCAGGCGTCCGGACGGCAATCTCAAGGCGATAATCGGACATATAGGGCGGATGCGCAGCTACGGATTCCGAAGCTCAAGGCTAACTCCGCAACGGATTCAGCGGAGTTGGCCCCTCCGAACCATAACCTTCCATGTTTCTTGCCAGTAGCTTGAGAAAGGTATTGACCTAACGCGGAACTAACAGCAAGATAAGTCCTACCGGAACGGCTCACAGAGACGAAACATCGAAGTGAGAATCCGGTGAGATATGGGTAAGAACCCACTGCAAGGCCCCGGCCCCCGCCGGCACAACTGAATCCTTGTCGTCATCCGCTGAAACCCCCGCTCATCGGACGTCGACACCCCCCACGACAAAGACGTGGCGATGAAACCCCCGCTCACCGCCGTAGTCAGTCGAACACCTACGAAGCCCCCGGTGGAACCCCCGCCCGCCGGGGGCTTCGTCATGTTCCGGGCTCGGCCACCGACGACAGCGCCGCTGCGCTGCTCGCCCCGCTAGTCGGTCTGGGGCCCGCTCTCGGGCTTGGTCTGCGGCTCGGTCTCGGCGCCTTCGGTCGCGTCGCCGGTCACGTCGACGGCCTGGTCGACGGCCTCGTCAGCGTCGCCAGTCGCGACAGCGTCGTCGTCGGCCTCGGTCTCCGCTTCGGCCTCGGCAGCCGCCGCCTTCGGCGCCGTCCGACGGATCTTGACCTTGCCGGATTCGAAATCGATGCGCTTGCCGCCGGAAGCATCGCCGACTTCCTCGCGGGTGGCCTGCAGACGTCGCTTCTCTTCATCCATGTGCCGCTTGGCCGGATTGAAGAGGGTGTCGAGGCCCCACTGCGTCATGGTTCACAGGCTACGCCGAGCAACAGCGCGATGGTGGCGGCGTCAACGCTGCGCTCGTAGCCTGAATGCATGCTGTTCTCGCGTCACAAGACCGAACTCGTCGATCATGACCGCGCCCTGCGTGGACGTGAGCACTACGCGTTCACCATCCCGGCCACGCACTACGTCAACGGGCGGCCGATCCAGCCACCGTTCCCTGACGGGATGCGCACCGTGGTCTTCGGGCTCGGCTGCTTCTGGGGTGCCGAGGAAGTGTTCTGGCAGGTGCCCGGCGTGTGGACGACCGCGGTCGGGTACGCCGGCGGCTACACGCCGCATCCGAGCTATGAAGAGGTGTGTTCCGGGATGACCGGGCACACCGAGGCCGTCCTGGTCGTCTACAACCCGGACGAGGTCAGCTTCGCCAAGCTCGTCGCGACGTTCTTCGAGGTGCACGACCCGACCCAGGGCATGCGGCAGGGCAACGACATCGGCACGCAGTACCGCTCGGCGATCTACTACACCGACGACGCACAGCGCGACGTCGCCGAGCAGGCGAAGGCGATCTTCAGCCAGACGCTCACCGATCTCGGCTATGACAAGGTCACGACCGAGATCGCGCCGGCCGGCGAGTTCTTCTACGCCGAGGACTACCACCAGCAGTACCTCGCGAAGAACCCGAACGGATACCGGTGCCACGCCACCACCGGCGTGCAGTTCCCGCTCGACAAGCTGACGACCACGACCTGATCGCGACCGCATGCCCGAACTTCCCGAGATCGAGGCGCTCGCCTCGTTCCTGCGAGAGCGCGCCGTCGGACGTGCCGTCCAGCGCGCCGACGTCGCTGCCTTCAGCGCGGTCAAGACGTTCGACCCGCCGCTGAGTGCGCTGCAGGGCGCGGTGGTCAACGACGCGTCGCGCTTCGGCAAGTTCCTGTCCCTCGACTTCGACGGCATGCACCTCGTGATGCATCTGGCGCGTGGTGGCTGGTTGCAATGGCGCGACTCGTTACCGGCCGCGCCGCCGCGTCCGGGGAAAGGGCCGTTGGCCTTCCGGCTGCACCTCGCACCGGAGTTCCCTGACGGGCCGGTCGCCGGATTCGACCTGACCGAGATGGGAACGCAGAAGCGTCTCGCGGTCTACCTCGTCCGCGACGTGCAGGACGTGCCGGGCGTCGCGCGACTCGGACCCGACGCCCTGTCATTGACCGAGCCGCAGCTCGCCGAGATCCTGTCGAGCGCTCGGTCGCAGTTGAAGGGGACCCTGACCGAGCAGGGCGTCATCGCCGGCATCGGGAATGCCTACTCCGACGAGATCCTGCACACCGCCAAGCTCTCGCCGTTCAAGATCGCGACCAAGCTGACCCCCGACGAGGTGACCCGGCTGCACACCGCACTGCACTCGGTACTCACCGACGCCGTCGAGCGTTCGGTCGGGCAGAAGGCGGCGACGCTCAAGGGTGAGAAGCGCAGCGGTCTGCGGGTGCACGCACGAGCCGGCCTGCCGTGCCCGGTGTGCGGCGACACGGTGCGGTCCGTGTCGTTCGCCGACAAGCATTTCGAGTACTGCCCGACCTGTCAGACCGAGGGCCGCGAGCTTGCCGACCGTCGGCTGTCGAAACTGCTCAAATAGGGTTGGCAGCATGCATCCCGGTGACATCCCGACCGTCGACATCTCCGCCATCAACGCCGAGACGGTGGTGCTCGACGTGCGCGAAGACGACGAGTGGAGCGCCGGGCACATCGACGGTGCGCGGCACGTCCCGATGTACCAGGTGCCGCAGCACGTGAACTATGCCCAAGACCTCGCCCAGGACGTCCCGATCGTGGTCGTCTGCAAGATGGGCGGCCGCTCGGCGCAGGTCACGGCGTGGCTGAACCAGCAGGGCTGGCAGGCCGCCAACCTCGACGGGGGCATGCTCGCGTGGGCAACCGCGGGGCGTCCGATGGTCAGCGAGGACGGGAGCCCGCCGCGCGTCGCCTGAGAGGTTGGGCGCGTCGCGAGGACATGCACAGGACGACGCGGGACGATTAATCACGTGAGGCCACTTCGGCGGTCGCGGAAGCGCAATGCCGTGTCAGCGCCGGATCGCCCGTTCGTCGTCGCGCACCGCGGCGCGTCCTCGACCGTCGCGGAGCACACCCTCGGCGCGTACGTGTCGGCGATCGAAGCCGGCGCGCAGGGCCTCGAATGCGACGTTCGGCTCACGCGCGACGGACACCTGGTGTGCGTGCACGACCGCACGGTTAATCGCACGTCCGACGGCACGGGCGTGGTGTCCGAACTCGATCTGCCCGGGCTCGAGGCGCTCGACTTCACGTCCTGGCGCACCGACCTGCCTCCGACCGCGGACGACCTGATCGGAGACTCGCCGTACCTCGCCGGCGTCGCGCCGGACCTCGGCGAGGACGGCCGCGTGCTGACGCTCGAGCGGCTGCTGCAGTTGGTGGCCGACGCGGATCGACCGGTGCGGCTGCTGATCGAGACCAAGCATCCGACCCGCTACGGCGGGCTGGTCGAGAAGGAACTCGTCGACCTGCTTGCTCGCTTCGGCTGGGCAGGTCATCCCGGCCCACCGGACTCGTTGCGCCAACCCGCTGACATGGACAGCCGCGTGGTCGTGATGAGCTTCGCGCCGACCGCACTGCGACGGGTGAAGTTGCTCGCGCCGGACATCCCGACAGTGCTGCTGATGGAGTGGCGCCTGCCCGGCCTGCGCGACGGACTGTTGCCCGCCGGCGTCCCGATCGCCGGGCCGGGACTGAACATCCTGCGGGCCGACCCGGAGTTCGTGCAGCGTGCCCACGAGCGGGGAAATCGCGTCTTCGTGTGGACGGTGAACGAGCCCGACGACGTCGAGTTCGTGCGCGGACTCGGTGTCGACACCGTGATCACCGACCGTCCGCGCGAGGTCATCGCGCAGCTGGATCGCCAAACCTGACCTTTTGGGCAGCGGGATTCCGGTCACAACGGACACAAGCCGGTTTCAGCGCTGGCCATCCGGGGAACACCTGTGATAACGGGCCTCGGCCCGTTCTGCACGTCGACGCCTTGGAAAGGAGGGCCGCGTGATGGGCGAGATGCTGGTTCGACACGAACCTGCGACCGCTTCGGCTGTACGCCGCGAGCTGGCCCTCGACCTGGAGTTCTACGGGGTCCATCCGGACGTGATCGACGACGTCACCCTCGTGGCCAGCGAGCTGGTCGGTAACGCGATCCGCCACGCCAGCGGAGGCGACCGCGATTCGTGGGCCGTGACCTGGACGATCGAGGGCGACGAGGTCGTCATCAGTGTCGAGGACCCCAGCACCGACTTGCCGGTGCGGCGCCGTCCCGCCCCCGAAGCCCCCAACGGTCGTGGGCTCGCGATCGTCGAGACCATCTCGTCCGACTGGGGCGTCGAGCTGACCGACCGCGGCAAGCGCGTCTGGGCACGCGTCTCCTACGCCGCCTGACTTTTCTCCTAGCGCTCTCGGCCACCGAGCGCGGGCGACACGCGATCACGTGATGCGCCTGGTCACCCTCGGGTCACCGCCGGCATCACTGATGCACTTTGCACCCGGCAATGTCGCCACAACCACCACCGGCGCCCCGTCCAACGACATTGCCGAATGCAAAGACCGCAAAACCTCACCAGCGGAGGTCGGACGCACTCGATCAGCCCGGGCCGACACGCATCACTGATCCGCCTGGTCACCCCCGGGTCACCGCCGGCATCACTGATGCACTTTGCACCCGGCAATGTCGCCACAACGACCGCCGGCGCCCCGTCCAACGACATTGCCGAATGCAAAGTCGCCAGTGAGGGCGGCGCGGCCAAATCAGCTGGGCAGCCCGCGCATGACACGCAGCGCTACCGACAGCGTGGCCAGGTCGACGGTGTCGCGGTCGAGCGCGGCGCGGACGGTGTTGCGGGCGCGTTCGACTCGTTCGGGGTTCTGCGCGGTCCAGGCGGCTGTGCGGTCGTCCGGGTCGAGCGAGTCGTCGGTCGTGCGCAACACCGACGTCGTGATGGCCGACAGCGCGGCGTACACGTCGTGGCGCATCGCGGCACGGGCCAGCGTCGACCAGCGGTCGTCGCGCGGCAGGCCGGTGATGCAGGTCAGCATCTCGTCGACGTAGAACTGGTCGGACAGCGCGAAGTGCAGCGCAGCGATCTCGGCCGCCGAATGGGACGACGCGTTCGCGATCTCGACGACGTCGAGCAGGAGGAAGGTGCTCAGCAGTTCGGCGAGATGGGCGGCCAGTTCCTCCGGCAGCCCTAGCGCGGCGAGTCGCAGCGACTCCGACTCGATGTCGGCCAGTTCCGCGCCGCGCACCAACGACGTGATGCGCGGACTCAGCTCGGCCAGGGTCGGCCCGAAGCGCGCGATCTCGGCGGCCACATCGGAGATCGGGAACCGCACGTCGACGAACCAGCGCGTTGCGCGGTCGACGAGGCGACGGACCTCTTGGTAGCCGGCGTGCTGGGCCTCGGTCGACACCTTGTTGTCGAGCTGCTCGAGGCCGGCCCAGAGCTGTTCGAGGCCGAAGATCTCGCGCACGACTGAGTACGCGCGGGTGATCTGTGCGACCTCGGCACCGGTCTCTTCGATCGCTCGGTGCACGAACGTCGTGCCGCTGCGGTTGATCATGTCGTTGACGACGACGGTGGTGATGATCTCGCGGTGCAGCGGGTGACTGCTCAGTGACGATTCGAAGCGCTGCGCGATCCGCGTCGGGAAATAGCCGGCGAGCATGCGCTGGAACCATGGCTCGTCCGGCACCGTGCTCGACGCGATGCGCCGCATCAGCGTGATCTTCGCGTACGCGACCAACACGGCGTTCTCCGGCGACACCAGGCCGTAGCCGTCGGACTCGCGCTGTTCCATCTCCTTGTCCGTCGGCAGGAACTCGATCACGCGGTCGAGTTCGCCGGCGTCCTCGAGCAATTGCATGACGCGCAGGTGCACCGACGCGAGTGCGGGGCTGAGCTTGCGGGCCATGCCCAGCAGCACGTTCTGCTCGTAGTTGTCGCGCAACACGAGCGAAGCGACATCGTCGGTGACCGACTGCAGCAGTTCGTTGCGCTCGTCGCGCGAGATCTGACCAGCCGCTACAGCCTTGTCGAGCAGGATCTTCAGGTTGACCTCGTGGTCGGACGTGTCGACGCCGGCCGAGTTGTCGATCGCGTCGGTGTTGATGCGTCCGCCCGCGCGGGCGTATTCGACGCGGCCGAGCTGGGTGAGACCGAGGTTGCCGCCCTCGCCGACCACTCGGGCACGCAGCTGGTTTCCATCGGCGCGCAGCAGGTCGTTCGCCTTGTCGCCGGCATCGAGCTGCGACTCGGTCGAGGCCTTCACATATGTACCGATGCCGCCGTTCCACAGCAGGTCGACCGGTGCCAGCAGGATCGCGTGGATCAGCTCGACAGGCGTCAGTTTCGTGACACCGGGGGCCAGACCGAGCGCCGTCGCGACCGGCTCACTGATCGGGATCGACTTGAGCGTGCGCGGATACACGCCGCCACCTGCGCTGATCAACGAGGTGTCGTAGTCGGCCCACGACGAGCGCGGCAACGCGAACATGCGCTCGCGTTCGGCGAATGACGTCGCGGCATCCGGGTCGGGGTCGAGGAAGATGTGTCGGTGGTCGAACGCGGCCACCAACCTGATGTGCTCCGACAGCAACATGCCGTTGCCGAAAACGTCACCCGACATGTCACCGATCCCGACGACAGTGAAGTCCTGCGTCTGGGTGTCGATGCCGAGCTCGCGGAAGTGGTACTTCACCGACTCCCACGCACCGCGTGCGGTGATGCCCATCGCCTTGTGGTCGTAACCGACCGAACCGCCGCTGGCGAACGCGTCGCCGAGCCAGAACCCGTAGTCGGCGGCGATGCCGTTGGCGATGTCGCTGAAGGTCGCGGTGCCCTTGTCGGCAGCAACGACGAGATACGGATCGTCGTCGTCGTAGCGACGCACCCGCGGCGGCGCGACCACCTTCTGCACACCGTCGGCGTCGGTGACGTAGTTGTCGGTGACATCGAGCAGCGAACTGATGAACGTGCGGTAGCAGGCCACACCCTCAGCGAGCCAGGCATCGCGGTCGACGCCGGGGTCGGGCAGATTCTTCGCGACGAACCCGCCCTTGGCGCCGGTCGGGACGATGACGGCGTTCTTGACCATCTGCGCCTTGACCAGGCCGAGGATCTCCGTGCGGAAGTCCTCACGGCGGTCGGACCAACGCAACCCGCCGCGCGCGACGGGGCCGAAGCGCAGGTGCACGCCCTCGACCTTGGGGGAGTAGACCCACACCTCGAAGGCAGGACGCGGCTGCGGCAGACCCGGGATCTGCTTGGGGTCGAGCTTGACCGCCACCGCGCCGCGGCGACGTCCGGCCTCATCGGTGCGGTAGGCGTTCGTCCGCAGAGTTGCCATCACCAGAGCCAGCAGGGAGCGCAGGATCGAATCCTGGTCGAGGCTCGACACCTCGGCGAGCTCGGCCTCGATCGACTCGACGCGCTCGGCGATGGTGTCCGGCTCGTCTGCCCGGTCCGGATCGAAGCGCGCCTCGAACAGGTTCACCAACATGCACGCGATGTCGGGGTGATCGACCAACGCGCGTTCGATGTAGCCCTGGCTGAACGCAGTGCCTGCCTGGCGCAGGTACTTGGCGTACCCGCGCAGCAGGTTGGCCTGCCACCACGTCAGGTCGGCCCGCACCACGAGCGCGTTGAAGCCGTCTTCCTCGAGATCGCCGCGCCACAACAGCTTCAGCGCCGCAACGACGTTCTTGGCGCGCGTCTCGTCGAACTCGCACCCGGCCGGCAGGCGCAGCCCGAAGTCGTAGATCCACACCTCGTCACGGCCGACGAGTTCGATCTCGTACGGTCGCTCGTCGAGCACCTCGATACCCATCTGGGTGAAGATCGGCAGCGCACGCGCCAACGACACCGGCCGGCCGGTGCGGAACACCTTGAGCCGGCGATCGGCGTCCTCGTCCGAGCTCGGGGTGTAGAGGCTGAAGGCGAGTCCGTCTTCGTGCGGCAGCGGGTGCAGGATGGCGAGGTCTTCGACCGCGACGTCGGCGCCGAAGTCCTCCTTGTAGGCCTCCGGGAATGCGCTCTCGTACATGCCGAGCAACTCGGCGCCCTCGACGACGCCGTAGCGCTGGTCGAGCAGCTCGCGCAGGTCGTCGCTCCAGCGGCGAATCGCGCGGGTGACCTCGGCTTCGACAACAGGTCGCTCGGGCGAGGCCGGCTGGGTGCCGGGGCGCACCGCGATCAGGAACTGCATGCGCACGAGGCCGAGTTCGACGATGCGGTCGTCGCGGGCGATGACCTCACCGGGCCAGTGCCGGGTGATCACACCGCGCACGCGCCGACGCGTCTCTGGCCCGAACCGGTCCGCGGCGAAGTAGACCAGCACGCTGACGAAGTCACGGTTGAGGTGGATGCGCGCGAAGACGCCGACGGTGCCGCGTTCGGCACGGTCGATGACGAGCTGGGCCAGCCGCAGCAGGTCACCGGTGGGTGCCTCGAGCAGTTCGTCGCGGGGCAGTGTGCGCAAGGCCGCGAGCAGCCGGCGTCCGGTGTGGCTGTCGGCACGCACCCCGGAACGCAGCAGGATCTCGGCGATGCGGCGCCGCACCACCGGCACGCGCCCGACGGTGCCGTCCTCGACGCCGGTGATCAGTCCGAGGAAGACGTGGATCGTCTGCGGCGCGCCCGGCTTGGCCGACGCGATCACCGTGACGCAGTCGTAGCGCGCCGAACGGCGCACGGTCGACACCAGCGGCGACTTGAAGATGACCATCGGGGCGCCGCTGCGATAGGCCGGCAGCAGCTCGAGCGGCGAGATGCGCGCCGCGCCACGCAGCACACCCTCGGCGTCGTCGTCCTCGACCTGCGCGCGTGGGCTGGCCAGCTCGTTGGCCGAGTAGGACGTGTGACCCAAGATCATGTAGTTGCCGTCGGCCAGCCAGCGCAACAGCTCGCCGGCCTCTTCGCTGGTCTCACGATCGAACTCGCCCGGATCTTCGGTCAGATCGTGCGCGAGCATGCGCATGCGCCGGTACATGATCGGGGCGTCCGCGACGGCGTGATGCACGTCGTCGAGAACGCTGCGCAGGTCGCGAATGAGGATCTCGTGTTGCTCGACGGGAATGTCGTCGAGCTCGATGTGCATCCACGACTCGACGATCGCGTCCTCGGGCACCGGCGCGTTGTCGTCGATGTCGAGCACCCTGCTCAGCCGCCCGTCGGCATCGCGCTGGACGACGATCTGCGGGTGCAGCACCCGCTCGGCCGGACAGCTGCGCCGTTCGAGCTCAGCACGCAGCGAGTCGACCAGATAGGGGACGTCGCCGGTGACGATGTCGACGGCGGTGGTGTCCGCGTCGAGCTGCGTGACGCGCAGGAGCGTCTCACCGTCGCGCCGCACCGAACCGAACTCGAGGTTGCTGGTCGCCAGTGCGGCCAGCCACTCCTCGTCACGTCCGGGCAGCTGGCTCGCGGCGTGCGCGAGATAGCGGCTGACGAAAACGTCGGAATCGACGCCAGGGGCAAGATCTGTCATTGGTGGGGACATCTCGGCGTGCCCTGCCGACATTGCTGGTCACCTCGTTGTGACGAACGTGCGGGGCGGCCCCAGGGTTTGGACCGCCCGTTCATCTTCCCACGGTGTGCCGCCGAACCGTGCTCAGGCTCGGGGCCCGCACACCGGCTCAGTCGACGGACCAGGTGTGGACGGGCTCGTTCGAGTGCATGTTGTCGATGTATCGGCGCAGCATTTCGCGCAGCGCGTCGCGGCGATCGAGCGGCCGGTCGTGGTCGTCGATCGCGTGGAAGGTGCGTGCCTGCCACTCGGCACCATTGGTGTGGTTGATGCAGCGTCCTTCGATCACGCTGAGCAGTCGGTCGGCGACCGACGAATCGACGCCCCACGCGCTCAGGCCGTCACGCGCCATCGGCAACAGCCGCCGCAGCACGAGCTCGGTCACCGGCACCTCGCCCAGACCCGGCCAGTAGACGTGCGCGTTGATGCCGTCCTTCGCGCCGGTGTTGAAGTTGTCCTCGGCGGCGGTGAACGACATCCGCGTCCACAACGGGCGGTCGTCGTCGGTCAGCGAGCGCAGCAGACCGTAATAGAAGGCAGCGTTCGCGAGCACGTCCACCACCGTCGGCCCGGCAGGCAGCACCCGGTTCTCGACGCGCAGGTGCGGCTTGCCGCGGTGCACGTCGTAGACCGGACGGTTCCAGCGATAGATCGTGCCGTTGTGCATGCGGAGCTCGGACAGCGTGGGCGTGTCACCGCGGTCGAGCACCTCGGTGGGGTCCTCGTCCTCGACGATCGGGAGCAGTGACGGGAAGTAGCGAACGTTCTCCTCGAACTGGTCGAAGATCGAGGTGATCCACCGCTCGCCGAACCACACCCGCGGACGCACGCCCTGGGCCTTGAGTTCCTCCGAGCGGGTGTCGGTCGCCTGCTCGAACAACGCGATGCGCGTCTCGCGCCACAGCTCCTTGCCGTACAGGAACGGCGAGTTGGCGCCGAGCGCGACCTGCACGCCGGCGATGCACTGCGCCGCATTCCAGTTCGCGGCGTACTCCTGCGGGCTCACCTGCAGATGGAACTGGACCGAGGTGCACGCCGACTCGGGCGCGATCGTGTCGGTCGACGTGGCCAGCCGCTCGACCCCATCGATGGCGATGGTGATGTCCTCGCCGCGAGCTTCGAAGATCTGCTCGTTGATGAGCGCGTAGCGGGGGTTGGCGCTCAGCGATTCGTGCGTCAGGTGCTCGGGGCCGAGCGTCGGCAAAATGCCGATCATGACGATGTGCGTGCCGATCGCCTTCGACCGCTCCTCGGCGTCGTTCAGGCTGGCGCGCAGGGCGGACTCGAGCTCGTTCGCGTTCTCACCGGCCAGTCGGCGCGGCGGGACGTTGATCTCGATGTTGAACTGCCCGAGCTCGGTCTGGAAGTCGTCGTTCGCGATCGCGTTGAGCACCTCGGCGTTGCGCATCGCCGGGTTGCGGTCGAGGTCGACGAGATTCAGTTCGATCTCGAGGCCGGTCATCGGCCGGTCGAACTCGAACTTCGACTCGCTGAGCATCCGGGAGAACACGTCAAGGCATTGCCGCACCTTCGCGCGGTAGCGCTGCCGGTCCTTGCCGCTGAACTGCCGCTGCTCGACGTCTTGCCCCATCCCCCAACCTTCCGGCATATCGCCTGCGGCGTAAAGATGAGCACATGCCTGCCGTACCGGACAGTGCCCATGCCCGTCCCCTGCCGACCAGCGCCTCCTACGGCATCACGGTGCGCGTCTACGCCGCGCCGTCGGCCTCGGTGGTCGGTCAGCTCGCCACCGCGGTGGGACTGGCAGGTGGTCTGGTCACCGCGATCGACGTCAGCGAATCGCGCACAGATCGCATCACGATCGACGTCTCGTGCTCGGCGGTGAACGGCGAGCACTCCACCGAAATCGTCGCCGCGCTGCGTGAGGTCGACGGCGTCACCGTCCATCGCGTGTCCGACCGCACGTTCCTGCTCCACCTCGGCGGCAAGATCTCGGTCGAGTCGAAGGTGCCGCTCAAGACCCGCGACGACCTCTCGATGGCCTACACGCCCGGCGTGGGACGGGTGGCGCTCGCGCTCGCCGCGCATCCGGAGGACGTCGCGAAACTGACGGTCAAGGGCAACGCGGTCGCGGTGGTGACCGACGGCTCGGCAGTGCTCGGCCTGGGCAACATCGGACCCGGCGCAGCGCTGCCGGTGATGGAGGGCAAGGCGGCGCTGTTCAAGCGGTTCGCGAACATCGACGCATGGCCGATCTGTCTTGACACCCAGGACACCGAAGAGATCGTGCGCATCGTGAAGGGCATCTCGCCCGGGTTCGGCGGGATCAATCTCGAAGACATCTCCGCACCGCGCTGTTTCGAGATCGAACGCCGTCTGCGCGCCGATCTCGACATCCCCGTGTTCCACGACGATCAGCACGGCACGGCAATCGTCGTTCTCGCCGCGCTCACGAACGCGCTGCGGTGTGTCTCGAAGTCGCTGGCCGACGTGCGCATCGTCGTCGCCGGTGGCGGTGCCGCCGGCACGGCGATCGTCACCTTGCTGCTCGCGGCGGGCGTCGAGCACGTTCTTGTCTGGGACCGCGAGGGCATTCTGTCGCCCACCGACGCCACGCTCTCGCCGGCGAAGAGATCACTGGCTGCGGTGACGAATCCGGCCGGCGTCACCGGCGACCTGCATGCCGCACTCACCGGGGCGGACGTGTTCATCGGCGTCTCGGCGCCCGGTGTCCTGCCGCCACACTGGATCAGCGACATGGCCGACGACCCGGTCGTGTTCGCGCTCGCCAACCCCGACCCCGAGACCGACGTGGACGCGGCCCAGCAGCTCGCGGCGGTGCTCGCCACGGGGCGTTCGGACTATCCGAACCAGATCAACAACGTGCTCGCCTTCCCCGGCGTGTTCCGCGGGCTGCTCGACGCGCGGGCCCGTGAGGTGACGACGCCGATGCTGCTGTCGGCGGCTGCTGCGCTGGCTGCGTGCGTGAGCGACGAGCAGCTCAACGCCACCTACATCGTCCCGTCGGTGTTCGATCCAGCCGTCCCGACAGCGGTGGCCGCAGCGGTCAGCGGGGCCGCGACCGATCGCGCAGCGCCGGCGGTGGAACCCGAGCGCTGACCTACCTCGTCCTTCACAGCGGATCCCCACCCGCGAGGAGGACGTCAATGACCGCACACGTTCGCTGGGCCGCAACGGCGATCGGCACCATCGCGCTGGTGACGATGATCGGCGCCTGCACTTCCTCGGGCGGTGGCTCGTCCGCGGGTGGCTCGTCCGCAGGCTCCGCGAACGGCGGACAAGTCAACCCTGCAGGCCAGCGCAATCTCCCCGCACCGCATCGAGCGGTCGCGGCGGCAACCGCGCCTAGCCCCACGAGCGGAGGCGGCGCGGGTGGCGGTGGCGGCGACATGGCGGAGGCGACCGGCGCGAACCGCGGGACGTTCACGTCGGTCGAGCTCGGCGGCTCGAAGATCCGCATCGTGCAGATGAGCGTGCAGGTCAAGCGCGGCGCGTCGGTCGCGGACCAGGCCAACGCGGCCGAGGCGATCGCGATGGGAGCCGGCGGCGAGGTCGACTCCGACGATCGTTCGTCCGGGCGCTACGCGCAGGCCACGCTGGTGCTCAAGGTGCCGCCGGAGCAGCTGATCCCCGTCCTCGGCCAGCTGTCGAAACTCGGCATCGAACGCAGCCAGCACGAGACGACTCAGGACGTCACTGCACGGGTCGCGGACGTGAGGTCGCGCGTCGACAACGCACAGCAGGAGATTGCGCGCCTGCGGGTGCTGTACAGCCACGCCAGCAAGATCTCCGATGTGATCACGATCGAGTCCGAACTCGCCCAGCGCGAGGGTGACCTCGAGTCACTGCAGGCTCAGCAGCGTGCACTCGCGGCCGAGACGACGACCGCGTCCGTCACGCTGTCGCTGACCAGTCCGCCACCGCTGGTCAAGAAGACCGAGAAGCCCGTCAAGCACACGCACCACGACAGCGGCTTCGTGGCCGGGCTCAAGAACGGCTGGCACGCGTTCACCGGCGGACTGTCAGTGCTCGCGACCGTGATCGGTGCTGTGCTGCCGTTCGCGATCGTCCTCATCCTGCTCGTCCTGCTCGCGCGACTCTTCTGGCCGCGATTCGGACCGAGGTTGCGGCGCGCTGCGGCGCCGGCACCGGCCGCGCCGCCGCAGTAGCGCTCCCACCCCTTCCGCGAGTGGTCACCTAGGCCGCGAGTGGTCAGCTATTTCTGACCACTCGGCGCGCTAGTGACCACTCGCGGGAGATGGGGGTGGTGATCAGGACGGGGCGAGCTCGCGGGCGGCCGCCAGGAAGCGGTCGTTCTCGTCGGGCGTGCTGATCGTGACCCGGGCGCCGTGGCCCGCGAAGCCGCGCACGATGAGCTTGCGGTCCTCGCAGGCTGCCGCCCACGCGGTGGTGTCGTCGCCGAGCGGCAACCAGACGAAGTTGGCCTCGGTCGGCGGGACGTCGTAGCCCACCTCGCGCAACGCGTCGCGCACCCGTACCCGCTCGACGACGACCTCGGCGACTCGCTGTTCGAGCTGTTGTGCGGCGGCAGGTTCGAGCGAGGCCAGCGCAGCCTCCTGGGCAACGGTGGTCACCGAGAACGGCACGTGGGTCTGGCGCAGCGCCGCGGCCAGCGCCGGATCGGCAGCGACCGCGTAGCCGACCCGCAGCCCGGCCAGCCCGTACGCCTTCGAGAAGGTGCGCAACACGATCAGATTCGGGTGCTCGGCCAGCAGCGTCAGCCCGTCCGGCACGTTCTCGTCGCGGACGAAGTGGCTGTACGCCTCGTCGAGGGCGACGACCACGTCCTCGGGCACCCGCCGCAGGAAGGCGACGAGCGCATCGCGGCTGACGACCGTCCCGGTCGGGTTGTTCGGGTTGCAGACGAACACGAGCCGGGTCTTACCGGTGATCCGTTCGGCCATCGCATCGAGATCGTGCGTGTAGTCGACCAGCGGCACCTGCACCGACGACGCCCCGCTGACCGCCGTGATGATCGGGTACGCCTCGAACGAGCGCCACGCGTAGATGACCTCGTCGTCGGCGTCGGCGACCGCTTGCGTCAGCTGCGTGCACAACGACACCGATCCGCAGCCGACAACCACCTGCCCGGCATCGACGCCGTGATGTCGGGCGAGCGCCGCAACGAGTGCACTCGAATGACTGTCGGGATAGCGGTTCGCCGATTGGGCAGCCGCAGTGATCCGCTCGATGACGTGCGGCAGCGGCGGATACGGCGTCTCGTTGCTCGCCAGTTTGATGGCTCCGGGCACGGTGCGGCCAGGCACGTACGCGGGCAACGAGGACAGCACCGGCCTCAGATGGACGCTCATGCTGTTCAGATTCCCACAGTCGCTGACCTACGATTCCGGCAATGTCGGGAGCTGGGTCGTCGGGAGCGGGTGCACAGCGATGAGCGAGCCGGACGACGCGGCCGGCGCCGGTGCGACGCCACTGCGCCGCTTCCTCGGCACCGCCGACCTCGAGGGGTTGGCGCGAGTGCGTGCCGAGTTCGACCCGAGCGCGCTCGACTTCGAAGACCGGCTCGAGATCGAGGCCGTCCTGCACGACTGGGACGACGTGCAGGCCGTGGCGAACATCCTCATGTACCCCGAGCTCATCGCCCCGGACGAACGCGTCGCGCAGGTGCGCCGGGCACTGGTCGACGAACATCCCTACGTCCAGGTCGCCGGCACCGCCGCCATCCTCGAGATCGACCGCGCCGAGTTCGGTGAGGACGCCCGCAACGACCTCGCACAACGCCTGCTCGCGATCATCGGTGACGACGACGGCGTGCTCGCCGATCGAGCGTCCTACAGCCTGGTCATGTTGATGCATCCGACCGACGGCCCCGAGGTGGTCGAGCGCATCGACCATCCGTCCGCGACCGTACGGCGCAACCTCGCGCAAGGCCTGCTCACGCTGGTCGGCCCGACCGGTGTCAAGTCACTCGTCGAGGAACCCGGCTTCGTCGCTGCCGAAACTCAGGCCGCCGTTCGCAGCCGGTTGAGTGACGACGGCGTCGAACTCAACCGGCCACTCGACGACCTGCGGCTGCCGCTGATCATGGTGTACCTGCCGAGCCTGACCGAGTGGAACGGCTGAGGTCGGCCCGTCACGGTGCTCCGCGCGCCGCACCGGACCCGGCTCCGATCGGCCCTAGCCTTGATCGCGTGTCGACTTACGTGGCGGTGTTCGCGCTCGTCCTCGCCTACGTGGCGACGGTCGCCGCGTACTGCGCGCTGCGCACGCTCGCCAAGCTGCGTCGCGACACGCATCTGCTCGCTCGGGGTACGCGCGGTCCGAACGGGCAGCAGTCATTGATCGAAGTGACCACCCGCTACGCCGAGCAGAGCGCCGTCGTCGCCGAGCAGGTCGAGCAACTGCGCGGGCACGTCGACGCAGCGCAGGCCGAGATCCGCGCCCTGGTCGACAGCGGCCGCCAGGAGGCACTGTCCGCGGTCGCCGAGCGGGCCGGTGTCGAATCGGGCGCACTGCGCCGGGTCGCGCTCGTGCGTTACGACGCGTTCTCGGCGATGTCCGGACGGATGTCGTTCTCGCTGGCGCTGCTCGACGATCGCGGTGATGGCGTGACCGTCACGGCCATCACTGGACAAAGCGACACCCGCGTTTACGCCAAGCCGATCACCGCCGGGCGGGGTGAGCAGGAGTTGTCCCCCGAGGAACGCCAGGCGGTGTCGGTCGCTCTCGACGAGAAGAGCCTGCGTCGGGCCGGGTGACATCATCTGCGGGTGGCCTCGCTGACCGATCATCTGGGGGCGGCGCTCGCGCGTCGCGCGAAGCGTGGCTGGGCGCAGGCCGCCCGGGCCGAGGCGTCGCTCGCCGCGCTGGTTGACGCGCCGACGATCGTCGACACCGAGGAGCGCGTCGGTGTCATCGCGAGGCGCTTCGGCCTCGATCCGATCGAGACCGCGATCCTGTCGGTGGCCGCGCTGGCCGAGGCAAGCACTGCCGCCCACCTCCTGCTCGGTCTGCTGTCAGGCGACGAGGCCGTCGGTCGGCCCACCGTGGCGGTCGCTCTCGAGTTGGCCGGAGCGTCTCCGGACAGCGCTGCTGCACACCTGCACGTCGGCGAGCTGTCGCGGTTGCGCCGCTACGGCCTGGTGCAGCTCGCCGGCAGCGACGTCGTGCTCTCGCGGCGGGTCGCGCTGGTCGATCGCGTCGCAGCCGCCGTCGCAGGCAGTTCCCTGCCGCCCGCGTTCGTATTCGCGATGCTGCTCGAGACGGTCGCCGTTCACGTCGACGGGACGACACTGCTCGCCGACGCGCTGCGCGGTGGGCAGCGGCTGGTCTGGGTGCACGCACTCGGCGGTGGGTGTGGGATCGCCATGTCGGCCGCGGCATGTGACCAGCTGGGCGTGCCATACCTGATCGCCGACCTCGCGCGCGCCGACGCGTCGATGCCCGCAGCCGAAGCCGCCCGCGCCCTGTTGCTCGAATGCGGTCTCGAAGGAATGATTCTCGTGCTCGCCGGCGCCGAGCGCGCTCCGGTCGACGTGCTCACCCAGGCCGCCGTACCCGTCATCGCGGTCAGCGTCGAGCCGTGGAACCCGCAGTGGTCGACCGAACTACCCGTGACCGTCGCCGCGCCGCGCCTGACCGTCACCGAACGACGCGCGCTGTGGGAACCGGTCCTCGGCGCGACCGCAGCCGATCGCGAGATCACCGCGATGCCCCTCTCGCCCGAGCAGATCATCGCGGTCGGACGCCACGCCCGCATGATGGCCGAACTCCACGGGGAGGCCGAGATCACCCCGGCACGGATCCGGAATTCGACTCGCCAGTTGGGACGCGGCCGATCCGTGCGGGCCAACCCCGGCGCATCGGCGACCATCGACGACCTTGTGTTGTCCGGACACGCCCTGGATGAGATCCGGCGGTTGCTCGACTGGGCGCGCTATCGCGACGAGATCGTCGCTATGGGGCCGTTGCACGGCAAGGGCGGCAAGGGCACCGGAATCTGCGCGCTGTTCTCGGGGCCGCCCGGCACCGGCAAGACGCTTGCCGCACACGTCATTGCGGACTCGCTCGGGATGGATCTGTACCAGGTGGAGCTGTCGAGCATCGTCGACAAGTACATCGGCGAGACCGAGAAGAATCTCGAGAAGGTCTTCGCCGAAGCCGAGTCCCTCAACGCCGTGTTGTTCTTCGACGAGGCCGACGCCCTGTTCGGCTCGCGATCGGAGGTCAAGGACGCGAAGGACCGCTACGCGAACCAGGAGATCGCCTATTTGCTGCAACGGATGGAGCAGTTCGACGGCATCACCGTGCTCGCGAGCAACCTGCGCGGAAACATCGACCCGGCGTTCGCGCGGCGGCTGCACTTCATCGTCAGCTTCCCCGACCCGGACGCGCCCACCCGCCGCCGGCTGTGGGAGCAGCATCTGGCCGACATCCCGACCGACGATCACGACCCGATCGACCTCGACTGGCTGTCGACCTCGGTCGAGTTGGCCGGCGGCGACATCCGCAACATCGTGCTGTCATCGGCATATGCCGCAGTCGCCGAAGGTAGTTCGGTAGGTATGCGGCATATTTCCTCAGCAGTTCGTCGGGAATACATCAAGCTCGGCAGAAGACCTGCCGTCCGCGTTGACCCGGCCCAACCGCGGTGAAACGATCACCGAGCAGCCGCGCCTCGCGCTGAAGGTGACGAGATGGAGTCCCCGCGTTGACCGATCTCGCGCACGACCTCGAGCCGACGCCCAAAGCGGCGCAAGCGTCACCGACGATCGCCGCGCCGACACCGGCTCCGCCGAGTCCTGTTCCCATGCCCATCGGGACATTGATGGTGGGGCACGCGGAAGATCGCGCCGAATCCGACGCCGACCGGATGGCCGACGGTGCGCTGCGTCGCCTCCAACGACTGAGCGCGGACGGCGAGGTCCACGCGCACGGCCCGGCGTGCGGACATCTGCGCCGCAGTGCCGCGCCGTCGCCGATAGGTACGCCTCTCGTCGGCCGCGAGGGCGGGGCCCTCGACGCCGGCGCGAGCGCCGCGATCGAGTCGGCGCGCGGTTCCGGTACGCCGCTGCCGGGTGAGGTGCGGCGCCGCATGGAAACGGCGTTCGCCACCGACTTCAGCTCGGTACGAGTACACGATGATCAGCGATCGGCGCAGCTCAACAGCGCAGTCTCGGCGCACGCGTTCACGACCGGAAACGACATCTTCTTCGGCCGCGGAAAGTTCGCTCCGTCCACGCCGTCCGGCGAGCGAATGCTCGCCCACGAATTGGCCCACGTAGTGCAGAACTCGGGCACCGGGCGCCGCACGGTCGATGCCAGGGCTGCAGTCGCTATCAGCCGCCACGTCGACCGCAGCAAGAAGATCGCTCGCGAGTTCACCCTGCCCTGGCGCAAGACGCCCGAGCAGAAGGCAGCGGCCAAGGAGAAGGAAGACGCCGCCAAGGCGAAGAAGGAGCAGGACAAGGCCAAGAAGGAGCAGGACAAGCTACGCAAGGACGGCGGCGCGACGCTCGCGGAGCTGAACGAGAAGGTCAAGAAGCACGGGCAGAAGCAGCAGACCGAACGCGAGGACACCGGCGCCACTCTCGGCCAGATGGTCAAGGACGGCCGCGAGAAGCAGGCCAAGTTCGACAAGGACCAGGTGACCTACAGCGGGCCGGCCGGCGGTGGCGTGTCGCTCGCCGAGGAGATCGGAAAGCCCTCGGGCGCCGGAACTGTCGTCGGCGCGGTCGGAGCGGGGACGCACTTCGGCGGTGCTGCCAACGGTGCCAACGCAAGCCTCGGCGGGTTGTTGCTCGGTGACACTGCGATGGGCATCCGCAAGGGCGTCAAGATGCGCGAGGACGGCCAGGAGTACGACGACAAGGCGATGGTCGAGCTGGGCAACCGCAAGCTCAAGAACCAGGGCAGCGGGTTCGGCGCCGCGGCGGTCAGCACTGCCTCGGCCGGGGTCGGCATCGCGGCGTCCAAGGCTGGCGTCGCGTCATCCATGACGCAGGCGGGCTGGACCGCCGCGGGCAAGGCGGGAACGGCCGCGGGTGGTGCCGCACTCGCCACCGGCGGTGCGGCGGTCGGCATCGTCAGCGGTTCGGCCCAAGTGCTGCAGGGGATGTGGCGCGGCGGCAAGGCCGTCATGAAGCTGTGCAGGCTGGCATGGGGCCGCGCGTCGAAGATGTTGAGCGGCAGGGGCCCCGATTGGAAGCAAGCGATCATGAGCGCCGAGAAGTACAAGGCGGCGATCGCGGCGCTCAAGGTCGGGTTGGGCGCGCTGGGCATCGCGGCGGGTGCGCTGTTCCTGGTGAGCAACCCGATCGGCTGGGGCATCGGCATCGCGGCCGCCGTCGCCGGCGGCGTGTGGGCGGGGGTCAAGATCGCGGCAAAGATCAAGGACGCGAACGACCGGCGCAAGGCCGCCAACGAGATCGCGCAGGGCAAGAAGCCCACCGAGGCGTTCGATGACGTAACCGGCGGTGCTCGCGACGCGTCGAGCTCCGGGGCCGGCAAGCCGATGACCAACGCGAAGTCGAAGACGCCGCGCAAGCCCGACTCGGACAAGACGGGAAGCGGTCACGTCCAGGAGAAGATCGGACCCAAGAGCGGCAAGGCCGACGCGCGCAGCAAGGCGATCGAGCAGGCCGACATGGTCGCGCGAATGGCATCCTCGCATGCGCGGCTTGCACACGAGCTGCGCTCCGCGCTTCGCTTCGGCAACAAGAACCTGGTCGCCGGAGCACTGGAACGCGCAGCTCAGGACAAGGCGTTCAGTCTGGAGTCGTCGGTCGAGCGCGAAGAAGATCGCGAGCTGCACGACAGCATGTTGCTGTTGAGTTCGGTCAACGTTGATCCCGACGAGGCGCTGGCCGAGTCCGGTCAGGAACTCATCGAGAAGAAGCTGTCGAAGCTCGAGGCGATGTGAGTCCGGACGACTCCTCGGTCGACGATGATCCCCAGTTCGAACTGCTCACCCTGCTGCGGGACGAGTTTGCGGCAGGTGGGATCGAGTGCGGCGTCTCGGCCGCCGTCGGCGAGGTCCCGGCGCAGCTGATCGTCGACGTCGCCGCCGCGGACTCGGTGCACATCTGTTTCCTGCCCGACCACGACCAGCCGCCGGTGCTGCAGTACCTGGTCGCGCTCGACATCGATCTGGACCCGGCGCACGCCGCCGGAGCGGCGCGGTTCGTCGCGACGGTCAATGCGTCACTGCCGGTAACCGGCTTCGAACTGAGCGAGTCCGCCGCAGCGGTGGTGTTCCGCTACGTCCAGCCGGTATCCGTCCACCCGCTCGACCCTGCGGTCATTGCGTGGCCCTTGTCGATGATCCACTTCGCGCTGAGCTACTACGCCGAGTTCGTCGCCGCGGCGTGTAGCGGCGCTGCGTACGACGAACTCGCTGCCCGGTTCGAGGCCGCTCAGGCCCAGTTGTTGCCCGACGATTGATGCGTCCGTATACGTCCGCGTCGCTCACTCCTTGAACTCGCTGAGCCAGCGGCCGTACTGATCGTCGTTCGGCCGCCGTCCCAACTTGATCATCTCCTGGGTGATCGCCAGCAACATGTCGATCATGGTGATCTTCCGACCGCCACTCGCGGCGTAGAACGCTGCAGTCAGCGCCGCGTTGCGGATCGAGCCGCCGGTGAGGTCGAACCTGTCGGCGATGAACGCGAGATCGAGATCGTCGAGGGGCGCGTCACCGAGCGAACGCTCCCAGATCCGTTGACGATCCTCGACCGACGGGATCGCGAAGTGGACGGTCACGTGGATGCGACGAAGGAACGCCTGGTCGATGTTGCCCTGGAAGTTCGACGTCAGCACCACGAAGCCGTCGTAGGTCTCGAGCCGTTGCAGCAGGTAGGAGACCTCCATGTTGGCGTACCGGTCGCGTGCGTCGGTCACCTTCGACCGCGTTCCGAACAACGAGTCGGCTTCGTCGAACAGCAGGAGGTAATCGCCGGCATGCGCGGCGGAAAAGATCTCTTCAAGATTCTTCTCGGTCTCACCGATGTACTTGCTCACCAGCGCCGAGAGATCGACACGGAACATGTCGACACCGAGCTCGTGCGCGATCACCTCGGCGGTGGTCGTCTTCCCTGTTCCGGAAGGTCCGGAGAACAGGGTGACGACACCTGGCGAGGGGTAGAGCGGCAGCCCCCATTCGTCGTGAACGACGGTGCGGAACCGATAGCGGCTCACGAGGTCGTGCAGCCGCTGTCGTTGCGCGGCGGGAAGGATCAGCTCGTCCCAACCGACGCGCGGGGTGATCCGCGTGGCGTGCTTGAGCAGGGTGCCGCTCGCGACGCGACGGATCGCGTCCTTCGGATCGGTATGCAGCTCGGCGACGCGCGCTGCCTGGCGCAACTCGGTGGCGGTCGGGCGTCGTTGCGGCGCGGGTGCATCGGCGAACACCGCAGCCCATTCTTCGTCGGTGACCCGTTCGCCAGGCGCGGCGACCTCGACGAAGCTACGGTCCGGCAATGCATCAAGGGGTAGCGGATCGGCCGCACAGAGTCCGAAGGTGAGGTGGCTCGCTCGTGCGATCCACCGTCGGCCAAGTGGGCTGAGCGGTTCGGTCAGGTCGAGCACGATGCCCAAGCCGAGCACGGTTGCCTGCCGCACCAGCGTGCGCCAGCCGGCATCGTCAAGGGGCGCCGGTGAGACGAGGAAACCGATGCCCCAGCCGGCAACGACCGCGGCCTGAATCCTGCGCACGCGGTCGGTGCCGTGTACCAGTACGACGTCCGCGCGGCCCAATGCGCCCTCGGGCGCAGAGACCAGATAGGCGTCGGGCGGCAGGGCCGTCTCGAGCACCTCGGCACCGAGGACGGCCCAGGCAACCGCGCGGGCGAGCACCACGTGCGCCGCGGCGAGCGAGATTCCCGACTCCACCTCGACGAGGGCCGCGCATGCCAGCGGGGCGTCGTCGGTCAGCGCGGCAAGCGCCTCCTCGCCCAGCAACCGGACGAGCAGATCGACCTCGATCCGGGTCGCTGCCGGATCGTGCGCGAGCGCGGCGACGATGCGCTGCAACTGACGGTCGACCTCGACTGCGGCGCACAACGCCAGCACCTGCACCGAGATAGTGTCCAGATCCGCTGCCGCGGCCACGGCGAAAAAAGGGTCGTCCGAGCCGGTGTCGATCGCTGCCTGCAGCTGGTCGGTGGCAGCTGCCACCGCCGTCTCGGCGGCAGCCAGCACCGCGGGGTCCCGGTCAGCAGCAAGCTCGCGTTCGAGCAGCGCTTGCGCGTAGTCGCGCCAACTCACCTCAGCACGTCACAACGTCAGTTGGTTGATTCAGTTCGCCTTCAACCACTCGACGCGCTGCTTGAGCGTCGACCAGTAGTCGGGCTTGCCGCCTTCAAGGGCACCGGTCGGGTCCTGGGCGTCCGTCTCGGTTGCCTTGTTCGCTGCGGAACGGATCTTCTTCTTCGCGTCGTGCTCCTTCTTCTTGAAGATGCTGCGCCGCGTGGTCGAAAAGATCTTGATCAGTTTCTTGCGGGATTCCTTCATCCCCGCGATGAGATTCTGCGCGAACACATCGCGCCGCTTCTTGCCACCCTCGAGCACCTCGTCGAACCACTTGTCGGCGTTCTTGTCTCCGGCCTTCTTCATCATGTCGATGAAGGAATCGATGCACCAATTAGCCGTATTGTCGTACTGGCCCGAGAGCAGGTACTGGCCGGCGTCGCCCTCCCACTGTTCGAACCTGCCGGGATTCCAGTTCTTCGCCATTCCCGTGCCCTGATCGACGTGGTCGATCAACGTGATCGCGCCGGAGGGGTCGTAGAACCAGTTGCCGACGTTGCCCGCCTTGACGCGGTCCTGGTTGCCGAGCACCAGGTCAACGGTCGTGATCTCGCCTAGTTGGAAGACGTGCTTCATGTCGTCGAGCTTGGTGCGGATCTCGGACTTGAACTCTTCACCCGACTTGGCCGTTGACCGCTCGGTCACCGCATCGCCGCCCTCGCCGGCCGCGACCGACATGGCAAGAATGTTGCGCTTCGGGTCGCGGATCTTGGACAACGCATCGTCGACCGCGATCTCGTGGGGGTCGGCGTCCTGAGGGATGGTCGTCATCGGCTCGCTCTTCATGTACTTGCCGCGAGCCTCGAAGCTGCCGTCCGGGATGAAGTTGCCGTAGATCTCGAGCAGGTTGTCGACCTCGTGCCGCTCGCTCTTGGTGAGTAGGCGCTGGTTGACGGACTTGACGTTGTTGACCTTCTTCTGCATCGTCCCGACGATCTCGGAGACGCCGAACGGCTGGTTCTCGGACTTGACCACGATCTCGTCGCCGGTGCTGTCCTGGATGAACCAGACCGGACGCGACTTCACGGTGCGCAGGCCGGTAGCACCGCTGAGGCCCAGCTTCTTCGACTTCAGATCCCACTTGCGGTGGATCGCCTCGCGTCCGATGCCACTGCCCTGCTGGACCGTGTGCGCCAGTTCGTGCGCCAGCATGTGCTCACCGGCGGGCGTGTCCGGTCGGAACTGGCCCTCGCCGAAGAAGATGTCGTTGCCGGTGGTGAAGGCCTTGGCCGACACCGACCTGCTCAGCTCGGCCGAACTCGCATCGCTGTGGACGGAGACACCGCCGAAGTCGCGGCCGAACGCTGATTCCATCCGCCCACGCACGCCGCTCGGCAACGCGTTGCCCCGACCTCGCCGCGACTCGATGGCACCTGAGATGTCGGTCGGGAGCGCGCCGCCCTCCACGCCGACGACCGGGTCGCCCGTCGGCCCGGCCGAGCGCTGGACCCCGTGATCACAGTCGGGCTCGTGGGCGTGCTTGCCGGCCTCGCCACTCTCGCCACTGCGTAGTCGCGCAAGGACATCGTCGGCAACACGGTCGGCCTCGGCTTCGGCCGGGTCGAAGGCATGACCGACGGTGAGCGTGCGCGCCACGTCCGGCGCAGGAGCTACCAGCTCAACCGCTACGGGCTTGCCTTGGCGCTTCTTCTCGGCGTAAGTCGGTCCGGCCACGAGACACCCCTTCATGCATCACGGTCGGGATCAGCGCCGTGATTTGGGTGTGAACATAGCCTTTACCGTGCCAGTATGGCGACGCTTCCAGATCAAGATTCACTACGGGGTGGCGCGCTCCGACTCAGCAGCCGAGGTGAACCGCGATGTTTATCCGAAATGTCGACGAGACGCTCGAGCGCTTCATTCGCGAACGCCTCGCACTCAACGAAGATCTGGGCGATGTCACCTTCGAGGCACCGACATCGAACTGGTCGGCACAGCTGTCGCGGATCACGGTCAACTTGTTCCTCTACGACGTAGGCCTGTCGAATCAGCCCTCGCGAACGGCACTGCGCCGGGTCGCGGACGACGGCAAGGCGCTGCAGCGAGCTCCGCAACCGATGGTGCGGCTGGGGTATCTCGTCAGTGCGTGGGCCGGCAGTCCGCGCGACGAACACCAACTGCTCGGCGATCTTGTGAGCCTGTTCGCCGCCCAGTCGGTCGTTCCCGCCGATCACGTCGTCGGATCGCTGTCCTCGTCGATTCAGATCCGCCTGGTCGCCGACGACGTCAATCGACCGCGCGACGTCTTCTCGGGTTCGGGCGGACAGTTGAAGGCTGCGGTCGCCCTCGAAGCGACGGTCGCGGCCGACAGCTACGACTGGACGCCCGAAGCGCCCCCGGTTGACCGAATTGCGGCCCTCACCAACCCCGTTCCGCGAGCACCGACGGCGCGCCGCTGACCAGTCGGAATCACCGGCCCGAAACGTGCCCGATTTGTCCGGTAATGAAGATCCCGCGAACGTTGAGTATTTAGGTCGCCATAGCTTGAGGTCTGCGGCATAGGAATGGTCAGTCGCGGTCCACGATCTTGTAGCAGTTCGTGCGCGGCGGGAGGTTCCCGAGTCGCCAGCGTCGACTCCTTGGTGAGGGAACCGCTCCCCGCGTGCGGGCAATAGGAGTCCTTGGTGCTCGTTCGGTGCGCCCGAGTCCCGGTCGGGCGGAATTCCCGCCTGTGGCTGTGGGCATTGCGCCAGGGCGCGATCGACCCGGTGCGGACGCCCTGATGCGCGCCAGCACCGACAACCGCGTCGTCGACATCGCGCCCGGCGAGCCGGGTGCCGTCGTCGTCGATGTCGTCAACACCGGCGACGTCATCGACGGGATCAGCGCGAACGTCATCGGGTTGCCCGAGGAGTGCGTGTCATCCGCGCCGGCGATGCTGCCCCTGTTCCCGGCCTCGAACGGCCGGCTGACCCTCTCGATGACCGTCCCGTCGACCTACCCGGCGGGGCGGCATCCGCTGACGGTCGAACTCGTGTCGAACGGCGCCCGCGTCCCTTCGCAGTTCCTGGACGTCGACCTCAACGTCGGCCCGCAGCCGTCGCTGGCGGTGGCATCGACACCGCGCATCATCCGAGCCCGCCGGTCGGCGCGGTTCGTGCTCGACGTGCGCAACGACGGCAACCTGCCGCTCGACATCACCCTGCAGGCCGCCGACGTCGACCGTTCGGCCAAGGTCAGCTTCACGCCGCAACAGCTGCGGCTCGACCCCGGCATGGCCGCACCGGTGCTGTTGCACGTGCGTGGACCGCGCATGCTCACCGGCGCCGAAGCCGAACGTCCCGTCCAGGTCATCGCGTCCGCGACTCGCGCCGACCTGCCGCCCGACCCCGACCCGACCGCGGATTCGGTGGCGGGACCGCAGCGCGAGCTGACGGTCAAGCTGCGGCAGCGGCCCACCCTGTCGCGTGGCCTGCTGACCGCGCTCATCCTGCTCGGCATCATCGCCTTGTGGGCGGGGGTGTTCCTGCTCGGGCTGACCAAGGTCTTCGCCAGCGACCCGATGGTCAAGGACGCGCCCGCGTCGTTCTTCGCCGCCAGCCAGGCCGGAGCGAGCGGATCGGGCGCGCAGGGCGCGGTGGGCAACGGCAGTGGTGGTGGCGCCGCCGCAGCGCCGGCCGGCGCGCTGCCCAAGACCGGGCAGCTGCCGGCGGGCGTGGGCGGCGAGATCAGCGGGACGGTGCTTTCGGCCAGCACCGAGCAGCCGGTCGGGCAGATCCTCGTCGAGGCGTTTCGCACGACCGGCGACACCAGCAAGCCGGTCAGCTCGGCCGCGACACAGTCTGATGGCACCTACACCCTGGCCGGCTTGTTCCCGACGTCCTACGTGCTGAAGTTCAGCGCGCAGGGCAGCTTCAAGCCGATCTGGTACCCGAACACGCCGTCGCGAAGCGGTGCGCGCACGATCGACCCGCAGGCACAAGGCACCACCACCGGCGTCAATGTCGTCATCCAGGGACTGCCGTCGAGCATCTCGGGCGCCGTCGACCCCGGCGACACGACGCATCCCGTCCACACAACCGTGACTGCGCGCCCGCTCGATGTTGCCGGCGGCAGCGCACACACCCTCACCGTCGTGACCGGTGCCGGCGGCAAGTACTCCTTCGCGCACCTCGCGGCGCCGGCCAGCTACCAGCTCACCTTCA
Source organism: uncultured Actinomycetota bacterium (assembly GCA_963754285.1). Taxonomy (GTDB): domain Bacteria; phylum Actinomycetota; class Actinomycetes; order Mycobacteriales; family Jatrophihabitantaceae; genus RYN-133. The sequence goes on from CAVWFN010000007.1 coordinate 929,859, forward strand.
CCACGCCGGGCTACCAGACCAGCACGTTGACCGACACGGTCAACGGTGGCGACAAGCGCATCGAAGCGACCGTCTCGCTCGGCGCGGCACAAGGCGGCATCTCGGGCCTCGTGGTCAGCGGCACCTCGAGGTCGTCGACACCGTTGGGCGGCGCCACCGTCACGACGACGGTCGCCGGGACCACGGTCAGCGTGCTCACGCCGACCACCGGGGCTGTCGGGACGTTCGCGATCGCGAACCTGCCGACTCCGGCGACCTATGTGCTCAACTACAGCGCACCCGGCCACGGCACCTGGACCGAGGTGGTCGAACTCTCGGCAGGGCAGAGCTACTCCAAGGCACTGGGCAAGCTGAGCGCCGGCACGGGCACGATCAGCGGCATAGTGCGCGACGGGAACTCGCCCTCCGGGCTGGGTGGCGTCACTGTCACCGTCGGCGGTCTGGCGGCATCGACGACAACCGGGCCCGCGACAACCAACTCGCCGTCGACGATCACCCTGACCAACGGCAACATCGGCGGCTTCGCGTTCAGCGGGCTGGCCGACGGGCAGTACACGCTCAGCTTCACCCGCGACGGGTACACCTCGGCGAGCGTGCCGGTTCGAGTCGACAGCACCGCGCCGGCGAGCAAGCAGGGCCAGACCGTCCAGGTCCGCCTGTACAAGCAGGTCGGTGAGATCACCGGCGTCATCTACGTGCACGGCTCGCCTGCCTCGGGTGTCGCGGTGAGCGCGACCGACGGCATCAACACCTACACGGCGACGTCCAGCGCTTCGGGCGGGCTGCTCGCGCTCGGCGGATACGACCTCGCAGCGCTTCCCCCCGGCACGTACTCGGTGACCGCGACAGCACCGAATGCGAACCAACAAACGCGCATCGTCACGGTCGGGCGCGGCAAGACGGTCGGCGGCCAGAACTTCTACCTGGTGGGCAGCTGACATGCGCGTCGAGGTAACCCCGCGCCAGGTCGACATCGCGCCCGGCCAGCCCGTGCTGCTCACCCTGACGATCACGAACACCACCGACGTCATCGGCGGCTACACCGTCCGTGTGCTCGGCGCCGACCCCGGCTGGGTCACGATGGACGTGGAGCAGATCTCGCTGTTCCCGGACGAGGTGCGCGTCGTCCCGCTCACCGTCACACCTCCGTCCGGGCTGCCGGCAGGCTCACGCCGCATCGCGCTGCAGGTGCGTGAGCTCACCCCACCGAACGAAACATCGATCGTCGACGTCGACCTGCTCGTCCCGTCCGCCCGGGGGATGAAGGTCCGCGTCGACCCGATGACGATCACGGCCGGCAAGCGGGCGACGTTCAGCGTCATCGCCGAGAACACCGGCAACACGATCATCGACGGCCGCTTCGCCGGCGACGACCCGGAGACCCAGGTCGGGTTCGGCTTCGACCCCGAGATCGTGCACATCGCCCCCGGCGAGCACGCGATCGTCGACATGCGGGTCGCTGCCAAGCGGCATCTGGCCGGCTCGCCGCACATCCGCCCGCTGAGCGTCTACTTCGACGATCTCCCGGCCGACGCGTTCTTCGACAACAACGCCGAGTCAGCTCCGACCGGTGAGCGCGGCGAGGCGGCAGCCGTCGCAGCGGCGACGCTCGTGCAGAAGCCCGTGCTCTCGCGGGGAGCGTTCTCACTCGCGGGTCTGTTGATCGCCGTGACCGTGTTCGCCCTCGTCATCACGATCGCGCTGGGCAAGCTCGTCGGGCAGAGCAACGCCGACCGCGACCTGGCGTTGCAAGTAGCTGCTGCCCGGGCCGGTGGCGGGACGTCGTCGGGCACCTCGGAGTTGAGCGGCACGGTGCGCCTGCTCACCACCGGCGCACCCGTCAGTGCCGTATCGGTCAACGTGTACGACGCCGGCGACACGACCAAGCCACTGGTCACGACCGCGACCGACCAGAGCGGCATGTACAACATCGCTCAGCTCGCCGCGGGCAAGTACAAACTGAGCTTCAACCGCGCCGGCTACATCCCGCTGTGGTACCCGGCCGCGACGACCGACGCCGACGCGACGGCCGTCGAGGTCAAGACGGGTGAGCAGAAGAAGGGCCTCGACATCACCCTCGGCGGCCTGCCCGCATCCATCACCGGGACGGTGACCGGCGACGACGTGTCGGGATCGACGCTCTATCTCGAGACCTCACCCGCCGGCGCCGGCACGTCGGGATCGACGGCGACCAACACGAGCGACACGACAGCGCTGCCCGGGTCGACTGCGTCCTCGTCGACGGGTTCGACCGCGCCCGCGGCACCGGCAGCACCGGCAAGTGGCGCACCCGCACCGAACCCGCTGACGGGCGGAGCCGCGATCGTGCAGAGCGTTCCGGTCGGCTCGGACGGAACGTTCACCCTCGACAACGTCCCGTCCCCGAACGTGTACCAACTCGTCGTCGTCAAGACCGGTTACGCGACGACCATCCAGCGACTAGACGTCGCCGGGGGCGAACAGCGCACCGGCGTCCAACTCGTGCTGCGCAAGGGCGACGGCGTGATCAGCGGCATCGTGACCGACGCCGCCGGGCCACTCGCCAACGTGACGATGACCGCCACGTCCGGGGCGACGAGCGTGACCACGGTGTCGCTCACCGACAAGGCGAACAAGGGCAAGTTCTCGCTCACCGGGCTCCCGACACCCGGCAGCTTCACACTGACGGCGACCGCCGCCAACCACGCGACCCAAACGCTCTCACTGACACTCGCATCCGGACAGAAGCTCACCGGCGTTCAGATCACCCTGGGCACGTCGTCCGGCTCGTTGTCCGGCACGGTCACGCAACTGCCCGGCAACAAGCCGGCGCCCGGCGTCACGGTGACGGCGACCGACGGTGTGCTGACCGTCCAGTCGCAGAGCCAGAGCACGGGCAAGGTCGGCCACTGGCACATCGCCGGACTGCCGGTGCCGGGCACGTACACGCTGACGTTCACGCGCACCGACCTGACGTCTCAGACCGTCTCGGCAACGGTCGACGCCAACGGCCACCTGTCCAGCGGTCCGATCGTCGTCGCGATGCAACCGGCAGTCACGAGTCTGAGCGGTTCGGTCATCCAGGGCTGCGGCAGCCTCGCCAACTGCCCCAACTCGCCGGTGGCCGAAGCGACGGTGACGCTCAATTCCGGTTCGCAGTCCTACACGGTCACGACGGCGGGATTCCCGAACAGCGACCGAGGGAATTTCACGATCGCGAACATCCCGCCGGGGACGTACACACTCACCGTGTCGACCGGCGGCGGCGTCAGCACTGCATCCCAAGTGGTCACCCTGCCGCCCGGTGTCGCGCCACCGGTCACCGTCACACTCGACATGCCTGCGGGCGTCACCGGCGTGCTGAACCTCGTCCACGGTTCGACGAACCTCGGTCCGCCCAAGCGCGGCTGGTACGTCTTCCTCTACACCACCGCGCAGTACCCCTCGATGGTCACCGCGGTGAAGCGCACGGACAACACCGGACGGTTCACCTTCAACGAGATCGAAGCGGGTGACTACGTGCTGGCGTTCGGACCCACGAACGACCCAGCCTCTACGGTGCAAACGCAGGTGTTCACCGCGAGCCCCAGCACATTGGACGATCTGCACACGATCATGATCGCGCAATGACGCGGCCGACGAACTTCGGCGAACGGCCGCCGCTGGTCGAGACGGTGGCGCATCTGCGCACGAGTTCAGGCGTTCCCGTCGGCGTCCCGCTGACCATCACGAATCAGGCCGACGAAGCGCGCGTCTTCTTGGTGAGCGCGCTCGGCGTCGACACGACCTGGGTGCCGATGCCGACCCCGAGCGTGGTCGTCGGGCCCGGCGACAGCATCCGCGCCGAGTTGACCGTGCGACCGGCAGACGGCACTCTCGCCGCGCGGTACCCGCTGGTGCTCACCGTGCAGGCGCTCGACCCTGCTACGGGTGCGCCGCGGTCAGCGACGACAGTCGACAACATCGACCTCGTCGTCGGTGCGCCCGGGCAGATCTCGATAGCTCTCGATCCACCCGATTCGCGGGCGCTCTACAGCCGCAAGTTCTTCGTGGTGTTGCAGAACACGGGGCTGCAGCCCGAGACGGTGCACCTGGACGCACGCGCTCCGTACAGCACGGCAGTCGACGTCACCCGCCACCCGGTCGTCGTCCCGCCGCAGAGCGCGGTGCGCGTTCCGGGACGGCTGACGGTCAGCAGGCCGACGCTGTTCCGCCGCAACATCAGGCACGCCTATTCGGTGACGGCACGGACGAGCGGAGCACCGAAGCACGTCGAGGGGTCGCTCACCGCGCGTTCGTTGATCGGGCCGACCGGCGCCAAGGTCGTGTCGATCCTGATCATCGTCGCGATCTGGGTGACGCTCGCGCTGGTCTTCGTCCCGAAGCTCGCCGACAAGATCCGCAAGCCGAGCAACAACGCCGCCGGCACGCAGACTCTCACCGTCAAGCCGCCGGCCGGCGGCAAGGGCGCCAAGAAGGGCGGCGGCGGTCAGTCGGGTGGCGGTAGCGGCGGCGGCCAAGGCACCTCGGGCTCGGGGGGCAGTGGCTCCGGTGGCAGCGGTGGCTCCGGTGGCAGCGCGGCAAGCGCGGGCAGCGGCACGCCGGCGAACATCCAGTTGACGGGCACCGTCGCCGGCACCTCGCCCGCAGGTGTGTTGGTCTCCCTCTCGCCCACGACCTTCGGATCCAGCGCCACGCAGGGCGCCACCGGCGTCGGCACCACGACGCAAGACGCATCCGACACTGCGATCGGCAAACTGACGCCCCAGGCGTTCGCGCAGACGCCGCTGCATCCGACCGCCGACCAGAGCGTCAAACTCGGCCCTGACGGGTCGTACACCTTCGCGAAGGTGCACACCGTCGGCTTCTACATCCTGTCGATCAGCAAGCCTGGCTATCAGACACAGCGCTATGTGATCGACCCGAGCTCGGCCGCAGCCATCGCCCCCATGAAGATCATGCTCGCGGCCGGCACCGGCTCGCTGCACGGTGTCGTCCGCGACACGGCCGGCGGGAATGTCGGCGCTGCGACTGTCACGATCACCGATGGCACGAACACGATCACGACCAGCACGATCTCGAAGGGCCACGGCATCGGCACGTGGTCGGTGACCGGTCTTTCGACACCGAGTTCGTATCTGGTCAGCGCGAGTCACGACGGGCTCGGAGTCGCCTCGCGGCTGGTCTCGCTGCCGGCAGGTGGCAGCGCAGCCGCAGACCTGGCGATGTCCTCGGGCGTCGCCACGCTCAGTGGTGTGGTCCGCTCGATGATCGGCGGCCACAACACCCCGCTCGGCGGGATGCAGGTGAGCGCTACAGACGGCACGACGACGCGAACGACGACCACGACGACCGCCGGCACGCAAACGGGCACCTTCGTGCTACCCGCGCTGACACTCGGAACCTGGACTGTCACTGTCAGCGGCGACGGCTACCAACTGCAGACACAGCAGATCAAGGTCGTCGCCGGCAAGGGACTACCCAAGCTCAAGTTGCAGCTCACCGCGTCGACGGTCACGGTCACCGGCTCGGTGAAGGGCAGCAACGGTCCGCTCAACTCGGCCGGACTCATCATGTTCAACGCGAGCAATACGTACAAGCAGACGACGCTTCGCAACGGCAGATTCCGCTTCGAGAACGTCGCTCCGGGCACCTACACGTTGACCGCCGAGTACTCCGGGTACAGCTCCGAATCGCAGACGGTGAAGGCCGAGATCGGCGCCTCCACCAAGCGAGCGGCCTTCACGCTGAGCACCTACCACGTGACCCACACGTCCACGATCGTCGGCTACGTCGCGAACTCGATCAGCTCGAGCGGCTCGTTCGGTTGCTTGTACGACGCCGCGCACAACCCGATCACCGGCTGCACCGTGTGGTGGCAACTGTTCGACTCGAGCGGAAATCCGGTCAGCACAACGCTGAATCCCACAGTCGACAACGCCTTGAAACCCTCTCGCGATGTCACCAACCTGAACGGCCCGGTGCCCTACGAACTGTCGATGAACCCCAAGCAGGGCGATGGGCTGCAACCGGGCCAGTACACGTTGGTTGTCAGCTCGCTCGGGTTCACCCCGGCGAAGGTGCGCGTACAGGTGCCGCTCAACGGCCCGGCCGCGCTTCCCGAGATCAGCATGCTTCCGGGCAACAAGATCGGTGGCCAGATCAAAGCTCCGGGGAACATCGACGACCTGACGATCGGCACCGACCCGGCCGTGCACAACTGCATGTTGGCTCTGCCGCTCGGCAACACGATCGTCGACCCGGGCCACTTCTACTGCGACCAGGCACAGGCCGACGCCGCCAAGGCCACCGATCCCAAGGCTGCCGGACCCGACGATGCGCTCAAGAACGCGAGCGACTGCGTGTTCACCGGCACCGCGGAACCGGCCGTCGCGCCTTCGAGCAACGGCGGGTCGTACGGCCTGACGGGCCTGTGCGACGGCACGTACACGCTCTACCCGATCATCGGCAACAACGCCTACGTCCACCCCGATCCGGCCAGTGCCATCACGATCACCGTGAACAACGGGCAGACCGCTGAGTACGACCCGGTGATCGACCGCCTCCCGATCCTGGACGCGACGGTCAACAACCTGGACGCGAACGGCGTGCCGCAACTCGACACGAACGCACCCGTCACGTTCACGTGTGACGACGGAACATCGGTGTCGGCGACGACTGACGCCTCGACAGGCGTGGCCAAGTTCTACGGCATCCCGCAAGGGCTCAAGCAAGGCTGCGAGATCAGCCAGCTGAGCGGCACCGACCGGTTCACGACGGCCGTCAACGACCAGTTCATGGCAGACAACCAGGAGTACACGACCGCGGCGACGTTGGTGAACTCGACGACGAGCCTGCTCGGGCGCATCGTGTCGAAGTTCGGCGACAGCGACACCAACGACATGTCCGGAGTCCCCGTGACGATCGCCGGCATCACCCATTACATCGGCGACACCGCACAGACCGACCAGGCCGGCGCGGTGACCAACGCTCAGGGTTGCTTCGCTGTGATGGCCACCCCGGTCGACAGCCTGGACGCGGGTTCGACGTCAGCGGACACCGACTGCGGCACGTTGACCAAACAGAACATCATCGCGCTGAGCACCACCAAGGACGCGGTCACCATCTCGACCGACCCGAGCGTGCAGACGCAAGCCCTGAGCCCCACGCCGATCACCTTGACCCGCATCGACGTCGCGACGACGAGCAGCACGACAACGCCGGTGACGACCTCGGGCACCATCGCCCCGGTCACCTCGGTCGCTGAACAGTCGGTGACCGCAGCGCCGGTGAACCTCGCCGGACTGTCGTTCCTGAGCGTCGACGCGAGCGGCAATCCCATCGTCGCTGACAACACGAACAAGCTGTCGTTCGCCGGAGCGAACCTCACCGCGACGATTGCCCAGGCCAACGGCGCCGGCACGATCACGGCAGGGGTGACCTCGACCGGCGCGATCACCTGGCAGGACTCGAACATCGCCGGTGCGAACCTGGTCTGGCCGGGCACGTACTCGTACAAGTTGACCGTCCCCGGTTACGACCCGTACGGCACGGCTGCGGCCGGTGCCCCGCCGCATCCGATTCAGGGGACGATGACGTGCGGCTACAACGACTTCGACCAGAGCTACGCGTGCACGCTCGACAATCAGAAGGCGCTCGCGCTGGGCAACCTGACGGGCAACGTACTCGCGGGCGGTTCGCCGGTGTCGAACGCCGACGTCTACCTCGACCGCTGCCTCGGACCGCTGCTCAGCGACTGCACCGCGGCACCATCGCCGGCCGTCCACGCCTGCCCGGCCTTCACCTCGACTCTGCCGTACCACACCACGACTGACTCCTCCGGCAACTACGACTTCTCGCTGCCGACCGGGCGGCAGATCACACCTGGCCCGTACCGTTTGATCGTCTGCTCACCCAGCAACGCTGCCTACTCGTTCCCGGTGTCCATCACCGGCGGTTCGCAAGCGGCGCAGAACGTCACGCTGCAACAACTCGGCGGGATCTCAGGGACGGTTGTCGGCGCGGGCAATACGCTGCTCACCTCAGTGCCGGTGACGCTGACCTGCCTTGACACGGGGTGCACGCAGCCGACGATCACGACGTCGACCGACAGCTCGGGCAGGTACACATTCTCGAACGGCACCGACGGAACCCGGTTCCTCGATCCCGGCAACTATCGGGTGTCGGTGCAGCCGGTCGGTTATCAGGAGTTCCACGTCGACGTCGCAGTGCAACTCGACCACACCTACCCGACCGAACTCGACCCGCAGGCGTTCGGTGGCTTCAGCGGGCTCGTGACGCACCTCGACTCGAACGGCAACCCCGCACCGATCGTCGGCGCCTCCGTGTCGCTGCACTGTGTCAGCGCCGCGGGTGCGACGCTCACGTGCCCGGCGTCGGACCCGACGCCGACCGCGACGAACGTGAACGGCCGATTCAGCTTCACCGGCGGCACCGACAACGTGGCGTTCTTCCTGGTCCCGGGAAGTTGGAACGTCACAGTGTCGGCGCCGGGGTATTCAGACCTCGTCCTCGACGGAGCCAACGCGCAGACGATCGGCGCGGGAAGCAACGACAACTCGAACCTGGTCATGACCCCGTTGGGGTCGTTGACCGGAACGGTCACCGACGCGATCACGACGGGCAAGGCCGTCGTCGGCGCAACGGTGAGTGCGACCTGCGTCGGCGACTGCACCGGCGTGCCCGCCGTGGCCAACACGGTCACCGACGCCACCGGCACGTACACGTTCGGCACGACCGGCGCGCCGAACGTGTTCGCCTACCGTGACTGGGACATTGCCGTGTCCGCGCCGTCGGTCGGCTACGCCCGGACCATCAAGCATGCGACGGTCACCTTCGACTCGCAGCACATCAACCAGAGTCAAGCTTTCACGCTGCAACCGCTCGGCACGATCACCGGCACAGTCACCGACACGATCACCGACCCCACGAACCCCACACCGATCAGCGGCGCGATCGTCTCGGCCTCGTGTGTGAGCCACTGCGACGGCGTCGCCCCGGTCAGCTCGACCTCGACCAACGGCGTCGGCAGGTTCACCTTCGGCCCGACGGGCGCGCCGCAGGTGTTCGGCTACGGCGACTGGCAGATCACGATCACTGCCAACGGCTACTCGACGGGCGGTACGGCCGCGGGCGCGCCGATCTCGTTCGATCTCACCAACCCCAATGTCGATCAGGCGTTCACCCTCGCGCCCCGTGGCACGTTGAGCGGAACCATCTTCGGCAGCACAGTAGGCACGCAGCAGCTGTCCGGCGTGCCCGTGACGCTGACCCAGTGCGACCCGAACTCGACCGATCCCGTAACCACGACCACCTGCACGACGACGGGTGCCCCGAAGACGGCACGCACCGATACCTCCGGCAACTACTCGATCGCCGGACCGTCCGGGATCGGCATTCTCGATACCGGTCCGTGGCTGCTCTCTGCGTCGGCGACCGGGTTCCAGACTCAGACCAAGGTCGTCGACATCTCGGCCGGCCCCAACACGACCGGTGGCGACCTCACGCTCGACTACCAGCCGGTCGATCTGCCGGTCGAGGTGGTCGTGACGTCGACGAGTGCGATCACGAAGCACGCCACGGTGACCTTCAAGCCCGCCGGTGGCGTCGGACCGCAGGCGACGGTGACAGGCACCAATGCGACCGACACCGACGGGACGACCCCGGTCTATCTCGGTACGGGCCTGATGCCGACGGCCTACAACATCACCGTCGCGCCCGGCTCGACGACCGGAGCCGGCGCCACGATCCAGACGGTGATCACCACTGTGTCGATCCCGCCCACGAACTCGCCGGCGGGCGGCGGCGACGGCCGCGCGCCGGTGCTCACGGTCTACGTCTCCCTGCTCGACTTCGCCGTCACCGGAACGATCAACGGCGAGACCGACAACGCCACGACCCATCCGCTGAACACGATCTCGGTCCAGCTGCTCAACTCGAGCGATCCCACCGACGTCGCGACCAACGCCAACGACGTCCCGATCACGGCCACCACCGCCGCCGACGGAACGTTCACACTTGCGCACGTTCCGAACGGCACCTACTACGCGAGCATCAACGAGCCGGGGGGCGTCGTCCCGAGCGACGGCTTCCTCGGCAGTGTCTACGGCCCGTTCACAGTCCTCAACAGCATCGCGTCGATCTCGCCGCCAGTGCTCACCGCGGCGAGGCAAACGGTGACCGTGACAGTGCACCGCAACAAGGACGACAACCTGTCCAGCGCCGCACCCACGCTGACTGACGATGCGGCAACCGCGCACTGGGTGCCGAGGCTCAGCCCCACAGTCGGCACCACGACGGACACCACCGTCAGCTACACGTTCCGCACCGTGCCCGACGGCTGCTGGGTGTTCAACCTGAACCCGAACAGCGGGCTGACGGTCGCAACGCACTTCGGGACGGCGACGATCGACTCGGCATCACACAGCGGCAACTGCGCAACGGGCTTCCAGGTCAGCGGCCTGGACGGCGCGAACGACGCGACGCCGTCCTACACCATCGATGAGAACGCGCTCGCTCTTGCACCGACGACGCTGGCAACCGACGGCGCAAGCCTGTCGACGGTGCACGTCGTGGTGAAGCAGAGCGGCACCACGAAGTTCACCCAGGACATCGCTCCGAACGGTGGTTCTCAGACGATCTATCTGCCCGACGGCACCTACTCGATCGGTCTCTCGGCGGCCGACACCACCACCTGGCCGACGCCGGCCGCCACGCCCGTCACCCTGCCCGTCACCGGCTCGACGACGGTGACCCCGACGCTGCTGATGACAGAGGCCACGGGTTCGCTCAAGTTCACGTTCACGAACGCGCTGAACGTAGCCGTCAGTCTGAAGTGCCGTGTCGTGATCCAGGAACAGCTGTCGCCCAACTGCACGACAACGGCCACGCCGACCGTCCATGACACGGGATCAGGCGTCGTGATCTCCAACCTTGCTCCGGGAGCCTGGACCATCCTGTTCAGCGGGACCACGGTCGGCACCCCGCCGGGCTCGGTCGGCGGCACGCAGCCGGTGACGATCGGGCCCGGTAGTCAGGCCTCCGTGACCCTTCCGTAGGGCGCAGTCGACCGCCGGCTACGCCGCTGTTCGCGGGCGATCCGCGAACGTGCCAGGGGTCAGCCGATGGTGCCGGTGCCGATCAGAACGATGAGCACGATGAGCGCTGCTGCACCGAGACCGAGCAACACCCACACCCACCAGGCGACCTTCTTCGGCGCCTCGACGACCACCGGCTCGGGCGCGACGTAGACCGGCGCCGGCGGCGGCGGCTCCTCGACCGGATGCATCGGGCGCTGGCACCGGATGCACGTCTGCGCCGACAGAGCGTTCGGTTCGTAGCAGAACGGGCACGGCAGGGACGCGATCGTCGCGCGGCCGGCCTGGCCGGGCAGCCGGCGCAGGGACTCGGCACTGATGCCGGACGGGTCGCGCATCACCTTCGACGGCGTCCAGAACAGCGGGTAGTCGCAGTTGCGGCAGAAGTCGATCGAGTCACGTCGGTTGAGACTGACCTGGGCGATCGCCCCACACTCCGGACACGTGACCGTCTCGGCCAGGGCGGGGGGCATCGTTGCGGCGACCGTCGACGAAGGCTGGGCCACGCTGTCGACCGGCGCGAGTTCGGTCGTTGCCGAAAGCCTGGTCAGGCGCGACGTCGACGATCGGGCCGGCCGGTGGCGCGTCGAGAACGACCACCTGTGTCGGCGCCGGCGCCGTGAGCACAGCTGCGGCGGGAGCGTCCGGAGCGGCCGGCATCGGCTCGGCGCTCGAGGCCGCCAGGGGCGGCATCGAGATCTCGACCATCGCATCAGCAACGCTCTGCGTCGGCGCGCCCTGAGCCGTCGGCATCGGCGCAGGCGGAGCCGCAGGCCCGGTCGGCGCCGCCTGCTTCGTCAGCGTCATCGGCGCCGGCGGCGGATAGGCCGGCGGCGGGGTCGGAGCCGAGGGCGACATCGGGACGGCCGGCGAGGTGCGAGTCTGCGCGTACGGCGGCAGCGGTGCCTCGATCGCGGGGATGACGGCGGTCTGCTCCGCGTCGGCGCCCGGTTGGGCGAGCGGTTCTGCGGTCACGATGTTCCTCCCTGCACCGCCGGCCACACCCGGCGGTCACCTACGTACAGCTCGGCCCGGACGTGGGCCGGTACCTCGTCGCGGACCAATTCCACGAAGTCCTTCTCGGCGAGCCAGCCGGTCGACTCAACCGTCATGCGCACCCACGCAGTATCCGCCGGTGCCTCCCCCTCGCGCCACACTCCGCCGCCGTCCTCGACCTCGACCGGACCACCGCTGGTCAGTTCGAGGAAGCGCCGCAGCCCGTGCACCGTGCCGCGCCAGGTCAGCGTCGTCGCGGCACCCGCCACGATGCGCCGCTTCACGTCGACGTCGAGCGATTCGTCGATGCTGTCGACGCCGATCCACGAGCCGAGCCAGCGCAGCATCGGTTCCGGGGTGAGTGAGACGTCGGCCAGATGATCGACGTTGTCGGCGTCCGCGAGCAGGCTCGTCCCGATCTCTTGGAAGATCGACACGAACCGGACGAAGAAGTCCGAGTCGAGCATGCCGACCGGGAGCTGGTTGAGCAGCCACTGCGGGCTGCGCCGCGGCCGGCTCACCGCATCGGGGGCGGTGTGCGCACGGGGGACCAAGGCAGTCACGCTGGCACCGCCGAACCACGCTCTTGGCCCTGCGGTGCAATGAGCAGCTTGCTTCCGGTTGTCATGGTTATCTCACGACCACCTGGTGCGGCGCTGACAAGAACAGCGAGTGCTCGTCGAGGCGGATGACGTCCTTGCCGGCGCCGAGGCGGCGCCCGGTGCGCAGGTCGTACTCGAACAGCAGCGCCTCCTCGACGCGCTCGACCCCGTCGATCGCCTCGAGCATCTGCGTGATCGCCGCCGCGTTGAGGTCGGCGTCGAAGGGCCATCCCGTTCCGTCCGGGCCGCCGGTGAGCGGGTTGACGTAACGGGTCAGCGCCTCGATCGCGCGTTGCCGCACGAGACCGGACGGGCGCCCGGGCGCGCAGTGCACGAGCGCTGCTACCGACACGCCTTGGTAGAACGGCGTGCTGACCTCGACGGCGGTGCCGACGACGCGGTGCGCGTCCAGATGATCGGTGATGCGCCGCATCAACGGCTGCGCGATCGCGAAGTCGTCGAGCTGCTGCCGGATCGCGTCACCGCGAACCTGCGGGACGACGAGCAGCCGCACCGAGCCGTTGCCACGATCGGCCGGCAGGCACCGCGCGCGAGCGACCTCGATCGACGACTCGAGCGTGAGCCGCTCGTAGTCGCCGGCCGTGACCGCACGCTGACCGGTGCGCAGCGTCATCGGCCCGCGGGTCTTCGCCTCGTTGACCGTCTCGGCGTCGACGCCGCCGATCGCCGGCGCGATGTTTGTGACGCCCTGCACGAACGGGATCGACCGGCGCATCACGCTCAGCGTGCGTGAGCCGACGTTGCCGCCCGCACCGCCGCCGTGCCGGTACGCCGACACCAGGATCATCGAGCCGTCCCGCGGGATGGCGCCGTGCTGCCGGATCGTCCCGTTCGGGTAGCGCACCTGCGGGCCGAAGCGAACCTCACCGGTCGAGCTGTCCCAGATGAAGTGCTCGTCGGTGGGCCCGGACTGGCTGAAGTCGTCGACCTCGGTCCACGCCGTGCGCCGTCCGTCGTCGGAGACGAGGACGGTCTCTTCGGCCGAGCGGCGCGCGAGCACTGGATGGTGCGCGACGGCGAACACCTGGCCGGGTGCGCCACCGCTGCGACCGATCACCTCTTCGCCGACCTGTTCGGCATGCTCGGCGGCCACCGTCCCGCCCAGGGCCTCGACCCGGACGTTGCGGATCCGCGGCGATGCCTGGTAGGTCGGACGTCCGGTGGCCGAATCGAGCAGGCGCACCCGCAGCCAGTAGGACGAGTCGTTGCCCACCGTGAGCATCTGGTGTTCGTTCGGGACGATCAAGGTGATCGCACCGGCGCGGTTCAGGCCGCCGGTGGTGTCCTCGTAGCCGGTGCAGCCGATCCAGCCTTCGCCGTTCCAGACCTCCCACGCCAGCGGCGGCGTGCGGGGGTCGACGCCGATGCCTTCGGCGTGCGCGTCGAGCGAGAGCCGGATGACCGTGCCCGCGAGGCTATGGGTGAAGCCGAACAACATCGCGTCGCCCGGGGTGAGCTGGTTGGACGGGAAGCAGCGCACCCCCTCGCTCGAGTACCGAAGCTCCTCCCACACGTCACCGACGCGCCCGTCGGACTCGGACTGGGTCTTGGCCGAGCGCAGCTCCGGCGGTGCGATCACGAGTTCCTCGGTCGTGCTGAACACGATCGCGTCCGGGCTGCCGGACGAGGCGCCACCCACGGTGGTGACCTCGGTCCCGGCCGGGACGATGACGGAGTCGTTGACCACGCCCGAGAGCCAGAACGTGAGGTCGGCCCGTGCGACCGACGACGGGAACGGCGAGATGCCGACCATGTTGAGGAAGTGCACGTAGAGCCGGTCCGGCACCTGGTTGACGCGGTACAGGATCATCTCGCTCATCCACGCGAACAACTCGATCAGCGCGACGCCGGGGTCGGAGACGTTGTGGTTCGTCCACTCCGGGCAGTAGCGCGGGATGAGGCGCTTGGCCTCGTCGACGATGTCCTGGAACTTGCGATCGTCGAGATCGGGTGCGGGTAGCGGCATGGTCGTCTCTATCTCTTCGGCGGTCTGTTCGGTCTATTCGGCATCGTGCGGGATGACGTAGAACGGGTACACGAGGTTGCGCCGATCATTGGTCGCTCGCACCTTGTAGACGATGTGGATGCGCACCAGGCCGTCGTCGCCCGCATCAGCGATCGGCGTGACCTGCTCGACCTCGACACGCGGCTCCCACTGACCGACCGCCTCGCGCACGGCCTCGGCGATGAGACCGAGCAGGTTCGGGGTGATCGGCTCGAACAACAGATCCCAGATGCGACAGCCGAACTTGGGACGCATGACCCGCTCACCCGGCGCGGTCAGCAGGACGAGCCGGATGGAGCGATCGAGATCCTCGACGCCGTTGGTCAGCGCGATCGACCCGGTGTGGTCGACACCCAGCGGCCAGCTGAAGCCCCTGCCGATGAAGCTGGCGTCGTAGCGGGATACGTCCCGCTGCCGTGCGGGCAATGGTCCGGTCATCAGTTGATCTTCACAATCGCACCCTTGAGGGCGGCCTGCAGGCCGCCCTGAACCGTCACCTGCGTGTCACCCTTGAGTTCGGCCTGCGCGCCCTGCCACGACACCTTGGCGGTGCCCTTGCCGGTCAGGTTCGCCTTGGCCTGGATGTCGATGTCCTGGTCGGCCTGGAAGCTGATCTTCAGGCCCTTGATGGTGATGTTGCCGTTGCCGTCGAACTCGATCGAGGACGATCCCACCGTGATGGCGAACGGCTTGCCGTCCGGGTACTTGATGTCCCCGCGGTCGGCGCCGATCCGCAGCATCTGGTCGTCAGAGACGGCGGCGATCTTGACGTGCTGCTTGTCGGGCCCGTCTCCGTCGGACAACTCGATCACGTTGTTCTGACGGGAGGTGATGCGGCGGTACACGACCTTCCCACCACTGTCGACCACATCGCTGCTTGCCGCGACGGCGTCCTGGCCGTTGAACAGTGCGCCGAGCACGACCGGGCGACGGGTGTCGCCGCCCTCGAAGCCGACCAGGACCTCGTCCTTGATCTCCGGCAGGAACACCCCGCCGCGTTTGTTCCCGCCGCCGAAGGACAGCACCCGCGCCCATGCGCTCGCCACGTCGCCGGTCAGGCCGTTGAACTTGACCTTGACCATCCCGACCCGCTCGCTGCCCGAGTCGGCACTGCCGCCCACTTCGCTCACCACGGCGGTCGTCAGGTTGTGATTGACGAAGCCGGTCTCGGCGGGAGCGACGGCAAGCTTGTCGACGAGCACCGACTGCCGCATCTGCCCGGCGGTGAAGCGGGTGAAGAAGCCGCGGGCGCTGAAAGTGTGCTCGACCTCGCTGACGAGGTAGTTGCCGTTGGCCGGGCCGGCACCGGTGATCGAAACGATTGCGTTGGGCGTGACCTTGGCGTTGATCAGCGACTGGCCACGAGCACCGACAGCGTCGCCCTGCCACGTCGTCCGCAACGACCCGGCTGCAAGTTCGGCCTCGGCCTGCGAGGTCGGTGTCGCGTCGCCGGCGAGGAAGTCGTCCGAGCCGACCAGGGACTTGCGCTTCGAAACGCTGAAGTTGTCTGTGAAGGTGGACTTCGCGCCGCCGGAAGGGTCAGGGCCGGGCGTGGCGCCGCCCTTGATGTCCTGCTTCGCCTTGGGATCCCAGCCGTTGACCTTGATCGCGGCGGGTCGCAAGGCGCTACCTCGGACTGAGAATTCCATCAGGTCGGAGAGCAGATCGAGCGTGGTGGCTACGGCTTGGGTCATGTCACCGGCCGGTTTGACCTTCAGCGATGAATCCTCGATCCACCAGACGTAGTTCAACCGCTTGGTGATGGTGTCGAGCAAGGCGAGGTCGGTCCCGTTCTGTAACAGATAGTCCTGCACCGGGTCGTTCGCCGTCGTCATGTCGAGCGACAGGCCGGACGAGCCGGTCAGTTGGCTGATGACCTCGGACATCTTCATCTGCTCGAAGGTGCGAATGTGCTTGGTCAGCCCGAGCTTGAACGACTTGTCATCGGCGGTGAAGCTGAACTGCTGACGAAACACGACGGCGTCATGCTCGAGCGCCGTTCCGGTGATCACGCCCTCGAAAATGCTCGTGGTGCCGGCCTTGATCGTGACGGCGGCGCCGAGGCCGAACGTAGCGGACGAGGCGTGGTCGTAGCCGATGTCATTGAAGCGCACCACTGCGCGCCCGGTCATGCTGATTCCCCGGTTGACCCGCACCGACACCAGGTCGTCGGCGACGGCATCGGACAGCTCCTCGCCGCCGATCGAAATCTTGCAGGCGGTCAGCCCGATCTGGTCGAGAGCGCTGGTCATCAGGTGCCGTCACCGCGCGGGATCGACAACAACGCTCCGGGACGCAACGCCAGCGGATCCTCGATGCCGTTCGCGCCGGCCAGTTCACGCCACCGGGTCGAGTCGCCGTAGTAGCGCGCCGAGATCCGGTCGAGCGTCTCGCCGGGCTGCACCCGGTGGGTGCGGTGCGGACGTGGCGTGCCGGACGTCGGGTTCTGCTTGGTGAACGCGTTGGACGCCTCGAACTGGTAGAGCTCGACGTGTGCCTCGGCGCGCAGCGGCTTGCCCGCCGAGGAGAAGTAGGTGAACCTCAGTACGACGCTGTAGACGACCGACGGGAACGAGTGGAAGTCGCCCCAGTGGAAGAACACTGTCGGCGGACGGCCGTTACGGCTCGTCTCGTCCGCGCCCGGCAGGGTGTAGTCGACGTCCATCAGAGCCATCAACTGGTTCGTGTAAGTCGTCACTGCTGTGCCGTCGGCGGTGGTGTCGAAGACGAGATCGAGATTGAGCCAGCCGTGGTGAGCACCCAGGAAACGCAGCTTGGTGATGTCCCAGCCCGGCTTGGCGTTGTCACCCCACGCGTTCTGCCGGCCAACCGTGATCGTCTCGGGGTTGAACAGGCACGAGATCCGGTTGTTGTGCTCGTCCTCGAGGAAGGCCTTTTCCAGCTCGGGCATCAGAACGCTCCGTCGGAGTTGTAGCGACCGCGCCGTTCGAGCTCGTCGACCACGCGTTGTTCGATCTTGTCGATGACCCGCTCGACGATGTCGTCGATGTCGAGGTCGGCACCGCCGCTCGTGGTCGGGTCGAAAGCGGTCTGGCCGAGCGTGCGACGCACGGTGAACTGGCCGGGTGTGGTCACGGGGGAACCTCCCGAGGTCTCGGTGGTGCGGCGGATCGGCGCGTCGGCGAGCCGCGCGGCTTGGAACAGGTGGGCGGTCGATTCCGCGAGGCCGGCAGGTGATTGCCGCCCGAGGGTGTCGGCGAGGCTTCGACGGACCACCGCGGGAAGGGCATCGCGGCCGGCGTCACTGCCGAGCCCGCGGGCGGCCGCCGGGATCTCCGGACCGGACACCGGGGCCGGCCGGATGCTGATCGGCGGCGGCGCGGGCAGGTAGCTGCGCACGATGGTCACCGGGCCGCTCGCCGCAGTCGAGGCTGACCCGGACGCCACGGGCGCGGCCTGACCGCGACTTGGCCGATTCGTCGTGCCGGCAGCCGCCGCGGCGCTGCGCGGGGACAGCGTGGTCGAACCTGGCGTCGACGGCGCACCGACCGCCGAGCTGAGTGCGCTGCGCCGCACGCTCGGTCGCGGCGGCGTGGCGGCGAGCCCCGCGGCCGGGACCGCGAGCGCAGCACCTGCGGCGGCATTCGCCACGGCGCTGCTGCCGGCGACCGCCGCCGGGACGACGGTCACGCTCGGGCCGAAACCGCTGGCCAGGCCCGGGCGCGCGTCGGCGTCCGGGAGCGTCGCGCCGCCGACCGCGCTGTGCCTGCGCACGGTCGGAGTGCGCGTGGCGGTGAGCAGCTCCGGCATCGCCACCGCCGCAAGCCGGCGCACGGCCGGCGTGCCGGCGGCGGGGACGGCGCAGTCGGTCGGGCAGGCCAGGCTGTGCTGGTGGGCGGGCCCGGAGTCGAGCACGGTGGCACGACGGATCGGCGCCGCGGCCGCTAGCGGCGTGTGCCCGGGTGACGTGGCCGATGGGCCGGCACCCGCGGTTGCGGCTGTCCCGGACGGTGCCGACGCGCGAGCTGCGCTCGAGGGCACGGCCGGCGCCGAGGTCGCTGCTGCCGAGCGTCGCTGCCGCGACGGCGGTGGAGGACGGGCGCGACGTGGCACTCGACGACCCGGCGGGCGCAACCGAGACGGCGGCCGCAGCGCGGCGCACCGGTGCGTCCGCGCGCACCGCGGCCGGGGCGGCGCCGGCCGCCGGGAGTGCGGGCAGACCGGGAGCCCGACTCACTCCGGTCGGCGCGAGGCGTTGGATCGACACGGCGGGACGGATCTCGCCGTCGTGGCGGTGCCCGCGGTGGCCGTAGCCGAACCGGCGCACGCTTGCCAGCCCGAGCCCGGCCGGACTGCCGCGGCGCCAGCTCGGGGTGAACATGATCGCCGGTGTGCGTGCCGAGGTGCGTTGGACGGTCGCGGCAGCGGCCGGCGCGGCGACGCTCGACTCGCTGCTGCTCGGCTGCCTCGACACGGCTGCCGCGGCGTCACGCAAGGGGGTGGCGGGCGCATCGCTGCCCGGGCCCGCGTCGGCGTGAGTCGCCGTTGTCGCCGATCTCGCGATGGGCGTTGCAGCCGGCGTGGGCGACGACCGCGCCGCCGGGTTCTGGCCCGCCGCCGACGTGGATGGCGTCGGCGTCGCGCCGCGCCCGGCCGGAGTGCCGGGAGTCGCCGGAGTCGCCGGAGGTGGCCGGAGCGGTCGCCGGCGGCATCGCCCACGAGGGCCAGTTCGCTCCCGCCGGGGCGGGCGCGCTGTGTCGCGGCCCGGCGGCAGGAGTCGCCGCGCTCGGCGCAGTCGCGGCCGCAGGTGCCTGGGGCGTCGCGGCCGGCGCCGTCGTGGAGCCGGCGGAGCTCGCCGCGCTGCGGCGCACGGCCGGCGACGCATCGGGTTCGGCCGAGCGCGCGATGACCGACATCGGCCGCGTCGGCGCCTCGGTGAGCCGGGCGGCCGGACGCAGCGGATGGGCCGACCCGATCATGCGCCGCAGCGGGGCGGGTGCCGCGTGTCCGGATGCTGACGTGGTTGTTCTGGTCGAGGTCAGGGCGCGCGCACCCACGACCGGAGCGGTGGTCGTCGCGGTGACAGCCGGGTCGAGCACCCGGCGCAGCGGCGTCGGGCTGATGGAGCTGGTCGCGGTGTCAGCAGCGGTGTCAGCAGCGGTGTCAGCAGGCGTGTCGGCGAGCAACGCCGTGCCGCGCCGGGCTCGGGTCGGGCGCCGAGTCCGGTTGGCCGGCCGTCGTCGCCGGCGCAGGGGAGTCGATGGTCTCGGCGGCAGTGCCGGCCGACACGGCATCCGCGCCGGCCGCGGCGGCGACGCGAGCGGCGGAATGACCAGCGGAATCAATGCTGGGCGCGCTGGGCGGGGCGGGCGCCGAAGCGCGCACCACCGTTGCTCGCGCGGCCGGGGTCCTGGTTACCGGACGAGCCGGCTCCGGCAACACCGCTGCAACCGCGCGCCGAACCGCGGCGACGAAGCGCGACACCGCCGGTGCCGGCCGACCCGGGATCGCCGGGCCGGAGACGCCCGCCGCACGACCCGGCGACGCAGCACCGGGCGTCGCTGGGCTGTTCGCAGGCATGTTCGTTGTGGACTGGGCCGTCGCGGCGCGCGCCGCGTCACCGGGAACGGCCGGCGCGCTGGCGCCCGGCCCGGAGCCGTTCCCGGTCGAGTTCCCCGCCGGCGCTCCCGCGCGGGCTTCCGGCGTGCGCGGCGAGTTCAGCCGCACCCGGTCGTGGTTCATGAGCATCGGCCCCGCGGCGACCGTCGCGTCGGAACGCCGCACGTTCACGACCTCGGCGTGCAGCCCCGCGACGATGCCACCTGGCGTGTAGGTCTGCTCGTTCGGGACGCGGCGCACGGCCTTCGGTAGCCCGCGGGCGGGCAGCGCAGCGGCTGCCGACTCACGGCGGATCGCCGGGGGCGCAGGGGTGGGCGCGCCCGGTTCCTCGACCTCTGGCTCGGGCCCCGTCCACCAGCGCGGCGGAGCGACGTTGGCGTCGCGAAACGACCGCACCCGCACGACCTCCGGACCGCCGAGCGAGCGCCGCACCGCGACCGGGCGCGCCGTCGCCGAAGCGAAACGCGAGCAGCTCGAGGCGAGGCTGCCGATCAGGGCCGGCCGGCGGCGGATGCGCGGTGGGCCGGGTACGCGCAATCGGGTCACGATGCCGCGACCGAACTGGCTGGCTTCGGGTGCGCTCATCCGGCGGCCTGTGTCTTGGCCCGGAAGCCGTGGTGGGCAACCTCGAGCTCTTCCTCGAGCACGCTGTTGTCGCCGACAGAGAAGTCCGGACCCTTCCACCGCACCGGGAAGACGTCGATGAACTCCCACGACCGCAACCGGTCACCGACCGGGCTGATCGCGGTGACCGCTCCGGTCGAGCGCGTGAGCGAGTCGGAGTTGCCGGCGAAGCCCTCGCCGGAGGACTTCTGCAGCCAGTCGAAGAGCGCGTCGCTTTGAGTCAGCCCGCGCTTGAACGTGATGTTCGGCCAGGTCATGCGCGACGGCAGCTTGTGGGTGAAGCTGTTCTGACCACCTTCGGCGATCTCGACGACGTTGACGGTCACCTGCAGACCGAGCACCTCGCGAAAGATGCCGATCTCGACCCCGTCGACCTCGAACAGGAACCGGTCGGCGATCGGGATGTCGCCGCCGAGCGGTTCGGCGCTATTGGGCATACTCACGCACCGCCTGCCATGCACGCTCGTTCAGCGAAGCGACCGCGCGCACCATGCGCACGCGGTCCATGTGCTCGAGATCGAGCAGTTGCTCGAGGTCCCAATGCAGGTGATAGGCGAGGTAAGCCAGCTCCTGCCAGAGGGCATCGGTCGGGTAACGCATCATCGCCGATCACCCACCCTCTACTGCGCGCGGCGCGGAAGCTCCTCGACGGCGGTCCGGAGCGCAGGACGCGGTGCAGGCGCTTCATCGGCCGGCTCCTTCGTCTCGGTCTGCTGCTCGGGCGCGTCGGCGGCAGGTTGCGCCGCCGTCGAGGACGCCGGGGACTCGCTGCCGAGCAACGGCGTGCTCTGCTGCGCGTTCACCAGCGCGTCGTATTCCTCCTGGCTACCGAAATTGATCACGCCGTAGAAGTCCTGCAGGAAGGCCAGGTCGACGGCGAACAGTCCCTCGATGTCGTGCGGTGTCACCTGAGGCATGTCGCCGAGCCGTTCGACGACCCGCGCCAGGACCAGAACGGTCAGGCGCGGGTCGTCGGGCCCGGTGACGGTGGGATCTCGCAACGGCGCAAGTTCGTCGCGCGCCGTTGCGAGCCGCATGGTGCCCGTCGTGTGGAGTTGCCCGAGATGATCGACGTAACCCCTGGGCAGCGTGAATTCGTAACTGGTCTTCAAACCACTCATGGCAGTACTAGATCACTCGGATACGTGCGGGGACAGTGCTGGGACTACTTGACCCGGGTGAGGGTCTCGCAGACCAGCGTGATGGTTTCCTTCACCGGGTCGTTCGAGTCGACGCTCAGGGCGTCTGTCGAAATCTTCGACGGCCAGCCGTTGGTGAAGTTGAACCGGGCGATCTCGGTGTGGGTGCTGTCGTAGAGCACGATCGAGCCGTTCTTGCGGTTGCTCGCGCGGTCGCTCAGCGACATGCCCTTGGTGTGGATGTCGAGGAACCACTTCCACAGGTCGTCCGAGGTCGAGTCCGGCGGGGCGAGCCGCGTGAGGCTCAGGTCGGGCACCTTGTTGGCGCCGCCGCGGGTCTTGACCAGCTGCTGTTTGCCGTCGGCGCCGACCTGGGTGGTCGTCGCGACGTCGACCTCGAGGTCGAGCCCGGACACGCCGGACAGCGAGGTCAGGACCGAGCCGTCGATCTCCAGGAAGAAGTTCTGGGCAATCAGCGGATCAGTAGAGATCAGGTCGTTGGGCATCTGTCATTCCACCTTTGAACGTGACGAGAGGTCTGGATCGCGCCGGATCAGGACGCGGACTGCTTCTGCTGGCTGATACGGAACACGACGAACTCGGCGGGCTTGACCGGCGAGATGCCGACCTCGACGACGAGCTTGCCTTCGTCGATCGACTCCGGCGGGTTGGTCTCCGCGTCGCACTTGACGTAGAAGGCCTGGTCCGCGGTGGAACCGAACAGCGCGCCGGCCGACCACAGGCCGCGCAGGAACGCGTTGAGGGTGCGCTTGACGCCCTCCCACAGGGACATGTCGTTCGGCTCGAACACGGCGTACTGCGTGCCCTCGAGGATGGTCGCCTCGATCATGTTGAACAGCCGGCGGACGTTGATGTAGCGCCAGTCGGTGTCCGAGGACAGCGTGCGGGCGCCCCAGATGCGGATGCCGCGCGTGCCGAACGGGCGGATGCAGTTGATCCCGATCGGGTTGAGCAGGCCCTGCTCGTTCTGCGTGATCGCGCGCTCGATGTCGAGGACGCCACGGATGGTGTCGTTGGCCGGGGCCTTCCACACGCCGCGGGTCTCGTCGGTCCGCGCCCAGACGCCGGCGACGTGGCCCGACGGCGGCACGAAGACCTCCGCGTTGCCGTTGACGCCGATCGGGTTCTCGACCTTGATCCAGGGGTAGTACAGCGCCGCGTAGGCCGAGTCGTACATGGCGGTCTCGCTGCGCCATTGCTTGATCTGCTGCGGGTTCATCGACGGAGGTGCGTCGAGGATGGCCATGCGGTTGCCGTGCTGCTCGCAGTGCGAGATCAGTGCGGTCTGGACGGCCTTCCACAGGTTCAGGTCGATCGACCCGTCGTCCTTGGTGCAGGCGGTGATCAGGTCGGGGACGATCACCATCGTGACGTCCTCGGCCACGGCCAGGCCGTTGATGCCGTTGCGGGCCGACTCGGAACCGGCGAACTTGCGGCCGTTGACCGGCACCGGAACCGGCGCGGCCTTCTGGAGGCGGTAGCGGCCCGGCTTGACCAGCTCGAGCTGCTGCGACAGGTCCGCGTCCTTGTCCAGCTTGAGGTCGACCTTGATCTTGGTCGAGGTCTTGTTGACGGCGGTCTTGACGTTGCTGTCGCCCGAACCGAAGTCGAGGCCGGAGAACGACTCGACCTCCGCGCCGTCGAGCAGCACGGTGAGGGTGAACGGAGACGGGCCCTCGGGGGCGTCGTCACCGAGGTCTTCGGTGCTGACGTCGACGGTGATGTTCGCGTCGGGGTCGACGCTCTCGATCGTCAGCGGCTCGCCGAGCGAGCGGTCGGCTGCCGGCAGCGCCAGCGTGGACGGCTGACCCGACGGCTCGGTGTTCGGAATCCGGCAGATGTAGGCAATGCTGCCGCCGTTGGCGAAATAGCCGTACACCGACAGGGGGAGCACACACCCGGGCGCGAAGCTGCCGTACAGCGCTTCGAACTGCGACCAGCTCGTGACCAGACGCGGGGCGAGGCCCTGCGGGTCATTCGGGTCGTCCGTGGGTGCTTTCTCGGTGAATCCGACGAAGGCCGCAATCGCAGTAGGTGCCGCACTAAGCACCTTCTGGGACGACGGAACCTCTTCGACGTAGACACCTGGTGCTGTGTACGTGGGCATCGCGGAACCCCTCCATCCTCATGGGAGTGACTTGTCACCGCACCTCCGCGATGATCAATCGGCCGCAACATATTCCTGCTAACAGGGGATAAAAAGACTCCAGAACCTCACGTCTTCCTCAATTCCTGCGCCAAAACGGGCGGCAGCGACCATCCGGTCAAACCGGGTCGCTGACGAGGAAGGAAAACAGCCGGTGACGAGGAAGGAAATCAGCCGGTCTGGGTCTGGATCTGACCGGGGAAAGTCACCGTGATCACGCCGCCCCAGTTGCACATGCATTGGCAGTCCGAGGTGAGCACCGGCAGGCTCGTGATCTGCGTGGTCGGCTGGGTCGGAACCCACGGCGCGGCGGTCATCGGGACGCACGGCATCGGGGTCAGCACCCCGAGTGCTGCCGCGGTCGCGGCGGCCACCTGCGGGTTCGACGGCGTGGTGCACATGCCGAACGGCTGGATGTTCACCATCGGCGCCGAGTCCTGGATCGTCGCCGCCGGCTTGCCACCGATCTGGGTGGTCGGACGGATCACGTTGAGCGAGGACGGAGCCACCCCGAAGCTGCACGCGAGCATCGCGCCCATCGTCACATTGGGTGGCATGACGTCCTCCTGCGTCGCTGATCGGTGCGGGGTGCGGCGGCGACCGCTACTTGCGCGAGCCCTTCACCGAGGCGGTCAAGGTACCGCCGGTCGTCGTGATGAAGCAAAGGATCGTGCGGTCGTCGTCCTGCTCCCAGCTGCGTGCCGAGGGCAGCAGGTAGGTATAGAACAGTTTCGAGTCGAGATAGTCGACTCCGACGTAACTCGTGAAGTGCTGGGCGCACGTCCCCTTGGCGAACTTGTCGAGCACGTCGCTACCCGGGTATGCGCCGCTCGACGCGGAGGCCGACGGACCGGAGCCGGCCGCCTGATAGTTGACCAGCGCGTAGGCCTCCTGCGTATGCGGCTGCGAGCACGGCACCTGCTCGAGGCTGCTCAGTTCGGCCTTGACGTCTTTCGGCGCGACAAAGCACTGCCCGGGCCGCACGGCGAACACCGAGGTGGAGACCTGCCCGCCGCTGCTACTGCACGCGGTGCCGGTCAGCAGCACGGCAGACAAGGCGCCGAACAGCGCCGTGCGCGCACGCCGACCCATGATCGTCTCCTCCCGCCGCGCGACGAGACTAACCCGAACGTAACGCCGATGTCAGACCTGCCGTCACAGGTACAGGCCGGTGTTCTCATCGTTGCGCTCGGCAGCCACGGCATGGACGTCGCGCTCGCGCAGCAAAAGGTACTCGTCGCCGGCGATCTCGACCTCGTGGCGATCGTCGGGGCTGAACAGCACCCGATCGCCGACCTGCACCGCGCGGACGTGGTTACCGACTGCGAGAACCTCGGCCCAGATCAGGCGCTTGGCCACCTGTGCGGTCGCGGGAATCAGGATGCCGCCGGAGGACTTGCGCTCGCCCTCCCCGCGCGGCTCCCGGACGAGGACGCGGTCGTGCAGCATCTTGATCGGGAGTCGGTCGGTCATGGCTGCAGGCTATTGGTAGGCGGCATCTGATACCGAATCGCGTCGTGCGGGAGATCCGCATCGCTTCGCGAATGCACTAGTCTCAGCCACCTTCCATCCCTGGAGAGAGGACACCTGACCGGTGACTGCAACGAGGACGAAGTGGCTCGCGCTCGCTACCGCAGCGCTGACCGCGGTCGCGCTGAGCGCGTGTGGCGCTGGCAAGACGAATGACAACAGCACTAGCGCTCCGGCGGGCACCGGAACCGCCTCGGGCGGCGGCCCGGTCGCCGGATCGACGATCACGATCGGTACGACCGACCAGGTGATCGCCCTCGATCCCGCGGGCGCCTACGACTTCGGTTCGTCGTTCTTCATCAACAACCTGTACCAGTTCCTGATGAACGTCCCGGCCGGGCAGAAGACCCCGCAGCCGGACGCCGCGAAGAGCTGCGGCTTCACCAAGCCCACCGTGTACACGTGCACGATGAAGCCGGGCCTGAAGTTCTCCAACGGTGACCCGCTGACTGCGAAGGACGTCGCGTTCTCCTTCACCCGCGTGGTGAAGATCGCCGACCCGAACGGCCCGTCGTCCCTGCTGGCGAACATGGTCTCGGCGACCGCGCCGAACGACTCGACCGTCGTGTTCAAGCTGAAGAACCCGAACGACCAGACCTGGCCGTACGTTCTCGGCACGTCGGCCGGCCCGATCGTCGACAGCAAGGTGTTCCCGGCGAACAAGCTGCTGCCGGACACCCAGATCGTCGGCTCCGGCCCGTACAAGCTGCAGAACTTCGACAAGAACCAGCAGGCCGCGCTGACCGCGAACCCGAACTACACGGGTCCGAACACGCCGAAGACGCAGAACATCGACGTCAAGACCTACAGCCAGAGCTCGAACCTCAAGCTCGACATCCAGAGCGGCCAGATCGACATCGCCTACCGCACGCTGACACCGACCGACATCCAGAGCCTGTCGGGCAACAGCAACCTGCAGGTCATCAAGGGCGCCGGTGGCGAGCTGCGCTACATCGTCTTCAACTTCAAGACGATGCCGGGAGCCAACGACGCGCAGAAGGAAGCGATCCGCAAGGCGGTCGCGTACTCGGTCAACCGTGAGGCACTCGCGAACGACATCTACAAGGGCACCTACCAGCCGTCGTACTCGATGGTTCCTCCGGGCATCAAGTACGCGACGACGCCGTTCAAGAGCGTCTACGGCGCGACGCCGAACAAGGCCAAGGCCATGCAGGAGCTGCAGTCGGCCGGCGTCAAGACCCCGGTCAACCTGAACATCGAGTACACGACCGACCACTACGGTCCGACCTCGACGCAGGAGTACGGCGCGATCAAGCAGCAGCTCGAGGCGACCGGTCTGTTCAAGGTCACGCTCGGCTCGGCGCTGTACACGACCTACTCGACAGCGCGCGTGCACGACACGTACCCGATCTACCAGCTCGGCTGGTTCCCGGACTACGTGGACGCCGACGACTACCTCTCGCCGTTCCTGGTCGAGGGCAACTTCGTCAGCGCGCACTACTGCGACAAGGGAGCCTCGGACCGTCCGTGCGACAAGGACAACCTCGGTCCGCTGCTGACCAAGGAGGAGACGACCTCCAACACCGCCACGCGGGCGTCGGTCTTCGCCCAGATCCAGCAGAAGCTCGCGACCGGTGAGATGCCCTACCTGCCGCTGCTGTCCGGCTACCAGGTTGCGGTTGCGCAGAAGGACATCTCCGGGGTTCAGGAGACGCTGGACCCGACCTACCAGTTCCGTTTCTGGTTGCTGAGCAAGAGCAGCTGAGCAGCTAGGTAGCCCCATGACCGGGCACGCGCGCCACCTGTGAAACGGGGCGTGCGTGCCCGGTCTGTTTCTACGTGCAAGGGTGTAGCCCGTGTCTACGACCACCACGACGTCCTCCGGGTCGCTGCGCACATACCTGATCACGCGCCTGCTGCTCGTGATCCCGATGGTCTGGATTCTGGTCACCGTCGTGTTCTTCGTGATGCGGGTGATCGGTGACCCGATCACCGCGCACCTGTCCGGTCACGTGCCGCCGGCGGTCATCAAGGCGGCGCTGCACAAGGCCGGCTACGACAAGCCGCTGCTGACCCAGTACTGGGAGTACATCTCGGGCATCGCACGCTTCGACTTCGGGACGACGGTCACCGACGACCAGCCGGTCACGCACCTGCTCATCACTCGCGGCGCGGCAACGCTCGAGCTGACGATCTACGCGCTGATCGTGGCGTTCGCCTTCGGCGTGCCTCTCGGCCGGATCGCGGCGCGGTACCGCGACCGGCTGCCCGACGTGATCCTGCGCGTGCTCGCGGTGCTCGGCTACGCGATGCCGGTGTTCTTCGTCGGCCTGCTGCTGCAACTGCTGTTCGCGATCAAGCTGGGCTGGCTGCCGCCGTCCGGACGCGCGAGCATCGATGTCGAAGCTGCGATCCAGAACGTCTCGCCGAACACGCACATCTACTTGATCAACGCGATCTTGTACGGCAACACCAGCTACGTCTGGGACGTCATCAAGCACGCGATCATGCCGGCCCTCACCCTCGGCCTGTTGACCGGCGGCATCTTCCTTCGGCTGGTGCGAGTCAACCTGCTCCAGACCCTGCGCTCGGACTACGTCGAGGCCGCTCGTGCCCGCGGGGTGCCCGAGCGAAAGGTCATGCGCAAGCACGCGTTCAAGAACGCGCTCATCCCGGTCGTGACGGTGATGGGCCTGCAGATCGCCGGTCTGCTCGGCGGTGCGGTGCTCACCGAAAGTACCTTCGAGTGGCAGGGCATCGGCTACACGCTGGCGCACTACATCGAGGCGAACGACTTCGTCGCGGTGCAGGGCATCGTCGCCGCGCTCGCCGTGATCGTGGCGTTGGTCAGCTTCGTCATCGACGTGATCGCCGCCGTCATCGACCCACGGGTGAGGTACTGACATGCGAGGCAAGGAGAGGCAGCCATGACCGCGACCCTGCCCGAGGGCGAAGCTCTGGCCGCTGCCGATCTCGGCGTCAAGCGCAGCCGCATTCCCGGGATGGCCGCGATGCGCGCCACGTCCGGCTTCCAGCGCGGCCTGCTGGTGTTCGGCCTGGTCATCGTGTTGTTCTTCGTCGTCATCGCCGTGTTCGCTCCGCTGCTCGCGCCGTACGGGTTCGACCAGATCGGCGTCGGCGCCAAGACGTTCCCGACGCAGGCACCGCCGTCGGCGCAACACCTGTTCGGCACGACCGTCGACGGGTTCGACGTGCTGTCGCGCGTGATCTTCGGCGCGCAGACCGCGCTCGAAGTCATCGTCCTCGCGGTTGCCCTGTCCATCGTCGTGGGTGTGCCGACCGGCCTGCTGTCCGGCTACTTCGGCGGTTGGTTCGACCGCATTGCGGTGCTCATCGCCGACTCGCTGTTCGCGTTCCCGTCGCTGTTGCTGGCCATCGTCATCGTCGTTGCGATCAGCGGTGGCAGCGGAAAGTGGTCCGGAATCTTCGCCACAGCGATCTCGATCACCGTCGTCTACGTGCCGCAGTACTTCCGCGTGGTGCGCAACGCGACGGTTGCCGCCCGCGAGGAACCCTACGTCGAAGCCGCCCGTGCGATCGGTGCGAAGCCGACCAAGATCATGACGCGGTACATCTTCAGCAACGTGGTGCAGACCGTTCCCGTCATCGCGACGTTGAACGCAGGCGACGCCATCCTCACCCTCGCCGGGCTCGGATATCTCGGTGTCGGCATCGAGCCGACGGCGGCCGCCGAATGGGGGCACGACCTGAACACCGCCGTGCAGAACGACGTCAGCAACGGAATCTGGTGGACGGGTGTGTACCCGGGCGTCGCGATCGCGCTGCTGGTTCTCGGCGTGACGCTGGTGGGCGAGTCGCTCAACGACGTGCTCAACCCGCTACTGCGCACGACGAGGATCAAGAACGTCGTGCTTCCGCGCAGAACTCAAGACCGACACGACTGCGAAGGAAGCCGAATGACCGACGCCGTCCTCGACGTCCGGGACCTGCGGGTCTGGTACGCCGGTCCGTCCGGCCCGGTGCGCGCGGTCGACGAGGTGTCGTTCTCGCTGCGTCCGGGCGAGGTGCTCGGCCTGGTCGGCGAGTCGGGCTGCGGCAAGTCGACGCTCGGCCGCGGCCTGATGGGGCTGACGCCGCGCGGCGCAGCGGTCGACGGCGAGGTCACCTTCGACGGCAAGGACCTGCTGAGCATGCCGAAGCGCCAGCGCGACAAGTTGCGCGGCGGCGGGATGGGACTGATCTTCCAGGAGCCGATGACCCGCCTCGATCCGCTGATGAAGATCAGCAACCACTTCGACGAGGCGATCCGCGCGCACGAGCCCGGTCTGAAGAAGGCGCAGCGCCGCGAGCGTGCGCTCGAAGCGCTGCGTGCACTGGGGATTCCGCCGACGCGCTACGACACGTACCCGCACGAGTTCTCCGGCGGCATGCGCCAGCGCATCATGATCGCGCTGACACTGGCGCTGCGTCCCAAGTTCATCGTCGCCGACGAGCCGACGACCGCGCTCGACGTGTTGGTCGAGGCGCAGATCCTGCGCATCCTCGCCGACCTGCGTGAGCGGTTCCACCCGGCGATCCTGCTGATCACCCACAATCTCGGCATCGTCGCCGAGGCCTGCGATCGGGTCGCGGTGATGTATGCCGGCCGGATCGTCGAGCAGGGTCCCGTGCGTGACATCTTCGGCGCCCCGAAGCACCCGTACACGCAGGCGTTGCTGCGGTCGACGATCTCGCTGTCGACGCAGGAGTTGCACTCGATCCCCGGTGCACCCCCAGACCTCGTCGCCCCGCCGACAGGCTGTCATTTCCATCCGAGGTGCGAGCACGCGATGCAGATCTGTGCCGACAAGGTCCCGCCGACGATCGGTTCGGCCAACCACCAGGCGCAGTGCTGGCTCCTGCAGCCGGCCGATGACGAATCGCGGCGGCCGCTCGTGCGCGAGGAGGTGTCCGTTGCAGACGAAGCCTGAGGCAGCGGCGACCGAACCTGCCGGCACCGAACCGTTGATCAGCCTGCGCGATCTTCAGGTGCACTACGCGCTGCGTACGAACGCGATGTCGCGCCTGTTCGGCGGTTCGGCCGGAACCGTCAAGGCCGTCGACGGTGTCTCGGTCGACATCGCGCCGGGCGAGGTGCTCGGACTGGTCGGCGAGTCGGGCTCGGGAAAGTCGACGCTCGGCCGCGCGCTGCTCGGGCTGGTGCGCCCGACGTCCGGGTCGATCACCTTTCGCGGACGGGAACTCGTCGGCCTGCGCGAGCGGCAGATGCGCCCGCTGCGGCGCAAGCTGCAGATGGTCTTCCAGGACCCGCATGCCTCGCTCAACCCGTCGATGACAGTCGGCGGGGCGATCTCGGACGCGCTGCGCATCCACGGCCTGTACCCGAAGGATCGCGACAAGGCGGTTGCGGACGCGCTCGAGCGGGTCGGTCTCGCGCCGGCTTCGCGGTTCATGTCGAAGTTTCCGAGCGAGCTGTCGGGCGGACAGAAGCAGCGTGCGGTCATCGCGCGCGCGATCGCGCTCGACCCGGAGCTGCTGGTCGCCGACGAACCGATCTCGATGCTGGACATGTCGGTGCGCGCGAAGATCCTGCAGCTGCTCACCGAACTCAAGCGCGACCTCGGGCTGACCTACATCTACATCACCCACGACCTCGCGTCCGCGCGGTTCTTCTGCGACCGGGTCGCGATCATGTACCTCGGCAAGGTCGTCGAGATCGGTCCGGTCGAGGAAATCTTCGACTCGCCCCGGCATCCGTACACGAAGGCGCTGCTGCGGGCCGTGCCCGATCCCGACCCGTCGCGAGGTGTCGCTCGCGACCTGCCGCGCGGCGAGGTCCCCGATGCCGCCCGTCCGCCATTGGGCTGCTCGTTCCATCCGCGCTGCTCCGAGGCGTTCGCGCCGTGCGGCTGGGAGACGCGCGACGTGCGCATGGTCCTCGAGCAGCGTTGGACGACCGTGGACGCCGACCAGTACGCGAGCGAGTCCGACCTGGTCGGCCCGGCGACGCACTTCGACGGCCACGAGACGACGACCGGTGTCTCGCTGCTGCGACCGGGCCACGGCGCGGCCGAGGACGAGGTCGAGCTGCTGTCACGGATGCGAGACGGCGACCGCGACGAGCCGTTGTGGTCCGGCGTGCAGAACATGCGCGCCGACAACGGCAAGGTGCGCCTCGAGTTCGCCGAGCGACACGAGCCGACCCTGCAACAGGTCGACGGGTCGAACGTTTCGGTGTCGTGCCACCGCTATCACGATCCGACCTGACGTCCGCTCCGATCTGATCAGGCCCACATCCGGGTGTTGGTGACGGCCGCGGACCGGTAGTTGGTGTGCGCGACCTCGACCCGGTTTGCGAGGCGGTCGGCCGCGCCGCGGAGACGCTCATGCGCTGCCACCCAACGTCGGTGCGCCACGGCATGGTCATCAGCAGCCGCGCCGAACCACTGCGCTTCGAGCCGGGATGCGTCGCGTTCGAGTTCGGTCTCGAGTTCGGCGGCGCGGCGTTCGAAGTCGCGCAGCCGTCCGACGAGCCCGGACAACGCCTCTAGATCGGCGTGGAAGTCGAGTCCGCCGGTCACGACGCGGCCAGGTGCAGTGTCGACCGTGCGTCGGCATCGGCGTTCGAGTACGCCCGGGCACTGTCACGTAGCGCCTCGCCGAGCTCGGTGAGCGCAGCTATCACGGCAACGGCAGTGTCGTCCCACTCGCGCCAGTCGTCGGCGAACGATGCAGCGACGCGTCCGGACCATTCGCCCGCGAGGACTGCTTGCGCCTCGGCACGCAGGCGGTCGAGGTCGACGCGCAAGTCGCGCGCGACCGAGTCAGCGGTGCCGGCCGCGTGCGCGACGGCGGGGACGGTGACGTCGAAGCCGGTCATGACGCGAGCGTAGGCAGATCGCGACCGCAGCCGGGCCGCCGGTGAATTGTCTTGTGGATAACCGCGTCAGTGGAATTGCGGGATGAGCAGGTACAGCGCGTAGAGCGTTGCCGCGGCGCACGTCGCGAAGGCGACCCCGGCTATCGCGTATCCACTTACTCGCGTCGTCGTCGAGGCACCGTCCGCGCGCGCCGTGGCCACGCGGGACAGGCCCACGGCGCCGAGAGCGAACACGACGACGATTCCGACGGCGAACGCGCCGCTGACCTCGACGACCTTGGCAAGATCGGACCAGTTGATCGAGATGGCAGACATGGTCGCCTCCTCAGGCAGCCGCGACGAGGTGCGGCTCGCCGGTGATGGTCGGGAGCAACGGGACCTCGACATCGTCGGTGACGTTGGCGGCGGTCACCGGCCGGCGACGCGAGTAGATCCACATCGTTGCTATCGCCGCTGTGGCAAGCGCACCGATCACGATGGTGCCGCCGTTGCCTTCGGTGGCGACCTTGGCGGAAACGCCTCCGATGATCGCGGCCACGGGGAGGGTGAACAGCCAGGCGAGCGCCATCCGTCCGGCCACGGTCCAGCGCACCTCGGCGAGCCGACGGCCCAGGCCGGAGCCGAGGATGCCGCCCGAGCAGACCTGCGTGGTCGAGAGCGGGAACCCGAGGTGCGACGCGGCGAGCAGCACCGCGGTCGAGGCCGTCTCGGCGGCAAAGCCCTGCGGCGGTTCGACATCGGTGAGGCCCTTGCCCATGGTGCGGATGATTCGCCAGCCACCCATGTACGTGCCGAGCGCGATCGCCAGACCGGCGCACAGGATCACCCAGACCGGCGGCCCGCTGTCCGGTGCGAGCGTTCCCGAGGTGATCAGCACGAGCGTGATGATGCCCATCGTCTTCTGCGCGTCGCCCGTGCCGTGCGCGAGCGAGACCATCGACGCCGACACGGTCTGGCCGGCCTTGAAGGTGCGCGACACGGTGTCCTTGCGGGCGCGCCGCGTGAGCCGGTAGGCGAGGAACGTCCCGACCAGCGCGACGACACCGCACACGACGGGCGAGGCGACTGCCGGCACGAGGATCTTCTCGACGACGACGTCGAAGTGGATCGCGCCGGTGCCCGATCCGATCCACACGGCGCCGATCAAGCCACCGAACAGCGCGTGCGAGGACGAGGAGGGCAACCCGAGCAGCCATGTGGCGAGGTTCCACAGGATCGCGCCGACCAGTCCACCGAAGATGATCGCCGGCGTGATCTTCGCGTCGTCCACGAGGCCGCCCGAGATCGTCTTGGCCACCGCGGTCGAGATGAAGGCCCCGACGAGGTTGAGCACGCCGGAGATCACGACCGCGACCTTGGGCCGCAGGGCGCCCGTCGCGATCGATGTCGCCATGGCGTTGGCGGTGTCGTGGAAACCGTTGGTGAAGTCGAATACGAGGGCCGTGACGATGACGACCAGCACGAGGAAGGAAACGTCCACGACGCGGACGCTAGGGAGCCAACATGAACGAATGGTGAACTGTCCACGAACGGATCCTCAGGGTTTCGGGCTCAGTAGGCTTGCGGTCGTGATCGACCTCCGAACAGTCCGCGAGGATCCCGACCTGGTGCGGGCTTCGCAGCGCCTCCGTGGCGACGACGAAGCAGCCGTCGACCGGCTGCTGGCCGCCGATGAAGCGCGTCGTGCCGCGGTGGCGAATGCCGACTCGCTGCGCGGGCAGCAGAAGGAGCTCGGCCGCTCGGTCTCGAAGGCGAGCGCGGACGAGCGACCGGCGCTGCTCGAGCGCGCGAAGAAGCTCTCGGCCGAGGTCAAAGAGGCCGAAGCCGAACAGGACGCAACGGACACGGCCTTGCGTGCGGCGCACCTTGCGATCGCGAACCTCGTCGAAGACGGCGTACCGCCGGGTGGCGAGGACGACTTCGTGACGCTCGAAACCGTCGGCACGCCGCCGACGATCAGCGATCCGCGTGAGCACACCGAGCTGGGTGCGGCACTCGGGGCCATCGACACCGAACGCGGTGCGAAGGTGTCCGGCGCACGGTTCTACTTCCTCACCGGCATCGGCGCGCAGCTCGAACTCGCGCTCGTCAATCTTGCGATGGCCCAAGCCGATCGCACCGGGTTCACGCCGGTGATCGCTCCGGCCCTCGTCCGTCCGGAGATCATGGAAGGCACCGGGTTCCTCGGCGCACATGCCTCGGAGGTGTACCGCCTGGCCGACGACGACCTGTATCTCGTGGGCACGTCCGAGGTCGCGCTGGCGGGGTACCACTCGAACGAGATCCTGCCCGAATTGCCTTTGCGCTACGCGGGATTCTCGTCCTGCTTTCGTCGCGAAGCAGGCTCGTACGGCAAGGACACCAAGGGCATCATCCGGGTGCACTGGTTCGACAAGGTCGAGATGTTCTCCTACGTCCCTGCCGACGAGGCGCGCGCCGAGCACGAGCGATTGCTCGCCTGGGAGCGCGAGTTCATCGACAGCCTCGAACTGACGTATCGCGTCATCGATGTCGCCGCCGGTGATCTCGGGACGTCGGCCGCGCGCAAGTACGACATCGAGGCGTGGTTCCCGTCGCAGGGCACGTATCGCGAGCTGACCTCGACGTCGAACTGCACGACGTTCCAGGCTCGACGTCTCAACATCCGCACGCGCGGGGAACGGGGCAACGAGCCGGTCGCGACGTTGAACGGGACGTTGTGCGCAGTCGCGCGCACGATCGCCTGCCTGCTCGATCATCACCAGCAGCCGGACGGGTCGGTCTACGTGCCGGCCGCGCTACGCCCCTATCTCGGTGGACGCGAGTTGCTGACGGCATGATCAAACTGGTGGCGACGGACCTCGACGGGACGTTGCTGCGGTCGGACTCGTCGGTGTCGCCGCGCACCCGCGCTGCTTTGGAGGCCGCCGAGGCTGCCGGTCTCGTCGTCGTCTTCGTGACCGGACGGCCGCCGCGCTGGCTCGACAACGTCGTCGAGCAGACGGGTCATCTCGGTGTCGCCGTCGGCGCGAACGGTGCCGTGATCTACGACCTGCACGACGAGCACGTGGTGCGCGCGCACACGCTCGAGCCCGAGGTCGCTCGCGCGGTGGCCGCCGACGTCCGCGCACGGTTTCCCGCGGTCAGCTACGCGGTCGAGTACCTCGACGGATTCGCGGCCGAGGCCGACTACGTGCACGACTGGACGATCAATCCCGCCTACGACCGCAAGGGCAATCCGCTGCCACCGCCGCGGATCGCACCGCTGGACGACATCGCCGACCGTCCGCTGCTGAAGGTTCTCGCGAAGGACAAGGGTCGCGACGTCGACGAGTTCCTCGAGCTCGCCGGCACGCTGCTCACCGACCGCGCGACGATCACGCACTCGTCCTCGATCGGGCTGCTCGAGATCGCCGCGCCCGGCGTCACGAAGGCGACCGGCCTCGCCGAGGTCGCCGCGTCACACGGCATCACGCCGGACGAGATCGTGGCCATCGGCGACATGCCCAACGACGTCCCGATGCTCGAATGGGCCGGCCGCTCCTACGCCGTCGCGAACGCGCACCCGTCCG
This sequence comes from uncultured Actinomycetota bacterium, assembly GCA_963754285.1. Taxonomy (GTDB): domain Bacteria; phylum Actinomycetota; class Actinomycetes; order Mycobacteriales; family Jatrophihabitantaceae; genus RYN-133. Next base: position 965,993 of record CAVWFN010000007.1, read on the forward strand.
TGCGGGCCGTCGCCGACGAGGTCGTCGGGTCCAACGACGAGGACGCGGTCGCCGTGCTGATCGAGTCGCTGCTCGCCTGAGGCTGACCGGCTTTCCCCGCCAGTGCTCGCTTCCGCGCCGTAAAACCGACCACCAGCGGGGAACCGTCCGGGGCTTTCCCCGCCAGTGCTCGCTTGCGGGCAGTCAAACCGACCACCAGCGGGGAAAGGGGGTCAGGACGAACGCAGGGCGGCGCGATGGATCTTGCCGCTGGTGGTCTTCGGCAGCGCGTCGACGAAGCGGACGCGGCGCGGGTACTTGTACGGCGCGGTCTCGGCCTTGACGTGCTCCTGCAGCTCGCGGGCGAGTTCGTCCGAGGCCTCGACGCCGTCTCGCAGCACCACGACCGCGACGACGAGTTCCCCGCGGGTCTCGTCCGGCTCGCCGATGACGGCGACCTCGCGCACGGCCGGATGGCCGAGCAACGTCGACTCGACTTCGACCGGCCCGATCCGGTAGCCGGCACTGACGATCACGTCGTCGGCGCGCGACTCGAAGAACAGCCAGCCGTCGTCGTCGACGCGCACACGGTCACCGGTGTGCCACAGGCCCTCCGGCGCGGTGCCGCCGTCGTAGCCGAGGAAGAAAGTCGGGACGGTGCTCGGGTCGACGCACAGCTCGCCGTCGACGATCGAGGTCTGCACGCCCGGCAACGGACGGCCCATCGAGCCCGGCGGCGCATCGGTTCCGGGCGAGGCCCCCGTCAGCTGTCCGGTCTCGGTCTGCCCGTAGCCGTCGGCAATCGTCAGCCCGGTCTGCTCGCGCCACGACTCCAGGGCAGGCACGCCGAGCGCCTCGCCCGCCGTGATGAGCCGGCGCAGCGACGGCACGTCCTCGATCGGCCCGTGCGCGGCGATCAGCCGGTACTCGGTCGGCGCCATGCACAGCACGTTCACGTTCTCGGCCCGGATCGTGTCGAGCCGCTCGACCGGGTCGAAGCGGCGATCCTGCAACAGCGCCGACGCGCCGCACACCCACGGCGCGAGGAACGCATTGCGAGCGGCCTTCGACCAGCCCGGCGCCGCCGTCGACCACACCAGCTCGCCCGGCTCGGCAGCCATCCACGACCGGGCCTGCAGCTGCTGGCCGTAGACGTAGCCCTGCCCGTGCGTCACCAGCTTGGGCTCGCCGCTCGTCCCGGACGTGAACAGCACGAACGCCGGATCGCGTTCGTCGAGTTCGGCGAACGGCGCCGGCTCGGCGTCGTAGTCGCCCGGCACGGTGAGCACGGCACACCCCGGCTCGGCCTCGTCCACGACCGCGCGGTTGCGCTCGGCACACACCACCAGCGCCGGACGGGCGCGGCGCACCCGCAACGCGACGTCCTTCGCGCGCAGCTGCTCGCTGCACGGGAGCATCGCCGCTCCGACCTGCAGGCACGCGAGCATCGTCAGCGGGTACTCGATCGTGTTGCCGACCAAGGTGAGCACGACCGAGCCACGGCCGACCCCGTGCCGCGCGAGCACGCCCGCGAAACGGCCACTCGCATCGAGCAGCCGCCCGAACGTCCACTCGGCCCGTGCGCCGTCGTTCGCCAGCGTGATCAGCGCGAGGTCGTCGCGCGCCCGCTCGCCGAGGACGTCCCGGACGTAGTTGCCCACCGGCTAGAGGTACTGCCCCGGACCCTGCCGCGGGTCGTCCTCCTCGCCCGCGCCGAACGCGCCCCCACCGAGCACCTGCCCACCCGGGCCGACGACGATCTGACGCTGCCCGCCGCCCGGCAGCGCGCGGGTCCGCATCTGCTCGAGCTGGGCACGCGCGGCCATCTGCTGCTGGAACAGGGCGGCCTGGATGCCGTGGAACAAGCCTTCGAGCCATCCGACGAGCTGGGCCTGCGCGATACGCAGTTCGGCCTCGGACGGCACACCCGTCCCGAAGGGCAAGGTGAGTCGCTCCAGCTCCTCGCGTAACTCCGGCGCCAACCCGTCCTCGAGCTCGTGGATCGACATCTCGTGGATGTCGCGCAGCCGCTGCCGGCCCGCCTCATCGAGCGGTGCAGCTCGCACTTCCTCGAGCAGCTGCTTGATCATCGTGCCGATACGCATGACCTTCGCCGGCTGCTCGACCAGCGCCGACACCTCGTCGTGCTCACCCGACTCGCCGGTTTCGTCCGTATCTGATTGGCTGGCGGGTACAACCTCGGCACTCGAATCAACGGGTGCGTGCTCGTCGTTCGGCTGTCGAAGGTTCGGGGTGTGCTCACTCACCCCTCCAGTGTCGCAAAGAGGTTGACGGGGGTTGCTCTCGATGGTGTCGACGACGGCGCGCGGGCTGGACGTGGCTCGGGTACGAGGGCTCTATCTGTCGTTGCCGTCGGGTCCGGCCACCTTGGACGGGCCGTTGTCGGCGGTGCAGCCCGAGTCGGTCATCCGCGCGATCATCGCGACGTTGCGCTCGGCGCCCACCCAGCCCGGCGGCACGTCGTTCCGCTCCCAACGCACCGCATCGGCGCTGGTCGAGACGCGGCGGGCCTTCGGCGACCTCGTCGGCGCCGGCCCCGATTCGGTCGTGCTCGGCGCCACGCTCGGCGGACTGCACGTCCAGTTCGCGGAGTTGCTGTCGCGCAACTGGAAGCTGTCCGATCAGATCGTGCTCAACCGCCTCGACAACGACTCGGTGCTCTCGCCGTGGCTGCGCGCGGCTCGTGCGTGCGGCGTCAGCGTGAAGTGGGCCGAGTTCGATCTCGAGACCGGCGAGGTGCCGGCCTGGCAGTACGAGCACCTGATCACGCCGCAGACCCGGCTGGTCACCGTCCCGCTCGGCAACCCGGCCACCGGCACTACGCCGGACGTGCGCGCGATCGCCGATCTCGCGCACGACGTAGGGGCCCTCGTCGTCGTCGACGTCGGTGCCGCCACACCACACCTGGCGCTGTCACTCGACGAGCTCGGCGCGGACCTGATGACCGTCGAGGCGGCGACCTTCGGCGGCCCGACCATGTCCGCGCTCATCGCGCGTCCCGGTCTGCTGTTGGACGTGGACGAGAGCTCGCACTCGCCGGCGCCCAAGCGGTTCGACTTCGGTCCGCTCGCCGTCGAACTGCTCGACGGCGCGACGGCCGCGGTGGATCACCTCGCGGGTCTCGACGACCAGGCGAGCGGCACGCGGCGCGAGCGGTTGCAACGCTCGATCGACATCTCCGGTGCGCACACCGCGCGGTTGTGGACGCACTTCGACGAGCGTGTGGCCAAGCTGCCGCACGTCACCGTCTTCGGCGGTACCGGGCCGCGGCTGCCCGTGCTCGGATTCACCGTCGCGCGACGGACGCCGGCGCAGGTCGGCGAGTTCCTCGCCCGCCGCGGGGTTTCGGTGTGGACCGGACCGTCCGGGATGTCGCAGCTCATGACCGCCTTCGGCGCCGACGAGATCGGCGGCGCCACCTTCGCCGGGTTCATGCCGCACACCACGGTCGGCGAGGTCGACCAGCTGCTGGCCGGCCTCGCCGAACTCGGTTAGCTGCCGCTGCGCGTCGTCGCCAGCGCGATGTCGCTGTCTCCGGCGCCGTAATACATCAGCCACTTGCCGCCGTGGAAAATGATGTTGTTCATGAAGACGGTGCGCGGGGTGTAGCCGTAGAGCTCGTACGGCGCCTGCGGCTTGAGCACCGGCTGATGCAGCTGCGCGTCGGGCTTGGTCAGGTTCGAGCGTGAGAAGTGGATCTCGCTGATCGCGTAGTACCAGCGGCCGTGGCCCATGAGCTCGCCGGCGACGAACAGCACGATGCCGTGGCGCTCCGCAGCGCCGGCAGTGGTGCGATAGTTCGTGACCGCGACGCAGAACTCGAACGGGTCGTAGCTCGCCGGGAACCCGGTCTTGACGGTGCCCGCCGTCGTCCAGTGGGTGAGGTCGGTCGAGCGGGCGATGTGCGTCCCGGTGCCGGACTGCCCGTAATACATCAGGTACTTGCCGCCGATCTTCACCGGACGGCCCTGCGGGTCGGCCACGACGGCGGCGTTCTTGGTGCCGGGAATGACGCGCCCGAGCTGCTTCCAGTGCACCGCGTCGCTCGAGGTCGCCTCGTTGATGCCGATGTTCGTGCCGTCGTAGCCGGTGAAGAACGCGTAGTACTTGCCGTTGAGGTAGTACATCCGCGGGTCTTCGACGCCATGCGTCTCGGACGAGAGCGTCCGCCCGATCACCGGATTGCCGGCGACCTCGGTGAAGTGCCGACCGTCGGTGCTGCGCGCGCCACCGATCGAGGAGATGTTTCCGGACGCGGCGCCGCGGTAGAGCATGTGGAACACGCCGTTGACGACCACGACGGACGGGTTGAAGCGCTCCGGCCACTCCCAACTGTTCGAGTCGTTCGGGACTACCGGCGGCGTCAGCAGCGGGTTGCCCGGATCGCGGACGAAGGGCCCGATCGCCCAGGCCGGCAGCTTGCTCGAGCCGTGCGCGGCTGCCGATGCGCCGCTGCTGCTGCTCAGTGCCCCGGTGAGCACGAGCAGGAGCACACCTGCGAGTGCAAGAAAGGAGATCCGGAACCGTCGTGTCGTCATGGCTGCCCCCGTCGAGGATCGCGATTTCGACACTCGCCTACCCACGACAGACCGGGGCGAAACCGGCACAGCTCCCGTCCGAGGGTCCACTTGACGACAGTGGTCAGTTCGGACGCACAGTGGTCAGTCGTAACTGACCACTGTGGCCGGAACTGACCACTGTCGCGGACGGGCTAGCTCAGCAGTGCTGGCCCATGACGTAGTCGTACTGCGGGCCGCCGGAGTCGGCGGTCTCGATCAGGCCGCCGGTCTGGCCGGTGCCCACGAGCACCTTGGTCTGCGCGCCCGGGCCGACGAGCGTGGCGCCTGAGGGCGGCGAGCCCACGTTGGCCACCGGCACGTCGATCTCGACGACACCGTTCTTGCCACTGCCGAAGTGGCCCGTGTCGGTGTGCGCGTTGGTGTACTGGCTTCCCGCCAGTGTGCCGTCGTGGTAGGTGACGGCACCGGTCGAGTCGACCTCGGCGTTCGCGAAGTACGTGACCCCCTTGTAGCTCCAGGGGAAGTAGTACTCGTTGCCGCCACCGGCCGGCGAGGCCTGGCTCGTCGACAGGTTGTTGATGGTCGTCAGCACGCGCAGCTGCTTCGTCGTCGCGTTGTAGGAGATGTTGCCGCTGAGGATGTCCAGCTGCGGGTTGCCGCCGGAGGACGTGCCCAGCGGGTACGAGTCGTCGCCCGCCGGGTCGGTGAACAGCGGTGTGCAGCCGTTCTTGCGCGTGGTCGCACCGGCCGACGGCTGCTTCGGCAGCACCGGGTTCTTCGGTGTGATCGAGCCGTCGATGTTCGTGGCGAGCGTCGCGACGTTCGGCGAACCCATGCCGGACGTGTAGTCCCAGCCCGGGGTCGAGACGTAGAAGCCGTTGCCCGCCGGCGGACTGGTGGTCCCACCGCCGATGTCGGTGAAGTCGGCTGCCCCGTGCGCGCCCTTGAACTGCGCGTACAGCGTCGGGCTCGCGAAACCGTTGCCGACGAACTTGCCCTTCACCGCCTTGGCTGCGGCCTGCACCCGCGTCCACATGCCCATCCAGAGCGGGGACGAGAGGCTGGTGCCGCCACCGGGATAGCTCGTCTCGCCCTCGGCGACGATGCCGTAGCCGTTGGACGCCACGTCACCGGACTGGGCCGCAACGTCGGGCACACCGCGGCACGGCTGACCGACGTTGGTCGTACCGCCGCCGGGGCTGTAGTCGCAGACTCCCGCGATGTTCGTGATGCCGTCCTGCCAGCTCGGCTTGGCGAACACGAAGCTGGTGCCGCCGCCGGTGTAGGTCCAGCTGTACTCCAGGGCGCGCTGCGGCGTCGTCGAGTCGGTGCCGTAGAGCACGGTGCCACCGACGTCGACCGCGTTCGGGCTCGACGCGGGGTAGTTCACGATCGGCACGACCGAGTTGGTCAGGCCGTTGAGGGTCGCAGCCGCGACGAGCGGGCAGGACGAGCCCGTGTCACCGGCGGACGAGAACAGTGTGCGTCCTTCCATGACTGCCTTCTTCAGCGCAGCCTCGGACGCGAGCGTGTACATCTGGCCGGCCGAGAAGGCCGCCGGCGTCGTGCCGAGCTGGTCGCCGGCCGGGTTCTCTTCGCACTCGCCGTAGGACGCGTTGGCCTGCAGCGGTCCGTTCGGGTCGTCGGCCCATTTGTTGAACACGTTGAGCACCGATTGGTCGGACAGGTCGTGACCGAAGTACAGCGTCTCGCTCTCCACGTCCGGGCTCATGCCCGTGGACGACTGGGTGTCGAGATCCCACTCGACCTCGCCGGCGTCGTCGTTGTACTTGACCTTCGTCCCGTCGGTGTGGACGACGTTGATCGGGATGCGCGGCAGGCCGTGCAGCCGCTCGAAGGTGCGCAGGTTCGTGATGACCGGCGCGGTCTGGCCCTCGCCGAACACCGCCATCTTCTGGCCTTGGCCGAAGTCGACGGTCTTGTTGCCGATCGGCTTGGCCGTCGCGCCGCCGGGCTGCTTGTAGATCGACCACAGGTCCTGCGGCGTTGTGAGTCCGATGCACGTGCCGCCCTGGCAGGTGTCCTGCGCCGGCTTGACGCCGTGCGTGGCGGTCGAGGGCACCGGGTTGTCCGGCCCGTTGTGGTAGAGGTGGCTGCCCAGCTTGTTGTTCAGCCCGATCACGCCGGTGATGCCGAGCCCGCTCGGGACCTGCGGTCCGGCGGTGTTGGCGTAGTAGGTCTTGCCGCTGGTGCGGTAGTTGCGCAGCGTCACGGCGAAGGTCTTCTCGACCTGGGCGACAGTGCCGCCGAGCACCAGCAGGTCGCGGCTGCCGGTCGAGCTGGCGACCGTGAGCCCGTGCGCCGTCGCGAAGTTGCGCACCGCGTCGAAGTTCGCCTGCGAGACGCCGAAGCGGGCATCGAACTGTGCGGGCGTCAGGAACTGGTGGTAGTCGCTGCTGCCCTTGGTGTAGAGCGCGTTGTAGTAGGCGCTCTCGGCCGCGGTGTCGGGACGGGCGATGGTGATGTCGAGCTGGATCTGTCGGCTCGTCGAGGTGGGGCCGAGGTCGGTCCAGGTGTGCAGCTGCGACAACACGTCGCCGGCCAGCCGGGTCATGGGAGTGGAGGCGGCTTGCGCGGTGCCTGCGTTCAGGCCTACTGCGGTGCCGGTGAGCAGTGCGGCTGCGGTCAGCAGCGCGCAGTGCCGGGCCGTGCGTCGAGCGCGTGAGGTCATGGTCGTCCCTGTGGGCGTAGGTAGGGGGATCCCCCCTTTGGGCTGGCTAACGACCAGAATCCCCACAGGTGACGATCAGGAAACGCGCAGCAGCACTTTCCCGATGTGTTCGCTCGATTCGACCAATTTGTGCGCTTCTACAACGTCGTCGAGCGTAAGGACGCGGTCAATTACGGGGTGAATCGCGCCGGCCTCGATGAGCGGCCACACGGCTAGAACAGTCTCGGCGACGATTGTTGCTTTTGCCGCCGCCGGGCGTGCACGCAAACCTGCCGCGTGGACGGTCGCGCGCTTGGTCAGCAGCGCGCCGAGGTCGAGTTCGCCGCGCCGTCCGCCTTGCAGGCCGAGCACGATGAGCCGTCCGCCGAGCGCCAGCGCTGCCATGTTGCGTCCGAGATAGGACGCGCCCATGTTGTCGAGGATGACGTCGACGCCGGCGCCGTCGGTCTCGGCGCGCACGCGCTCTTCGAAGTCGTCCTCGCGGTAGTTGATCGCGACGTCGGCGCCGAGCGAGCGGCAGAACTCGACCTTGCGGTCGGTGCCGGCGGTGGCGAACACCTGCGCTCCGCGTTGTGCGGCGAGCTGGATCGCCATGGTGCCGATGCCGCTCGTGCCGCCGTGGACGAGCAGGCGCTCACCGGGCTGCAACCGGCCGGCCTCCGTCCCGAACACCATCGACCACACGGTGCAGCTGACTTCCGGCAACGCGGCGGCGTCGATCAGTGAGATGCCGTGCGGCACAGGCATCAGCTGCCCGACGGGCACGGCGACGTAGTCGGCGTAGGCGCCGCCGGACAGCAACGCGCACACTTCGGCGCCGATCTCCCAACCGGCCACGTCGTCACCGAGGGCGGCAACCGTGCCGGAGCACTCGAGACCGAGGTAGGGCGACGCGCCGTGCGGCGGCGGATAGTTGCCCTGGCGTTGCATGCAGTCGGCGCGGTTGACCGCGGTCGCGGCGACTTTGATGAGCACCTCGCCGGGGCCTGCGGTTGCATCGGGGACGTCGTCGACCTGCATGACCTCCGGATCGCCCGGCTCGGGAACGACGACAGCACGCATTCCTCGGACCGTACTCGACGCCCCTTTCCCCGCTGGTGCTCGGTTCGCCCGTCCCAAAGCGAGCACGGGCGGGGAACCGATCGGTGCTTTCCCCGCTGGTGCTCGGTTCGCCAGTCCCAAAGCGAGCACGGGCGGGGAAACCTGGCGATCACGGCACGCGCGAACCTCGATCTCGCTCCTGCTCGATGACCTCGTCCAGGTCTTTGAGCCGATCGAGCCCGCGAAGCGGTTGTGCCATCCGGTGGTTGCCCCGCAATCGCTCGCGATTGCGATCGAGGAAGGCCCAATACCCGGCAGTGAACGGACAGGCGCTCTCGCCGACCCGCTTCTTCGGGTCGTAACGGCATTCGCCGCAGTAGTCGCTCATCCGGTCGATGTACGCGCCGCCACCTGCGTAAGGCTTGGTCGCCATCACGCCGCCGTCCGCGTACTGCGACATGCCGACGACGTTGGGCACCATCACCCAGTCGTAGCCGTCGACGAATGCGCGGTGGAACCAGTCGGTGACCGCGGTCGGCCGCCAACCGCGTTGCATCGCGTAGTTGCCGAGCACCATGAGCCGCGGGATGTGATGCACCCAGCCGTGCTCGCGCACGCCGCGCAAGACGTGCTTGAGGCAGTTGGCGTCGACCGATTCTTCGTCGTCGAGCGTGGCGAACCACTTCGGGACGGTGCCGGTCGCGTCGAGTGCGTTACGGCGCCGGTACTCATCGCCCTCGTGCCAGTACAGATGCCACACGTAGTCGCGCCAACCGAGGATCTGTCGGACGAATCCTTCGACGGACGCGATCGGCGCATCGCCTGCGCGATAAGCGGATTCTGCGCGCTGGACGATTTCGATCGGGTCGAGCAGGCCGAGGTTGAGTGGCGCCGACAGCAGTGAGTGCGCCATCCAGTCATCGCCGCGCAGCATCGCGTCCTCGTGGGTGCCGAAGGACGGCAGCCGGTGCGCGATGAAGTCGCGCAGCACGTGCAACGCCTCGGCCCGCGTCGCAGCGAACCTGCGCGCGCCGTCAGTTCCGATGAACTGGACGTCGCCGGCGCGTTCCCAGGCGTCGAGGTCGTGGCGCACCTCGTCGTCGATCTCGTCCTCGTCGGGCCACCACGGTTCGGCCACGCCGAGCGTCTCGGACTTCGGCGGCGGTTCGCGGTTGTCGGCATCGAAGTTCCACCGCCCGCCGGCAGGTTCGGCGCCGTCCATCAGCACGTCGTGCCGACGCCGCGCGTCGCGATAGAAGTCTTCGAGCAGTAGCCGCTTGTCACCGCGCGACGACGCCCACGCCTCGAAGTCCGCGCGCAAGGTGGCGAACCCGCGCGCGGGTAATACCTCGACACCGTCGAGGGATTCGACGAGTCGCTTGGCCGCCCACGACGTCGGGTGACACACCGAGACGGGCGTACGGACGGCGTCGCGGTAGGTGTCGCCGCGTACGTACTCGCACTGGTCGCCGAGTTCAGCGGCGCGATGTCGCATTGCCGACAGCACCAGCTGCGCCTTGGCGCGATGGAACCTACGACGTGCAAAGACGGCCTTCGACTCGATCATCAACACCGGTTGTTGCGCGTCGTCGAGGAAGTGCCGTCCGAGTTGATCGCCGAACAGCCACCGTCGGGTCGTCAACGGGCCGTGCCCAGCTGTGCGCGGAGGAACTCGACCTTCGCCATGCCGGACGTGGCCCGCATCAGCTGTCGAACGCGGGTCTGCATGGCTCACCTGATACCCGCGTCGAGGCCGCAGTCAACCGACCAGTCAATCGAGCAGTCGCACGACGGCGTCGAGCAGTTCGCGATCGAGCGGTAGCCAGTCGAGATCGTCCAGCTCGCCGCGACCGACCCACCGGAGTGAATCGTGGTCGGTCGAGGCGGTGACGGATCCGCTGATCAGCTCGGCCTGCCACAGCTGCAGAGTGATCTTGGCGTCGCCGGCCACCGCCAGCCGATCGCCGCACTCGATCTCGATGGCGAGTTCCTCGCGGCACTCGCGCACCAGCGCCTGCTGCGGGCTCTCGCCCGGCTCGACCTTGCCGCCGGGGAACTCCCAGCCCAGTGGCGTGACCCGACGCGCCGCGAGCACCCGTCCGTCGTGCACCAGCGCCGCCGCGACCACGTCCATCGCGCGACGGTAGCGCCCGACTGCGGCTTCAGACCCTCCGGCGCAGCCGCTAGTGAGCGGGGACGCTCCAGCGGATCACCGGATCGCGCAGCCGAGCGCAGCACGGCAGGCCGTCGTCGTCGGTCAGGTCGACATCGGCGACCACCTCGTCGGCGTCCGGCACGTCGGCCAGCATCAGCTTCGCGCGGCGGAACATCGCGAACTCGCGGCCGTCGTACTCGCCCCAGGTCAGGTAGAGGAAGCGCTCGCCACGTCGGCCATGCACCGCCGGGCCACGGAAGTCGCGCTCGTCGTCGAGCTCGACCACGCGCACGTCCGCCTCCCACCGCGCCAGGTCGGCATCGCCGGGCACCAGCCCCTCGGGGCGCGACCCCACCTGCAGCGCTACGTGTACGTCGTGGTTCGGCCCGCACACCCGGCCGGGCAGTTTGTGCCCGTTGATGACGACCCGCATGCAGGCGATTGTGCCCACGGTCACCGGCAGGCGAACAGATCCGGTCGGATGCCCACGAATGATCGTCGTCCGATCCTGGCAGGGTGAGCGCAGTGAGCGCAGTGATCGAGTGGGCCTTCCTGCTCGGCTCGGGCGTCGTCGCCGGGGTGATCGGCACCGCCGGCGGGATCACCTCGCTGGTCGCCTATCCGGCCCTGCTGGCGGTCGGATTACCGCCGCTCGCCGCGAACGTCACCAACTCTGTCGCGCTGCTCGGCAGCGGGATCGGATCAGCAGCTCGCGCCGCTCCCGACATCTCCGGGCACGCCGGCACGTTGCGCAGGTGGCTTCCACCAATGGTCCTGCTCTCGCTCGCCGGCGCCGTAGTGCTGGTGATGACACCGGGGTCGATCTTCGCCCGAGTCGTCCCGTTCCTCGTCGCGACCGGCTCGGTGATCCTGTTGCTCCAGCCGCTGATCGATCGTTGGCAGACGCGACGCGACATCCGTCCGAACCGCGCGCTTGTAGCGGTGGCCGGTGCCGGCGTGGCCGCCTACAACGGCTATTTCGGCGCCGGCTCGGGCATCCTGCTCGTCGCGCTGTTGCTGCTGACGACCGAGTCGGCGCTGCACCGTGCCAACGCCCTCAAGAACGTCATGTTCGTCGTGTCGGACACGCTGCCGGCTGTGGTCTTCGCAGTCTTCGGAACGGTGGTGTGGCATGCGGTCTGGCCGCTCGGGATCGGCGCCTTCGTGGGCGGCACGATCGGGCCGACGGTCGCCCGGAGCGCGCGGCCGGACGTGCTGCGCGTGGCGATCTCCGCGTGCGGGCTGATCCTCGCCGGCTATCTGTTCGTGAACCCGTAACGCCTGACGCAAGCAACTCACGCTGGTCGAACGGGGAGTTCGCCAGGACCAGGCGGTCAACAAATGCAGGCCCGACAAGGTCGGCCTCACCCTTATCGGCATACGATCCGAAATATGTACGTCGCGAGCACCGCGGAAGCCAACGAGTTCCTCGACACCGACGCGCTCGCGTTGCTGATCGGGATGCTGCTCGACCAGCAGATCCCGATGGAGAAGGCCTTCACGTCGCCGTCCGTGCTGCGCGAGCGGCTCGGGCGCGAGCTCGACGCGACCGAGCTCGCGACCTACGACGCCGACAAATTCGAAGCGATCTTCCGTACCCCGCCGGCGCTGCACCGCTTCCCGGCTGCGTTCGCGAAGCGTGTGCAGGCACTCGCGCAGGTGTTGGTCGACCAGTACGACGGCCGAGCCGAGAACGTGTGGACGGGTGCTGCCGACGGCAACGACCTCGTCAAGCGCATCGGTGGGCTGCCCGGCTTCGGCGAGCAGAAAGCCAAGATCTTCGTCGCGCTGCTGGGCAAGCAGTTCGACGTGCAGCCGTCCGGTTGGCGCGCGGCAGCCGGTGCCTACGGCGAGGCCGGTTCGTTCCGGTCGGTCGCCGATGTGGTCGACGACGCCTCGCTCACTAAGGTCCGCGACTTCAAGAAACAAGCAAAGGCGGCCGCGAAGGCCCAGTTGCGGAGGTAGACTCTCCGCACCCCCGACCGTGCAGTTGCGCGCGCCGAGGGGGTGGGCCATGACCGACGAGATCGCTGACGTCAGCGCTGAAGTCGTTGCCGCGCACACCACCAACGCCCGCTCGCGCTGGATCCTCGCGCGCTTCGCCGGCGCGATCGCAGCGTGTTACCGCACGATGGATCCGGTCGTCGCCCAAGTGGTCGCCGAGCCCGGCGTCGCACCGATTGTGTCGCCGGACGACTGACTTCAGCCCACTGCGAATGCGCCGGCGCGCATCGCCTCGACCTCGCCTGCCAGCCGCTCGACCAGCGCGTCGTCGACGCGTGCCCCGCAGCGCGCCACCCAGTTCGCGACGATGCGGTGCCCGCCCTGCGTGAGCACCGACTCGGGATGGAACTGCACCCCGTCGATCGGCAGGCTCGCGTGCCGCAGTCCCATCACGACACCGGACTCGGTCTGCGCCGTCACCACGATCTCCGGCGGCAACGCGTCGGCTTCGACTGCCAGCGAGTGGTAGCGCGTCGCGACGAACGGTGACGGCAGGCCCGCGAGCACGCCCGTCCCGTCGTGGAACACCGTCGAGGTCTTGCCGTGCAGCAGCTCAGGCGCGCGCACGACGGGCGCACCGAACACCGCGCCGATCGCCTGGTGACCGAGGCACACTCCGAACAGCGGCAGCGCTCGCTCGGCGCACGCGGTCACGAACGCCATCGAGACTCCCGCCTCGTACGGCGTGCCCGGCCCGGGGGAGAGCAGCACCCCGTCGACACCCAGCGCGTCGAGCTCGTCCGGCGAGACGGCGTCGTTGCGGCGCACCTGCGCCTCGACCCCGAGCTGGCCCAGGTACTGGACGAGGTTGTAGACGAAGCTGTCGTAGTTGTCGACGACCAGGACCCGCGTCATTTCTCACCCGGGACGGTGACCTGGTTGATCGGCAGGTGCGGCTCGATCCACGGGAAGATCACGAAGAACAACAGCGCGGTGACAGCGAGGAACAGCACCAACACCCCGGCGAGCTTCAGCGCGAGATTGCCGGGCAGGTGCCGCCAGATCCAGACGTACATCAGTTGCTCACCTGGCCGTAGAGCGCGGTGATGCCGGCCGGCATCGAGAGCCCGTGCGCCTTGATCGTCTCGGCGAGCATGCCGTGCAGCACCATGCGGTGGGTCGCCGTGAACTTCGGATGACAGGTGGTGAGCGTGATCCACGCCTTCGTCGGGGTCACCCCGGGGTGATCAGGAACGGGGTAGAGCACGTTCCCGTCGGACGGATCGACGATCTCGCGGCCGGGGACGCCGTAGGAGTCGACCGCAGCGATGTTTCCCGGCTGCCCCTCGATGCGGTAGACGAACCAGTCCGACTTCGTCTGGATGATCACCGCGTCGCCGGCCTGCACCTGGTCGAGGTTCAGGAACGGCTCGCCCTTGCCGACCCGGTGTCCGGCGACGCCGAAGTTGCCGACCTGCCCGGGCAGCGCGGTATCGGTGTAGTGGCCGGGTCCCTTCTCGAGGTCGGCGTCGGACGTGCCCTGCACGATGGCGTAGCCGTAGTCGCGGCCCAGCCGCGGGATGTAGATGTAGGCGATCCCGGTGCCGTCCGGCAGCGTCGGCGACGACTGGCCGGGCAGGGGCAGCAGCGGATCCTTGGTCGTGTCCTGCCATTCGTGTTTGAGCGCGGTCTTCACCTGGGCCTGCGCGCGGTCGGCGAAGTAGTTGGTCACATAGACCTCATAGACGACGAACAGCAGCACGACGACGCCGGCGGTGATGAGCAGCTGGCCGAGACCACGCAGCACGAAGCGCACCCGATCGGCCCAGGTCGTGCGGCGCCGCGGCGCCGGGCCATGCCGGGGCGTCGCCTCGTCCGTCGTGTCGACCATCAGGTCCTCATCTTCTCTGACACGCGCTACTTGGCCACATGCGCGTACTGCAACGTGATCGATCCGGTGTACGCCGGCACAGCAACGTCGGTCGATTCGACGGTGTACCCGAGGCCGTAGTAGCCGGCGGCTTGCTTGAACAGCTTCACGCCCGGCGACTGGTCAAGCGCTGCGGTCATGGTCCGGGACGGCCCGATGGCCGCAACCCTGAACGGGGGAGAGAACACCTCGCCGTTGAGCAACAGGGTGTTCCCGACGCACCGCACGGCGCTCGTCGCGATCACCCGCTGGCCCGCGATCGTCATCGCCTCGCCGCCGCCGGCCCACAGCGCATTGACCACCGCCTGCAGATCGCTCTGGTGAACGACGAGCTGGTTCGGGTCGACCCCGGCAGCCGTCGCGGCACTGGCCGCCGACGGGCTCGCGTCGTCGAGGATGACGATCAGGCCCGGCCCGTGCAGCGCAGTGAGCCCGCCCGGTTCGTGCAGGGGCGCGGCCTCGGCCTGCAGCCGCGCAACCGCGCCGTCACTGCGTCCGGCGAGCCGGGTCGCCGAGGTGACCTGGGCGCGCAAGCCGGCGTACTGGGCGTCCAGCCCGCGCACGCGCGCTTCGGCCGAGGTCACGAGATCGCGCAGGTTGGCGGTGCCGGGCGGCCGCAGATCGGTGCCGCCCGAGTCGTGCGCGCTGACCGCGAAGCCGAAGCCGGCGACGAGGCACACGACCGGGACGAGCGCACGCCAGGCCTGCGACGGGCGCAGCTGCATGGCAATTCCGTCTCTGCTCGGCGGCGTAGGCGTGTCGGCGTCTACGCTAACCCGTAGAGCCCAACCGCCGATGCGTCGCGCAGGAGTCGACAGTGCCGAAGTCCAAAGTCCGCAAGAAGTCAGACGTCGCGGCCCGTCCGCAGTCTCTGGCGACGGGCGCGCGTACGAGCAAGGTGATGGCGCCGAGCCCCAGCTGGTACCCGGTCACGATGGTCGTGATCATGCTGCTCGGCCTGGCCTACCTCGTCGTGTACTACCTCACCAACAGCGGCCAGGGCGTGCCGGTCATGGAAGATCTCGGCGCCTGGAACTTCGCGGTCGGGTTCGGCGTGATGATGCTCGGATTGATCATGGCGGTCCGCTGGCGGTGACGCCGGCTCGCGTCCACAGCGTTTTCCACGGCTGTGATTACACGCCTGTAGTTCATCCCCAGGTGGGGATAAGTCTGTGGACGCAGTGACCGCACCCACGCTGCGCTTCAGTCCGGACCGCCGCCTCACGGCACTGGCCGGCCTGGGCGCGCTCGTCGCAGCCGTGCTGGCTCCTCAGCACGGGCGACGCGCCGGGCCGGCTGCTGTTCGCGACGGCCGCGCTGGTGCTGCTCGGCTACGTCGCGGGGGATCTGATCTGGTCACCGCGGCTGGCCGCCGACCAGGCCGGGCTGCGCATCCGCACGCCGTTCACCCGCGCCGACCTCGCCTGGGCAACTGTCGAGGACGTGCGTGCGGATGTCCGCAGCCGGTACGGGCTGCGCAGCACGACCCTCGAGGTCGACGCGGGCGAGGTGTTCGTGGTCTTCAGTCGGCGCAGCCTCGGCGTCGATCCCGAGACCGCGGCGGCACTGATGGCGACGATGCGTCCGCCCCGCTGAGCCCTCAGAAACCGCCTGCTGCGGTGCGGACGGCCACCACGAGCACGACCAGCACGACGAGAGCGCCGAACCCGGCCAGTTGCAGCCGGTCGGGGATGCGGCGGCGCGCGGAGGGCCACCCGCCGATCGCGAGCCCGCACAGCGCGCCGGTGACGAATCCGCCGATGTGGCCCAGCCGCGAGATGCCTGCGACAGAGAACGTGAACGCGAAGTTCAAGACGATGATCCCGATCAGGTACTGCAGATCAAGGTTGAGCCGCCGCACGAGCACCAGGCAGGCACCGAGCAGGCCGAACAGCGCGCCGGACGCCCCGACCACCGGCACGAGCGCGGCACCGAAGGCGTAGATCGCGGCCCCGCCGCCGAGCGCCGACACCACATACACGAGCAGGAAGCGCCACCAGCCGATCTCGCGTTCCAGGTAGGGCCCGACGAACACCAGCGAGAGCATGTTCACCGCGATGTGCAGCAGGTTCGCGTGCAGGAACGCCGCCGTCGCCAGCCGGAAGTACTCGTTGGAGTGATAGACGGCGTAGGGCAGCAGCTGCCAGTCCTGGAACAGCCGGCTGTATTCGGGCTGGTTGATGCCGCGCGGTGAGGGCAACGCGGTGGCGAGGTAGACCGCGACATTCAGGACGACGAGCGTGATCGTGACGTAGGGCGGGGCGTCGCGCAGCACGGCACCGACCGAGTTGCGCAGCGGCCGCTGGGTCTTACGCCCGATCGCGGCGTCGTCCGGACAGTGGAAGCCCACTGACGCAGGACGCATGCATTCGGGGCAGATGGGCCGATCGCAACGGGTGCACCGCACCCCGGCCTCGCGGTTGGGATGGCGGTAGCAGTGCGCCACCCCGGTCTCGGTCATCGCAGCCGCAGTACCTCAGGCAACGGTGACGGACTCGATCGTCACCGGCGTCGTCGGCTTGTCGCGCCGATCGGTCGCGGTGTTGGCGATCGCGTCGACCACGGCACGGCTCTCGGCGTCGGCGACCTCACCGAAGATGGTGTGCTTTCGGTTCAGGTGCGGGGTGCGGCCGACGGTGATGAAGAACTGCGAGCCGTTCGTGTTGGCGCCGGAGTTGGCCATCGCGAGCAGGTACGGACGGTCGAAGTTGAGCTCGCCGTGGAACTCGTCCGCGAACTTGTAGCCGGGGCCGCCGTATCCCTCGCCCAGCGGATCGCCGCCCTGGATCATGAAGCCGGGGATCACCCGGTGGAAGACGGTGCCGTTGAACAGGGGGTCGGACGTCTTGGCCCCGGTGCCGGGGTGCGTCCACTCGCGCGCACCGGTCGCGAGTTCGACGAAGTTGGCCACCGTCTTCGGCGCGTGGTTGCCGTAGAGCACAACGTTGATGTCGCCGGCGCTGGTGTGCAGCGTTGCCTGCTGGGTGGACATCGGGGCTGACATCGTCGAGTTCTCCTGACAGTGGATTGCGGCGGGTCGAGCGAAGGTCCATCCTGCCATGCAGCTGCGACTGGTACCCCGCCCGTGATCTGGGGTAGGTGACCAAGCACCATGTCTGTTACAGATTCGACCCAGCCCACATATACGACCGGGGAGCTTGCGATGGCCAAGACTGACGTCGCCGATGTCCGCGACACCGTTCGGAACTCCGCCTCGACCGCGCTCGACACGGTGAAGGCGCAGGCCGCAACCGCCGGCGAGAGCCTCGCGGCCGCAGCAAGTTCTGCGCTCGACTCGGCTGCCAAGCAGAGCCGCAAGGCGCGCAAGCAGGCCGCCAAGCGCGCCCGCGAACTGGCCGACGAGGCTGCCGCCTCGGCCAAGAAGTCCGCGAAGAAGTCTGCGAAGTCTGCGCGCAAGCGCGTCGACAAGGCCGGTAAGAAAGCGCGCAAGAACGCGCAGAAGCACGCCCGCGACCTCAACGTGACGATCCAGGAGAAGGCAGGCCGCAAGCCACGTCGTGGCCGTAAGGCTGCCGTGCTCGGCGGGCTCGCGCTGGCCGGTGTCGTTGTCGTGTCCGCCAAGCGCAAGAAGCAGAGCGCAGCGGACCCCTACGCATCGCCGACCGCCGAGACCGGCTCCGGGCTGCCCGGCGACCCAGGTACCGCGGCCTGATCGTCTAACGCGGTCGGCCGACGGCGATTTTCGCCGCTCGGTCGGCCAGGGCGTCGTCAAGCGGTTCGAGCGTGTCGTCCAGACCTCGACGTCGTAGTGCGCGCTGCAGCAGGCTGTCGGCGAAACGTGCGCTCTTGGCGAGCACCGGCCCGTGCAGGTACGTGCCGATGACGTTGTCACGGACGGCACCTTCGGTTCGGTCGGTGCCGTTGTTGCCACGTCCGGCCTGCGTGCGTCCGAGCGCGACGACACCGGGGCCGAGTTCGGTGAGCCCGCTGTGGTTCTCATACCCCACGAGTCGACCGGCCTCAGGAGTGTCGACGTAGTTGTTACCGATCAGGCGCTCGTGCTGGCCACGCGTGATCACGTCGAGGACACCGACGCCCTTGATGTGCTCGCCGTCCTGGGTGATGAACTCGTGGCCGAGCATCTGGTAGGTGCCGCAGATGCTCAGCATGACGACGCCGTCGTCGGCCATTGCTCGTAGTTCGGCGCCGCGGGTTGCGAAGTCGGCACCGATCTCACCCTGCGCGGCGTCCTGGCCGCCGCCGCCGAGCAGGATGTCGACATCGTGTGGCAGCGGGTCACCAACGCTCACCGGGACGACGCGCACCTCGCGTCCGCGCCACTCGAGCCGGCGTTTGAGCACGACGACATTGCCGGTGTCGCCGTAGATGTTCATCTCGCGCGGGTAGAGGTGGACGAGCGTCATGGCGGTCATGTCGTGGCCGCTCCGATTCGCAGCAGGATCGCGTGCAGGGCCCACATGGCGGTGTAGGTACTGAAGACGACCACGGTCTCGCCCGCGGCCACCGAGGCAACGGCCGAGCGCACCGCCTTCTCCGGGTCTGCTTCGACCTCGCTCGTGTCGACCTCGTCATAGCGCAGTCGCAGCGCCATGTCGGCCGCGCGGGTGCCCGAGGTCGACACTCGCGCCGGGTGGTGGGCCAGCGCGGCGAAGTCCACGTCCCACAACCATGACACGTCGCGTCCGTCGGCGTAGTCGTCGTTGATCACCACAACGATTGCCGCTGCGTCGGTGGTGTCGAGCGTGCGCAGGGTCTGCCGGAACCCGGCGGGGTTCTTGACCAGTTGCAGGACGACGTTGCGACCGTCGACGTCGAAGCGTTGTCCGCGTCCGAATGCCGGCAACACCGCTGCCAGTCCGCGGGCGACCGTCGCCTCGTCCAGCCCGAAGGTGAGGCCCAGCGCCGCAGCGCCGGTCGCGTTCTGTGCGTTGTGCGGGCCTTCGGCGCGCAAGTCGATGTCGTACTCGCTCGCCCCGATCCGCATGCGCAACGGTGCGCCGGTTGCCGGCAGCCGTAACAGCTCGGCCGCGGTCTGCTGGTCGGCGTAATGGATCGGTCCGCCGTACAGCTCTTCGTCGTTCGGGAAAAGCTCGCGCAGTTCGGTGCTGACGCCGTAGTAGGTGACCTCGGCGTTCGTCTGGGCGGCGAGTTTCGCGATGCGCTCGTCGTCGCGGTTGAGCACGACATTGCCGGTGGTCGCCGCCGCGACCTTGCCGAGCAAGCGGGCGGTCATGTCGATCTCGCCGAACCGGTCGAGCTGGTCGCGCATCACGTTGAGCAGCAACGCCCGGCGCGGCGCGACCGCTGCGACGAACCGCACCGCCCACGCTTCGTCGAGCTCGAATACCGCTACGTCATAAGGCAATCGTCCTGACCAGCGTGCGTGTTCGATGGTCGCGGTGATCGCGCCGCGGACGAAGTTGCTACCGGTGTCGTTGGTCAGCACCTGGTATTTCTCGGCGAGGATCGTCGCGACCATCTTGGTCGTGGTCGTCTTGCCGTTCGTGCCGGTCACGACGACGACGCCCTCGGGCAGGCGTGCCATCGCCCGCGTGAGGTAGTGCGGGAACAGCTTCTCGACGACCAGTCCCGGCAAGGCGTTGCCTCGGCGTCCGAGCAGACGCAACAGGGCGAGTGTCACCTTCCCGACCCACACGGCCAGCACGTTCGCGACTGCAGACATGATGCTGTTCAGGCTACGGCGTCGCTCGTCACGACTTCGACGAGCGGCGCGTACAAAGCCATGACTGCGAGGGCCTGCGCATGCGTCTCGTCGGTGGCGCCGGCACATGCGTCGGCGACCACTTTCACGCTGATGCCGGCGTCGGCTGCAGCCAGCACCGTCGAGATCACGCAGCAGTCGGTCGACACTCCGGCCACGACGATCGAGTCGCCGACCGAGCCGGCGAGGTCGTCCCACTTCCCGAAGGTCGTCGCGGTGACGGCGGGCCGATCGGCGAACGGGGCGACCAGTTCGTACATCGGATCGTCCGGCGGTTGCAGCGCGAACGGCCACTGTCGGTAGTAGTCGATCCAGGCACCGGACGGGTGCTCCGGGGCGACGAACCGCGTGAACGTCACGGCGGGCTCGTACGCCGCAACGAGTCGCGCTATCGGCGGGAGAATCTCGGCGAACCGCGGCGCGGCCCACGGGCTGCCGGCATCGCCGAAGACGTGCTGCAGGTCGATGACGACCAGATGTGCGCCGTCCGTGACTACGCCCTGCCTTCTTGGACGCGCACGCGGCGCACGCCTGCGACGAGGGCCGCCACGAATCCGACGACCAGCGCGACGAGCACGCCGACGTTCGCGCCCGCCCAGTCGCCCGTCTTCCCGCCGAGACCGAACGGATCGAGCAAATACCCCTGCCAGGTCAGCCAGGTCGCGTACGGTGTTCGTGACCAGGCCCCAGCCGAGGAAGGTGCCGACGACCACGGCTGCGATCGGCACGATCTGCACCGAGCCGTAGCGTCCGTGCGCGTCGAACAGTTCGGCCTCGGCGTAGTCGCGCTTGCGCAGCAGCAGATCGGCGAGCATGACGCCGCACCACGCGGCGATCGGCACGCCCAAGGTAATCAGGAATCCTTCGAATTCGAAGAGGAAATTGTGTGCCGAGAACACGACGTAGATCGTCCCGAAGATCATCACGACGCCGTCGACAAGCGCGGCGAGAGGTCGGGGGATTTTCAGTCCGGCGGTGAGCAAGGCAAGACCGGAGGAGTAGATGTCGAGAATCGCGCCTCCTACCAGACCGAGCACCGCGACGATGAGGAACGGCACAAGAGCCCAGGTGCTGAGTTCCTGAGCGAGCGCACCGATCGGGTCGTTGTAGATGCCGTTGCTCAGGGCTTTTGACGAGCCGGCCAACAGCAGACCGAAAACGACCAGCACGGCCGGGGCAATCGCGCCGCCGAAGGTCGTCCAGCCGACGACACCAGAGCTGGACGCGCGCCGCGGCAGGTATCGCGAGTAGTCGGCGGCCGCATTAACCCAGCCGAGCCCGAATCCGGTCAGGACGAACACGAATGCACCGAGCACGTGTTGCGACGAGCCGGCGGGCACGGCCGACACGTTGTGCCAGTCGATCTTGTCGGCAACCAGGATCATGTAGACGACGGTGAGGATGCCCGTCACGACGGTGATGACCGCCTGCGCGCGCATGATCAGGTCGAAGCCCATCACGCCGCCGATGATCACCAGCGCAGCCACCACGATCATCGCGATGACCTTGGTCGGCGTCCCGCTGCTCCAGCCGAGGCGGTCGAACACGGTGGACGTGGCCAGCGTCGCAAGGATGACGAGCACTGTCTCCCAGCCGACGGTCAGCACCCACGACAACGCTGCAGGCAACACGTTGCCGCGCACGCCGAACGCGGCACGGCTGAGCACCATCGTCGGCGCCGAGCCGCGCTTGCCGGCCAGGGCGATGAACCCGCAGAGCAGGAAGGACAGCACGACACCGATGACCGCGGCGATCGCCGCCTGCCAGAACGAGATCTGGAACGGCCCCAGGAAGGCGCCGTAACCGATGGCCAGCACCGACACGTTCGCGCCGAACCATGGCCAGAACAATTGCGCGGGCGTGCCACGTCGCTGGTCATCTGCGATGACCTCGATGCCGTTGGTCTCGACGCTCAACGCGTTCGAGGTTGGTTCTCGGACGGGTCCGCTCTTCTCCGTCGCCACCATCGCCGTACTCCGCTCGGTTGCGTTGCCTGATGCTGAGAACGAGGTCAGCGTAGCGACGGGCAACGCTGTCAGTCGTGCAGCAGTGGCGTGTACGACAGCCGATTCATTGATTACCGGCTGCCGGTATGTGCGTCTTGGTGAGCCAGGACAACACCTGCAGCTCCTGCGGAAGCGTCCAGGCCAGCGGGTCGGGATGGTTGAGATTGCGTTTGCCGGTGCCGTCCATGAAGCGCACGAGTTTGCGCGGCAACGGAGCGCCCGGCGCGACGTGTGGCGTGCCCTCGAGCAGGAATCGTTCGTGCGAGGTTGCATCGACGAAGAACACCTCGTCGGAGTGCGTGAGGTCGTAGGTGAGCGGTTGCCCGGTGCGCCAGTTCCGCGGCAGCGGCGGGCGGTCCCGTACCCGCTGGATGTAGACCCCGAACCGTTTCCAGAAGTTGGACAACGTCGCCGACGTCCCGGTGAGGACGAACCAGTTGGGTGGCGCCGGGTCGTAGAGCTTTCGGTAGGCGGCGATCTGGGCCGTGGAGTCGCGCGTCGGGTCGATCGTGACGCTGAGGAAGTCGACCTTCGAGCCGAGGCCGGCCCGGTCGACGGCGCGAGCAGCAGCCAGGACGTTCGCGGTGTCGAGCGGACACGACTCCTGGCAGAGGGTCATCATGTCGGAGATCACGATGATCTTGCCGCGCAGCGCCGCCAGCGTGAGCGACTTGCCGGTCGAAGTCTGCAACACGGCCGAGGTGATCGCTGGCGGCAGTGCTGCGTCGGCCTGCTGACCGACCTGCGGTCCTGGCGCCGAGGGCGGGGCGGACGTCGCGCTGCAGCCCGCCAAGGCGACGCTCGCGCACGTCAGCCCGATGATTGTGCCGTTTCTGATCCGGCGGCGCAGGCGTCCCATCACAGTGATAGTCGGTCCAGCTCGGCGAATGGTTCCCGCACGTGGGGCGTTTCAGAGAGTGGAGACGAGGGGAATCGAACCCCTAACCCCCGCCTTGCAAAGGCGGTGCTCTGCCAATTGAGCTACGTCCCCCGAGGGTGGTTCAGCGCGACGAGTCGGAGGTCGCTTCGCGCCACAGCGCTGCGTCGGCCTGGTTCTGGCGGCGCCGCAGCAGGGTGACGACCACGCCGACGACACCCACTACGAGCACGAGCGGCTTGCGCACGAGGCCTCCAATGCTGATCGTCGAAACGTGCGTGGGCCTGGGAGGACTTGAACCTCCGGCCTCATCCTTATCAGGGATGCGCTCTAACCGTCTGAGCTACAGGCCCGGGCAGCACTGCAAGAGTGCGAAGGAGAACTTTACTGGCCGCCCGCTGTGGCGACCAACCGGGTTCCCTGGTCCGGCGTCCCCGCGGAATCGCCACGCGTTCCCAGCGATTTCGTGGGGTGGTTCTACCGTTCGGACAGGGTGATCTCGATCCCGCCCACCAGATCGGCGCACAGGTTGTAGATCACCGAGCCGATGGTCGTCAGCGCGACGAACAGCACGATGTTGATGACGCCGATGATTGCGGCGCCGCCGAACACGATTCCTGCGGTGATCGGAGGCTTCGACCCGGATCCGTTGAGCTGGACGACGGTGTCGTTGACCTTCTGCAGGACGCCGGCCGCGTCGAGGACGCCGTAGAGGACGCCGACGATGATCAGCCAGACGAAGAACAGCGCGATCGCGAGCACGCAGGAGAACTTCAGCACCGTGAGCGGGCTGATGTGCCGCAGCTGCAGCCGGGCCCGGCGCGGGCCGCGGTTACGCGCGCCCCGACCGCCCGTCGGGGCGGCCGCCGGCGTGCGCGGGAAGTTGCCCGGCTGGCCCGAGGGCTGACCGGACGGCTGGCCGGCGCCCGGCGTGCCGGGAGCGTGCGCGGCCCGCTGCTCGGACGTGCGCTGGTCAGCGGTGCGCTGCTCGGTCGCGACCGACGAATTCTGCTGGCCGTCGGCGCCGGGCTGGCGCGGGCTGCCTGAGATGGTTGTCGCGCCGAAGTCGCCGCCGGAGGAACTCGAGCTCGAGCCGTTGGTCCCCGCCGAGCCGCTCTTGGCGCCGTTCGGGCCGCCCGACTGGGTAGCCGAGGGCTGCGGGGTGGACTGCGTAGGTTGCGAAGCAGTCCCCCCGTAGGGCGATTGCGTCATTCGCTTACTCCTGCTCGTCCGGTTCGTCGGCGTTACGCGCGAGGGCGACCAGAGTGACACCGTCCGGCAGGTTCATCAGACGAACTCCCATGGTCTGTCGTTGTGCGCGACGGACTTCCGCGGCCTTCGTGCGGATGACCACGCCTTCGGACGTGATCGCGTAGATCTCGTCCTTGGGTGATACGGCGACGGCACCGACCAACCCACCTCGCGTAGAGACGATACGCGCGGTGAGCACGCCCTTGCCGCCGCGCCCCTGTACCGGATACTCGTCCACTCGGGTCCGCTTGGCGAATCCGCCCTCAGTCGCGACCAAGATTTCGACGTCGGACGAACCCTCCGAATCCGTGCCGACGACCGACATCGACAGCAGCTCGTCGCCGTCGTTGAACCGCATCCCGAACACCCCGGACGTGGCCCGTCCCATGGGTCGTAGGGTCTCGTCGTCGGCCCGGAAGCGGATCGACATCGCCTTGCGGCTGACCAGCAGCAGGTCGTCGTCGGCCGAGATCAGCGCGGCTCCGATCAGCTCGTCGTCCTCGCGCAGGTTGACCGCGACGACGCCGCCGGTGCGGTTGGAGTCGAACAGGGTCAGCTCGGACTTCTTCACCAGCCCGTGCTTGGTGGCGAGCACCAGGTACGGGGCGACCTGGTAGTTCTTCAGCGCGATGACCTGGGCGATCTGCTCGCCCGGCTGGAACGCCAGCAGATTGGCCACGTGCTGGCCCTTGGCGTTGCGGTTCGCCTCAGGCAGCTCGTACGCCTTGGCCCGATACACCCGTCCCTTGTTCGTGAAGAACAGGATCCAGTCGTGCGTCGAGCTGACGAAGAAGTGCGACACGATGTCATCGGTGCGCAGTGCTGCGCCCTGCACACCACGCCCCCCGCGGCGCTGCGCGCGGTAGAGGTCGGTCTTGGTGCGCTTGGCGTAGCCCGTGCGCGTGATGGTGACGACCACGTCTTCCTGCGCGATCAGATCCTCCATCGACACGTCGCCGTCGTGGGGGATGATGCGCGTGCGCCGGTCGTCGCCGTACTTCTCGACGATCTCGTTCAGCTCGTCGCGGATGATGCTGCGCTGCCGGCCGGGCTTGGCCAGGATGTCCGTGTAGTCCTCGATCTGCGCAGCGATCTCGTCGTGCTGCTCGATGATGCGCTGCCGCTCGAGCGCGGCCAGCCGGCGCAGCTGAAGGTCGAGGATCGCGGTCGCCTGGACCTCGTCGATGTCGAGCAGCTGCATCAGGCCGCCGCGGGCTTCGTCTGCCGAGGGCGAGTTGCGGATCAGCGCGATCACCGCGTCGAGCTGGTCGAGCGCCTTGAGCAGGCCGCGCAGGATGTGGATGCGCTTTTCTGCCTCGGCCAGCAGGTAGGTCGTGCGCCGGACGATGACCTCGACCTGGTGGTCGACGTAGTGCGAGACGAACTGGTCGATGCGCAGCGTGCGCGGCACCCCGTCGACGATCGCCAGCATGTTCGCGCCGAACGTGGTCTGCAGCTGGGTGTGCTTGAACAGGTTGTTCAGCACGACCTTGGCGACGCCGTCCCGGCTCAGCGTGATGACGATGCGCATGCCGATGCGGTCGGAGCTCTCGTTGTGGATCGCCCGGATGCCGCCGATCTTCTTCTCGTTCACCAGCCCGGCGATCGACTCGACGAGGTTGTCGGGGTTGACCTGGTAGGGCAGTTCGGTGACGACGAGGATCGTGTTGTTCCGCTCGTCCTCCTCGACCTCGACGACCGCGCGCATGCGGATCGAGCCGCGACCGGTGCGGTAGGCGTCCTCGATGCCGTCGCGGCCGACGATCAATCCGCGCGTGGGGAAGTCCGGCCCCTGGACGAGCTTGATCAGCTCCTCGAGCAGCTCTTCGGGCGTTGCGTCCGGGTGGTCGAGCGCCCACGCGACACCCGACGCGACCTCGCGCAGGTTGTGCGGCGGGATGCGGGTGGCCATGCCGACCGCGATGCCCTCGGATCCGTTGACCAGCAGGTTCGGGAAGCGCGCCGGCAGGATGACCGGCTCGGTGGTGTTGCCGGCGTAGTTCGGGATGAAATCGACGGTTTCCTTGTCGATGTCCCGCAACATCTCCATGGCCAGGTTCTGCAACCGGCACTCGGTGTACCGGTAGGCAGCCGCGGGGTCGTTGCCCGGTGAGCCGAAGTTGCCCTGCGGATCGATCAGCGGGTAGCGCAGCGACCACGGCTGCGCCATGCGCACCAACGCGTCGTACAGCGCCGAGTCGCCGTGCGGGTGGTAGTTGCCCATGACGTCGCCGACGACGCGGCCGCACTTGACGTAGTTGCGGTCGGGCCGAAAGCCCGAGTCGTACATCCCGTAGAGGATCTTGCGGTGCACCGGCTTGAGCCCGTCGCGCACATCCGGCAGCGCCCGCCCCACGATGACCGACATCGCGTAGTCGATGTAGCTGCGCTGCATCTCCGTCTGGATGTCGACCGGCTCGATCCGATCGAACCCGCCGGTATCAGTCGTGTCAGTCATTGACTAGCTCTCTTTTCGAGTCGTGTCGTCGAGCAGCGGCCGCACCGCAGAGACGCGCGGTGAGGTGACAGCGGAGGCGGAGGGCCGAGGGATGGCTTCGAGAGCGTGGATGGGCCTGGCCCCCCGACCGAGGAACGAGGGAGGGGTGGTTGCGAACGAAGCCATCCCTCGGCCCGCAGCCGGAATCTCAGATGTCAAGGAACCGGACGTCTCTTGCATTGCGGATGATGAACGAGCGACGCGCCTCCACGTCCTCACCCATGAGCACCGAGAACAGCTCGTCAGCAGTAGCCGCGTCGTCGAGGGTCACGAGCCGCAGGATCCGGTTGGTCGGATCCATCGTGGTCTCCCACAGCTCCTTGGAGTTCATCTCGCCGAGACCCTTGTAGCGCTGGATCGCGTCTTCCTTGGCCAACTTGCGGTTGGCCTCCTGGCCGGTCTTGATCAGGCCGTCGCGCTCCTTCTCGGAGTAGGCGTAGGACGCCTCGCCCTTGCTCCACTTGATCTTGTAGAGCGGCGGCGCGGCGAGGTAGACGTGGCCGGCCTCGATGAGCGGACGCATGAAGCGGAACAGCAGCGTCAGCAGCAGCGTGGTGATGTGCTGGCCGTCGACGTCGGCGTCGGCCATCAGCACGATCTTGTGATAGCGCAGCTTGGTCAGGTCGAACTCGTCGTGGATGCCGGTGCCGAGCGCAGTGATCAGCGACTGCACCTCGTTGTTCTTCAGCACCCGGTCGATGCGCGACTTCTCGACGTTGATGATCTTGCCGCGGATCGGCAGGATCGCCTGGAACATCGAGTCGCGGCACGACTTGGCCGACCCGCCGGCCGAGTCACCCTCGACGATGTAGAGCTCACTGCGGCCGGGATCGGTGGAGCGGCAGTCGGCCAGCTTGCCCGGCATGCCGAACGTGTCGAGCGCGTTCTTGCGAGCCAGCTTGCGTGCCTGCTGCGCGGCCCGGCGCGCCTTGGCAGCCTGCGTGATCTTGGTGACGACCTGCTTGGCCTCGGTCGGGTGGCTCTCGAACCACGCGGTGAGGCGGTCGTTGGCCACCGACTGGACGAACGTCTTGGCCGAGGAGTTACCGAGCTTGGTCTTGGTCTGGCCCTCGAACTGAGGCTGGCCGAGTTTGATCGAGATGATCGCGGCCAGACCCTCGCGGATGTCGTCGCCGGTGAGGCGGTCTTCCTTGGTGTCCTTGACGTGCTTGCGCTCGATCGCCCACTTGTTCACGACGTTGGTCAGCGCAGCACGGAAGCCCTCCTCGTGGGTACCGCCCTCGATCGTGGCGATCGTGTTGGCGAAGGTGTGGACGCTCTCGGCGAAGGAGGAGTTCCACTGCATCGCGACCTCGACCGACAGCTCGCGCTCGCGGTCCTCGTCGGCGAAGGAGATGACGTCCTTGTGGATCGGCTCCTTGTCCTTCGTCCGGTTGATGTGCTTGACGAAGTCGACGATGCCGTCCTTGTAGAAGTAGCTGATCTCCTTGGCGGACTTCGGCTTCGCCGTGTCGGCGGTGGCGTCGTCCTCGTCGACGATCTCGTCGACGCGCTCGTCACGGAGCACGATCGTCAGGCCCTTGTTCAGGAACGCGTACTCCTGGATGCGGCGACGGATCGTCTCGTAGTCGTACTTGGTCGTCTCGAAGATCGAGTCGTCGGCCCAGAAGGTGACCGTGGTGCCGTGCAGCCTGGACGCGTCACCCTTGGTCAGCGGCGCGGCCGGCTTCTGGTCGACGTAGGGCTGGCTCCAGTGGAACCCGTCGCGCTCGATGTCGACCTCGAGCCGGCTCGACAGCGCGTTGACGACGGAGACGCCGACGCCGTGCAGACCGCCGGACACCTTGTACGCGTCGTTGTCGAACTTTCCGCCGGCGTGCAGCACGGTGAGGATGACCTCGACGGTGGGCTTCTTCTCGGTCGGGTGCATGTCGACCGGCATGCCGCGGCCGTTGTCCTTGACACGCACGCCGCCGTCGGCGAGCAGCGTGACCTCGATGCGGTCGGCGAACCCGCCGAGGGCCTCGTCGACGGAGTTGTCGACGACTTCCCAGACCAGGTGGTGCAGGCCGCGCTCGGCCGTCGACCCGATGTACATACCGGGACGCTTGCGGACGGCCTCGAGCCCCTCCAGAACCTGAATGCTGCTGCCGGTGTATTCGTTCTTCTTCGTTTTGGCGGCAGTCACTCAGTGCTCCCCTTTTCGGGCGATTGAATTCGGAACGCAGCTCGAGACAGAGCTCGATTTGGTGTCCAGTCTACCGGAATCGGGAGAGCACTACCGCGTTCAACGCGCCTCATGTGGACGGAGAACGACGTGACACCCGGTCGTACGTCTCCCCTTGTGACCCGGTATCGCCGAATTCACGCTGGCGATCAGCCGTAGGTGTCGCGCGGGCCGCGGGCGCCCCGGACCGAGCGCGGGCCGTGCTTCCAGCTCGGCGCAACGGGGCCGGTGACCACGATACGGGTCACCACGTCGGGTCCCAGTTCGGCGACGATCCGGGCCAGCAGCGTGCCGGCCAGCAGCCGTAACTGGGTGGCCCACGCCGTCGACTCGGCGCTGACGCGCAACTCGCCCTCACGCAGGGCGCTGGGCGCGCAGTGCGCTGCGACGTCGGCGCCGACGATCTCGGCCCAGGAGCTGAACACCCGCGCCTCGGACAGCGGGCGTTGCCACCCCCGGTCGGCGACGAAACCGGAGGCGACGGCGCCCAGGGTGGCCGGATCGGTGGTGTCGGGCCAGGCGCCGGAGTACCCGCCGCGCGTCGCCTCGCCGCCGCCATCGCGATCGGCACCCGCGGGCCGGCGGCTCCGTCCGCGGCCGGGTTTCGTGCGCGAGATCCGCTGCGCTCCAGCCAACGCGGCCTTTACCGGATCCTGCGACTTGTCCACAGAATCAGCCGGTTTTCCACTGTCTGCTGTGGAAGACGCTGTGACCTGGGATACGTTTTCGGGTTCTGGACCCTCATTTCCGGGAGTTTTCTCAGGCACGGCGCACCGTCCCGTCGGCGACACGGTGGCTCGCACCGGCCAGTTGCTCCGGCACGTCGGACCCGACAGCGGCCGTGACGATCGCCTGCTCGGCCTTGCTCGCGACCAGGGCGAGCTGCTCGCGCCGGCCGGCGTCGAGCTCGGCGAACACGTCATCGAGCAACAACACCGGTTCGGCCTCGGCCGGCGCGTCGCTGCGCAGCAGCTCGTAGCTGGCCAGGCGTAGTGACAGCGCGACCGACCACCCCTCGCCGTGGCTGGCGTAGCCGCGTACGGGCAGCGCGCCGATGCCGAGTTCGAGCTCGTCGCGGTGCGGCCCGACCAGATTCACGCCGCGCTCGATCTCGGCGGCCCGCCGCCGCGCGAGTTCTGCGAGCAGTGCCGCGCGCAACGCGTCGCGGTCGGGGACGAGGTCGTCGCCGAGCTCGGGCAACACCTCGGCGAGCGCAGTCGCGTAGTGCAGGGTGAGCTCGGCGCTGGCCGGCGCCACTTGGGCGTAGGCAGCAACAGCGTGCGGGCGTAAGGCCTCGACGGCGGCGAGCCGGGCGGCGAGCAGCTCACTGCCGTGCTCGGCCAGGTGCGCGTCCCACACGTCGAGCGTGGCTGCGACGGCGTCACGATCACTCGCCCCGGATCGTCGTGAGGCTCCCGCCGACTTGAGCAGCGCGCCGCGCTGGCGCAGCACTCGTTCGTAGTCCGAGCGCACACCGGCCATCCGTGGTGACCGCGCGACGACGACCTCGTCGAGGAATCGGCGCCGCTCGCCGGGATCGCCCCGCACGATCGCAAGGTCCTCGGGCGCGAACAACACGCACCGCAGCGCGCCGAGCACATCGCGCACTCGTGGTTGGGCGACCCCGTTGAGCTTGGCCTTGTTCGCACGACCCGGCGAAATCTCCAGTTCGACGCGCAGCTCGCGGCCGCCGGCGACGAGTGCGCACCGCACGACGGCCCGCTCGGCCCCGTGGCGAACCAGCGGGGCGTCGCTCGAGACCCGGTGGCTGGTCAGGGTCGCGACGTAGCCGAGCGCCTCGATGAGATTGGTCTTGCCCTGCCCGTTCGCACCGACCAGCACGTTCGGTCCGGGCTCGAAGGCGACCTCGGCAGCCGGCCAGCTGCGGAAGTCGGCAACGGACAGGTGCCTGACAAACATCCGATCAGCGCATTCAGCTCACGACATCGGCTCAGCCGGGCAGGCGGACCGGCATCATCACGTAGGTGTACTCGCCGGCGGCATCGGCGTCAGCAGCGTCAGGACGCAGCACGACCGGCTTGTTCGGCGAGGTGAACAACAACCGGGCGCTGGACGCGGTCACTGCCGCCAGCCCGTCCAGCAGGAATTGCGGGTTGAACGCCGTCGTGATCGCCTCGCCGTCGTAGGCGACATCGAGGTTCTCTTCCGCGCGGCCCTCGTCATCGCCGCCGGCCGACAGGGACAGCCCGTCGGGGCTGAACTCGAGCCGCACAGGGGTGTTGCGGTCGGCGACCAACGCCACGCGCCGCACGGCCTCGACCAGCGGCGCGACGGTGATCTCGGCCGTTGAGGACCACTCGCTGGGCAGCAAGGATCGGTAGGCCGGGAACGTGGCGTCGAGCAGGCGGGTGGTGGCTCGGCTGGCGCGGCCGTTGGTCGACCCGGCGAAGCCGATGATGCCCTCGCCGGTTCCGCCCGCGGACAACGCGAGGGTCATCGTCGAGCTGTGCGACAGGCTCTTGGCGGCATCGGACAGGGTGCGGGCGGGGACGAGCACCTGGGCCGGTTCGGCCGACGGGTTCTCCGGGGTCCAGTCGAGTTCGCGCACGGCCAGGCGGTATCGGTCGGTGGCGGCCAGGGTGATGCGTGCGCCGTCGATCTCGAGTCGCACGCCGGTGAGCATCGGCAGGGTGTCATCGCGGCCGGCCGCAACCGCGACCTGGCTGACGGCCGTGGCGAACGCGGCGCTGTCGACCGTGCCGGCAGTCGTCGGCATGCTCGGCAGCCGCGGGTAGTCCTCGACCGGCATCGTGGGGAGCGTGAAGCGGGCGGCACCGCACACGATCGACAGTCGGGACCCGTCGAGGGTCACGTCGACCGGATGCGGCGGCAGCGCCTTGGTGATGTCGGCGAGCAGCCGACCGGACACGAGGGCCTGGCCGTCCTCGCCCGCGCTGACGTCGAGGTCGACCTCGGTGGACGCCTCGAGGTCGAAGCCGGACACCGTGAGCTGCTCACCGTCGATCGTGAGCAGCAAGCCGGCGAGCACGGGCATGGTCGGACGCGTCGAGAGGCTGCGGGCGGCCCAGGTGACCGCATCGGCCAGAGCGTCTCGCTCAACCCGGAACTTCATTGGTCGCCTCCAGCGCCGAATGCCAAGCCCGAGGGCTCGTGCGAATTACACGATTGAATGCTTGGTGGGGAGTACAGCGTGCCGTACCGGTCGTCCCCACAATCCACCACCCACCAGCAGTTGGCTTTGTGCAGTGTTGATTTGAAGTACTCGTCTGTCTTCTTCGCAGGTGTGGACAGTGGGGACAACGCCTGCCCGGCCGCCCGAAGGCCAGCAAACTCCGAGTCCGCGGTCATTGCCGTGGTTGTGGACAGGCATGGGTGGATCATGCCCTGTCCGTAGGACATCGAGTGGACGCCGAGTGGCCATCCCGTGTCATACACATTAACGCGACGGTTCTCCACAGATCTGCCCACAGAGTGTGAATTGCACGTCGAGGTGTACGGGCGGGTCGGCAGGGCAGTCGGGACCGTCGGGGCGACTGCGGACATGCGGGCCGACACTAGGTACGCGACCGCAATTTGATGCGGCTGGTGAGCTCGGCGATCTGGTTGTACGTCGTGAGCTTCTCGCCCATCTGCATCTTGATCTTGCGTTCGGCGTGCATGACCGTCGTGTGGTCACGGTCGCCGAACTTCTCACCGATGCGGGGCAGGGACAGGTCGGTCAGCTCGCGGCACAGGTACATCGCGATCTGGCGGGCGTGGACGAGGGCACGGCTGCGTGAGGGCCCCACCAGCTCGTCGACGGACACGCCGAAGTACTCGGCGGTGATGCCCATGATGGTCGAGGCGGTGATCTCCGGGGCGTCCAGCTCGCCGACGAGGTCCTTCAGGACGGTCTCGGTCAGCGTCATGTCGATCGTCTGCCGGTTGAGGCTGGCGAACGCGGTGACGCGGATCAGCGCACCTTCGAGTTCGCGGATGTTGCTCTGGATGCGCGAGGCGATGAACTCCAGCACCTCCGGCGGCAGGTTCATCCCCTCCTGCGCGGCCTTCTTCCGCAAGATCGCGATACGCGTCTCGAGGTCGGGCGCCTGGACGTCGCTGATCAGGCCCCACTCGAAGCGGGTGCGCAGCCGGTCCTCGAGCATGTTCAGTTGCCGCGGTGACTTGTCGGAACTGATCACGATCTGCTTGTTCGCGTTGTGCAGCGTGTTGAAGGTGTGGAAGAACTCCTCCTGCGTGCGCTCGGCGCGCTCGAGGAACTGGATGTCGTCGATGAGCAGGACGTCGACCGAGCGGTAGCGGCTCTGGAAGGCCTGCATCTTGTCATCGCGCACGGAGTTGATGAAGTCGTTGGTGAATTCCTCGCTGGACACGTAACGGGTGCGCAGGCCGGGCTGCAGCCGCGCGGCGTAGTGCCCGATCGCGTGCAGCAGATGCGTCTTGCCCAACCCGGACTCGCCGTAGATGAACAGCGGGTTGTATGCCTTGGCCGGCGCCTCGGCGACAGCGACTGCCGCCGCGTGGGTGAACCGGTTGCTGGCACCGATGACGAACGTGTCGAAGGTGTACTTCGGGTTGAGCCGCGCATCGCGGGCGTCGCGCTCGGGACGCCGAGCCGGGCTGTAGTCACCGCCGCCGTTGGCGCCGTGGGGTTGTGGTGCGTAGTCGCTGAAGCCGCCACGACCGGGTCCCGAGCGCCGCGTGAACCACTCGTCGCGCTCGTCCTCGACATCGTCGTAGGTGTCGGCGTTGTCGGCCGGCCCGGTGGTGTCAGGGGTGGCAGCCGCGTCGGTGTCGAGGCCGTCATCGGCGTTCTGGACGGTGACGGCGACCTGGACGTCCTTGCCGAGTTCCTCGGACAGAACGACGGCGAGGTAGGGCCGCAGGTGGCTGTCGAGGTATTCGCGGACGAATTCGTTCGGGGCCGCGAGCAGTGCCGTGTCGGCGACCAGCCCCAGCGGGCGGGTCAGGCTGAGCCACGCTTTGTGCTGAGGACGCAGCGCGTCGTCGTTGTCGAACCGGGTCCGAGCTTTGGTCCAGACTCCGAGGAGTGCGGTCTTCTCATCCACGGATCAGGATCACTCCAGCTCGTTCGTCGCTCGTTCTCGCCGCTCCGGTCCGACCCGAAACAACCCAGTGCCCGACTGTCTCACGATCGTCATCGCTACGCGGAATCCACAGGCTTTCCCACAGCTGTGTACGCAGCAGCAACACCGTCGCAGGCCGTTCGGGGCCGGTGCAGCGATGCCACGGGACGCGCTGGCCAAGAAGCTGGTCGAGCTGGTGGACGAGGTTGGTCAACGTGGCACGGTGCGGGAACCTAACAGCGGGCAATGATGGACGACAATAGGCTTGGGCGTGTCTTTGCGGGAACCCGGAGGAAGACCGTTAGTTTCCTTGATTCGGCTCCGCACAGTGCGCGGTTTGACCCGTGCCGGGAGCGATCCGTACCGTAGACGGTTGTGCCGCCGCATCCTCGGCAGCACGGGGAGCCTCGAGGTCCGGACTGCAGGTCGCGCCCTGCGACCAGCCGCTTCGACGCTCGGCAAGTTCGACAGCGTGTAACCGCCGATTTTGGAGCCCGACCGTGAGCAAGCGTACTTTCCAGCCGAACAACCGCCGCCGCGCCAAGACGCACGGCTTCCGGCTGCGTATGCGCACCCGCGCGGGCCGCGCCATCGTCGCCGCCCGCCGGCGCAAGGGTCGCCGCGAGCTGTCGGCCTGAGGCCGACAGCCGCCCACGCGTCCGCGATCGGCGACCGTCGTGCTCCCCGCGACCAACCGGATGCGTCGCTCGAGTGAGTTCGCCGCCACGGTGCAGCGCGGACGTCGCGCTCGACGCGGCTGCGTCGTCGTGCATCACCTCCCGCACGCAGATTCGGCGTCCGGCTCGGCCCGGATCGGCTTCGTCGTCTCGCGGGCGGTCGGTCCGAGCACGACGCGTCATCGCGTGACCCGGCAGTTGCGCCACCTGATGCGCGCGCAGCTCGACACGCTCCCGGTCGACAGCGCCACCGTCGTGCGGGCGCTGCCCGAGGCAGCGACGGCGTCGCCCGACCTGCTGGCAACAGACTTGACCGCCGCGGTGCGTCACGCCGCTCGGGACACCCGATGAGTCGCGCCCAGGCCGTGGCGCTGCGCGCGATCGCGTTCTATCGCGCCTCGATCAGCCCCGTGCGTCCGCCGTCGTGTCGCTTCACCCCGTCCTGCAGCGCCTATGCATACGAAGCCATCGAGCGGTTCGGCTTCGGACGCGGCCTGTGGCTGGCAGTGCGCCGCTTACTGCGCTGCCACCCGTTCCACAGGGGCGGGCACGACCCCGTGCCCGAAATCGTTGGCCGTTCGGCCGCACCTTTACCTGAGAAATCACTGAGTCCCGATCTGGTCGGGCCGAGGAGTAGCTAGTGCTGGACTTTCTGTACACCGCGGTGTCGTGGGTGCTGTTGCGCTGGCACTCGCTGTTCACCGTCATCGGGCTGCCGGCCAGCGGCGGGTTGAACTGGGCGCTGTCGATCATCTTCCTGGTCGTCACGGCCCGACTGCTGCTGTTCCGGCTGTTCATCAAACAGGTGCACTACCAGCGGCACATGCAGGAGATGCAGCCGCAGCTGCAGAAGGTTCGCGAGAAGTACAAGAACGACCGCGCGGAGATGCAGCGCCAGATGATGGCGTTGCAGCAGGAGCAGGGGTTCAACCCGTTGGCCGGCTGCCTGCCGATGTTCTTGCAGATCCCGGTGTTCATCTCGCTGTTCCACGTGTTGCGGCACCTGTCGAACTCGGTGTCCAAGTGCGACGACCCGAACTACTCGGGCGCCCTGCTGCACCTGTACACGTTCTCCAAGACCCAGACGTGCGACGCGTCGCAGGCGAAGTTGTTCGGTGCGCCGCTGGCCGCCTCGTTGCACGACAACGCGCACACGACCGTCACCCTGCTGGGCGGTGATCTGACCAGCACCCGCGTCGTCACGATCGTGCTGGTGCTGATCAGCGCCGCGGCGACCTTCTTCACCCAGCGGATGGTGTTGTCGCGCGCGACCACCACACCGACCGGCACCGCGGCGACCGTGCAGAAGCTGATGAAGGTCTTCATCCCGATCTCGGTGCTGTTCTCCGGGTTCATCTTCCCCCTCGGCGTGCTGCTCTACTGGTTCACGAGCAACACCTGGACGCTGCTGCAGCAGGCCTACATCAACCGCTACCACCCGCCGGAGCCGAAGAAGGAAGGCGCCGAGGTGGGTGCCCGCGGCAAGGCCCTGGCGCCCAAGCCCGGGCAGCGGCCGGTGCGAGATGCCCGGACCCGCCCCGCCGGTGCGGACAAGGCGACGGCTGCGTCCAGCGACAATTCCGACGGCGGCGGTGCGGGCAGCCTCGCCGACACCGCACCGGACGGCGGCGCAGCGCGCAACTCGGTTCCGCGACCCGGCCAGCGACCACAACGACCTGGCCAGAAGCGGCCGCCGAGCAAGCGGCCCAGCCAGGCGAAGAAGCGTCGCTAGCCCCACTTCCTATCTGTACTGATCTGCGCGTGTTTGCACCGAAAGGACGTTTCTGATGAGCGATACCGACACCACCCCTGACACCACCCCTGACACCACCCCCGACAACGACGCACCGACCGAGACCCCGGTCGACGACTTGGAGTCGGCTGACACGACCTCCGACGAGGCCGAGGGCGGCGGCTCGCTGCTCATCGAAGAGGGCGACATCGCCGCCGACTACCTCGAGCGCTTCCTCGACATCGTCGACTACGACGGCGACATCGACCTCGATGTCGAGAACGACCGCGCGGTGGTCGCGATCATCGGGACCGGGCTGCAGTCGCTGGTCGGTACTCGCGGGGAGACCCTCGACGCCCTGCAGGAACTCACCCGGCTCGCTGTCGCGCAGAAGACCGGCACGCGTAGTCGACTGATGCTCGATGTCAGCGGACACCGCCAGGCCCGGCGCGGCGAGCTGTCCGGCCTGGCCGCGGACACCGCCGCGCGCGTGCTCGACAGCGGCGAGCCGCAGCGCCTCGCACCGATGAACCCGTTCGAGCGCAAGGTCGTGCACGACGCGATCACATCGATCGACGGTGTGCGCAGCGAGTCCGAGGGTGAGGAGCCGAACCGCCGCGTCGTCGTCTCGCTCGACCGCTGACGATCCCCGTCCCCGTGCCGGAGGCAGCACAGATCGAGCCTGCCCCCGACGCGGCCGGCGCGCTGTTCGGCTCCCGGGTGGCGCTCGCCGCTCGGTACGCGGCGCTGCTTGTCGGACCCGGCGTGCTGCGCGGGGTCATCGGACCGGACGAGGGCGCGCGGATCTGGACTCGGCACCTGCTCAACAGCGCGGCGGTGACCGAACTGTTCGAAGCCGGTCAACGCATCGTCGACGTGGGGTCGGGGGCGGGTCTGCCAGGATTGGCGATCGCCGTCCGCCGCCCCGATCTGCGTGTGGACCTCGTCGAAGCCCTGCAACGTCGCGTCGATTTCCTGCTCGGCGTGGTGCAGGACCTCGGGCTGGCCGACCAGGTGCGGGTCGTGCACGGACGCGCCGAGGACCGCGAGATCCGCGCGATCGTGGGCGGCGCTGATTGGGTCACTGCCCGGGCGGTAGCGCCGTTGGACCGTTTGGTGAGATGGTGCCTACCGCTGGCCGTCCCGTCCGGACGGCTTGCCCTGATCAAGGGGGCGAGTGCGGCCGACGAGCTGGAACGGCACCGGTCGGCGGTGCGACGGGCGGGCGGACACCGAGCGCAGGTGGTGACGTGCGGCGCGGGAGTCCTCGAGCCGGCTGTGACGGTAGTGACGATTGATGCCTCTGTTACCACGAGAGGAAACGCATGAGCGACGGCCGGGACGCCTCTGTGCAAGTAACGCCGCAGGAGTCATCCGATGTTTCACGTGAAACAGCAGCGTCAGGCGAGGATCACGCCGCGCCCCAAGTCGATGTTTCACGTGAAACGGCGCCATCGTCCAGCGTCGCGTTCGACACGCCGATCGCCCGCGAAGCCCTGCAAGCCGTCCATGTCATGAATGTCCGGCAGGAGCGCTGGCCATCCCCGGGTGGCCCGAGGGTGATGACGGTCGCCAATCAGAAGGGCGGCGTCGGCAAGACGACCAGCACGGTCAACCTGGCGGCGGCGCTCGCGCAGCACGGCCTGCGGGTGTGCGTCATCGACCTCGACCCGCAGGGCAACGCGAGTACGGCGCTCGGCATCGATCACCCGGTCGGGACGCCCTCGATCTACGATGTGCTGCTCGGCGGGCGGCCGCTCACCGAGGTCTGCCACCCGGTCGAGATCGCCGACACCCTGACCTGCGTCCCGGCCACCCTCGACCTTGCGGGTGCCGACATCGAACTGACTTCGCAGGTCGCGCGCGAATATCGACTGCAGCGCGCTATCACCGCCTTTCTCGAGGCGCAGCCAGAACTCGACTACGTGTTCATCGACTGCCCGCCGTCGCTGGGGTTACTGACCCTGAACGCCCTGGTCGCCGCGCGCGAGGTGCTCATCCCGATCCAGTGCGAGTACTACGCACTGGAGGGGCTCGCTCAGCTACTGAGCACGGTCGAACTGGTGCGCTCGCATCTGAACCCGGACCTCGCAGTCAGCACGGTCTTGCTGACCATGTACGACAGCCGAACCCGCCTGGCCGACCAGGTCGCCGACGAAGTACGCAAGCACTTCGCCGAGCTCGTCCTGACCCCGACGATCCCGCGCAACGTACGCGTGTCCGAGGCGCCGGGGTTCGGCCAGACAGTGATGACCTACGACCCCGGCTCGCGCGGTGCGATCGGATACCTTGAGGCCGCACACGAGATCGCCCTTCGCGGCGGCGCAGGCACGACGACACCCGAAAGTGATGGGCAATGACGAGCAAGCCCCGGATCGGCGGCCTCGGCCGTGGCCTTGGTGCGTTGATCCCGACCGCACCTGCGCGGGAGCCGGCGCCCACGCACCCGACCGACTCCGAGTCCGACGGCGCAGTTACCGCTTCGCCCGGTGAGCAGTCCGAGGCGCAGTCATCGCCCGGCACGGGTCGAGACGAGTCCGCCGGATCACCGGTGAGCCCAGCGGCGGCTTTTGATCTCGTCCCAGTCACCGGGGCCGAGTTCGCCGAACTGCGTATCGATCAGATCCGGGCGAACGCCAAGCAGCCTCGGCAGGTCTTCGACGAAGATGCTCTGGCGGAGTTGACGTACTCGGTGCGCGAGTTCGGCGTGCTGCAGCCGATCGTCGTCCGCCCGGTCGATGACGGCTACGAGCTCGTCATGGGCGAGCGGCGGCTGCGGGCGGCGACCGCGGCGGGCCTGGACACCATTCCGGCCATCGTTCGCGGCACCGCCGATGACGCGATGTTGCGCGATGCATTGC
Source organism: uncultured Actinomycetota bacterium (assembly GCA_963754285.1). GTDB lineage: Bacteria > Actinomycetota > Actinomycetes > Mycobacteriales > Jatrophihabitantaceae > RYN-133. The sequence goes on from CAVWFN010000007.1 coordinate 1,005,137, forward strand.
TCGAGAACGTCCATCGTGCCCAGCTCAACCCGTTGGAAGAGGCGGCGGCCTACCAGCAGCTGCTCGAGGAGTTCGGGGCGACCCACGACGAGCTCGCACAGCGGATCGGCCGCAGCCGCCCGGTGGTCAGCAACACGATCCGACTGCTGAATCTGCCGGTCCCCGTCCAGCGACGCGTGGCAGCGGGCGTCATCTCGGCCGGCCATGCTCGCGCCCTGCTCGGGCTCGACGACGCCGAAGGGCAGGAAGAACTTGCCGCGCGGATCGTCGCCGAGGGGCTGTCGGTGCGCGCCACCGAGGAACTGGTCGCACTGCGCCAGCACGGGCACGAGGACAAGAAGACCTCGCGGCGCCCGGCGGCGCCGCGAATCACCGCGCCGGCGATCGCCGAGCTCGCCGACAAGCTGTCCGACACGTTCGACACGCGGGTGCGCGTCGATCTCGGCCGGCGCAAGGGCAAGATAACCGTCGAGTTCGCCTCTGTGGACGACCTCGAGCGCATCATCGCGGTCATGGCGCCGCAGCTGGCGACGCGTCCGGTCGCGAGCCCTCGCCCCGATCAGCCCGCAGCTGAGTCGAACGAGCCGTAGGACACGACGGCGGAGTGCTCGCGCCGTCCGCGTCGCAGTGACGGCGAACGCACGTCCGGGGCGGGGTGGCCGAGGCTGATCACGCCGACCGGCCGGAACCGCTCGGGCACGCCGAACGCGGCGCGCAGACTGTCCCAGTGCGTGCCGGGGACACCGAAGAAGCAGGACGCCAGCCCGCGGTCGGTCGCCCCGAGCAGTATGAGCAGCGCCGCCATGCCGGTGTCGACGTCCCAGTAGGGGACCGGCCATCGTGCCTCGTCGCGATCGGTCCAGCCCTTGTCCGGCTCGGCATAGCGGTCGAGATAGGTCGTTTTGTCCGAAAAACAGACGATCAGGACGGGAGCGGTCTGCAACCGCGCCAACCAGCCGTTCTCGGTGCCGGGATCGGTGGTAGCCGTCCAGAATGTCCGAACCGACGTTATGTCGTCCAAAACCAGGAAGTGCCAACCCTGGGAGTACCCCGCTGACGGGGCCCTCACGGCGAGGTCCAGCAGCTCGTCCAGGACGTCGCGCGCGATCGGCCGTTCCGGATCATAGGTTCGAATCATGCGTCTGGATCGGATCGCAGCGTCGAGCTCCATGTCGGTCAGCATCGCATTCGGCACGGCACCACCCCGCGCAGCGCCGTGACCCAGCACATATCAGCTGACCGCTCCAGCGGCGATGTGTCATCGTGGCGCGGTGGACCTGCGCCAATCGCGAAAGCTCGAAGACGTCTGCTACGACATCCGCGGCCCGGTGCTCGAAGAAGCAAAGCGGCTCGAAGACGAAGGCCGGCGCATCACCAAGCTCAACATCGGTAACCCCGCGCCGTTCGGGTTCGAGGCGCCCGACGAGATCCTCGTCGACGTCGTGCGCAACCTGTCGCAGTCACAGGGTTACTGCGACTCGCAGGGCCTGCTCTCGGCACGCACGGCGATCGTGCAGCACTACCAGCAGCGCGGCATCGACACGATCGATGTCGATGACATCTGGCTCGGCAACGGCGTCAGCGAACTGATCACGATGGCCCTCCAGGCCATGCTCGACAACGGCGACGAGGTCCTCGTCCCCGCACCCGACTACCCGCTCTGGACCGCGTCGACGTGTCTCGCCGGCGGGACACCCGTGCACTATCTGTGCGACGAGTCGGCCGGCTGGCTGCCCGACCTTGATCACCTGCGTTCGAGAATCACCCCACGCAGCAAGGCGATTGTCGTGATCAACCCCAACAACCCGACCGGCGCTGTATACCCCCCGGAGGTACTCGAAGAGATCGCCGCGATCGCGCGCGAGCACCAGCTCGTGGTGCTCGCCGACGAGATCTACGACAAGATCCTCTACGACGACGCGGTGCACCACCCGATGTCCGCCATTGCTCCGGACGTGTTCACGCTGACGTTCAACGGACTGTCCAAGGCGTACCGCGTGGCAGGCTTTCGCGCCGGCTGGATGATGGTCAGCGGACCCAAGCAACACGCGACGAGCTACCTCGAGGGCATCTCGATCCTGGCCAACATGCGGCTGTGTGCGAACGTCCCCGCGCAGCACGCCATCCAGGTCGCCCTGGGTGGGCGGCAGAGCATCCGCGACCTCGTCCTGCCGGGCGGACGCCTCCTCGAGCAACGCGACGCAGCCCTGGCGGCGCTGAGGGCGATCCCGGGGGTGTCCTGCGTCGAGCCGGCCGGCTCGCTGTACGTGTTCCCGCGTCTCGACCCGCAGCTGTATCCGATCAAGGACGACCAGCAGTTCGTGCTCGACCTGCTGCGCGCGCAGCACGTCCTGGTCGTGCAGGGCACGGGATTCAACTGGCCGCACCCCGACCACTTGCGCATCGTCACGCTGCCGCGCGCCGACGATCTCAGGGACGCGATCGGGCGCATCGGCACCTTCCTGGACACATATCGCGAGGCGGGCTGAGCGCTTAGCATCGGTGTGTGTCGCGGCGTCTGGTCAATCTCACGCTGGACAACCTCGCAGACATGTCGTCGAGGTGTCGTCGCTGCGTGTTCTGGGAGCTCGACGCGGCCGCCGGGAACCGCGCTCATGCCGACGGTTCCGCCGAGCTCGAGAAAGAGGCCTGGGTCTCCGACACGCTGCTCGAATGGGGCTGCTGCGGGCAGTTGATCTACGTCGACGGCGCGCCGGCCGGACACGTGCTGTACGCGCCACCCGCCTACGTGCCACGTTCGCTCGGTTTCGCGACCTCGCCGGTCGGCCCGGACGCGGTGCTGCTGATGTCCGCGCGCATCGATCCCGACTACGCCGGCGGGGGACTGGGCCGCATGCTGGTGCAGGGCGTGGCCCGCGACATCAGTCGGCGCGGGATCCGCGCCATCGAGGCATTCGGCCGCACGTCGACCGATCCCGACAATGCAGCAACCGCCTGCCTGCCGCCGGTCGACTACCTGCTCGCCGTCGGATTCAAGACCGTCCGTGCGCACCAGCACACGCCGCGGCTGCGGCTGGACATCCGCAGCATCGTGTCGTGGAAGGAGGACGTCGAATACGCCTTCGAGCGGCTACTCGGTTCCATCTCCGTCCCTGCGCTCGGGCGGCGCTGAGGTCAGCCGGACCGGTTCCGCGAGCGAACCCACGGGCCCTGACCGAGATCGGTCGGCGTGCCCCAGGCGGCGCGTAGACGTTCGCCACGTTCGGTCCACGCCTGCTCCAAGGCCGGGACGAGGGCCGCGTAGACGTCGGCCCCGAGCAGCGTGCTGTACTCGGAGGCCATTCGCCGAAACACCGGTTCGGACGCGGAGTAGGCGGCCGGGTCGTCGGTGCAGAAGTACCCGTCCGGGTCGAACCAGCCGAACCAGTGCGGCCGCAACGTGACGAAGACCCGCTCACCGGTCCCGTCGGCAGTGACGCCCGCGCCGAACGCCGCCGCCGGTGCGCTGTGACAGACGTAGGGACGAGCCTCCTTCGGATCGGCACCCAGGCGCAGCGCCACGTGCCACAGGGCGCACCCGGTCTTGCCGTTGGCCATCTCGGTGTTGAGGAAGATGCAGTTGCCGCCGACCGTGACGTGTCGCGAGTCCCACAGGCCGTCCGGGTTCTCCTGTTCGACGAGCCAGCCGGTGCCCTTGATCTGGTCATGGTGCTGCGCCTCGTCCGGCGTCATGGCGTCGACGAACGGCTGCACGCGCAGCGGCGTGTCACCGGCGGTCGCCGGTGGTTGGCTGTCGTCGTCGGTCTCGGCGATCGCCCGGCCGTAGGACGGCGAGGTGCGACAGCATCCGGTCACCGAGAGATCGGCTGGTCGATGCTGTCCGGGACGCTCGCCCACCAACGGGGTCGTCCCGCGGCAGCCCTGGCCGTAGATGCAGCGGTAATTGCTGGTCAGTGCGCCGATGTCGAGGATGTACTCATCGGCGCCCACGCTCACGGTGACCGTCTCGCGCGCGAACAGCCCGGTCAGATTTGCGTCGGGGAGAAAGCGGTACGGCATCGGGGCCCCTCACACTCTGTCGTCGCCTCGTGACCACTCGCTGCGCTCGGGCCAGTCGGTGCCGCCTAACGGCGGGCGAAGACTACTGTCGCGCTCCGCAAGCGTCGCTCACGCATGGGCCGGGATGCGCAAAACGCCGGTGGGCGGGTCGTCCGATTGCGGCAGATACAGCCGCTGGACGGCCACGAGCAGGCCCTCGGCGACGGTATCGCGGAACAAGGGGTCGGTCAGGCGGACACGATCCAGCGGTGAGGTGAGATAACCCAGCTCGACCCGCACCGCGGGCATGCGGGTCATCCGCAGCAAGGCCCAGGTCTTGGCGTGGATGCGTCCGTTGGTCAGCCCGGTGCGGGCGACGAGCTCGCGTTGGACGAGATCGGCCAACCGTTCACCGATCGTCGAGGAGGATTCGGCAGCGCCGAAGTAGTACGCGGCAAGGCCGTTGGCACGTGGCGAGCTGAACCCGTCGACGTGGATTGAGATGACGAGGTCGGCACCGACCTCGTTGGCGAGCCCGGCGCGCTCCTCGTCGGTGCGGCCGTTGTGCGGACCCCGGCTGAGCCACGTCTGCACGCCGAGTGCGGTCAGGCGGCCCTCGAGTCGGCTCGCGAGATCCCAGCACAGGTCTGCTTCGTCGATCTCACTGTGCGGGTCCTGCGGGTCGCCGACATAGACGGTGCCGCGGTCTTCTCCGCCGTGGCCGGGGTCGATGACGATGCGCTTGCCGAACAGGGACGGGCCGGCCGCGGCGACCGCGACCATCTCGCGCAGCAGTTGCGGGCGGCCGCCGGTGACGCGGCGGCCGAGCTGGCGCAAGGCGCGCAGCGTGTGCGGCCCGCAGATGCCATCGGCGACCATGCCGTAGTCGCGCTGGAAGTTACGCAGCCCCGCGGCGGTACGGGCACCGAACACGCCGTCGGCGCGGGCCAGGTCGTAGCCGAGCTCGAGCAGTTGGGTCTGCAGCGTGGCGACGTCGTCACCGACGAGCATCTGACCGGGTTCGTGGGCGAGCACGCGGTCGCCCAATTGCCAGTGGGCGTTCACCAGACCGGCGTAGGTCTCTTGGCCGACGATGCCGTCGACCGACATGCCGCGGGTCTGCTGGAAGTGGCGCACGGCCAGTTCCACGGACTCGTCGTAGACGTCGTGGTCCTTGGGGTCGGTGTTGGCGAGCAGGCCGAGCGTGGCGAGCATGCGGCGTACCTCGGCGACAGCGGTGCCCGTGGCACCGCGGCGCAGCAGCTGCATGATCGGAGGACATCCTCGCCGGATCGGGGGTCGGTCAGAAACAACTATTGTTCCATCCTGCCCGCCGCAGAACCGAAACGGCCGCCACCTCGCGGTGACGGCCGTTCGTATGTGCTGCAGCGATGGATCAGACGTACTCGCTGAGCTCTCGCAGGATCGCAGCCTTGGGGCGCGCGCCGACGATGGTCTTGACGATCTGACCCTTGTGGAACACGGCCATGGTCGGGATCGACATGACCTGGTAGTTCCGCGCGGTCTCGGGGTTGTCGTCGATGTTCAGCTTGGCAATGGTGAGCTTGTCCGGGTTCTCGGTGGCGATCTCGTCCAGGACGGGCGCCACGAGCCGACACGGTCCGCACCATTCCGCCCAGAAGTCGACGAGCACCGGCCCGTCTGCCTGCAGCACGTCGCTGGCGAAGCTCGCGTCGGTGACGGTCTTGGTGTTTGCGCCCATTCCTAGTCTCCTGAATTCGGTGGTGTGTGGTGTAACGCGAGGTGGCGGCTGGTCATTCCGCCGGTGTGTGCGCGAGCGCACCGGCGGTGTCGCTGAGGCCGGCGAGATACCGCTCGGCGTCCAGCGCCGCCTGGCAGCCGGTGCCGGCTGCGGTGATCGCCTGGCGGTAGGTGTGGTCGACCAGGTCACCGGCCGCGAACACTCCGGGCAGGTTGGTGTGCGTGCCCGTGCGGGTCAGGACGTATCCCTCGGCGTCGAGGTCGATCTGGCCACGGACGAGCTCGCTGCGCGGCTCGTGGCCGATCGCGATGAACAGGCCGCCGAGTTCGATATCGCGCTCCTCGCCGCTCACGGTGTCCTTGAGCCGCACACCGGTCAGTGCGCCGTCACCGTAGAGATCGACGACCTCGCTGTTCCACGCCCAGCGCATCTTCGGGTCCTTCTGCGCACGCTCGACCATGATCTTGCTGGCACGCAGGGCGTCGCGGCGGTGGACGACGGTCACGGAGTTCGCGAACCGCGTCAGGAACGTCGCTTCCTCCATCGCGGTGTCACCGCCGCCGACGACGGCGATGTCCTTGTTGCGGAAGAAGAAGCCGTCACAGGTGGCACACCACGACACGCCGTGTCCGGACAGTTCGTCCTCGCGGGCGATGCCGAGCTTGCGGTAGGCCGACCCCATCGCCAAGATCACCGCGTCCGCGGTGTACTCGCCGTCGTGCGTGCGCACGACCTTGAGTGCGCCGCTCAGGTCGACCTCGGTGACATCGTCACTGACCAGCTCGGCGCCGAAGCGCTCGGCCTGGGTGCGGATGTGGCTCATCAGCTCGGGGCCGAGGACGCCCTCAGGGAAGCCCGGGAAGTTCTCGACGTCCGTGGTGTTCATCAGCGCGCCGCCGTACTGCGAGCCCTCGAACACCAGCGGCGCCAGGTCGGCGCGCGCGGTGTACAACGCCGCGGTGTAACCGGCCGGGCCGGAACCCACGATGATGACGTTGCGGTGCTGGGTCACAGATTCACCCTCTCAAAGTGCTTCGGACACGCAACGATCCTAGGTGGGTCGGCATTCCCTGCCGTTCAACGGCCGCGGGTCATCGAGACGATGTCTTCGAGCTCGCTGATCCGCATGCGCCACAGCACTACGCCGAGCACGACGAGGCCGCCGACGCCGCCGAGCAGCAGCATCGCGAACCCGGCCGTGCGTCCATGACCGAGTGCGTTCTGCAGCCCGAGGCCGATCGCGAAGGCGACCAGCGCGCCGAGGGCCGAAGCCACCGTCACCTTCGTCACGGTGGCGACGACGGGGCTGAAATGCAGGTTGCCGAGGCGACGGGTGAGGCTGATGTGGCCGACGATCGCGCCGATGACATAGGACGCCGAAGTGGCGATCGTCAGCGCTACCGCGATCTTGGCCGAGTCGTCGCTGAACAGGTGCGCGCAGACGAGCACGATGATCGTCTTGGTGCCGACCATGAACACGTTGATCAGGGCTGGGGTACGTCCGTCGCGCATCGCGTAGAACACTCGGAGCTGGAGCATCACCATCGCGAACGGGAACAGCCCGAACGCCGACGCCGCAAGCGCGGTGCCGATCAGGCGGGCCGAGTCGACCGAGGTGTTTCCGTGCGCGAAGATCACGATGGTCAGCGGCTGACCGAGGACGATGAGGCCTGCGGTCACCGGTATGAGTGCCACCGCCGCAAGCCGCGCGGCAAGTCCGAGGTCGGAGACGACCTCGCGGGTCTGGTCACGCGCCGCCGCGCGTGAGAGTCGGGGCATCAGCGCGGTGAGCAGCGAAACGACGAGGATGCCGTAAGGCATCTGGATCAGCAGATCGGCGTTCGTGAACACCGTGAACGACTTCTTGTGGTGTCCACCGACCGCCGCGATCACGGTGACGCCGATCTGGCTGGCGACGACGTAGGCGAACACCCAACCCGCGAGCGTTCCCAGCTCCTTCATCCGTCCGACCTCGTTCGGACGGGCCCGGAACCGCCACTCCCAGCGGAATCCGGTCCGCCGCAACGCCGGGATGAGCACCAGGGCCTGGGCAACGATGCCCAGAGTCGTGCCGATACCGACGACGAGTACCTGGGCGGTCGTTATCGACGAGGGGGTAAGCGTGTGGGGACCCGGAAGCGCGAAGAACGACGCGATCGTCACGATCATGACGACGTTGTTCAGCACCGGTGACCATGCACCGGGCGCATAGGAGTGTCGGATGTTCAGTACGGCCATGAACATCGCGCCGAGACCGTAGAAGAAGATCTCGGGCAGCAGCAGGGTCGCGAACTGGCTGGTCAGGTCGCGTTTCGGTCCGGCGCTGACGAACCCACTAGCGATGAGCGGCGCGCACAACACCGCCACCACCGTGACGACGCCGAGCGCGGCCGTTGCCACGGAGAGCAGCCGTTGGGTGTAGGCGACCCCGTGGTCCTCGTCGTCGTCCTGTGCTCTGACGAGAAGCGGAATGAGCACACTGGAGAGCACGCCGCCGAGCAGGAGTTCATAGACCATGTTCGGGAAGTTGTTGCCGAGGTTGTAGGCGTCGCCGACCGGGCCGACGCCGAGTGCCGCCACCAACAACGCGCTGCGCAAGAAACCGGTGACGCGGCTGACCAGGCTCGCGATCGCCATCGAGCGGCTGTTGGCCATCAGGCCGCGATCGGCAGGCTTTGCTGGCGCCTGCCCTGCCGGCGGCGCCTTGGTCGCCGCCGGCTGTGGCACCTCGTCTGCTGGTGCGGCATCGCGTCCGCGCCGCCCGGGACGTCTACGCCTCGGGCCGACGTAGGTAGTGGTGCTCCACGGGTTCTGACCGTCGTCCTCGTCGCCGAGCCAATCGGCCACGAGGACTGCAGAGATCGGGTCGGCCTCGGTGAAGGTGCGTGGCTCCATCATCCGTCCGCGACCGGCGTAGAGCGACGGCGTGCTCCAGTCGTCGCTCATGCTTGCGACGCGGTGGTGGCCGCGACCGGCGTCGGCTCCCGGCGTTCGCGCCGGGTCCGGTTACGCAGCCGGCGCACCTGGCGGATCACCACGGCAACGACCAGCAGGATCCCCGCGAGCACGGTGATGACGACGCCGATCGTCCCGAGCGCGGTGCTGCGCACCGAGAGATGGATCGTGGTGCCGAGCGGCAAGCCGCCGGGCGTGGTGATGGTGACGTCGACCTTGATCAACCCGACCCGGTCGACGTGGGTGGGGATCTTCACCTGCTCCTTGCTGTTGGCCTTGATGGTTATGTCGGGCCCGGACGACTGGGCGGTCAACCCGGATTCGCCGTCGACGGGTTGGACCGAGATCTTCACGTCGACGTCGGCATTGAGTTTGTTGACGACGGTGATCGGCAGCTGGGAGTTCTTCGACGTCAGCGTGTACGTGCCGACCGACGGCGCGACGATGTACACCGCGTGGCGCGTTCGGGAGAGCACCTGTTGCAGCCGGCCGGCCATCCGGAACGCGACCGACGGGTCCGAGATGAGCGAGGTCGACTCGCAGCGCTGGATCGCCGCCGGGAAATTCGCGAACAACTGGACGCCGACGGCCTCGTCGTGGAACAGGCTCTGCACCTGCGGCACCTCGTTGGTGACGTGATTGAGTCGGCGCAACAGCCGTCGTGGGAGGCCCAGCCCACGTGCGGAGCTGCGCAAGGTGCCGAAATCGCCGAGCTGGGACTGCGTGATCGTGCCGGCCGCCTGCTCCAACGTCATGGGGACCGACCAGGTCGAGCTGGCGGTCGCCTCGATCGTGCGCAGCGCAGTGTCCACGTTCACGTCCAACAGGCGCTGCGGCGTGATCACGATGTACTTCGAGTCGTGGATCTTGGCCGTGATGTCCTCGACCTTGCGTACGGCGAGTTCCGAAACCAGCAGGGGCAATGTCGCGAGACCGTCGACCGACGGATCGAGCGTTTCATTGACCAACTGCTCGATCGGTGCCGAGGTCACAGCTGCGGTCACCTCGCTCGTCCCCGCCGGCAGCTTGGCCAACGCGTTCGGGACCGGCGAGACGTCGCCTTTGCTGAGAGACGTGTCGGACACGATGACCGTGTTGGCGCCCTGCTTGGCCAACGCGGCGAGCGTCTTCGGGCTGAGGCTGCGTCCGACCGGCCAGGCGATGTTGCTCGGTGGCGTGCGACCACCACCTAGTGCCGTTGTCACGAGCGTCTGATCGTGAGCGTCGAGCGACGCGGGCCAACTCATGCCCGCGCGGGTCAACGAGTCGACCGCAGGATCGGCGAACGGGGTGAACTCGATCGTGTCGCCGCCTTCGTGCTCAGTGAGGATCAAGCGGAGCTTCGCCAGCCATTTTCCCGCTGCCGCGCTACCGGTGCCGGGCTTGGGGCCGTTGGGCGTGCTGACCTGGTAGCCCTGCTCCATCTGCGCGAGCTCGGCGATCAGCTCTGGGTCGGTCATGATCGTGATCGGGATGTCGTTCGGCAGCTGCCGGAGGACTTCGAGCAGGTTGTCCAGCCGATGGCCTGGTTTGATCTCGGTGGCAAGCGCGTCGTCGAAGAAGGTGCCCGACTCCAACAGGCGGTGCGGCCTGTCGAAGATCGGCCACACCCAGCTGACCGTGTTCTTGACCGGCTTCGTCTCGAACGACGGCAGGAACGTCTGTGCCGTCGCCTCGCCGCTGACGCGGTTCCCGTTGTCGTCGGTGCCGGTGTACGAGCCGATGAACCAGAACGGATAGATCAGGTTGGCGCACAGACACAGCCCATGGTGATTGACCGCGGTGTTGTAGTCGGTGCTTGTGATCGTGTGCAGTGTGACCGGCTGGGCCGCACCGGGGTTGCCGTCACCACTGAGGTGGGCGGTTGCATGCGCGGTGAGCGGCACGACGTACTGGTCGCTCGGTGGTTTCGGGTGAGCGACGGCGGAGTCAAGGCCTTCGGTCGTCGCGATCGGGTCGCTGCGCGAGACAGAGACTGCAACGGTCATCGGATACGGCGTGTGATTGACCAGTTGGAGAGTGAAGGTCAGATTCTTGGGCTTGGTCGACACGCTCGGGGAGTTGGGGTTGACGTCGACGACGGTCATGGTGAGCGCAGGACCGGTGGTGCGGCTGGCAGCCGCCGGAGTGGCGTCGGCCCAGGCGCTCGCACTGAACAGGAGAATGACCACCGCGAGCGATGCGAGTGCCCGAGCACCTGCCCTGCGCATGCCGGGGTCAGGCGGTTTCCGCGAGCAGCCGACCCGCGGCGTCGAGCAGTCCGCGCTCGTCGGGGTAGGCCAGCTGCGCGGCGATCTCGGGGAAGGGCACCCAGGCGACCTCGGTGACCTCGATGTCGGCGTCGGACAGCTCGCCACCGGTGGCCCGCATCAGGTAGTGCTGCACGGTCTTGTGGATACGACGTCCCTCGGCGACGAACCAGAAGTCGATCGTGCCCAGTTCACCGAGGATCGTGCCGGCGATCCCGGTTTCCTCCTCGACCTCACGCACCGCCGCCTGCTCCGCGGTCTCGCCCGCTTCGATGTGCCCCTTCGGCAGCGACCACAGCAGGCGACCGTGACGATCCGTGCGCGCGATCAGCGCGCCGCGGGGCGTTTCACCGGCCAGATCGAGCACGAGCCCGCCGGCGCTGAACTCGTCGACCTGCCGCAGTCGCCGGTCACGGCGGCGGCGCTGCTGGCGCGCGCCTTGCTGGCGGCCCTGTTGCTGTTGTCCTTGCTTCGGACGAGCCTGCTTCTTCGCGGGCTTGGCGCCGCCCCGGCGCGAGCGCGAGCGCTTTTCGCCCCCGGCGTCGTTGTCTTGATCGCGATCGCCGTGAGCCCCGCCGGTCGCCATGGCCCGATGGTAGCCGCTGCCCGATGCGGCGGTCGGTACGCTCGTCAGCCGTGAGTTCGCCCGCTGACCTGATCCCCGTGCCCGAGGCGGCGCAGGCGCTGGGCGCTGCCTTCGCCGGTGCCGGCCACGAGCTGCACCTGGTCGGCGGAACCGTCCGCGATGCGTTGATGGGACGCGCGCCCGAGGACCTCGACTTCGCCACCGATGCCCGTCCGGAGCGCACTCTTGAGCTCATCACGCCGCTCGCGTCGGCGACATGGACGACCGGTGCGGACTTCGGGACGATCGGGGCCCGAATCGCCGGCGTGATGTGCGAGGTCACGACCTACCGGGCCGACCGCTACGACCGCGTGTCGCGCAACCCGATCGTCCAGTTCGGCGATTCGCTGGAAGACGATCTGCGTCGGCGCGACTTCACCATCAACGCGATGGCGCTGTCGGTGACCGGCGAGCGCAGCTTCGCCGATCCGTTCGGCGGCCTGGGCGACCTGGTCAAGTACGTGTTGCGGACGCCGGCGAGTCCGGAGGAGTCGTTCGCCGACGACCCCTTGAGGATGCTGCGGGCGGCCCGCTTCGTCGCCACGCTGGGCATGCTGCCGACCGCGGAGCTGGTCGCAGCGATGACCGAGCTGGCGCCTCAGCTCGCCCGGATCACGGCCGAGCGGGTGCAGGTCGAGCTCTCGAAGCTGCTGCTCGGTCCTGACCCACGCACCGGCCTCGAGTTGCTCGTGGACACCGGCCTGGCCGACATCGTGTTGCCCGAGCTTCCTGCGCTGCGGATGGCGCACGACGAGCACGGTCAGCACAAGGACGTGTACGCCCACACGTTGCAGGTGCTCGAACAGGCCATGGATCTCGAGGACGACGGTCCTGACCTGGTCCTGCGGATGGCGGCGGTCCTGCACGACATCGGCAAGCCGGCGACACGAGAGTTCCAGCCGGGCGGACGGGTCAGCTTCCACCACCACGAGGTCGTCGGCCGCACGATGGCGCGCACCCGGCTGCGCGAGCTGCGCTACAGCAAGCAGTTCATCGAGGACGTCACACGACTGGTGTTCTTGCACCTGCGCTTCTACGGCTACCGCGACGGCGACTGGACCGATTCCGCCGTGCGCCGCTATGTCGTCGACGCCGGCCCGCTGCTGCCGCGGCTGCACAAGCTCGTCCGCTCCGACTGCACGACCCGCAACAAGCGCAAGGCGGCAATGCTGTCTGCCGCCTACGACTCGCTGGAGCACCGCATCGAAGAGCTACAGGAGCAGGAGCAGCTCGACGCGATCCGTCCCGACCTCGACGGCAACGAGATCATGAAGATCCTGGGCATCGGGCCTGGTCCGGAGGTCGGACATGCGTGGGAGTTCCTGAAGCAGCTGCGCATGGACCGCGGGCCGCTCGATCACGACCAGGCGGTCGAGGAGCTCAAACGCTGGTGGGCTGAGCAGCACGACGACTGAGTGCAGGACGCGGACCTGCCAGCCGCAGATAGCCGGCTGCGGTTGCCAGGTAAGCCACGCCGATCACGACGACCGACACCGGCGAGTGACCGTCCGCCGGCAGGATCAGCGCGACCATCACCGCCGCAGTCACCAGGGCGAGGTTGAACAACATGTCGTACAGCGCGAAAACGCGGCCGCGGTACTCGTCGGCAACGCTGCGCTGAACGATCGTGTCCACGCAGATCTTGAGGCCCTGGGCGCAGAAGCCGAGCAACAACGCGCCGCTCAGATAGAGGGGTAGCCGGTAGGGGAGCACCAGGGTGAACTGCACCACGCCCGCACCGACGAGCATCGCAGTGCACCACCGCGCCACACCGATGTGCCGCGAGGCCGACGGCGTCACCAGCGCGGCGAGCCCCGATCCGGCGGCGACCACGATGACGAGCTGGGCCAGCCCGGCCAGGCCCGTGCGCAGCAGTCCTTCGGCGGCGAACCGGTTGCGGTACAGCAGCACGGTGCACACCGCGAACAACCCGTAACACAGGCGGTGCACCCCGATCGCGCCGAGCGCCAGGAATGCCGGGCGGCGGGTTCGCAGGTGCCTGAGCCCGTCGGCGAGTCCGCGGGCGATCTCACGGGTGCTCTCACGGTGCGCGCGCTGTGCCTCGTCCGGCCCGAGCGCACCGCGGTCGAACCCGCGCGCCGGCCACGCGGCCAGGAGGTAGGGCACCGCGGCGGCAGCCGCGATCACCGCATAGGAACCGGTGGACGCTCCGCCGAGTATCGAGCGCAGCCCGACGGCTGCCGCGCCACCGGCGGTGGTGGCCAGCGCGCCGAAGGTGGTCGACACGGAGTTGGCGGTGATGAGCTCGTCGTGACCGACGACGTGGGGCAACGCTGCCGACAGCGCGGAGAGGAAGAACCGGCTGATCGACACGACGACGAGGGCGCTGGCGTAGAAGGGGATGCCGTGCAGGCCGGTCGCGACCTCGACGCCGATCGCGATCACGGCAAGCGCACGGAGCACGCTCGTCCAGACGAGCACACGCTGGCGCCACCATCGATCGAGCAGCACGCCGGCGAACGGCCCGATCACCGAGTAAGGCAGCAGCAGCACGGCGAACCCGGCCGCGACGTCGGCGGCATGTGCTTGGCGCTCGGGGTTGAACAGCACTGCGCCGGCCAGGCTGAGCTGGAACACCCCGTCGGCGAACTGGGCACCAAGCCGCACGCCGAACAGTCGGCGGAACCCGCCCGAGCGCAGCGCGGCGCGCAGATGATGTCGCCGGCGCAGCGCGGCTGCCGCCTCGTCCCCATCCGTGCCGGTGGCCACGTCTGCAGACCCTAGGCGGGGTCCTCGCGGAATCGCCACGCCGTCCAGGCGATTTCGTGGGTGCTCAGCCGGGTGCGCTGGTGTCGACGCTGTGCCGCCCGCCAAGATGGTCACGTGACGAGCTGGGCCGATCTCGGTGGGCTGGAGCCGATGGGCGGCCGGCTGCTGGTGGCGACCCCGTTGCTCAGCGATCCGCACTTCACCCGCACCGTGGTCTACCTGCTCGAGCACGACGGCGGCGGGACAGTGGGCGTCGTGCTCAACCGGCCCAGCCACACCCCGGTCGGGCAGGTCCTGCCGAGTTGGCAGGACGCGGTGAGCGGTCCGTCCGTGGTGTTCAACGGCGGACCGGTGCAACCGGACGGCGCGCTGTGTCTCGGCCAGCTCGCGACCGATGGCCCGGGAGTGCGCGCGGTCGTCGACGGCGTCGCGACCGTCGACCTGGACGGCGATGTCACGGTGATCACCGGTCTCACCCATCGACTCCGCGTGTTCGCCGGCCATTCCGGGTGGGCGCCGGATCAGCTCGACGACGAGATCGCCGAGGGTGCCTGGTGGGTCGTGCCCGGCAGCCCGCGCGACCTGTTCAGTGACGATCCCCGCCCGCTGTGGACGCGGGTGCTGCGTCGTCAGCCGCCGCCGCTGTCGATCGTGTCGACCTATCCGCCCGACCCGCTGCTCAATTGATGGTGACTCTGGGCGATCGCGATCTGGTCATCGCCGGCGACAACCTCGCTGTGCTCCCGTCGTTGCCGGACGGTGCGTTCACGCTGATCTATCTCGATCCGCCGTTCAACACCGGACGCGCGCAGGTGCGCCGTTCGCTCACGATGCGTCGCTCGGCAACCGGGACGCGCGTCGGCTTCGGCGGCCACACCTACGAGACGCTGCGCGGTCAGGTCACCGCCTACGACGACGCGTTCGCCGACTACTGGGCGTTTCTCGAACCGCGCCTGGAACACGCATGGCGCCTGCTCGCCGACGACGGCACCTTGTACCTGCACCTCGACTATCGCGAGGTGCACTACGCGAAGGTGCTGCTCGACGCGCTGTTCGGACGCGACTGCTTCTTGAACGAGATCGTGTGGGCCTACGACTACGGCGCGCGGACGAAGCGCAAATGGCCCGCCAAACACGACACGATCCTGGTGTATGTGAAGAATCCGGCGGCCTACCACTTCGATGCCGAAGCAGTCGATCGTGAGCCGTACATGGCTCCCGGGCTGGTCGGTGCCGAGAAGGCGGCGCGCGGCAAGCTGCCCACCGACGTGTGGTGGCACACGATCGTGTCGCCGACCGGCAAGGAGAAGACCGGTTATCCCACGCAGAAACCCGAGGGCGTGCTGCGGCGCATCGTGCTCGCGTCGTCACGTCCCGGCGACTGGGTGCTCGACTTCTTCGCCGGCAGCGGCACATTGGGCGCGGTCGCCCGAAGCACCGGTCGCCGCTACGTGCTGGTCGACGACAACCCGGAGGCGATCGCCGTGATGCGCCGCCGCCTCGGCAGCGACGGTGTCGATTTCAGCTCTGGCTGACGCAGTACGCGCCGGCACCCGCGAACGCTGCGGACGTCGCCGCGCCCATGACCCGTGAGCGCAATGCCACATCCGGACCGGCGTTGGCGATGATCAGCGTGTCCATGACGCTCATCGCGGTGCCTACGGCCAGCAGGGTCTTGTAATTGCCACTGCCGCGGCTGAGCAGACCGATCGCGCCGATCGCCGCAGTGCGGCTACCCCACAGCCGCGACATCGCGGTGAGGTTGCCGTCGCCCTTGAGCCCGTAGATGCCCTGGAACAGCCGCGGCGCCAGTACGGCTAGCGCACCGAAACCGACAGCACCGTAGTTGATCCCGTCAGTCAGCTGATCGACCTGCGATTTGCCCGACATGTGTCCTCCCTGATCGCCATGCGTGGCCACACCGTAGAGCGTGGGTACCGATCACGTCGATAGTGCGAACCTCAGGTCAGCGCGGCGCGCAGCCGAGCCGCTGCCTCCTCGGGCGCGATGTCGTTGATCCAGACCGCTGCGCCGGATTCGGATCCCGCGAGGTATTTCAACTTCCCTTCGGCGCGGCGGATCGTGAAGATCTCGGCGCCGAGATGCCATGCCTCGCGTGATTGCCGCGCCGGGGCTTGCTGCCATCCGGCGATGTACGGCGTCGGAGTGTCGAACAGTCCGTCGAAGGCACGCAGCGTGGCCAGGTAGATCTGCGCGAGATCTTTGCGCTCGACGTCGTCCAGCGCGGGCAGATCGGGCAGATGCCGGCGCGGCACGATGCGTACCTCGTACGGCCAGCGTGCGGCGAACGGTACGTAGGCCACCCACGACTCCGACTCGGTGACCACGCGCGTGCCGTCGTCGACCTCGGCCCCGAGCAGGTCGCACTGCAGGCAGCCGCCGGTGCGCTCCCGGTGCCGTTCGAACGCCTCGGCAGTTCGGTAGAACCGGGGCGGCACGAACGGGTAGCCGTAGATCTGACCGTGCGGGTGGCTCAGGGTTACGCCGATCTCTTCGCCGCGGTTCTCGAAGCAGAACACGTAGTCGATCGAGTCGATCGCGAACAGCGCCGTGGTGCGATCGACCCACGCGTCGATGACTGTCTCGACCTGGGCGAGTGGCAGTTGCGAGAACGACGAGTCGTGGTCGCTGCTGAAGCACACGACCTCGCAACGTCCTGCGGCCGGGCCCGACCGGAACGGCGGCGTGTCCACGAGCGCAACGGTGTCGGCCGAGTGCAGCGAGAAGGACGGGAAGCGGTTCTCGAACACGACGACTTCGTAGTCCGAGGCCGGCACCTCGGTCTGCTTGCCGTCGCGTGACGGGTCGAGCGGGCACAGGTCGGCCGGCGGCTTGTAGGTGCGGCTTTGCCGGTGCCCGGCGATCACCGAGTAGTCACGCATCAGCGGATTCCAGCGCATCTGTGACGTCGTCTCGGCCATCGGCAGATCGTCACGGGTGTCGATTGCACTGCGGTCGCGGCCGGCTTCGCGGTCGTAGTAGAACAGCTCGCGGCCGTCGGCGAGCGTTATCGCGGTGCGATGCGTCATCTCTTCATCAACCTGATAGAACAATGCCTGTGTCGGTCGGCTGGTGGGCTCCAGGACGAGTCAACCTGATCGGCGAACACACCGATTACAACGATGGATTCGCCCTGCCGTTCGCCATCGAGTTCGGATGTACCGCCACCGTTGACCGACGTGCTGATGAGACCGTATCCATCACGTCCGCGCAGCGCGACGACGCGATCCGGATCGCGCTCGATGACCTCGTGCCGGGCGTCGGCGAGTGGGCCGCGTACGCAGCTGGGGTCGTGTGGACGCTGCGAGAGCAGGGTGTTGCGGTCGGCGGGGTGGACATACACCTCGACAGCACAGTGCCGAGCGGATCGGGTCTCTCGTCGTCCGCGGCGCTCGTGTGCTCGGTAACGGGCGCGCTCGACCAGCTGTTCACCGCCGGACTCGATGCAGACGGTGTGCTCGCAGTGTCGCGCCGTGCCGAGAACGACTATGTCGGCGCGCCCACCGGCGGAATGGACCAGCTCGCCTCGCTGCGCGCGACGGCGGGACATGCGCTGTTCTGTGACATGCGCACGCTTGCCGTCGAGCAGGTCCCGTTCGATGTCGCTGCCGAGGGGCTCGCGGTGCTCGTGCTCGACAGCGGGGCCGAGCACCGGCATGCCGACGGCGAGTACCGAGCGCGGCGCGAGGGATGCGAGCGCGCAGCACGCATTCTCGGTGTCGACGCACTTCGTGACATCACGACCGCGGAGCTCGACGACGTCCTCGGCAAGCTTCCGGACGACGAGCTGCGTCGCTACGTGCGCCATGTCGTGACCGAGGACGAGCGTGTGCTCGAGACGGTTGCGCTGCTGCGCGCGGGCCGAATCCGCGACATCGGGCCCGTGCTCGTCGCGTCGCACACGTCGATGCGCGACGACTACCGCATCACCATCCCCGAGATCGACCTCGCCGCCGAGGTTCTCGTCGCCGCCGGCGCGTACGGTGCGCGCATGACCGGCGGCGGTTTCGGTGGTTGTGTCATCGCGGTGCTCGACGAGGTCGCGGTCGATGCCGCGGTCGACGCGGTGCGAATCGCCTACGACAGCGAGGGATTCCGCCCGGCGCGACCGATGGTGGTGCGTCCCGGTCACGGCGCGCACCGTCGCTGAGCGCGGTGACCGGCCGGCGTCCGCATCGTTGTCAGCCCTTGGTGCCGCCGAGAGTCAGTCCCGCGACGAACTGACGCTGCAGCGCGAAGTAGATGGCGAGCGTGGGAATGAGGGTGATCGTCGCCCCGGCGGCGATCAGGTTGTAGTTGCTCAGGAACTGTCCCTGCAGGTTGTTGATCGCCGTTGTGATCGGTAGCCGGTTACCACTGGTGATCAGTAGCAGCGGCCAGAAGAACTCGTTGTACACCCAGATGACCTCGAGCGTGCCGAGCGCGGCGAGCGCGGGACGGCACAGCGGCATGATGATCTGCCGGTACATCCGCCAGACGCCGCAGCCGTCGACGAGCGCTGCCTCGGTCAACTCGGCAGGTAATGCCTTCATGTAGTTGCTCATCACGAAGGTGCAGAACCCGAGCTGGAAAGCGACGATGATCGCGATGACGCCCCAGTAGGTGTTGAGGATGCTGCCGGAATCGCTGACCGAGTACGGCAGGTGGATGAGCCGGTACATCTCGAACACCGGTGTCGCGAGCACCTGCGGCGGGAGCAGGTTGCCTGCGGTGAACAGGATCAGCAGGGTGACGTTGAACTTCCAGCTGAACCGGGAGACGGCGAAGGCCATCAGCGACGCGAGGAACAAGGTGATGAGCACGGTCGGGATGACGATGATCGCGGAGTTCTTCAGCGCCGTCGCGAAACCGCCCTGCGTCCAGGCGGTCGAGTAATTGCTGAACGTCAGCGAGTGGGCGATGCTGAACGTCCCGTGCTTGTCGGTGTCCGACTTCGGTCGCAGCGAGGTGTAGAGCGTCCACACGAGCGGTATCAGCCACAGCACCGCCATGACGATCAGGAACACGTGAGTTCCGTAGCGCTTGCGGCGTGGGCCGGATCCCGCGGCGCGATGTTCGGGTGCAGTTGCCAGCGGATCGAGCGATCGGCTACCGGCCAGCGTGTCGGTCATGACTGCTTCTCCTTCCCGAACGTACGGATCAGGTACGTGACGATCGGGACGAGCGACACGACGAGCAGGATCACTGCGATCGCCGAACCGATGCCGATGGCCTGCCCCTCACCGACCAGGTTCTGGATGACCAGGGCGCTGAGCAGTTCGAGCCCGTTCGTGCCGCCGTTGAAGATCCAGACGATGTCGAAGGCGCGCAACGACTCGATGATCGTCACGACGACGACCACGATGTTGATCGGGCGCATCGCCGGGAACACGACCCGGAAGAAGATCTGACGCTCGTTAGCACCGTCGATCGCCGCGGCTTCCTTGAGCGCGGGATCAACGCCCTTCAGGCCGGCCAAGTACAAGATCATGATGTAGCCGACGTGTTTCCACGTCGCTGCTATCAGCGCGGCCCAGATGTTGATGTTCGGATCGCCGAGCCAGTCGATCGCACCCGGTTGGCCGAGGCCCTTGCTGTGGTCGAACATGCCCATGACGCCGTCGATCAGCCCCTGGGCGGGGGAGTACATGAGTTCCCAGATGATGCCCGTGAGGGCGAGGGAGAGCATAACCGGGACGAAGAAGACGGTCTGGTAGATCTTGCTGCCGCGCAGCTTCTGGTCGAGCAGCACCGCGATGAGCAGCCCGAGTGGCGTCCCGATCACGCCGAGGAACAGCAGCCACAGGATGTTGTGCCGGACCGCCGGCCAGAACGCCGGGTAATCGTGGATGACGTAGCTGTAGTTCTGCAGCCCGGCGGACTTGATGTCGCCGAGAGACAGTCCGTTCCACCGGGTGAACGACAACCCCACTGACACGACGGTGGGCAACCAGATCAGCACGAGTTCGACCAGGACGGGAATCCCGACCATGAACCCGAGGACGACCTTGTCGCGCCGGTTCAAGCGCTGCAACCGGCGACGCGGCCGCTTCGTGCGCTCGTGCTCGCCGATCGATGCCAGCGGCAGGTTGTCGCTCATCGGTGTGCTCCTACGCCTGTGCGTACAGCTGCTTCGCCTGCTTCTCGACGGTCGACGCGTCGAAGCTGCCGCTCTTGAGGAAGGTCTGCAGCGCCGGGATCATCACGTCGTCGGCGAAGGCCGGCAGCGCGTCACGGTCGAGGAACTGTGAGATCTCCTTGGCATTCGCGATCGTCTGCTGCGCCTTCTTGCCGAGGGGTGTCAGGTAGGAGAAGTTCGCCTTCAGGTTCGTCTCGATGTTGCTCGGGTCCTGCGCCGAGTACGCGTTCTGCCCGGCCGGGCTGCCGAGGAAGGCGAGCAGGTCCTTCGCGGCCTGGTTGCTTCCGCCCTTGGTCGAGAGCATGAAGCCGTCGATGGGCGCCTCGAGTGCGTCCTGCCCGTTCTCCTCGACGAGCGAGGGGAACTGGAAGAAGTCGACGTCGTCGAGCACGGTCTTGTCGGTGAACTGCTGGGTGACGAAGGACCCGAGCAGATACATGCCGGCCTTGTTGGTCGCGATCTTCTGCGCCGAGTCCTCCCAGGTGAGGCCCAGTGCCTGGGGATCCTGGTAGGGCAGCACTGACTTCCAGGTGTCGAACACGGTCGCGACCTGCGGGCTGTCCCAGCTCTTCTTGTGGGCCATCAGGTCGATGTGGAACTGGTAGCCGTTCAGGCGCATGTTCAGGTAGTCGAAGGTGCCCATCGCGGGCCAGCCGTCCTTGTCACCGAAGGAGATCGGGATCAGTCCGTCCTTCTTCATCTGCACGCACAGCGACTTGAAGTCGTCCCAGGTCGTCGGGACCTGGTAGCCCTTCTGCTGGAACAGGCTCTTGCGGTAGAAGATCGCCCACGGGTAGTTGTAGTTCGGGACGAAGTACTTCTTGCCGTCGTCGCCGGTGGAGGCCTTCTGGATGCCGGGGCCGAAGTTGCTCGCGCCGAGCTTGTCCCACACGTCGTCGAGCGGCGCGACGAGACCCTTGGCCGCGTAGAAGCGCATCCGGTAGCCGGCGAACCAGGTGAACGCGTCGTCCGGCGAGCCCTGCAGGTACGAGTTGATCTTGTTCTGGAAGTCGTCGTGCGACACCGTGTTGATGGTGATCTTGTCGCCCGACTGCTTCTGGAACGCGTTCACCATCGCGGCGATGCCCTTCTTCGGCACCGGGTCCGACGCGCTGGAGCCGAATGTGGCCGACTTCGAGCTGGTGCCGCCGCCGCTGCTGCCACCGGTGCAGGCGGCCAGCCAGGGCAGCCCCGCCAGACCGGCTGCGCCGACGGCGGCGCCCTTCAGGATCGATCGCCGGCTCGGTCCGCCTGCTCCGGCGGCGCTGGGGCCTGCGGTGGATTCGAGGGTCGACTCAGGTTGTGGCATGGTGCCTCCTCGCGAATGGTGTGACGCAGGTCCTACGCGTCGGAAATCCCCCGTAATTCATCAGAATTCAACGAGTTCGTCAAGACTTCGACACACCTTCGTGACTGTTCGGCACCAGCTTTGGCGCGGAAACACGGTGATTTCGGCGCAAACCGTGTCAAATCCTGCAGTTCGAAACTGTGGATATGTGTTCAGCTCGCGTGAGACGCGGCCTCGGATGATCCGGTCGCGTCCACGTCCACCAGGCGCAGCGAGCGCACCTGCTCGTTCAACACCGCCTGGGCATCAGCCGCCAGGCCGGTGTCGGTGATCAGCACGTCGGCTGCCGACAGCGACGCGAAGGAGGCGAGCCCGACCGAGCCCCACTTGGTGGAGTCGGCACAGACGATGACCTGATCGGCGCTGGCGATCAGCGCGCGGTTGGTCTCGGCCTCGGCGAGGTTGGGCGTCGTGAACCCGCCCCGTGGATCCATGCCGTGGACGCCGAGGAACAGCTGATCGACGTGCAGGCTGCGGATGGCCTGGTCGGCAACAGGTCCGACGAGAGCGGCGCTGGGTGTGCGCACGCCGCCGGTCAGGATCACGACCTGATCCGTGGCCTTCCCGGAGCCGGCGATGAGGTCCGCGACCGTGGTCGAGTTGGTGACGATCGTGAGCCCGGCGATGTCGCGGACGTGGTGGGCAAGGCCCCAGGTCGTCGTTCCTGCCGAGACCGCGATCGCAGAACCGGGACGGATCAGAGTCGCCGCCATCGCGGCGATGGCGTTCTTGGCGGGCAGTTCGAGGGTGGACTTGGCCTCGAACCCGGGCTCGTCCGAGGCCGTGGTTGCCAGCACTGCGCCACCGTGGACCTTGTAGACCGAGCCGTCGGCGGCCAGCTGCTCGAGATCGCGCCGGATCGTCATGTCCGACACCCCGAACAGCGCCGTCAGGTCGGCGACGCGAGCCCAGCCGCGCTCCTGGAGCTCGGCCAGGATGCGCGCTTGGCGCTGTTTCGCCAACATGCCCGGTCACTTTTCTGCAGGTTCGAACACAAGTCAACACCGGCCGGCCTCCTGGTGGGGAAGCCGGCCGGTGCCGGGATGTCGGGTGCGTCGGCGCTGTTGCCTAGCGCTCGACCCGTCCGTCGATGAAGTCCTGGACGGCCTGACGGGCCTCGTCGTCGAAGTACTGCACCGGCGGCGACTTCATGAAGTAGCTCGACGCCGACAGGATCGGGCCGCCGATGCCGCGGTCCTTGGCGATCTTCGCCGCGCGCAGCGCGTCGATGATGATGCCGGCCGAGTTCGGTGAGTCCCAGACCTCGAGCTTGTACTCGAGGTTCAACGGCACGTCGCCGAAGGTCTTGCCCTCGAGCCGGACGAAGGCCCACTTGCGGTCGTCGAGCCACGCCACGTAGTCGGACGGGCCGATGTGCACGTTGCGCTCGCCGAGGTCGCGGTCGGGGATCTGGCTGGTGACCGACTGCGTCTTGCTGATCTTCTTCGACTCGAGGCGGTCGCGCTCGAGCATGTTCTTGAAGTCCATGTTGCCGCCGACGTTGAGCTGGTAGGTGCGCTGCACCTCCACGCCGCGGTCCTCGAACAGCTTCGTGAGCACGCGGTGGGTGATCGTCGCGCCGACCTGGCTCTTGATGTCGTCACCGACGATCGGGACGCCGGCGTCCTCGAACTTCTTGGCCCACTCGGGCGTGCTGGCGATGAAGACCGGCAGCGCGTTGACGAAGGCGACGCCCGCGTCGATCGCGCACTGCGCGTAGAACTTGGCGGCCTGCTCCGACCCGACGGGCAGGTAACAGATCAGGACGTCGACGGCCTGGTCCTTGAGCACCTTGACGATGTCGACCGGCTCCTCGTGGCTTTCCTCGATCGTCTCGCGGTAGTACTTGCCGAGACCGTCGTAGGTGTGGCCGCGCTGCACGGTGACGCCGAGTTCGGGCACCTCGCAGATCTGGATGGTGTTGTTCTCACTCGCGAGGATCGCCTGCGACAGGTCGGTGCCGACCTTCTTGGCGTCGACGTCGAACGCGGCGACGAACTCGATGTCGCTGACGTGGTACGGGCCGAAGTTCACGTGCATGAGACCCGGCACCTTGGCGGCCGGATCCGCGTCGCGGTAGAAGTGAACGCCCTGAACGAGCGAGGCGGCGCAGTTACCCACGCCGATGATTGCGACTCTGATCGAACCCATCAGGGCTCCTCCTTCGGGTTGATTTGTGGTGTCGCGAGGGTGTTCTCGTGCTCGATGAGCTCGGTGAGCCAACGGACCTCGCGTTCCTTGGACTCCAAGCCGTGCTGTTGCAATTCGCGGGTGTAGCGGTCGAAGCGTTCCCCGGCTCGTCCTGCCGCCGTCCGCATCCCGTCGCGCTGCTCCTCGACCCGGCGGCGGCGTCCTTCGAGGATCTGCAGCCGGATGTCCGAACGCGTCTGGGCGAAGAACGCCAGTCGCGCGCCGAAACCCTCGTCCTCGAAGGCGTCGGGACCGACATCGCTGAGCAACTCAGCAAGGTGTTCCTTGCCGTCCGCGGTGAGGCGGTAGACCCGCTTGCCGCGGCGCGAGTGTGCCCCGGCGGGCGGCTCGAGAGCCGGTTCCTCGGAGATCCAGCCCGCCTCGGCGAGACGCCGCAGCGTCGGGTAGAGCGAACCGTAGGAAAACGCGCGAAACGCGCCCAGTAGGGTCGACAACCGCTTGCGGAGCTCGTAGCCGTGCATGGGGCTCTCGTTGAGCAGTCCCAAGATTGCGATCTCGAGCATTCGGCCGTCTCACCCCCTATCACCGCGATGTATCACAACGATACATCAGAGTGATACGGACGTTACGGGCGCAGGTGCGTAGTTACCGCTTCCTCCGGGATCGCGAAGGCGGCGACGAGATCGAGGGCGTGCGGACGCAGGTCGGCGCACAGGCGGTTGACCTCGGCAACGACCGACTTCGAGCGGGTCGCGGTGAGGTGTCCGTGCTCCTGGAACCAGCCACGCTCGGCTTCGATCGTCGAGAGCACGAACAGGTCGCACACCGGGTCGAGGACGGGCGCGACTTCGGGGTGCTCGTCGATCGCGTCGGCGAAGGCCTGCAGCAGCACCATGTCGATGTGGGCGCGCGCCGCGGCCAGCAGGTGATCCTGCGCGGCGTTGAAGACCGCGAACGGGTCGTCGGCACCCGGTGCTCGCCGCAGCCGCCGGGCGAGCGTCTCGAGCAGGTGCCGCTCGCGGTACTCGAACATCTCGACGTGCCAGCTGCGGTCGAGCAGCGACTGCTCCTCGTCGCGTCCCGCATCGACCAGGCGCTGGACGAGCCGGCGTGCGCCGAGTTTCTCGATGACCGTGTCGAAGGCCTGATCGGTGACGAACCGGGCCGTGCCGAGCCAGTCGAGCTCACCGAAGTGGTCGGCGTAGCCGGTGAGCAACTCCTTGGCGACGAGTTGCAGCAGCACCGTGTTGTCGCCCTCGAAGGTCGTGAACACATCGGTGTCCGCCTTGAGTCCGGGCAGCCGGTTCTCGGCCAGATAGCCGGCGCCACCGCACGCCTCGCGACAATCCTGGATCGTCCGCGTGGCGTGCCACGTCGCGATCGCCTTGATCCCGGCGGCCCGGGCTTCGAGCTCGCGGCGCCGCGGGTCGTCCTCGACTTCGTCGCCGGCCTCGGCGATCGCTTCGAGCGAGGGCGTCGTCTCGTCCAGCAGCGCGACGAGCTCGAGCTGGGCGAAATGCAGGGCGTACGTGCGGGCGAGCGCGGGCAGCAACTTGCGCTGGTGGCCGAGGTAGTCGAGCACGCGGATCTCGGTACCGTCCGGGCCTTCGAACTGCCGCCGCTCGGCGCCGTAGCGGATGGCGATCGCGAGGGCGACCTTGGCCGCCGATCCGGCGCCGCCGGCGACGCTGATGCGTCCTTGCACGAGCGTGCCGAGCATGGTGAAGAACCGCTTGGTCTTGTTCTCGATCGGCGTCGAGTAGGCGCCTTCGGCATCGACCTTTCCGTAGCGGTCGAGCAGGTTGTCACGCGGGATGCGCACCGCGTCGAACCACAGTCGGCCGTTGTCGACGCCGTTGAGACCGGCCTTGAGCCCGCAGTCCTCGATGCGCACACCCGGCATCGTCGATCCGTCGTCACGGTTACGGATCGGGACGACGAAGGCATGCACGCCCTGCTCCTCGCCGCCGGTGATCAGCTGCGCGAAGACGACCGCGACGTGGCCGTCGCGAGCGGCGTTGCCGATGTACTCCTTGCGTGCATTGTCATCGGGGGTCTCGATGACGAACTCGTCCGAGCTGGGGTCGTAGGTCGCCGTCGTGCGGACGTGCGCGACATCGGAGCCGTGGCCGGTCTCAGTCATCGCAAACGCGCCGAGCAGCTTGCCGGTGATGATGTCGGCGATGTACGCGTCGTGGTGGCGGGCGGTGCCCAGGTGCAGGATCGCGCCGCCGAACAGGCCCCACTGCACTCCGGCCTTGACCAGCAGCGACAAGTCGCCGAACGCGAGCATCTCGAACGCCGTGACGCCCCCGCCCACGTCGTCCTGGCCGCCGTACTTGCCGGGGAAGCCACGCCCGGAGTACTGCGGACCGGCCAGGGCCTGCAGCTTGTCGAGCACGTCGGCGCGCTGCTGTTCGACATCGTCGCCGACGGTCACGGCGAAGCGCGGGTCGCGAGCCAGCTCGCGGGCCTCGTCGCGCACGGCGTGCCAGCGTCCGTCCAGAATCCGGCGCAGGGTGTCGACCGGGACGGCAGTGTCGGTTGAGTCGGCGCTTGAGTGGGCGGTGCTCGTCACTTCGGGTCCAATCGCGCGAAGACAGTAGAGGCCGGACGGGGGTCGGCGGGTTGCCCCGCAAAGCTCTGTACCCCGGCTGCGCCGCCCCAGAGCAGGGCGGCGAGATATTCACTCAGTTGCGTGCGTGACATCGCCGACGGATGGTCGAGCCACCACAGGCTCGCCGCGCTGATGAACCCGACGATCCCCTCGCCCCACGGATGTGCGGAGTCCGGGTCGAGCCCGCCGGCGCGCAGGGACGCGGCGAGTTGCTCGCCGAGCATGCCGGCGATGACGTCGCTGAAGGTCATGCCGTCCTCGAGGTGCGGGTGGCGCACGACGAAGCGGTACAGCTCCGGGCTCTGCTCGAGCAGCGCCAGGTAGGCGTCGACGCTGTCGCGGATGAGCTCTTGCGGAGCCGGGCCACGCTCGGTGACTGCGCGCAGCGCGGCGAGGATCGTGCCGACCACGCGCTGGGTGACCGCGCGGTAGAGATCGGTCTTGTCGGCGAAGTAGCGGTAGATGACCGGCTTGCTGGTGCGCGCGTCGGCGGCGATCTGGTCCATGCCGACGTCGGCACCGTGGCGCTTGATGGAGCGCACGGCCGCGTCGATCAGGTCGTCGCGGCGGGCGACGCGGTGGGCGTCCCAGCGCGAGCGGCGCCCGTCGACCGGGACGGCCGTGTCCACGACCACATCGGCTTTCATGTTACCCACGGTATCGCATACTCTGAGTTACATGCCTTCCTCTCGCCGCGCCGCCATCGTCGGCGGTAACCGCATCCCGTTCGCCCGGTCCAACGGTCGCTACGCACGCGCGTCCAACCAGGACATGCTCACCGCGGCCATCGACGGCTTGGTCGCCCGCTTCGGCCTGCAGGACGAGCGGCTCGGCGAAGTGGCTGCCGGCGCGGTGCTCAAGCACAGCCGCGACTTCAACCTCACCCGTGAATCGGTCCTCGGCTCGCGCCTGGCGCCGACCACCCCGGCCTACGACGTGCAGCAGGCCTGCGGGACGGGCCTGGAAACGGCGATCCTCGTCGCGAACAAGATCGCGCTCGGGCAGATCGAGTCCGGCGTCGCCGGCGGTGTCGACACGACCTCGGACGCCCCGATCGCCGTGAACGAAGACCTGCGCGAGGTGTTGCTCGAGCTCAACCGGGCCAAGAGCCTCGGCGCCCGGCTCAAGGCGATCGGCGGGCTGCGGCCCGGGCAACTCGTGCCGGCCATCCCGCAGAACAGCGAGCCGCGCACGGGGCTCGCGATGGGCGAGCACCAGGCGATCACCACGCGCGAGTGGGGCATCACGCGCGAGGCGCAGGACGAACTCGCCGCCGCCTCGCACCAGAACCTCGCCGCCGCGTACGACCGCGGCTTCTTCGACGACCTGATCACCCCGTTCCTCGGACTGGCACGCGACCAGAACCTGCGCGCCGACTCGACCGCCGAGAAGCTCGCCAAGCTCAAGCCGGTTTTCGGCACGCGGGACGAGGCCGCGACGATGACCGCCGGCAACTCGACCCCGCTCACCGACGGTGCCTCGACCGTGCTGCTCGGCTCGGACGAATGGGCGAGCGAGCACAACCTGCCCGTGCTGGCGCATCTTGTCGACGCGGAGACGGGCGCGGTCGACTACGTCCACGGCGACAAGCGCGCCGACGGACTGTTGATGGCGCCGGTCTATGCGCTGCCGCGCCTGCTCGCGCGCAACAAGCTCACGTTGCAGGACTTCGACTTCTACGAGATCCACGAGGCGTTCGCCTCGACAGTGCTGACCACGCTCGCCGCGTGGGAGGACGACGCGTTCTGCAAGCAGTACTTGGGTCTCGACTCGGCGCTCGGCTCGATCGACCGCTCGAAGCTGAACGTGAACGGCTCGTCGTTGGCCGCGGGTCACCCGTTCGCGGCGACCGGCGGACGTATCGTCGCCACGCTCGCCAAGCTGCTGCACGAGAACGGCGGCGGCCGTGGCCTGATCTCGATCTGCGCGGCCGGCGGCCAGGGCGTCGTCGCGATTCTCGACCGATGAGCGCTCGCGCGAAGAGCAATGTCACAGTCCGCGGCGCAGCCGCGGGTGGATCGACGCTCCGCCCGAGCGGAGCGAGTGGTGGAAAGGAGATCCGCTAAGCCATGACCGATAAATATCTGAACCTCGTCAACTCACCGATCGGTGCCAAGGTCGCATCGACCGTCGGCCTGCCGCGTCCGGCGGTGCTGCGCCGATTCCGCAGCGGTGACCCGATCGTGCCCGGGCCTGTGCTCATCGGCTCGACGGCCGGCAAGGCGCCCGCAGCGCTGACCAAGATCGTCACTGCCGCCGGCGCCGAGGTCGCGACCGAGGCTGCAGAGGGCGCCAGGTTCGGCGCGCTGATCCTCGACGCCCGCTCGGTGAAGGCGCCGTCCGATCTTGCGAACCTGCGCGCGTTCCTCGCTCCGTCGTTGCGCTCGTTGCTGCCGTCCGGACGAGTTCTCGTACTCGGCCGCGCGGCGAACGGCGACGACATCACCGTCGACGCCGCTCGTCAGGCGCTCGACGGCATCGTGCGCTCGCTGGCCAAGGAGCTGCAGCGCGGTTCGACCGCGAACCTGCTGTGGGTCGAGGACGAGGCGTCGTTGCCGTCCGCGATCCGCTTCTTCCTCTCCGGCCGCTCGGCGTATGTCGACGGGCAGCCACTGCTGCTCGGCCCGGGCGTCGCGCCCGCGCCGAAGGACTGGGACCAGCCGCTTGCCGGCAAGACCGCCCTCGTCACCGGTGCCGCACGCGGGATCGGTGCAGCGATCGCCGGAGTGCTCGCCCGCGACGGCGCGCACGTGATCGTCGCCGACCTGCCCGCGGCGGGCGAGACTCTCGCCAAGGTCGCCAACCGCGTGAACGGCACGACGCTGCATCTCGACGTGGCTGCCGCCGATGCGCCCGAGAAGTTGCTCGCGCACCTCGGTGCGCACACGGGCGGGCTGGACATCCTCATCCACAACGCCGGTATCACCCGCGACAAGCTGCTCGCGAACATGAAACCCGAGCAGTGGGACTCGGTGCTCGCGGTCAACCTCGAATCGCAGCTGCGCATCAACGCGGCGCTGCTCGACTCGGATCAGCTGCGCGATCAGTCACGCGTCGTCTGCCTCTCGTCGACGACCGGGCTGTCGGGCAACCGCGGCCAGACCAACTACGGCGCAACCAAGGCCGGCGTGCTCGGTCTGGTCCGTGCCTCGGCTGCAGCTTTCGCCAAGCACGGTGACTCGACGATCAACGCTGTCGCACCGGGGTTCATCGACACCGAGATGACGGCGAAGATGCCGCTCGCCACGCGTGAAGTTGCGCGGCGGCTGTCGTCGCTGCAGCAGGCGGGACTGCCGGTGGACGTCGCCGAGGCAGCGTCCTGGTTGTCGTCGCCGGGCGCCGGCGGGATCAACGGCCAGGTGCTGCGCGTGTGCGGTCAGAACCTGGTCGGCGCGTGACCGCTCCAGTCCCGACTTTGACCCCGCAGTGGTCGCTGGCGTCGCCGGATCACAGCCGAACGGGGGTCAAAGTCGCATGGTGACCGCGCTGGAAAGTGCGCCGGCGCTGTTGCCGATGTACGCCAAGGCAGCAGTGACGGGGCCACTGCACCGGGGCAACGAGTTGCCCGACTCGCGCTACACGCTCGGCGAGCAATCGATCGACTCGAAACATCTGGCCGACTATCAGCGCGTGTGCGGGTTCCGGACGACGGACGTCTTGCCACCGACCTATCTGCACGTGCTCGCATTTCCCGTCACGGTCGCGCTGATGACCGAGCGCGCGTTCCCGTTCCCGCTGGTCGGGCTGGTGCACGTGGCGAACTCGATCACCGTGGCGCGTCCCGTCCACGCCGACGAACAGGTCTCGTTCGAAGTCCGCGCCGCCGATCTTCGTCCGCACCCGGCCGGGCGTCAGCTCGATCTGCTCGTCGACGCCAGCGTCGACGGCGAGACGGTGTGGACCGGCCGCTCGACCTATCTGCGTCGCGGCGGCGGCAGCGGCGAGAAGGGGACTCGACCCGAGACGGACACACCGAGTGGCGCATCGTCGATCATCAAGGTTCCTGATGACATCGGACGTCGCTACGGAGCGGTGTCGGGCGATCGCAATCCGATCCATCTGCACGCACTGACGGCGAAGGCATTCGGGTTCCCGTCCGCGATCGCCCACGGTATGTGGCTCAAGGCGCGCACGCTCGCGACGCTCGAAGGACGCCTGTCCGACGCGTTCACCGTCGATGTCGCGTTCAAGACTCCGGTCCTGCTGCCGGGCACGATCGCGGTCACGTCATCGCGCGACAGCACGGGGTGGGAGCTCGACGTACGCAACCCGCGCAACGGCAAGCCCCACCTGAGCGGCTCGGTCACGCCGTAGCGCTCAGTCGTTGAGCCGGCTGGCGATGAATGCGCCGACGGCATCGACGGCATTGGTAGCTTCGCGCAAGACACCGGCGAGCAGCTGCACGCTGTGCCACGTGCCGGGCAGCTCGACCAGCCGGACGTCGGATCCCGCGTCGTTGGCACGGGCGGCGAAGCGGTCGATCTGAGCGCGCAACAGTTCGTCCGGCGCGACATGGATGAGCGTGGGCGGAAGACCGGACAGGTCCCCGTGCATCGGCGCGTAGCGGACATCGTCGCGGTCACCGCCCTGCAGGTAGAGCTCTGCGCAGCGCGCGAGCCAGGCGCGGGTGATCGCGTGGTCGCGAGCGGGCAGCGCACGATCACCCGGGTCCGTCCACGGCGAGAGAAGTGCGAGTGCCACCGGTCGCCGACCGGCGTCGATGAGCGCGCGGGCGACCGCGACGCCCAGCCCACCACCGGCAGAGTCGCCGGCGATCACCAACGGGTCAGGCAGTTCGTCGGCGGCCGCGAGAGCGTCGTCGAATGCAGCCGGAAACGGATGCTCGGGCGCAAGCCGGTAGTCGAGCGCGTGCACCGTTGCGCCGCTCGCGATCGCAAGGCGCGAGGTCACCGCGCGGTACAGCCGCGGTGACCCGAAGACGTACCCGCCGCCGTGCAGGTACAGGACGTTGCCGCGTGCGCCACCAGGGGTGCTGATGCGTTCGGCCGGACGCCCGGCCAGCAGCGTCCGGGTGACGATCGCACCGTGCGGCACGCGCGCCAACGGCGCGGCGATGTCGGTCGTGAACCGTTGCCAACGAGGTGGCAGGGTCCCGTTGGCAGCGAGCCGATACAGCGGCGCAGTCGCGGCGACGAGCACGCCGCGGGGGAGATGCATCAGGCAGAGACGATGCGCTTCGTCTGCGTCGACTGTTGCGCGGCGGCGTCCTCGGTGGCGGGATCATCGGTCGGCTCGGAACGAGGGGTGACCCGGTTGGCGAGCACGCTGAACAGGCGTTGGTAGCGAGCGCCGATCAGCCGGACGAGTCCGTCGAGCAGTTTGGCGTCGAGGCCGATCAGGACGCGCGGCTGGTTGCCGGCGACCCCGCGCACGATGGTCTTCGCTGCAGACTCGGCGGTCGTCTTGGCGAGCTTGTTGTCGAAGAACGCGGCGAACTCGGCCTGGTTGATGCCGGCGATCGTGCCCGCGTTGCGCGCGATCGCGGTCTTGATGCCGCCGGGGTGCACGCAGGTGACGTTGACCGGGTGCTTCGCGATGAGCATCTCTTGCCGCAGCGACTCGGTGAAGCCGCGCACTGCGAACTTGGCCGCGTTGTAGGCGCTCTGGCTCGGCATGGCCAGCAGCCCGAACAGGCTCGAGATGTTGACCACGTGCCCGTCGCCGGACGCGATCAGGTGCGGCAGGAACGCCTTCGTGCCGTTGACGACGCCCCAGAAGTCGACGTCCATGACGCGCTCGATCTGGGCGAAGCTCATCTGCTCGACGTCGCCGGTGAACGCGACGCCCGCGTTGTTGACGACGATGTTGACCGCGCCGAACTCCGCGGCGACATCCTCGGCGTACGTGAGCACCGCGTCGCGGTCGGTGACGTCGAGCCGCTGTTCGTGCACGTGCGCCCCGATGACGCGCGCATGCCGTGCCGTTTCGCCGAGTCCGGCCACGTCCACGTCGCTGAGCGCGAGCTTCGCGCCGCGCCGTGCGAGTTCGTAGGCCAGCGCCCGGCCGATACCTGAGCCGGCGCCGGTGACGACGGCGACCTTGCCTGCGATGGCAGTCATGCGGGGTCCCCGCGGAAGTGCGGAGTGCTCTTTGTGGAGCAGTTTCGTGGGGTGCTCATGCTGCAGAAACCTCCTGGGGGACGCGCTTCGAGCGGCGCGCGGTCGTTTCATAGGCCTGTCGATCGAACTTGCGGGTGATGCGTCGGAACGCAAACGTGAAGCTCGGCCACAGGGTGGTGTTGCGGCCGTGCGCGTCCAGATACCAGCTCGCGCAACCGCCGGTCGTCCAGATGGTGCTACCCATCCGGTCTTGCAACTTCTCGTTGTAAGTGCGCTGGACGTCCTCGCGCACGTCGAAGGTGGCCAGGCCGTGGCGGTCCATCTCGTCCAGCGCACTCGCTACGTAGTTGATGTGCGACTCGGCCATGTAGACCATCGAGCTGTGGCCGAGGCCGGTGTTCGGGCCGATCACGAACAGCATGTTCGGGAAGCCGTGCACCGCTGCGCCCTTGTAGGCCTGCTGTCCCTTGTCGCGCCACACGTCGGCGAGGGAGCGTCCCTCGGCTCCGACGATGCGCTCGAACGTCGGCGAATCGGTGACGTGGAAGCCGGTCGCAACGACGATCGCGTCGACCTCGCGCACGGTGCCGTCCTTGGTGACGATCGCGTTCGGACGGATCTCGGCGATGCCGTCGGTGACCAGGTCGACGTCGTCGCGGGCGAGCATCGGATACCAGTCGTTCGAGATCAGCATGCGCTTGCAGCCGATCTGCCACGTCGGTGTCACCGCGTCGCGCAACTGCGGATCCGTGATGCTGCGGTTCGAGGTGGCGCTCGGCGATCTTCTGCACCGCCTGCAGCAACCGCGGCTGGTAGGCGAAGCCGAGTACCAGCAGTTCGCGCGCCCAGTAGATCGCTTCGCGGGAGAGGCGCTGGGCGAACGGGACGTGCTTGAACGCGAGCCGCTCGACCTTGGTGTACGGACGGTCGCCGCGCGGCAACACCCACGGCGCGGTGCGCTGGTAGACGTCGAGCCGCTCGACCTCTCCGGCCAGTGACGGTCCGATCTGGATCGCGGACGCGCCGGTGCCGATGAGCGCAACGCGCTTGCCCTTGAGGTCGGCGTCGTGATTCCACCGCGACGAGTGGAAGATCTGGCCGGCGAAGGTGTCGATGCCCTTGATGTCGGGCAGGGCCGGCTCGGCGAGCGAGCCGACAGCGCCGACCAGGACGTTCGCGCTGAACGCGCCGTTCGTCGTGTCGACGACCCACTGCGCGCTCGTCGCGTCCCATGCTGCGCGGGTCACGTCGGTGTTGAACAGGTGCTTGTCGAGCACGCCGTATTTCTGCGCGGTGTCGCGCAGGTACTGCTGGATCTCCGGCTGCGGTGAGAACGAGCGCGACCAGTTCGGGTTGAGCTCGAAGGAGTACGAGTAGAGGTGCGACGGGACGTCGCAGGCCGCGCCGGGGTAGGTGTTGTCGCGCCAGGTGCCGCCGACCTCGCTGCCCCGCTCGACGACGAGGAAGTCGTCGCGACCCTGCTGGGCCAGGCGGATCGCCGTGCCCAGACCGGCGAAGCCGCTGCCGATCACCAGGACGCCGACGTGACGGCGCTCGATCTGCGTCATGCAACCTCACGCTAATTGCTCATTGAACGCGAGTCAATAGATAGTTGGCTGACGTTCAATAGCGTTACGATGGACACATGCCGGACAAGCGCACCCGCCTTCGCCCGGACGCGCGGCGGGCCCAACTGATCGCACTCGGCGTCGACATGCTCGCCACCCGCACGTTGGACGAGCTGTCCGTCGAGGACATCGCGACCGAGGCCGGGATCTCGCGCGGGCTGCTGTTCCACTACTTCGCGTCCAAGCAGGAGTTCCACCTCGAGGTGGCTCGCGCGGCGGCGCAGGAGCTGATCGCGCGCACCGAGCCGGACACGAGCCTCGCGCCGATGGAGGCGCTGCGGGGAGCGCTCACGGCGTTCATGGATTACGTGACCGACAACCCCGACAACTACAAGTCACTGGTGCGTGGCGCGGCCAGCGGTGATGGCGACATGCGGGCCATCTTCGACCGGACGCGGTCGACGATGGCCGGGCGCATCGTCAGCGTGCTCGGCGACCAGGGCCTGCCGCTCGGCCCGCGCGCTGCGCTGGCCGTGCACGGCTGGGTGGCCTTCGTCGAGGAGTGCGTCGTGCGCGCGATCGACGACGGCTCGCTGGACGATCCGGCCTTTCGCGACGGACTGCTCGAGATGCTGACCAAGGCTTTGCCGGCCGTCGTGCTCGCGTCCTCGGACGAGGACCTGAACACGCTGGTGTCGGTGCTGACCGCCGACCGGTCCGTCGGAGCGAAATAGGCCCGGTCGGTCGGCGCCGACGAGAACTAGGATGACCGACTATGGCGTTCACCGTCGAACGAAACCCGAACCCGGCCACCGCTGACGAGCGCGCGAAGATCCTCCAGGCGCCCGGCTTCGGCAAGTTCTTCACCGATCACATGGTGCGCATCGACTACCGCGACGGCGCGTGGGGCGAGGGCACGGTCGTGCCCTACGGCCCGCTGTCGCTCGACCCGGCCACGATGGCGCTGCACTACGGGCAGGAGATCTTCGAGGGACTCAAGGCCTACCGCCAGCCGGACGGGTCGATCGCCACGTTCCGTCCTGATCAGAACGCGGGACGGTTCGCGCGCTCGGCACGCCGCCTGGGCATGGCCGAGCTCCCCGAAGACCTCTTCGTCCAATCGTTGCGCGAACTCGTCGCCGTCGACTCCGAGTGGGTGCCGACCGATCCCGCCGACTCGCTGTACTTCCGGCCGTTCATGATCGCGACCGAGGTCGGGCTCGGCGTGAAGCCCGCCTCGAGTTACACCTACCTGCTCATCGCCTCGCCCGCCGGTTCGTACTTCGCGGGCGGCGTGCAGCCGGTCTCGGTGTGGCTATCGACCGAATACACCCGCGCAGCCGCCGGGGGCACCGGCGAGGCCAAGTGCGCCGGCAACTACGCCGCGTCCCTCGTCGCGCAGGCCCAGGCGGCCGCGAAGGGCTGCGACCAGGTCGTGTGGCTCGACGCCGGCGAGCACCGGTGGGTCGAAGAGATGGGCGGGATGAACCTGTACTTCGTGTACGGCTCAGGCGCCAACGCCCGCATCGTCACGCCGGCACTCACCGGCACGCTGTTGCCCGGCATCACCCGCGACTCGCTGCTCACGCTCGCCGGCGACCTCGGCTACACCGCCGACGAGGGCAAGATCTCGACCGACGAGTGGCGCGAGGGCAACGAGTCGGGCGCCATCACCGAGGTCTTCGCATGCGGGACGGCTGCGGTGATCACCCCGATCGGGTCGGTGAAGAGTGCGTCCGGCGAATGGACGGTCGGCGACGGCTCGCCCGGCCCGATCTCGATGCGACTGCGCGAGCACCTCACCGGTATTCAGACCGGCAAGCTCGACGACACGCACGGCTGGATGCACCCGCTGCGCTGAGACGGATCAGCTGGTCGGCCACTTCTTGAAGTTCTGGTAGCTGCGGGACGGGGTAGGCCCGCGCTGGCCCTGGTAGCGCGAGCCGTACTGCGCCGAGCCGTAGGGGAACTCCGCGGCCGACGAGAGCCGGAACAGGCACAGCTGACCGATCTTCATGCCCGGCCACAGCGTGATCGGCAGGTTGGCCACGTTCGAGAGTTCGAGCGTGATGTGCCCGCTGAACCCCGGGTCGATGAAGCCGGCGGTCGAGTGGGTCAGCAGGCCGAGCCGGCCGAGCGAGCTCTTGCCCTCGAGCCGTCCGGCCAGGTCGTCGGGCAGGGTCACGATCTCCAGGGTGGAGCCGAGGACGAACTCGCCCGGATGCAGCACGAACGGATCCTCGTCCTTGGGCTCGACCAGGGTGGTCAGCTCGTCCTGCTGCTTGGCCGGATCGATGTGTGTGTACTGCGAGTTGTTGAACACGCGGAAGTAGCGGTCGAGCCGAACATCGACGCTCGACGGCTGGACGAGATCGGCGTCCCACGGGTCGACCACGAGTCGCTTGGCGTCGACTTCGGCGCGGATGTCACGGTCGGACAGCAGCATGCGTGCAGGCTATCTGGCGCGCGTCCCGATCACGTGATTGACTGCGTATTGTCTAGTCAACTACTAGGGAAAGTGGGCGACGTGACCGTCACCGACGAACTGCTTGCGAACAACACCACCTACGCGGAGTCCTTCACCGGCCCGCTCCCACTCCCGCCCGCCAAGCACGTCGCCGTCGTGGCCTGCATGGACGCGCGCCTCGACGTGTACCGCATCCTCGGGCTCAACGAAGGCGAGGCCCACGTCATTCGCAACGCGGGCGGTGTCGTCACCGACGACGAGATCCGCTCGCTCGCGATCAGCCAGCGCCTGCTCGGGACGCAAGAAATCGTTCTGATCCATCACACCGATTGCGGCATGCTCACCTTCACCGACGACCAGTTCAAGCGCTCGATCCAGGACGACACCGGCATCAAGCCGGCATGGTCGGCCGAGGCATTCACCGATCTGGACGAGGACGTGCGCCAGTCGATCGCGCGCATCACGGCGAGCCCGTTCATCCCGAACAAGGACTCGGTACGTGGCTTTGTCTTCGACGTCGCAACCGGACGGCTGGCCGAGGTCAAGCCGGGTTAGGTGGAGCGGACGAACTCGACCACGGCGGCCGCCAGCTCCGGACCGGCGTCCTCCTGCAGGAAGTGACCGGCGTTCTCGATCACCGGGTGCTCTCGTCCGGCCGCGCCCGCCATCGTGCGTTCGAGGATCGGACGCATGCCGCCGGTGATCGGGTCGCCGTCGCTGAACGCGATCAACATCGGCGTCGTCGACTCGGTCAGCTGTGCCCAGGCGGCGCGGTTGGCCTCGCTGGCCGGGTCGTCCGGACGGTAGGGCACCAGCCCGGGCATCGCGCGCGGGCCGGCCTTGAACGACTCGTCAGGGAACGGTGCGTCGTAGCCGGCGCGCGCGGCGTCCGAGAGCCCACGCCGGCAACCGGCCTGGACGAACCGGCCGATGTCGAGCGTGGGTGCGCTCTGCACCGCGGCGCGGAACCGGTGCCAGATCTCAGGCATGTCGACGTCACCGGTCGGCAGTCCCGTGTTCGCCGCGACGATGCGGGCGAAGCGGTCGGGGTGCTCGGCTGCCAGCCGCAGGCCGATCAGGCCGCCCCAGTCCTGCCCGACGAGGGTCACAGAGCGCAGGTCGAGGACGTCGAAGACCAGTTCGCGAACCCACTCGACGTGCGCGGCGTAGCTGTGTTCGTCGACCGACGCCGGCTTGTCGGAGCGGCCGAACCCGATCAGGTCCGGTGCGATCGCGCGCAGCCCGGCATCGGCGAGCACGGGCAGCATCGTGCGGTACAGGAACGACCACGACGGCTCGCCGTGCAGCAACAGCACCGGTTCGCCGTCTGCCGGGCCGGCCTCGACCCACGCCATCCGCAGCCCGTCACCCACGGTTGCGTAGTGCGGTGCGTAGGCGAAGTCGGGAAGATCGGCGAAGCGCTCGTCCGGCGTGCGTAGTGGCTGCATTTCAGAGGCCAGTCATGTCAGAGGCCAGCCATCTCAGATGTAGCCGAGGATCGTGGCGGCCTCGCGCAAGTAGTCCGGAACGTCGGCGGGGTCGGGGTCCGGCGGCGCAGGCTGGATCTCACCGCCCTTGATCTTGTCGCTCCAGTCGCCGAGGCCGCGCACGAACCCGCCGTGGTGCTGACTTCCGTAGTCGATCATGCCTGCCTCCCACGGCACGCCGAGAAACTCGCAGATGCGGCGCGTCTGACCTGCGGGGTCACGAGTGAGGTCCTCATAGCGCAGCACGAGGCCGCCGTGCACCTTCCGCGCGTCGTCCATCGCCTTGGAGAAACGCAGGATCTGATCGCCCCAGTGTTCGGGGGTGGTGTTCGGATGCGCCTTGTGCATCGACTCCATCATCCGCACCGGGTGGCGATGCAGCAGGATGAACTTCGCGTCGGGCCAGTACCGGTGGATGCGTCGCCAGCTCAGCGTGTTGTGCGGTGTCTTGTCGACGATGATCGGCTTACCGCTCTTGAGCACCTGGTCGTACAGCAGCCGATCCCACAGCATGTTTTCGAGATCGCGATTGCTCAGCCGCAATTCCTGTAACGCCAGTTCCAGCAGTTTGGCCGAGGACGTGTCCAGGCGGATCGCACGCAGATGCATCTCGAGCGGGGCGCAGATCTGCGAATGGCTGTTGAGGACCATTCGCATCATCGTCGACCCCGACCGCAGGTAGCTGAGCAGGAAGACAGGCTGTGGCACCAGGCGGAACTGTTCGGCCGGAGTGGACGCACGCAGCATCGGGGCCGCGGACGAGGTGGCCCGACGGACCCGCCGTGATGCGGCCCGTGCGGCACGCCGGGCGAACTCCTTCGCGCGAAGGGACGCCTTGCCCGACGCGTTCACCGAAGCGGTCACCGGGGCCC
The DNA here is from genome assembly GCA_963754285.1 of uncultured Actinomycetota bacterium. GTDB lineage: Bacteria > Actinomycetota > Actinomycetes > Mycobacteriales > Jatrophihabitantaceae > RYN-133. The sequence continues at coordinate 1,044,147 of CAVWFN010000007.1, forward strand.
TTTCTACGAGCTGACGAGACGTTGGTCCCGGGCGAGTATCCCCGAAGCGGGTGGCTGCCACCGAATCCGGGTCAGCTGCGATGTAGCGATGATCTCGCCTCCGACACCGCTGAGAATCTCGCGGATCGCAGACAAAGGCGTCCATATACTGCGGGCCGTGAGCGAGGCCAGTGACCAGACCAGCGCCGTCGACGAGACGACGACCGAGCCGGGACCGGCCGAGACCGATACCGACACCGCCAATGACACGAACACCGACGCCGCGACCACGCGCGCGGCGTCCGCGCCGGAGTCGACGGAGTGAGGGTCGACGGAGTCGCCGCAGTCTGGTGATGGCGGCCGCTTCGGCACGCTGCGGAACCGCTTCGGCGACAATTCGTTGCTCGCGGCGCTGGGCGGCTTCGGTGTGTTCGTCACCGCTGTACTGCTGTACACCCGCTTCCCGTTCACCGGCGGGCTGGGACGAGACGAGTCGATCTACGCCTACGAGGCGCAGCGCTTCAGCCGAGGACAGGCGCCGTACGCGAGCATCTTCGACCCCAAGACTCCCGGCTCCGGCGTCCTGGGCGGCATCGCCGCCTTCGCCGCGCACCTGTTCCACGCGAACGACCTGCATGCGATCCGGTTGATGTTCCTTCTGCTGTCGGTACTCACCGCCGTCGCTGTGTACCTGTGCATCCTGCAGGTGTCCGGATCGGTTCTCGGCGCCTTTGCCGGCGGGATGGCGTTCACCTTCTTCACCAAGTTCGCCCACGACGCGATCATCGGCCCCGATGCCAAGACGCCGGCCGTTCTGTTCCTCGTGCTGTGCATGCTGTTCCTGGCGCGCAGACAATGGTTCACCGGCGCGCTGTTCGCCGGGCTTGCGTTCGCCTGCTGGCAGCCGCTTTTCCCGATGGCCCTGATCTCGATCGTGGCAGGGGTGCTCGGTGCTGATCCCGGCATGCGGAGCCGGCTGCGGGCGCTGGTGCGCACGCTGATCGGCGCGGCCCTGCCGATGGTGATCTTTGCTGTCTACTTCCTGGTGGTCGGAGCGTTCAAGGTCTTCGTAAGCGCGACGCTGCTGTACCCGCTGTCGGGCAACGTTCGCGCCAAGGAAAGCTTCCGCACCCATCTGACCCACCCGTTCAAGGTGCTGGCCCACTACCCGATGACCGAGGCCATCTTCTGGGTCGGGACGATCACGATGCTCGCTGTCGTGGTGCTCGAGTTCGTCCGCAAGCGCCGGGCGGCCCTGACCTCACCAGTGGTCCTCATCGTGTTCGGCACCTTCGTGCTCAACATGCTTTACGCGTTCTACGACTTCCAGAGCGACCCCGACACCCTGCCGCTGCTCGCCTACCCGGCGATCGGCCTCGGCTTGGGGATCGGCGTGGTGATGGGCTACCTCAGGGTGACGAACGTGCGGCGGATCGTCACCGGTGTGGTCGTGGCAGTAGCGGTCGTGCTCGCGTCGGTGTCCTGGTCGAACTACGTCGACACCTTCGGCCACGACAACAAGCTGGTCTCGCAACTGCGTGGCGCGTGCGGTATCGATCGGGTTGTCGGTCACGGCACGCTGGAGAGCCTGGGCAACCCGGTCGTGTTCGTGCTCACGCACCGCAAGAGCCCGACGAACTACATCTATCTGTCCTCCGGGGTCGATCACTGGAAGATCAAGCACACCAAGGGTGGCTTCAAGGGCTGGGTGAACGAGATCGTCCGGCGGCATCCCCCGGCGATCAACGTCGACGGCTGGAAGACCGCGTGGACGAAGGTGATGGTTCGTGCGCTGCGCGAGCACGGCTACAAGGAGCGCTACATCGGTCCGTTCAAGATGTTCATGACCAGACCCGAGATCGCCCACGCGAAAAAGGTGGACGTGAAGCTGGGCACCAAGTTCGCCCGTATCGCGACCAACACGAGCGGGCGGCCCCTGCCCGCCAAGGTACCCTGTGGAAACGGCTAATCGCTTTCACAGCCGCTCCGGTAGGCATTGCTAGGTTTGTGTGTCGTGTTCAGGCTGCGGCCTTGAGGGCCGACAGGTCAGATCCACCGGGCAGATTCGAGAATCCGAGGACTTATGCAACGCGCGGAAAACTTCAGCCATGACGTCGTGGTCATCGGCGGATGTGGCCACGTCGGTCTCCCGCTGGCGATCGCGCTGGCCGACAGCGGCGCGTCCGTCCTCGTGTACGACGTCAGCAAGGCAGCGGTCGACACGGTCAACGACGGCGTGTTGCCCTTCGACGAGCCCGGTGCCGCCGACAAGCTGAAGAACGCCGTCGAATCCGGCGCGCTCCGCGCTTCGACGGAGGAATCGGTCGTCGCCGACGCCGAGAATGTGATCGTCGTCATCGGCACCCCGGTCGACGAGCACCTCAACCCCGACCCGCAGGCCATTCCGCGGGCCCTCGACCAGTGCGCGCCGTACTTCCGCGACGGCCAACTGCTCGTGTTGCGCAGCACCGTGTTCCCGGGCGTCACCCGCCTGGTCGAGCGCATGGTCGCCGAGCGCGGCCTCGAGATGGACGTCTCGTTCTGCCCGGAGCGCATCGCCGAGGGCAAGGCGATGACCGAGCTGTTCTCGCTGCCGCAGATCATCTCGGGTAACTCGCCGAAGGCGAGCGAGCGTGCCGCGGCGCTGTTCGGCCGGCTCACCAAGCAGGTCGTCCACCTCGAGCCCGAAGAGGCCGAACTCGCCAAGCTGTTCACCAACACCTGGCGCTACATCAAGTTCGCCGCGGTCAACCAGTTCTACATGTTCGCCGACAGCCGCGGCCTCGACTTCGAGCGCATCCGGCAGGGGCTGTCGCAGGACTACCCCCGCGCGCAGGACATGCCGAGCGCCGGCTTCGCCGCCGGCCCGTGCCTGTTCAAGGACACGATGCAGCTCGCGGCGTTCAACGACAACAACTTTGCGCTCGGCCACGCGGCGATGCTCGTCAACGAGGGGCTGCCGCTCTACGTCGTCAGCCAGTTGGCCGAGAAGCACGACCTGGAATCGATGACCGTCGGCATCCTGGGCGCCTCGTTCAAGGCGAGCTCGGACGACATCCGCTCCAGCCTCGCCTACAAGCTCAAGCGCATCCTGTCGTTCAAGGCGCGCAAGGTGCTCATGACCGACCCGTACGTCACCGTTGATGCCGACCTCGTCCCGCTCGAGCAGGTGCTGGCCGAGGCCGACGTCCTGATCGTTGCGACGCCGCACCCCGAGTACCGCAGCATCAAGACCGACAAGCCGGTCGCGGACGTCTGGAACGTGCTGGATACAGCGTGACCGATCAGCACTTGCGCGTCTCGGTGGTCATCCCGGCCTACAACGAGTCGACCAACATCGTCCCGGTGCTCGATCGGCTCCTCGAGTCGGTCAACCTGCCGTGCGAGGTCATCGTCGTCGTCGACATGGCCGAGGACAGCACGATCCCCGTCATCGAGGAATACGCGCTCAAGGCGCCGTCGGTGCGCGTTGTGATCAACGACTTCGGACGCGGCCCCGCGTACGCGATCCGGTACGGCATCCACGTGGCCGAGGCGCCGGTCGTCGTCGTCACCATGGCCGACGGCTGCGACGACCCGCGCCAGATCGACGAGCTCACCCGCCTGGTCGAGCGCGGCGTCGTCGTGGCCGCCGCGTCGCGTTACATGCCCGGCGGGCAGCAGGTCGGCGGGCCGTACTTCAAGCGGGTGCTGTCGAAGAACGCCGGACGTTCGCTGTACTGGTTCGCGCGCATCGGCACGCGCGATGCGACCAACTCGTTCAAGGCCTACAAGCGAGATTTCGTCGAGTCGGTCGGTATCGACAGCTCCGACGGCTTCGAGATCGGCCTCGAATTGACGGCCAAAGCGCGCCGGTTGAGGCTTCCGGTCGCCGAGATCCCTACCATTTGGTTGGATCGCCCCGCCGGGGTCTCGAACTTCAAGCTCACGAAATGGATCCCCAAGTACGTCCGCTGGTACCGCTTCGCGTTCGGCAAGCGGCTGCAGATCAGTGATCTGGATACGGAGTTACAGAAATGAAGGTTTGCGCATGAAGGTCCTAGTCAGCGGCTCGGCCGGGTTCATCGGCGGCTACGTGGTCGAAGAGTTGCTCAACCGCGGCCACGAGGTCGTCGGCATCGACAACTACTCGAAGTACGGCAAGGTCGTGAAGTCCTACGACGACAACCCGAACTACGACTTCACCGAGGGCGATGTCCGCGACACCGACCTGATGACCAAGCTGCTCATGGACTGCGACCACTTCATCGCAGGCGCAGCGCTGATCGGCGGCATCTCGTACTTCCACACCTACGCCTACGACCTGCTGGCCGAGAACGAGCGCATCATCGCCTCGTCCTGCGACGCCGCGATCAAGGCGCACGAGCAGGGCAAGCTGAAGAAGGTCACCTACCTCAGCTCGTCCATGGTGTTCGAGTCGGCGACCCACTGGCCCTCGGCCGAGGGCGACGAGCGCAAGATCCCGCCGCCGCTGTCGTCCTACGGCTTCCAGAAGCTCGCCGTCGAGTACTTCGCGATCGCCGCGTGGGACCAGTACAAGCTGCCGTACACGATCGTGCGTCCGTTCAACTGTGTCGGCATCGGCGAGAGCCGCGCGCTCGGTGACGTCGAGATCGATTCGGGCAACGTGAAGCTCGCGATGAGCCACGTCGTCCCGGACCTCGTGCAGAAGATCCTCAAGGGTCAGGACCCGCTGCACATCCTCGGCACCGGCGAGCAGGTTCGCCACTACACCTACGGCGGCGACCTTGCCCGCGGCATCGTCGAGTGCGTGCTCCAGGACGCTGCGCTCAACGACGATTTCAACCTCTCGACCGCCGAGTCGACCACGGTGCTCGACCTCGCCCAGCTGATCTGGCAGAAGATCAATGGCGACAAGCCGTTCAACGTCACCAGTGACGAGGCGTTCGAGTACGACGTGCAGAAGCGCGTCCCGGACGTGTCGAAGGCCAAGCGCGTGCTCGGCTACGAGGCCACGACGACCCTCGACGAGATGCTCAACGAGGTCATCCCGTGGATCGAGCAGGCCATGAAGGACGGCACGATCTAGCTTTCCGCCGTCTTCCCACTTCGACCCTCGTACGGCTGTGATCGGGACGCCCCAGCAGCCGTTGGAGGGTCGAAGTCGGTTAAGGCTTGTGCTTTGCGGCGACTATGGCGATGTCGTCGAGGGTGCTGTCGCGCGAGCTGACGTCCAGGAGCAGTTGATCGCTCAGGGTTTGGATCGGGCCGCGGTGGTTGAGCACCGCGGTCCGGAGCCGTTCGAGGCCGACGCCGATCTCTTCGTTGCGGCGCTCGATCAGGCCGTCGGTGGTCAGCACGATCAGCGCGCCCGGCGGGAAGCCCACGGTCGCCGTCGGAGTGCTGGTCGCCAGGTTGACGCCGAGCAGCACGCCGTGATCCTCGACGAGCCAGGCCTCGAAGCCGTGCGCGATCACCGGTGGCATGTGGCCGGCATTGCAGATGCGCGCGACGCCTGATCGGTGGATCTCCACCAGGCACAGCGTCGCGGTCATCTCGGGGAACGACATCGGCAACAACCGATCGAGGCTCGCGATGATGTCCGGCATGTCATGGCCTGCCACTGCAAGCGCGCGCAGCGAGTGGCGTAGCTCGGCCATCACCGTTGCCGCCTGAAGCGAGTGGCCGAGGACGTCGCCGATGGCGAGCAGGGTGCGGTCCTCGTCGAGTTCGAGGACGTCGTAGAAGTCGCCGCCGATCTCGACCGCCTCGCTCGCGGCGAGGTAGCGCACGGAAACGTCGAGGTAGGACGGTTGCGGGATCGCGTTCGGCAACATCGCGCGCTGCAGGGTGAGTGCGATCTGGTGCTCCACCGCGTAGAGGCGCTGATTCTCCAGTGCGCCCGCTACGGCTTGGGCGAAGTGGTCGAGCATCAATTCGTCGGCGGGCGCGTCGTCGGTCGCCACGAGCAGGACGGCACCGACCATTTCACCGCGCGGTGTGGCGATCGCGGCTGCCGCGAGCGGGGTGTTCGCCTCGAAGCCGAGCACGCTCGCATACCGCGTGAGATTGATCGGCGCGCCGCTGCGGGCAGCGCCGGCGATGTCCAGCACGTCGGCCGACGACCAGGCCGCGACGACCGGGTCGGAGTTTCTCGTGCCCGTGACGGCGGCTCGCCCGATGCCCTCGCGCGCGATGAGCACCGCCGCGGGCGTGTCGAACATCGTGGCAAGCCCCGAGCTCGCGAACTGCACGAGATCGCTCACGGTGGGCGCTGCGTTCATCAGCAGGGTCGCCTCGTGCAGGCGTTCGAGCCGGCTCGCCAACCGCTCGGCGGTGCGCCGCGCATCGTGATAGCGCAGCAATGCGGTCACCGATGCGATCAACTCATCGCGCTCGATCGGTTCGATGAGGTATCCGTCCGCGCCGCGGTTCAGGCCGGTGGTGCGGTCGTCCGTACTGGTCGCGGTCGCCGACACCGTCAGCACGGGAATCGCTGCGGTCGCGCGGGCGGCCTTGATCTGGTCGCACACCTGCAGGCCGGACATGTCCGGCAGGTGCACGTCGACCAACACGAGGTCGACCTTCGCCCGGGTCAGCGAAGCGAGCCCGTCGTGGCCGGTAGCGACTTCGAGCACGGTGTGCCCGGCGCGCCGTAGCCATTCGGCGAAGACCAGGCGGGTGCCTTCGTTGTCGTGGACGAGCAGCACTGTCGCGGTCACTGCGACGTCCTCGTCGCTGTCGCCGACGCTATGCCTTGCAGCAGCGAGGTGCGATCGAGGTCGGCCTTGTCGAGCGTGACCAGTGTCGGCCAGCGTTCCTGCAACCGCGCGAAGTCGTCGGTGGCGCTCGAGATCACGATTGTCGCAACGTCTCGGGAGTTGCCTAGGTGGTCGAGTTCGGCCAGCACCCGCTCGCCGCCACCACCGGGCATCCGCAGGTCGAGGATCAGCAGGTCCGGCGTGCTGTCATCGATCGCGCTCAGCACGCCGTCGGCGTCAGGGACCTCGACGACGACCTCGGCCGTTCCCGAGAGCAAGCCGCGGACGAGCTCGCGGTACGCGGCGTCGTCGTCACCGATGACCACCGTTGCCAGCGTTACGGCCAGCGTTACGGCCGGCGTCGCGGGTGTCGTGCGGTTGTTGCGCACGCGTGCGACGAAGGTGCTGCCCTCGCCGGGCGTGCTGGTCATCGTGAGCGTGCCGCCGAGAGCGGCCGCGACCCGGCGGGCGTAGGGCAGGCCCAGCCCGGTGCTGCGCGCGCGCACCTGCAGGTGGCCGGGGACGCGGTAGAACTCTTCGAAGATCAGGTCGTGATGTTCGGCGGCGATGCCGACGCCGGTGTCGCGTACTTCGATGATCACGAAGTCGGTGTCGTCAGCGCTCACGGTGACCCGCACCTGACCAACCTCGGTGAACTTCAGGGCGTTGCTGATCAGGTTGCGCACCAGTTGGCCGAGCAGTACGCCGTCGGTGACGACCGGCCCGAGGTCGTCCTGCACGTCGACGACGAGCTCGACGCCGGGCGGCGTGAGGGTGCGCAGGGTCGCCCGCATGTCTGCGACGAGCGTGGCGATGTCGACCTGTTCGGAGTCCGGTTCGATCCGGCCCGCCTCGGCCCGCGCCAGGTCGAGCAGTCCGTTGACCGCGACGAGCAACTCGGTGGTCGCGTCGGCGATCAGCCGGACCTGATTGTCCTGTGCGGGGGTCAACGGGCCGCTCTCGGGATCGCGCAACAGCTTGGCCAGTCCGTTGATCGAATTCAGCGGACTGCGCAACTCGTGGCTCACGTTCGCCAGAAACCGTGACTTCGCGTCGTTCGCCGCGCGCAGTTGCTCGCCGCGCTCGTCGAGCTCGGCGTAGAGGGCGACGACTCCGCGGTTGGTCTCTTGCAGCTCCTCGTTGAGCCGCACGAGCTCGTCCTGTTTCGACTGGAGCTCGTGCAGCGCACGCAGCAACTCCTCGTGCTGTGTGCGCAGCTCGTCCACCGGCGATGGTGCGGCCGGGCGCGCCAGCCCCTCGCGCAGCTCCGCCAGGGTGCGTCGGGGCGGCGGCCGATGTGCAACTGCGCGGCTCTTCGTCATGGTGATGGCGTTGTCGTCGCCGATGACGAGGCGGTCCATGAGCCGACGGATCGCGACGAGGCCGGTCACGCTTGTTGCGGGCGACGCCGGCGCGACCGTGCGGTCGGGCCTCGCGGTGATGATCAGTGTCGAGTTGTCGGCGAGGTCGAAGTCGACGCGGGCAGTGGCGCCGGCCGCAGCGATCACCCGTCCCAATTCGCTGATTGCCGTCGCGATCCGGACCTGGTCGGTCGTGTCGAAGCCGAGTGAATCCGCCAGGTCGCGAGCGTGGCGGCGCACCGTGAGGACGTCGGTCTCGGCGCGCAGCGCGAGGCTGCCCAGGCGCTCGGTCATCGTGGCCTTCGCACGACCAGGACCGAAGCGTCGTCGGGACGGTTGCCGCAGTCGCGCAGCACGCTCGCGGCGATGACCGCGGCCGATCGTCGGGTGAGCCCAGGCGTTTTGTCCAGGTCCCAGTTCTCTCGCACACCGTCGCTGTGCAGCACCACGATCGCGCTGTCGCGCAGCGTCAGCGTGAACGGGCGGATCCGCACCGGCGGGTGCCCGACGATGCCCGGCTGCGAGAGCGCCGCGCTGCGTCGCTCGTCGACGATGAACGCGCTCACGTTGCCGATGCCGGCGAAATGCATCGTGCGAAACGACTCGTCGATCGTCGCGACGGCGACGGCTGCGCCGCGGGTTCCGAGCAGCGCCGTATGGATCGCTTCCAGCACTCGGTGTGCGTCGGTGGTCGTGCTGGCGTGAAATGCCGACACCGCGTCGACAGAAGCGTCGGCAGCCATCGGGCCGTGACCGAGCCCGTCGCTGAGCATGATCATGTGACTGCCGTTCAGCGTGCGCGCGGTGATGGCGTCTCCGCACAGCTGTTCCCCGGCGATGGGCCGGGTAACGCCCGCGATGTCCAGTCCGGACGTGGCGACCGTCTCGCCCGCAGCCTCGGGCCAGATGTCCGCGACGAGCACGGTGCCGCGCCCGGGCACGGTGCTGACGTCGACATCGGACGACAGCCGCATCACGGCACCGAGGCCGACGCCGAGCGTGCCGGTCGTCGAGTGTCCGTCGAGCGACGACAGATCGAGATCGCTCATCCCGGGACCGGTGTCGCTCGCGATCACACGCACGCCGGGGGTGCCGTCGCGCAGCGCGACCTGCAGACCCATCACTCCGACGGTGGCGTGCTTCCAGAGGTTGGTGGCGATCTCACTGACGACGATGCCGACGTCGCCGGTGCGGACGTCGTTGAATCCGAGCCGTTCGGCCAATCGCACCGCGGGTCGCCGAGCAGCACCGATGCCGGCCGAATCGTCGATCGCGAACCAGTCAGTTCCCGAGCGGAGCGTCTCCACTCAGCGGCCCCATTTGGTGATGGTCACCTGGGTGCCCTGACCCGGCGCGCTGTCGAGGGTGAACTCCTCGACGAGGCGTCGCGCGCCGGAAAGCCCGAGCCCGAGGCCGTTGCCCGTCGTGTAGCCGTCGGACAGGGCCAGCGTGATGTCGTCGATCCCCGGGCCCTTGTCGATGAAGCTCGCCCGCACGCCTTTCCGCGCTCCGTTCTGCACGAGTTCGAGCACCGCCGTGCCACCGCCGCCGTAGATGAGCGTGTTGCGAGCGAGTTCGCTCGTCGCAGTGACGATCTTGGTCTGGTCGACGAGGGAGAGGGCTGCCGACACGGCCAAGGTGCGCGTCGCCTGGCGCACTCGTACGACATCCTGATCGGTCCGGATGTCTATCGAGGCGCTGTCGGCGACCTGGACCGAGGTCACCGCTAGCCGGTCTCGGTCGTGTGGTCGTCGAACGTCACCTCGAGGGTCGTGCGTCCGCTCACGGTCAGATCGACCGAAAGCAACTTGATGCCACGCTCGACGTCGAGTGCGGTGCGCACTCCGTTGAGGGACAGCCCGAGCTCGACCAAGGTGATGGCGACGGCCGGCCGCATGCCGACGACCACGGTGTCGGCATCGAGAACTCTCGCGACCGACGCGATGGTCGACAACATGCGCCCGATGAAGCTGTCGACGATCTCGAGCGCCGAGATGTCGATGAGGACACCGCGCGCACTGGTCGCGACGATCCGGTCGGACAGGTCGTCCTGCAGCGCCAAGGCGGTCTCGTCGTCGAGATCGAGCTGGATTGACACGAGCAGAAGGTCGCCGAGCTTGAGGATCGGCACGCGTGCCATCGACTAGTTCACCTTCCGCGCCACGGCGACCCCGCTGCTGCGCAGCGCAGTGATCAACGCGTCGGCCAGCGTCGCCTTGGTAGCGATGTCGCCGAACTCGATCCCGAGCGCCACGACCGTCTGAGCGATCTGTGGGCGGATACCCGAGATGATGCATTCGGCGCCCATCAGTCGCGCGGCGACAACGGTTTTCAGGAGGTGCTGCGCCACCTGGGTGTCGACCGACGGGACGCCGGTGATGTCGATGATCGCGTGTTCGGACCCCGTTTCGACGAGGGTTTCGAGGAGCTTCTCGGTCACGACCTGCGTGCGAGCCGAGTCGAGGGTGCCCACGAGTGGGACGGCGAGAATGCCGTCCCAGAGTTTGACGACAGGGGTGGACAGCTCGAGCAGCTCTTCGGACTGCGCGGAGATGATGCGCTCGCGGGCTTCCGCGTAGGTCTCGAAGGTGAACAGTCCGAGATCGTCGAGCAGGCGAGAGAACGCGAACAGGCCGACCGCGTTCTGCGCGTTCGTCTCGGCCCCGGTGGCATCGAGCACCGCTTGCTTGAGCGCGAACACCGACGCGGCGGTCTCACTCGGCGAGAATCCCTGCGCGGCCCGGCTGCGCGACAGTTCGGCCAGCAAGGCGCGTGCTTCGGCGAAGCTTTGGTCCCGTCCACCGGTCACGCCCGCGTCGAGCCCGGTGACGATCTGATCGAAGATCGGAGTCAGCTCGCGATCGAGTTCGGCCGCGGTGATCCGCCCGCGTGAGGTCGACGCGACGGCTTGCACCCATTGCGCGACGATTGCGTCGCGCTGGGCGCGCAGGATCACGCCGATCTGCGCAGCTGATGCCTGATTTGGCTCGGTCACTCCGGACCCCTCTCCCGTGCCGATCAGTGCTCGCCGACCGGTGCCGGAGCATGATATCGACACCCGGCCCGATGATGATGTTCGTGTAACCTCGGGCCGTTCGCGGGTGTAGTTCAATGGCAGAACATCAGCTTCCCAAGCTGACAGTGCGAGTTCGATTCTCGTCACCCGCTCCGGAGCCCGATTACGAATTCCCGTGGCACCCGGCAGGGCGGATGGTCGATTCGATTCACGCGCGTGGGTTGCGGGTCGCGCGCGGTGGGCACGAGATCCTGCGCGGTCTCGACTTCGCGGTTGCGACCGGGCAGGTGACCGGTCTGCTCGGCCCGTCCGGCTGCGGCAAGACGACGTTGATCCGCACCATCGCCGGAGTGCAGCGGCATACAGGCGAGCTCGCCGTGCTCGACAAGCCTGCGGGCGCCGCCGAGCTGCGCCATCGCATCGGCTACGCGGCGCAGACCGCAGCGGTCTACGGCGACCTGACCGTGCACGAGAACCTGCGCTACTTCGCCGACGTGCTGCACGCGCCCCGAAGCGACGTCACGCGCGTGGTCGAGTCGGTCGAGCTGGGTGACTACGCCGACCGGCTGGTCTCGACCTTGTCCGGCGGGCAGCGTTCGCGCGTGAGTCTCGCAGTGGCGTTGCTGGGAACGCCGAAGTTGTTGCTGCTCGACGAGCCGACCGTGGGACTCGACCCCGTCCTGCGTGAGCAGCTGTGGCGCACGTTCGGCGAGCTCGCCGCCGAGGGCCTCACGCTGCTCGTTTCGAGCCATGTGATGGACGAGGCAGACCGCTGCGACGAGCTGCTACTGATGCGCGACGGTCAATTGCTCGCACAGGAATCGCCCGGGTCGCTGCGGGAGCGCACGGGCGCGCCGAATCTCGAGCAGGCGTTCCTGACACTCATCCGGGAACAAGCGTCGTGAGGACGACGACGTTGCGGGTGTTGCAACAGCTGCGCCATGACCCGCGCACCCTGGTGCTGCTCATCGCCGTCCCGGCGCTGTTGATGGCACTGCTGCGGTACGTGTTCGACTCGAAAGCCGAGTTCAGCCAGGTTGCGCCGGATCTGCTCGGGATCTTCCCGTTCCTGCTGATGTTCCTGGTGACGTCGGTCGCGACATTGCGCGAACGCTCGTCCGGCACGCTCGAGCGGCTCATGACGCTGCCGCTGCCGAAGCTCGCACTGCTCGGCGGGTACGGCGCCGGCTTCAGCGCGGTCGCGCTCGTGCAGGTGGTGGTGACGACGGGTGTTTCGCTGGCGCTCGGCATGACCGTCGCCGGCCCGATCTTCTGGCTGTTCGTCGTGATCTTGCTCGACGCGTTGCTCGGCGTCGCACTCGGCCTGCTTGCCAGCGCGTTCGCCACGACCGAGTTCCAAGCGATCCAGTTGATGCCCGTCGTGGTGCTTCCGCAGCTGCTCGTGTGCGGCCTGTTCCAGCCACGTGCGGCGATGGCCGAAGTGTTGCGATGGGTCGCGGACGTGCTGCCGTTGCCCTACGCCGTCGAGGCGCTGCAGTACGTCGCGAACGGCACCGCGCCCGATGCGGCCTTTGCACGCGATGTCGCCGTCCTCGCTGCGTACGTGGTCGGCGCGCTCGTCGCGGCGGCGGCGAGTCTGCGGCGAACAACGGCGTGAATGCTGAGGTTTTCGCGCGAGAATCCGGACGAGGCGGCACATAGTCGACGGCCGGATGTAAGAACGTCGCGTCCCCGCTTTCCAAGATCGGTGCGGGCTGCGATTATCGCCCCGACCCGAGCGTGGGGAGGGGCAGTCAGTGACGATCAAAACAGTCGGCCGTGGCTGGCGTCGCGGTGCGACTATCGGGGTGGCTGCGATTCTCGCGGCAGCCCTCGCGTCATGCAGCGGCGCCCAGTCCGGCGCGACGCACACCAGCCGGCGGTCGGGTGGCACCACCGCTGCACCCGGCTCGCTCGTCGGGTCGTTGATCGCGGCCTCGACCGATCTCGGCGCGTCACGCGCCCGTGACGTCGACGTCCTCGTCACGCTCCGCGGCTCGGCTCGTCCCACTCGGCTGGACGGATGGGCAGCGGCTCATCGGCTCGGCGTGCGGTGGACGCGTGGCGAGAACTACGCGATCGTGCACGGCACCGCCGCCGCGATGAGCGCCGGCTTCGCGATCTCGATCCACGACTACAGGTCCAGCACCGGCAAGCGTTTCTACGCCACCACCCGGTACGCGCGGGTGCCGACTGCGCTGCGCACGTCGATCACCGGTGTCGGATCGATCCTCAGCGACATCCCGAAGACGACCGTGGCCGGTACGAGCAGCTACCACGACGACGTCCCAGCCGGCGGGTTGTCGCCCAGCCAGATGCTGCGCGCCTACGACGCGACCTCGCTGGCCCAGGCCGGCGACACCGGCAAGGGCAAGACCGTCGTGTTCTTCGAACTCGACGGGTTCGCCCAGGCCGACCTGGACAAGTTCGCGCAGATCAGCGGGACGAGTCGGTTCACACCCGTCCTCGACTCGACGATGCCCGGCAAGGTCGAGGGCGAGACCGACATGGACCTGCAGGTGGTCCACTCGATAGTCCCCGATGCCAAGCTCGTCGTGTACAACATCGCGACGGCGTGGGCGGGTACTTCTGCCGCCGATTACATCGCACACATCGCGGCGTCCTACCGCACCGTCGAGCAGAAATACCCGGGGTCGGTGTGGAGTATCTCGATCACCTCGGCGTGTGAGCGGTTGTTCAACGCCACCGACCTGGCGCCGATGGAGTCGGCGCTCCAGCAGGCCACTGCGCAGGGCACGTCGGTGTTCATGTCGTCCGGCGACACCGGCGGGCTCGAGTGCAAGGCCGCCCGGCAAGGTGGCTTCGGGTCGCCGCCCGAGCAGCAGGACATCGGCGTGAGCGCGATCAACACCCCGCCCAGCGTCACCGGGACCGGCGGCACGCAGCTCGACACCGACGCCAACGGGGGATGGATCTCCGAAGAGGCGTGGACGCAGTTCGCCACGCAGCAGGGCACGAGCGGCGGCCCGAGCATCTACGTTCCGCGACCGAGTTGGCAGACCGGGCCGGAGTTGAGCACCGTCAGCGATTCGCATCGCCTCACTCCGGACGTGTCCGCCGACGCCGATCCGTCCACCGGTCTGAAGATCGTCGTCAACGGCGCGCAGCAGCTCGGCGGCGGGACGTCGCAGGCCGCGCCGATCTGGGCCGGGCTGACGGTGATGATGAACCAGTACCTCGAAGCCAACGGCGGCAAGGCCCTCGGCGATATCAATCCGCTGCTGTACAAGGCGGCAGAGACGACGCCGAGCGCGTTCCACGATGTCGTGCTCGGCGGCGACATGCCCTACACCGCGAGCAAGGGCTTCGACTACCTGACCGGCCTCGGCTCGCCTGACGTCGGCGTCCTGGTCAAGGCTCTGCAGGCCGCGCAGAAGGCGGGATCATGAAGTCACCCCACGAAAACGCACCGCAAAGAACGCTCCGCGTTTGCGCAGGGACCCCGAGGCAAAGCCATGACTGAGAACTCGCCCGAGGTGACGCAGTCGCCGGTCGACGGCGCCGGGCCGACGTGCCCGACCTGCGGCAACGAGGTTCCGCCCGGCGTGTTCTGCGGTGTGTGCGGTTACCACCTCGCCCGCGACGCCGAGCGCAGCGGCGCGGGCTTCCGGTCGCACTCGTACTCGGCCGCGCCCGGTGAGCACGTGTTGCGGCTCTCGATCGTGTCGTCGCTGTTCCCGCACCTGCCGCACCGGTCACGCGCGCCCTTCCGCGTCGCGGTCGTCGTGCTCCTCGTCGGCCTCGTCGTGCTCGCTTCGCTGCGGTTGCAGGCGCCGATGATTGCTGTCGCCGCCCTCGGCGTCCCGCTGGTGTTCCAGCTGTACCTGCAGGAGTCCGACGTCTACGAGGACCTGCCCGCCCGGCTGCTCGGCGTGGCGGCGCTGCTCGGTGCGGTGCTCGGGTGGGGTTGGTCGGCGCTGACCGATCGGCACGTGAGCGATGCGTCCAGCGCGAACCTGCTCGGCGGTTCGAGCACGGGCCACTTCTGGGTCGACGGGATTCTGATTCCAGCGGGGGCCGGCCTGCTGCTGCTCGTCCCTGCGGTGGCCGCCTTCGCAATGAAGCCGCCGCACATCGCCGAATCGATGGACGGGTTCCTCATCGGCTCGCTCGGCGCGGTCGCGTTCACCGCGGCGGCGACGATCACCCGGCTGGCGCCGCAGTTGAAGACCGGCATCATCGCCCACGATCGTCCGGTCGAGAGCATCGTGATCGAAGCACTGTTGCAGGGCGGCACCGTCCCGATCACCGCTGCGAGCATCGGCGGCATCGTCGGCGCCGCGTTGTGGGTGCGCCGCCGCTCGCAGTCGACCCATCTCGGACGGTGGCTGGCGACCGCGCGGATCATCGCCCCGATCGCGATCGTGCTGTACGCGGTGCTCGGGATCATCGACTACGAGCAGCCGCCGGAGGCGACGTTGCTCGGGCTGCACATCGTCGTCGCGATCGCTGCGTTGCTGCTGCTTCGCTACGGGTTGCACGCGGTGCTGCTGCATGAGGAGCACGAGGTGCAGGTCGGCCCGCCGCGCGTGTGCCCGCACTGCGAGCACGTGGTCCCGTCCATGCCGTTCTGCCCGCACTGCGGCTTCGCCCATCGCGCCTCGTCGCGCTCGGCGCGCTCGCGACTCGACCTCGGCGAATCCGGGCCGGCCGAAGCGACCGAGCCGGGCGCCGAAGCCCCGGCCGAGCAACCCGAGCAACCTGAGCAACCTGAGCACCAAGCCGAGCCGCCCGAGGCGAGTACCGGCACCACGACCGATGAGGAGGATCCGGCGTGACGTATCCGCAGGGTCCCCAGGGACCACAGGGCCCGCGTCCGCCGGCACCGCCGCCGGGACCCCGGCAGGGGCCGCCCCCGGGCTATCAGCAGCCCGGTTATCCGCAGCAGGGCTATCGGCAGGGCTACCCGCAGCAGGCGTACGCGCCACAGGGTTACCCGGCTCAGGCCGGTTACCCGCCGCAGACCGGGACTCCGTACGGGTATCCGGTCGCGCAGGCCACGCGGCCGAGCGTCGCGCAGAGCTCGCACACGAAGATCGTTGCGATCCTGGTCGTCGCGCTCGTCGTGGCCGCAGGCGCGTTCGTGTTGATCTCGAAGTTCGTGACCCCGGCTGCGAACACTGCCAAGCAGTGCAACCCCACGTGCGTCGAACCGCCCCCGGTCGGCCCCCCCGTGACCGCCAACCCGCGTTTCACCGCCTCGGACGGGTCGTTCAGCGTCGAGTACCCGACGACGCTGCCCAACATCGGCGCGAACACGATCCAGAAGAACGGCAGCTCGATCGAGCTCTCGATCGCTCACAGCCTGGGCGTCATCCTCGTGCAGGGCGGATCTGCCAATGGCGCGACGGCGCAGCAGGTCGTCTCGTCCTTCGTCCAGCAGAAGTTCGCCGACGCCAAGGTGGCCTACCAGATCGCGAACGCCGAGGTCGGCTACACCCCGGGCTACGGCGCCGTGATCGACGTGTTCCCGCAGTCGACCTCCGGAGCGTCGACACACGAACGGCTGGTCGTGCTGGGTGCGGTCAAGAACAACACCTACGTGCTTGTGGCCGGACTGGGCGGATATCAGGAGTTCGCCGAGGGCCAACTGAGCGACGGGCACCCGTCCGGTGTCGCCACCGCGGTGGCACTGTTCATGGACCCGATCAACAACAGCGTGCTCTGGAAGGGCGATACACCGCGGTAGGTGTCAGGTCGTTTCGCTGAGCCCGGCCAGAACGGTGCCGGCGATGTCGGCGAGCTGGTCGACCTGAGCGGGACTGAGCCGGTCGATGACGTGCTGACGCACGGCGTCGACATGGCCCGGTGCTGCCGCCTCGAGCGCGGCGAAGCCGGCGTCGGTGAGCCGGGCGAGCTGGCCACGCCGGTCGGTCTCGCACTCCTGCCGTTCGATCCAGCCGCGCTCCTCGAGGCGGGCGACGGCGTGCGAGAGCCGGCTGCGCGAGGATCGGGTGGCATCGGCCAGCTCGCTCATGCGCATCGTGCGATCGTCCGGCTCGGAGAGCCGGACGAGGATCTCGAAGTAGCCGTGCGGGATTCCGGCATCGCGTTGCAGTTGGCGGTCCAGCGCATCGATGAGCAGCGTCGTCGCTTCGATGTAGTTGCGCCACGCACGCTGTTCGGCAGGGCTGAGCCACTGCGGGGACGGGCGCACGGTGCTCACGTCAACAATCCTATCGCTACTTCTCCTGGTAGTTGAACTCTCAATCGAAATTTGATAGGGTCAGGCCATGTCGATCCACCGTCTGAACCACGCAGTCCTCTACGTGCGCGACACCGCGCGCAGCGTCGCCTTCTATCGCGACGTGCTCGGCTTCGAGGTGGTCAGCGAGCTGGGCAACGGAGCCGCGGCGTTCCTGCGCGCTGCCGCATCGACGAACGACCACGACCTCGGGCTGTTCCGCATGGGACCTGATGCCGCGGCCTCGCCGGCCGGGCGCACCGCCGTCGGGCTCTACCACCTGGCGTGGGAGGTCGACACGCTGCACGATCTCGAGGTGCTCGCACACGCGCTGAGCGAGGCAGGCGCGCTCGTCGGCGCATCTGATCACAGCACCACCAAGTCGCTCTACGGCCACGACCCGGACGGGTTGGAGTTCGAGATCGCCTGGGTCGTGCCCGCCGATCGCCTCGACGACGCAGTCCTCGGCCAACGGTCCGAGATCCGTCCGCTCGACCTGGCCCGCGAGATCGAGCGCTACGGCGCCGACACGCCGGGCGGGATCGGCGTGAGCCGGACCGCATCGGTCCAATAAGCGTCCAACAAGCGCAGTTACGTCCAAAACGGGCGCGGGTACCTCTTCGGCAACAGCCGGCAAGTAGGAGGAACCACACATGCTCTGGACGATCATCGTCATGGCCGTCGTCGGCCTGATCGCAGGCGCCCTGGCTCGGCTGCTGGTGCCGGGCAAGGACCCGATCGGCATCCTCGGCACGATTGTGCTGGGAATCATCGGCTCGTTCATCGGGGGATTCCTCGGCTATCTGCTCTTCCACCACGATGCCAAGCAGGGGGCGTTCCAGACTTCTGGCCTGCTCGGATCGATCATCGGCGCGGTCATCGCGTTGCTGATCTACCGCAAGGTCGGCGGGCGCAGTCGTCGCGGGGGCATGCTGCGCACCTGACCCGTCTGCGGTTGAGTGGCCCCGCTGTGACCGGCTGGTCGTGGCGGGGCCATTGGACGCTCGAGTGGTCCGTAGAATTGCCAGGTGCCCGACACCGCTCCCCGTGCCCTGCTGCTGGAACAGATCCACCCTGACGCGCAGGCACTGCTGCGCTCGGCCGGTTTCGACGTCGAGATCCGCTCGGGGGCGCTGGACGAGCACGAGCTGATCGACGCGCTCGAGGGCGTCGAACTGCTCGGCATCCGATCGAAGACCCACGTCACCGAACGCGTTCTCGAAGCCGCGGGCAGTCTCGTGGCCATCGGCGCGTTCTGCATCGGCACGAACCAGATCGACCTCGACAGCGCCTGCGAGCGCGGCGTCACCGTGTTCAATGCACCGTTCTCGAACACCCGCTCGGTCGTCGAGCTCGCAATCGCCGAGATCATCTCGATGACACGCCGGCTCACCGAGAAGAACGAGCTCATGCACGACGGCGTGTGGGACAAGTCCGCCGACGGCGCTCACGAAGTGCGCGGTCAGACCCTCGGCATCGTCGGCTACGGCAACATCGGCACCCAGCTGTCCGTGCTGGCCGAGAACCTCGGCATGAAGGTGATCTTCTTCGACACCGCGGACCGGCTCTCGCTGGGCAACGCCCGCAGCTGCGGATCGTTGAGCGAACTGCTCGGCGAGGCCGACGTCGTCACGCTGCACGTCGACGGCCGCGCGTCCAACCACAGCATGTTCGGTGAGGCGGAGTTCGCCCGCATGAAGCCGGGGGCGCTGTTCCTGAACCTGTCGCGCGGATTCGTGGTCGACTACGCCGCGCTGCGCTCGCGGATCGAGACAGGCGCGATCGCCGGCGCCGCTGTCGACGTGTTTCCCGTGGAACCCAAAATGCGCGGCGAGGAGTTCGTCTCGGAGCTGCGCGGGCTGCCCAATGTCATCCTCACGCCGCACATCGGCGGGTCGACCGAGGAGGCACAGCAGGACATCGGCCGGTTCGTCGCGGGCAAGCTGCGTGACTTCGTCCTCGACGGCACCACCGCGATGAGCGTCAACCTGCCGGGGCTCGCCCTGCCGCAGCCGCCGGACACCGACCGGATCATCCTCATCCACCGCAACGTCCCGGGCGTCATGGCGACGGTCAACCAGGTCTTCGCCGACCACAAGGCCAACGTCGAGGCGCAATTGCTCGGTACGCGCGGCGAGTTCGGCTACGTTGTCACCGACACGAGCGCGGCGATCACGGACGAGATGCTGGCTCAGTTGCGTGAACTACCGGAGACAGTCCGGTTGCGGGTGCCGAACCGGCGGTGATCTTCCCGCCGCGCTTGCTTATGCGGATTTCACAAGGCATCGTGGACGGCGCGGGAATTGATCACTGCGGGGAATTGGCCTTGTAGACCCCACGGAGATCTCGATGCACCGACTGCTCGCCCTGTTCAGCACCATCGCCGTCCTCGCCGGCGTTCTTGTGATAGCCAGCCCCGTCGCCGCCTCGGCCACCGTCCCGCGTGCGCCACGGGCCTTCACCGCCACCATCGAGGACTACACCCCCTACGTCCCGCAGGACTCGTGCGACTCGCGTCCCAAGAAGGGGACGATGCTGCTGGCCCACCTGCTGACCCGCACCTACAAGGGCACCACGTTCGGCACCTACCGGCCCTGTGACGGCTCGGTCAGCGAGCACCACGACGGCCGCGCGATCGACTGGATGGTCTCGAGCCGCAACCCCACGCAGCACGCCATGGGCCACGCCTTCTGGGTGTGGCTGCTGTCGACCGACAAGTTCGGCAACAAATACGCCATGGCCCGCCGGCTCGGCGTCATGTACATCATCTTCAACAGCCGGATCTGGGGCATGTGGGACCAGAAGTGGGAGGAGTACGACGGCTGCCAGACCAAGTACAAGGCCCGCAAGTACGACAACCAGTGCCATCGCACCCACATGCACATCTCGCTGTCGTGGAACGGCGCGCGGGCGCTCACCTCGTTCTGGACGGGCAACGTCTACCGCACCGACTACGGCCCGTGCGTGCCCAAGCACAAGAAGTACGCGCCGCGCTGGAGCCACCGCAACTTCACGCCGTGTTCCTGACCGCCTGATTCGCCCTGGTCTCCCCCGCTCGCTGCGCTCGGGGGATCCTGCGGCCGAAAGCGCAAGCTCGCTTCGCTCGCGCGCTGGCGGTGCCCGAAACCGAACCAGCTCGCCCAAGGGGCTCGCCGGTTTGTTCCGGGCTCGTCGGAAAAGGGCGTCGGATCGGTGTGAGCGCAGCGCCGTTGCCGGGAATCCTGTGTGTGCTTGCGTCGGTTACCGATGGGTAATATCCTGGGAGTTACTCATCAGTAACTTAGCTGCAGAATCTTCGATACGGGAGCGCAACGGCGATGGGCCACTACAAGAGCAACGTCCGCGACATCGAGTTCAACCTGTTCGAGGTCTTCGGCACCGACGCCGTCCTCGAGAAGGAGCCGTTCGCCGACCTGGACGAGGACACCGCCCGCGGCATCATCGCCGAGGTCGCCAAGCTGGCCGAGGGCCCGCTCGCGGCGTCGTTCGCCGACGCCGACCGCAACCCGCCGGTGTACGACCCGGACACGTACTCGGTGACGATGCCCGAGTCGTTCGCCAAGTCGTTCAAGGCGCTGCACGACAGCGAGTGGTGGCGCACCGAGACCCTGCCCGAGCTCGGCGGCCAGCTGGTCCCGCGCACGCTCGTGTGGGCGATCGCCGAGCAGGTGCTCGGCGCCAACCCGGCGCTGCACATGTACATGGCCGGCGCGCCGTTCGCCGGCATCCTCTACCGCAACGGCAACGAGACCCAGAAGAAGATGGCCCAGCGCATGATCGACCGCGGCTGGGGCGCGACGATGGTGCTCACCGAGCCCGACGCGGGTTCGGACGTGGGCGCCGGGCGCACCAAGGCGGTCGAGCAGCCTGACGGCACCTGGCACATCGAGGGCGTCAAGCGCTTCATCACCTCCGGCGAGCAGGACATGACCGAGAACATCGTCCACCTCGTGCTCGCCCGTCCCGAGGGGGCCGGACCGGGCACCAAGGGGCTGTCGCTGTTCGTCGTCCCGAAGTTCCACTTCGACCCCGAGACCGGCGAGCTGGGCGAGCGCAACGGCGCCTTCGTCACCAACGTCGAGCACAAGATGGGTCTCAAGGCGTCGACCACCTGCGAGGTCCGCTTCGGCGAGATCGACAACATCCCCGCCGTCGGCTGGCTCGTCGGCGACGTGCACCAGGGCATCGCGCAGATGTTCCAGGTCATCGAGCACGCCCGGATGATGGTCGGCACGAAGGCCATCGCGACCCTGTCGACCGGTTACCTCAACGCGCTCGACTACGCCAAGAACCGCGTGCAGTCGGCCGACCTCACCCAGGCCGCCGACAAGAGCGCGCCCCGCGTGACGATCATCAACCACCCTGACGTGCGCCGCAGCCTGATGCTGAACAAGGCCTACGCCGAGGGGCTGCGCGCGCTCGTCTACTACACCGCCACCGTCCAGGACCGGATCCTGATCGCCGAGACGGCTGGGGACGAGCCGGACGCCACCGATCTCGCGATCAACGATCTGCTCCTGCCGATCGTCAAGGGTGCCGGGTCGGAGCGTTCCTACGACCAGCTCGCCCAGGCACTGCAGACCTTCGGCGGCTCGGGCTACCTGCAGGACTACCCGCTCGAGCAGTACATCCGCGACGCGAAGATCGACACGCTCTACGAGGGCACGACCGCGATCCAGGCGCAGGACTTCTTCTTCCGCAAGATCGTGAAGAACAAGGGTGCCGCGCTGGGTGCGCTGTCGGCCGAGATCACCGAGTTCCTCTCCTCGCTGGAGGACGAGTCGCGACTGAAGGAAGAGCGGGCCGCACTGCAGAAGGGCCTCGAAGACTTCGGCGGCATCGTCGCAGCGATGTTCGGCCAGCTCATGAGCGGCCAGGACGACGTGCGCAACGTCTACAAGGTCGGCCAGAACGCCACGCGGCTGCTGCTGTCGGCCGGTGACCTGATGGTCGGCTACCTGTTGCTGCGTCAGGCGCACGTCGCGTTGCAGAAGTTGGACGCGAACGGCGTCTCGGTCGCTGACCGGGCCTTCTACGAGGGCAAGCCGGCAGTCGCACGCTTCTTCGCGACGACCGTGCTGCCCGAGCTCAGCGCCCGCCGCCAGGTCGCCGAGGCGATGGACAACGCTCTGATGGACGTCGCGGAAGAGTCGTTCTGACGGGTCCTCGCGGGACGCTTTCCAGGCGATTTCGTGGGGTGTCTAGGCTCGTCTGTTGTGAGTGAGGCGCGCTGGATCGAACTCGATGGTGCGGTCAACGTCCGCGACGTCGCCGGCTTGCCGACGAGCGACGGACGCGCCGTGCGGCCGGGGCGGTTGATCCGCTCGGACAACCTGCAGGGCCTGTCAGCACGCGACGTCGATGTGCTCGTCGCGGACATCGGGGTGCGCTCGGTCGCCGATCTGCGCACCGGGGTCGAGGTCAAGCACGAAGGACCCGGTCCGCTGACCGAGGTCGACGACGTCGACATCGTCCACCTGTCGTTGCTGCCCGAGGCCGGTGACACGACCGACCTCGCGGCCGACGGCCGCGTCATCCTTCCGTGGGAGAAGCGAACGGACGACCAGACCGCCGCTCGCCGCGGGACCTCCGCGATCTACTTGCGCTACCTGGACGATCGCGCCGACTCGGTCATCGCCGCGCTCCGGCTGATCGCTGGGTCACCGGGTGCGACCATCGTGCACTGCGCGGCGGGCAAGGACCGGACCGGCACGGTGGTCGCGCTGGCCCTGGCCGAGGTGGGCGTCACGCGCGAGGCGATCGTCGCCGACTACGCGCGGTCGGCCGAACGCATCGAGGCGATCTTCGACCGGCTGCGGGCGACGCGGACCTACGCGGCCGATCTCAGCGACACCGACGCCCGCCAGCACGCGCCGAAGGCGGCGACGATGGAGCGCCTGCTCGACGCGCTCGACGACGAGTTCGGCGGCCCGGCCGCATGGCTGCGTGCCCACGGCTGGACCGACGCCGACGCAGCGGCCCTGCGCCACAAGCTCCTCGACTGAGGCCCTTCGGTGGGGATGGTCAGCCGCGCCAGTCGGGGACGGACGCGCCGGGCGCCCAGGTCGAGTGCGTACCGCTGCTGACCCGCTCCGGCAGCCGAACACGCACGATCGGTCCATCCGAGAGGCGTTGCGCATCGAAGACCAGGCATTCCGACAGGTCGCGGTTCACGTCGGACGTGATCGTGATCAGGTAGCCGTCGTCCTCGGCGTTCGATCCGATGCGCGGGGCCATCGCGGTCTCGCTGGCGAACACGCCGTCCTCGAGGTCGAAGCGCTCCTCGTGGCCAGTGACCACGTCGTGCTTGACGATGCCGCTGAACAGGAACCAACCCGGCACCGCACTCGCCGCGTAGCTGTAGCGGTACGCGCCGCCGGCGTGCTGCTGGTTGATCATGCCGAACTCGCTGACGGTGTCGGTGAGGCGTTCCTCCTTGACCAGGCCGGTGGTCAGGTTCAGCCGCCAGCGGTGCAGATGGGTCTGCAGTTGCTCGCTGTCGAGGAATCGGAACATCCGCTGGTACAGCGTCCCGCCGGACGAGCGAGGCTCCGGGTTGTCCTGGAAGAACCCGTCGAGAACGATCTCGTCGCCGTCCTCATACGCGTTCACCCAGTGCAGGACGTAGGTCGGCTCGGCCTCGAACCACCGCACCTCGGACGTGTCGCCGCGCCGCGGGATGACCGCGAACCGCGACGGCAGCTCCGGGTGGAACCGCGCCGCGTACTTGCCGGCCGCCAGCCCACGCGGATCCCAGAACAGCGGCAGATCGTTGAGGACGGCGTAGTTCTCGGTGAACGCCATGTCGTGGGGCAGCCGCGGGCCGGGCAGCGGCACGTCGATGTAGTGCACGAGCTGGTCGGCCGCGTCGACCACGCCGTAATGCAGGTACGGCGCGTCGGTCGAGTAGTTGAAGAACAGCAGCTCGCCGGTGCGGTCGTCGAGCTTCGGATGCGCGGACACACCGATTCCAGCGGGGAATGCTCCGTGCCAGGTCGCCTTGCCGAGAGTCTCGAGTGTCGTCGGGCTCAATCGGTAGAGATCGCCGCACTGATAGAAGCTCGTCAGCGCGACACCGTTGTGCATGACGACGTCGGTGCTCGACGCGTCCTTCATCCGGCGTGCGTGCACCCCAGCCCTGCTCGGACGGAGACGCCGCTGGATCCTCGGCGAGCCCGGCCCACAGCGGCCGGCCGGCGTCCTGCTCCGCGACGAAACCATCGGTGCGGACGAATCTGTTGCGGTAGAAGGCTTTTCCGTCGCGGAATCCGACGGCGTGCACCATCGCGTCACCGTCGAACGGGTGGTAGATCTGCAGCGCCGGATGCACCGGATTCTCGGTGTTGCGCAAGTACACACCGTCGAGGTCATCAGGAATCCTGCCGATGACCTCACAGTCGTCGACGTCGTAGGTCGCGCTGCGTTCGACGGTCTGCGGACGCCACGGACCCGTGCGATAAGGATGATCGTCGTCGGCAGGCAGCGTCGACAGCGCACGTCCGAGAACCTCGACGTCCATCACGCGGCTCCGAGGACGAACGACGCCGTCGTGGTCGTGCTGCCACCGATGTTCAACGTCGCCACTGTGCTTGCGCCGTCGACCTGGTAGTCACCGGCCTGCGCAGTGACCTGCTTGTAGGCGTCGAGCACCATCCGCACTCCGGTTGCCCCGACCGGATGACCGACACCGATGAGCCCACCGCTCGGATTGATCGGGATGCGCCCGCCGACCGCGATCGAGCCGTCTTCGACCGCCTGCCACGACGCGCCCGGCGCGGTGATGCCGAAGTGGTCGATGGCGGCGTACTCGGTCATCGAGAAGCAGTCATGGGTTTCGATCGCGTCGAGGTCCGACACATCCGCGATGCGCGCGCGGGCGAACGCATCGAGGATCGTCTGGCGCACATGCGGCAGGACGTACGGCTCGTCGGCCGAGCGGTGGAACTTCTCGGCCAGCGGCAGCCCGACCGTGCGATGACCCCAGCCGAGGATCACCGCATGCGGACGTGCCGCGAGATCGGCTCGGCGCGCGAGGAATCGGTCGCTCACGACGACGAGGCCGGCCGCACCATCGGTGACCTGACCGCAATCGGTGCGGCGCACCCGTCCTTCGATCGACGGGTTGGCGGTGTCGTCATCGGTGAAGCTGGCCTCGGTGAACGTCCAGTCACGTGTCTGCGCGTTCGCATTCTTGCGCGCATTCGCGATGTTCAGGGCAGCAATGGCGTGGACGTGCGCGTCGTCCAACCCGTAGCGGCGGTCGTACTCCTCGGCGAGGCGATCGAACATGTACGGCCACATGTAGCGGGCCTCGGTGCCCTCGCGACCGACATAGGCCGCGGCACCGAGGTGCTGGGCGGCAAGATCGCCGGGCACATTGCGTTCGATCTCGGCGCCGACCACGAGCGCGACGTCGTAACGTCCCGCTTCGAGCTCGGCCGTTGCCGCCAGCAGCGCCATCGACCCCGACGCACAGGCGGCCTCGTGGCGCACCGCAGGGACGCCCCACAGCCGCGGCGCAACGGTCGCCGGCATGGCACCCAGGTGTCCCTGCCCGGTGAACAGCTGACCGAACGCGTTGCCCACGTGGACGACCTCGACCTCGCCGGCGTGGACACCTGCGGCGTCGAGCGTCGCCTGCACGGTGTCGGCGAACAGGTCGGTGAAGTCGCCGCCCTCACGGGTGAGATTGCGCGCGAAGTCCGTCTGGTGCCCGCCTAGCACCGCCACTGCCATGACTCCTTGGTACGCGTGCGCTCGGACCCCCGTCAATGATCGCCCACGCGTAGGGTGGGCGATCGTGCGCTTTCGTGCCGCGACGAGAGGACGGGTGTGAGCGACCTCGAGGCCGGCGGACCCAACTCGATCGCGGTCAGCACCGGCCTGATCGGTGACGAGTGGACACTGTGGATCGTCGGCAAGGCGTTCGAGTTCGGCACCACCCAGTACAGCGAGTGGCTGCGAGCCGGCACGATCTCGACCTCGGTGCTGACGAACCGGCTGTCGCGCCTCGTCGCTGCCGGGGTGCTGGACCGCGTGCAGTACCAGGACGCCCCCGCCCGCTTCGAGTACCGGCTCACGACGCGTGGCTTCGAGCTCTGGCCCGTCCTGGTCAGCATCTGGTCGTGGGAGCGGGAGTGGGTGCCGGCCGACGCGTCCCGGCTGCCCGACCTGCGCCATGCAGACTGCGCGGCCGACCTGCGCGTGGTCCTGACGTGCGCGGCGTGCGGCAGAGCGGCTCCGCCGCGCGAGGTGGCGGCACAGTTCGGGCCGAGCGGGACGTGGGAGCGCAGCGTGCCGCCGGCGACGACGCGCCGTCGCCCGCGCGGCGGCGGCCGTCCGGCCGAGCTCGTCAACGAGACGATGGCGCTGCTCGGCAGCCGCTGGTCGGCGACCGTGCTCGGTGCCTGCTTTCGGGGCGCGACGCGGTTCAGCCAGTTCGAGGAGAACCTCAGCGCCCCGCCGGCCGTGATTGCCGACCGGCTGCGGGCCTTCACGGCGCTCGGCGTGCTGCAGCAGCGCGACACGACCTACCGGCTCACGGACAAGGGACGCGACTTCTTCCCCGTTATCGTCACCGTCATGAACTGGGGAGCGCGCTGGTTCCCCTCGCCCGAGGGGCCGGCCGTCGTGTTGACGCACAGCTGTGGCGCGGAGTTCGTCCCGCGGCTGTGCTGCGAGAACTGCGGCGTGAAGTTGCGCGGAACCGACATCGATCCCGTCGGCACCGCCCGCGCGGTGGGCTGAGCCGTGCCGGGCCGCCGGATGCACCCGGACGCACTGGTGCGCGACTACACCGCGCGCGGCTGGTGGAGCCCCGAGACCGTCCAGCAGTTGTTCGTCGACAGGGTCGCCGATCGCCGCGATGCGCTCGCGCTCGTCGACCCGCCGAACAAGGCCGACCTCGTCGACCTGCCCGCGTACCGACTGAGCTGGACGCAGGTCAGCGACGAGGTCGACCGGCTCGCCGGGTTCCTGCTCGACGTCGGCATCGGCGAGGGCGACGTGTTGGGCGTGCAGCTACCCAACATCGCCGAGCTCGTCATCGCCTACCTCGCCGCATGGCGCGTGCGCGCGATCGTCTCGCCGCTGCCGGTGCAGTACCGCCGTCACGAGATCGAGTCGATGGCGCAGCGGGCGCGCTTCCGCGCGTTGCTCACCGCTGATCGCATCCAGACGCGTGCGGCCGCGCTCGAGGCGACCGAGTTCGTCGACACCGTGCTGTACTTCGGGCCGTCCGAGGTTGCCGGTGCGCACCGCATCGTCGACGGGACGAGCGATGTCGTCGAGTACGCCGACGCGCACCCGGTCGACCCGAACGACGCGATCACCATCTGCTGGACGTCGGGCACCGAGAGCTTCCCCAAGGGTGTGCCGCGCGCTCATTACGAATGGCTCGCGATCAGTCAGGACACGGTGCAGGCGCCGGGCCTGACCAGCGAGTCGCGCATGCTCAATCCGTTCCCGATGGTGAACATGGCCGCCATCAGCGGCATGTTGCTGCCGTGGTTGCGCACCGGCGCCGTGCTCGTGCAGCACCACCCGTTCGACCTGCCGATCTACCTGCGCCAGATCGCGGCCGAGCAGATCACCTACACCGTCGCGCCGCCGGCGCTGCTCGCGATGCTGCTGCACCGCAGCGACCTGCTCACCGACATCGGCTCGCTCACCGCGATCGGTTCAGGATCGGCGCCGCTGCAGGAGTGGGTCGTGCGCGGCTGGCACGACCAGCACGGCATCACGATCATCAACTACTTCGGCTCGAACGAGGGCATCGCGCTGATGACCGACGTCGAGCTGATGCGCGACCCGGCCCAGCGGGCGGCGTTCTTCCCGCGGTACGGCAGCGGTGTGCAGTGGTCGTTCCCCGCGGCGGCGCGCACCCAGGTCAAGCTGATCGATCCGCAGACCGGCGTCGAGATCAACGAGCCGGGCATTCCGGGGGTGTTGCGGTTGCGCGGGCCGAGCGTGTTCGCCGGCTACCTCGACGGCACCCGGCCCTTCGACGAGGACGGCTACCTGATCACCGGCGACGTGTTCGCGATCGACGGCCCGCAGCAGCAGTTCCTGCGCTTCGTCGACCGGACGGGCGACCTGATCATTCGTGGTGGCGTGAACATCGCGCCGGCCGAGCTGGAGACGTTGATCGCGTCCCACCCCGACGTCGCAGAGGTAGCAGTGATCGGCTACCCGGACGACGTGTTCGGCGAGCGCGTGTGCGCCGTCGTAGTCGCGGCACCGGACCGGCAGGTGACCCTCGACGACGTGGTCGCACACCTGAAGGCACAGCACGTGGCGACGTTCAAGTTCCCTGAACGTATCGAGATCGTGCCGATGCTGCCGCGCAATCCGGTCGGCAAGGTGCTCAAACGCGAGCTGCGCAAGGACCTGACCCATGGCTGACGCAACTGTTGCGATCACAGGCACGCAGGTCTGGGTCGGTGACGGCACCAGGTCCGATGCGCTTGCGATCAGTGACGGACGGATCGTCGCACTCGGCGACGAGCACGTCCGTTCCTTGATCGGCCCGCGCACCGAAGTGCTCGATCGCGTCGGCGGGCTGGTCGTGCCGGGCATGCAGGACTGTCACATCCACGCTCCGCCGGCCGCGCGCGAACTGCTGACGATCGACCTGCACGAACTGGCTGATGGCCGCCCCGCGTACCTGGCGAAGATCGCCGCCTACTGCGCGGCGAATCCCGACGCCGAGTGGATCACCGGCGGTGGGTGGGCGCTCGATCATTTCCCGGAGACCGGGCCGCATCGCGACGACCTCGACGAGGTGACCGGCGGACGTCCGGCGTTCTTGTTCAACCGCGACGTACACGGCGCGTGGGTCAACAGTGCGGCGCTGCGCATCGCCGGCATCGACGCGAGCACGCCCGACCCGTCCGACGGTTACTTCGAGCGAGACGCCGACGGGACGCCCACCGGCATGCTGCACGAGGGTGCGGCGTACTCGTTCAACGACACATGGGTGCCCGAACCGTCCCGCGCGCAATGGGAAGCAGCGATCCTGCACGCCCAGCAACACCTCTATGCGCTCGGTATCACCGGCTGGCAGGACGCATGGGTGACCCCGCAGACCTTCGAGGCCTACCGCGCGCTCGGCGACGACGGCCGGCTCACGGCGCAGGTCGTCGGCGCGCTGTGGTGGGACCGGCACCGCGGGCTCGACCAGATCCCCGAGTTCCTCGAGCGGCGCGAACGTGCGGCCGGCTCGTTCCGTCCGACGACAGTGAAGATCATGGTCGACGGGATCATCGAGAACCAGACCGCGTCGATGCTCGAGCCGTACTGCGCCGGCTGCGGCAGCCACGTCCCCGACGAGAACTACGGGCTCGACTACGTCGATCGTGAGCTGCTCATCGCCGCGTTGACCGAACTCGACGGGCTCGGCTTCCAGGTGCACATGCACGCGATCGGCGACCGGGCGATCCGCAACGCCCTCGACGCCGTCGAGGCAGCACAGCGCACCAACGGCACGAGCGATCGTCGCCACCACATCGCACATCTGCAGGTCATCCAGCCGGCCGATCTGGCTCGCTTCGGCGCGCTCGGCGTCGTCGCGAACTGCCAGACCTACTGGGCGCAGAGCGAACCGCAGATGGACGAGCTGACCATGCCCTACATCGGCACCGAGCGCGGCGCGCTGCAGTACCCGTTCGAGGGACTGCGCCGGGCCGGTGCGCGGCTGGCGATGGGCAGCGACTGGCCGGTGACCACCGCCAACCCGCTCGATCAGCTCGAGGTCGCTGTGCGCCGGGTCGATCCGGAACATCGAGACACCGCGCCGTTCCTTCCGGGCGAACGGCTCTCGCTCGATGACGCGCTGTCGGCGTTCACGTCGGGTTCGGCCTATCTGAACCACGACGACGACGGTGGCACGCTCGCGATCGGAAAGCGCGCCGATCTTGCCGTGCTCGACCAGGACGTGTTCACCCTCGACGGCAAGCTCGCCGACGCGTCGGTCGTGACGACGCTGGCGTCGGGCGAGATCGTCTACCGATCAGGCTGACAACATGGCGAAGCTGAGCTGCCCCTGCGGCAGAGGCGGCACCGGCATCGGCGCACCGCCGGGCCGCATCCCCTGCAAGAGGATCGGCAGGTAGCGGCGCCACAGGTGCGGGCTACGTGCGCCGCTCGCGTCGGCGATGGTGCACAGCATGATCACGATCGCATTGAGGTCGGTGACCTCGGCGTCGGAACGCACGGCACCCGCTGCCTGCGCGCGGGCGAACGGCTCGACGAACGCGGCGATCATCGCGCGGTGATGTTCGGGGGAGTCCTGGTGCTGGCCGAGCATGATCTCGCGGATCGCCCGGTTGTCGGTCTGGGCCTCCAGCAGCCGGTCGATCAGCCCGACGAGGGCTTCCCAGGGGTCGGCTTCGAGCAGCGTCTGCCGGGCCCGGGCGACGAAGTCGCTGACCACGTCGTCGAAGACGGCGTCCGCGAGGACGTATTTGTTCGGGAAGTGCCGGTATGCGGTGCCTACACCGAGGCGCGCGTGTTCGGCTATGTCGTCCATGCTTGCCTCGAACCCACGCAGGGCGAAGATCTCGCGGGCAGCCTGGATCAACGCGGCGCGGTTGCGAACTGCATCCTTGCGCTGCGGTCGCGGCAGGGGGTGATACGACGACACCGGCTTGTCCTTCGTTGACCAATGTTAAGTTGCTGTTAGTGTGACACGTGTGAGGTTGTCGGCGCCAGCGCTGCGCCGGAACTGAGCGTCGCGCAGAGTTAGCCCGCTGGACACCGCGCGTTCCCTCGGCCTGTCCTTCGCCGCCCTAACGTCCTCCTGCGTGAAGACACTTCGGATGCGCCGTCCTGGCGTGAAAGCACTCGCCGGCCTGGTCGGTCTTGCGGCGGTCGCCGCGGTGGCCTCCGCGCTGCCGGCCTCGGCCTCGTCAGCATCGGCCTCGCAACAGTCGTCCAGCTCGCAGACCATCACGCTCACCGCGAGCGGAACCCCGGTCGGGGCGGTCAAGCACGTGTGGCTGATCATCCTCGAGAACAAGTCCTACGACGCGACCTTCACCGGTCTCAACCAGAACAGCTACCTCTGGAAGACGCTGCCCGCGCAGGGCGCGCTGCTGAAGAACTACTACGGCACCGGCCACTTCTCCCTCGACAACTACACCTCGATGGTCAGCGGTCAGGGCCCGGCGCCGGCCGACCAGAACGACTGCCCGATCTACGCCGACGCGCAGGGCTCGGTCCTCACCAACTCCAAGAAGGACGGCCCGACGACCGATCGCGGTCAGTTCGCCGAGACAGGCGCTCCGTACGCCAATCCCGTCCCGGGCGGCGCGAACGAGGGTGCACACGGCGGCACCGGCTGTGTCTACCCGGCCAGCGTCCCCACGCTGTTCAACCAGTTCGACGCCGCGCACGTGAAGTGGAAGGGGTACGCGCAAGACCTGGGCAACCCGGACTCGTCCGGCCCGACACACGACGTGAACAAGTGCGGCGGCCCCGGCGACCCGTCCGGTGTCGGTGTCACGAACCCGGGCTCGGCCAACGCGACCGACCAGTACGTCCCGAAGCACTTCCCGTTCCCGTGGTTCGAGTCGCTGCTGAGCAACCCGGCGGACTGCTCGTCGTCCGAGATCGCGAACCTCGACAGCTCGACCAACGGTCTGGTGCACGACCTGCAGAGCGAGTCGACGACGCCGGCGTTCAGCTGGATCACTCCGGACAACTGCTCGGACGCCCACGACGCGATCTGTGCCGGTAACAACCTGTCGGGCGCGTTCGACTCGTCCGGCAAGCCGGTCTACATGCCCTCGGGCGGGCCGGCCTACCAGCCGGAAGCGAGCACGCCGAAGAACTACACCGGTGGGCTGTACGCATCGGACCTGTTCCTGAAGTACTACATCCCGCTGATCGAGCAGTCGGCCGCGTTCAAGGACGGCGGCCTGATCGACATCACCTTCGACGAGGCCAACCCGCCGTTCGCGAACTCGAGCTTCAACAACGCGAACAACCCGGGTAGCACGGCTCACGTCGGCACGCCGGCGACGGCGCGCGGGTACGCCCAGTCCGATACTGCGGGCGAGAGCTTCAACGGCAAGCACGCGACGGTGAACAAGTCGATCGAGCCGGCCGGCCCGAACACGCCGCTGCTGCGGGACTCCCACGGCAACCAGGTCTATCCCGGCCCGGGTGACAGCGCGTTCATCGATCGTCCGGCCAGCCTCAGCGGTGACCCGGCCAAGGATCCGAAGTACATCCGCGGCGGCGGCAACCTGACGCCGGGTGCGCGCACCGACAGCACGGGCGTCAGCGGCGGTACCGGCAGCGACTTCGTGACCGATCCCGGCATCACGGCTCCCGACGCCGGCCGGCCGATCTCGGGCAGCGGGATTCCGGACAACGCCTGTGTCGGGCCGGTGACCGACAACGGCCCGCGCTTCGACACCGCGCCCACCGGGTCGTCGACCGCGACCAACCCGGCGGACAAGGCCTACTTCGGCTCGTTCCAGGTGGTCGACTGCACGACGAACGCTCCGCAGGCCCTCACCGGTGACGTGACCAGCGTGACGCTGGCCGCGGAGACGACGGCCACCGACCCGCTGTACTCGTCGACGATCGAGACCCCGGGCGGCGGCGACACGGGCAGCGTTCTGATCAGCCCGCTGATCAAGCCCGGCACGGTGTCGAAGGTCTACTACAACCACTACAGCTGGCTGGCCACGATGGAGGATCTGTTCAAGGTCTCGAAGGGGAACCAGACTTCGACGATCCCCGGCGGAGCGGGCTCGGTCTCGAAGGGCCTGGACGGCGAGGGTCACCTGGGATTCGCGGCCCAGCCTGATCTGCGCACGTTCGGGTTGGACGTGTTCACCAACGTCCCGAAGCACTGCAAGAAGGGCTACGGCGGGAGCTGTCATTAGCACCGCGAAGCGACGCACCGCACGTGTGGGCCGGGCCGGTTGGTCCGGCCCACACGTCGGTCGCTGCTTGGTGGGCGCGATCGCTGTCATCGCCGCCCTGACCGCGTGCGGCGGATCGCATCCCGCTAAAGAGGTGACCTCGACCGCGTCGTCCGAGCCGCCGCTGGGGTTCCGGAGTCCGCCCGCGTTCCTTCCGAAGGACCCCGCGCCGGTCGATCGGGTCGTCACCGCCTCGGTCGGTCACGCACAGCTTGCCGTCCAGGGCATCTCGGTCGCGGTCGACCTTCCGTCCGGCCACGCACTCGCGACCGTCACCGGACCGAGGGTTCCGCCGTTCGTCGCGCCCCCGCCGCCGCAGGTGACCGCCACGTTCGCCGTCACCTTCGCCAACGTGACGGGCACGATCCCCGTCCGGCTCGCTGACTTCACGATCACCGACCAGCTCGGACGCACCTTTCACCCGACACTGGTCACCCGAGAGCGAACCCCGCCGGCCAGCCTCACCGCCGGGCACAGCGACACGTTCCAGGTCACCGCGGTCATGCCGACGGGCGAGGGGCGGATCTACTGGACGCCGACCGGATCGAAGCCGCTGGTCGGCTGGGACTTCATCGTCGAGAACGACTGAGCCATCCGGGCTATCACGCCTGCACTTGGCGGCACCCATTGCGCCGGTCGCCGATCATCCGCAGCTCCTGCCGAGCGCTAGGGACGGTCACACCCGCAGACTGGCCATGCCGCCGTCGACGCGCAGGATGCTTCCAGTGGTCGACGCGGCTACCGGCGAGGCGAGCGAAGCAATGGCCCAGGCGACCTCGTGAGCCGTGACGAGGCGGCCGATCGGCTGACGGTTCCGCAGTGCTTCGGCGGCGGCGCGGGGATCGTCAGCGGCATCGAGCAACCGGGTCACCCAAGGGGTTTCGGCGGTGCCGGGGGCCACGGCGTTGACGCGGATGCCGTCGCCGACGTGGTCGGCGGCCATGGCGAGTGTGAGGGCGTGGACAGCACCCTTGCTGGCGCTGTAGAGAGCGCGTTGCTTGACTCCGACGTAGGCCACGGCGGAGCACGTGTTGACGATGGCTGCGCAGTCGGATGCCAGCAGGTGCGGCAGGGCGGCGCGGGTGACGCGGGCGATGCCGATGACGTTGACGTTGAGCACCTGAGCCCATTGGGCGTCGTCGTTGGCGGCGATGTCGCCGACGGCACCGATGCCCGCGTTGTTGACGACGATGTCCAGCTGTCCGAACTCGGCCGCGGCACGGGCGACAGCGGTGTCGACGGCAGCGGCGTCGGTGATGTCGCATTCGAGCGCGAGGGCGTCCTCGGGTGCGCCGTCGGTGGTGAGATCCAGGACGGCGACCTGTGCGCCGCGCGAGGCGAGCAGTGCGGCGGTGGCGGCGCCGATGCCACTCGCGCCGCCGGTGACGAGGGCGGCCAGTCCGTCGAAGTCGTTCACAGGGGTGTCCTCCAGGGTCGTTGTTCTCAGGGCCGGCTTGGGTCGATGTGGATCTTCGGGCCGAGGCCGGCGCCGGGGGGACGGCGGCCGGCGAGGATGTCGTCGACGTCCCCGAGGCCCACGGTGGCAGCGACCAGGGGATGCGGATCGAGTTCGCCGCCGGCCAGAGCGCTGATAGCCGCGTCCAGACCGGGGGAGGCGGACAGGATCCCGACGGCGGTCACGTCCTTGAGCGCGAGGATCCGGGTGTCTATGAGGCTGGGCCGTCCGGCGAGGCCGATGCAGACGACGCGTCCGGCCGGTTCGACCAGATCCAGTGCCTGCGACGGCGCGGCGGCGGCGTTTGTTGCGTCGATGACCGCGTCGAAGGACAGGTCGGGAACCCCGTCGGGTCCCCACGTGTGCTCGAACCCGAGCGTCCGGGCGAACTCCAGTGACGCCTCGGTCGCTCCGAGCAGGTGTATCTCGGCTCCGGCGGCGCGGATGAACATCGCTGCGAGCAGCCCGATGGTGCCGGGCCCGGATACGAGGACGCGGTCACCGGGACCGGCGCCGGTGGCAGAAGCGGCGCGCCAGGCGTTGCCGGCCGGTTCGACCAGTGCGCCGAGGGTCGCGTCGACCTGCGGCGGTAGCTCGTGCAGCGACCAGGCCGGCACTGTCAGCTTCTCGGCGAGGGCTCCGTCGCGGCCGTCGCGGATGCCGACCTCCTGCCGGTGCTCGCACACGTGCTGGTTGCCGCGTCGGCAGCGCCGGCAGGTACGGTCGCCGAGCATCGTGTCGCCGGTGACACGGGTGCCGAGCCATCGCGGCGTCGACGCCGTCACCGACGGCTGAGACGGTGCCGGCCCATTCGTGCCCGAGGCGTATCGGGTAGTGGGCGTGGCCCTGTTCGAGGTAGGCCATGTCGCCGGTGAAGAACTCGACGTCGGTGCCGCAGACGCCGACGCGTTCGACGTCCACGACGACCTCTCCCGGGACCGCGATCGGCTCCGGGACATCTTCCACCGCACCCCTGTGGGGGCCGCTGAGGACGTAGGCGCGCACGGCTCTACCGAGGACCGATGACGTTCTGCCGCTGCGTGCCGAGTCCGGAGATGCCGAGCTCGATCACGTCGCCTGCGGCGAGCCAGACTTGCGGGGTGAAGCCCATCCCGACGCCGGGAGGGGTGCCGGTGTTGATGAGGTCGCCGGGCTCGAGAACCATGAACTGACTCAGGTGGTGGACGATGAAGTAAGGGTCGAAGATCATCGTCATGGTGTTGCCGGTCTGTCGGCGCTGGGCGTTGAGGTCAAGCCACATGTCCAGGGCGTTGACGTCATCGATCTCGTCCGGGGTGACCAGCCACGGGCCGGCGGGGTTGAAGGTCTCGGCGGACTTGCCCTTGACCCACTGCCCTCCCCGTTCCATCTGGAACGCACGCTCGCTGACATCGTTGACGACGGTCCAGCCGGCGATCACATCGCGGGCGTCCTCGACGCTGTCGAGGTAGCTGGTTCGTGCGCCGATGACGATCCCGAGTTCGACCTCCCAGTCGGGCTTGGTCGACCCGCGTGGAATGCGGACGTCGTCGTTCGGGCCGATGAGCGTGTTCGGCGACTTGGTGAACAGGATCGGCTCGCTCGGCACGGCCTGCCCGGTCTCGGCGGCGTGGTCGGAGTAGTTCAACCCGATACACAGGATCTGGTGCGGGCGGGCGATGGGGGCGCCGATGCGCTCCCCGTCGAAGCGGGCGACGTTCCCGGCCTCGGATCGCTCGGTCGACCACCGGGGCGACCCGCTGCAGACCGCCGGAGCCGAAGAACGCTTCGTTGAAGTCCTCGACCACGTCGGAGAGGTCGACGTAGGTGTCCTCGTCGATCCGGGCTACGGGCTTCTCCGCGCCAGGATCGCCGATGCGCATCAGGTACATGTCGTTCTCCACCGGTGTCGGCCGGTCATGCGCGGCCCTGGCCCAACGGGCCGAGGATGGCGCGGATCTCCTCGACGGCGTCGATCAGCGCCGCAAGCGGGGTGCGGTAGGTCAGCGCGCTGATGCTGATCGCGCCGGACGGTACGGTCGGCGCTGCGAGGTAGACCGGCAGTGCCAGGCAGTTCACCCCGAGCTCGTTCTCCTGGTCGTCGACGGCGTACCCGCGCGCACGGATCGCTGTCAGCTCGCGGTGCAGCGTTTCGGGGGTGTCGGCAGTGTTGGGCGTGCGGGACTCGAGCACCCGAGTACCGATCCACGCCCGGACGTCGTCGACGCTCGCAAGACGCTGTGCAAGCAGCAGCTTGCCGACGGCGGTGGCGTGCGCGGGGTTGCGCCCGCCGACGGTCGAGGTGAGCCTCACCGCCCCGACGGGCGGGTCGACCTTCGCGCGGTAGACGATCTCGGTGCCGTCGAGTACCGCGTAGTGCGCGGTCTCACCGAAGCGGCCTGCGAGGGTCTCGAGCACCGGGACGAGCCGCACATGGTCGGGGCGCACGTCCTGGAACGCGAACGCCATGCGGAGGAACTCGTCGCCGAGAACGTACTGGCCGCGGACGTCCTGGTCGGCCAAACCCGCCCTGCGCAGTGACGACAAGGCGCGGTGCACCGTGGATTTCGGGCTGGCGATGCGCCGGGTCATGTCTTCCAGGCCGATGCCGTCGGGATGTGCGGCGAGCTCCTTGAGCACCGCCAGAACACGGTCGGATCCGACCAGTCGTTCGGAGTCGGGCTCGGCGACAGCGGGCTTGAATCGGACGGAGCTGACGTGTTCCGATGCAGCGGGTGCCGACGTAAACTCCTGCATGTTCCGAAAGATAGTCCATTGTTCCGAATGATGGAAAGCAGGCTCCGTGGCTGAGCAACGCAGCTCGCAGTGGTACGGCGGCGCGGACCGCAACTCCTACATCCACCGGGCGTGGATGCGCCGCGGCTTGCCGTCCCATGCGTTCGACGGGCGCCCGCACATCGCCATCGCCAACACCGCCTCCGACCTGACCCCGTGCAACGCGCACCTCAACGAGGTCGCCGAGTCCGTCAAGCAAGGCGTGTTCGAAGCCGGCGGCATCCCGCTGAACCTGCCGGTGGTGTCGCTCGGCGAGACACAGGTCCGCCCGACGGCGATGCTGTGGCGCAACATGGCCGCGATGGCGACCGAGGAGATGCTGCGCGCCAACCCCGTCGACGGTGTCGTGCTGCTCGGCGGGTGCGACAAGACCATCCCCGCCCTGCTCATGGCCGCATCGTCGGTCGACCTTCCTGCCGTCGTGGTCCCGGGCGGACCGATGCTCAACGGCACGTTCCGCGGCCGGCCGCTGGGTTGCGGCACCGGCGTATGGCAACTGTCGGAGGAGGTCCGTGCCGGCACGTTGTCCAACGAGGAGTTCCTGCGCTCGGAGTCTGCGATGATCCGCTCCCGCGGACACTGCAACACCATGGGCACCGCCTCGACGATGGGGCTGCTCGCCGAGGTCCTCGGCATGGTGCTGCCCGGCCTCGCAGGCACCCCGGCGCCGGACAGCCGCTTGTTGGAGGGTGCGCACGCCACCGGCCGGCTCGCGGTGGAAATGGTTGCCGCCGGTCGTACCCCCTCGGTGGTGCTCACGCGGGCCTCGTTCCTCAACGCCATCGTCGCCCTCGCCGCGCTCGGTGGGTCGACCAATGCCCTCGTCCACCTCCTCGCGATCGCCGGGCGGCTCGGCGTCGAGCTCACCCTGGACGACTTCGACCGCGCCGGCTCCGACGTGCCGCTGCTGGTCGACCTGCAACCCGCGGGCAAGCACCTCATGGAGGACCTGTTCCGCGCGGGTGGCTTACATGCGGTGCTGCACCAGGTGCGGGACCTTCTCGATGACACCGCACTAACCGTGACCGGTCGCACGCTCGTCGAGGAGCTCACCAATACCGAGATCTATGACGCTGAGGTCATCCGCACCCGGGAGCGACCGCTGCAGCCCGCGGCGGGCATCGCCGTCCTGCGCGGCAACCTGGCCCCCGACGGTGCGGTGATCAAGCCGGCGGCCGCGTCCCCGGAGCTGCTGACCCACCGGGGGCCGGCGCTCGTGTTCGACTCCATCGAGGACTTCCACGCGCGCATCGACGACCCGGGGCTGGAGGTCACCGCCGACACCGTGCTGGTGCTGCGCGGCTGCGGCCCCAAGGGGTACCCGGGGATGCCCGAGGTCGCGAACCTGCCGTTACCGCCGAAGATGCTCGCACAAGGAGTGCGCGACATGGTTCGCATCTGCGACGGGCGCATGTCCGGCACCGCGTACGGCACCGTCGTCCTCCACGTCAGCCCGGAAGCCGCCGCCGGCGGACCGCTCGGGCTGATTCGCACCGGCGACGTCATCGTCCTCGATGTCCCGAACCGACGCCTCGACCTCGACCTCTCTGACCAGGAGTTCGCTGCCCGCACTCCCGACGCCGCCACAGTCGCCGCGTTCGCGCGTCCGACCCGCGGCTGGGAAGCCCTCTACGTGCGCACCGTCAACCAAGCTCACACCGGGGCCGACCTCGACTTCCTCATCGGCTCCTCCGGATCGCATGTGTCCCGCGAGTCGCACTGAGGCTCGGGTCGCTGGCGCGTACCAGGTCGCAGCTCACGAGGCGACCGTCGCCCATCGGTGACGGAGCGCTTTGCGTCGGGAACAGCGGACGGTCGTTGCCGTGGAAGGATGCGGATCGGTGTGCGCAAGCCCGTTCGCAATTGCCTCGGCGTGAGGAGA
Organism: uncultured Actinomycetota bacterium; assembly: GCA_963754285.1. GTDB lineage: Bacteria > Actinomycetota > Actinomycetes > Mycobacteriales > Jatrophihabitantaceae > RYN-133. Next base: position 1,083,478 of record CAVWFN010000007.1, read on the forward strand.
TTGCTGGCGGGGGCTTTCGGGCATCTGGAGGGCTCGCATAGAGGCCTAGTGCGGCGGTCTTGAAAACCGCTATGGCTGGTGACAGTCATCGTGGGTTCGAATCCCACGCCCTCCGCAAACGACCCGGGCCCAGTGCTCGTCGGCGCCGGGCAGGACGACCACGTCCTGCCCGGCGCCACGAGCTGTCAGGCTCCGGCCGGCGGTACCGCCGAGGCCATCACGAGGTCCGCGCGATCCCACGCGCGGTGCAGACCTACGGCCGCGACGAGCTCGTCCGCAAAGGCCTTGTTCGAGCTCTCGGCCACCTGCACGCCGGGCGCGTCGACCGGGATGCCGGCAGCGGCCAGCACCTCCTCGCCGTCGCCCCAAGCGGCCAGCGCCTTGCAATGCCGGTAGGCCTCCTGCAACAGCAGCGTGAGCTTGAGATCGCCGCTGTTCGTGGTCTTGCCGGCGACGACGAGCGCGTCGAACTCGATCGAGCGCACTGTCAGCAACGTGCGCTCGACGATCTCCTTGCTGCGTCCCGATGCGAGTACCCCGCCGACCGGCGCGATGACGTGCAGCGTCGCGCCGTGCTTGTCGAGGGCCTTGCGCAGCTTCGCGATCCCGGCCAGGTCGGAACCCGCGTCGGCGATGACGCCGACCTTGCGACCGTCGATGGGTCCGGGTTCCAGCACCACCTGCGAGAGCGCCTCGGAGATCGTCACCTCCTCCGGCGGCGTGCCCTTCGGCGCCGGCAGCCCCAGACCTTGGGCAACCTGCTCGCACAGGTCGGCGTCGACGTTGGCCAACACCTCCAGCTGGCGCTCCTTGATGCTCTGCTCGTAGCACTTGCCCAGCTCGAACGTGAACGCCTCGACGATGTGCGCCTGCTCGAGTGCGCTCAGGCTGCGGTAGAACATTGCCGGCTGCGTGAAGTGGTCGGCGAACGACGCCGGGACGTCGCGCACCGTATCGCCGTTCACCGCACGGGGCGTCTGCACGTAGCCGCCCTCGTCCGCGCCCGCTGTGAGCGGCTCGCCGTCGTCGATGCTGTTCGGCCGGTACGGAGCGAGCCCGGTGTGGATCGCGGTCTGGTGCATGCCGTCGCGCAACATGTCGTTCACCGGGCAGTGCGGGCGGTTGATCGGCAGCTGGGCGAAGTTCGGCCCGCCGAGGCGGGTGAGCTGGGTGTCCAGGTAGGAGAACAACCGGGCCTGCATGAGCGGGTCGTTGGTGACCTCGATGCCCGGGACGAGATGGCCGGTGTGGAACGCGACCTGCTCGGTCTCGGCGAAGTAGTTCGTGGGGTTGCGGTTCAGCGTGAGCTTTCCGATCAGCTGCACCGGTGCGAGCTCCTCCGGCACGAGCTTCGTCGGGTCGAGCAGGTCGATCCCCTCGAAGGAGTCGGACCCGTCGTCCGGCATCACCTGGATACCGAGCTCGTACTCCAGCGGCGCGCCGGCCTCGATGCCGTCGGCCATGTCGCGGCGGTGGAAGTCGGGATCGCAACCGGCGGCGATCTGCGCCTCCTCCCACACCAGCGAGTGGACGCCGGCCACCGGCTTCCAGTGGAATTTCACCAGGCTCGTCTCGCCCTTGGCGTCGACGAGGCGGAAGGTGTGGACGCCGAAGCCCTCCATCGTGCGGTAGGAGCGCGGGATACCCCGATCGCTCATGTTCCACATGACGTGGTGGGTGGCCTCGGTGTGCAACGAGGCGAAGTCCCAGAACGTGTCGTGAGCCGATTGTGCCTGCGGGATCTCGCGATCAGGATGCGGCTTGCCGGCGTGGATGACGTCGGGGAACTTGATCCCGTCCTGGATGAAGAAGACCGGGATGTTGTTGCCGACCAGGTCGAACACGCCCTCGTCGGTGTAGAACTTCACCGCGAAGCCGCGGGTGTCGCGGACCGTGTCGGCCGACCCACGAGAGCCGAGGACTGTCGAGAAGCGGCAGAAGACGTCGGTCTGCTTGCCCTTCTCGGCGAGGAACGCAGCGCGCGTCACCGATTTCGCGGTGCCGTAGGACTCGAAGACGCCGTGCGCAGCTGCGCCACGCGCATGCACGACCCGCTCGGGAATCCGCTCATGATCGAAATGGGTGATCTTCTCGCGCAGATGGAAGTCCTCCATCAGGGTCGGCCCACGATCACCGGCCTTGAGCGAGTGGTCGGTGTCGGGCAGGCGAACACCTTGAGCGGAGGTCAGGTATTCGCCGGACTGCGCGCGATCGTCGAGGGGGCCTGGACGGCCTTCGACGACGCCGGTTGGGCTGGTCCGGGTAGGGGCGCTCTGATCTTGCTGACGGCGTGACGGCATCGCATCTCCATGGGAAATGATCTGGAGGCGATGGTCTTCACCCGCTCGTCGACCATAGCCGCGCACGCCGGCGGCGCGCCGCCGGGGTAACGGCTAGGGCCGGTCGGGCAGCGCGCCGGTCGCGGTGAGGGCTTCGGCCACGTCCACGAGCTTGCGGTTGGTGTCCTGCGACGCGCGCGCCAGCACGGCGAAGGCCTGATCGGGCGTGAGCCGGTGCCGTTCCATCAGGATGCCCTTGGCCTGACCGATCACGTCCCGGTTGATCAGTGCTTGCCGAAGATGTTCCGTCCGCTGGGCATCGGCGAGCGCGAGGGCGGCGTGCGTCGCGAAGAGGCCGGCCAGGTTGGGTGCCTGCTCGCCGAACGCTTGCGCCGAACTGCCGTAGAGGCTCAGCGACCCGACCCGCACATCGTCGACCCAGAGCGGGACGCAGAGCATCGACCGCACGCCCAGGCGCAGTGCCAGTTGTGCGTAGTCGACCCAGCGCCTCTCGGCGGCGAAGTCGTCCACGCGGATCGTCGTCTGCTCGCGCGACGCGTCGACACACGGTCCGACGCCGGACGCGACCTGCAGCTGGTCGAGCTGATGGGGTGCGTCCCCGAGGGCTGCCTGGGGCTCGAACTTTCCTTTCACCAGGAGGTTGATGCTCGCCGCGCCGGCCTCGCTCACCACGCGAGTCGCCGCGCCGAGGATCGCGTCCAGGGTGCGCCCGAGGTCGGCCTCCTTGACGTGCAACGCGCGGCTGAGACTGTCCAGCGCGCTCCAGGTGGCGAGGTCGAGTTCCTCGATCGCGTCCGAATCCGGAAGTTCGGTTGTCGCATCGTCGACCAGTGGACCCATCGACGAGTGCTGCGCCATACGGTGAGTATCGCAGTGTCACGGGAATCCGACCCGTGGTCGGCTGGCTCAGCCGAGGGACGCGGCACTCCACCTGCGTGCTCCGACCGCCGCTCGACGAAAGGATCGCCATGCCAGTGCCCGTCGTTGCCGTCATCACTGCAAAGCCTGGATCGGAGGAGCTCGTGCGGGAAGCACTTTCGGAGCTGGTCGCTCCGACCCGGAACGAAGCAGGGTGCCTGTCGTACTCGCTGTATCAGTCGAGCGCGGATCCGACGGTGTTCGTGACGGTCGAGTCATGGAACGAGGCCGGCGACCTCGACGCACACATGAAGACGGAACACATCGCGGCGACGTTCGCCAAGGCCGGCGACGCCCTGGCCGGCGCTCCGATGATCCACCCCCTCGTCCCCCTCGACGAGTAAGGTATCTTGACGTCAAGATAACTGAGCGGACGGAGCGCGCGAGCACATGGCGAAGATCATCTACACCCGCACCGACGAGGCGCCGCTGCTGGCCACCTACTCGTTCCTGCCGATCATCGAGGCGTTCGCGCGCACGGCGGGCGTCGAGGTCGAGAGCCGCGACATCTCATTGGCCGGGCGCATCATCGCCCAGTTCCCCGATCGCCTCAGCGACGACCAGCGCGAGCCCGACGCCCTCGCCGAGCTGGGCGAGCTCGCGACGACGCCCGAGGCGAACATCATCAAGCTGCCGAACATCTCGGCGTCCATCCCACAGCTCAAGGCCGCGATCGCCGAACTGCGCGAGCAGGGCTACGACCTTCCTGAGTACCCCGACTCGCCCAGCACGGACGAGGACCGCGACGTGCGCGCGCGCTACGACAAGGTCAAGGGCAGCGCGGTCAACCCAGTGCTGCGCGAGGGCAACTCCGACCGTCGTGCGCCGGCTTCGGTGAAGAATTACGCCCGCAAGCACCCGCATCGCATGGGTGCATGGAGCTCCGACTCGAAGACCAACGTCGCGCACATGGACGCGGAAGACTTCCGCAGCAACGAGAAGTCGGTCGTCATCGACGACGACGGCACGCTCACCATCACCCTGCACGGTGACGACGGCTCGTCGACGGTGCTGCGCGACCAGGTGCCGGTGCTCGCCGGCGAGGTCGTCGACGCGACCGCCATGAACGTGTCGGCGCTGCGCGAGTTCCTCACCGCGCAGATCGCGCGCGCCAAAGCCGAGGACGTGCTGTTCTCGGTGCACCTCAAGGCCACGATGATGAAGGTGTCCGACCCGATCATCTTCGGACACGTCGTCCGTGCGTTCTTCCCCGACACCTTCGCCGAGTTCGGTGAGACGCTCGTCGCGGCCGGTCTGTCGCCCAACGACGGGCTCGGCGGAATTCTCAAGGGCATCGAATCGCTTCCCGACGGCCGACGCGATCAAGGCATCCTTCGACGCGGAGATCGCCAGCGGCCCGGCGCTGGCGATGGTCGACTCCGACCGCGGCATCACCAACCTGCACGTGCCGAGCGACGTGATCGTCGACGCCTCGATGCCGGCGATGATCCGCACGTCCGGACACATGTGGGGCCCGGACGGCGACGAGCACGACACCCTCGCCGTCATCCCCGACAGCAGCTACGCCGGCATCTACCAGGTCGTCATCGACGACTGCCGCGCCAACGGCGCCTACGACCCGGCGACCATGGGGTCGGTGCCCAACGTCGGTCTGATGGCGCAGGCCGCCGAGGAGTACGGCAGCCACGACAAGACCTTCGAGATCGCGCAGACCGGAACCGTCCGGGTGACCGACGCCTCCGGTGCAGTCGTCCTCGAGCACGCAGTCAGTCAGGGCGACATCTGGCGCATGTGCCAGACCAAGGACGTCGCGATCCGCGACTGGGTCAAGCTCGCCGTCACGCGAGCTCGCGCGACCGGCGACCCGGCGATCTTCTGGCTCGACGCCGACCGCGCGCACGACGCGAACCTCATCGCCAAGGTCGAGCAGTACCTCCCCGAACACGACACGGACGGCCTCGACATCTCGCTGGCCGCTCCAGCAGCAGCGATCGCCACCTCACTCGAGCGCATCCGCAAGGGCGAGGACACGATCAGCGTCACCGGCAACGTGCTGCGCGACTACCTGACCGACCTGTTCCCGATCCTCGAGCTCGGCACGAGCGCGAAGATGCTCTCCGTCGTCCCGCTCATCAACGGCGGCGGCCTGTTCGAGACGGGCGCCGGCGGCTCGGCACCCAAGCACGTCCAGCAGCTGGTCAAGGAGAACTACCTGCGCTGGGACAGCCTCGGCGAGTTCCTCGCTCTCGCGGTCAGCTTCGAGCACCTCGCGCAGTCGACGGACAACGCGCGGGCGCAGATTCTCGCCGACACCCTCGACCGCGCGACCGGCAGGTTCCTCGACGAGAACCGCTCGCCCGGACGCAAGCTCGGCACGATCGACAACCGCGGCAGCCACTTCTACCTCGCGATGTACTGGGCGCAGGAACTGGCCGCCCAGAGCGACGATTCCGCTCTCGCCGACGCGTTCAGCGCGCTCGCCACGGCGCTCGCCGACGGTGAGGAGACGATCACCGCCGAGCTGCTCGCGGTGCAAGGTGAGCCCGTGGACATCGGCGGCTACTACCGTCCCGACGACGAGAAGGCCGCCGCCGTGATGCGTCCGTCGACGACGTTGAACGAGGCCATCGCCACGCTGTAGCGACTGACCACGCAACCACCGCTTTGGCAGGGTGGAGTGCATGCGTGCCATCGTCTACACCGCCACCGGCAGCCCTGACGTCCTGACCCTCGTCGACAAGGCGGTACGCGAGCCAGGTCCCGGCGAGGTGCGCGTGCAGATGCATCGCGCCGGTGTGAACCCGACCGACTGGAAATCGCGTGCCGGCAGCGGCCCCGGTACGCCGGTCGACCCGCCGCAGACGCCCGGCCAGGACGGTTCGGGCGTGGTGGATGCGGTCGGCACCGGAGTCGAGGCCGGCCTGCTCGGATTGCGGGTGTGGGTGTGGGAGGCGGCCTACCAACGTCCGGACGGCACTGCTCAGGAGTTCGCGCTGATCCCCGCCGGGCAAGTGGTCACGCTGCCCGACACCGCGTCGTTCGATCTCGGTGCGGCCCTCGGCGTCCCGTTCGTGACCGCGCACCGCTGCCTCACCGTCGCCGAGCACGGGCCACACCGGCTCGGGCCGGGAACGCTGGCCGGGCGAACCATCCTCGTTGCCGGTGGAGCGGGCGCCGTGGGCAACGCAGCCATCCAGCTCGCGCGTTGGTCGGACGCCACCGTCATCACCACGGTCAGCAGCGCCGAGAAGGGTCAGCTTGCGGCCCGGGCGGGTGCCGACCACGTCATCAACTATCGCGACGAGGACGTCGTGCGTCGAGTCCGGTCGATCGCCCCGAACGGTGTGGACGCGGTCGTCGAAGTGTCGCCGACAGCGAACGCTGCCCTCGACAGCGACGTGATCGCGACCCACGGCTCGATCGCGATCTACGCCAACAACGGCGGGACGGAGTTCGCGCTGCCGATCCGGGCCAACATGACCACGAACGCGCGGTGGCAGTTCGTGTTGCTCTACACAGCACCGCACGAGGCGAAGCTCCGCGCGATCGAGGACGTCTCGGCCGCCGTGCTGGACGGCGCCGTCGGTGTCGGTGACGACCGCGGACTGCCGCTGACGCACTACCCGCTCGACGTGGCGAGCCAAGCACATGCCGCTGTCGAGGGCGGCGCGGTCGGCAAGGTGCTGATCGACGTCGTGCCCTGACGCGGCGCCGATCTGCCCGGCGGCTTCGCTGCGACGTCGGGGACGAACGGGGCTACCGTAATCAACAAGATCCGACATCGGGAGCCAGCAATGGGATTCGTCGCCCTAGGCGCATTCGCGGTCATCTTCTACGCGACCGAGCGGGTCACCGCGCGCGTGCGCAGCGCCCGCCTGCAGCACCGTCGCGCCAACGCGGCGTACCCGATCAACGACAACGACCCGATCGGACGCACCGTCGTCTGAGCTCGCGGTCGTGCGGATCGCGCACGGTCACTGGCCCTCGTTCGCTCCGAGGGCCAGGATGGTGGCGTCATGATTGGCGCGGCGATCTAGACGCGGACGGGCGAGGCCGTAGCGACCGACCCGCGGGTCGCCCACCAGCTTGACCGACGTACACACCCGCCGCCGTGTCCGTGCAGGTCAAGGCCGACGCTGCACGCGCTGTGGCACGACGGCGACACGGTCTCGTTCGCACCGCTCATGATCAGCACCCGGGGTCGGCGTTCGGAGTAATCGTCGACGTCCCGCAGGTGAACGGAACACGATGTAGCTGTTACAGTCGCCCGCGTTTGTCCGCCAAGATCGTGAGGGAGCGTTGTGGAGGCGAGCAGTCAGTCCGACGAAAGCACGTTGGACGCAATTCGCATCCTCGACCTCGCCACCTCACGGCACCGATCGGCACTTGCGGCGGACTGGGGAATCACTGTCACCGACTCGCTGGTGTTGAGCAATCTCGCGACTGCCGGTGGGCAGATGACGCCGCGCGATCTCGGCCGCCGCCTGATGCTGAGCTCCGGCACGCTGACGACGATGGTGGATCGGCTGGCCGCAGGCGGTTACGTCGTCCGCGTGGCGCACCCGCATGACCGGCGCAGCCTGCTGGTGCGGCTCACCGACAAGGGCCGCGAGGTCCTGACCCACAGCGCCAGACTGCTGAGCGGCGCGCTCGACGAAGCGTTGCCCGACGCCGGACGCACTCAGCTCACGACAACGCTCCACGCGATCGCCGCGGCGATCGAGAAGCTGACCGCGGCGATGCGTTCCTGAGGGAGTGAGCCGTCCGCGTGGTCAGAGCAGGCCGCGCACGAACGCGGCCTGTCCGACGTGCTGCAGGTCGTCGTTGACGACGCTGATCAACCGCACGCCGAGCGTGACCGGCGGATCCCAGTCCTCGTCGACCACGCGATCGAGGTCCGCGCCGCTCAGCGTGCCGAGGTAGTCGAGCGTCTGCTCGTGCACGGCGTCGTAGTAACCCAGCAGCAGCTGTGCTGGTGCTCGCACGGCCGCGACCTCGTCCGAGCTGTGTCCGTAGCCGTGCTCGCTCGGGTCGAACGGCAGGCCGAACCGCTCGACCCAGCCGTCGGCGATCCAGACCTGCTCGCGCTCGGCGACGCCGGCGACGTGGTCGTCCTGAACGCGGGTCAGATGCCACACGAGCCACGCGATCGAGTTGGCGCGTCCGTCGATGCGATGGGCGAGTTGGTCGTCGGTCAGCCCGGACACCGTGTTGTGCACCGACCCCTTGATGCGGTCGAACATGTCGGCAAGCACCTCGGCCTCGTTCATCGCCCGTCCTCTCGTTGGCGCAAACCGTGGAACGCGATCGCGCACACGGAATCGGCAAGGTCCGAATGCGCCGGTCGGTACCACTCGATCAACGAGTTCACCATGCCGAACAGAAGTCGGGCCGTGACACCCGGGTCGACGTCGGGACGGATGTCGCCATCGGCTTCGGCCTGGCGCACGAGCCCGGCGACGTAGCGGTCGAACTGTCGTCGGCGTTGCAGCGCGGCGCGCTCGACCTCGGTGTTGCCGCGGGCACGGAGCAGCAGAGTGACGTACGGCAACCGATCCTGCAGCACCTCGACACTGGCTCTCACCAGATGCTCGAGCTTGTCGATCGCGGGCGCATCGAGGCGGCGGGTGCGGTCGAGGGCGTCGAACAGGCCGTCGAGCGCGCGTTCCATCGCCATCCGCAGCAAGGCGTCCTTGCTCGTCACGTGGTGATAGATCGCCGACTTGCTGATGCCGAGGCGCTGCGACAGGTCCTCCATGGACGTGCCGTCGTAGCCGCGTTCGTTGAAGACCGTGACCGCGACCGTGAGCAGCGACTCGAGGTCATAGCCGGGACGGCCGCGGCGCGTGGCGGTCACTTGCTGCTGCTGATCCGGTGCGACCGGCCGCGGAACTCGGCCACGACCTCGTCCCCGCGGCGCACGGTGACGTCGTAGATGCCGTTGCGGCCGAAGGACGTGCGCAGCTGTGCCGTCGCGGTGAGCTCGTCGCCGAGGCGGGCCGACGTGATGAAGGTGATGTCGGCGCCGGCGGCCACGGTCGGTGCAGCGACGCTGTTGCAGGCCGCGGCGAAGGCGGTGTCGGCGAGCGCGAACACCAGGCCGCCGTGGGCCAGCTCGTAGCCGTTGACCATGTCGGCACGCACTGTCATCCGCGCGTGCGCCTGGCCGTCGCCCCACGAGTCGACCACGATGCCGAGGCTGCGCGACGCCTCGTCCGAGGCAATCATCACTGTGACCGGGTCACTCTGGCGCTCCACCACGCTGGCAGGATAACCTACCGAACGAACGGTCAGTAATTATTCGAGGAAGTCGGTGACGATGACGGTTCTGCGCAGCTACGTCGGTGGCAATTGGGTGACTCCGGACGACGAGGGAACTCCCGTCCACGATGCGGTGACCGGTGTCGAGGTCGCGCGCGTGTCGACCAAGGGCATCGACATGCAGGCGGCGCTCGAGCACGGTCGATCGGTCGGCGGTCCGGCCTTGCGCGACCTGACCTTCCACCAGCGCGCGGCGCTGCTCAAGGCACTCGGCGGGGTGCTGCGCGAGCATCGCGAGGAGCTCTACGAGCTGTCAGCGCGCACCGGCGCGACGCTGTTCGACTCGCGCTTCGACATCGACGGCGGGATCGGCGTCGTCCTCAGCTACGCGAGCAAGGCCAAGCGCGAGCTGCCGAACGAATCGATCTACGTCGAGGGTGCGCCCGAACCGCTGGGCAGGGGCGGGCAGTTCCTCGGTCAGCACATCCTCTCGCCGTTGCGTGGCGTCGCCGTCCAGATCAACGCCTTCAACTTCCCTGTGTGGGGGCCACTGGAGAAGTTCGCCCCGGCCTTCATCGCGGGCGTGCCGTCGCTGATCAAGCCGGCGTCGCAGACCGCCTACCTCACTTCGCGCATGGTCGAACTGATCGTCGAGTCGGGCCTGCTGCCCGAGGGGTCGCTGCAGTACGTGTGCGGCAACGCCGGCGACCTGCTCGATCATCTGCAGGAACAAGACCTGGTCGGCTTCACCGGCTCGGCGTCGACGGCCCAGCGACTGCGCTCGCATCCGGTGATCGTGTCGCGCGCCGTGCGGTTCAACGCCGAAGCCGACTCGCTGAACTGCTCGATCCTCGGCCCTGACGCGACGGCAGGCACTGCGGAGTTCGACCTCTACGTCAAGCAGCTGCTGCAGGAGATGACGGTCAAGGCCGGCCAGAAGTGCACTGCCATCCGCCGCGCGTTCGTCCCGACCGGCCTCGTCGACGACGTGGTCGACGCGCTGCAGGCGAAGCTCGCCAAGGTGACGGTCGGCAATCCCTCCGCCGAAGGCGTGCGCATGGGCGCGCTGGCCAGCCTCGAACAGCGCGAAGAGGTGCGCCGCTCGCTCAAGGCGCTCCAGTCGGTGGCGAAGGTCGTGTACGGCGACCCGGAGCACGTCGACGTGATCGACGCCGACGCTGAGCGCGGCGCGTTCATCTCGCCGATCCTGCTGCGCGCTGACGACGCAGCGGCCGAGGAACTGCATTCGGTCGAGGCCTTCGGGCCGGTGTCGAGCGTGATCGGCTACCGCGACGCCGCCGATGTCATCGACCTCGCCGCCCGCGGGCGCGGCAGCCTCGCCGGCTCGATCGTCACCGGCGACACCGACTTCGCCCGCGAGGTCGTGCTCGGTGTCGCGCCCTGGCACGGACGGCTGCTCGTACTCGACCAGGACGACGCCGCCGAGTCGACCGGACACGGCTCGCCGATGCCGATGCTCGTGCACGGCGGTCCCGGACGGGCCGGCGGCGGCGAGGAGCTCGGCGGCATCCGCGGCGTGCTGCACCACATGCAGCGCACCGCCGTCCAGGCCTCACCGACAGTGCTCGGCGCGGTCACCAACCGATGGGTGACCGGAGCCTCGCGCAGCGAGGGTGAGCACCCGTTCCGCAAGTCACTCGAGACGCTGCGCCTCGGCGACACCGTCGTCGGCGGTCCGCGCACCGTGACGCTCGAGGACATCGAGCACTTCGCCGAGTTCACCGGCGACACGTTCTACGCCCACATGGACGAGGAAGCTGCCCGCGCGAACCCGTTCTTCGACGGCCGCGTCGCGCACGGCTATCTCATCGTGTCGTTGGCGGCCGGGTTGTTCGTGCAGCCCGACCCGGGCCCGGTGCTGGCCAACTACGGCGTCGACAACCTGCGCTTCCTGACGCCGGTCTACCCCGGTGACGAACTGACCGTGACGCTGACCTGCAAGCAGATCAGCCCGCGCGAGGGCGAATACGGCGAGGTGCGTTGGGACGCCGACGTGACGAAGCAGGACGGCTCGTCGGTCGCCAAGTACGACGTGCTGACCATGGTTGCGAAGGTTTGGGAATGACCGAAACACTGGAATCCCATTTCGACGAGACGATCGACCACGACCGTCGCATCGAACCGCGCGACTGGATGCCCGACGCGTATCGCAAGACGATGATCCGGCAGATCGCGCAGCACGCGCACTCCGAGATCATCGGCATGCAGCCCGAGGGAAACTGGATCACGCGCGCTCCGTCCCTACGGCGTAAGGCGATTCTCATCGCCAAGGTGCAGGACGAGGCCGGCCACGGCATGTACCTGTACTCGGCCGCCGAGACGCTCGGTGCCGATCGGGCCGAGCTCACCGACATGCTGATCAGCGGTCGGCAGAAGTACTCGTCGATCTTCAACTACCCGACGCTGACCTACGCCGACGTCGGCGTGATCGGCTGGCTCGTCGACGGTGCGGCGATCTGCAATCAGGTGCCGCTGTGCCGATCGTCGTACGGCCCCTATGCACGCTCGATGATCCGCATCTGCAAGGAAGAGTCGTTCCACCAGCGGCAGGGCTACGAACTGCTGATGACGATGATGCGCGGCACCGATGACCAGCGGCAGATGGTGCAGGACGCGACGAATCGGTTCTGGTGGCCGTCGCTGATGATGTTCGGCCCGCCCGACGACCAGTCGCCGAACACCGAACAGTCGATGGCATGGGGCATCAAGCGGCACACCAACGACGAGTTGCGGCAACGCTACGTCGACATGACCGTGCCGCAGGCCGAGAAGCTCGGCGTGACCTTGCCGGACGACCAGTTGCGCTGGAACGAAGCGCGCGGCCACTACGACTTCGGCCCCGTCGACTGGGACGAGTTCACGGCGGTCGTGAAGGGCAACGGGCCGTGCAACACCCAACGCATCGAGCATCGCCGCCGCGCCCACGACGACGGCGCCTGGGTCCGCGAAGCCGCCGCCGCCCACGCCGCGAAGGCGCGCCCTTTCCCCGCCAGTGCTCGCTCTGGCCCGTCCGAACCGACCACCAGCGGGGAAACCCTCGGCTCTTTCCCCGCCAGTGCTCGCTCTGGCCCGTCCGAACCGACCACCAGCGGGGAAAGGCCGTGACCGGGTTTACGGCCGAGGGCGGCCACGGCGCGGTTCCGACGGACGGGGTGCCGGCCGCGCCGAATCACGTCCGATCGACTTGGCCGCTGTACGAGGTCTTTCTTCGCGGGCAAGCGCGGACTGAACCACGTCCACGTCGGGTCGTTGCACGCGGCCGATGCGCAGATGGCGTTGCACCATGCGCGCGACCTGTACACGCGGCGCAACGAAGGCGTGAGCATCTGGGTGGTCGCGGCCAATGACATCACCGCGAGCAGTCCGGACGAGAAGGATCCGTTCTTCGATCCGGCCGGCGACAAGGTGTACCGGCACCCGACGTTCTACGCCATCCCCGACGACGTCCCGCACATGTGACGCCGATGAGCGCTCGCGCGAAGAGCCAGAAACACAGTCCGCGACGTAAGGAGCGGATGAGACCGACTATGGGCCCGAGCGAAGCGAGCGGCCCCAGGGAGGGCGAATGAACGACGACGCTGATACTCCTTACAGCCATCTCGCCGACGACGGTGACGACCACCGGTGGGCCTACGGCACCGGCTTCACCGATCCGCTCGACGGCGTCGACACGTCCATTCCGTCCGGCGTCGACCCGCAGGCGCTCGCGGCGTATTGCCTCATGCTCGGTGACGACGCGCTGATCTACTCGCACCGGCTGCAGCAGTGGATGACGCGGATGCCGGAACTCGAGGAAGAGACCGCGCTGGCGAACATCGCCCTCGACCTGCTCGGGCAGGCTCGCATGCTGTTGGCGCGCGCCGCCTCGATCGAGAACACCACCGAGGACAAGCTCGCGTTCTTCCGCGCCGAGAACGAGTACCGCAACGTGCGCCTCGTCGAGCCACTCGACGACGACTTCGCCGAACTCGTTGCACGGCTGCTGATCTTCAGTACGTGGCGGCTCGGCCTGTTCGAGCGGCTGTGCACCTCGCGCGACCCGGTGCTGGCAGCAATCGCCGGCAAGGGCGTCAAGGAGCTGACGTACCACCGTGATTACGCGGCGCAATGGGTGGTGCGTCTCGGCGACGGCACCGACTATTCGCGCGCGAAGATCCAGACCGCGCTCGGTGTCGTCTGGCCGCTGGTCGACGAACTGTTCGTGCCCGCCGCCGACCCGGCGCTCGAGGCAATTCTCGATCGCGCCGAGTTCGACGTGGTCATCGACACCGTGCTGGCGACCGCCACGCTCGAACGTCCCAGTCAGGGGGCGCGTGGCGCGGTCGGCGGACGCACCGGCCGCGACGGCGTGCACACCGAGGCGCTCGGCTACGTGCTCGCCGAACTCCAGTCGATCGCGCGCAACTATCCGGACGCCGAATGGTGAGCGCCTACGCCGTCGCGGCCGCCGTGACCGATCCCGAATTGCCGCAGCTGACGCTCGAGGACCTCGGCATCCTGCGCGACGTCCACGAACAGGGCGACACCGTCACCGCGACGATCACGCCGACCTACTCAGGTTGTCCGGCCATGCGCGAGATCAGCCATGACCTGACGCATCACCTGACGCAGGCCGGCTACCGCAAGGTCGAGGTGCGCACCCAACTGGCGCCGGCCTGGACGAGCGACTGGATCACGCCGGCCGGACACGCGAAACTTGCCGCGGCCGGCATCGCACCGCCGCACAGCGCACCCCGGCGCAGCGGACCGGTGCCGCTCACGCTCGGTCGGCGTGCGTCGGTCGCCTGTCCGCGTTGCGGCTCCGCCGACACCGTCGAGACCGCCGCATTCAGCGGGACGGCGTGCAAGTCGTTGCATCGGTGTGCCGAATGCAGCGAACCGTTCGAACACATCAAGGCGATCTGATGCCGGCCTTCCACCAACTGACGGTCGAGCGGGTCGACGCGCTGACCGATGACTCGGCCGCGGTTACCTTCAGGATCCCTGATGAACTTGCGAAAGAGTTCGCCTTCGCGCCCGGACAGTCGCTCACGCTTCGGCGCGGGGAAGAACGCCGCTCGTACTCGATCTGCGCACCGGTCGGTCGGCTCCCGCGCATCGGCGTTCGCGAGGTTCCTGGCGGGGCGGTGTCGGCGTGGCTCGTCCGCACCGTTCGCGCCGGCGACGTCATCGACGTGCAGACCCCGAGCGGATCGTTCACACCGGAGCTCGGGTTCGCCGGCACACCACGTCCTCATCGCGGCCGGTTCGGGCATCACCCCGATGATGTCGATCGCCGCGTCCGTGCTCGCGGCGAACGCCGAGTCGACCGTGACGTTGTTCTACGGCAACCGGCGCACCGATTCGGTGATGTTCGCCGACGAGGTGTCCGACCTGAAGGACGCCTACCCGGCCCGCATGCGCCTGGTCCACGTGCTCAGCCGTGAGGCGCAAGAGGTCGAGTTGTTCAACGGCCGCCTCGACGCGGCCAAGTTGCGCACCCTGCTGCCGGTCACCGTCGACGTCGACGCCGTCGACCACTGGTGGCTGTGCGGCCCGTTCGGCATGGTCACCGATGCGATGGACGTGCTCAGCGACCTGGGCGTCGAACGCAGCCGTATGCACCGCGAGTTGTTCTACGTCGAACCCGAGCCGCCGGCCGAGGTGCACCACGTCGACGCGGTTGCCGGGCCCGGTGCCGAGGTCACCGTCGTGCTCGACGGCCGCAGCAGCACCGTGACCGTCGCACCGGACACCGCGATCCTCGACGCAGCGCAGAAGTCGCGTCCCGATCTGCCGTTCGCCTGCAAGGGCGGAGTGTGCGGCACATGCCGTGCGCTCGTCCGCGACGGCGAGGTCACGATGCGCCGCAACTACGCACTCGAGGACGACGAGGTCGAAGCCGGCTACGTCCTGACGTGCCAGGCATTGCCGATCAGCGACACGATCACCGTCGACTACGACGCGTAGGGGGACGACCGTGCAGGACCGCACACCCGGACCGGACGACCTCGATCCGATCGAACGCGCGTCGATCGACGAACTGCGCGGCCTGCAGCTCGAACGCCTGCAATGGTCGCTGCGGCACGCCTACGACAACGTGCCGCATTATCGCCGGGCCTTCGACGAGAAGGGCGTGCATCCGGACGACTGCAAGTCACTCGATGATCTCGCGCTGTTCCCCTTCACCGCTAAGGCAGACCTGCGCGAGAACTACCCGTTCGGGATGTTCGCCGTGCCGCAGGCGCAGGTGTCACGCATTCATGCCAGCAGCGGCACCACGGGCCGCCCGACCGTCGTCGGATACACCGCCGACGACATCCGCACGTGGTCGAGCGTGATGGCCCGCTCGATCCGCGCCAGCGGTGGGCGACCGGGCGACAAGGTGCACGTCGCATACGGGTACGGCCTGTTCACCGGCGGGCTCGGTGCGCACTACGGCGCCGAAGCTCTCGGCTGCACCGTGATCCCGATTTCGGGTGGCATGACCGAACGTCAGGTCACGCTGATCCGCGACTTCGAGCCCGACGTCATCATGGTGACGCCGTCCTACATGCTGGCCATCGTCGACGAGATGGAACGCCAGGGCGTCGACCCGCGTGCGACGAGTCTGCAGGTCGGCATCTTCGGCGCCGAACCGTGGACCAACGACATGCGCCTCGAGATGGAACAGCGTCTCGACATGCACGCCGTCGACATCTACGGACTGTCCGAGGTGATGGGGCCCGGCGTCGCCAACGAATGCGTCGAGACCAAGGACGGACTGCACATCTGGGAGGACCACTTCTATCCCGAGGTGATCGATCCGGTCACCGGCGAGGTGCTGCCCGACGGCGCGGAAGGCGAGCTGGTCTTCACGAGCCTGACCAAGCAGGCGATGCCCGTCGTGCGCTACCGCACCCGCGATCTGACCCGGTTGCTGCCCGGCACCGCCCGCACGATGCGTCGCATGGAGAAGATCACCGGACGCACCGACGACATGATCATCCTGCGTGGCGTCAACCTGTTCCCGACCCAGATCGAGGAGCTCATCCTGCGCACGCCGGCGCTGGCGCCGCACTTCCAGTGCGTGCTCTCGCGCACCACGCGCCTCGACGAGCTCACCGTGCGCGTCGAACGCCGCGCCGACGCCACGGCCGATGCGGGCGCCGACGCCGGCACCCAGCTGCGCACGCTGATCAAGAACACCATCGGAGTCTCTGTCGCCGTCGACGTCGTCGATCCCGACGGCGTCGAACGGTCGATGGGCAAGATGCGCCGCATCGTCGACAACCGCGACGGCTGACGGCGGCCGGCCTTCCGCATCCCCGCCATCGGTGGTCAAATGATCCGCAACGTCCGTTTCGGCGTCTCACCGGGGTGACCACATGCGCCGTCTGTGCCTTGCCATCGTCGTCCTCACCTCTGCCGCGCTCGCGATTCCGGCGCTCGCCTCGGCGAGCACGGTGCGGCCTCGAACCGTTCTGACGCATCAGGGCGTCGTGACGCGGCAGGACGTGGCCAGCCGCGGGAAGTCCGAGACCGACACGGTCGTCGAACCCGATGTCGCGGTCGATCCGCGCAACCGCAACATCGCGGTCGCGGCGGCGCACGACTCGCGCTACGCGGACGGCGGCGCCGTCGACATCTCGGTGGCGTGGACGCGCGACGGCGGAGCGACCTGGCACCACAAGGCGGCGCCGGGCATCACCAAGGCAGTCGGCGGCATCTGGGACCGCGCGTCGGACCCGGTCGTCGCGTTCGGTCCGGACGGCACGGTCTACCTGTCGGTGCTCGCGTTCTCGGTGCACTGTCCGACCGCAGTGGTCGTGCTGCGGTCGACCGACGGCGGCCGGACGTGGAGCAAGCCGTTCTACGCCGACCGACGCACGAGCTGCGGATTCTCCGACGACAAGAACTGGCTCGTCGTGGACACGCACAAGTCGAGCCCGCACTACGGACGGCTGTACCAGTTCTGGACGCCGTTCATCACGCACGGCAACAAGTTCATCGGCGACCCGCAGGCGGTGCGGTGGTCGGACGATCACGGCACGACCTGGAGCACGGCGCACTTCTTGACAGCGAAGGACCACGGGACGCAGAACTCGCAGCCGATGATCTTGCCCAACGGGCACATCGTCGACACGTTCTACGACTACGGCAAGGGCCAGCGCACTCCGGACGCGGCTCCCAACGGTGGTGGTCCGCACCGCGTTCCCGACAGCGCTCGCGTGGCGCCGATCAACGCGGCCGGGCCGATCGACTCGGTCGTATCGACCAACGGTGGTGCGACGTGGTCGGCCGAGCACGAGGTGGTCAACAACGGCGGCGGCTACGCCGACGGTGTGCGGTGCTGCCTGTTCGGCGCCGACATCGATGCGGTGACGCATCGGATGTACGTCGCTTACGAGGGCGGTGTCGGCACCACCGACCCGGTCTACCTGACCTTCTCCGACAACGGGCTGGACTGGTCGTCGCCGATCCGTGTCTCGCGCGGTGACGTGAGCGGTGTGCAGCGGGTCAACGTCGACGTGGTCGCGCGCGCCGGACGGGTGTACGTCGGCTACGGCACACGCACGAAACCCGATCAGAGCGGCGGATTCGTCCAGCAACAGCTCTCGACGTCCGGCAACGGCGGGCTGCTCGTTCGGACCGCCCATCTCGATCGGTCCGCGGTCGGTACTGAAGTACGCGGCGCGGGCGGAGGGGTACTTCCCGGGCGACTACATCGGCGAGGCGATCGCGCGGGATCGGCTCTACATGGTGTGGGCCGTGTCGTCGAAGCCACCCGCGTCCTCGTCGTCGAAGTACCACCAGGTGATCTACGGCGCGACGCTGCGTCCCTGAGTTGGATGTGACGTGTCACTAAGCTCGCGGAGTGGCCGAAGCAACCCTCACTGAGCCCGACAGGACGTCGTCGGCCCGAGCCCGGCTCGAGGTGCTCGTCGTCGGCCTTGCCGCGTTGATGGTGTCGCTGTCACAGTCGCTGCTCGTCCCGGTGCTGCCGATCCTGCCCGCTCAGCTGCACACCTCGGCCGCCAACGTCGAGTGGCTGCTGACCTCGACTCTGCTCGTGGGCGCGGTCGCCGTGCCGACGTTCGGCCGTCTCGGTGACATGTTCGGAAAGCGACGGTTGTTGCTGGTCGCGGTCGGCGCGCTCACCGTCGGGTCGCTGCTGGACGCGGTGACGAGCAATCTCGGACTGCTGATCGTCGGACGGGCGATCCAGGGCGCGTCGCTTGCCGGCATCCCGCTCGGCATCAGCCTGCTCAGTTCGCTGCTGCCGCGTGAACGCGTGCCGTCGGCGATCGCGCTGATCAGCGCGATGCTCGGCGTCGGCGGCTCGCTCGGGCTGCCGCTCGCCGGTGTCGTCGCCGAGCACGCCGACTACCACGTGCTGTTCTGGATCACGGCGATCGCCGGGGCCGTCTCACTCGCGGCGACTGTGCTCGTCGTCCCGGAAGCAGCCGGACGGGCCGGCGGACGCGTCGACGTCGTCGGCACCGGCGTGCTCACCGTCGCGCTGGTCGCCCTGTTGCTGCCGCTTGCCCAAGGCAGCGAGTGGGGCTGGTCGTCGTTGCGCACGGTCGGGTTGCTGGTCGCCGCCGTCGTGCTGCTCGCGATCTTCGTGGCGTACGAGTTGCGCGTGCGCGACCCGCTCGTCGACATCCGCGCCACGATGCGCCGCCCCATCGTGCTCACCAACGTGGCGTCGATCCTGTTCGGCTTCGCCCTGTTCGCAAGCCTGATCGGCACGGCGTCCTACGTGGAGGCGCCCGCGGCCAGTGGCTACGGTTTCGGTTCGTCCATCGTCGTCGGCGGGTTGTGCCTGCTGCCGAGCGGGCTGGTGATGTTGCTGCTGTCCCCGCTGGCGGCGCGCCTGATCAATGCGTGGGGAGCGCACCGGACCCTCACCCTCGGTGGCGTCCTGCTCGCGCTCGGCTGGATCAGCCGGATCGTCTTGACGGGAGCGATCTGGGAGGTCGTGGTCGGTACGACGATCGTCGGTGCCGCGACCGGGATCGGCTACGCGACGATGCCCGCGCTGATCAACCGGAACACCCCGCGAACCGAGATCTCGGCCGCCAACGGGCTCAACTCACTCGCGCGCTCGTTCGGCAGCAGCCTGGCCAGCGCGGTGGGCGGCAGCATGCTCACGGCGAGCACGATCGTCGTCGCCGGCGTCGCCCTGCCCTCGCTGGGTGCGTACCGCGCGCTGTTCGCCGCGTGCGCCGTTGCTGCCGGACTCGCCGCCGTCGCTGCGCTGTTCATCCCGCACGGCACCGACGCCCACGCCTGACCACAGTGGTTAGTTCCGTCCTCAGTGGTCAGTTGTAACTGACCACTGAGGACCCGAACCAACCACTGTCGGACGGGACGGGACGGTCAATCCCCGGTCAATCCCCGAGAGCGGCCGCGACGATCTCGCGGGCCTCGTCCTGGATCTCCTCGAGATGATCAGGTCCCTTGAACGATTCGGCGTAGAGCTTGTAGACGTCCTCGGTGCCGGACGGACGCGCGGCGAACCAGCCGTGCTCGCTCACGACCTTCAACCCACCGATGGGCGCATCGTTGCCCGGCGCCTTCGTCAGCTTGTCGACGATCTTGTCGCCGGCGAGGGTGTCGGCGCTGACGTCGTCGGGGGAGAGCTTCGCCAGTGCGGCCTTCTGCTCGCGCGTCGCGGGCGAGTCGACGCGGGCATATGCCGGGTCACCGTGCTGCTCGACGAGACCGGCGTACAGCTGCGACGGCGATTGTCCGGTCACCGCGATGATCTCGGACGCGAGCAGGCACATGATGATGCCGTCCTTGTCGGTCGTCCACACCGATCCGTCGCGCTGCAGGAACGACGCCCCGGCCGACTCCTCGCCACCGAACGCGACCGATCCGTCGAGCAGGCCGGGCACGAACCACTTGAAGCCGACCGGCACCTCGAGCAGCGTGCGTCCGAGCGACTCGGCGACGCGGTCGATCATCGACGAGCTGACCAGCGTCTTGCCGATCGCAGCATCGCCCGACCAGTCGCTGCGATGCGCGTACAGGTAAGAGATCGCGACGGCGAGGTAGTGGTTGGGATTCATCAGGCCACCGTCCGGCGTGACGATGCCGTGCCGGTCGGAGTCGGTGTCGTTGCCGGTCGCGACGTCGAACTTGTCGCTGCCCGAATCCATCGAGGCGATCAACGAGGCCATCGCCGACGGCGACGAGCAGTCCATGCGGATCTTCCCGTCCCAGTCGAGCGTCATGAAGCGGAACGTCCGGTCGACGAGCGGGTTGACCACCGTCAGGTCGAGTCCGTAGCGCGACCCGATCTCACCCCAGTAGTCGACCGCGGCTCCGCCGAGCGGGTCAGCACCGATGCGGACGCCCGCCGAACGGATCGCGTCGAGATCGACGATGCGTGGCAGTGCCCCGACGTAGGCATCGAGGAAGTCGTACTTCTGCGCAGCTGCACAGGGCCCGCGAGTACGGCACCCGGCGCACCCCGGCCAGCTCAGCAGCCATCAGTTCGTTGGCGCGGTCCTGGATCCACTTCGTGATCTCGGTGCCCGCCGGGCCGCCGTCGGGTGGGTTGTACTTGAATCCCCCGTCCGGTGGCGGGTTGTGCGACGGCGTCACGACCACCCCGTCCGCACGGTGCGCCGGCTTCGACTCGTTGTGGTCGAGGATCGCGCGTGACAGTGCCGGTGTCGGGGTGAAGCCGTCGCGGGCATCGATCAGCACGGTCACGTCGTTCGCGGCGAACACCTCGAGCGCCGATGCCGTGGCCGGCGCCGACAGCGCATGCGTGTCCGCGCCGAGGAACAGCGGTCCGTCGATGCCTTGCGACGCCCGGTATTCGCAGATCGCCTGACTGGTTGCGACGATGTGGTCCTCGTTGAACGTGTTCGTGAACGCCGACCCGCGATGTCCCGACGTCCCGAACGACACCCGCTGTTCCGGACGCGACGGATCGGGGTGCTGCGCGTAGTACGCGGTCACCAATTCGGCGATGTCGACGAGGTCTTCGGGTCCGGCGGGCTGTCCCGCACGCGGATCGGCCATACCGCCATCCTGGCACCGCACTACGGTCTGTCCCTATGGCCGCACCTGACCGCGCACCTGATCCAGCCCCCGACACCGCAACCGCCATCGCCGCCGCCGTGCGCGCCGGTGATCTCACGGCGCGCGCGGCGACCGAGGCCGCGCTCGCCCGGATCGCCGAGCGCGACGCAGCGATCGGCGCGTTCCAGGTCGTGCGCACCGAGGCGGCACTGCGCGAGGCCGACGCGGTCGACCAGCGCGCGGACCGGTTCTCGCTGCCCCTGGCCGGCGTGCCGATCGCGATCAAGGACAACGTCGCCTGTCAGCGGCGAACCGATGCGGATCGGTTCGGCGGGCTCAGTCCGCAACGCCGAACGAGTTCGACCACGAGATCGTGCGTCGGTTGCGCCGGGCGGGCGCCGTCGTCGTCGGCCTGACCCGGGTGCCCGAGCTGTGCATCTTCGGCGCGACCGATTCGAGCTTCGGGATCACCCGCAACCCGTGGCAGCTCGACCGCACACCGGGCGGTTCGTCAGGTGGCGCCGCGGCTGCGGTGGCCGCCGGGATGATCGCGGCGGCACACGGGAACGACGGCATGGGGTCGATCCGGATCCCGTCCGCCTGCTGCGGGCTCGTGGGCATCAAACCGGGGCTCGGTGTCGTGCCGTCCGATCTCGGCAACGGGTCGTGGTTCGACATGTCCGAGAACGGCCCGCTCGCGACGACGGTCGCCGACTGCGCGCTGCTGCTGTCGGTGCTCGCGGCGCGCCCTGAGCTCGCCGAGCTCGAGCAGCCGCATGCATTGCGGATCGCGGTCTCGACCCGCAATCCGATCCAGGGTTTCCGGGTCGACAAGTCCTGGGCGGACGCGGCCGGCAGCGCCGCCACCGTGCTGCGCGAGGCCGGACACACCGTGCGGCAGGCCAACCCGCCGTACGGGCAGCGGGTCGGGCCGTCCTCGGTCGCGCGCTGGATGGCCGGCACCGAGCTGGACGCCCGCACGCTCGCCGACCGCAGCAAGGTGGCGCGCCGGACGAGCGCGCACGCCTCGGCCGGCCGGCTCGTTCTTCGGGCCGGCTTTCCGAAGGACAAGGGCCGCGAGCAGTGGCGCCGCCGCGCCGAAGCGTTCTTCGCCGAGCACGACGTGCTCGTCACGCCGGCGCTGGCCCAGTCGCCGATCCAGGCGGTGGCGTGGTCCGAACGCGGCTGGCTCTCGAACGTGCTCTCGAACGTGCGCTACGCACCGTTCGCCTCGCCCTGGAACCTCGCCGGCTGGCCCGCGATGGCCGTCCCGACCGGCATCGGCGCCGACGGCCTGCCGCGCGCGGTGCAACTCGTCGCCCGCCCGGGCGGTGAGTCGACCCTGCTCGGGCTCGCCGCGCAACTCGAGCAGCGGCGCCCGTGGCAGCGCACAGCTCGCCAGTCGGGTGACTAGTGGTTCTCGCGCCCCAGGTCGAGCGGCGCGACCTCGTCGACGACGACCGCATCGACCACCCGCTCGTCGTCCGTCCGCCTCGGCTGGTGCGGTGTCGCCGGCGCTGACGGTTGCGGGCGCGTGATCGCGCGCAGCGTGTGCAGCCGCACGTCAGCGTGCACGGCCATCCCGTCGAGCTCGGTGCGCAGGGTCTTGAACACGCGGTCGTAGACGAGCCGTCGCGTCAGCCCGGGCGCGAGCGTGCCGGCCAGCCCGGCAATGCGACCGCCGCGAGCGGTCGCGAGTTCGAGCGGATTCAGCACCTCGATGGTGATCAGCCGCCGGTTGCGCTCGCTGACGCCCGGCGGACGGGGCGCCTCGAACACCTCGACCGCGCCGCCGTCCGGCGGGCGGGGACGCAGCCGGCGCACGAGCACAAGCGCGGTGACGACGTTGGTGACCAGCAGAACGATGACCAGCGCGAGCACCCGTCCGACGCTACGGGACGCGCAACGGCCCCGGGTCCGGGTGCACCGACGCATTACCGTGGCATCGCGCGGAACCACTCCTGCCGGTTGCGGGGATCGACGCCGGTACGCGGCCGCACGGGCGGCGGCGACTCGGTCACCGGCGCGTAGTGGTCGAACTCGGTCTGCAGGATCGCCTCGCCGCCGGTCAGGTCCGGTAGCCGGCTTGCCAGTTCGGCCACCCGGGCCGATCGGACGTGCCCGCGATAGCGCGTCCAGCCGTTGACGGTGACCGACTCCGAGGTCGTCGCACCGAGACGGCCGAGCAGCGCGGACAGCGCGCTGACCAGGCGTTCGGGGAACTCGAGCTCGAAGCGGTCGATCGGCTCGCACACCCGGGTGCGTGCTTCGTCGAGCGCCGCTGTCACCACGACGGGCGCCAGGTAGCGGAAGTCGGCGCCCACGCTCGACATCGCCTTGTTGAACTTCTGGTGTGCGTGGCTCTGTCGCGGGGCGTAGTGCGACGCGGTCATCGTCACGACGCAGTCGGTGACTGCCCACCCGAAGCGGCCGTGCTGAAGTGCCGCGCGAACGCCCTCCTCGGTCGCGGCGATGAAGGCCGGTGGCAGGTGGCCGCGTTCGACGCCCGGCGAGAACTCGATGCCGTGCCCGACGGGTGCCGCGTCGATCCGCAGCCCGATCGTGGCGAGGTAGGGATTCTCGCCCACGCCGATTTCGTCGAGCGCGCTGCCGGTCGAGACGACGCGCTCGATGCAGACGGTGCGGGTGCCGCGAAAGCATACGGCGACGCCGAAGCGCTCTTCGAGCAGCGCACCTATGACTTCTTTCTGCACCTCACCGTGCAGGCTCAGCGCGCAGTCGTCCTCGTCCCGCCGCAGGTCGATGAGCGGGTCCTCGTCGGCGAGTTCGGTGAGGGCGGCGAACAGCGTGCCACGCTGCGTCGCATCGATCGGTTCGACGAGTGCCTGCAGCGTGGGTGGCGCGAAGGGACGCACCGCGCGCGGCGGCACAGCGCCGATCGTGTCGCCCACGCGCCACGTGGACGGACCGCGAACGACCACGATCTCGCCAGGCCGGCCCACCGAGTCGCTGCGCAGGCCACCCGTGCGACTCACGCCGAGCTCGGTCACTCGTTGCGGCCTCGCGTCGCCGATCGCGATCCGGTCGCGAACGCGCAGTTCGCCGCGCCACATGCGCAGCCAGGTACGCCGCCCGCGCTCGTCCCGATCGACCGCGAACACCGTCGCAGCGAGTGGACCCTGCTCGCTCCGCGGGCGAGGCAGGACACGCGTCATCACGCGCCGCAGCTCGGGCACGCCGGCGCCGGTGATCGCCGATCCGTGGACGAGGGGAGTGACAGTACGGCGCTCGACCTCGCGTCGCACCACGGGATCGGCCTGCAGATCGATCCCGACGGCGCGAGCATCGCGCGTCCCGACCTCGATTGCCTGCGAGAGCGCGACGAATCGGTGGTCGAGACGAGCGCCGAGCTCACGGCTGACCCGGCCGGGGTCGGCTCCGGCGCGGTCGATCTTGTTCACGAACACCACGCACGGCACGCCGAGGCGTCGCAGTGCGCGCCACAACACGACGGTCTGCGGCTGCACGCCCTCGACCGCCGACACGACGAGCACGGCTGCATCGAGCACCGTGAGCGAGCGCTCGACCTCCGCGATGAAGTCGGGGTGGCCCGGGGTGTCGAGCAGGTTCACCGCGAGCTCGCCGAGCTCGAACGAGGTGACCGCTGCGCGGATCGTGATCCCGCGGCGGCGCTCGAGGTCCATCGAGTCGGTGCGGGTGGTGCCGTCGTCGACGCTGCCGAGCGCGTCGATGGCGCCCGCTTCGAAGAGCAGGCGCTCGGTGAGGCTGGTCTTACCGGCGTCGACGTGCGCGACGATGGCGAGGTTGAGCGAGGACATGTGTCTCCACGGCAGGACGGGTACGGGTCCGGAGCGTGGATGTGCCTCGCATGCGCCCACGGTCGCATGCGCGGCCAATCATTTTCGGCGGCACGCGCTCGACTAACGTCGGGACGCGTGATCGTGTGGATCAACGGCACCCACGGCGTCGGTAAGACCACGACCAGCGCGCTCGTCGCGCAGTTGATCCCGCAGGCGCGCGTGTTCGACGCCGAGAAGGTCGGCGAACACCACGCATCGCAGCGCCGTCGATGCAGCGCACTACATCGCTGCCGCCGTCGCCTAGAGCGAGCCGGTGTCCAGATGGCCTGCTCGGGCGGCGATCACGCCGGCCTGGAACCGGCTCGTGGCGCCCACTTGCGCCATGTAGTCGGCGATCTGGCGTCGGCACGTGCGCACCGAGATCGACAGCCGTCGTGAGATCGCTTCGTCCTTCTCGCCTTCGGCCATCAGCCGCAGGATCGCCGCGCGGGTCTGATCGAGTTCGGCGGCGTCGCCCTGCCGCGACATGGCTTCCTCGAAGGTCTGCGACTCGGCCCAGAGCTGCTCGAAGGTCGCGATCACCCAGGCGACCACATTCGGCTCGTGGACGATCGCGAGGCCGGCCTGATTCGCGTCGTTGGTCGGCAGCGGGAGCAGCGCCACTTCGCGATCGATGACCAGGCTGCGGCCGGGCACCGAGCCGGCGAAGCGGATTCGTGCGCCGTTGTCGGCCAACTCGGTCAGGTAACTGCGGGTGTGCCGATCGCGCAGCGCGGTGTGTTGGTAGATCAGGCGGCTGCGGATGCCGCGTCGCGCCGAATAGAGATTGGCGATGCGGGTGCGGCTGTCGATGCGCGTCTTGGGCAGCCGTCCCGGTGCCACTGAGAGCAACTCGTCGCGGCAGCGGTCGGCGTAGTGCATCAGCACGTTGCCCATCTGGTTCTGGTCTTCGACGACCTGGACGGACGGCGTGACCTCGCCCGCGGCGGTGAGGGTGTCGTTCCAGTCGACGATCAGGCTGCGGATCGCGTTGCGGCGCGACTCGACCGACGCGCGGCGCACGCCGAGTTCGAGGTCTTCGGCGCCGAGGACGATGGCCTCCGCGAGCATCGGGCTGACGGCGGTCACGCGGTCGGCATCGTCGAGGCGCAGCAGGCTCATCTCGATCATGCGGCGCAGCGGCTTGTCGAGATCGACGACGTCCTGTTCGAGCACCTCGGCGAGCTCGCGCAGGGCCGAGCCGGGATGTTCGAGAGCGGCGCGGTAGAGCGCGACTTCGGCGTGACCGAATTCGTCCGTTTCGCCCATATCGCCGTCCGCAAAAAAGGTGTCAGGCAGCTACCTGCCACACAGAAGGTTTGTCTAGATCTCGACGAGATTGAATCCTAGATGTAAGGCATGATTGAGTCGCGTCACGGCGCGAAACGCAGCTGGATGAACGCACGCAAATGCATACAAAAGGGGTCAAATCTATGGTCTCGATCCTTCGTCGGGCACTTGCCCTCGTGGCTCTTGCCGTCGGCATCGGGGTCGCTGCCGGTAACGCCCCGGCGGCAGCCGCCACGACACATGCAACGCACGTAACCACCGTCAGCAAGCACGCGCTCCACCAGCCGGGTCGGGCGTTCACCTTCCAGGACTGGTGGTTCGAGTAGGCGATGGGCACTGATTCGCGGCCGTAGTCCTGGCGGCCGCGAGGCAACACCCGATCCCGCTTCGCTGCGTGCCCGTCGGCGCGTAGGGAGCGGGATCGGTCTTTGTCCGGCCCGTTGTGTAACGACACCTGGCTACGGCGCGTCTTCTCATGCGACGGCCCACATAGACGCGGCGGGGTGAGCGATGCGAGACACGGACGGGTTCGAACAGTTCGCCCGTGATGTCGCCGCTCCGCTGTATCGCACGGCCTGGTTGCTCGCCGCGGACGGCCACCTGGCCGAAGACCTCGTCCAGGAAAGCCTTGCCAGGATCTATCGGGCCTGGCCCGTGCACGCCGACAATCCGGTCGCGTACTCGCGGCGCGTCCTCGTGCGGGTCTTCCTGTCGTGGCGGCGGCGCCGCTCGTCGAGCGAGCGTCCGACCGCGAACCTGCCCGAGCACGTCGTACACGACAGTGACGCGGCTCTGCGCCGGACGCTGCTCGATGCGCTGCAAACCCTGTCCGAGAGCGACCGGGCCGTGCTCGTCCTGCGTTACCTGGCCGACCGCAGCGTCGAGGAGGTCGCCCGCGATCTCGGACGCTCGCCCGGCGCGGTCCGCGTCAAGTCGATGCGGGCCCTGGCCAAGCTGCGCGCCGTCCTCGGCGACAGCGTCCTCGATCTGGTGAATCCGTGAAAGGTGAACCGATGACCAACGACTCTCAGTTGACCGTCTTGCTGGAGCGCGCGGTGGCCGAGTTGCAGTCACCGACCGAACGGCTGGTGCGCGCCGGCCTCGCGCGTGGGCGGCGCCTGCGGCGACGTCGCCGGGCGATCCAGAGCGGTACCGGCGTCGCGCTGGTCGGGCTGATCACCGTCGTCGTCGTGTCGATCGTCCTCGGCGGTTCGCCCTCGGCGCTGCGCCCGGCCGGCCGGGCCCACGCGGGGACGGGGCCAACGAGTGCTCCGTCGCACGTGCACCGCGCGAGCGCACCTGCGATGCAGTCGATCTCGCCGCAGCTGCTCGCGGAGCGGGCGATCAAGCTGCTGCCGCACAACGGCACGATCACCGACCTGCACGGACGGGCCACTGCAGGCGATGTGATGGCCGAATTCGTGTACGACGACGGAAACGGGGCGGCGCAGATCGAGGTCTCGATGGGGTTCCGGCAGGACGGCGCCGACGGTGTCGACGACTCGTGCAACCCGAGCGATCCGGTCTACACCGAGACCTGCACCACCACCCGGGACGGTTCGCACGTGGGCACCTTCGTCGCAATACGGGGGACGACCCAGTACTCGGTGTACGTCGTGCGGCCCGACCACGTCCAGGTCTCGATGACGGCGTTCAACGCGCCGCAGGAAAAGGACGTGGCGCCGAGCCGGCCCGCTCCGCCGTTCAGCCTCGCCCGGCTGACGACCTTCGTGAGTGACCCGAGCTGGACGCCGTGGGTGAGCCCGGCCGACAACCAGGCCGCGGCGAACCTGTTCGTCCCGGACTACACCTACAGCGCGACGGCGCAGCGCAATCAGCGGCGACTCGAGCAACGGCTCGCGACGCAGGCCGCCGAGCGCGCCGCGGCACGCGAGCGCAAGGCCGAGCACCGCAAGGCCGGGCACTGAGCCGGTTGTCTAGCCTCGGGCGGTATGGAGCACATCCACACCGGCAAGGTCCGCGAGCTCTACCGGATCGACGACGGCCGGCTGGTCATGGTCGCCTCGGACCGGATCTCGGCCTTCGACTACGTGCTCGATCCCCCGATCCCCGACAAGGGACGCATCCTCACCGCGATGTCGGTGTGGTGGTTCGACCAGCTTCGTGACCTCGTCCCCAATCACCTGATCAGCTACGACGACCCGGCCATCCCCGCCGAGTGGCGCGGACGTGCGATCGTGTGCCGCGAGCTCGCGATGGTCCCGGTCGAAGCGGTCGCCCGCGGCTACCTCGCCGGGTCGGGGCTGATCGACTACGCGGCCACCGGCGGGGTGTGCGGCAACCCCCTGCCGGCCGGACTCGGTGACGGCGACCAGCTCCCCGAGCCGATCTTCACGCCAGCGACGAAGGCGCCGATGGGCGAGCACGACGAGAACGTCAGCTACGCCGCGATCGTCGAGACCGTCGGCGAGCAGACCGCACAGGAAGTGCGCGACCTGACACTCGCGGTTTATGCGCGGGCCGGGGCGATAGCCGCCAACCGCGGGATCATCCTCGCCGACACGAAGTTCGAGTTCGGCCGCGACGCCGACGGCACGCTGGTGCTCGGCGACGAGGTGCTCACCCCGGACTCGTCCCGGTTCTGGCCCGCCGACGAGTGGGAGCCGGGGCATGCGCAACCCAGCTTCGACAAGCAGTACGTCCGCGACTGGTTGCTCTCGCCGGCCTCCGGCTGGGACCGCAGCGCGGGGACGGCTCCGCCGCCACTGCCCGCCGACGTCGTCGAGCAGACGCGCGCCCGCTACATCGAGGCCTACGAGCGGCTGACCGGGCTCGCCTTCGCCGATTGGCTTTCGGCCTGACCCTCCGAAGGGACGGTCGCCGGCGCGTCGATGCAGGCTTCGCCGAAGTGCTTGGCGACCTTCTCGCCGATCGCGGTGAGCGCGGCGAGGTCGTCGTGGTCGAGCAGGTCGATCAGGTGGCTGCGCACCGACTCGACGTGGCCCGGCGCGGCGGCGCGCAGCGTGTCCCAGCCGAAATCGGTGAGGACGACGTAGGCGGCGCGCAGGTCTTCGGTGCACTCGGCGCGCGTGACCAGGCCGCGCTGCTCCATGCGCGTCACGTGGTGTGACAACCGGCTCGGCGACCACTGCATGCGGGTCGCGAGTTCGGTGAGCCGGCGCCGATGGCCGGTCGACTCGGACAACGTCGACAGCACCAGGTAGTCGGGCATCGAGAGCGCGGATTCGCGGGCCAGTTCGCGCGCAACGGCGGCGTCCAGCAGGAGCGTCATACGCCGGTACGCGCGCCAGGCCCGCTGCTGGTCGTGGGACAGCCATCTCGTCACGTGACCCAGGATACTCAGAGAAATATTGACGTGTCATCAAACGCTCTCTAACGTATGACACGTCAACAAAGCTCGATCGTGGAGGACCGCAGCATGCCCCGACTGCTCGTCGTCGTCGCCAGCACCCGTCCCGGTCGCGCCGGCGGTGCCATCGGCACCTGGTTCGCCGACCTCGCCCGAGCACACGCCGGCTTCGACGTCGACGTGGCCGACCTCGCCGAGCTCGATCTGCCGTTCCACGACGAGCCGGCGCATCCGCGCCTGGGCCAGTACGAGCACGACCACACCAAGCGGTGGTCGGCACAGGTCGATGCCGCCGACGCGGTGGTGTTCGTGATGCCCGAATACAACTACTCGTTCAGCGCCCCGCTCAAGAACGCGTTCGACTACCTGCACAACGAGTGGAAGTACAAGCCCGTCGGCTTCGTCAGCTACGGCGGCGTGTCCGGCGGTATGCGCGCGGTGCAGCAGTTCAAGCAGGTCGTGACGACACTGACGATGCTCCCCGTCCCGATGCAGGTCGCGCTGACCAACTTCAGCCAGCATCTGCACGACGGTGTCTTCGAGCCGGACGCCGGCGCCGAAGGCGCTGCCAAGACCATGCTCGACGAGCTGGCCCGCCTCGCTCCGGCGCTCGCGTCCGTGCGCTGACGTCAACGCGGGGGACGGATACGCTCTCGTCCATGCCCCGGGTGATCGTCGACGTCGTCCTCAAGCCGGAGATCCTCGACCCGCAGGGCCAAGCGATCGTGGGTGCGCTGGCCCGGCTCGGGATCGAGGGCGTCACCGACGTGCGTCAGGGCAAGCACTTCGAGCTCGAGGTCGCCGAGGGCGTCGACGACGAGACCGTCGCGAAGCTCGCCGACACGTTGCTCGCCAACCCGGTGATCGAGAACTTCACCATCCGCCGCTGACGCGCACCTGGCCGGTAGCCTGACGGGGTGCCGGTACGTGTGGGTGTCGTGACGTTTCCCGGGAGTCTCGACGACCGCGATGCGGCACGCGCCGTGCGTCAGTCCGGCGCCGAGGCGATCGCACTGTGGCACGCCGATCCGTCCTTGCACGACGTCGATGCCGTCGTGCTGCCCGGTGGCTTCAGCTACGGCGACTACCTGCGCGCGGGTGCGATCGCGCGCTTCGCACCCGTCATGGACAGCGTCATCGCCGCGGCGCACGACGGGATGCCCGTGCTCGGCATCTGCAACGGCTTCCAGGTGCTGTGCGAGTCGCACCTGCTGCCCGGCGCGCTCGTCGGCAACGCGGGCCGCAAGTTCGTGTGCAAGGCGCAGCTACTCGCGGTCGAGAACACCTCGAGTGCGTGGACGTCGACCTATCGCGTCGGCCAAGAGATCGTCATCCCGATCAAGAACATGGACGGCATGTACGTCGCCGACGAACACACACTCGACGAACTCGAGGCCGAGGGACGCGTGGTCGTGCGGTACCGGCAGGGCAACCCGAACGGCAGCTACCGCGACATCGCCGGCATCACCAACGCAGCCGGCAACGTCGTCGGCCTGATGCCGCATCCCGAGCACGCCATCGATTCGCTGACCGGCACCGGCAGCGACGGCATGGGTTTCTTCCTCTCGCGCGTGGGCGTTGCCGCATGATCACCCCACGAAATCGCTCCGCACAGAGCGCTCCGCGATTCCGCAGGGGCCCGGGATGAGCATCGACACCGTCGAAAAGGCCGAGGCGACGCCCGAGCAGCCGCAGCCGTCGAAGGAACTCGGGCTCGCTGACGCCGAATACCTGCAGATCCGCGCGATCCTCGGCCGCCGGCCGACCAGTTCGGAGCTCGCGATCTACAGCGTCATGTGGAGCGAGCACTGCTCGTACAAGTCGTCCAAGGTGCACCTGCGCCAGTTCGGTGCGAAGGCGCCCAAGACCGACGCGCTGCTCGTCGGCATGGGCGAGAACGCCGGAGTGGTCGACGCCGGCGACGGCTGGGCCGTCACGTTCAAGATCGAGTCGCACAACCACCCGTCCTACGTCGAGCCGTACCAGGGCGCGGCGACGGGAGTGGGCGGCATCGTCCGCGACATCCTCACGATGGGCGCGCGCCCGATCGCGGTGATGGACTCGCTGCGGTTCGGACGGGCCGACGCGGCCGACACCGCGCGTGTGCTGCCGGGCGTCGTCGCCGGGATCGGCGGGTACGGCAACTGCCTCGGGCTGCCCAATATCGGCGGCGAGGTCAGCTTCGACGAGTGCTACTCGGGCAACCCGCTCGTCAACGCACTGTGCGTCGGCGTCATGCGCACCGACGGCATCAAGCTCGCCAAGGCCGACGGCCCCGGCAACAAGGTCGTGCTGTTCGGCGCCCGCACCGGCGGCGACGGCATCGGCGGTGCGTCCGTGCTCGCGAGTGCGACCTTCGACGAGTCGAAGCCGTCCAAGCGCCCGTCCGTGCAGGTCGGCGACCCGTTCGCCGAGAAGGTGCTCATCGAGTGCTGTCTCGAGATCTTCGCCGCCGACCTTGTCGTCGGTATCCAGGATCTCGGCGCCGCCGGGCTGTCGTGCGCGACCACCGAGCTCGCTGCCGCAGGCACGGGTGGCATGGATGTCGACCTCGACGTCGTCCCGCTGCGCGACCCGACGCTGGCTCCCGAAGAAATCCTGATGAGCGAGTCGCAGGAACGCATGATGGCCGTCGTCGAGCCAGGGCGCCTCGACGAGTTCCTCGCCGTGTGCGGCAAGTGGGACGTCACCGCAACGGTCATCGGCACGGTCACCGACACCGGACGGCTGCGCATGACCTGGCGTGGCGAGCAGATCGTCGACCTGCCGCCGCGCACTGCCGCGCACGACGGACCCGTCTACGAACGTCCGATCGAGCGCCCGCTCGACCAGGGCATCCTCAACGAGCACGACGGGCACAACCTGCCGCGACCGCGCGGCGGCGCCGAACTCGGCCAGCTGCTGCTGCACATGATCGCCTCGCCGAACCTGTGCGACCGGTCGTGGGTCACCGACCAGTACGACCGGTTCGTGCTCGGCAACACCGTGCTCGCCCAGCCCGAGGACGCCGGCGTGATCCGCGTGGACGAGTCGAGCGAGCGTGGCATCGCGCTCGCCGTCGACGGCAACAGCCGCTACACGAGGCTCCACCCGTACGCGGGCGCGCAGCTCGCGCTCGCCGAGGCCTACCGCAACGTCGCCGTCACCGGCGCGCGTCCGCTGGCCGTCACCGACTGCCTCAACTTCGGCTCGCCCGAGGACCCGGCCGTGATGTGGCAGTTCGCCGAAGCGGTCCGCGGGCTGGCCGACGGATGCCAGCAGCTCGGCACGCCCGTGACGGGCGGCAACGTCAGCTTCTACAACCAGACCGGCACAACGCCGATCCTGCCGACGCCGGTGATCGGCGTGCTCGGCGTGATGGACGACGTCGCCAAGCGGGTGGCCGCAGGCTTTGCCCACGACGGTGCGCAGATCTTCCTGCTGGGTGAGACGCACGACGAGTTCGGTGGCTCGGCATGGGCCGAGGTCGTGCACGGCTTCCTGGGCGGAATGCCGCCGGCCGTCGACCTCGCCCGCGAGCAGCGGCTCGGCGACGTGCTGATCGCCGCGGCCCGCGACGAGTTGCTCAGCTCGGCGCACGATCTGTCCGAGGGCGGGCTGGCCCAGGCGCTGGCCGAGTCGTGCCTGATCGGCGGCGCGGGCGTCCACGTCGAACTGCCGACCGACCTCGACCCGTTCGTCGCGCTGTTCAGCGAGTCCGCGCATCGCGCGCTGGTCTCCGTCCCGCGCGCTCACGTCGCCGCGTTCACTGCGCTGTGCGACGAGCACGCCCAGCCGTACACACATCTGGGCGTGGTCGACGTCCTCGAGCCCGACGTGGACGTGCGTGGTCAGTTCTCGGTCTCGCTGCGCGAACTGCGCACCGCCTGGTCGGCGGCACTGCGCCAGCGCTTCGAATGAGAACCGGAGTAAACGCTCACCGGCGCTTCGCGGGGCAAGGATGAGAAGGTTGCTGTCCGCCGAGGTCGGCGCGTACGGCGAGCAGGCGCGAGCGGTCGCCGACTGGCTCGAGCCGTTCCTTTCGGGCGCCCTCGACACCGGAACCGCGTTGCCCGGCTGGACACTGCAGACCCTCGTCGGCCATCTCGTGGGGAGCAAGGACGGGCTGATGCACTACCTCGGCACGTCCGCGACCGGGCCGGCGACGCC
The DNA here is from genome assembly GCA_963754285.1 of uncultured Actinomycetota bacterium. Classification (GTDB taxonomy): domain Bacteria; phylum Actinomycetota; class Actinomycetes; order Mycobacteriales; family Jatrophihabitantaceae; genus RYN-133. Next base: position 1,117,533 of record CAVWFN010000007.1, read on the forward strand.
GGTCGCGCAGTACGTCCGGGCCTACGCGCCCGCCGCGGCTGACATCACCGAGGCCAGCGTGGCCGCCGGCGATCTGCCGCCCGACCAGCTGCTCGCCTCGTTGCGCGAGCCGGTTGCGGCTGCGGACCTCGCCGACACCGCCGTGGTCGCGGGCCCGCGCGGACCGATCACCGCGCTCGACTTCGCGCGCACCCGAACCGTTGACCTCGTCGTGCACTGCGACGACCTGTCCCGCTCGTTCCCCGATCGCGACCCTGTCCCGCTGCTCCGTCCGGCCCTGGCTACGGCCGTGCGCACCCTTGCCGAGATCCTCGCCGCGCAAGCGCCCGGCCGCTCGGTCGAGGTGCGCGTCGCCCCGTTCATCGCCGTCCAGGCCGTCCCCGGGCCCCGCCACACCCGCGGCACGCCGCCCAACGTCGTCGAAACCGACCCGCTCACCTGGCTGCGCGTGTCCACCGGCCGCGAGCCGTTTCGTGCCGCCGTGGCCACCGGCGCAATCCGGGCCAGCGGCAACCGCAGCGACCTCACCGATTACCTCCCCGTCCTCGCCTAGCCGCGACTTTGACCCTCTAACGGTTGCTGCGGGGCAGGAATCACAGCCAAACCGGGGTCAAAGTGGCACCGGCCCGACCAGCTTTGGCGTGCAAGGAGCGTGGATGGGCCTGGCCCCCTCCGAGCGAAGTGAGGAGGGTGGTTGCGAACGGCAGGCCACACCTCGGCCGCAGCGGAAGGACGAACCGGCAGGGCACGTACGATCGAACACGTGGCAGCCCGAGGCGACGGACTCCTTAATCACGACATCGACCCCGGCGAGAAGCGCCCCCAGGACGCGTGCGGCGTCTTCGGTGTCTGGGCCGCCGGCGAACAGGTCGCCAAGCTGACCTACTTCGGCCTCTACGCGCTGCAACATCGCGGCCAGGAAGCCGCCGGCATCGCGGTCAGCGACGGCAGCGCGCTGCTGGTCTACAAGGACCTCGGCCTGGTCAGCCAGGTCTTCGACGAGGCGACGCTGGCCACCCTGCAGGGTCACCTCGCGATCGGCCACACCCGCTACTCCACGACCGGCTCGACCACGTGGGAGAACGCCCAGCCGAGCTTTCGCACGACCCCGGCCGGCACCGGCATAGCGCTCGGACACAACGGCAACCTGGTCAACACCCTCGAGCTGTTCACCGAAGCCCGCAACGAGGGCGCGATGCGGCAGGACACGCTCACCGCGACGACCGACTCCGACCTGCTGACGGCGTTGCTCGCGGCGCGTCCGGACGTCAGCGTCGAGCAGGCTGCCATGGAGGTGCTGCCGAAACTGCGCGGCGCCTTCTCGCTCGTGTTCATGGACGAGCACACCCTCTACGCCGCCCGCGACCCGCAGGGCGTCCGTCCGCTGGTGCTCGGCCGGCTCGAACGCGGCTGGGTGGTCACCTCCGAAACGGCCGCCCTCGACATCGTCGGCGCGAGCTTCGTGCGTGAGATCGAGCCCGGCGAGCTGGTCGCGATCGACGAGGACGGCCTGCGCAGCCAGCACTTCGCCAACGCGGCGCCCAAGGGCTGCCTGTTCGAGTACGTCTATCTCGCCCGTCCCGACACCACGATCGCCGGACGCAACGTGCACAAGGCCCGGGTCGAGATCGGACGCCGGCTGGCCAAGGAGCATCCCGCCGACGCCGACCTGGTCATCCCCGTGCCCGAGTCGGGCACGCCCGCCGCGATCGGGTACGCCGAGGCGTCCGGCATCCCGTACGGCACCGGCCTGGTCAAGAACGCCTACGTCGGACGCACGTTCATCCAGCCGTCGCAGACGATCCGCCAGCTCGGCATCCGGCTGAAGCTGAACCCGCTGCGCGACATCATCCGCGGCAAGCGCCTGGTCGTCGTCGACGACTCGATCGTGCGCGGCAACACCCAGCGCGCGCTGGTCCGCATGCTGCGCGAGGCCGGCGCGGTAGAGGTGCACGTGCGCATCTCGTCGCCGCCGGTGAAGTGGCCGTGCTTCTACGGCATGGACTTCGGCACGAACGCCGAGCTGATCGCGAACAGCCTCGACACCGAGGGCATCCGTGCCTCGATCGGGGCAGACTCGCTCGGCTACATCTCGCTGGACGGGACGGTTGCTGCGAGCGACCAGCCCTACAACCGGCTGTGCTGCGCGTGCTTCGACGGCCGCTACCCGATCGAGCTGCCCGAGATCGTCGGCGGCAAGCACGTGCTCGAGGGAATCGGGCGCGGCGTCGACGCCGGCGCCCGCGAATCCGAACACGCTGCCGGCTACAGCGCCGAGGATGCGCTCACTCGCCCGTGAGCGATCCCGACGCGACCGCCGGCGCCAGCTACGCGGCCGCCGGCGTCGACATTGCCGCCGGCGAGCACGCCGTCGAGCTGATGAAGGACGCGGTCAAGCGCACGACCCGTCCCGAGGTGCTGGGCGGTCTCGGCGGATTCGCCGGACTGTTCTCCCTCGACCTGTCGCGCTACCCGCAGCCGATCCTGGCCAGCTCGACCGACGGCGTCGGCACGAAGATAGCGATCGCCCAGGCGCTCGACCGGCACGACACGATCGGCATCGACCTCGTGGCGATGGTCGTCGACGACCTGGTCGTGGTCGGTGCCGAGCCGCTGTTCCTGTCCGACTACATCGCGACGGGCAAGGTCGTCCCGGACAAGATCGCGGCGATCGTGTCCGGGATCGCCGAGGGCTGCGTGCGCGCCGGCTGCGCCCTGGTCGGTGGCGAGACCGCGGAACATCCCGGCCTGATGCGTCCGGACGAATACGACGTGTCCGGAACGGGCGTCGGTGTCGTCAACGCGGACGCGGTGCTCGGACCGGAACGGGTGCGCCCCGGTGATGCGCTGGTTGCGCTGGGTTCGTCCGGATTGCACTCGAACGGCTACTCGCTCGTACGGCACGTCCTGTTCGAGCGCGGCGGGCTGGGCCTGGACGCGACCCCCGCAGACCTGGGCGGACGAAGCCTGGGCGACGAACTGCTCGAACCGACCCGCATCTACGCCCAGGACTGCCTCGCGCTCGCGGCCGACGCCGGCGCGCACGCCTTCGCCCACGTGACGGGCGGCGGGCTTGCCGGCAACCTGGCGCGCGTGATTCCGGCCGGCCTGCACGCGGTCGTCGATCGCGCGACCTGGACACCCGGTCCGATCTTCGCCCTGATCGCCCGCACCGGGCAGGTCGGCCTCGAGCAGATGGAGCTGACGTTCAACCTCGGCGTCGGAATGGTCGCGGTCGTCCCCGCCGAACGGCTCGACGACGCCCTCGCGGTCGCGGCCGCCCGCGGAGTGCAGGCGTGGCCGGTTGGTCACCTCAACGAGGGTTCGCTTTACGTGGAACCAACCTCACTTGATCGTCCCGGACAGGTCGAAATGGCAGGCAGTTACTCCGACATCCCAGGCTTTCCGGGCGAACGGCCCTGATTTTACCGACCTGCCGCGCCAGGAGGCTGGCAAGGCGGCTGGCACGGATTAGCCGGGTCAAAGATGGCTGTGATCATGGTTGGTTGCAGCCGCAACAGCGCTGAGAAGCAGCCGCTTCAACGCTCAACAAATGCGAGCGACAAACTCAACCGCGGATCAAGGACGCCAACCGGCGACACCGCGAGCGACCGGGGCGCGATCAAGTTCCGGAGCGCGCCCAATTGCCGCTGTCGTCCTCTTCGTCGTCGTCGTCTTCGGCGGCATCCGAAGGCTCGGGATATCCCGACAACTCACGCTGAAGTGCGTCGAGGTCGGTGAAATGGGAGTTGTACTTCAGCTCCCGAGCGACTTTTTGCTGCTTCGCCTTGGCACGGCCGCGCCCCATGGCTCGACCCCCTCGCTTACCCGGTCATCCGGCGGGCGGCTCGTCGCACGAGGCGCGTGGCGGCCCGTCCGGGGAAATTGGCATCCTCGTGGGATCAAGACTACCGCGCGGGAATCCCTAGCCGCACGCAGGACGACCCTCCGTGTCGTGATGTCCACCCTGGGCGTTTAAGTCCATTTTCGGCCGCCGGACGATTCGGACACCGGCTGACGCGTGGCACACAGTGGACACCTGACGTTCTGCGCGTGGGCAGACACACGTGTGCGTATGCATACTTGCCACGTACCGCGGTACAGGACCCGCGATACGCACCATCGAGGCCCTAGCCCACCGGCCCCCGCCGAAGCAGGAACTTCGTTGGGCACGACTATCCAGCACCCCAGAAAGGGGCCCCGATGACGACACCGCGTCACCGTCCCGAGTCCGAGCCGCTGCTCACGCCGTCGGAGGTTGCGACGCTGTTCCGCGTCGACCCGAAGACGGTCACCCGTTGGGCAAAGGCCGGCAAGCTCACCTCGATCCGCACGCTCGGCGGTCACCGCCGCTACCGCGAGTCCGAGGTTCGCTCGCTGCTCGAAGGCAACACCCACGCCACGATCGACGCTTAAGTACTTGGCCGAGCGCCGACCAGGCAACCGCAGAAACGCCGCACCGCCATCGGGTGCGGCGTTTTCTGCTGTCTGAAGGAACTTTTCTGTCTACCTGACCGCACGGCTCCTACGCTGTGTCCATGGTCAACTCTGCTTCCTACGCGTCCGGGACGTCGGACAAGCCGTTGCTCGGCGAGACGATCGACGCCAACCTGCGTCGCGCCGTCGCGTCCCACCCGGATCGCGAAGCCGTCGTCGACGTCGCGACCGGCCAACGGTTGACCTACTCCGAACTCGACGCCGCCGTCGAGCAGGTTGCCCGCGGCCTGCTCGCGCGGGGCGTGCAGCGCGGCGATCGCGTCGGGATCTGGGCGCCCAACTGCATCCCGTGGTTCCTCGTCCAGTACGCCACGGCGCGTATCGGCGCGATCCTGGTCAACATCAATCCCGCCTACCGCACGCACGAGCTCGAGTACGTGCTCGGGCAGGCGGGCATCGCGACCCTCGTGTCGGCCGTCTCGTTCAAGACCAGCGAGTACCGCCAGATGATCGAAGAGGTGCGCGGCAACCTCAGCGATCTGAAGGACGTCGTCTACATCGCCGACCCGTCCTGGGACGAGTTGCTCGCCGCCGGATCGTCGATCACCGCCGAGCAGGTGCGTGAGCGCTCCGACGCGCTGTCCTTCGACGACCCGATCAACATCCAGTACACGTCCGGGACGACCGGGTTCCCGAAGGGCGCGACCCTCTCGCACCACAACATCCTCAACAACGGCTACTTCGTCGGCGAGGGGATGGCCTACACCGAGCAGGACCGGATCTGCGTCCCGGTGCCCTTCTACCACTGCTTCGGCATGGTCATGGGCAATCTCGCCTCGACCTCGCACGGTGCGTGCGTGGTGATCCCGGCGCCAGGCTTCGACCCCGCGGCCACGCTGCGCGCCGTCCAACAAGAGAAGTGCACGTCGCTCTACGGCGTCCCGACGATGTTCATCGCCGAACTCGCGCTGGCCGACTTCGGCGCGTACGACCTGTCCTCGCTGCGCACCGGATGCATGGCCGGCTCGCCGTGCCCGGTCGAGGTGATGAAGCGGGTCATCACCGAGATGAACATGGACGAGGTGACGATCGCCTACGGCATGACCGAGACGTCACCGGTGTCGACGCAGACCCGCAAGGACGACTCGCTCGATCGCCGCACCGGCTCGGTCGGACGGGTGCATCCCCACGTCGAGGTCATGGTCGTCGACCCGGACACGAATCTGCCCGTGCCGTTCGGCGAGCCGGGCGAACTCTGCACGCGGGCGTACTCGGTGATGATCGGCTACTGGAACGAGCCGGAGAAGACAGCCGACGTGCTGCAGAGCGGGTGGATGCACACCGGTGACCTGGCCACGATGGACAGCGAGGGCTACGTCAACATCGTCGGCCGGATCAAGGACATGGTGATCCGCGGTGGCGAGAACGTGTACCCGCGCGAGATCGAGGAGTTTCTCTACACGCACCCGGACATCGTCGACGCGCAGGTCATCGGCGTCCCGGACGAGAAGTACGGCGAGGAACTGATGGCGTGGGTGCGTCTGAAGGACGGCGCGTCCCTGTCCGCCGAGCAGCTACGCGAGTTCGCGTCCGGCAAGCTCGCGCACTACAAGATCCCGCGCTACGTCCACGTGGTCGACGAGTTCCCGATGACCATCACGGGCAAGATCCGCAAGGTCGAGATGCGCAAGGACGCCGTCGAGATCCTCGGCCTGCAGGACGTCGCGAAGGCCAAACACGCCTGATTCGATCTGTGGCTGCCGACCGCCCTGGGGCCGCGTGGCGGCGACTTTGCACCCGGCATCGTCGCTGGATCGGCTGATATCGCCGCCGCTGGCGACATTGCCGGGTGCAAAGTCGGTACCGGGCGACGTTGCCGGGTGCAAAGTCGGTACCGGGCGACGTTGCCGGGTGCAAAGTCGGTGCCGGACGCCAGCGCCGCCGACCACAGGCCGTGTGGGGGAACTTTGCACTCGGCATCGTCGCTGGATCGGCTGATATCGCCGCCGCTGGCGACATTGCCGGGTGCAAAGTCGGTGCCGGGCGACATTGCCGGGTGCAAAGTCGGTGCCGGACGACGTTGCCGGGTGCAAAGTCGGTGCCGGACGACATTGCCGGGTGCAAAGTCGCCCCGCCCGGCGACCGTGGCCGGCGATCCGGCCGGATCAGGACAGGTGGTGGACTTCCTGCAGGCCGTACACCGGGGTGTCGATGCCTTCGAGGCGGGCTTTGAGCTGCAGGGCCAGGAAGGTCGAGTAGTGGCGTGACTGGTGCAGGTTTCCGCCGTGCATCCAGAGTGCGGGCACTTGCGTCGGCTTCCACATGTTGCGCTGCTCGCCCTCCCACGGGCCGGGATCCTTCGTGGTGTCCGACCCGAGGCCCCACACCTTGCCCACGCGGTCGGCGGCTTCCTGCGAGATGAGATCGGCCACCCAGCCGTTCATCGAGTTGTAGCCGGTGGCGTAGACGACCAGGTCGGCCTCGAGCTCGGTGCCGTCCTCGAGCACGACCGAGTGTTCGGTGAGGTGATCGACCTGCCCCTTGGCGAGCTTGACCTCGCCGTCGGCAACGAGATCGGCCGCACCCACGTCGATGTAGTAGCCCGACCCGCGACGCAGGTATTTCATGAACAGCCCCGAGCCGTCGTCGCCCCAGTCGTGGTCGAAGCCGGACTTCTCCAGCCGGCGGTAGAAGTCGGCGTCGCGCTCGGCCATCGCCTCGTACGCCGGGATCTGGAACGTGTGCAGGATGCGATAGGGGATCGACGCGAAGATCAGGTCGGCCTTCTCGGTCGTGACACCGGCCGCCACCGCTTCTTCGGAATACAGCGCGCCGAGCCCGATCTCCATCAGCGAGTCCGACCGCACGATGTGCGTGGACGAGCGCTGCACCATCGTCACGTCCGCGCCGTTCTCCCACAGTGCGCCGCAGATGTCGAACGCCGAGTTGTTCGAGCCGACGACGACGCACTTCTTGCCGCGGTACGCGTCCGGGCCGGGGTGCGCGGACGAGTGGTGCTGGTCGCCCTGGAATTTGTCCATGCCTTCGAACGCGGGCATGCGGGGCTTGCCCGACATTCCCGTTGCGAGCACGAGCTGTTTCGGACGCAACACGACCGGCTTGCCCTCACGCTCGACCGTGACCGTCCACTCGCCGGTCTCGTCGTTGTAGGTCGCCGACTTCGCCTCGGTGTTGGACCAGTAGTTCAGCTCCATGACCCGGGTGTAGGACTCGAGCCAATCGGCAATCTTGTCCTTGGGCGAGAACACCGGCCAGTTGTCAGGGAACTTGATGTAAGGCAGGTGGTCGTACCAGACCGGGTCGTGCAGGCACAGCGACTTGTAGCGGTTGCGCCACTGATCGCCCGGACGTGGGTGCTTGTCAACGATGATCGTCGGGACATTGAGCTGGCGCAGCCGCGCACCGAGCGCGATCCCGCCCTGACCGCCACCGACGATCACGACGTAGGGCTGGGTTTCGTAGCCGAGCTCGGCCGCCTCGCGCGCCCGCCGGTCCTTCCAGGTCTCGCGCTCGCGGTTCGCGCCGTGCTCGGCGCCGCGCGGTCGTCGGGTGCGGGCCGGCTCCTCGAAGCCCTTGAGCTCGTACAGGGTCGTCAATAGCGTGAAGGCCGTCCCGTTCTGCAGTCGCAGATGCCCGCGTCCGCGACCGACCGCGGTCTCGAAGTCGAGCCACGCCTCGGTGATGCCGTCGGCTTCGGCCGGCTCCTCGCCGTCCTGCACCGCCCAGCCGGACGGCTGCACGGTCGCCAGCGTTGCGTCGAGCATCGCCCGGATCTCGTCGCGTCCCTCGAGCGTCTTGAGGTTCCAGGTGAAGGCGATCAGGTCGCGCCAGAACGACTGTTCCCCGAACAGGTCTGCCGCGGCCGCGGTGTCGCCGGCGCTCAATGCTCGATCGAAGTCGGCGAGCCAGCCCTCGACGACGGTGCGGGGTGTGGTTTCGGTCGCTGAAATTTCCGGCGCAGCGCTCATGTGCTGACCCTGCACCCATCGCGGGCGGAAGTGAACCCTGACAACGAAGGGATGCGGAATTTGCGTTTCCGGTCGCCTGGGAGTAGATAGTTGTAGAAAGCAACTAGTTGTATGCAGCAAGCAACGGAGCGTCATGGAAGCAGTTGCCGCCACCAGCGCGTCACCGACGATCGAGGTCGCCGACACCTTCGTCGAACTCATGCGCTCGTTCCAGCGCGTCAAGACCCGCTATCTCGCGATGGCCCAGCACGACGTCGAGTGGTCGGCTCAAGTGATCTTGCGGCAGATCGCGAACAACGGCCCGATGCGGGCCAGCGCGGTCGCCGACTGCCTGCACTCCGACCCGTCCACGGTCAGCCGGCAGGTCTCGACGATGGTCAAGGAGGGTCTGCTCGAGCGCCGGGCCGACCCGGAGGACGGGCGCGCGAGCATCCTCGCCCTCACCGCGAAGGCGGACGCTGTCATCGCCGAGCATGAACATCTTCGGCGCAGCCACTTCGCTGAAATGTTGTCAAACTGGACAGAGCGCGACCTGACGCGCTTCGCCACGATGCTTCGTCGCTTCACCGACGACTTCGAGAAGTCCAGCAGGAAGTTCGTCACCGTGCCCGAAGGCGCGGCGGAAGGGAAGAACTAAATGACCGCGCCAGTACCTGCGGCGGCATCCGGCGGCGACCTGTCGCACAAGCAGATCATGACGATCTTGTCGGGGCTCATCCTCGGCATGTTCCTCGCCGCGCTCGACCAGACGATCGTGTCGACCGCGATCCGCACGATCGGCGACGACCTCAACGGCCTGTCCGTGCAGGCCTGGGTGACGACCGCGTTCCTGATCACCTCGACGATCGCGACCCCGTTGTTCGGGAAGCTGTCGGACATCTACGGCCGCAAGCCGTTCTTCATGCTCGCGATCACGATCTTCATCGTCGGCTCGGCGATGTGCGGGCTCGCGCATTCGATGTACCAGCTCGCGGCGTTCCGCGCGTTCCAGGGCATCGGGGCCGGCGGCCTGTTCCCGCTGGCACTCGCGATCATCGGCGACATCATTCCGCCGCGTGAGCGCGCCCGCTACCAGGGCTACTTCATGGCGGTCTTCGCCACCGCGTCCGTGCTCGGCCCCGTGGTCGGCGGCTTCTTCGCCGGCACCAAGTCGATCCTCGGCATCTCCGGCTGGCGCTGGATCTTCTACATCAACGTTCCGATCGGCATCGTCGCGCTGATCGTCGTCGAGGCGGTGCTCAAGCTCGACCACACCCGCCGCGAACACCGCATCGACTGGGGCGGCGCGGCGGCACTGGTCGTCGGCCTCGTCCCGTTGCTGATCATCGCCGAGCAGGGCCGCACCTGGGGTTGGGCCGGTACGAGCGCGTTCATCTGCTACGTGCTCGGCGTGGCCGGACTGATCGGGTTCGTGGTCATCGAAGCCCGGATGGGCGACGAAGCGTTGCTGCCGTTGCGGCTGTTCAAGGGCAGCGTGTTCGCGCTCGGTTCGGTGCAGTCGTTCATCATCGGTATGGGGATGTTCGGCGGGTTGGTGTCGATCCCGCTGTACCTGCAGATCGTCAAGGGCGCGTCGCCCACGAAGGCGGGTCTGCTGATCCTGCCCTTGGTGCTCGGGATCATGGCGGCCTCACTGCTTGCCGGCCAGGTCACGTCCCGCACCGGGCGCTACAAGGTCTTTCCGGTGGTGGGCTCGGTGCTGCTCGTCGCCGGGATGCTGTTGCTCTCACGGGTCGGTGCCGACACCGCGCTCTGGCAGACCGACTTGTGCATGGTCGTGTTCGGTGCCGGGCTGGGCATGAACATGCAGTCGATCGTGCTGGCCATGCAGAACGCGGTCGATCCGCGTGACATGGGTGTGGCGACCTCGGCGGTGACGTTCTTCCGGCAGGTCGGTGGCTCGATGGGTACCGCGATCTTCTTGTCGATCCTGTTCTCGAACGCGGCGAGCAACATCGCGCACAACCTGCAAGCCGCCGGAGTGTCGCAGGCGGCAGCCGGGAAGGTGAACATCAACGACACCAGCGGGTTGTCGAAGCTGCCTGAGGCGATCAGGCATCCGATCCTGGTCGGCTTCTCCGACGCGATGGACGTCGTGTTCCTCGTCGGTGCCTGCGTGCTCGTGGTCGCGGTCGTGCTCGCGTCGGTGATGAAGGAAGTGCCGCTGCGCATGCAGTCGGGGATGCAGGCCGCGCGTGAGCGGGCCGCGGCGACCGACGCGACGATGGCCGATGCAGGCGGCGCGACCCACGAGCCTGAGCAGATCACGCCCAGCGCCGCCGGACGGGCTTCGCGCCAACCCTGAGTCGAGCACCTGCGCGGGCGATGCGGCCCAATCCGGTGAACCGCTGCGCTGATGCGGTGGGCAAGGCGACATTGGGCACGACGCTGCTTGCTCGTACGTTAAGCAGGTATCGCGACTTCGTGTTGTGATACGCAACGGACGGTCACGGTCGAGTCAGCCTGCGTGGGTGCGGGGGTTCCCGACGCTGGGTAGCGGCTCGCCGTGACCGTTCCGCGAGACTGGACCGATGTCGTCTGTATTCGTTGCGCCCATGTTCGCCGCCGTCGACGGGCCGGTGTCAGGTCCTGATCGTCCGATCCTCGAAGGCTATTTGCGGTGGCAGCGCGCGACGTTGCTCAACATCTGCGGCGGGCTGGACGCGACACAGCTCGCGCTGCGCCCCATTGCGTCGTCCAACCTGTCGCTGCTCGGGCTCGTGCGGCACCTGGCGAAGGTCGAGCGGATCTGGTTCCGCCAGCGCGTGGCCGGCGAGGACGTACCGCCGATGTACGACCCGGCGCTCGGCAAGGACCACGACTTCGACGCGCTCGACCCGAACGAAGCAGCCACCGCATTCGATCGCCTGCAGGCCGAGTGGCAGGCGGCGGACGCCGCCGCGGCGAGCGTCGACTTCGATCACTTGAGCGTCGTGCACGGTGAGCAGTACTCCCTGCGGATGATCTATGTGCATGTGATCAGCGAGTACGCCCGCCACAACGGTCACGCCGACCTGCTGCGCGAGGCGATCGACGGTGTCACTGGTCGCTGACTGCTCGCAGCAACGAATCGGCCGGACGGTCGGGAGACGCGGCGACGAGCCGGAAGGTGCAACCGAGCGCGGACGCACCTCCGTCGGCGTCGGGGTTGTCGCCGACCATGACGGTGCGGGCGGGGTCGGCGCCGAGTTCGGCAAGTGCGAACTCGAAGATGCGCGCATCGGGCTTGAGCACGCCGCGCTCGTCCGACAGCACGAGAACGGGCAGGTAATCGGTGAGCCCGTACGCGGCGATGACCGGCCGCGGATCCCAGCCGATGTTGCTGACGACAGCGACCGGTGTGCGCGCGGCATGCAGTTCGCGCAGCACCGCCGCCGTGTCGGGGAACGGGAGCCACGCTGCCGGCGTCGTGCCGCGGTCATAGAGGCGGTCGGCCTGCTCGCGCGTCAGCCCGGCATGGACCGCCAGCCCGGAGTAGGCGGCGCGATGAGCGGCGCGGTCGAGATCGCGCCGCGCCCACACGTCCGCGAGGTGCTCGGGAAGCTCGTCCGGCGTGCTGCTGCCGTTGATCGCGCCCCAGCGTTCGAGCGCTGGTGCCCACGACACGAACTGCGGGCCGAGCGCTGCCTCGAGGGCCTCGGCGGCGGTCTCGACGTGGAACAGCGTGCCGGAGAAGTCGAAGAGCACCGCATCGAAAGCCATGCGCCGACCCTACGAATCGGCCTGGCGGCAGCGTTGGCCGGGCGAATCTCCGTGTGCACGATCCGGGGCGGCATGGTGAGAGAGCGCAGGACGCCCTGGATGGAGTGGGTGGCCAGGGGCGGGATCGAACCGCCGACCTACCGCTTTTCAGGCGGTCGCTCGTACCAGCTGAGCTACCTGGCCGTGCCCTCGTCGAAGGACCAGCGAAGTTTACCGGACGGTCGACCGTGGACTTACCGGCTTGCTTGGTCGTAGCGCGACCACACCAGCTCGACCAGCGCCGGGTGGACGCCTATCGGGTCGGCGACAACGCCGTCGCCGTCGACGCGAGCGCGTAGCTCGTCGAGGAAGCCGCCTTCGGCGAGCAGATAGGTCGCGACGGCGAACGGCCGCTCGACGTCGTCGGGCAGGTCGGCGCCCAGATCCAGTGCGCGCACCGGACGGCCGAGTCGTTCGCCGAGCGCGTCGGCAGCCTGCTCGACCTCGGCGCGGGCCGAGGAGCGGCTCGAACCCACCGCGGCGAGCAGGACCGGCCCGGCGCCCGCCGCCTGGACGTCGGCCTCGGCAAGTCGATCGGCGATCGCCGCGATGATTGCGGGATCGGGTCCGAGATGCGGTGCGACCCGGACGTCGTCGCGGCCGGCCACGGCGGCGGGGATGTCGCTGGTCACGTGGTAGCCCGCCGACAGCAGCAGCGGCACCACGACGACGTGCTGCCCGCGCAGGTCGTCCAGCGCCGTGGTCAAAGACGGCTCGGCGACGTCGAGGAAGCACAGCTCGACCGCGACGCCCGGACGAGCGGCCGCGATCGCGTGAGCGAGGGCGGCTGTCGTTGCCGAGCCTGCAGCCGAGCGGGTGCCGTGCGCAGCGAGGAGCAGGGTCGCGGCCATGAAGATTGAGCATAAGGAAAGACGTCGTTGAACCGATCTCGCGTCCCACACGAAGATGTGTTTAGGTAAGGCTGACCTAACTTGCAGCGAAGGGCGACGCTCGTGGACCTGTCGAAGACGCTCGTACTCGGCTTCATCGCCGGCGTCACGATCCTCATCGGCATGCCGCTCGGGCGCATGCGCTCGCCGCGGCCGAACCTGCGGCTGATCCTGAACGCGATCGCCATCGGCGTGCTGTTGTTCCTCGTCTGGGACGTGCTCTCGCACGCGTTCGAACCGATCGACACTGCGCTCACCAACATCCACGACGGCAAGGGCGGCGGTGCGGACGTCGCGAAGTACGGAACGTTGTTCGCACTCGGCCTGGCCGTCGGATTGCTCGGTCTCGTCGGATACGACCGCTACCTGCAGCGCCGCAAGCAGGCCGCGGGTCGCGGCGGCCCCGGCGCGATGTCGGTGGAGGAGCGCGCGCCGGCAACGCGCGGCGTCGCGTCCTGGAGCAAGGCCCGCCAGACCGCTCTCCTGATCGCGGTCGGCATCGGTCTGCACAACTTCGCCGAGGGATTGGCCATCGGCCAGTCGGCCGCCAGCGGCGAGGTCGCCCTTGCCACCGTGCTGGTGATCGGGTTCGCGCTGCACAACGCGACCGAGGGCTTCGGCATCGTCGCCCCGCTGGGCGGAGACATCGACGAGCGCGGCGATATCCGTCGTCCGTCTTGGGGCTTCCTCGGCGCGATGGCACTCATCGGCGGCGGGCCTACGTTCATCGGCACCTGGGTCGGTCACGGCTTCACCAGCCAGGCGGTCAGCGTCGTGTTCCTGACGCTCGCGGCCGGTTCGATCATCTACGTGGTGTGCCAGCTCCTCGGCGTCGCGGCACGCGCGAACCGGATGGACCTGCTGGCCATCGGACTGCTGATCGGCCTGCTCGCCGGCTTCGTCACCGACGCCGTCGTCACGGCCGGTGGGGCCTGACCCGAGTCAACGACTGAGAACCACGAACGGCTGCGGCGATCGCCGCAGCCGTTTCGTCATTCGTGGCGACCCCGACCGGACTTGAACCGGCGACTTCCTCCGTGACAGGGAGGCACTCTAACCAACTGAGCTACGGGGCCTGAGGTGTTGCAGTACTGCGTGCCCCCAACGGGATTCGAACCCGTGCTACCGCCTTGAAAGGGCGGCGTCCTGGGCCTCTAGACGATGAGGGCGAACCGCATCACTCTAGCCCCCGTCGGTTGACCCGATCAGCATAGGGGACGGGCGGTGTGCGATTCAAAACCGCCTCCGCCGTCCGCCGGCGAACAGCCGCCAGATGAGCAGGACGACGACGCTGCCGGCCACCGCGCCGATGAACGTCGAGGCCTTGCGCAGGTCGAACTTGTCGTAGGCGAGCACCGCCCACAACGATCCGCCGGCGTACGAGCCGATGATGCCGAGCAACGCGGTGCCGAGGCAGCCCAGGCGCTGCGGGCTCGACACGAGCAGTCGCGCGATCGCACCGGCGAGCAGCCCGATCACGAGCAGTCCGAGCAGATAGAAGATCACGATTGCGGCCTCATTCCGAGCAGACGTACCCCGTCGTCATCGCGCAACACTGCCGTCACCCACCCGCCGCGGCGCCCGTGGTCGCACAGCGCTTCGGCCGACACCGGCAACTCGACAGGTTCGAACGCGCGGTGTTCCCAGTTCATCCGCGCCTGGTGCCCGGCCTCGGCCAGTTCGTAGACCGACTCGTTGGCGGCCAGCTCCTCGCGTGCCTTCGACAGCCGGACGATCACGTCGTCGAGCGCGTCGACCAGCGACGGGTTGCCGTCGCACCAGGTGGCAACGAGATCGGGACGGGTGCGTGCGACGCGCGAGCCCGAACGGTACGAGCCGGCCGCCAACGACAGACCGAGCGGGCCACCGTCCAACCCGATCAGCGCGAGCGCTTCGGCAAGGACGTGCGGCAGGCCGATCACGCGAGCGATGGCGGCGTCCTGTTCGGCGGCAGCAGCGGGAACCGGTCGGGCACCGAGGTCGCACACGAGTTCGGCGACGCGCAGCCAGCCGTCGAGATCGGTGTCCGCCTCGATCGTCAGCGTCCACGGCGCATCGCGGAACAGCAGCGGATCGGCTGCTGCCCAGCCGCTGTCCTCGGTACCGGCCAGCGGATGCCCGCCGACGAAGGCGGCCTGTGGGGCGAGCTCACGCACCGCGTCCAGCACCGGTGCCTTCAGCGTCCCGACGTCGGTCAGCAGCACGCCCGGACCAAGGTGCCCGGACAGTGAAGACAACGCACCGCGCACTTGCGGCAGCGGCATCGCGAGCACAACCAGGTCGGCGCCGTGCACCGCGGCGTTCTCGTTCGGCGCCACCGGGAATCCCGCGGCGCTGGCGGCCGCTGCGGTCGCGTGATCGACGTCGTAGCCGACCACCTCGAGGCCGCCCTGGCGCATCGCGTGCATCATCGAGCCGCCGATGAGGCCCAGGCCCAGCACGGCGACGCGGTGGAAGTGGGCTGTCATCGCGCGAGACGAAGCGCAGGGTGAACCTGAGCGCTCGTGGAGTCGGTCACCCGATCGACGCTAGCGCCCTGAGGAGAACGACTTCCCGCCGCTACCGAAGACGTGTCAGGATCGGTACCTCACTCCTCGGGCAGGTGGGTCATGGCACAGCGTGGGTTCGCCGTCGCGGCGTATCGCGACGCCGGGCAGTGGCGTGCCGAGCCGTTGCCGCCCGCGGTGCTCGACGACCTAGGCGTGCTGTTGCAGGCGTTGCGATCCCAGCCGCCCGAGGGTGGTCCGTTCGTGATCGCATGTGTCGACGAGGAGTTCTTTCTCATCGCGCGTCAGGACGGCGCGCGCATCTCGTTGTTGCTGTCGGACCTCACGGCGTCGGTCGAGTATTCCCTTGCCGAACAGGCACTTGCGCGCCTCGGCGAAGACCCGCCCGACGACGACGAACTCGACGAGGTGTGGCCGGTCGGCGATCTCGACCTGTTCACCGATCTCGACGTCGCCGAAGACGACATGGAGCGAATCCTCGACGACATCGACGCCTATCCCGACGAGATGCTGGACGCGATCGTGGATCGGTTGGGCATCGCAGACGCGTACAAGCGCGCAACGGAACTGGCAGTGCGATGAGCGCATTCGGTGCCGTGCTCAGCCGGCGTGGGGATCGCTGGCGCGCAGCCGAGATCGATCTCGACGGTTGCGAGAGCGTCGAGGACATCGCCGATCTGGCCCGTGACTTCGCCGGCGAGGTGCGGCTCGTCCTGATCGAGCAGGACGACGAATACGCGGCGATCGTGCGCGTCGACGACGAGGACGACGATCCGCGCGCGTTCTTGTCCGACGGCCATGCGGCCGACAACTATCCGCTCGCCGCCGCGATCGCCGAAGACCTCGTCGAGATCGGTGAGGACGTCCTCGACGGCGACGAGGACGCGCCGCCTGCGCACGACAGCGCACCGTTCGGCGACGCCGAGATCGTCGACGACCTCGGGACGTCGCCGTCGGACCTGTTGTCGATGTGCGCGCACGAGGGCACGTTGCCGATGGACGTTCTTGTCGTGGTGTGCGAGAAGGCCGGCTGCGGCGAGACCTTCGACGACCTGCGTGCCTGACTCCGAGGCCATCGAGGCTGCGCTCGTCGAGGCGCGTGCGGCCTTGCTGACCGGCGACGTTCCGATCGGTGCCGTGGTGCTCGACGCATCCGGCAAACTCGTCGCGGTCGGACGCAACGACCGCGAGGCTGTCCATGACCCGACCGGTCACGCCGAGATCGTCGCGCTGCGCAGAGCCGGTGCCGAGCTCGGGTCGTGGAACCTCAGCGGCTGCACGCTCGCCGTGACGCTCGAACCGTGCACGATGTGCGCCGGCGCCATCGTGCTTGCTCGGATCACTCGGCTCGTGTTCGGTGCCTGGGACCCGAAAGCCGGCGCAGTCGGCTCGCTGTGGGACGTCGTACGCGACCGCCGGCTCAACCACCGTCCTGAAGTTGTCGGGGGAGTTGCCGCCGCGGAATGTGCTGCGTTGCTCGAGCGATTCTTCGCCGACCGACGGGTCTGAACGCAGCTTCAGTCGGCCGATTCGTGCCCGGATGGTTGCGTTGCTGAGTGCGCACTCAGCACGATTCGACGGATATCCGACTTGGGAGGGTTTTGATGGCTGAGAGCGAAGAGCGTCCTGGCGCGATCTCACGGCGTGGGATGTTGTCGGGCGTGGGTGCGGCCCTGTTGGGGACATCGCTGGTCGGAGTCGACGGGAGCGTGGCCGCCGCCGCACCACACGGGACGGACGGTGTCGCACCGGCGGAGCCCGGTCGGTCACGCGGCGAATCGTCGCCGATCACGACGACCATCGCGTCGCACCCGACGAGCGCGTACATCTACAAGATCGTGTGCATGTACGACTTCGAGCCGTTCGATCCGGCATCAAGCAGAACCTGGGGCGGCTATGGGGTGTACACGGCGGGCACCGCCTCGCCGTTGCGCGCGTCGGTCGACGTCCCGCCGGGTTGCCTGGTCCGCGAGGTCGAGTACTACATGTACAACAACTCCGGTTCCGACTGCTATCCGGAGACCTATCTCTATGTACCGGGGCAGGGCTCGATCTGGTCGATCGATGCACAGGCTGCCGTCCCGAGCACGGGGACGATCGTCGCGGCGAAGGTGGCCGCGAAGGAGCAGGGTCCGTACCCGTTCGGCGCCAAGTTGCTCATCAGCGCGTCCACCACGACGAATGGTTTGATCCAGGTCAACGGTGCGCGGGTCGCCTTCACCGGTGCGGCCGCCGGTGTCGGGACGCGCGGGACGCCTGCGCGGGTGTTCAACGCGCAGGTCGGCGCCAACAAGACACAGACGATCACACTGCCCAGCACGTTGATCGCGCCGGGTGTGGTGGGCATCCTCGCCGCCGTGACCGTGTCCGGCTCGAACGGCCAGGGCGCCCTTACGGTCTTCCGTGCCGATGAGGGACGGCCGTCGGAGGCGACGATGCACTACGGCACCGCGACGACGACGTCGGAGATCACTACGCAGCTCTCGGCCGCGCGCCAGATCAAGGTGCACACCACCAAGGCCGTCCACATCGCAGTCGACGTCATCGGAATCCTTGGCTGAGCACGCCGTTCTACGCCGGGAGTCGCGCGCCGACGCTCCTGTAATGTGTCCGGCGGTGGCGTGTCCGAGCGGCCAAAGGAGCACGCCTCGAAAGCGTGTGTGGGTAACACCACCGTGGGTTCGAATCCCACCGCCACCGCCGTAGGAGCCGAGCGGAGAGAACGCGCTCGGTCTCCCCCTGTCCCGACGTGAGCTTCAGTCGACGCCGCCCATTGACAGCGCGGCCGTATGCGAGCACTCTCCTAACCATGTTAGATGCTCCAATACGTGATAGGAAGTTGGAACGGCGTTCGGCTGCGCGGGCGGAGATTCTCGACGCCGCGTGGGCGATCGCACGCGAGAAGGGCCTGTCCGACCTGACGTTGCGCGAGGTCGGTTCGCGCGTCGGCATGCGTGGGCCTTCGCTGTACTCCTACTTCGATTCGAAGAACGCTATTTATGACGCGATGTTCGGCCAGGCATGGACCGAGTGTCTGTCCGGAATGGACGCGCTTGGGCCGATGTCCCGATCGCCGCGCACGGCGGTGAAGGCGCTGGCACGCGCGTTCTTCGACTTCGCGTCCGCGGACCTGGCTCGACATCAGTTGATGAACCAGCGCACGATCCCGGGTTTCGTCCCCAGTCCTGAGGCCTACGCGCCCGCTGTCGAGGTGCTGGAGCGGGCCCGCACGTATCTCGCGGCGTGCGGCGTGCATCGAAGCGACCACTTCGATCTCTACACCGCGTTGGTGGGTGGCCTGGTTGACGCACAGCAGGCGAACGACCCGGGCGGGGACCGGTGGTCACTGCTACTTGACCAAGCAATGGACATGTTCGCCGACCACGCCGGACTGCCCCGATCCAGAAGGAGATCGACATGACCAGGATCAATGCGCTCGCAGACCCGCCGACCGCTCCGAGGACGTCCACCCTCGACCGGCCCACGCTCATGCGCCTCGCCGCTACCGAGTACGACCGGTTCGCCACCGCGCTGATCACCCTGCACCCGCAGGACTGGTCCAAGCCCACCGAATGCCCCGGCTGGGACGTGCGCGCGATGGCCGGCCATGCGCTGGGCATGGCCGACATGGCGGCCTCGATCCGCGAAGGCCGCCGTCAGCAGAAGAAGGCAGCTCGACGGGGTGGTGTATTCATCGACGCCCTGACCGCTGTGCAGGTCGAGGAGCGAGCCGGACTCACACCACAACAGCTGACCGAGCGCTTCCAGATAGTCGGTCCGCGTGCGGCCCGCGCGCGACGACGAACCCCGGCACTGATCCGTCGCCGCAAGATGCCCGTACAGCAGAGCGTCGGCGGACGGGCCGAGACCTGGTCTCTCGGCTACCTCATCGACACCATCCTGACCCGCGACCCGTGGATGCACCGCATCGACATCAGCCGTGCCACCGGCCACTCGCTCACGCTCAGCGCCGACCATGACGGCGTCCTCGTCGGCGACGTCGTCACCGAATGGGCCGCGCGACACCAGGCGCCGTGCCGCCTGATCCTCACCGGGCCGGCCGGTGGATCGTGGACCTTCGGCGACGGTGGACCGGCCATCGAACTCGACGCGATCGAGTTCTGCCGCACCGTGTCCCGACGCGAGCCGGGCACCGGCCTGCTCGCCACCGAAGTGCCGTTCTGATGGACACTCGCATCGATGAGATCGCAGACCACATCTACCGGCTGTCGACCCTCGTGCCCGACGCCGCCCCCGGCGGATTCACCTTCAATCAATTCCTGATCGACGCCGATGAGCCGCTGCTGTTCCACACCGGACCCAGAGCGATGTTCCCGCTGGTGTCCGTGGCCGTCGCTACGATTCTGCCGGTCGACTCACTGCGGTGGATCACCTTCGGCCACGTCGAAGCCGACGAATGCGGATCGATGAATCTGTGGCTTGCGGCCGCGCCCGACGCGACCGTCGCCCACGGCGTGATGGGCAACATCGTGTCCATCAACGATCTCGCCGACCGGCCGCCCCGCGACCTGGCCGACGGGGAAGTGATCGACCTAGGAACCAAACGCGTGAGGCACCTCGACACCCCCCACGTCCCGCACGGTTGGGAAGCTCGGGTGCTCTTCGAGGAAACGACCGGCACCCTGCTCTGCGGTGACCTGTTCACCCAAACCGGCGACGGCCCGGCGGCCACCGAAAGTGACCTGGTGGCGGCCAGCCTGCAGGCCGAGACCATGTTCGGATACACGTCCTCGCCCGCCCGACTCGCTGCCACCGCCCGCACGCTTGCCGACCTCGAACCCCGAACTCTCGCCTGCATGCACGGGTCCTCGTTCACCGGCGACGGCGCGCGAGCACTCCGCGACCTCGCCGATGCCTACGACCAACAATTCCCCGCGCCCGACCACGCGGCATAATGACGAAGCACCAGTCGGCGCCTTCGCGCGCGTTCTGACACCCGGTGAGCCTGTATCGATTTGCCGGCCGGTGAGCGTGGCGATCACCCACCCGGGAGGGCAAATGGCGATGCTGCACTACGGGGGCACCCGGACGTTCGACGTCCCCGACGAGGACGTTGCGGTTCTGGTCAAGGCCATCAGCGCCAAGGTGGCCGACGGCAAGTCGGGGTGGGTGGGTTTTACCGACAACACGGGTCAGGATTGGTCGATCCTGGTTTCAGACGGCGTGCCGATGTTCATCGACGCAAACGTGCAGCCGCGCACTTAGCAGATCGGCCGTGCCGCCACGCAACTCACAGCAAGACGGCGTACCGTCGGTGGTGGTTGATTTGGCAGCCAGTCTGGAATCACTCCGGAGCAAGGCTTCGGGTGAAGAGCGGTCCGCTCGTAACCAGACCTCGTGGCAACAAAGTTCCGTGGCCCTTGTGGCTGACTAGCGATAGCTGCCGGCACGAGCGCGTTCATCGACGCGCGCCGGCCGTCAAAGGCAGTTGGTCCGACTCCCGCCACGCCACCACTCGCACGCCCGGGTCGGGCAGCATCTGGCCGGTCGACGTCACTATCCAGGTTATGGAGCACCAGCCGTGAAGGTCCTCGCCCTTGTCATAATCGTTGTTCTCTTTGTACTGCTGTTGGGGTTCGCGCTTTCCGCCCGGATCGTCAAGCAGTACGAGGACGGTGTGTTGTTCCGGCTCGGCCGAGTCATCGGTGAGCGCAAACCCGGTTTCCGGCTCATCATCCCGATCGTCGACGTGATGCACCGAGTGTCTCTGCGCATCGTGACGATGCCGATCCAGTCCCAGGGCATCATCACTCGCGACAACGTCAGCGTCGATGTCTCGGCGGTGGCGTATTTCAAGGTCGTCGACGCGGTGAAGTCTGTGGTCGCCATCGAGAACGTCTATTCGGCGATCGACCAGATCGCTCAGACGACGCTGCGGAAAGTCGTCGGTCAACACACGCTTGATCAAACCCTGTCGGAAACCGACAAGATCAACCTCGACATCCGCGCAATCCTCGACGTCACGACCGTCGACTGGGGTATCGAGGTCACTCTCGTCGAACTGAAGGACATCCAGCTTCCGGACAGCATGAAACGCGCGATGGCGCGGCAGGCCGAGGCCGAGCGGGAGAAGCGCGCCAAGATCATCAACGCTGAGGGTGAGTCCCTTGCTGCGGCTGCTCTGGGCGACGCGTCGGACACCATGATGGCCCACCCGTTGGCGTTGCAGCTGCGCAACTTGCAGAGCCTGGTCGAGATCGGAGTGGACAAGAACACCACCGTCGTCTTCCCCGCACCGCTGATGACGACGATCGCCGAACTCGGTTCGTTCCTCGCCCGCGAACAGGCTGCTGCGGAAGGATCCACGCCGAGCACGGCGCCGGCAGTGGTGCCGGCGGCCAACGGCGCGGTCTCCCGATGACTACTGCTGCGCGACCCACCAGGCCGCTGCGCCCAGCGCTGAACCTGGACTACCCGATGTCGCTGGGCGTCTACGACGACTACTCCCGCGCCCAACATGTTGTCGACTACTTGGCCGATCAGGAGTTCCCGGTCCAGAACGTCGCGATCGTCGGCACCGAGCTGAAGTCCGTCGAACGCATCACCGGCAGGCTCACTCACGGCAAGGTGGCGGCGGCCGGGCGCGATCTCCGGACTCTGGATGGGGTTGTTCGTCGGTATCGCATTTGCGCTGTTCAGCAAGCAGAATCAGCTCGGTTTCTTGATCACTACTCCAGTACTGGGTGCGCTGTTCGGCCTCGTCTGGAGCCAGATCGGCTTCCGGGCTGCGACTCGCGGCGGCACCCGCGACTTCGCTTCTGTCAGCCAGGTGATCGCGACGAAGTACGAGGTGCTCGTCGAGCATCGTCTCATCGAGCAGCGCCCGCCAGCTGGTCGCTGCAATACCTCCGATGTAGCGATGACCACCCAACAATCCGTCCCGAGGCGCAACATCGTCGTCGGAGTCGACGGGTCACCCTCCTCGCTCGACGCCCTGGGATCGGTCAGCGCCTACTGCGCAGCCCATGCCTCATGCCCAGTCCTGGTGACACGGGCGGAGCCACCGATGTCCGCGAGCGCAGGTGGCTTGCGTGGCCAGGCGCTGTCCTGAGCAAACGCAATCTCCGCGCACCGCCGACCGGCGTCAGTGCGAACAGCGCAACCAGAGGTGGAACGATGAACCGAAAGATCCTTGACCGCTTGATCAGCTGGGTCGGGCTCACCCTGGCGGCTGTGCTCATTGTCGCCGGCTCACTGCTGACCTGGGGCCACAACTTCATCACCCACGAAGTGAGCACCCAACTCGGTGCCCAACAGATCTTCTTCCCGGCCAAGGGCAGCCCGGCCACAGCCGGACCCGAGTTCGCGCCGATGCGCAAGTACGCCGGCCAACAGCTCACAACGGGGTCCCAAGCGGAAACGTACGCCGATCACTTCATTGCCGTACATCTTGAAGAAATCGGTGGCGGCAAGACCTACGCGCAACTCAGTGCGGAGGCCCAAGCTGACCCCACCAACACGAAACTCGCTGCAACAGTGGCAACGGTCTTCAAGGGCGAGACGCTGCGCGGGCTGCTGTTGAACGCATACGCCTTCGGCACCATGGGGACCATCGCCGGTATCGCGGCGATCATCGCATTCGTCGGCGCACTGATCATGCTCCTGCTGTCAGGGCTCGGGCTGTGGCACAGCCGCCGTGTCCCTGACGGCCAGTCCGGCTCGACAGATTCTCCTGCGGTCGAACCTCTGCCTGTCGGAGCTCATTGATGCCAGTAGCCGCCCGGCGGCGCAGTGAACGCCACGTGTCCGACCCCGAGCCGGTGTCGCCGGAGACGATCGAGTGCCTCCGCGACGTTCCGACAACGGCGCCCGGTAACCGGGTCCAGCGCCGACCGTGACAGTCAGTACGCCGGTCCGCGACACCCAGGACGCACCGGTGGGCCTCACCGTTGCCGCCCAGCTCGCTGCGATCGACGTGCTGAGCGAGCTCGGGGTGAGCGACCCGTCCGGCCTGTCCAGCGCGGAGGTCCTGCGCCGTCGAGCGCACTGGGGACCCAACGCCGTGTCCTCGCACAAGGCGAGGTTCTGGCCGGTGTTGTGGCATCAGCTGCGTTCGCCGTTGCTCGCGTTGCTGCTCACGGCAGCATTGGCGTCGTATTTCGTTGGAGAGAAAAGCGATGCCGTCATCATCGGTGTGATCGTCGCCTTGTCGGTCGGCCTCGGATTCGTCAACGAATACCGGGCCGAGAAGGCCGCCGAAGCGTTGCATGACCAGATCCATCACGAGACCGTGGTCACCCGCGACCACGCAGCCAGCATGGTCGACGTGGCCGACCTGGTTCCCGGCGACCTGGTGGATCTGCGGCTGGGCGACGTCGTCCCGGCCGATCTCCGCCTGATCTCGGTGGCGAGTCTGGGTTGTGATGAATCGGTGCTCACCGGTGAGTCATTGCCCGTGGACAAGAACACCGACCCGGTCCCCGCTCGTACCGCATTGGCCGAGTTGAGTGGCTGCGCGCTGATGGGCACGGTCGTCAACGCGGGCAGTGGTCGGGGTGTCGTGGTGTCCACCGGGATCCGCACCGAATTCGGCAAGATCGCCGCCGGACTGTCCACTCACCAACTCGACACCGAGTTCCAGGTCGGGCTACGGAAGTTCTCGATGCTGCTGGTCTACGTCGCCGGCGCACTGACGACCTCGATCTTCGTGCTCAACGTCGTGCTGCACAAACCGATCATGGACGCCCTGTTGTTCTCGTTGGCGATCGCGGTCGGAATCACACCGCAATTGCTGCCTGCAGTCGTATCCAGCAGCCTGGCCGCCGGATCACGGCGAATGAGCAAGCGCAAGGTGCTCGTCAAACGCCTCGTCTGCATCGAGGACCTTGGCAACGTCGACGTGCTGTTCACCGACAAGACCGGCACACTCACCGCCGGCCGGATCGACTACGTCCGCTCGATCGCAGCCACGGGCAATCGGTTCGGCGACGACGCCGACACGGTGCTGCGATGGGGACTCGTCGCAACGGAGAACTCGGCGGCCGATGGCACCGCCGTCGGCGGCAACTCTCTGGACATTGCGCTGTGGAAAGCGCCAGGAGTTGCCGCACAGTTGGCGGCGGTCACGGCCTGCACGCGGCTGGGAGTGTTGCCGTTCGATCATGAACGCAACATGGTCTCCGTCCTGGTCAAAGACAGCCGACAACAGCTGACACTGGTCACGAAGGGCGCCCCGGAGACCGTGTTGGATCGATGCCGGGACGTGCCCCAAGCCGCTCGGGACGCCTTGGCGACGGAATTCGCCGCCGGCAATCGAGTTGTCGGTGTCGCCACCGCCACCGTCACCACCGAACGCGCGCCCACGGCGGACGACGAGCACAACCTGCGCCTGGTCGGATTCCTGGTCTTCCTCGACCCACCGAAACCCGACGCCGCCCACGCCTTGCAGCGTCTAGCCCGACTCGGGATAGCCGTCAAGGTCATCACCGGAGACAACCCCGCTGTCGCGGTCAAGGTGTGTCACGACCTGGGCCTGACCGACGGGGCGTCGATGACCGGCACCCAAGTCGCGGCCCTTGATGACGAAGGCCTGGCCAATGCCATCGCCGGTACCGCCGTGTTCGCCCGCGTCAGCCCGGAGGACAAGGCCCGGATCGTGCGCATCCAGCGCAAGAGCGGCGGCGGCGTCGCGTTCCTCGGGGACGGCGTCAACGACGCCCTCGCTCTGCACGCGGCCGACGTCGGCATTTCGGTCGACTCGGCCACCGACGTCGCAAAAGACGCCGCCGACGTCATCCTGCTGGAGAAAGACCTCGACGTACTCGCCGACGGCGTAGCTGAAGGGCGCCGCATCTTCGCCAACACCATCAAGTACGTCCTGATGGGAACGTCGAGCAACTTCGGGAACATGTTCTCTGCAGCCGGGGCCTCGCTGTTCCTGTCGTTCCTGCCGATGCTGCCGAGCCAGATTCTGCTCAACAACCTGCTCTACGACTCGAGCCAGCTCGCAATCCCGACCGACCATGTCGACGAGGAACAACTACGGCAACCCTCGCACTGGGACATCGGGTTCATCCGCCGGTTCATGATCTTCTTCGGCCCGCTCAGTTCAGTATTCGACTTCGTCACCTTCGGCGTCATGCTGTGGATCTTCCATGCCGGGGCGCCGGAGTTCCGTTCGGGCTGGTTCGTCGAATCCTTGGCAACCCAGACTCTGGTGATCTTCGCTATCCGCACGCGCCGCACGCCGTTCTTCCGCAGCCATCCCAGCCTGCCACTCGTTCTGGCCGCAGCAAGCGTCGTGATGGTGGGCGCGGTGCTGCCGTCGACCCCCGTGGCCCACACCCTCGGTTTCAGCCCGCTGCCCGTGGCGTTCTTCGCGGCGCTGGTGGGAATGGTCATCGGCTATCTCGTCCTCATCGAGATCGGAAAAAGCATGTTTTACCGCTCGGCGGCCGCCCGTTCCCGGCCGCTCCACCGAAATGACAAGCTCCGCGCACTGCGTCGTCGTGCTGCCCGCTTCAGCACCACCCGCGCGAGTCGCGCCAGCCATCCAATCGCTTCCGTCGCACCGACGCACCCGTCAGCGCGCCCGATTTCAGGAGACAGTCCATGACCGATTCCAGCAACGTCGAGCACCTCGAAGTCACCGATGCGGGGCGCGCGATCGCCGCCACCGTCAGCACGTCGGACGGCCCGGACCCGACCGCCGACGTCGACTTCCACGCCGAGCCGGGACACTTACCGTCCGGCGCCCGCACCAAGCTTGTCGACGCGGTTCTGGACCGGAGCGACGTCCACGACAGCGTCCATCTGCGTGCCAGCGTCCCGGCCGGGGACGCCGAATCGATGACCCGGCTGCGCGAACGGACTATCGAGATGACCACCCACGCGGCCGGCTCCACCACTCTGGTGGAGGCAACCCTGCGGTCGGCGCAGCCTCAGCCGCGACGAAGCTATGACCCTCACGAGATGGCGTTGCTGGACGCCTACTGGCGGGCCGCGAACTACCTGTCGGTCGGGCAGATATACCTGCTCGACAACCCGCTGCTGCGTGAGCCCCTGCTGGCCGAACACGTCAAACCGCGCCTGCTCGGTCACTGGGGCACTACCCCGGGGTTGAACCTGCTGTACGCGCACATGAACCGCGTGATCAAGGAGCGAGATCTCGATGTGCTGTACGTGACCGGCCCCGGTCACGGCGGCCCGGGATTGGTCGCGAATGCCTACCTCGACGGCACCTACAGCGAGGTGTACTCCGCGATCGGTCAGGACGAAGGCGGCATGCGCGCCCTGTTCCGCCAATTCTCCTTTCCCGGCGGCATCCCGAGCCACGTCGCTCCCGAGACACCCGGTTCCATCCACGAAGGCGGCGAACTCGGCTACGCCCTGGTCCACGCTTACGGCTCCGTGTTCGACAATCCTGACTTACTCGCGTTGTGCGTCATCGGAGACGGAGAAGCCGAAACCGGGCCGTTGGCGGCCAGCTGGCACTCGAACAAGTTTCTGAACCCGGTCCGGGACGGCGCCGTGCTGCCAGTGTTGCATCTGAACGGCTACAAGATCGCCAACCCCACCGTGTTGGCCCGAATCCCCGAGGCGGAGCTCGCCGAGCTGATGCGCGGGTACGGCTACGCCCCGCATTTCGTCGGCGGCGACGACCCGAGCGCCGTGCACGAGCAGCTCGCCGCCACCCTCGACGTGGTGCTGGACGACATCGCCCGGATCCAGCACGACGCTCGCACACAGCCGAACGCTAAGCGGCCGGCCTGGCCGATGATCGTGCTGCGAACCCCCAAAGGGTGGACCGGACCCAAGATCGTCGACGGGTTGCCCGTCGAAGGAACCTGGCGCGCCCACCAAGTGCCGCTGGCCGACACGCACGCCAACGCCGAACACCGCGCCCAGCTCGAGCAGTGGATGCGCAGCTACCGTCCCGAGGAGCTGTTCGACGCGACGGGCCGATTGGTCCCGGAGCTTCAGGCTCTCGCGCCGGCGGGCGCACGCCGAATGAGCGCCAACCCGCACGCGAACGGCGGCCTGCTGCTACGTGATCTGATCATGCCCGACTTCCGCGGCTACGCGGCGCCGGTCGCGCATCCGGCGACCGCCTCGGCCGAAGCGACCCGGGTGTTCGGCACATTCTTGCGGGACATCATCACGAGCAATCCCGACTCGTTCCGGCTCATGGGCCCGGACGAGACGGTCTCCAACCGACTCACCCCGGTCTTTGAGCAAACCAACCGGGCCTGGGACGCCGAAGCGTGGCCGGGAGACGACCATCTCGCTCCCGACGGCCGCGTCATGGAGGTGCTTTCGGAACATCTGTGTCAGGGGTGGCTGGAGGGCTACCTCCTCACCGGCCGGCACGGTCTGTTCAACTGCTACGAGGCGTTCATCCACATCGTCGACTCCATGTTCAACCAGCATGCCAAGTGGCTCAAGACCACGCGTCGTATCCCGTGGCGCGCGCCGATCGCATCACTGAACTATCTGTTGTCCTCTCATGTCTGGCGCCAGGACAACAACGGCTTCTCCCACCAGGACCCCGGCTTCATCGACCACGTCATCAACAAGAAGTCCGAGATCGTGCGCGTATACCTCCCCCCGGACGCCAACACCCTGCTCTCAGTCGCAGACCACTGCCTGCGCAGCCGCGACTACGTCAACCTGATCATCGCCGGCAAGCAACCCGCCCTGACCTACCTCGACATCGACGAGGCGATCGCGCACTGCACCCGCGGACTGGGCATTTGGTCCTGGGCCAGTACCAATGCCGACGACGGCGGTGAAGACCCCGACGTCGTGCTCGCCTGCGCCGGCGACATCCCCACCTTGGAGACGCTCGCCGCAGCTGATCTACTCCGCACTCACCTGCCGAACCTGAAAGTCCGGGTCGTCAATGTCGTGGACCTCATGCGCCTGGAACCGGACACCGAACACCCGCACGGGCTCTCCGACCGCGACTTCGAAGCCCTCTTCACCCCGGACAGGCCGGTCATCTTCGCCTTCCACGGCTACCCCTCGGTCATCCACCGCCTGACCTACCGCCGCCGCAACCACGACAACCTGCACGTGCGCGGCTACAAAGAAGAGGGCACCACCACCACACCCTTCGACATGGTCATGCTCAACGACCTCGACCGCTTCCACCTCGTGATGGACGTCATCGACCGCGTCCCATCCCTGGGCAGTCACGCCGCGAGCCTGCGCCAACAGATGTCCGATGCTCGGCTGGCCGCCCGCGCCTACACCCGCGAACACGGCGAAGACGACCCAGCCATCGCCGGATGGACCTGGCCCGCAGAACCGCAAACCGAGTAACCAGTGCGAGTGCTGGTGATCAACGCTGGATCTTCCAGCCTCAAACTGCGCCTGCTCGATGACAACGACGTCCTCGAGCAGAGCGCTGATTTGCCGGCCGGGCGGGACGGACTCGACACAGCGGCGCTCGAGCACGCGATCGCGGACTGGACCGGTGCCGACGCGATCGGTCACCGAATCGTCCACGGCGGCAACCAGTTCACCGGCCCCGTAGTCGTCGACGATGCGGTGCGCAAGCAACTGCCAGACCTCGTCGACCTTGCGGCCGCGGCATGAACTCATCGAGCGGGGCCTTAAGAAGGCGCTTCGAAGTCAGATGCGCCACGACGGCGTTAGCGTCGGACGACTCATCGGGATACTAGTTGCGTGCACAACTTTCGAGATCTCGAGCCGACCGACCGATCAGCCGGCAGCCGATTGCTGTACCTGGTGGACCGTTGGGCCGGCCGGCCGCTCGTCGCCCTCACGGTGGTCGCCGCCGACTTGCTGTGGGTGTCTTTCTCGATAGTCAAGGGGTTCCCCGGCAGGCTCGAGACGGTCTTCCAGGCGGTCGTTGCCGCGCTGACGCTGGCCATGGTCTTCGTCATTCAGCACACCCAGGCCCGCCATCAGGTCACCACCCAGCGCAAATTGGACGAGATCCTTCGCGCGATGCCCCATGCCGACAACTCGATCATCGCCCTCGAGGACGCCAACGATGAGACGCTGCGATCGACTCACGACGCGCATCGCGGATTGCGTCGTGAGGCGCTTGACGAAACCCGGTGACCGGGCGTCATCCACACCCAGCAGCGGCAGGACACCAGCGAGGTGGGCTCATCGGAACGCGCTCGGAATGTACTTCTAGACCGGGTCGAACGCTCCGAGCACGTTGTCGAGCGAGACGTGGGCGACGCCGATGCGCGAATCCCCTATTCCGTAGGGGATCCACAGCACACCGTCGTGCACTATGCCGCCACACGAGTAGACGACGTTCGGGACGTAGCCGTCCTGCTCGTCCGGTTCCGGTTCGAGAAGCGGCACCGTCAACCGGCCTAGCAGGATGGTGGGGTCGTCAAGATCGAGCAGGATCGCGCCGATCGAATAGGTGCGCATCGCGCCGACGCCGTGGGTGAGCACCAGCCAACCCGCCGGGGTTTCGATCGGGGGCCCGCAGTTGCCCACCTGGAGGGTCTCCCACGGTGCGGTGGGCCGCTGGACCAGGTGCGGTTCGGTCCACAGCAGCCCGTCGGTCGACGAGGTGAGGCTCGTGCTTTCGCCGTCGGACCGGCACAGCGCGACATGCCGCCCGCCGACCAGTCGCGGGAACAGTGCCATGCCCTTGTTCCGGGCCGCCGGCCCGGCGAGCCGGTCGGCCTGGAAGACCCGGAGGTCGGGTGAGGTGAGCAGGCGGGGCGCGATGCGGTGGCCGTCGTAGGCCGTGTAGGTGGCGCGGAACTGCACGGCGCCGTCGTCGCTGAGGAAGCGGGTGAACCGGGCGTCCTCCATGCCGTTGCTCTCCTCGGCGACCGACGGCATCAAGATCCGCTGTTCGAGCAGGGTGGCTGCGTCGAATGCGACGCTGTACGAGGACGCGACCAGCCGGCGGATCAACTGCGCCGTGGCGGTGGCGCCCGGCCGGGACAGCAGGTGCGGATGCACCTCGGAGAGCACTCGGTCGAGGTCTGCCTCGCCGAAGCGGGCCGGCAGCAGGCGCACGACGGCTTGCGCGAATTCGTCGACATCACCGTGGTCGGCGATGACGGCGCGCAGGTGGTCGCGGTGCCACGGCGTCGGTGTCGCTACCCCGGCGCTGACCGGGTAGGTCGGCTCGGCGAACCGCCAGCGCGTGCCGGGCCCGGCGATCGCGGAACGAAACCCGATCGAGGACAGGTGTCCTTCGCCGATCCCGCGGACGCTGATCGCGACCCGGACCTCGCCCTCGCCGACGTATGCCTGGTCGGGGTGAAGGACGGCGCTCGGGTTGCACACGGCAGCGCCCTCGACCGCGTACTCGGCAGTGAAGGTCGCGCCGAGCAGAAGAGTCCGCGCGGGGGAGACCTGATCTGGATCCTCCACGTGCGATGCGACGACGGATGCGTGGCTGATCAGGACTTGTTCGTAGTTGTGGTGGCGAGGCCCGAACGCCTCGAACAGTCGCGCGACCGACAGCTCGACCTGCGCCTCGTCGATCGCCATCACCCGCGTGACGATCTCGTTGGCTCGCGATCGGGTCAGGTGGGGTTCCTCGCCGGGCAGGAACAGGCGTGCGACGACGCGAGCCGGGTCCTGACGTAATTGCGCCGCCACTCGGGTGGCACGCGGCGTGTTCATCGCATTTCGCGCACCGTGCGGGCGTGCTGGGCCGTCAAGAGCATGGCCAGCGTCGACTCGGCTCCCTGATTCAGGTTGGCTCCGTCGGACTGCAGGCCGTCGAAGCCGCCGCCCGTGTCAGGGTCGAACATCAGCGTCGAGCTGTCGTTGTGGCCGAGGAACCAGTTCCACGCGAGCCGTATCCCCGCCAGCCAGCGAGGGTTGCCCGTTGCGTGGTACGCGCTCGCGCAGCAGTCGGCGATCGCGGCGACCTCGATCGGCTGTTGGTCGTACTGGGGTCCGCTTTCGCCGGGACCGCGCCCGTGCACGGGAGTAACGGACAGGCGGCCGCCGTGGGTCTCGATCTCGAGCAGGAAACTCAGCAGCGCGAGCCCGCGGGTGAGCACGGCCGGCCGGGACAGGGTCGCGCCCGCGACGATCAAGGCCTGCGGCAGGATGCCGTTGCCGTAGCGCAGGCGAGACTCCGGCCAGGGCCAGTCCAGGCCGGTCGGGTCCGGTGGCATTGCGGCAACGGCCGCCGAGAGCAATGCGCGGGCGGCCGTCTCGCCCGGGAAGGCTCCTAGGACCTCGGCCGCGCCGAGCGCGGCGCCGGCCATGGCGCGGTTGTGCGGGGATCGCTGCCCGGCGGCCACCCGGAACGTGAACAGCGCGCGAGCCCGGAGCCCCGGGGTGCTTCCCCGCACGGCGGCCGTGCCGAGGCCCCAGAGCGCTCGTCCCCACCAGTCGCCGAGCGAAGCGTCGTCGCGCCAATCGCCGTCGACGGTCATCCGGTTGTGACATCGGCCGTCGAGGTCGATCGCGTCAACGACGAAGTCCAGGTACAGGCGCTCGAGTCGGCGGAGGACGGGCGTCCGGTGGGGTTCGCGGCACACGACGACCAGTCCCCGGGCGACGTCGTCGACACAGTATCCGTGCGTGCGTCGTGGCTCGGACAACAGGGCATGCTCGAACAGGCCTTGCCGGTCGCTGAGCCGGTTCAGGTGATCGAAGGTGAGGACCGGCGCGAGGCGCGTCGTCACGCCGCCACGCTGGCTGTGATCAATTGCGTCGCCAGAGTTTCGTACTGGGCGGCGACCGCAGCCCACGACAGGTGCGGCGCGGTACGGGCGGCGGCCCGGGCCATCTCAGCGGCCAACTCGCCCTGCGTGATCACGGTGCGGAGCGCGACGGCGATCTGGTCAGGACTGCGGTGCGTGACGACGATTCCGGCGCCGTCGCCCAGCAACTCGACCGCGTGCGAGAAGCGCGTTGCGACGACCGGCTTACCCGCGGCGACCGCCTCGATGAGGACGCCGGAGGTCACCTGGTCGACGGAGTCGTACGGCAGCAGCACCACCGTGGCGGACTCGACGAGCTGCGCCAACGCCGTCGGGTCGCGGTAGCGACCGTCGAACACGACCGAATCACCCAGGTCGAGTCGATGAGCACGTTCCTGCAGCGAGCTGCGGTAGGTCTCACCCTCGCGCTGCACCACCTTGGGATGGGTCTGGCCGGCGATGACGTACTGCGGCATCGGGTCCAGGTCGCGCAGCTTCGCCATCGCCTCGATGCCCCACTCGATGCCCTTGCCCGGCCCGAGCAGTCCCCAGGTGAGCACGACCGGCCGCACGCCGCTGGGCGAAGGAGGTCGCCGATGTCGCGGCGGCCACGGATGCCCCGTGCGCGATGATGCTGATCTTGCGCATGTCGACGTCGTAACCGGCTCCGAGCCGATCGCGGGCCGCCATCGACATCGTGACGACCGAGTCGGCCTTCGCGACCACGGCCTCGAGCACACGGCGCTGATTCCCGCTCGGCGTGACCAGGACCGTGTGCAGCACGACGATGCTGGGGACGTTCAATGCGTCGAGCAGTAGAAGGATCTCGTCGCCGTCGACCCCGCCGTAGACGCCGTACTCGTGCTGGAGGATCGCGACGTCGCACTGGTTCATCCGCGCCGCCCCGCGGTAGAGCGAGGCCCGGTCGCCCGGCACGATCTGGGCGACGACTTCAGGCGCCGGTAGCTGCTCGGGTGTCTCGACGAGACGCGCGACGACGCTGTCAGTGCCGCAGTGGCGCACCAGGCCGGCGCGCAATGACGCCGCAAAGGTGGCGAGCCCGCATTGGGTGGGAGGGAAGGTGCTGACGAATCCATAGCGCGTGTTCACGGCGCGGCCTTTCGATCGGACGGCCCGACCGGTGGCGGTCGTGCCTCACGCGCGAAACAGTCACGATCGCGGGCAGCGTGTGTGCCGACAACCATCGTTCAAGACCGCCGACGGCGGCCAAGCATTTTTCCTGGTGGCACGACAAGAGTTCTGCGCCGAAGCCTCGACGCCCCGACCGTACTCGTCATGGTCCCGAGGCATCTCCAGGCGGAGCAGCTCGCAATTCCGACCTCACGGCGTGGGAGGCGCCGAGCAGATGCAATTGCGCGATAGGGCATTCGTCATCGTCGCCTTGCAGTACCGACGCGCGATGTCGTCGTGCGCACCGCCCGGATGAGCGCAGATGTCGCAGATGCCGACGGTGTTGTCGACGGTGTGGGTGGGTGTGATGAGGGTTGTCATGCGGTTCCCCATGCTGGCCGTCAGGCCGCTTGATACTCGCCGGGGATGAAGTCGACACGATAGTCGGCAAACGACAAAGCCTCGGTGCACCTCACGGTACGCGCTCGCAGGTGTGGGCTTGACATGCAACTTCCTTGTGGATGACGCGCCGGGGTGCTAAACCTGAGTTAGCACTCTCGCGCTCCGAGTGCTAACGATCTCGATGAGGCGTCCGCTCCCGTGACGTCATCCGTTTGCGTCATCCCGGTCGGTTCCGAGTGCTGATAAGCCCGTGAACTCGAGGATGACGACATGCCCAAGATGATTGCCTTCGATGAGCAGGCCCGGCGCGCCCTCGAGCGCGGCATGAACACCCTTGCCGACACCGTCCGGGTGACGCTCGGGCCGAAAGGTCGCAATGTCGTGCTCGGCTCGCGGTGGGGTGCCCCGACAATCACCAATGACGGCGTGAGCATCGCGAAGGATGTTGAAGTCGACGATCCCTTCGAGAACATGGGAGCGGCGCTGGTCAAGGACGTCGCCAAGAAGACCGACGACATCGCTGGCGACGGAACGACAACGGCCACCGTCCTGGCCCAGGCCCTTGTTCACGAGGGGCTTCGCAACGTCGCCGCCGGAGCCGATCCGATGGCCCTTCGAACAGGGATCGAGGCAGCCGTAGCCGCGGTGTGCGAGGTGCTCACACATGCTGCACGAGACGTCGAGACCAGGGAGCAGATCGCTGCCACCGCGTCGATCTCCGCGGCCGACTCGACGGTCGGTGAACTCGTCGCGGAGGCGATGGACAAGGTCGGCAAGGAAGGCGTCATCACTGTCGAGGAGAGCAACACCTTCGGTCTGGAGCTCGAATTCACCGAGGGCATGCGCTTCGACAACGGCTACATCAGCCCGTACTTCGTCACCGACGCCGAGCGAATGGAAGCGGTACACGAAGACGCCCACGTGCTGATCGTCGAGAGCAAGATCTCAGCGGTGCGGGACCTTCTCCCGCTGCTGGAGAAGGTCATCGGCACCGGAAAGCCGTTGCTCGTACTCGCTGACGATATCGACGGGGAGGCGCTTTCGACTCTCGTCGTGAACGCGGCCCGCGGGACCCTCACCTGCGTGGCCGTCAAGGCCCCGGGCTTCGGCGAGCGGCGCAGGGCCACGCTGTCCGACATCGCCGTTCTTACCGGCGCCGAGGTCATCAGCGCCGCACTCGGCCTCACGCTCGAGAAGGCCGGTCTCGAACAGTTGGGCCTGGCACGGCGCGTGGTCGTCACCAAAGACGAGACAACCATCGTCGGCGGCGCAGGCGACGCCGGGCAGATCGACGCCCGGGTGAGCCAGATTCGCGCCGAGATCGAGAACACCGAGTCGGACTACGACCGCGAGAAGCTACAAGATCGCCTGGCCAAGCTCGCCGGCGGAGTGGCCGTCATCAAGGTTGGCGCCGCGACGGAGGTCGAACTCAAAGAGCGCAAGCACCGCATCGAGGACGCCGTCCGCAACGCCAAAGCGGCGATCGAGGAAGGCTTGCTCCCAGGCGGGGGCGTCGCGCTGGCCAACGCTGCCAGCACCGCGTTCGACAAGCTCGACCTCGTCGGCGACGAAGCGACCGGCGCGAACATCGTCCGCGTCGCCCTCACCGCACCGCTGCGCCAGATCGCGGTCAACGCAGGGCTCGAAGGCGGCGTGGTCGCGTCCAAGGTCGCGGATCTCCCGCCCGGGCAAGGGTTGGACGCCTCGACCGGCGAGTACGTCGACATGTTCGAGGCCGGCATCGTCGAACCGGCCAAGGTCACCCGCTCCGCGCTGCAGAACGCCGCGTCCGTCGCCGCGCTGTTCCTGACCGTCGAGGTCGTCATCGCCGAAAAGCCCAGCCATTAGCTCGCCCACCTGATATGCGTGTGGCGATGCTCGCGCCGGTGGCCTGGCGCACGCCACCACAGCACTACGGGCCGTGGGAAAGCGTTGCCAGCCTCCTGACCGAGGGCCTCGTGGCGCGGGGCGTCGACGTGACGCTGTTTGCGACGCTGGACTCCCTCACCTCGGCGACTTTGGACGGCGTGAGTCCGCACGGCTATGCCGAGGATGCCGGCCTGGACGGACGCGTGTGCGAAGCGCTGCACGTGTCGCACGCGCTGGCCCGATCCGGCGAGTTCGACCTGGTGCACAACCATCTCGACTGGTTACCTCTCGCTTTCGATGCCCATGCGGCGGCACCCATGGTCACAACGGTGCACGGGTTCTCCGGGCCGGGGATCCTGCCGGCGTACGCGCAGTCAAGCTCGGCTTTGGTGTCGATCTCCGACTCGGATCGATCGCCCGACCTCGACTACCTCACGACGATCTACCACGGCGTCGACCTTGCTGCGCTGCCTTTCCGTGCGGCGCCGGGGCCGAACCTCGTCGCGTTCGGGCGAATCCATCCCGACAAGGGCACGGCCGACGCGATCGCCATTGCCCGCCAGCGCCGGACGACCCCTGGTTATCTGCGGGATCGTCCAGGATGCGCGCTACTTCGCTGAGCAGGTCGAACCGCACATCGACGGCGAGAACGTCGTCTATCGCGGATCGGTCGGGCCGGAGCAGCGGGCCGAGATCCTGGGGTCGGCCGCTGCCTTGGTGCACCCGATCCATTTCGATGAACCGTTCGGGCTGTCCGTCGTTGAAGCCATGGCGTGCGGAACGCCGGTCGTCGCGTATCGCCGCGGTTCGATGTCCGAGGTCGTCGACGTGGGTGTTACCGGCTACCTCGTCCACGACGTCGCGTCCGCCGCGGCGGCAGTCGGTGAGGCGGCGCGGCTGGACCGGTCAGCGGTTCACGCCCGGGCCTGCCTGCGGTTCGGGGCCGACCGGATGGTCGATGACTACCTACGCGCCTACAGCAGCCTTGTCGGCGGTCGACTCGAACGAACGCCGGCGAGTGCGTGGTAGCCACGGTGGTAGCCACCGAGGTCCTGCACAGC
>CAVWFN010000008.1:0-315402 GCA_963754285.1 uncultured Actinomycetota bacterium
CATCACGGGCGTCAACTCCGACACCGTCGAGGCGTGGTTCGCGCACTGGCTGCCCAACATCGCGGCCCGCCGCGTACGGGAGCGGACGCTCGAGAGCTACGAGTCGATGATCCGGATGCACATCACCCCGCACATCGGCGGGCAGCGGCTCGACCAGCTGCAGCCCGAACACCTCGAGCAGCTCTACAACCTGCTGCTCGAGCAGGGCCTGTCCCCCACCACCGTGCTGCGGGTGCACCGGATCATCTCCCGCGCACTCAAGGTCGCGATGCAGCGCCAGCGCATCCACCGCAACGTCGCCACGCTGGTCGACCCGCCGGCGCAGCGGCCGCAGCGAGGTCGCCACCGCGCTCACGCTCGAGGAGGCAACGGCCGTGCTGCACGCGGCGCAAGGCCAGCGCAACGCCGCCCGCTGGACCGTCGCGCTCGCACTCGGCCTGCGCCAGTCCGAGGCGCTGGCGCTGCAGTGGAAGGACATCGACCTGCTCAACGGCACGCTGACCGTGCGGCGCACCCTGCACCGGGTCAAGGGCAAGGGGCTGGTCTACGAGCCGCCCAAGACCAAGCGCAGCATGCGCACCCTCGCGCTGCCGGTGCCGCTGATCCGTGCGCTGCACGAGCACAAGGCCGCCAGACCGGCGAGCGGATGCTCGCGGCCAACGAGTGGCACGACGAGGACCTGGTCTTCGCCCAGCCCAACGGCCGCCCGATCGACAAGAAGGTCGACTACAAGCACTGGCGCGACCTGCTGCGCGAGGCCGGCGTGCGGCACGTGCGGCTGCACGACGGCCGGCACACCGCGGCGACGCTGCTGCTGTCCGAGGGCGTGCACCCGCGGGTGGTCATGGAGCTGCTCGGCCACTCCCAGATGCGCACGACGATGGACATCTACAGCCACGTGATGCCGGCGCTGGCCCGCGAAGCGGCCGACCGGATGGGCGCCGTGCTGCTCGGCGGCTGGACCACAACGAACCCAGACGGACGCCGGTGATCGAGGGCGAATTGCACCAGCTGCAACCAAAACTGCAACCAGAGCAGACCCGGATGATCTTGTGAGGGCTCTGTCCCTTTAGAAATGGGTGGAGCTGAGGGGACTCGAACCCCTGACCCCCACACTGCCAGTGTGGTGCGCTACCAGCTGCGCCACAGCCCCGAACCAGTCGCTGCGTGAACAACGACCGACGACAAAGGTTACACGGCTACGCGGCGGCTTCTGCGGGCACGGCGTCGCGGGCGGGCTGACGCGACTCGGCGCGGCGGCGGGCGCGGGCGTGCTGGGGCATGGTGTCGATGGCCGCATCGTCATCGATGGTGAGCGCCGAGCCGATCGCCAGGAGCGCGAGCGCGGCGGCGACGAGGAACGCGACGCGGTACGGCGCCACGGTGCCGATCGGGCCGCTCGGGCTGCCGTTGCCGGCCAGGACGACGGCGGTGGTGAGTGCAGCGACGCCGATGGCGCCGCCGAGTTGCCGCACGGCGTTGAACATCGTCGAGGCGCGTCCCGTCTCGGACGACGGGATGGTCGCGAACGCCGACCGCCTGGGCGGGGACGAAGACCTGGGCCATACAAAATCCCAGAGCGAACATCAGCGCGCGCGCGAACCACAGGCTCGAGGTGGCCGACAGCGCCGCGAGCAGTCCGATCGAGGTCGCGACACCTAGGAGGCCCAGCGTGATCTGGCGGCGCGGGCCGAGCGCGGGATAGAGCACGCGGCTGGCGAGCTGCGCGCCGAGCATGACGCCGACGGCCTCGGGGAACGTATTGAGCCCCGACTGCAGCGGAGTCAGACCCCGCCCGTCCTGGAAATACAGCGCGATCGCGTACAGCGTGCCGAGGAACGCCATCGAGCCGAGGATCATCACGCCGTTGGCGGAGCGGAACAACCGATTGCCCAAAAGCCGCAGCGCGACGATCGGCTCGCGGGCACGCAGCTCGACGACCACCATGACGGCAAGCAGCACGACCCCGACGACGATGCCGGTCAGTGGCCCGGCCGAACTCCAGCCGTGCACCGGCGCCTCGGAGACGCCGTACATCAACGCGCCGAGCCCGACGCCGCTGAGCAGGAAGCCGGGCACGTCGAAGTGTCCGGGCGAACCCTCGGCACGGTCGTCGAGGAACACCAGCCCGAACAGCAACGCGAACGCGCCGATCGGCAGATTGACGAAGAACACCCAGCGCCACGACAGATCGTCGACGAGCAACCCGCCAAGAACAGGCCCCAGCGCCGGCGCCAACGTCGTCGGCACAGTCAGGATGGCAGCGGCGCGCAAGCGCTCGGACGGCGGGAACGTGCGGAACAGCATGGCCATGCCAACGGGCGCGAACATGCCGCCGCCGACTCCCTGCAGCACCCGGAACGCCACCAGCTCGCCCATGTTCTGCGCCAGCCCGCACAGCGCGGAGGCGAGCGTGAACACCACGATGGCGGCGAGCAGAACCCGCTTGCCGCCGAACCGGTCCCCCAGCCACCCGGACGCCGGGATGAAGACCGCCAGGCTCACCAGGAACGAGATCGACACGGCGTCGACGCCGGCCGGGCTGACTCCGAGGTCGTGGCCGATGGTCGGCAGCGCGACGTTGACGATGGTGACGTCCATGATGCTCATGAACATCGCCGCGACGAACACGACGCTGACGGCGACTTTCTGAGTGATGCGAACTCGCACCAGTGGGTTCCTCCGGACGGTGGGCGCTGGACATGATCACGGCGGCCGTCGGGCCGCCTACGGCCCCAACCTCGCAGTGATCCCACATATTTCGCTCGGCTAATGAATTCGGCTCGTTTTCCGACACGCCGGGCCCCGAAACCCCCCGGTTTACGGGGGTGAGGGGGCCGTCCGGGATACTGGTCACTCAGAGGGACAAAGCATCAACCCAACGATCAAGGGAGATCCTGTGAACCGCAAGGAACTGGTGACCGCCGTCG
Organism: uncultured Actinomycetota bacterium; assembly: GCA_963754285.1. Classification (GTDB taxonomy): domain Bacteria; phylum Actinomycetota; class Actinomycetes; order Mycobacteriales; family Jatrophihabitantaceae; genus RYN-133. The sequence continues at coordinate 2,931 of CAVWFN010000008.1, forward strand.
CCGAGGCCGCGGACCTGGAGCAGAAGACCGTCGACGCCGTCCTGCGTGGCCTCCAGTCGACTCTGGAGAAGGCCGCCAGCAGCGGCGACAAGGTCAGCGTCCCCGGGTTCTTCTCGCTCTCCACGGGCCACCGCGCCCAGCGCGAGGGCCGCAACCCGGCCACCGGCGAGACCATCACCATCCCGGCCGCGACCACGGTCAAGCTGACCGCGGGCAGCGCGCTCAAGGACGCCGCCAACCACAAGTAAGTCCGTCAGACGCAGCGAAGGCCGGCTCCCGATCAGGGAGCCGGCCTTCAGCGTGTCCGGGGTAGTTACTTCTTCGAGGACGACGACGGCTTCGGTTTCGGCTTGGACGATGTCGCGGACTTCGACGGCGACGTGGACGGTGACGTCGATGCGGACGGTGTCGTCGAACCAGACGGGGACGGTGACGCTGACGTCGAGGACGACACGGTCGGCGTGGGCGACGGGGTCACCGACGGCACCGGGGTGTGCCCGACGTTCGCCTTGGCGATCGCCGCGAACAGATCGGTCGCAGTCGCCGTCACCTGCTTGCCGTTCACGTAGACCGTCGGCGTTCCGGTAACGCCCGCTTCGGACGCCTTCTCGGTCAGCTGCGCAACCAGCGGTTTGTACTTGCCGTTCGTGATGCAGTTGCTCAGCGAGGTGTCCGCAGATTTGGGGACGCCGGATCTCGTCGCAAGCGAGATCAGCTCCGCATTGCCGGGCCCGGCCGTCCCCTCGGTCGGCTGGAACGAGCCGGCATAAAGGCGATTGTGGTAGTCGACGAAGTCGTCGACCGACGAGTCGGACACACAGATCGCGGCGTTGGCTGCGCGGGTCGAGTACTGGTTCGGCGAGTTGCCGTCGAGGATCGAGATCGGGTGGAAGCGCACCTGGGCGATGTTCGCGCGCACCTGCTGGTCGAGCTTCGTCGCGACCGTCGACTCGAAGTGCTTGCAGATCGGGCAGCCGAAGTCTTCGTACACGTCGACCGTCGCGGCGGCGGCCTTGCCGAACACGATCCCGGACGCGGTCGCGTGCTTCCCCAGGACGACGTTGCTGATCTTCGCCCGGCCGGCCTGTACGCCGACGCCGATCAGGGTCACCAGCACGATCACGAGGGCGATCGAGCTGTTGAGGTACAGGTTGCGCGAGCGGGCGTCCTTCTGCTTGGTCGCGACCTGCGCCTCGTAACGCCGCCGCCCCTCCGGAGTGCGCATCCGCTTGGCCGACGGCATTTCGACGTAGTCGTGGCGGGCCAGGAACTCTTCGATCGACAGATGCGTGAAGCTCCAGATCACCAGGAACACGGCAACGACGAGCAGCCCGACATCGCGCAGGATGTCGAGCGTGTACGACGTCGCGCCGACTGTCGTGCCGCCGCCGCCGAAGCACCCACACGTCAGCTTGATGCCTCGCGCCGCCACCTCGATGATCCCGATCAGGAACACGACGATGAGCAGGGTCGACACCGCCGCCGCGATGCGCACCGTGACGCCGATGATCAGCGCGATGCCCAGACACAGCTCGAGCACCGGCAACCCATAGCCGATGCCCTTCGACAACCACTCCGGCGTCGCGTCGTAGGCGCGCACCGCCTGGGTGAACGTCAGCGGGTGGGCGATCTTCGACAACGAGGCCCAGATCCAGACGATGCCCAGCAGCAGCCGGGCAGCCGTCCCGATCCAGGGCCGGACCACAGACCAATTCACGCCGCAGACCCTATAGGGCGACCCATGTCGCTAGCTGTTGGCCACAATCGCGACGTCGTGCTCCATCTGCTTGGCCTCGTTCGCGTTGTTGTAGACGTACGCGACGTGCGCGTAGTTGTCCGGCCCGTAGAGCAAGACCTGGGACGAGTGCGTGCGCCCACCGTCCTCGGCGACCAGCACGTGCGCTGCCGCCTGCGCGACGTTGATCTGCGGCTGCGTGCCGCGCAACCCGATGAACGCCGAGTGCGTGCCCGGTGAGAACTTCGACAGCCACGTCTTGATGGCGGCCGCGGTGTCGTGCTTGATGTCGGTCGTCACGAACACCACCGTCACCTTGTGCTGCGTCGCGACGGGCAGCGACCGCAACGCGACGCCGATGTCGGCCATCGTCTGCGGGCACACGTCCGGACACCGGGTGTAACCGAAGAACAACAGCGTCGTCTTGTTGTCGGTGCGCCGGCCGAACGAGTACGACTTGCCCGCGGTGTCGGTGAGCGTGAACTGGGGACGCGGCAGCGGAGGTGTCAGCCCGACGCCTTCGTACTTGCCCGTACCCGGATTGTCGTTGAGATCGGACGGATGCGCGGCGCCGCCGGCCGACGAGCCACACCCCGCGATCGCCAGTACGAGCGCAACCGCGGCCATACGCAACTTCACGAATCAGTTCCTTCCTTGCGTCGCGCCCTGCCGACAACTGCCACGCCCAGCGCGGCGGCCGCAACGACCAAGGCGATGATCGCGAGCACGGTAGGTCCGGTCGTGCTCGCGGGCTTCGCGGCGGCAACCGGCTGTGTCGGATCGTCTGCTGCCAGGGTAAGCACGGGCTTGGGATGGTCCGGCTCCGCGCTGCTCCCCGGCGCCGGCACCTGGTTCCATTCGACAACCGTCTTGTCGCTGTAGGTCTGCACGGCGCCGAACGCGATCGAGGGTGCCTGCGGCAGCGGACCGGCCAGGACGGTGAACTCCTGGAACTGCCCCGGTGCGATCTGGCTCGACTTCGATGTCGCCGTCCAGTCGACTTCGGTCACCGCTTCACTGACCTTGTCACCGTCGTCGGTCAGCAACGGCTTGGCCAACTTGGTCGTGCGCGTCGTGATGTGCCAGCCGGGCATCGGCAGCACGGACACCGAGGCCATCGGCGGCAACTGCACGGCAAGTTTCGTCGTGCTCGCCGTGTCGCTCTCGGTCGGGACGTGGAACGTGAGCACCGCTTCTTCGCCGGCCTTGGCGTTCGGACTGCTCACCGTGACGTGCGCGACCGCAGGCCAGGCGAGCGCGAACACGATCAGTCCGCACAGCGCGGCGACAAGCGTCCTCATGACAACGTGACCTTCAGCTCGGTGGTGATGGCATCGAACTCGGAGAACATGACGTCGACCGTAAACACCCACGTCCCCGACACGGGCAGGTTCAGCCCCGCCGCCGTGTAGTACGACGGACCGGCCCGCACCAGGTGGAGCGGGATCGGCCCGAGCTGGGCAGCCGGTTGGGTTGCGGTCGCCTCGACGTGCTCCGGCTCGGCGCCCGGGCCGAGATCGAGCCGCACCGCGACGACGCCGTGCCGGCCCGGGTCGACCGTCATCGTGGCTGTGCGCTGCGTGGTCACCGGCGCGCTCGCCGACACCGCCGCGAGATCGGCTGCAGCAATCGCGTCCGTACCGCGTGGTTGGCCGACGAGCACGGCGGCCAGCGCCAGCACCACGACGCCGATCACGACCTCGACGGCCACCGACCGGCGCATGCGCTCGACATCGATCGCCGAGAAACCGGACGCCGGCGGCTCGACCTCGGTGTCCGAACTCATCGCGTAGGCCACCACCCGTCCGCTGCCGAGCCGACGCCGGATCAGCATGCGCGACAGATTGCCCAGCCCGAGCAGGCCGACGAACCCCACCACTTTCGCGATGATCAACAGCCCGTACTCGGTCTCGAACAGCGCCCGCCACGAACCGGTGCCGCGATAGGCCGCGTAGACGCCGGTCACCGCGATCACGATCACCGAGCTGAACGCGACGCGCGAGAACACCGGCATGACCTCGGCGAGCTCGTCCGGGTCGCGGCGCGGCAGCACCGCGATCACCAGCATCACGAGCCCGCCCAGCCAGACGCCGATCGCGGCCAGGTGCAACGTGTCGCTGCCGACCGACAGCCACACCGGCGAGGTCGTGCGCGCGTGCCCGACGATCGCGAACGTCTCGGCGATCACGACACCGAGCGGCGCGAGTGCGTCCTCGCTCCAGAGCCGGTCGCGTCCGCGCCGCAGCGCGAACAGGAGCACGACCCCCGTGAGCACGAGCAGGCCGATGCGCAGCAGATGCCAGCCGCCGAAGTTGGTCTGCAGCGTCGCGTCGATCAGCGACCACTTGAACACGGACGTGATCGGCGCGCCCGCCGCATTGACCGCCTGCAGCAACACCTCGGCGATCGAGCCGAGCAACGCCGCCGCCCAGCCCGTCCACACGATCCGGTGCACCCGCCGCTCACCACGTCCCGCCGGCCAGGCAGCGAAAATCAGCCACACGCCGGCGAGCACGGTGAAGCCGAGCGTCGATACCCACCGCGCGACGTCGAGACTCGTCGATACTCCGGCCGGGATGACGCTGGTGTTCTGCGCGTGGGTGACGAGCGGTCCGTTGCCGACGACGAACGTGACGATGCCGCCGACCGGGTGCGAGTCGGCCGACACCACCCGGAAGCTGGCCGTGTAGCTCGCATCGCGCAGTCCGGGCCGCAGTGCGACGCGTACGACGCTGCCCACGCCACCTGGATGGGTGGCCGTCCCCGACTCGACCCGCTTGCCGGTCTGGTCGGTGACGTGGACGTAGGTGATTCCGACGCTCTCGTCGAAGTGCAGCGTGACGCTCGTCGGAGCCGTGCGCAGCCGTGACCCGTCCGCGGGCGAACTACCGGTCAGCGTTGCGTGCGCGGACGCCGGCGCGGCGAGCACGAAGCCCGCCCCGGCGAGCACGAAGAGCAGAAGGACGAGCTTCAGCGGTTTCGGGGCCCCCGCGAAAACGCGCAGCGCTCTTTGCGGAGCGTCTTGGTGGGGTGATCTCACGCAACTCCTCTGAGCTTGCGCTCGGTCGAGGTCTCGGTGATCGTACGAGCGCGTTGCGGCGGCAGGGCACGTTCTGCCCGGTCGAGCAGCACAAGCAATACCAGCCCCAGCAACGTCGCGACATGCGTGAGCTCACGGGCGATCGTCACCTCGTGGTCGATCAGGTCATGCACCGACAACACGGCCAGCACGGCGATGAACGTCGACAGCAGCGGGACGAGACCGGACGCACGCCGGGGCACCAATGCGGTGGCGAGCAACGCAACGCCGACCGCGATGTCCCACGCGGCGCTCTCGTGGGCGATGTGGGTCGACATGGGCATCCCCACGCCGATCCCGGCCAGCGACGGAACGGCGATCGCCAACTGGGCGACCGCGACCAGCGCGAGCGCCGAGCGCAGCCACAGCCGCCAGCGCAGCACGCGCCGGGTCGGCAGCACGACGTCGGCCAGGATCTGCGCCGACAGGTCGGGCACGTCGACCGCCGAGAGCCGGGCCTGCCGGGTCAGCCGAGTCGCCTCGGCAACCCATCGGGCACAATCGGGGCAGGTCGCGAGGTGGTTGTCGAGACTCGTCGACGGCATGCCCACGGGCTCGCCGTCCAAGCGGGACGAGGCCGCCTCACGGAACCGGTCGCATCGCACATAGGTAGTAGTCGTGGCGCGGACGCGATCGGTTCCCGGGTCGGGAGAGAAGGTGGCGCCGATGGACGAGCTGACCGAGCTCGCGCTGTCTGCTCGCCACGGCGACACGGCCGCTGCGACCGCGTTCGTGCAGGCCACCCAGACCGACGTCTGGCGGCTGTGCCGGCACCTCGGCTCCGCCGCCACCGCCGAGGACCTCGTCCAGGAGACCTACGCGCGCGCCTTCGCCAGCCTGCACCGCTTCGCCGGGCGAGCGGCCGCGCGCACGTGGCTGCTCTCGATCGCCCGCCGCGTCTGCGCCGATGCCGTCCGTGCCGCCGTGAAGGGACGGGCTCCGCAGCCGCCGGCCGAGCCGGTCGCCGACCATGCCGAATCGGTCGCGCTGCACGATCTGCTCGACGCCCTCGACGACGAGCGGCGCGAGGCGTTCGTGCTGACCCAGCTGGTCGGGCTGACCTATCCCGAGGCGGCCGACGTGTGCGGCTGCCCCGTCGGGACGATCCGCTCGCGGGTGGCGCGGGCCCGCGCCGACCTGGTTGCTGCCCACGGTGGTCGGCGCGATCGGAAGACCGGGTGACGAACACCTTCCCGAACGGACGGCCGCTGCCGCCTGCCGTCGAGCTGCTCGGCTATCGGCTGCTCGAGGTCGACGCCGAACGGGGCGAGGTGCAAGCCGAGTTCCTCGCCAGGGCGGAGTTCGCGAATCTGATGGGCAACGTCCAGGGCGGGTTTCTGACCGCGATGCTCGACGCGGTCGCCTCGACCGCCTTACTGGCGCAGCTGCCGGCTGATCACTTCGCGCCGACGCTCGAACTCAAGACGAGCTTCGTCCGTCCCGCGCCGTTGGGACGCCTGCTCGGGCACGGCCGGATCGTGCACCGCGGCAACTCGATCGCCTTCCTCGCCGGCGAACTCACCGACCCGGACGGCGCCTTGCTCGCCACCTCGACGGCAACGGCGAAGATCGTCAGAAGGTGATCCAGAGGGCGTCGAGCGAGACCCACTTGTTGGTCAGATCAGTGAAGTTGAAGCTCCGCCCGGCGCGCGTCGAGCTGCTGTAGAACCGGAACGAGCGCACTCCCGACCGCGCCGCGTCCAGATTCAGGGTCGCCACCCGGTGCCCGCGGTAGCTGACCCCGAGCACCCCGGCGCCGGGACCGACATGCGCGCGCACCGAGTACGTGCGACCGAACCCGCCCGCCTGCGCCTGGGCGCCGCGCGCGAACGCATTCAGATGCGAGCCGGCGATGTCGCCCGCGCGGTAGACGCGATGCCAGCGCGTGCCGTGGGTGAAGCGCAGGTCGTCGAGCGGCACCTGCACCGACGTGGTGGTCGGTGCCGACTGGTGCCGGCCGATGTCGCGCGCGGCGACGGTGAGCTGATACGTCGAGCCGGGCACGCCGGTGAAACTGCGCCGCCCGGACGGCGGGTAGAAGTAGTTGCTCACGACCGCGCCGCTGCCCCCGAGCCGACGGATCGTCACGTGCGTGGGCCCGAGCAGGCGCGGGTCGGCTCCCTGCGCGGCGCGCCACGACGCGGAAACCCCGCGCCACTGCGAACCGAACGGCTTCGGCACGTTCACAGTCGCCGCGCGGACCACCGGCGCGTGCTTGTCGTAGATGTACGGCATGACCGCCGGCCACAGCACCGCACCGATGCCGCTCACCGTGTCGAACCCGGGACTCGCCTTGACCGAAGGATCACTCTGCCGATCCTTCGGGCTGCCGTTCTGGCCGGACGTGACGTCACGGACGGCCTTGGCCGGATTGGTGTTCCGCAGCGAGCGCGACGCGTGATAGGCCGAGTAGAGCGCTCCGTGGATGTCGCCCGCGCCGGTCGTGTGTCCGGCGCCGGCGAGCGCATTGGTGAGCAACGCGGCCGACATCGGCGACGACAGGCTCGTGCCGCCGATGGTCGGGTTGGTGCACGCGCAGCCCGAGTTGGCACGATCGCCGGTGTAGATGACGAAGCCCGAGGACGGCGCGCCGTCGGCGGCGATATCCGGCACAAGGCGGTTGGTGTTGTTGCGGAACGGCGCATTGGTGATCGCGGCGCGTTGCCAGATCGGTGCGGCGAAGCCGCGGAACGGACTCGAGTTGCTCTTCGAATAGGCCTCGCCGGACCGTCCGCCGCCCGTCCCACCGTTGCCCATCGAGCTGCAGTCGAATGCGCTCGCGCACGTCCACGCCGAGTCGGTCCAGTTGGTGCCGGTGTTCGGCGAGTTGCTCGCCGCGCGCAGGTGCGTACCCCCCACCGAGATCACCGACGGTGACGAACCGGGGTAGTCGACATCGGGCTGGGTCGAGGAGCTGTCACCGCAGTCGTAGATTCCGTTGTCGCCGGACGAAGCGAACACCGTGACGCCCGCCGCGGTCAGTGACTGCAGGATCGGCTCGAGACTGTGGATCGACTGGGCGCCGGTCTGGCTCTCACACCCTCCCCAGGACGACGACAGCGCAACGATGTGCGGGTTCTTGTGCGTCGCGTCCTTGTTGCCCAGCACGTCGTCGAGGACGCTGTCGAACGCCAGATTGAAATGCGCCGTCGAATCGTTGGGCGCGAAGTAGGCCTGCTGGTGCGCGGACGGCGCAGTGGACAGGATCGACTCTTGATCGAGCGCGACCTCGATGTCGCCGCCGGTCTCGTCGTCTTGGGTCGACGGCCCGCTCGCGACCTTGACGGCAACGTACTTCCCGTTGGCGACCGGGTCGGCGAGACCGTGGTTGGTCGCATACGTGCTCAGGTCGGTCGCCTGCTGACTGTTCGAGAACTGCCCCGGCACGAGCCCGTAGAAGTTGGCCAGCTGAATGGTGGCGACGGTGTCGGGCCCGTCGTTCTGCCCGGTCGACGGCGTGACGTGCGCGGGCGCATGGGCGTTGCGGAACGCTTTGCCGTCGAGCACGCCGGTCGAGTGGTGGTAGATCGGGACGGTGCCGTCGGTCGGGAACGCCGCGGTCACCAGCTGCGACAAGCCGGCCGGCACGTGCGGAAGCGCACTCGTCTCGGCCCGGGCCTGTGCGAGACGGCTCACCCCGGCCGGCACGTCGGGCCGTCCGAACAGTCCGGCGGACGTGGCCGCGGCACCGGTCGCGGTCACCGACCAGGCCGTCTGGCCGACGACGTGAAACCCCTCGAGCCGCAACAACCGCACGATCGTGTTGTGTGCGGCATCGCTCGGGAGCAGCGGGCGCAACGCAGCCAGGCGAGCCGTGCGGGACAGGCCGTGCGCTGCGGCAAGCCGGGCCAGCGCGGCCGGGTGCGGCGCCTTCAGGAACAGCGTGATCGTCGTCGCCGCCGAATCGGAATCGGACGACGCGGCCGCGGGCGGCACGGCACTCGCCGTCGTCACCACCAGCGCGGCGGCCGACAACATGATCAAGCTACGGCGGGGTCGCATGGCGATCAGGGTCTCATGATGTTGAGGCGGTTTGTGCGGACGCGTATTACTTTGTGGCGTCGATGTCGCCGGCCCGCTGCGCGGCGCGGGTCACGAAGTGCTCGGCGACGAACGACATCGTCGGCACCGTCCCGGCAATCATGACCAGCGCGAATCGCGGCAGCGGCCAGCGCAGTTTCACGCCCAGCATCGCCACGAAGATCACGTACACCAGGTACAGGTAGCCGTGGGTGACCCAGACGATCGCGGTGGCCGGCTCCATGTGCGGCACGTCCAACGCCTTCAGTACGAGCGCGAGGCAACCGAGCAGCAGCACAACGCCGGTGGCGAACGCCATCACGCGGTAGCGGGCGAGCGCTCCGGAGGCCGCGGCCAAACGCTCTGCCGGCACGTGCGGCTGCGCGAGCGAGAGCTCAGACATTGCCGTCCCGATCGAGCGAGCGCAGGTAGGCGTTGTAGCGCGACAACTCTGGGTCGTCGACGGGGTCGACCGCGGTGGGCATCACGTAGCGACGGTAGGTGACCGGTTCCTCGCGCACCGGCGCCGGAGCCGCCGGTTGTGACTGGTCTGACGCGGGACGGCCGCGGTCGCGGATCATCCGCACCCAGATGAAGATCCCCGCGATGCTGAAGGCCCACCACTGCAGCGCATAGCCGAAGTTCTGGATGCTGAAGCCCTTGCTCTCCGAGACTGTCAGCTGCCAGTGCCCGAGCAGCACCATCGCCCATGCGGTCGCGAGCACGACGAGGTGGCCCAACAACCACCGCGGGTGCAGGGCAAACCGGTACGAGGCCACGCGCCCAGGGTAGGCGGCAACATTAAGCTCGGCGCGTGCGTATCGCCACCTGGAACGTGAACTCGGTGACCGCTCGACTCCCGCGGCTGCTCGACTGGCTCGGCACGGTCGAACCGGACGTCCTGTGCTTGCAAGAGATCAAGACGTCCGACGATGCGTTTCCCTCCGACGAGGTGGCCGAGTTGGGCTACGAATCGGCGACGTTCGGGACGGGCCGGTGGAACGGCGTCGCGATCGTGTCGAAGGTCGGGATCGCCGACGTGCGGCGCGGGCTGGTCGACGAGCCGGGCTATCAGCCCGAGGACGCGATGTTCGCCTCGACCGAGCCGCGGGCGATGGGTGCGACGTGTGGCGGCGTCCGGGTGTGGACGGTGTACGTGCCGAACGGACGCGAGGTCGGGCATCCGCACTACGACTACAAGCTCGCGTGGTTGGCGGCGCTCGGAGCGACCGTCTCGGCCGAGCTGACCGACCGGTTCGTCGTGATGGGCGACTTCAACATCGCACCGACCGACGCCGACGTGTGGGACGCGACGGCCGTGCACGGTGCGACGCACATCAGCGCGCCGGAGCGCGCACAGCTCGCCGCCCTTCGCTCGCTCGGGCTGGTCGATGTGGTTCCGCGCGCGCTCAAGTACGACACCCCGTACACGTACTGGGACTACCGGGCCGGGATGTTCCACAAGAACATGGGCATGCGCATCGACCTGGTCTATGCGTCGGCCGGCCTGGCCTCGGCGGTGTCGGACGCGTACGTCGACCGCGACGCGCGCAAGGGCACCGGCCCGTCCGACCACGCCCCGGTGGTCGTCGACCTCACGCTCTGACCCGTCCCGTTTTCCCCGCTGGTGCTCGGTTCGGCGACGCAAAAGCGAGCACTGGCGGGGAAAGGCCGCAGGGGTTTCCCCGCTGGTGCTCGGTTCGGACGCCCGAAAGTGAGCACTGGCGGGGAAAGGTGGTCAGCGGACGTAGCGCAGCCAGCGGAAGCGTGGGCCCTTCTCGGACGTCTGCCAGCCGCTGTCGTCGGCGACTCGCCAGGACGTGTCTATCGCCGGTGCGTGCACGTCACCGGCCACGTCCAGGTCGACTTCGGTGATCTCGAGGACGTCGGCGCGCGGTAGGGCCGCGGCGTAGACGTCGGCGCCGCCCATGACCCAGACGTCGGCGACCAGTGCCTCGTCCAGCGAATGGACGACCTCTGCGCCGTCTGACTCCCATGTCGCCGACCGTGTCAGGACGAGGTTGCGGCGACCGGGCAGCGGGCGGAACCGCGGCGGCAACGACTCCCAGGTGCGGCGGCCCATGAGCACGGTCGCGCCGGACGTGACCGTGCGGAAGTGCTTCATGTCTTCGGGGATGTGCCACGGGATCGCGTTGTCGCGCCCGATCACTCCGTTGGCCGCCTGGGCCCAGATGAGCCCGATCACCTCCGGGGCCCCCGGGAAATCGCGGAGCGTTCTTTGCGGAGCGATTTCACGGGGTGGTCTAGACCGCAACCGGGGCCTTGATGCCCGGGTGGTGCTGGTAGCCGACCACGTCGAAGTGCTCGTAGCCGTAGTCGAACAGCGACGGCGCGGCCCGCAACTCGAGGCGCGGGAACGGGTACGGCTCACGCGAGAGCTGCCGCTCGACCTGCTCGACGTGGTTGTCGTAGATGTGGCAGTCGCCGCCCGTCCAGACGAAGTCGCCGACCCCGAGCCCGACCTGTGCGGCGACCATGTGCGTGAGCAGCGCGTAGGAGGCGATGTTGAACGGGACGCCGAGGAACAGGTCGGCGCTGCGCTGGTAGAGCTGGCACGACAGCTTGCCGTCTGCGACATAGAACTGGAAGAACGCGTGGCACGGCGGCAGGGCCATGTTCGCGATCTCGCCGACGTTCCAGGCGCTCACGATCAGCCGCCGCGAATCGGGGTTCGAGCGCAGCTGGTCGAGCACCGCCTGGATCTGGTCGATGTGCCGCCCGTCCGGTGTCGGCCACGAGCGCCACTGCACGCCGTAGACCGGGCCGAGCTCGCCGTCGGGCGCGGCCCACTCGTCCCAGATCGTGACGTCGTGCTCTTGCAGCCAGCGCACGTTCGACTCGCCGCGCAGGAACCACAGCAACTCGTAGGCAACCGAGCGGAAGTGCACGCGCTTGGTGGTGATCAGCGGGAAGCCCGCGGACAGGTCGTAGCGCAACTGATGGCCGAACACCGACCGCGTGCCCGTGCCGGTGCGGTCGTCTTTGTGCGTGCCGTGCCGGCGGACGTGCCGCAGCAGATCCTCGTACTGGGTGTCGGCCACCATGCGCCGGAGCCTAGCCCGCCGGCCCGACACCGCGGCGCAGGCCGGCTGGTTTCACACTCGGACATTCCGGGTAGTCGGTAAGGCGAGCTAACGACCGAAGAGAACGGTGCGATGACGACCACAAGCCCGCGGACGAATGCCCTCGCCAAGCTCGACGACAACGTCCCCACCGCGTTCATCTGGCGACTCACGCTGCTTGCCACCCTCGGCGGATTCCTCTTCGGCTACGACACGTCCAACATCGGCGCCGCGCTGCAGTTCATCCCGTACCAGCTCAACGCGTTCGGGACGGGCTACCTGGTCGCGGGCGCCTCGCTGGGCGCCGCTGCCGGCGCGTTGCTCGCCGGTCCGCTCACCGACCGCTTCGGCCGAAAGAAACTGTTGATCGCGGACGCGCTGATCTACGCGATCGGCGCGCTGCTGAGTGCGTTCACGTTCCACGTCGCCGTCCTGCTGATCGCCCGCACGCTGATCGGCATGGCGATCGGCGCCGACTCTGCGATCGCCACGGCCTACATCGCGGAGTACGCGCCGGCCAAGCGCCGCGGCTCGCTGGCGATGCTGCAGCAGTGGATGATCACGGTCGGCATCCTCATCTCGTACGTGATCGCGCTGGCCATCTTGAAGATCTGGCCGAGCGCGTCGGACGTCGACTGGCGCTGGTTCTTCGGTCTCGGCGCGGTGCCCGCGATCGTCGGGCTGATCCTGCGCGTCGACATGCCCGAGTCGCCGCGGTGGTTGATCCGCAAGGGCAAGTACGACGACGCGCAGGCCGCGTTCGCGAAACTCAACGTCGAGGTCACCACCGAGGACGTCGAGTACACCGCACACCAACTCGACCAGGACGACGCCAAGAGCCAGCGCTCAGCGACCAAGCGCTGGACGCCCGGGGTCCGGCGCGCGCTCTACATCGTGTGCATCTTCTTCGTGTTCCAGCAGATCACCGGCATCAATGTGCCGCTCTACTACGGGCCGACGCTGATGGCGTCCTACTTCCAGAGCGGCAACTCGGTGGTCGACGTCGCGACAGCGGGTATCGCCGTCACGACGATCATGACCCTGGTCAATGTCATCGCGACGTTCTTCGCGTTCCGCTACATCGACAAGATCGGCCGCCGCAAGCTCGCAATCGGCGGGTTCGCCGGCATGGCGTTCTTCGCCGTCGTCGCGGCGATCGGCGTCGGCGCGCTGACCGGCACCGCCCGGGTATGGGTCGGCATGATCGGGCTGAGCCTGTTCATCGCGTCGTTCGCCATCGGCGTCGGCGGCACGGGCTGGCTGATCCAGGGCGAGATGTTCCCGACCGCCGTGCGCGGCCAAGCGGCATCGATCGCAGCCACGGTCGACTGGGTCGCGAACTACGCCCTGATCGAGTCGTTCCCTGCATCGCAGCGAGCGATCGGGCTCGACTGGGTGCTCGTGTGCTTCGCCGTGCTCTGTGTGTTCGCCATCGCGTTCGTGGCCAAGTTCTTGCCCGAGACAAAAGAGATGACGGTCGAGCAGATCACCGAGGTGTTCGAGAAACAGGCGGCCAAGTCGCCGTTGCCGCAATAGGTCAGCGGGACAGGACGTCGCCGCCGGCGATGTCGTCGCGGGTGAGCTTCTTGAGCAACAGGCCGACGATGGCGCCCGCGCTCGCTGTTGTGAGCATCTTGCGGAACGCCTCGATGCCCTCGACCGTCACATCACGGGTGCTGCCGTCGGCGCGGGTGAGCCGGACGGTGTCGCCCGTGTCGATCGAGCCGGTCTCGATCGTCCCCGTCGCTACCGTGCCGCGTCCCTTGATCGAGAACACGTCCGACACCGTCATGCGAAACGCTGACGGCGCCTTCGCGATCGACACCATCGGGGTCGCCGCGTCCGCGCGGGCGAGCAGCGCCTGCGGATCCATGCTCTCGTCGTCGTCCTTGTGACGGAACCAGGCCATGCCGCTATTGACTCACGGGGGTTGCCGCCCCGTCGACCGCAGTATGACGACTTTGCACCCGGCAATGTCGCTCGGAACGGCCAGCGGACGACCCTTGACGACATCGCCGGATGCAAAGTGCATCGACCAGCTGCGGATCAGGCCGCGGCGCGGGCAGCCGCCTGCCGGCTGATACGGGCGAGTGTGTCGAACCGATCGAACATGTGTTTGAATGACTCATGCGCTGGCAAACGGCCGACGACTCCCCGGACGGGCTGTTCGACGTCGGCGACCTGTTCGCCGACGACTACAGCTCCGGGCGTATGTCGCACCTCGAGTTTCTGCCCGTCCTCGCCCACCGCGTGCTCAACCACCTGCCGAAGTCGCCCTTCGCGCGTTGGACGATCAACGCCTACCGCGGATGCAGCCATTCGTGCGTGTATTGCTTCGCCCGGCCGACGCACGAATACCTCGGCTTCAACGCGGGCAGCGACTTCGACACGAAGATCGTGGTCAAGATCAATGCAGTGGACGTGCTGCGGCGCGAGCTTGCGAATCCGAAATGGACGCACGAGAAGGTCGCGATGGGCACGAACACCGATCCCTACCAACGCGCCGAGGCGAAGTTCAAACTGACCCGCGGCATCATCGCCGCGCTGGTCGACGCCGACACCCCGTTCTCGATCCTGACGAAGTCGCCCCTGGTCACCCGCGATCTCGACCTCATCGCTCCCGCGGCGCGACACCTCGAGGTCAACGTCTCGTTCTCGATCGCAACCATCGACGAGCACGCGTGGCGCGTCACTGAACCGGGCACGCCGCACCCGCTGCGTCGCATCGCTGCCGTGCGCGCGATGGTCGAGGCCGGCGTGCCGACCGGCGTGATCATGGCGCCGATCCTGCCCGGCCTGTCCGATCAGCGCGCCCAGATCGAGGCGACCGTCGCGGCGATCCAGGATGCCGGCGCCGAGGTGTTCCACGCGCATCCGGTCTACCTGCGCGGAGCGACGCGAGAGCACTTCATGTCATGGCTCTACGACCACGACCGAGAGTTGCACGCGCGCTACGTCCGCGGCATCTCCGAGCGCGGCGACGTCACCCGCGAGTACAAGAAGTGGGTGAGCGATGCCGTCGCCGGAGCGAAAGCGAAGTACGGATAAATCCGTCTGACCATCGACCCTTCGGCCGGTAACCTCCGGCGCGATGATCGAGATCCCGCCGATCGTGGCGAACAAGGCCCGAGCGCTCGGCGCGCACGCGTGGCTCGCCGCCTTGCCCGACCTGGTCGCCGAGCTCGAGCGCGACTGGCACATCCGCGTCGCGACACCGTTCGACGGCGGCACCGAGGCCTACGTCGCACCGGCGACCCTGGCTGACGGCACCGAGGCGGTGCTGAAGCTGATCATGCCGCGCGACGACACCGCGGCCGATCACGAGATCGTCGTGCTGCGCATCGCCGACGGCGACGGCTGCGTGCAGCTCTACCGGGCCGACGAGCAACGCGGCGCCATGCTGCTCGAGCGCCTCGGGCCGTCGCTCTACGACCTCGCGATGCCGATCGCGCAGCGCCACGAGATCCTCACCGACCTCGCGAGCCGCGTCTGGCGACCGGCCGCCGATGCAGGTCTGCCGAACGGCGCCGACAAGGCGGCCTGGCTCGCCACCGCGATCACCGCGATGTGGGAACGCCTCGACCGGCCGTGCTCCGAACGCGCGGTGGCTCAGGCGCTCGAGTGCGCCGAACGCCGAGGACGCGCCCACGATCCGGCCACCGCGCGGCTCGTGCACGGCGACGTGCACCAATGGAACGCGCTCCAATCGCGCGCCGGGTTCGCGCTGGTCGATCCCGACGGCCTGTTCGCCGACCCGGAATACGACCTCGGCGTGATCATGCGCGAGGACCCGCTCGAACTGCTCACCGAAGGCCCGCGCACGCGCAGCGCGTGGCTCGCTGCCCGCACCGGGACGGACGAGGCCGCGATCTGGGAGTGGGGAGTCGTCGAACGGGTGTCGACCGGCCTGCTGGCCACCGAGATCGACTTGCAGCCGATCGGCGCCCAGATGCTGCACGCCGCCGACGTCATCGCGGCCGGCTGATCGCAGCACCGAACGTGCCCGGCTGGGATACCGTCGCTTCGATGACTCGCATCCTTGTCGCCGACAACGACCCGGACGCCCTCGATCTCGCGGTGCTCGACCTGCAGCTCGAGGGGCACCAGGTCATGGGCGCGCCGGGTGGCGACGAGGCGCTCGAACTGATCGACAGCTTCGATCCCGAGGTCGTCGTGCTCGATCATCGGATGCCGCCCGGGCCGACCGGGCTGACCGTGGCGCTGGGGCTGCGCAAGTCCCGTCCGGACCTGCACGTGGTCATTTACAGCAATTACCAAGATGTCGAACTCGTCCGTGAGGCGAGGTCGGCAGGTATCCCATTCCTGCCAAAAGGGAATCTCCGGACGCTGCGCGCCGCAATTGATCGTTGATCTTGGCAGAATTGCGGATACTTAGGCGCTCTTACGAGTACGGTCGCGCCGTGCGTTCGGGTCGCCCCTCCCCGCTGCGCCTGGCAGGCGTAGTCGTCCCGCTCGTCATCGGCATCGCGATGGCGGTCGTCGTGCTGCGCGCCGAACGCGATCAGGCTCACAGCGATGCCGCTGCAACGCTCCGGGCGACTGTCGCCTCGACCGTGTCACCGGTGCGCACCGAGATCCGTAACGAACTGTCTGCGGCACCCGGTGCGGGCGCCGAGCGGATCGTCCCCGCCGCCCGCCTGGGCAGCGCGCCGATCTCGGCCACCGCCGCGATCACCGCCCGCGACTCGGGCACGGCCATGCTCGACGACACGGCAAAGCCGCCCGCGATCATCGTCCCGGTCTATCGCGGCGGAACCACGCCGTCGTCGACAGCGGCGCGGCGGGCGGAGATCGTTTCCTACCGCGTCGTCGCGCTGACGCTGCACGCGACGCTCGCCACGCTGCAACCGTCCTCCGGCGGGCTGATGGTGCTCGGGCCGAACCGGCTCGTGGCCGCCACGCCGCGGGCGGCGCCGGCCGGTGCTCCCGTGTACGGCGTCGACATGGATCTCACCGGCTCGCCAGGTTGGGTCGTCGCGAGCTGGGCGCCCGAGCCGGGCATCCCCGGCACCGCGTGGCTGTGGGCCCTGCTGATCCTCGCGGTTTTTGCCGCCGTCTCGGCGGTGCTCTGGGTCGTCCAGCGGCGCGAGGCGCTCGCCTCAGCGCGGCTGAAAGCCATCGAGCACAACCGGGCGTTGTTCACCGGTCTCGCCTCGGTCATGCAGGGCAGCCTCGACCTCGGCGAGGTCGCTCCCGCGCTGGCCGCACATCTGTCGGACGGACTGAAGCTGGAGGGGCTGAGCCTGTCCACGCCCGGTGACCGCGGTGAGAAGCAGGTCTTCTCGTGGGGCAGTCCCCCCGATCGCACCACCCGTGCGCTGACCTCGATGCCGGCCTCGGTCGCTCCCGGTGACACGCTGGCCATCGCGCTCACGCGTGGGGGACGGACCCTGGGCGTGTTGCGCCTGATGGCCGGGCCGGGGCTGGGCAGCGACGACCTGACGGCGTTGGGCGCGACCACCGACCTGCTCGGTTCGACCCTCGCCAACGCCGAGGCGTTCGCCAGCCAGCAGGAACTCGTCGAGCGGATGCGCTCGGTCGACGAGCTGAAGACAGTGTTCCTCGCGACCGCGTCGCACGAGTTGCGCACGCCGGTGACTGCGATCGTCGGCTTCTCGACGCTGCTGCTCGACCGCTGGGACCAGATGGGCCCGACGCAACAGCGCGGCCTGCTCGAGCGGGTGCAGGCAAACGGCAGCCGGCTCAACACGTTGATCGAGCAGCTGCTCGACTTCTCACAGCTCGAACGCGGGCTGCCGCGCGCAAATGTCGAGGTGCTCGACCTCGGCGAGACCGTGCGCAGAATTCTCGCCGACCAGCCGGAGCTGCAGTCCGGACACGGTCTCAACCTCAATATCGCCAATGGCTGCAAGGTTCGCGGTTCGGCGTCGGCGATCGAACGCATCGTGACGAACCTGGTCGGCAACGCTGCCAAGTACTCACCGGCCGGGACGACCATCACGGTCACCGTTCGCGCCGAGGGCAACGACCATGCCGTCGTCCTCGTCGACGACCAGGGGTCCGGAGTTCCCTTCGACGACCGCGAGAAGGTGTTCAGCCGCTTCTACCGTGGCCGCGGCGACACCGTCGCCCGCACACGCGGCGCCGGGATCGGCCTGGCCATCGTGGCCGAGTACGCCGCGTCGATGTCGGGCACGGCACGCGTCACCGACGCACCCGGCGGCGGCGCGCGCTTCGCCATCACCTTCCCGATGATCACTTCCTACGCGCACCAATCCTCGCAAGGAGCGGCCGATGTCGCGGTCTCGTGATCGACTCATTCCGGCCGTGGCCGGCGGCCTCGTCGTCGTCGTCGCGGTCAGCGTCGTCCTGCTGCTGCGGGTGGCCAACAACCAGGGCATCGACGCTCTCACCCACGCAAAGCTGCAGCAGGTGCAAGCCACCGCCGACAGCTTCAATGCTCGCGTCGCGTCGTCACTCACGTCCGTCGCCGGACTCGGCAACGCGAAATGGCAGCTCACCCCGAACAGCGCGGCGGACGAGAAGGTTCTGCAGACCTACAACGTCGACCCGAACGCCAATTCAGGCTTCTTCCTGATCAACTCGCATGACGTCGTCACCACCGGCATCCTGCTGCGTCCGGGCAAGCTCGGCAGCACCTTCGCACCGCCGGGCTGGACGAAAGCGAAGCAGCAACTCGAAACACAGCCGGCGGTCGTCCTGCCGGTGACCAAGACCGGCCTGACGACCGAACTGCCCAGCTACGACCTGGTCGTCGCGATCCGGGGCGCGACGCCCACGAGCGTGCGCGGTGCGCTCGTGTTCGAGGAGGCGGTCACAGAGACATCGACGTTCGAACTCGAGATCGCCCAACTCATCGATCGCTCGGCATCGACGGCCGCATGGTTCTTCATCGACAGCCGCGGCAGCGTGGTGGCGACGACGCAGAGCACCGGCCTCGGCGACAAGGTCGCCAACCTGCGGTACCTGTCGATCCCGACCGGGGTGGGCTACGTCGACAACGACATCGTCGTTACGGCCGACGTGCCGTCGATCCACTGGCGCGTCGTCTTCCGCGAGAGTCGGTCGCAGTTCGAGAGCGGTGTGAGCGGACCGCTCCAGCAGGCCGGCCTGATCCTGATCCTGCTGCTGCTCGCGGTCGGTCTCACGCTGGTCGTGATCCTCATCCGGCGACTGCGCGAGGCACGCGAGCAGGAGCGCCGGCTGCGCGAGCTGACCCGTTCGCAGTCGGAGTTCATCTCGGTGGTGTCGCACGAGTTGCGCACACCGGTGGCCGGCGTGCTCGGGTTCCTGCAGACCACGGTCGACCACTGGGACACGCTCAGCGACACCGACCGGCTGAACACGGTGCGGCGCGCAGTGACGAACGCGCGGCGGTTGCAAGCGATGACGCGTGACGTCCTCGACACCGAAAGCATCGAGTCGGGACGCATCGGCTACTCGTTCCAGCCCGTCGACCTCGGCACCGAACTGCAGACCGCGGTCGACTCCAGCCGCGACGCCGACCCGAGCCGGCTGATCGAGCTCGAACCGCCGAGCGTCCCTGTCACGATCGAGGCCGACCCGGACCGGTTCCAGCAGGTGCTGTCGAACCTGCTCGAAAACGCCCGGAAGAACTCGCCGGTCAACGAAGAGATCAACGTCGAGACCGACATCGTCCCCGCCGACGACGACCAGGGACGCAGGGTGCGGATCTCGGTGATCGACCACGGCCCAGGCGTGAGCCCGGACTCGCTCGACCGGATCTTCGAGAAGTTCGTGCGCGGCAACGACAACGCCGTGACCGGCACCGGATTGGGCCTCTACATCGTCCGCACCATCGTCGAGGCACACCACGGTCGCATCTGGTGCGAGAGCGAGCCGGGCCTGCGAACCGCCTTCATTGTCGAGCTCCCACTTGAAGATGTCCCCGCGGCGGCGCGCTCATGAGCAGTTTTACTGTTAGTTTCAGCCCGTGAACGACACTCTGGATCCCACCGACACGCTCGAGACGACCATCCTCGTCGTCGACGACGATGCCGACATGCGCTTTCTCGCGCGCTCCGTTCTCGAAGGATCGGGCATCGAGGTGGCCGGAGAGGCCGCGGACGGGGCCGAGGCCCTGGCCAAGCTCGAGGAGCTCGACCCACCGCCGGTGCCCACGGTCGTGCTGCTCGACAACCAGATGCCGGGCCTGACCGGGCTCGAGGTTGCCGAGCAGATCCTGCGCGAACGCCCCGAACAACTCATCGTGCTGTTCAGCGCCTATCTCGACGCCGACATCATCGCGAAGGCTAAGCGGCTCGGCATCGCGAGTTGTGTGTCGAAGAACGACGCGATGGACCTGCCGGAGATCCTCACCGACCTGGTGCGCGAGAAGCGCGCGTAACCGACTACCCGATCACCGGGTCGCGCTGCACCGGGCACGTCATGCATCGCGCTCCCCCGCGGCCGCGACCCAGTTCGCCGCCCGACACCGTCAGCACCTCGATGCCGTTGGCTTCGAGCATGCCGTTGGTCGCCACGTTGCGGTCGTAACCGACGACCACGCCGGGCTCCAGCGCGAGGTAGTTGTTCCCGTCGCTCCACTGCTCGCGTTCCGCGGCAGCGGCGTCCGCCCCGGCGCGCAGGATGCGGACGTGATCGACGCCGAGCGCGTCGGCCAGCGCACGAGGCAACCGCTCGACCGGTTCCACGTGCAGCGGCTCGCCCTCGTCCGCACCCGGGGTGATGCGCCAGGCGCGCAGCGCGTCCAGATCGAGGTGCGGATAGGCCACGAACGTCGCGACGTCGACCATCGTCAGCACCGTGTCGAGGTGCATCGTCGCGCGCGCCGACGGGATGTCGGCCGCGACGACGACCTGCGCCGCCTGGGTCGCGAACAAGCGGCGCGCCAGCAACTCCACCGCAGTCGGCGTGGTTCGCTCGCCCATCCCGATCAGGACGACGCCGGGCGCGAGGACGAGCAGGTCGCCGCCTTCGAGCGTGGCCGGGCGGTGATCGCGATCGTCGTCGCCGTAGTACCGCTCGAATTCCGCGTCGCGGAACAACGGGTGGTACCGGTACACGGCGCGGGTGTGCACCGACTCCCGTTGACGCGCCAGCTTGGCCATCGGGTTGACCGTCACGCCGTTCGTTATCCAGGCCGAGTTGTCGCGCTGGAACAGCGTGTTCGGCAGCGGCGCCAGCACGAGATCGTCGTCTTCGAGCGCCTGCCACCGCAGGCTCGGCGACCGCGGCGGCTCCAGCTCTGATTTCAGGACGCCACCGATGAGCAGGTCGGCCATCGTGTCCGGATCGGCGTCGTCGAGACGTCGCCGCACCGAGTGCGCCATCTGCTCACCGAACCGTTCCGGCGTGCAGGTGCGATCGAGCACGAAGCGCCGGCCGACGGTGGTGGCCAGCGCGCCGGCCAGCAGGTCGGCGAACAGGTGTACCTGCGCGCCGCGCGAGGCCAGCACCTCGACGAACTGATCGTGCTCGTCGCGTGCCCGGGCCGCCCACGGCACGTCGTCGAACAGCAGTGCGTGGATGTTGCTCGGCGTCAGCCGGTCGAGTTCGCGACCCGGACGATGGACGATGACATGGCGCAGCGGCCCGATCTCGCTGTCGATGCGCGGGGCGAAGGCGTTCAGGACGACACGGCTCGCAATCGCAGGGACGGCGTGACTGCGAGCGCTGCCGCGACGACGGCGACACCGCCGGCGAGCAGCGCGCCACCGAGCACGAACCCGCCGACAACCGCCGCCGCCGCACTGACCGCGACGCACGCCCACAGCGACGGCATCGCAAGCGCGGCAATGCGCCGGTGTGCAGTGCGCAACCGATCCGGCGTACGCGCGGGCGCGGCGACGAGGATCGTCAGCCCGCGCACCAGTCCGAACGTCAGCGCGATGGACGCGGCCTGCGCCGGCGAGCCGGTGAGGACGGCAAGCAACGCGACCAGGTAGACGGCCGCAGTCATGATGTACGTGGCGAACCCGGCGCCGATCTGGACGCCGTAACCGCCGGCGTAGATCCAGCGCCGGTACCTGACCAGCCAGCGCTCGTCGACCTGACGCGGATGGTCGGGCAGCGAGCGTCCGAACACTGCGGTGTCGGATGCGATCGCGACCAGCGCAGCACCGAGCAGGATCGCCCAGGTCAGCGTCGTCGTGGCGTGCAGGCGGGCGTAGCCGGACGCGGCGACGGCGCACCCGGCGCCGAGAAGCGCACCGCCGACAACCGCACCGGCGACGTACCAGAGCACGGTGAGCCAGAACCGGTTGCCGCGCGCGGTCTCCGAGACCGGGTTGAGCGACGACAGCATCGACAGTCCGCACGGTGACCACATGCCACGGATCGCGGCGACGACTGCAACTGCTAGAGCGACGACGAGCATCACGGGCTCCTCGTATCGGTGTGCCAGATCGCGTGACCGTGGTCGTAGATCACGAGGCGGCCGTCGTTGAGCAGCCGCAACTGCACCTTCGCGTTCGCGCGCGCCGAGTGCGAGCTCCACAGCTTGCCGCCGTGCTTGTTGAGCACGGCAAGCTCGCCACTCGGGAACAGCTTGACCACCCCGCCGTGCGCCTTGCCGGACGTGTGCGTCTGCCAGATCGTCCCGCGGTCGTTCTGCAAGGACAGGTTTCCGTACTTTCCGAAGAACAACGTCGTGTGCCGGTCGGGCGACGTGAGGCGCTGACCGTTGTGCAGCTCGTGGTTCGAACCGAGCGTCGCCGACGCCTTCGGGAAGGTCGGCAGCGGCGGGAAGGTGTTGTCGTGGTTCAGGCACGGCGCGTTGTGCTCGGCGGTGTTGTTGTCGGTCGCGCTCGAGGTTCCGCAGTGCCCCGGGTAGACGTCCCACGGCGGACGGCAACTGATCTGCCGGCACACGACCGCCGTGACGCCGGAGATCTGCGTGTTGCACTGGCCGTAGCGGAAGACGTTGCACGCGACGTATCGGTTGTCGCAGCTGCCGGTGTTGCAGTGGCAGCGCCAGTGCGAGCCCGGCTTGGCGTTGCAGTCGATGTAGTAGCGCGCCGCGCCGCCGCAGTAGGACGAGCGGTCGGCCTTCCACCACCCACCGGGGTAGGAGCCCGGCGGGCAGGTGTTGTGCCCGTTGTTGATCGAGCAGCACATCGCCGACCAGCCGTCGCTGCAGTTGGCGCCCGGTCCGCAGACCGACGCGTAGGCGCTCTGCGGCTTGGTCAGGTACCCGATCGGGTTGACCGCCAGCGCCGCACCCCCGACTGTCGCGGCGGTCAGGAAGCCGCGCCGCGACGGTGTGCGGCGGGCCAGCCGATTGACCAACCGCTCGGTGAACGACTCAGTCATGGTGGTTCACCGTCATCGCGGGTTCACCTCGATCGTGGCCATCACTTCGTGCACCTCACGCACGAGCGACACGGCGTGGCGTTGCGATCCCAGCACCGTGTACTGGCAGAACGCGCGCCCGCGCTCGGCGAAGAACCGCTGGCAGCCGAGCTGGCCGGCGATGCGCCGCTGCAGCTGATTCGGCGCGAAGTCGCGCACGGTCAGCCGAGGGAAGCCGCGCGCCGCGAACAGTGGACGATCCGCCTCCACCGAGTCGAACTCGACCAGCGCCACGAACACATCGCGCTCGGTCATCGTCTCGACGGCGCCCGTCCCGTAGTCACCGCGTCCCGGTGGCAGCGCGAAGTTGGCCAGATGCAGGACGGGGTTGGTGCTCTCTTCGGGGTACCCGTACGCCGCCACGTGGGCGAACGCGCGCTGCGCGGTGTCGCGTACATAGAGCCGGCCCTCCCAGCGGGCGGGAAGCGCGACCGACAGCCCGTGTGCTGCGAGCTTCACGAGTACAGCCTCGGATCGCCCGGCATGATCCCCGCAGCCATCAGTTCGCGGTCGACCTGCGCCTCGACCTCGGCGTCGCGATCGGGCTTGGCAGCGCGCGGCCGCCCGTCGATCAGGGTGACGTCGCCCGTGGCGCGGGCGAGCATCTGCGCCACCTGCGACCACGACTGGCCGGTTCCTTCACCACGGATGCGCCCTGTCCGTCCTTCGATGAAGACGACGTGCGGCGAGCCGGGAACCTCGTAGTCACGCCACGCCTGCGTCGACATCAGCACGTCGAGGTGCGGCGCTGCCAGCGACGCGAGGCTCGCTGGGCTCTCGACCTCGTCGCCCTGCGCGACGATCACCAGTCTCGTGTCGGCGGGCAACGCAACCGGACGCGACAGCTCGTCCCAGAACACCTCGCACGACGCGCAGCCGCTCGACAGGAACAACAGCACCGTGTCGTGGTCGACACCGACGACGCGCGTGCTGGCGACTTCGCCGCCGACGGTGATGCCGGCGATGTCGTGGCCCTCGGTCCACGACTCGCGCGGGGCGGGCGCCGGAAGCGGGTCGAGCGCGAAGTCGTGCGGACCGGAGGGTGCGGCGGCGCCGCCGTCGAGTGCGTGCAGGCGGCGCAGCACAGTCGCGTAGGCCCGCAGCAGCCCTGCGACGAGCACAGTCAGCACCGCCAGCAGGATCGTCTCGAGCACAACGATGACGAGCATTCATGACTCCAAGGTGTGCCGGGCTGCGGTGAGCGCCGGCAGCGCGGTGATCGAGAGGTAGCCGAGTGCGGCCAGCAACGCTGCTTGCGCGCACGAGGTGATGCCGACGCCGACGCCGGTGTGGAACAGGCCGGCGACATTGCCGGGATCGACGAACAGCGCGACCACGGCGATCGCGGTCGCGCAGCAGTCGAGCAGCACGTGCGCGGCACCGACATCGCCGTCGGCGGCGCCGAAGCACCCGCACGGTGCGCGCTGCGGGCCGGTCGCGAGCCGCACGGCGACCGCTGTCAGCGCCAGATAGCAGGCGGCCATGAGCGCAGCGGTGATCCGGCCGCCGACGAGGAGGCCGGCCACCCCGACGCACAGCTCGACAACACCGGCGCCACGGGCCACAGCACGCGCCCGCGACAACGGACGCAACCGAGGCCAGAACCCGACGAGCATGCCCGCCGCGGGAGCCGGCGTGCGCAGCTTGGCCGCGCCCGCGACAGCGAGCAGGACGGCGGCCGCGGCGGTCAGCGCCGTGAACAGGGTCGAGACGAACACCGGCCGCTCCCTTCGTGCCCGCCGATCCTCACACGTGCGGGCCGGATCGAGAAAGAGGAGTCAAATACTTTCGATTCGTCACCCCGGATGTTTGACTACTCACGCTCATCAACGTCCGACCCCGCCGGCGGTGTGTATGCCACTGTCCCGTCGCCGACCGAGCCGCAAGGCGCGCTCGGTCGTGATCGCCGCGCTGACGACAGTGCTCACCGCCGCCCTGGTCTCGATCGCGACCGCCACGCCGGCGCGCGCGGCAACTCGGTCGGACGTCCTGCAGGCTGCGGCCGCCTATGCCCGGCAGCAGGGCTACCACGTCGGGATCGCCGTGCTCGACACACGCACGGGTGTGCTGCGTGGGGCCGGCTATTCGACGGGCATCTTCGCGTCCGAATCGCTGATCAAGGTGTTCATTGCGACGCGACTGTTGCACCAGCACCGCATGTACGGCTCGACGGCCCGACGCGCCTGGAAGATGATCACGCAGTCCGACGACGCGATCGCCAGCGCGTTCTACGGCTCGGTCGGCGGCGACAATCTCGTCAACTGGATGAAGTCGCACTATCACGTGCCCGACCTCGGCTACCCGCCGAGCCAGCCGGGCTGGTGGGGCAATACCCACCTGCGCCCGACCGGACTCGTGAAGCTGTACGCGAAGCTCAAGCGCGACCCCGTCGTCGCGCCGTGGCTGCTCAACGCGATGCGCCACGCCAAGCCCTACGGCTCGGACGGTACGTACCAGTTCTTCGGAATCCCGTCGGCCACGCACGGGTTCGCGGTCAAGCAGGGCTGGGGCAACGACTACGAGATCGGCTCGAGCGCCGACTTCAACACCACTGGCTTCATCGCGCACAACCGCTACGCAATCGCGATCCTCGCCCGCGGCCCGTCCTACACGTACGGGTCGGCGATCGGCTCCCTGCTGACCAACGTCGCGCGGCGGTTGTTACCCAGCGGCGCCTACCCCGACCCGCAGCCCAAGTTCCTCTCGATGTCTCCCCACATCGGCGCGACCGCGGGCGGTACCCGGGTGACCGTGCACGGCACCAACCTCACCCATGTCACGAAGGTCATGTTCGGCGACAAGCCCGGACGGAACCTGCAGGTGATGTCGCCGACCAAGCTCTACGTCACCGCTCCACCGCACACGCGCTCGGTCACGTTCCTGATGGTCTACACGACGCACGGACGAACGTTCCGCAATGCCAGTGACAAGTTCCTGTTCGAGCGAGCGCCCGCACTGACCAGCCTCAGTAAGCACATGGGCCGCGCCGCCGGCGGTGACACGGTGATTGTGCGTGGCCGGGCGTTCACCCCGGGCGTGCACGTGCTGTTCGGCAAGAAGCCGGCGGCAGCGGTCACCCGCGTGTCGCGGTGGGAGCTGAAGGTCGTGTCGCCGCAGGGCACGCCCGGCATCGTGAACGTCAAGGTGACGACTCCGTACGGGCGCGCGCCGATCGTCGCGGCAGGACGCTTCGACTACGTAGGCATCCCGACGATCACCTCCCTCGACAACACGAGCGGCCCGTCCGCGGGCGGAACCCCCGTCACGATCACGGGTACCGCGTTCCAGCCCGGCTCGCAGGTCGCGTTCGGCGGCACTCCGGCCACGGTCACGAGTCGGCACGGCACGACCCAGCTCACCGTCACTGTTCCCGCCGGCACGGCGGGGCCGGTACCTGTCGTGGTCACCACTCCCTACGGGCAGAGTCAGCCGGTGACGTACACGTACAACTGACTGCGCCAACCGACTCCGCCGCGGCTCTGTAGCGTGAGGGGCACGCTGCCACCGGAGGAGACATTCGTGGAGATCGCCCTCTCGAAGGAAGACGTCGCGTTCGCCGAAAAGATGCGGTCGTTCTTCACTACCGAAATCCCGGCGGAGATCAGGGCGAAGGGTGACCTCGGCGAACCGCTCACCCGCGAGGATTTCGTCACGACCCAACGCATCCTGAACGAGCACGGTCTCGCCGTCCCGCACTGGCCGACCGAGTGGGGCGGGCAGGACTGGACGCCGGTGCAACGACACCTGTGGGCCGAAGAGATGGCGCTCGCACATGTGCCGCCACCGCTGGCGTTCAACGCGGCCATGGTCGGGCCGGTGATCGCGACGTTCGGCAGCGAGGAGCTGAAGAAGCGGTTCCTGCCGAAGACCGCGAGCCTCGAGATCTGGTGGTGCCAAGGCTTCTCCGAACCCAACGCCGGTTCCGACCTCGCCTCGCTGAAGACCACGGCGGTGCGCGACGGCGACGAGTACGTGGTCAACGGGCAGAAGACGTGGACCACGCTCGCGCAGTACGCCGACTGGATCTTCGCGCTGGTGCGCACCGATTCCGAGGCGCAGAAGCAGAAGGGCATCTCGTTCCTGCTGATCGACATGAACACGCCGGGTGTCACCGTGCGTCCGATCCATCTCATCGACGGCGGCTACGAGGTCAACGAGGTCTTCTTCGACAACGTGCGCGTGCCCGCTGATCAGTTGGTCGGCGAAGAGAACCGCGGCTGGGACTACGCGAAGTTCTTGCTCGGCAACGAGCGCACGACCAACGCGGGCACCGGGATCATCAAGACGCGCATCATCCGGCTCAAGCAGATCGCCGCCGAAACGATGGCCAACGGCAAGCCGATCATCGACGATCCACTGTTCCGTGCCCGGCTCACCCGCCTCGAGGTCGAGACCACCGCGCTCGAGATGTCGGTGATGCGGGTGCTCGCGAACGAGAGCAAGCATCCCGGCAAGCCCGACCCGGTCTCGTCCGTGCTCAAGCTGCGCGGATCCGAACTGCAGCAAGAGGCGACCGAACTCTTGATGGACGTGCTCGGCCCGGCGGCGCTCGCCTATCGAGAATCCGCCGACGTCCCCGATGGATTCGCGCAACTGCCGAACGGTGCGATCGACGCCATGCCGCGCTACTTCAACTGGCGCAAGGCATCGATCTACGCCGGCTCGAACGAAGTGCAGCGCACCATCATCGCCAAAGCGATCCTGAAGTTCTGACGGGAGCAGACATGGACTTCGACCTGACCGAGGAACAGCGCCTGCTCGCCGACACGGTGAACGGTCTGCTCGACAAGCGCTACGACGCGAACACCCGCTTGAAGCTGATCGACTCCGATCTCGGCTGGAGCCGCGAGCTCTGGAACCAGTACGCCGAACTCGGCCTGCTCGGGCTCACCTTCGACGAGCAGTACGGCGGCGCGGGCATGGGCCCGGGCGAACTCGCGATCGTGATGGAGTCGTTCGGACGCTCGCTCGTGCTCGAACCGATCCTGGCCAGCGTCGCCCTGGGCGGCGCGCTCGTGTCCGAGGCCGGCACACCGGAGCAGAAGCAAGAGATCCTGCCGAAGGTGGCGGGCGGCGAACTGCTGCTCGCGTTCGCCTACGCCGAGCCGGCGAGCCGCTGGTCGTTCACCGACATCGCCACAACGGCGAAGCCGGACGGTGACGCATGGACGCTCACCGGCGAGAAGATCGCCGTGCTCGGTGGCGAGAGCGCCGAGACACTCGTCGTGTCTGCTCGCACCGATGACGGCGTCGGCCTGTTCCTGGTCGACGGCAACGACGTCAGCCGCGCGCCGTACGCGATGCAGGACGGGCTGCGCGGAGCGGACATCCTGCTCACCGACACCCCCGCCACCCTGCTCGGCACGAGCACCGATGCCATCGCCACGATCGATACCGTCATCGACCGCGCGACGGCCGCGCTGTGCGCCGAGGCAGTCGGCGCGATGGCGCGCATGCTCACGATGACCGTTGAATATCTGAAGACCCGCGTGCAGTTCGGCCAGCCGATCGCCGTGTTCCAGGCGCTGCAGTTCCGCTCGGCGGACATGTACGTCTCGCTCGAGCAGGCCCGGTCGATGACGTTGCTCGCCCGGCTCGCGCTGGCCGGCGATGACCCCGCCGAGCGGCGTCGGCTCGTGCAGGCCGCGAAGATCCAGATCGATCTAGCGGGACGGCACATCAGCCAGGAGGCGATCCAGCTGCACGGCGGCATCGGGATGACGATGGAATACCCGGTCGGTCACTACGCGAAGCGGGTCACGGTCATCTCGAAGACCTTCGCCGACCTCGACCATCTGATCGCCCAGGTCGGCAGCGGCGAGGGCCTGGTGCACGCCTGACGTCAGGCGCAAGTCAGCTCGATACGAGTCCCTTGCGCACCGCGATCGACAGCACCTCGAGTTTGGAGTGCGCGCCGAGCTTGGCCGACAGGTTCGCGATGTGGTTGCGCACGGTGTGCACGCTGACCGTGAGCCGCGCCGCGATCTGCGCGTTCGTCAGGCCTTGGGCGAGATAGCCCAGCACGTCACGCTCGCGTTCGGTGATCGAGTCGGCGGGGTCGATCTGCTGGCGGCGCAGCCGGGGCAGCAACCGGGCGAGCAGCTGCGGGCTGACCAATGACTCCCCCGCTGCGGCCGAGCGCACGGCCGAGATCACGTCGCCGAGGTCGCGCGACTTGTCGATGAACCCCGAGGCGCCCGCCTCGATCGCCGAGATCAACGTGTGGTCGGACGTGCTGGCCGTCAACATCACGATCTGTGGCGACGGCCGGTTCTCGAGCAGTGGCTTGATCAGCCCGACCCCGTCACCGTCCGGCAGTCGGTGATCGAGGAGCACCACGTCCGGGTGCGTCGCCGCGCACTTCTCCAACGCCGCCTGCGCTGTGGCGGCGGTGTCGATCACGCGGATGTCGGGTTCGGCATCGAGGACGAAGGCGAGGCTGGACGCGAACATCGCGTGGTCGTCGACGAGCAGGACGCGGATCGGATCCGGCGGCGCGCCGCCCTGCGCCTGGTCCCCCATGACCTCATCATGACCTTTTGTCGCCCAATTGTCTTGGTCCGGTCGACCGGTCCCGACGGTCGGGGCACTAGTGCCGATGCGCTACGGCGGGCGGTACACAACGACCGTTCGGACCGCGGTCACCCCCGACATCATTGACCTGGAGCCGAGGGGGCTGCGCCTGTGCCGATCCGGATCGTCGTCGCTGACGACGACGTCGACGTACTCGACGCCGTGTGCGATTCGCTGGCGGCCGACGGACGATTCGACGTCGTTGCGACGGCGCGCGATGCGGGCGAGGCCGTCGACGCGGTCGTCACACACCGTCCCGATGCCGTGCTGCTGGACGTCCGGATGCCCGGCAGCGGGATCCGGGCCGCGACCGAGATCCACCGGCTGGAGCTGCCGGTCACCATCATGGCGGCGTCCGCGGTCGTGTCGGCGCACGACGTTGCCGATCTGCTGCACGCCGGCGCTCGCGGCATCTTCGCCAAGGGCCAGCTCGCCGCCGATCTGGGCGAGCTGATCGCGCGGTGCTGTGCCGGCCAGGTGCTGCTGCACGTGACCGCGGCCGCCGAGGGTCTGCGGGGCTACCTGCGACGCAATGCCTGAAACATGTTCGCAATGTCGCATTTGTGGGCATAGCCCCTTGCATGACGTGGCGACGCGTGACGACAGCGATCCTGGTAACCGCGGTGGCGACGGTCGGTGCGCTCGCCGCGCCCGCATCGGCGCCGGCGGGAGCCACGCCGTCGACCACGGCACCCGGCGGGCCGGGCCAGGGCGCTGATTTCCTGCCGTCGGACAAGGCAGGCTTCGGAACGTCTGCGACGCGGGCCAGCCACGTCTGGTACACGCTGCAGCCGGGCGGCGGCACGGGTGAGATCTACTTCCCGAGCATCGGGACGCCGGCAGCGCGCCGGCTGGGCTTCGTCGTCACCGGGCCCGGCGGTTACGTCGCGCGCGTGGACAGCGTCGGCACGCACCGCACCGTCCTGGCCGATCCGCACAGCCTCACGTACAAGCAGGTCGACACCGTGCACAACCGGTGGCAGTTGACGACGACGTACGTGACCGATCCGGCGCGGTCGGCGCTGCGGGTGGCCGTCCACCTCGACTCGCTCGACAACACGGCGTACCGGCTCTATGCGCTCTACGAGCCAACCCTGTCGGACTCCACGTCCGACGACTCGGGTACGACGAACGGCACCACCCTCGTTGCGAGCGACGCCGACGCTGCGAGCGCGTTCCTCGCGCGACCGGCGTTCAGCGCGACGTCCAACGGGTACCGCGGCGCGAGCGACGGCTGGACCGATCTGAGCGACAACGGCCGCATGGACTGGCACTACACGGACGCGCCCGACGGCAACATCGTCCAGACCGGCCAGACCACGCTGACCGGACGCAGCGGCCACCGCTACGCCGTCCTCACCATCGGCTACGGGAAGACCGCAACGAGCGCGCTGAACACTGCGGTACCGGCCGCCGGTGCGTCGTTCACGAAGACTTCGACGAAGTACGCGACCGGATGGCACCGCTACCTGAACAAGCTGCGCAGCGCGCCGTCCAGCCTGCGCACCGCGACCGAGCGGCGCGAGTACACGGTCTCGGCGATGGTGCTCGCCGCGTCGGAGGACAAACTGCATCCCGGCGCGTACGTCGCGTCACCGACGATGCCGTGGGCATGGGGCGGCCAGAAGAACCCGACCGGGCCGTATCACCTTGTCTGGTCGCGTGATCTGTACGAGATCGCCACGGCCCTGATCGCCGACGGTGACCACGCCGGCGCGGAGCGCGCACTCACGTTCCTGTTCGACAAGCAACAGCAGTCGGACGGGTCCTTCCCGCAGAACTCCGATGTCACGGGCAAACCGTTCTGGACCGGATTGCAGCTCGACGAGGTGGCCGATCCGATCGTGCTCGCCTACCAGCTGCATCGCACCGGCGCCGCAGCGTGGAAGCACGTGAAGGCCGCGGCGGACTTCCTGCTCTCGTTCCACCAGGACGGCTTCGCCGCGCCGTACACGCCGCAGGAGCGATGGGAGAACCAGAGCGGCTACTCCCCGGCGACCATCGCGAGCGAAATCGCAGGCCTCGTGTGCGCCGCGTCCATCGCGCGCCACAACGGCGACACCGCGTCGGCGAATCACTACCTGGCCACCGCCGACTCGTGGCACGCGCACCTGAAGGGTTGGACGGCCACGCGCAACGGTCCGTACTCGTCCAAGCCCTACTTCCTCCGGCTGACCAAGGACGGCCACCCGAACCGGGGCACGACCTACAACATCGGCGACAGCGGCCCGAGCAACGTCGACCAGCGCAAGGTCGTCGACCCGAGCTTCCTCGAACTCGTCCGGCTCGGCGTGCTTCCCGCCAACGACCCGACCGTCCGCAACACGATCAAGGTCGTCGACGCGAAGCTGTCGTACAACACCGCCAACGGACGCTTCTGGCACCGCGCATCCTTCGACGGGTACGGCGAGCAGAACGACGGCGGGCCGTGGGTACTCGGCAGCGCTGACGACAGCGGCATCACGCACGGCCGAGGCTGGCCGCTGCTGACCGGTGAGCGCGGCGAATACGACCTCGCCGCGGGCCGTGACGCGCTCGCGGCCGACCAGCTGGCCACGATGTCGAAGGCGGCCAACTCCGGTGGCATGCTGCCCGAGCAGGTGTGGGATCACCGTGCCCCTGGCGGGCAGGCCGGCTTCAAGCCCGGGACGCCGACGTTCTCGGCGACGCCGCTCGCCTGGACGCATGCGCAGTTCATCCGGCTGGCGCGCGACATCTCCGCCGGACGGGTTGTCGAGCAGCCGGCGGTGGTCGCGAACCGCTACCACTGAGTGCAGGCCGAGGCTCCTTGACCGGATAGCCCTTCCTGGCTTGCGGCACGGCGTCCACTCTGACGAGTGTGGATGAAGCGACGCCCGATCCGGCACTGGCCGACCTCGCCCGCGCATGCGCGGACGCGAGCGACCTGGACGAGCTTCGCAGCCTTGCTCGCCAACTCATTGACCTCGCTGGGCAACGAGGCGACGCCGAGCATCAGCTCGCCGATCTGACCGAACGAGTCGACAGTGCCCAGCAGCTGGCGAACATGGGTGACTACGACTGGCACATCGCGTCCGATACGAACCGGTGGTCCGATCAGCTGTTCCGAATCTACGGACATGAGCCGCAGTCGTTCAACGCGAGCTACGAACGGTTCCTGTCGCACATCCATCCCGATGACCGCGAGCGAATCGCTGCGATCCACCAGCACGCGTATGCGACCGGCGAGCCGTACCAAATGATCGAGCGGATCGTGCGTCCGGACGGTGAAACGCGATATCTCTCGTCGAACGGGCAAGTTCTGCGCGATGACGCAGGTACGCCGATTCGCATGCGCGGCACCTGCATCGACATCACCGACCAGGTGCACGCCGAGGAGCAACGCGAGGCCGCGGCCGCCACGCTCGCCGAAGCGAGAGTGCGCCGCCAGCAGGCGTTCGAGGTCAACGACAACGTGGTGCAGGGCCTGACGGCCGCGATCTACGCGTGGGAACTCGGCGATACGGACACGTCTGCGACCTATCTCGAGCGCACGCTGGCCGCCGCGCGCACGATGATGAACGACTGGCTGAACCCGCTCGACGGCGGCGAGGTGCAGGCGGGCGACCTGGTGCGCAGCACGGCGTCCACCCTCGATGCTGCCGCCCCGCAGCGCGAGAC
Source organism: uncultured Actinomycetota bacterium (assembly GCA_963754285.1). Lineage (GTDB taxonomy): Bacteria > Actinomycetota > Actinomycetes > Mycobacteriales > Jatrophihabitantaceae > RYN-133. Next base: position 36,397 of record CAVWFN010000008.1, read on the forward strand.
GCCCATCCGCACCACGTCGGGCAACGGCTATCGGGTGCTGATTGCCGACGACTACGACGACATCCGCGCCCTGCTGCGCATCCAGCTCGACGCCGTCGACGCCTTCGAAGTCGTCGGCGAAGCGCGCGATGGTGCGGAGGCGATCCGCCTCGCGAAGGAACTGCAGCCGCATGTCGTGTTGCTCGATCTCGCCATGCCGATCGTGGACGGGCTGGAGGCACTGGCGCATATCCGCGAGTCGGTCGACGACGTGCGGATCATCGCGATGTCCGGGTTCGCAGCTGATGCCATGGCCGACAAAGCGCTTGCTGCCGGGGCGTCGCGCTACCTGGAAAAGGGCACCAACATGGATCTGGTCGCCACCCTCGAGGACGTCCTCGAGATCGCCTGATTTCCCCAACCACCGCGTGGCCGGTGATCAGGGGCGGCAGTACAGCGAGCCATCCGTCATGCCGTGGCCGGTGCGCGCAGTTCGAACCACACGCTTTTTCCGACCGGCTTCGATGTTCGGACGATCCCCCAGGAGCTGGCGAGCGCATCGACCAACATCAGCCCTCGTCCGTCGATCGCCTGGGAGGACACGACCGGACGCGGCGTTCGGGAAGGAAGTCGCCGACCACAGTCGTGGACGCCGACTCGGACGGCTCTCGGCATCGTCATCAGGTGCAGCGTGAAGGCTGGTCGGCCGTGCCGGATCGCATTGGTGACCAGCTCACTGACCAACAGGGTCGCATCCGAGACCAGTTCGGGGGGAAGGAAAACCGCATGCGCAGCAACAACTTCCCGCGCAGCACGCGCCGCACTCAGGTCAGCAGGCAAGGTCAGCGACAGGTCCGGGTCGACTTCCGCCGCGCCGACGACGCCGAGCGCACTTCGCGCATCCAGCGGCTCGGTCATCGCGGCTGAGAGCTGCGGACACCATCAACGTGGATGCGCATGCGCCGACCATTCGCAACAGAACGGTTCCCGTGGCATCGGCTTCGAGCTGCGCTCACGGCGACGCCTCGCATCGCCGGTTCCGACTGGCTAGGTCCTAGCTAGCTTGATCGTACGCCAATCCGCGCGAGCGACGATCAACCACCGGGCATGTCCTCGGACCGGCCAATCAGGAAATCGGCCATGAGAGTCAACCCGGCTTCGACCATGTGTCCCCCGTCGGACGTCCTGCACCCGGCGGCTTGCGCCGCCGCGATCAGTGGGGTCACGCCGTGCCCGGCGATCACGTCGCCCACGAACATCGACGAGGTCAGCAGTGCAACGTCGACGGGAAGCGGGTCCCCGTCGTCCATGCCCATCGGGGTCGCGTTGCACACCAGGTCGAAGCCGGTGGGATCGGGTGGCCCCGCCATCACCCGTCCCCCGCTGCCGTCCGGAAGCAGCTCGAGCAGCGACTCGACCCGCGACTGTTCGGTGTCGTGGACGACCAACTCCCGCGCACCTGCCTCGAGCAGCGCGAGCGCGATCGCGCTCCCTGCGCCACCCGCTCCGAGGAGAAGCACCCGCGCTCCATCCTGGTGGGCGCCATGATCCTGCTGCGCTTTGACGAAGGCGAGCCCGTCGAGCATGTCGCCGTGCCACGTGCTGTCAGAGTTGCGGCGCAGGACGCTCACGACCCCGAGCCGCTTGGACCGCTCAGAGCTCGTAGCGCAGTGGGCCATGGCGGTGAACTTGTGCGGCATGGTCACGAGAACGCCATCGACGTTTCGCGACGCCGTCAGGCCGGCGACGACGGTGTCGAGGTCTGCAGCCGGCACATGCATCGGAACGCAGAGCGCGTTGTAGCCACGCTCCTCGAAGGTCCGGGTCAACCGCTGCGGCGACTCGGCGTACCTGACCGGGTCACCGATGATGGGGAACAGCCGCGTCGCGCCACCGAGACGGTCCAACACATCGACTCCCCACTCGCCAGCGGCCGCCCGCGACGCCGCACATACCGACTTGGTGCCTCCGCACGGTAGTGCCCGCACGAAAGCGGCAAGGTCGGCTTCCGCTTGTAGCGAAAGCCGACCTTGTCGACAGGTGTGGAGGTGGCGGGAATCGAACCCGCGTCCTCCGTCGCTTCAACAGGACTTCTCCGGGCGCAGTGTGCGGTGTCCCTACTCGGCCCCCTCGATCATGCACACAAGACGAGGCGACGGGCCCAGCCGCTGTTTGTTGTCCCGTCCGACGCCGCGACCGCGGCGGATGGTGAGTCACCTAGCTGATGCCAGCGACCGGGCCGGTGACACTCCCGGGCTGACAGATCCGCTTCGCTACTTAGGCAGCGAGAGCGAGATCGGCGCGACTGTAGTCGGCGCTTATTTTTGTTTGCATCGCTTTTTTTACGAGGTCAGCAATGCGGTCCTCGGCCCGCTTCTCCTGTCTCGACGTCCGGAGTCGAGACCATTCACCCCCTGGGTTGGAACCCCATAAGTTTAGTGGGTCCGCCAACAATCGGTTACCCGACGGCCAGCCGGTCGCCGTCGACCAGCGCTCCGGCCTGCTTCAACCGGCGCAGCATCGGCGCGACTTCGACCGCCTGGACGCCCGCGATCACGCCGAGACGATCGGTCGTGTAGCGGTAGAGCTCGTCGAGATCGCGGCACGTCACCGACACGACCACGTTGGCCTGGCCGCTCACCGCGGCCACGAATGGTGCCTCGGGGTGGGTGCTCAGCGCCCGGCAGGCGGCGTCCAGCTCGGCGGGTGCGACGGTCAGCCAGAGGTAGGCCGACACCGGGAAGCCCAGCATGGTCGCGGCAAGATCGACGTCGAAATAGACCGCGCCACTGTCGACAAGGGCGGCAAGGCGGCGCGCCGCACGGCCCTCGGTCAGGCCGGCGGCACGGGCGAGCTGGCCGAAGCCGGCGCGTCCGTCCCGCGTGAGGATCTCGAGCATCGCGTAGTCGGCCGGCTCGAGCGCGGCGAGCGCCGTTCCACCCTCGCGACGTCGCTCCGGCGTCGCGATCGCGGCCTCCTGCTCGGCGGTGAGGACCTCGCTCAGCCCGACCCAGTCGGACGCGCTGCCGCCGACGAAATGGCGCAGCACGACACTGGCGGACACGTCGAGCACCGCAGCCGAGCGCGGCAGGCGGTGCACGAGCAGACCTTCGCGGTCGCGCGCATTGTGCGAGCGCAGCGCGCAGACGACCTCGGACGCCGCGCCGACGCTGACCCAGGCGACGTCGTCGCGGCGGCACAACGCGCGTCCGACATCCAACGTCGACTCGGGACGGGTGCGCACCCGCACCACCCAGTCGCTCTCGCCGAGCGCCCGCGGATCGACGGCCGCGACCACGCGCACGGCGCCGGCCCGCGTGAGCCGCCGGTAGCGGCGCGCGACGGTTTGCTCCGAGCACTCGAGCCCGGCGGCGACCTGGCTGAATGGCGCCCGCGGATTCAGCTGGAGACTGCGGAGGATCTGCTTGTCGATGAGGTCCAGGACGAGCGGATCCGCGGTTGCCAGAGCAGTCATGGCGGAAATCTACGCCAAGGTGTCGATCTGGCGTACCTGTGTCCGTCGAGTCCAGGACACTGGTCCGCAGTGGAAGGAGAGTTCCCCATGCGTAAATGGCTGCCGTTGATCACCGTCTGCCTGGGCACGTTCATGCTGCTCATCGACGTCACGATCGTCAACGTCGCTCTGCCCGATATGGCAGGCGATCTGAAGACCAGTTTCGGATCGCTGCAATGGGTCGTCGACGCCTATGCCCTCGCTCTGGCCGCGCTTGTGCTCGGCACCGGGTCGATCGCCGACCGCGTCGGGCACCGATACGCCTATATCGGCGGCCTGGCCCTGTTCGCGGCGGCGTCGTTCGTGTGCGGCATCGCGCCGAACTCGGGCGCGCTGATTGCCGCACGAGCGGTGCAGGGTGTCGGCGGTGCCGCGATGTTCGCCACGACCTTCGCGTTGCTCAACAGCAACTACCAGGGACGCGACCGCGGCACGGCCTACGGCATGTGGGGCGCGGTGAGCGGCGCCTCGGCCGCGATCGGCCCGATCGTCGGCGGCCTGCTCACCGAAGGCATCTCGTGGCGGTGGATCTTCTTCGTGAACCTGCCGGTCAGTGTGCTCGCGATCGTGCTGTGCCTGACCGCACTCGAAGACGCGCACGCCACCGTGAAGGCGCGCATCGACCTTGTCGGCATGGTCACCTTCACCGCCGGCGCCGGCACGCTCACCTACGGGTTGATCAAGGCCAATGAGGACGGCTGGGCGTCCGCCGCATCGTGGGGCTGCCTGATCGCGTCGGCGGTGCTGTTCGTCAGCTTCGTGCTCGTCGAACGCGCAGTGCGCCAACCGATGCTCGACCTGACTCTCATGCGCAACCGCGCTTTCGTCGGCGTGCTCGTCGCCGGGCTCGTCCTCACGCTGTCCGCCTTCAGCGCGTTCACCTACACCTCGATCTGGCTGCAGACGGTGCTCGGGTTGTCGCCGATCGAGGCCGGCCTCACCGGGCTGCCGCTGTCGGCCTCCGCGTTCATCGTGTCGGCGGCGATCGGCCGGTTCCTGCACGGCTCGCGATCCGCACCGATCATCGGCGGCGGCATGCTGTTCATCGGCGTGGGTGGCGTCGTCGGCGCACTGCTCGTGCACGGCTCGGCGTCGTGGCCCGCCCTGGTGCCCGGCTTCTTGCTGATGGGTGTCGGCGTCGGGCTGGCCACTCCCACGTTGGGCTCGACAGCGATGGCAGCCGTCCCCATGCAGCGTGGCGGCATGGCCGCCGGCGCCGTGAACACTGCGCGGCAACTCGGGTTCGCGCTCGGCATCGCCGCGCTCGGCAGCGTGTTCGCGGCGAAAGCCGGGTCGGTGCTCGGCGATCGCGGCGTGCCGCAGTCTGCACGCGTCGCGAAGGCCCTCGCGGGCGGTCAGGCCAAGTACCTGCTCGATGCCGTCCCTGCGCGCTTCCACGACGCCCTCGACAGCGCGCTGCACGCGGCCGCCGTGTCCGGACTGCAGCTGGCGTTCCTGGTGTCCGGCATCGCCGGACTCGTGTTCGGCGCGCTGTGCTGGCGACTGCTTCGTGCGCCCGCCCGCCAGCCGGCGACCGAAGCGCCAGATGCTCCGGAGGTCGACGCCGTCCCTGCGTCCTGACGCTCAGGACGTCAGCGTCACCGGCACACGCCGCACGAGGGTGGCCAGGGCCCTCACCTGCTCGTCGGACAGGCGCAACACGTCGGCCGCGTCGGCCACACTCATCACCAGTCCGTCCGCGGTAGGCGTGGCGTGCCGCGGCGACGGGGCCGGCTCGGCGCGGCCGAGCCGGCGGTCGAACAGGTCTGCGATCTCGTTCTCGGTGCGCGGATCGTCCGGCCCCCACTCGGCGAGCATGCGGAGCACGTCGACCGGGATATCGAGCATCGCCGCGAGTTGCGCGAGCAGCAGGTCGATCTCTGGCAACGGACGGGTCTCTTCGACCGTCTGCAGCCGGTAGCCCTCGCCCATCTCTTCGCGGGACTCGATGAGGAACGTCGTCTGCGAGGCAGCCGTCATCGCGTCGATGGCCCCGTCGACGTCGTCACGTCGCAGCGCGACCCATACCGCGGCCGGCAACGCACGCTCGTCGACAGCGGTGGCGGCGAACACGACCTCGGGCGGCTCGTGAGCGACCCACTCGCGCGCCTCGCGGGCGCGCACCAGCACCCCCATCGCTGCCACAGGCACTGCCGCCATTTCGATCGTTGCCGCGTACTCACGGACGCGATCGGTGCGCGAGTGCTGTTTGGCCATCGTGCTCATGTTTGGAGTGTGCCTCGCAACGCACGATTTCCTGGTATTTCAGCGGGTTCTACCGACTCGGATCAGTGCCGTCACCCGAGACCGAGCAGCCGCGCCCCGTTGTGCCAGCACACCGCACGCAGCCAGTCGTCGCCCAGCCCGAACGACTCGAGCGCGTCGAGTTGCTCCGCGAACGGGTACGGGATGTTCGGGAAGTCTGTGCCGAGCACGACCCGGTCCTGCACCGCGGCCAGGCGCGGGAGCAGCTCGGCCGGGACGGGCGCGAGCGCATTCATGAACGACGTGCCGACCATCGTGGTGTCGACGTGCACATTCGGGTAGCGCTCGACGAAGTCGAGATGCTCGGCGTACTCGGGCGCCCCGCAGTGCGCGATCACCGCCGTCAGCCGCGGATGCGCAGCAAGCACGGCGCCGAACGGACCAGGCCCGGTGTGGTGACCGGGCAACGGTCCGCTGCCGCAATGCACGACAACCGGTACCGCGGCCTCGGCGAGCATCCCCCACACGTCGACGAGGTCGTCCGCGCGCGGATCGAAGTCGCCGACCTGCACGTGCACCTTGAACACGCCCGTCCCCGCATCGAGAGCCGCACGCACGTAACCGGCAGCCGTCGGCTCGGGATAGAACGTTCCCGTGGCAACGCATTCCGGCACGCCCGCCGCGAACGCGCGCGCCCACTCGTTGAGCGACTGTGCCATGCCCGGCTTGTGCGGGTAGACCAACGCGGTGAACCGACGCACGCCGAGCTCGCGCAGGTGCGCGACGCGCTGCTCGTCGGTCGTCCCTGCGTAGTGGATCGGCCATGCGGTGCCGTAGTGCTGCTGGGCGTTCTCGAAGTAGCGCCACACCGCGTCCATCACCGGCTTCGGCATGAAGTGGGTGTGGATGTCGATCAATCCGGGCAACTCCAGCGCCTGCCACCACGCCGGGACGTCGGCGTCGATCAATCCATCCCCTTGTTGCGCCGGCCGAGTGCGCGCGCGACCTCACGATCGGCGTCGCGGCGGGCGAGATCCTGACGCTTGTCGTAGGACTTCTTGCCTCGCGCGAGGCCGAGTTCGACCTTTGCCTTGCCGGCCGAGAAGTACAGCGACAGCGGGACGATCGTCAGCCCGCTCTCTTTCGTCTTGCCGATCAGGCGGCCGATCTCTTCACGGTGCAGCAGCAGCTTGCGCACCCGGCGCGGCTCGTGGTTGGTCCAGCTGCCCTGCTCGTACTCGGGAATGTGCACGTTGTGCAGGTACATCTCACCGTCGTCGATCGTCGCGAACCCGTCGACGAGTGAAGCGCGGCCGAGCCGCAGCGACTTCACCTCGGTGCCGGTGAGCACCAATCCGGCCTCGTACACGTCGAGGATCGAGTAGTCATGGCGCGCCTTGCGGTTCTGCGCGATGATCTTGCGTCCACCCTGGCGGTTCGACGACTTCGGCTGAGCGGACACCCACTAAGCGTACTTAGAGGCGCACGTAGGTTCGCAGCGTCGCGAACGCAGTCAGCGCAGACAGTGCGACACCGACGATCAACCCTGCGCCGCCCGCGAGCAGGATGTCGTTCGCTCCGAGGTTGGGGATCACGCCCTTCGCCGTCTGCGAGCCGAGCACCTGGTCGAGCAGGATGTACTTGCCAAGAGCGATGAACCCGATGGATATCAGCCCACCGACCGCTGCGGCAATCACTGCTTCGAGCATGAACGGAAGCTCGGTCATCCAGCGCGATGCACCGACCAGGCGCATGATGCTGGTCTCGTTGCGTCGTTGGTTGGCGGCGACCTGAATCGTGTTGCCGATCAGCAGGACGGACGCGGCGAGCACGACGAGCGCGATCACGATGGAGAACCACCGGGCACTGTCGATCAACGACAGCAGCGCATTGATCGTCGCGATCTGGTTGTTGACCTTGTCGACGCCAGGGACCTGGTCGTACTTCAAAGCGAATGCGCCGTAGTCGGACTTGATGTCCTTCAGCTTCACGCTGAACGACGCGGGGAACGTCCCCAAGCGCAGGTACTGCGCCGAACCAGGCAACTGCTTCTTGCCGATCTCGAGCGCTTTCGCCTCACTGATGTAGTAGTGCGAAGCGACCATCGGATCCTTCGCCAGCAAGGCGTCGACGGCGTCGGTCTGCGCCTTCGAGGTCTTCAGGTTCTTGCTGCACGTCGGAGCGGGAGCCTGCTTGTTCTCTTTGAGCAGCACCTCGCGCTCGGACTCCTGCTGGTTGTACGCAAGGTTCGTGCACAGGTACACCTGCACGTTGAGCTTGTCCTCGTACGTGCTGCGGAAACGCGTGATCTCGGTGTTGGCGAGGATGGCGGCGCCGACGAACCCGAGCGCGATCGCGGTGTTGAGAATGAGTGCGATCGTCATCGTCGCGTTGCGACGAATACCTGCCGCAACGCCGGACAGGACGAAGCTTGCCCGCATCAGCGCCCAACTCCGTAAACACCGCGCGACTGGTCGCGGATGACCTTGCCGAACTCCAGCTCGATCACGCGGCGGCGCATCGCGTCGACGATGTTGTTGTCGTGCGTGGCCATCATCACGGTCGTGCCGGTGCGGTTGATGCGTTCGAGCAGGCTCATGATGCCCTGGCTCGTATCGGGGTCGAGGTTTCCGGTCGGCTCGTCGGCGAGCAGGACGAGCGGGCGGTTCACGAACGCGCGGGCGATCGCGACGCGCTGCTGCTCACCGCCGGACAGCTCGTGCGGCAGCCGCCGCGCCTTGCCGGTGAGCCCGACGAGATCGAGCACCTCCGGCACGGTGCGCTTGATCACGCGGGGTGACTTGTTGATCACCTCGAGGGCGAACGACACGTTCTCGTACACGTTTTTCTTCGGCAGCAGCCGGAAATCCTGGAACACGCAGCCGATGCGGCGGCGCAGGTCGGGCACCTTGCGCTTGGGCAACCTCGACAGATTGCGGCCGTTGACGGTGACCACTCCCTCGTCGGCGACCTCTTCGCGCAGCAGCAGCCGCAGCACGGTGGTCTTACCCGAGCCGGACTGCCCGATCAGGAACACGAACTCGCCCTTCTCGATATCCATCGTGACGCTGTCGAGGGCAGGACGGGCGCCGGCCGGGTAGACCTTGGTTACATCTTGGAGCCGGATCACGTCGGTGGAGTTTACGGGAGCCGCGCCGGGCCGCCGGGACATTCGCAGCGGGTCTTCACAGTTCGGCCGGAATAACGGGCTTCTTACTCGCGCAACCGTGCACGCAACGACATCCCTGTCGAGGCAGACAATCCAGTCGCACCGCATTGCTAGCGTCGGTTCCTGTGGGCGAGCCGATGATCTTTGCGCGAGGGCTCACCAAGCGATTCGGAGACTTCACCGCCGTTGACGGCATCGACCTCGAGGTCCATCGTGGCGAGGCCTTCGGCTTCCTCGGTCCGAACGGCGCCGGCAAGAGCTCGACGATGCGGATGATCGGGTGCGTGGCGCCGGTCACAGCCGGCGAACTCACCGTCCTCGGCCTCGATCCGGCGACCCAGGGGCCGCAGATCCGCTCCCGGCTCGGCGTCGTGCCTCAGCAGGACGCCCTCGACCACGAACTGACCGTGCGCGACAACCTCTACATCTACGGGCGCTACTTCGGCCTGCCGCGAGCGGGGCTGCGCGCGAGGATCGACGAACTGCTCGAGTTCGCGCAGCTGTCCGACCGGGCCTCGGCGAAGGTCGAACCGCTGTCCGGCGGCATGAAGCGCCGCCTCACCATCGCCCGGTCGTTGATCAACGACCCAGAACTGCTGCTGCTCGACGAGCCCACCACCGGCCTCGACCCCCAGGCGCGACATCTGCTGTGGGATCGCCTCTACCGGCTCAAGCAGCGCGGCGTCACGCTCGCGATCACGACGCACTACATGGACGAGGCCGAGCAGCTGTGCGATCGGCTGGTCGTCATCGACGGCGGACGCATCGTTGCCGAGGGCTCACCACAGTCGCTGATCTCGCAGTATTCGACCCGCGAGGTGGCGGAACTGCGCTTCGCACCTGACGAGAACGCGGCGGCCGCAGCACGGCTCGCCATCGTTGTCGACAGCGATGCCGCCGAGCGCGTCGAGTCGCTGCCCGACCGGGTGTTGCTCTACGTGCGCGACGGCGAGCACGCAGTGACGCGCGCGCACGAGATCGGGCTCGCACCCCTGTCGAGCCTGGTGCGCCGAAGCACGCTCGAGGACGTGTTCCTGCGGCTGACCGGAAGAACTCTCATCGAATGACCGCCCTGATCGAGTACTGGCTGCTCGACGCGAAACGCTTCTGGCGAAGCGTGCTGATCAGCGGCTTCATGCAGCCGCTGTTCTACGTGCTGGCCCTCGGCGTCGGCCTCGGCACGGTGATCGACCGCAACGGCACGACCTCGCTCGGCGTGCCCTATCTCGCCTTCGTCGCACCGGCGCTGCTCGTTGCGGCTGCAGTGCAGATCGCAGCAAGCGACGCGAGCTATCCCGTACTCAGCAAGTTCAAGTGGGAACGCAGCTTCCACGGGATGGCTTCGACGCCGCTCACACCACGACAGATCAGCGACGGCACCCTGTTGTGGATCGCCGTGCGCTCAGTGGTCAACTCGGCCTTGTACCTCGCGATTCTGAGCTGCTTCGGCGCGACGCAGCGATGGCAGGCCGTGTTCGCCGTGCCTGCAGCAGCGCTGACCGGGTGCGCACTCGCTGCACCCGTCGCTGCCTTCGCGGCGACGCGCGAGAGCGAGGGCCAGGGTTTCAACGTGCTGAGCCGCTTCATCCTGATCCCGATGTTCCTGTTCGCAGGCACGTTCTACCCGGTCGACCGGCTGCCCGACTGGGGACGCTGGGTGGCTTATTGCACGCCGCTGTGGCACGGCACCCAGCTCGCCCGCGCGGCGGCCCTCGGCGGCCAGTCGGCGGTGGCGATTGCCGGTCATCTCGCTTATCTGTCGGCGATGGCGCTGATCGGCGTGCTGCTGTCTCGGCGCGCTTTCGCCTGGCGGATCCAGAGATGACGACGCCTGTCCTCGCGCTGCGGATCATCCCGCCGGGCAGGTACGCGCGGCGCGCGCACATCGTGCTCGAGCGGGCGTTTCGCGTCTACTCCAAGAGCTGGCTGTTGATCCTGACCGGATTCTTCGAGCCGCTGTTCTATCTGTTCTCGCTGGGCACGGGCCTCAAGTCGTTGGTGGGCACGGTGATCGGGCCCGGTGGGCATCCGATCAGCTACGCCGCCTACATCGCGCCCGCACTGCTCGCTGCCTCGGCGATGAACGGTGCGATCTACGACTCGACGATGAACGTGTTCTTCAAGCTCAAGTACGCGAAGTTGTACGACTCGATGCTGGCCACCTCTCTCGGACCGCTCGACGTGGCGATCGGCGAGATCGGCTGGGCGTTGATCCGAGGCGGCCTGTACTCGACAGGTTTCCTGATTGTCATGCTGGCGCTCGGTCTGGTGGCGTCCGGCTGGGCCCTGCTTCTCGTGCCGGCAGCGCTGCTCGTCGCGTTCGGCTTCGCCGCCGTCGGCATGGCGGTGACGTCGTTCATGAAGTCGTTCCAGGATCTCGAGACCGTTCAGCTGATCGTGTTGCCGATGTTCCTGTTCAGCGGAACCTTCTACGGCTTGTCCGTCTATCCTGCCTGGCTGCGCATCGTGGTCGAGTGCCTGCCGCTCAACCACGCGATCGAGTTGATGCGCGACCTCAATGCCGGCGTGTTCGACGTGTCGATGATCGGCCACGTCGCGTACTTCGCGGTCATGGCGGCCGTCGGGGTGATCGTGACCGCGCGACGCCTCGACTCGCTACTGCTTCGGTAAGTCGGTGCTACCACCGGGCCACGTTGACGCCGAGTCCTTCGTGGGCCGGACGCGGGCGGCCGTAGAGATAACCCTGGATCAGCAGCCGGTCGTAGCGTGGCAGCGCAGCGAGGTGTTCCTCGGTCTCGACACCCTCGACGATGCACTCCATGTGCAGATCCTCCGCGATGCTGACCGTCGCTCGGACAAGCGCGCGGCAGGTGCGGTCGTGCAGCATGTTCGACGTGAACGTCCGGTCGATCTTGATCGCCGAGATGGGCAACTTCGTCAGCTGGCTCAGTGACGCGTAGCCGGTGCCGAAGTCATCGAGGGCAAGCCGCACGCCGTGCCCGTAGAGCTTGCGTACGTCGACCATCGCGTCGTCGTCCGCGTCGAGCAACACCGTCTCGGTGATCTCGAGCGTGAGCGCCGCAGCCGGGAGCCCGGTGGCCGCCAGCGCCTGGACGATGCGGTCGTGGAATCCCGGTCGCAGCAGATCCTGCGCGCTGCGGTTGATCGTGAGGCGCAGGTCGCGGAACAGCGGTTCACTGCGCCACGACGCAATCTGCTCGCTCGCCTGGCGCAACACGCGGTCATCGAGTTCGCTGATGAGGCCCGCGCTCTCGGCCACTTCGACGACTGCCGCCGCGTCGATCGGCTTGCCGTCCTCGTCGGCGATGCGCACCAGCGCCTCGACCGCGCTGATCAAGCCGCTGGCCGGCGCGACGATCGGCTGATAGTGCACGCCGACGGTGTCCTCACGCAGGGCGCGGCGCAGGTTGCGCTCCACCCAGTCGTGATGGCGGGCCCGCGCGGCGAACGTACTGTCGTAGACGGCGAATCCGTTCGCGCCGTGCTTCTTCACCGAGTACATCGCGGCGTCCGCCTCGGCCAGCGCCGACTCGGACGCCGCGTCCTGGTCGACGATGCTGATGCCAACGCTCGCCGTGACCCAGCACTCGCGTCCCTGTGACACGACCGGCTCAGCCAGGGCTGCCTCGATGCGCGCGGCGACGGACACCGACAGCGACTTCGCCAGCTCGGACGAGTCCGTCCAGAGCACGACGACGAATTCGTCGCCGCCGAGCCGGGCGACGGTATCGGTAGGTCGGGTGGCATCGGTCAGCCGGCGGGCGACCTCGCGAAGAACCGCGTCGCCCATCGCGTGACCGTGACCGTCGTTGACGCGTTTGAAACCGTCGAGATCGACGATCAGCACGGCTGCGGCACGGGTGCCATCACCGGTCAGGAAGGCGTCCAGCAGATCCTGCACGTGGCGCCGGTTCGGCAGTCCGGTCAGCTCGTCGTGGCTGGCGGCATGCTCGAGCAATTGCTTCATCTCGACGACTTGTGATTCGTCGCGCGACACGACGAGAAGGTGCGTCGCGCGTCCGTCCAGATCACGGGCGAAGACGCTGAGCCGCCGCGACAGCCAGGTCAACGCACCGTCCGGTTCGTGCACGCGGTGCTGTACGTGGACGACTTCGCCGTCGGCGAGGTCCGCCGCGGCGGTGAGCGCCGCGGTGAGCTCGGCCCAGTCCTCGATCGGGACGACGTCGTCGAGGTCGGTGCCGCTCAGCACCGCGATCGACCGGTCGGTGAAGCCGATCAGCGGCGCGCCGCTGCGGTTGGCCCGGGCGAAGGTCGCCGCGGCGATGTCGTAGATGTGGATCGCGTCCGGTGTCGTCGCGATGACGGCTTGCTGGAACGAGTCGGCCGCGCGCAGTTCCTGCTCGGCCTGCACCAGTTCGTCGATGTCGGTGATCACGCACGTCGCACGGACGATCGCGCCGGTCTCGTCGCGCTCGGCGCGGCCACGGGCTGCGAACCAGACGACCTTGCCGTCGTCCGGACGCACGCCGCGGTAGCGCAGGTCGACTGAAGTGCCGTTGTCGATGAGCGCGTGCATCGCGATCCCGGCCGCCTCGCGGTCGTCCTCGACAACCGAGTTGATCAATGCCCGGCCGCCGAAGGCGATGGCCTCGCGGGTCATTCCGCAGATCTCGAGCAGCTCGTCGGTGACGATCAGCTGACCGGTGCGGTGGTCGAACTCCCAGGAGCCGGTGCGGCTGATGCGTTGGGCGCGTGCCAGTGCGTCACGGTCGGCTTCGATCGTCACCGGGCGCATCGATTGCGTGGGCGGGCGACGCCGCGCGGGCGCGACACCAGGGAGCGCCACGATGTGGCGTGGCGGCACGTCGCGCGCAGCCTCCGACATGCCTGTCCCATCGGCGGCGACGGAGCGTTCTGAAGGCGTCATTGCGTGAACAAATGGCGCAAACAACTCTTCTGGACCTTCGAAGGGGCCACCAGGACTTCAGGGAACCTGCGCACCGCCACGAGCGCTACGAGGTCTCGACACTCTTGCGCCATCGGATACCGGCTTCGATGAAGCCGTCGATGTCGCCGTCGAGCACGGCCTGCGGGTTGCCGACCTCGTACTCGGTGCGCAGGTCCTTGACCATCTGGTACGGATGCAGCACGTAGGAGCGCATCTGGTTGCCCCAGCTGTTGCTGCCGTCCTTGAGCGCGTTCATGGCGTCCTGCTCCTCCGAGCGGCGCCGTTCGAGCAGCTTGGCCTGCAGCACGGCCATCGCCGAAGCGCGGTTCTGGATCTGGCTGCGCTCGTTCTGGCACGTGACGACGATGCCGGTCGGGAGGTGCGTGATCCGGACCGCCGAGTCGGTGGTGTTCACGCCCTGCCCGCCCTTGCCCGAGCTGCGGTACACGTCGATGCGAAGGTCGTCGTCCGGGATCTCGACATGGTCGCTCGTCTCGACCACCGGCAGTACCTCGACACCGGCGAAACTCGTCTGCCGGCGTCCCTGGTTGTCGAACGGGCTGATGCGCACGAGCCGGTGGGTGCCCTGCTCGACACTCAACGTGCCGTAGGCGTACGGCGCCTTGACCTGGATCGTGGCCGACTTGATGCCCGCCTCTTCGGCGTAGGACGTGTCGAGCGGCTCGATGGCGTACCCGTGCCGCTCCGCCCAGCGCGCATACATCCGCAGCAACATCTCGGCGAAGTCGGCCGCGTCGACCCCACCTGCCTCGGAACGGATCGTGATCAATGCCTCGCGGGCGTCGTACTCACCGGACAGCAGCGTACGTACCTCGAGCTCGTCGATCGCCTTGCGCAGCCCGGCGGCCTCCGCCTCGGCCTCCTCGCGGTAATGCGGATCGTCGGCCTCCTCGGCGAGATCCCACAGGGTCTGCGCGTCATCGAGGCGGCGGCGCAGGTCTTCGACCCGGCGCAGCTCGCCCTGCACGAACGACAGCCGGGACGTGACCTGCTGGGCGTTGTCGGTGTCGTTCCACAGGTCGGGTGCGGCCGCCTGCTGCTCGAGGTCGCCGAGCTCGCGACGCAGCGCGTCGAGATCCACGACGGACTCGATGCCGGTCAGCGTCGCGTTGAGATCCTTGAGCTCGGCGGGGACGTCCACGACGCTCCAGGCTACGCGGTGGCCGGGCCGTCGACCTTGGCGGCGAGCGTCTTCGGCGCGACCTGCCGGAACGCGTCACGCACGATCTCGCCGACCTCGTCCCAATCCGGGTCGTTGTCGATGCGCACGCCGAGCCAGCCGCGGTGTCCGACGTAGGGCGGGCGGAAGTAGTGCTCGGGGTCGGCGGCGATCAGCGCTTCCTGGGCTCCGGGCGGCGCGGCACACCAGAACGCGAGGCGATCGGCGCCGTGGTGATGATCGTCGACACTGACGAACTGCTTCTTGTCGCGGACGAAGAACGCCGCCTCGCCATGACTGGCCCGCTCGGTCGCCTCGGGCAGGGCGAGGCAGATCGTGCGCAGCCGATCGACCGGGTCACTCACGGCCTCGATCCTCCCGTCAGTGGTCAGTTTCGGCCACAGTGGTCAGTTACGACTGACCACTGTGGCCTGAAACTGACCACTCTCAACGCAACCGGCGGGCGAGGTCGTGCGCCTGGCGGACGTAGCTGCCTCCGAACAGCACCGCATGCACCAGCAGCGGGAACAGCTGCCATAGGCCGATGCGCTCGCGCCACCCGTCCGCGAACGGCGCGATCTCTTCGTAGGCCGCCACGGTTCGGGCCGGGATGTGCCCGAACAGATCGAGCATGGCCAGGTCGAGTTCGCGGTGACCGCCGTAGGCAGCGGGATCGATCAGCCAGGGCCGGCCGTCGTGATCGGCGAGCACGTTTCCCGTCCACAGGTCCCCGTGCACCCGTGCCGGCGGTTCGTCGGGTGCATCGGCGCGCACGGCGGCGACTTCGCGTTCGAGGCCGACCCGCCGTGCCAACGGCATCAGCCGATGCTCGAGGTAGTAGCTGTTCCAGTCGTCGGACTCGGGTGAATCGAGTTCACACCGCCCGACGAAGAACCGACCCGGCGCCGGCAGCGTCCCGAAGTGCGCCGCGCCCGCCGCGTGCATCGTGGCGAGCATCCGGCCCAGATCTTCCTCACCGGCGGCGTCGAGGCTGCCGGGCTCGATCCGTTGCAGTTCCAGTCGATTCGGCGAGTCCGCAACGATCGCGGGGACGCGCGCGCCGGCCTCGGCCAGCCACCGCAGCCCGGCCGCCTCGAGCGGCGCCGGATCAGTCTTGACGAAGTTCATCGAGCAATCGGCGGCAGGCCGCGTCAACCTGGTCGAGCACCATGTCGAACCCGTTCGGGCCGCCGTAGTACGGATCGGGGACGTCGACGTCGTCGAGCAGGCGCACGCGATCAGCGCTTCCCGGTGGAGCGATGCGACGCAACCGGTGCAGGTTCTCGGCGTCGACGGCGAGCAGCAGATCGAACTCCTCGAAGTCGGACGGATCGACCTGCCGGGCGGCGCCGGTCAGCGTGATCCCTCGTCGCGCGGCAGCCGCGCTCGCACGATCGTCCGGAGCTTGGCCCACGTGCCAGGCACCGGTGCCCGCGCTGTCGACCTCGATCTCGCCGTCCAGCCCGGCGTCGTCGACCAACCCGCGCATCACAGCTTCGGCTGTGGGCGAGCGGCAGATGTTGCCGGAGCAGACGAACAGAAGTCGGGTGGGCACCTGCCCAAGGCTAGGCGTCGGGCGTCAGCGTCCCTGCCGTCGGCGGCTGCTGGCCGAGACAGATCTGCAGGTGCAGCGCCTTGGTCATCTCGTGGATCGCCTGGGTCAGCTCGGTGTTCATCTTCAGCTCTTGCTCGTTGGTCGTGAAGTCGTGATCGGCTTTGGCCTGTTGGTAGGCCGCCTGACGGTTCTGGCCGATCATGACGAACGTCGACAGGAAGATCGCTTCGAGCGAGACGCCGAGCGTCAGCGTCGGCCACGGGTTCGTCTCGATGAACAGCATCCACACCAGGAACAGCACGATGTGGACGTAGACGAACATCATCGAGCCGGCGAACTTCGTGATCGCGTCAGCCACGCGCAGCTGCACGTCGGCCGCGCGCTTCTCGGCGACCTCGATCAGCGCGGGGTGCGTGGTCGACTTCACGATCTGCGCAGGCGTAAGGCCGATTGCGGCATTGGTCATCGGATTCCCTCTCGTGGGTAGGCGATGATCAGTGTGCGATACCGCCCTCAGAGCCGCCACCAGGCTCGTGCGCGTGCCGTCCCGATCAGTCCTGCCGGTGCGACCAGGTCTGCACGCAACCGGTCGACGTCACCGAGGTATTGCCCCGACCACAGCAGCTGTTCCGCGCGGCTGGCGCGTTCGGGATCGCCACAGCTGTGTACCGCGGGCAGCACCACATCGAGGAACGACGAGCCGTCGGGGACGCCGTCGACCGGCGGCAGCTGCGCCGCGCGCCCGGCGACCACATCGGCCAGCTCGGCGTACCACTCGCTCACGTCATCGGCGCGGCGTTGCAGCAGGTTTGCGGGTTCGGTCAACTCCGCATCATCGGCCGGGACGACGACCCCCTGCGGGGCGTTTTCGTGCAGCTGGTTGATCGCGACGCCCGCCAAGCGCACGCGAGTCGCGCCGCCGGCCAGGGCGGCGACGCTCTCCAGCGGCACCTGCTTCGTCCCCTGCTCGGCGAGATACTGGCGCAGCGCGTCGTCGAGGCGCGTGCCGGCGGCGGTCGCAACGTCACCGATCGCGGTCGGCGTGCTCGTGCGCTCATACAGCGAGGCGACCGACTGCCGCAGGAAACGGGCAGCCGTGTCGTACGCCTCGGCATAGGCAGCACCGAGCGCGGCAGCAGCACCGCGCGGCCAGAACAAGAAGCCCGCGACCAGACTCGCTCCACAACCCAGCGCGACGTCCTCGACGCGCACGACACCGATCTGCCATCCGGCCGGCGCGATGATGTTGAACAGGATGATCGTGAACACGGTGAATGCGGCCTGGCCCGCAACGAACGAGATCAACGCCGGCGCCGACGCGGCCACAAAGATCACGATCGGGAACAGCGTCCACAACACCGCGTGATTGGTGCCGATGATCGCGACCAGGCCGCCACCGATGGCGAAGCCGACAACCGTGCCGAGCAGCGCGCGCAATACCGTCGCGCCGGTCGACAGCGCGTTCGACCGCAGCACCGACAGCGCACCGAGTCCGATCCAGAAGGCGTTCTGCGCGTCGACGACCCGTGACAGCAGCACGGCGAGCGCGAGCCCGGCCGCGGCCCGCACGCTGCTCTGCAGACGCACCGAATGTCGATCGAAGTGCCCCGTCGCCACTCGTTGGGCAGCGCTTGCCGTTCCGCGTCCGAGCAGTCGGCTCCACCACGATCGCGAGTCTGCGGCGGCGATCGCGGAGACCGTCTCGGCCGCAAGTGTCACCGCATACCCGAGTTCGTGTGCCGCATAGAGCGGACGTTCGAACTCTCCCGCGATCGCTCCGTCGCCGGAACGCGCCGCCGTGGCCCGCAGCGCGTCGAGTGCCTCGGTGGCGACCGCCGTTCGTGCCTCGCCGAACGCGGCGACGCACGTGTCGAGATCGGCGCACGCGGTCAGCGCAGGACCGCCGCCGTCGTGACCAAGAGTCTCGCCGCAGGCCATCAGCAGTCGCGCAGCCGCATCGCGCAGCCGGCGACCCTGCTCGGTCCAGCCGTCCGGTGCATCGGCGCACGCGTTCACGACGATCGTCGAGAGCCACTCCAGTTCGTCGACGAGCCTGATCAGCAGGCGGGCGCCGGTGCTCAGCGCGGCCGTGCGCGCGGCCGCAGAAACGCGAAAGGCGTCGCGCAATTCGCGCGCCGATGCGCGCATCGCGACGAAGGGATCGCGTTCGCCGGGCGGCGGTTGGTCGAGGTGCAACATCGTGGCCAGCGCGCGGCACAGCGCCGCGGCGCGCTGCCGCAACACGTCCTGGTCGGCCGGCGGCCACACGAACAGCGCGACCGGCACCGAGACCGCCAGCGCGATCCCCCAACCGGCAAGTCTGTCGCCGACGTATGTGCTTCCGCCGGGCAGCATCACCGCGAGGATGAACGCCAGCAGCGCCGCCTGCGTCCCACCGTTGATCACCGAACTGACCACGCCGGCGAACAGCACTGCGAACGCGACGATCGCCATCGCGACGACCGCGAGCCAGTCGGGCGTCGCGACCAGTGAGCCGACCACGATGAGCACGACCCCGGCGACGCCGAGCGCGGTGTACGCGGCCAGTCGCGTCGAGCGTCCGCCCGGGAACGCCGCGAACAGCAACAACGCGAACGAGCCGAACGCGGCGAAGGTCGCGACCTGGGCGTTGCCGATCACCTGCGACCCGATGGCAAAGTTCACCGGGACGATCACCGCGGCCCGCAGCGCGCGCTTGCTCGCTACCCAGCCCGGATCGTGCGCCGCGACATGGCGGTTCAGCCAACCTGCCACGTCAGTGGATGTGGCGTCGCCAGTCGGCGGGTACCCGGTCGCCGGGCCCGGGCACCGTCTGATCGGCCGGATGGTGCTGGGGATCGGCCAGCTGCGGACCGTCGTAGTAGTCCTGCTGCTCGTAGTCCCAGTACCACGTCTCGCCAGGCTCGAAGCTCTGCACGTATCGATGCCCGCTCGAGCTCGCATGCGCGCTCGCGTGCTGCATCGGCGACGAGTCGCAGCAGCCGATGTGACCGCACTGCGCGCAGCGCCGCAGGTGTACCCACCAACCGTCGGCGGCGTCGCATTCGACGCAGCCGGTCCCGCTCGGCGTGACGGACGGGTCGACACCCGGGATGGTCATGAGTCGTCCTCAGAGACGCGAAGTGGCAAGCGGACGGTGAACACGGTGTTGCCCGGTTCGGATGTCACGCGCAGATCGCCGTGATGCTTGTTGACGACGATGCGCCATGAGATGTCGAGACCGAGGCCCGTGCCTTGACCGACCGGCTTGGTCGTGAAGAACGGTTCGAAGATCCGCGCGACGATCTCGTCCGGGATGCCCGGCCCGGTGTCGCCGATCTCGACCTGGATCGCGTCGTCGTTGTGCCGGCTGGTGCGGATCGTCAGCGTCCCGGCACCGTCCATTGCCTGGATCGCGTTGTCGATCAAGTTCGTCCAGACCTGGTTGAGCTCAGCGCCGTAGACCGGAATGTCGGGCAGCGACCGGTCGTAGTCCTTGACGACCTTGATGTCGCCGATCTTGCGACTGAGCATGATCAGCGTGCTGTCGAGCAGCTCGTGCACGTCGAGCACCTGGAACGGTGCACGATCCATCTGCGAGTACTGCTTCGCCGCGTTGACCAGAGTCGAGATGCGTCCGGTCGAATCCTCGATCTCGTTCATGAGCAGCTCGGTCTCGAGCGAGTAGTTCAGCCAGCGCACCGCTCCGTCGAGCATCTCGCCGTCGACGGTCGCTGCGAGCTGATCGAGCCAGCCGATGTCGAGCCCCGAGGCGACGAAGTTCGGCGCGAGGTCGTAGCCGCGCTCGATGCCGTGGTCGTCGAACCAGTCGCTGAGTGCGTCCTCCATGTCGGACGGTCTCGAGCGGGCTCAGTTCGGGCGCCTTGGCCACCATCTCGACCGCGCGTTCCTGCACCTGGATCAACGTCTCGAGCTGGCTGCGGTCCCACGCCCCGCCAGCGATCATCTTCAGCTTCTGGCGCATGTGCGCGACCCGGTCGCGCAGTGACGAGGTCGCGCGGACGGCGGCTGCGGCAGGGTTGTTCAGCTCGTGGGTGAGGCCGGCCGACAGTGAGCCGAGCGCGAGCAGTCGCTCGCGCTGCGCGACGGCGTCACGGTTCTTCTGCTGGCCGAAGAACAGTCCTTCGAGCAGGTGCAGTGGCATCGGGAACCACAGCTTCATGAAGTCGGTGAAGTCGGACGCGGCGAGCACGTACATCCGCGTGCGCGTCAGTGCGCGGGTCGAGCCGGGATAGGTCTGCTCGGTGCGCTCGCCCAGATAGGCCTGCCAGGCGCCCGTGTACACGCCGCGCTGGTCGGTGCGGCCGACCTCGATGTCGTCGTTGCCGACGCGGCGCGTCAGCGCGATCGAGCCCTCGATCATGACGTAGAAGCACGTGGCCGGGTCGCCTTCGCGGGCAATCCAACCGGGTTCGAACCACTGCACGTGGCCGCGTTCGCACAACCACGTCAGCTGCTCGTCGCTGAGCTTCTCGAACAGGAACAGCGTGCGCATCTCGTCGATGTCGCACGGGAGAATCTCGTCGCTCATTGATGCCCTCCCGGACCACTCGCTTCGCTCGGGCCCGCTCCGGCATCAATACGGGCCTGACGGCCCGAGATCTATTATTGCTCCGCAAGCGTCGCTCATTGATGCCCTCCGGACCCTCGCTTCGCTCGGGCCCGCTCCGGCATCAATACGGGCCTGACGGCCCGAGAGATCTCTTTGATTCGCTCCGCAAGCGTCGCTCATGACAGTCCTTCGATGTAGCGGTGGACGAGCATGACCGCCATGGCGCCCTCGCCGACCGCGGATGCGACCCGTTTGGCCGACTCGAAGCGCGCATCCCCCGCAGCGAACACGCCGGGCACGCTCGTCTCGAGATGGAACGGCTGGCGATCCAAATTCCATCCCGCGGGCAGCGCGCCGTCCACGACGAGGTCCGGCCCGGCGATGACGAAGCCGCGTTCGTCGCGGGCCACCGTCCCGTCCAGCCACTCGGTGCGCGGCGCCGCGCCGATGAACACGAACAGCCAACCCGCGTCGACGGTCTCGTGCTGACCGGTGTTCTTGTCCTGCAACGTGATCTGGTCGAGTTGCTTGTGCCCGTGCACCTCGACGACCTCGCAGCACGTGCGCACGTGGATGTTCTCGATGTTCTCGATCTGCTGGATGAGGTAGTGCGACATCGACTGCGTCAGCGCCTCGCCCCGGACCAGAATCGTCACCGACTTGGCGCCGTGCTGGGCGAGATAGACCGCGGCCTGCCCGGCCGAGTTCGCGCCGCCGACGATGTAGACGTCCTGCTCCTTGCAGTTGGCGGCCTCGGTAGTGCCGAGCCGTAGAAGACACCGCGGCCGGTCAGCCGGTCGCAGCCTTCGGCGGCGAGCTGCCGGTACGAGACGCCGGTGGCGAGGATGACCGTGTGCGCGTCGATGGATTCGCCGTCGGCGAAGCGCACAGTTCGTCCCGAGCCGTTGACCTCGAGTCCGACGACATCGCGGGTCATGATCAGCTCGCGCCGAACTTCTCGGCCTGCCGCCGGGCGCGGTCGGTCAGCTGCGCGCCAGACACTCCGTCCGGGAAGCCGAGGTAGTTCTCGATGCGCGAACTCTGCCCGGCCTGGCCGCCCGTCGCGAGCCGCTCGACCATGACGGTCTTGAGCCCCTCGGACGCGCCGTACACCGCCGAACCCAGCCCGGCCGGCCCACCGCCGATCACGACGAGGTCGTAGAAGTCCTTCGACGGCGTCGTCGACAACCCGACGTGCGTCGCGAGTTCGGTGTCGGACGGACTGGCCATCGCCGCGCCGTCCGGTGTGACGACCAGCGGGATCTGCCGCGCGTCCACCTCGGCGGCCTCGAGCAGTTGTTTCCCCTCGGCGGAGTCGGAGGTGTACCAGCGGTAGGGCACCTGGTTGCGGGCGAGGAACTCACGCACCTGCGACGAGCGCGCCGACCAACGGTGCCCGACGACCTTGGTTTCGGGGACGGGGCTGTGATCGGTGGCCGCCCACCCCTCGAGCTGGGCGTCGATGACCGGGTACAGCTTCTCCTCCGGCGGATCCCACGGCTTGAGCAGGTAGTAGTCGAGGTCGATGACGTTGATCGCCTCGATCGCGGCGTCGGTGTCGGCATACGCGGTGAGCAGCACGCGGCGCGCGCCCGGATACAGATCCATCGCCGCCTCGAGGAAGTCGAGCCCGCTCATGCCCGGCATGCGGTAGTCGGCGAGCAGCACGGCGACCGTGTCGCCGCGCAGCTTCATCTCGCGCAGGGCGTCCAGTGCCTGCTCGCCCGATTCGGCCCGGACGATGCGGTGCGTGTCGCCGTAGCGACGGCGCAGGTCGCGGGCGACGGCGCGCGAGACCCCGGGGTCGTCGTCGACGGTGAGGATCGAGGTGCGAGCGGCTCCCGCTGAAGTCACAGGATGAGCCTAGGACCCAACGCCAACCCCGCGAACCCTCTGCGTGGGTGAGGTCAGCCGACCACCAGGTCGTCGAAGATCAACAGCGTCTGGGTCGACTGCACCTCGGGCATGTCCTGCAGCCGGTTCAGCACGAGATCGCGCAGTGTTCCGATGTCGCGCGTGCGGACGAGGAGCACGATGTCGTACTCGCCCGACACCAGCGTCGCGTGCTCGACGTCGTCTATGGCGAGCAGCCGCGAGCTCAGGGCCTTCCACGACTGCTGCGCGACCTTCAGATTCACGTACGCCGACAGCGGGCGACCGTAGCGGCGCGGGTCGACGACGGCGCTGTAGCCGGTGATGACTCCGTCGCGTTCGAGCCGCTCGACCCGGGCGTAGACGCCGGCGCGGGAGATGTGCAGCCGCTCGGCCAGCGCGCGCATCGAGAGGCGGCCGTCGGCAACCAGCGCGTCGACGATGCCCCGGTCGGTGTCGTCGAGCGCGGCCAACTGTCCGTCGGAACCGCCTCCGCCGGCGTTCTGGGTTGCCATACGTACGGACGATAGCCCCTTCTGCAGCCGAACGTCTGACGATTCATGCGATCGGCACACAGATGGCCCGCCACAGGGCACTATTTGACTACCGAAAGGAGACAGCGTTGTCCCTGCTCGACGAGCGCTTGACGCCGCCGGATCTCGATCCCGCGGCCATGATCACTGCCGACGGAACGACCGTCGACCACACCGCCCTGCCGACGACCGAGGTGCTTCGCGAGCTCTACCGCCGCATGGTGATCGGCCGCCGCTTCGACGCGCAAGCCACTGCGTTGACCAAGCAGGGCCGATTGGCCGTCTACCCGTCCGCACGCGGGCAGGAGGCGTGCGAGATCGGCGCGGTACTCGCGCTGCGCGAGCACGACTGGCTGTTCCCGACCTATCGCGACTCCGTCGCGATCGTGACCCGCGACGTCGACCCCGTCGAGGCACTGTCGCTGTTGCGCGGCGACTGGCACTGCGGCTACGACCCGTACGCCTACCGCGTCGCGCCTCAGTGCACCCCGCTGGCGACGAACACGCTGCACGCGGTCGGCCTCGCACACGCAATGAAGGTCAAGGGCGAGGACGCCGCCGTGCTCGTGCTGCTCGGCGACGGAGCGACGAGTGAGGGCGACACGCACGAGGCACTGAACTTCGCGGCCGTGTGGCAGGCGCCGGTCGTGTTCCTGGTGCAGAACAACGGCTTCGCGATCAGCGTCCCGCTCGCCAAGCAGACCGCAGCGCCCTCGTTCGCGCACAAGGCGGTCGGATACGGCATGCCGGGCAAGCTGATCGACGGCAACGACGCCGCGCAGGTGTACGCGACGGTGCGCGAAGCTCTCGACGCGGCACGTGCCGGTGCCGGACCGACCCTCATCGAGGGAGTCACGTACCGCATCGAGGCGCATACCAACGCCGACGACGCGACCCGCTACCGGAACAACGACGAGGTGCAGCGGTGGCTCGCGCGTGACCCGCTCGCGCGGCTCGAAACCCACCTGCGCTCGTCGGGCGCGCTCGACGACACGGCCGCGGCAGCGATCGCGGCCGAGGCGGAGTCGTTCGCCGACAGCGTGCGCACGCGCATGAACCAGGACGTGTCGCCCCAGCCGGACGAGTTGTTCGAGCACGTCTACGCGACCCCCACGCCGGCGCTGCTGCGTCAGCGTGCGCAGCTGCGGACGGAGCTCGGCTCATGACCGATGTACTCGACGCCCCGACCGCGGTCGAGACCGTGACTATGGCCGGCGCGCTCAACCGCGCGCTGGCCGACTCGCTGGCCGCCGATCCGTCCGTGCTGGTCTTCGGTGAGGACGTCGGCACGCTCGGTGGCGTCTTCCGCGTCACCGACGGGCTGGCCAAGCGCTTCGGCGACGAGCGGGTGTTCGACACCCCGCTCGCCGAGGCCGGCATCGTCGGCACGGCGATCGGCATGGCGATGGGCGGGCTGCGTCCGGTCGTCGAGATGCAGTTCGACGCGTTCGCGTACCCGGCGTTCGAGCAGGTCACCAGCCACTTGGCGAAGCTGCACAACCGCACGCGCGGCGCGATAAAGCTTCCTGTGGTCATCAGGATTCCTTACGGCGGCGGCATCGGTGGAGTCGAGCACCACTGCGACTCGTCCGAGGCGTACTACACGCACACACCGGGTCTGCGCGTCGTCACGCCAGGCACTCCGGCCGATGCGTATCGCCTGCTGCGACAGGCGATTGACTCACCCGACCCGGTCGTGTTCCTCGAACCCAAGCGCCGGTACTGGTCGAAGTCGACCGAGCCGCTCGAGCTCGACGGACCGGCGATCGATCGGGCGGCTGTGCGCCGAGCGGGCACTGACGTCACCGTCATCACCTACGGCGGACTCGTTGCGACCGCACTCGAGGCTGCGGAGGCGGCCAAGGACGAGGGCTACGACCTCGAGGTCGTCGACCTGCGCAGCCTGTCGCCGTTCGACGACGAGACCGTGTGCGAATCGGTGCGCCGCACCGGCCGCGCGATCGTCGTGCACGAGGCCTCCGGGTTCGGCGGCTACGGCGCCGAGGTCGCCGCGCGGGTGACCGAGCAGTGCTTCCACCATCTCGAGGCGCCGATCCTGCGCGTGACCGGGCTCGACATCCCGTACCCGCCGCCGATGCTCGAGGAGCACCACCTGCCCAGCGTCGACCGCATCCTCGACGCCGTCGAGCGGCTGCAATGGGAAGACCGGTGAACAATCTTCGCGCTACCCGATCTGGGTGAGGGCCTGACCGAGGCGGAGATCGTCGCCTGGCACGTCGGCGTCGGCGACGAGGTCAAGGTCGACCAGGTCGTCGTCGAGGTCGAGACCGCCAAGGCGTCGGTCGAGGTGCCGATCCCCTATGCCGGCACGGTGTCGGCGCTGCACGGCAAGGTCGGCGAATCGGTCGCCGTCGGTGCGCCGCTGATCTCGGTCGGTGCTGCTGCCGAGAGTTCCGAGTACAGCGGCAACGTGTTGATCGGCTACGGGACGTCCGCCGGTCGAGGCCGCCGCTCCCGTCGCAGGTCACCGGCTGTGGCGGCTGAACCCACGATTTCGCATCCTGGCGCCACAACTGGTCGCATCGCCGTGGTGTCGCCGCTCGTCCGCAAGTTGGCCCGTGACGGGCACCTCGACCTCGCGACGATCACGGGGACGGGTCCGAGCGGGCTGATCATGCGTCGCGATGTCGAGGGTGCGCTGCAGACACCTCCGCCGGCCGTCGGGCCCGATGTGCAGCGCATCCCGATCCAGGGCGTGCGCAAGGCGATGGCAGACAAGTTGTCGACCTCGCGCCGCGAGATCCCCGAAGCGACGGTGTGGGTCGACGTCGACGCCACCGACCTGCTCGCTGCGCGCGCTGCGATCAATGCCCGCCGTCCCGAAGAACCGGTGAGCGTGCTCGCCCTGCTGTCGCGGTTCGTCATCGCCGGCCTGCAGCGTTACCCCGAGTTGAACGGCCGCATCGAGAACGGCGAGCTGGTGCTGCCGCGCGCGGTCGGGCTCGGGTTCGCCGCCCAGACCGGGCGTGGTCTCGTGGTGCCAGTCGTGCACGACGCGCACGACCTCTCGATGCGTCAGCTCAGCGGCGAACTCGCCCGGCTGACGAATCAGGCCCGCGACGGGAAGCTGACACCGGCCGAGACGAGCGGCGGCACGTTCACGGTCAACAACTACGGCGTGTTCGGTGTGGACGGTTCTGCGGCGATCATCAACCACCCCGAGGTGGCGATCGTGGGCATCGGCCGGATCATCGACCGTCCCTGGGTCGTCGACGGCGAACTGGCGGTGCGCAAGGTGACCGAGCTGACGCTGGCCTTCGACCACCGGGCCTGTGACGGCGGCACGGCAGGCGGGTTCCTGCGCTTCGTCGCCGACTGCGTCGAGTCGCCGATCTCGCTGCTGGCCGACCTCTAACGCGATGGCGGCCGTCAGCGGGAGCTGATTGCTAGTTCCAGAGCTGGATGGCGAAGACGATCACGCCGAGGCCGGTGGCGATCAGGGCGAGGCCGAGATCGTGGGCCGGCGTCCGGAACCAGTTCACGAGGTTCGTCATGGTTCGAGCATACCCTAGTTTGTCTAGCGTCGCACTAGATAAATGCTGTCCCCTTATCGTGTGGACGTGCGCGTCAGCCTGCTCGGTCCGATGGAAGTCGCTGACGCCAACAAGCAGATGACGCTGGGTGGCCCGAAGCAGCGTTCAGTACTCGCGATGCTCGCCCTTTCGGCGAATCGCGTGGTCGCCAGTGAACGCCTGGTCGCTGGCATCTGGGGTGACGACGCAGGCGAGAAGAACCTCGGCACGCTGCAGGTGTACATATCCACGCTGCGGCGCGCCCTGAAGGACGCGACCGGCCTGGTCATCGTGAGCCGCAGGCCGGGCTACCTGCTCGAAGTCGATCCCGATGTGGTTGACGTGCACCGATTCGACACTCTGGTCACACGCGGTCGTGGCCAACTCGCCGCAGACCGTCCGCAGGACGCGACCGACTCGTTGCATACAGCGTTGGCACTGTGGCGCGGCCCAGCCCTCGCCGATCTGCGGGACGAACCGTTCGCCGAGCCGGAGGCCGTGCGCCTCGACCAGGCATACCTCGCGGCTCTCGAAGAACGCGTGGAGTGCGACCTGGCCCTCGGCCGGCACCACCAACTCGTCGGCGAGCTCGAGACACTCGTCGGGGCCAACCCGCTCCGGGAGCGCATGTGGGGCCAGCTGATGGTCGCGCTGTATCGCAGCGACCGGCAGGCCGATGCGATCGCCACCTACGCCCGCGCGCGAGCGATTCTCGCCGAAGAACTCGGCATCGACCCGGGCCCCGCGCTGCGCGAACTGGAGCGCGCGGTGCTCGCCCAAGACCTCGACGTGGTCGCTCCGGCAGTTCGGGCAACGAGCGCGCCGGTCGTCGTGCGAGTCCCTCGTCCGACCGGCCGCCTCATCGGACGAGACGCGGAACTCGATGCGCTCACCGAACGGCTCGCCGACCCGGACGAACGCCTCGTCACGCTCACCGGGCCGGGCGGCAGCGGCAAGACGCGCCTGGCCCTCGCGCTCGCCGACCGCTGCGCCGGCCGGTTCCCCGGCGGCGTCTACTTTGTCGACCTCTCCCCGATCACGGACGCCGGTTTGATGCGGTCCGAGATCGCGAGCGAGATCGGCAGCGCCGACGACTCGATCGAGGCACTCGCCGAGTGCCTGCGTGATCGCGATGCGCTGATCGTCCTCGACAACGTCGAACAACTGCTTAGGGCCTCCGGCGACATCGCGGCACTGCTCCGGACCACGTCGCGATTGCGCGTTGTGGTCACGAGCCGGATCCCACTGCGGATCGGCGGCGAGTCGGAGCACCTGGTGACCGGGCTGGCGGTGCCGGTAGCCGGTTCCGATGTGGCGAGTGT
This sequence comes from uncultured Actinomycetota bacterium, assembly GCA_963754285.1. GTDB lineage: Bacteria > Actinomycetota > Actinomycetes > Mycobacteriales > Jatrophihabitantaceae > RYN-133. The sequence goes on from CAVWFN010000008.1 coordinate 64,702, forward strand.
CGCCGCATCGCCTGCGGTGCAGCTGTTCGTCTCGCGCGCGAAGGCGATCCGGCGCGACTTGTCCTGCGTGCCGAGAATGCCGCAGACCTCACCGAGATCTGCCGGCGGCTCGACGGCCTGCCGCTCGCCATCGAACTCGCCGCTGCGCGGCTGCGGCTGCTCTCACCCAAGTCGGTGCGGGAACGACTGGACGCAAGCCTGAGCCTGTTGACCAGTGGCCATCGGGACGCCCCCGAACGCCAACGCACGCTGCGAGCAACGATCCGCTGGAGCGTCGACCTGCTCGACGAACCCGAGCGCCGCACCCTCGCCCGGCTCGGGCTCTTCGGCGGCTCTTTCGACCTCGACTCAGCTCTGGCGGTGTGCGGCATCGACACCGAGGCAGCGCTCGAACAGCTTGTGAGCTGCAGCCTGGTGCGCAGCGATGACGACCGGTTCCGGCTACCGGACGCGGTGCGCCAGTTCGTCACGGAGGAACTCGGCGATCTCGCCGGGTCGTCGATCGAGCCGTTCATAGCGCACTTCGTAGGCAGCGCGGAAGCCGCCCGTGCACAAGCCGACGGCCCGGGCGCGATCGAAGCCGCCGACGCGGTGGAGGTCGACCTGCACAACTTCTACGCGGCGATCCGGCTCGCTCTGGCGCGTGGCGACGCGATGTCCGCGACCCGGATCGCGGTGTCGCTTGCGCCGTCGTGGCCGATGCTCGGTCGCATCGTCGAGGGCCGGGCGCATCTTGACGCGGTACTGGCGAGCGCACCGAACGGCTCGCTGGGCGCGATCGCGCGGGCCGCGGCCGGGCGGCTCGCCTATCAACACGGCGACCCCCTCGAGGCGCTCCGACTGTTCGACCTCGCCGACGCCGAGGCCGGCGTACTCGATGAGACCGAAGCGGCGTTGACGCGCTCCTTTCGAGCGGCGATCGCGCTCGGACGCGGCGACGTGGAGGCCGGACGCACGTCCGCCGAGCGTGAGCTCGAGCTGGCCGGCACTCGACGCTGGTACGCACCGCAGGTCGTCGCGCTGTCGGTGCTCGCGATCGCCGCGGCCATGGACGGCGACTTCGCGACGGAGCGCACGGTGTACGAACGACGGCTCGAACTCGCGCGGCGGCACGGTGACCGCGTCCGCATCGCCGACACACTGACGACACTCGCCGAGATCGCCTTCGACGACGGCGACTACGTGAAGGCGACGAGCCTGGCACGAGAGGCCATGACACTGAGCGATCGCATCATCCGTCCGGAATCACGTGATGCGTTGATCATGCTCGCGCGGATTGCTGTCGCCGAGCGCGCTCCCGAACGCGCCCGGGGGCTTCTCGCCGAGGCGCTGACCCGTGCCGTCGACATCGGGCAGCCGGCAGCGCTCGCACTCTGCATCCGCGTGCACGCCGCAGCCATGGTCGTGTCGGGCGACCTCGTCCGCGCGGCCCGCCTGTTCGGAGCCGGGACCGCGATGCAGCCGGCGTCCGTCCCGTTCAACCCGGCGACCGAACAGGACCTGGCAGCACGCCGCGAGGAGTGCCGCGGCCTGCTCGGCGAGACGGTGTTCGCGCGCGAGTCCGAGGTCGGGGCCGGCCTGACCGCGACGGAGATCATCGCGCTCGCCGCCGATCCCGGCGAGCAGCGACAGGTCGCGTCGTGACTAGATGACCACCCAGCGGCTGTTCTGCTGCGTGCGCACTACGAGGTGCACCACCCCGGCCGACAGATAGCTCGCGCCGGCGAGGCTGTGGCCGTTCGAGGTGCGGCGCATGTCGAGGCACGATTTCGCATTGTTGCGAGGTTTGCCGTTGGCCAGGCAGCGCGGGATCTGGTGGAAGGTGTTGGTGTCAGACCGCTACGAGCTTCACATTGCGCCAGTTGGAACTCGTCAGGCGCCCGCCGGTCGAGCTGAGCAGGAAATTGAACGTGAATCGCATCGGATGCGCGGCAGTCGCCGTTGCACCGGGCGTGGTCACCGAGACCGATTGGCCGACGGCGTTGGGGACCTGGCTAGGCGCTGCCTTCTGCGCGATCGTGACCTTCGCAGAGGCCGGCGAAGCGGCCGGCACCGCGACGGTCGTCGTCTGGACGTGTGCGGAGTTGGTCGTCTGTTGACCACACGGTGTATCGGACGGGCAGGCGCCGGTGCCGTAGGTCCGTCCCGGTCGGACGGTGGCGGTCGGCACCGCCGCGCCACCGATGACGAGCGTGCCAGTGTGCACTTGGACAGAACTGCCGCCTTGCGGATGTACTTGAGGCCGATGACGCTCGTCCCGTGCCGGCGGTCTTGGCCAGCACGCCGTAATTGACCAACCAGGGAAATGCCGGTTTCGCTTTGGTGAAACCCTCGTAGAGCCCGCGATCGTTCGCGATGTTGAGGTGGCCTCGGTCTGATGACCGACGTACCCCAGTCGGCCGCGATGTAGCCGTTGCCGACCAGCCTTATCGTGCCGGAGTTGTCGATCACGTAGCGGTCAGTGAGATTCGTCGGACCAGTCACGGTCAAGCGTCGCGCCGTGCTCGATCGCCAACGTGCCGGTGGCCGCGCCGGTACAGTGTGTTGAACTCGTCGCACTTTCGGGTCGCGAGGGCTGTTGCCCCGTTGGGCGAAGCGACATGAACAGTGCCGAAGACGTCGAGGGTTCCCGTGCCGCCGAGGCTTCCCGAGTCGTCGGTGATGGCACTCCCCGGGCGCACGATGGACGGCCGCGATGTGCCGTTGAGGAACAGGAAACGGCCGTGATCGATGATCACGTGCGACCCGCTGCCGACATAGATGGCAGCGAGGCCGACCTCTTCCGCGAGCCGGGGCGTTGACGAGGCTGACTGTCGCGCCGTTGTTGATGCACGCGTAGTCGGTGTGGGCTGTGCTGTTGTTCTTGCCCGGTACCGAGCCTTCCTGCCAGTGGCTGGTCTGGTACCAGTGTCCGTTGCCGCCCGTCCAGTGGAAGGTGTGCGGACCGGTGAACGGACACGCGGCGGCTTGGGCCGCGGTTGCCGGTGCGACGACGACGGCAGCGGCCACCAGGGCGACGGTGACCGTGCGTGGGACGAGATGATTGAGCATCGCACTTCCCTCCCGGAAGACATCGCAGATGCTAGGCGAAGTCAGCCGTGCCGTCGAGATCATCTCGAGCGCTTGTTGCGACTAGGAGATGCAGCACTGGGCGGTGACGATGGCGGCGATGGCCAGTACGACGACGACGATGACGAGTGCGATCACGGCTGCGCCGATGACGTCGACGCCGACCTTGGCCCGGTTCGTGGTGTCCGACATGATGTGCCCTCCTCGATGCTGTGTTTTCGATCGGGGCAAACCTCTGGCGTGACGCTGAAAGCGATCTTCAGGTCGACACCGCACTCGCTTAAGACGGTCTTTCAGAGCCGATCATTGGCGTGATTCGGACGAAGCGACCAGATCGTCGTCATTGCCGTAGGTGGTGCGGTGGGACGAATCCTCGCTTTATCCGGATTCGAGCATCCAAGGCGTACCAGAGCGTGACCAGCAGGAATGCGACGGCGACAGCAAGAGCCGCGATGCCGAGCCCGCGCGGGATCAGAGCCCGGCCCACATCGAGATCGATCAACGCAAAGATCAGGGCGACAAAGTCGGCCAGTGCCGAGATGCCGGACGCGAGAGCGGCCTTCAGGATCGGCTGAATCCGAAACCGCTCACCGATCTGGACGCGCACCGGTGCGTCGGCGACGCCCTCATCAACCGCCAGATCGAAGGCCTGTCCGATCGCGACGACGCTCGAGACGAGCAGCACCGGCGCAGCGGTACCGACGACGATCCAGAACTCCTTGTTGTCGGACATGAGTCCGAAGCGTGCCTGATGCCGGGCAATGCGTCCAACCGTGTGCCGAGCAGCTCACGAGAGCGGTGCTCGAGCGCTGGAGGTCGCCACGTGGCGCACGCCGTCGCCCTTGCCGAACATCGCACCGAAGGCGATCGGTTGGGTCTCCTCACACCGCAATGAGAGCGTTCGGCGGTCGGTCGAGAGCTGCGCGCTGATGTGGACGGCGCGGCGCGCGGGATCGCGGGCGACATAGGCCGACACGGCACCGGCCACATCACCGAACTGCAGCGCGTGCTCGCCTCCGAGCGCGCCGCCACGTCCGAGATCGACACCGCTTGCGGCAGCCGCCGTCGCCGCGCCGTCGCAGATGTCCTGCAGATCGCGCTGTTGGACGAAAGCATCGCCTGCCGCGATCGAACCGGCGACCATGAGCAACGCGATCAGGAAGAACCCGAGAATGAGCGGCAGCGTCGAGCCGGCATCGTCACGTTTCGTCGTCACGACACGACTCGGTAGTCGTCGACATGCACGACGTATTCCCCCACCGTCGTGATGCCCTTGCCCGAAAGGAATCGCGGGACGCCCGGGATCTCGACCGTGCGGATCACGCACACCGTGAACTCCGCGCCGGCCGACAGCACCGGCGTCATCGTCGCCGTCCCCGTGCACGATGCGCCGGCGGGCACGTAGTGCACGTCGACGTCGTCGGCCAGTCCCTGGTCGTGCAAGGCGATCCGCACAGCGGCGCGTGCTCGTGGCAACGCTTGAGCGGCGTGATCGGCCGTCGCGAACGCCCGCCCGGCCTCGCGTGCCGCCTGTGACACCGCAAGCTCGCTGCGCTGCACGGTCGCGACCGACACGATCAGGTAGACCAGCGGCACCATCACGATGACGGCCACGAAAATGAACTCGATCAGCGCCGACCCGGCGTCGTCGTCGCCTCGTTTCACGGGGTCGTCTCTTTCAACGCGGACGAGCGCAGATCGATGTGCAACGGAATGTCGACGGGCGCGAGCAGGGCCTTGACCGTCCCGGTACAGCGCACGGTCGTCACGGGCAGTTGCGTCTGCGCGTCGACACCCGGCCCGCTCGTGCACGTGATGTCCGACGCGCCGAGACCGTCCTTGATCAACTGCTCGGCACGGGTCGCGCCGGCCCCCGGCGATACCCCGGCCGCGGCGGCATAGCGGGCCGCATCGGCAGCGCTCGCGGCGACGATGTTGCGCGCGTAGAAGTAGACCGCGACCTGCAGCACGCCGAACAGCAACAGGATCAGCAGCACCGAGATGAGAACGAACTCGACGACGGCCGCACCGTCGTCGCGCTCCCGAGCCATCTACTTGCTGCCGGTGACCGAATCGATCGCGCTGGTGATCGCGCTCTTGATCTGCGGCTCGAACACCGCGAGGATCGCCACGACCAAGATCGCCGACATCACCGTCACCATCACCCAGCCCGGCACATCGCCGCGGTCGCGGTCGTCGCGCACTCGGTCGATCAGCGCGGCGAACCACATCGTCAGAAACTGCATCACTTCCCCCTTGGGATCGATTACCAGCGATCAATGAGCCAGCGACGTGAGCGTCAGGAGACCCGGATAGAGCGCGAACAGAACAGTCACCGGCAAGATCAGGAACACCACCGGCAACATCATCGAGATCTCCTTGCGACCGCCGGCTTCGAGCAGCGCACGCTTGCCGATCTCGCGCACGTCGACCGCTTGCGCGCGAAGCACGTCCGCGAGTGGGGTGCCACGCTCGAGCCCGACGACGATGCCCTGGATGAAGCGGGCGAACGGCTCGAGGGTCGTCCGCTCGGCGACACCGGTGAGCGCGGTGGTGAGCGGGACACCGGTGCGTGACTGTGCGACCGCGACGTCCAGATCGCGAGCGAGTTCGCCGCCGGTCAGTCGGCAGACGCGACGCAACGCATCAGGCGCGGCCTCACCGGCAACGACGGCCAGCGCGAGCAGATCGGCGAACACCGGGAACTCGGCGAGCATCAGCGCCTCGCGCCGCTCGAGCTGCCGAGTGAGGTACCAGTCGCGGCCGAGCACTCCGCCGACGAGGCCTGCGAGCGCGATCGCCGCGACGAGCACAGGATCGACTCCACCGCGCGCCCAGCCGGCGAGGCCGACGATCAGCCCGCTGCCCAGCATCGCCGACACACCCCAGACGACCTGTTCGATGCGGAAGTCCTCGACCGTCAGTCGACTGCCGAGCCCGTTGAGCCGGCGGCGAACAGACGTCGCACCGCCGACCGCCTTGTCGACGACGCCGACGAGTTCGCCGAGCACCGGCCCGAAGATGCGGCGAGCGACGACGAACGGTGTTGCAGTCGCCGAGGGCTGCGCGAGCAGTCGGGACGGTCGAGGGGTGTCACCGAGGTAGGGCGCGACCCGGTCGACGAGCCGGATCGGCCGTAACGGCGGAGCCGCACGCACGGCGATGATCACGCCCGCCGCAGCAAGCGCACCCAGGATCGACCCGAGCAGCCACAGAGTCACGGCGCCACCGACGCCGGGCAGTATGACCCCGCGAAGCGCAGGTGAGCGTTCACTCCGGCTGTCATTGCAGCACCCGCTGATCTTCAGGAAGCCTGCCGATCTGCAGCATGACGCGATAAGCGACGACGCACACGACGGCACCGATCGCCAACAAGAACGTTCCGCCGGGCGAGTCGTACGCCTGCAATGTCTGTGACTGAGTGCCCAACAACAGCAGGACGAGCCACGGCGCCGCGACGGCGAGCCTCGCGGCGTTCACGATCCAGCCCTGCCGGGTCTCCAGTTCCGACCGCGTGCGCGCATCGGAGCGAAGCAGTTCCGAGAGCGTGCGCAGCACCGTGCCGAGATCGCTGCCACCGACCTCACGCGCGACGCGCACCGTTTCGCAGATGCGGTCGCCGACCGGGTCGGCAAGCTCGTCCTTCAGCCGGTCGAGGCAATCCGCGAACCGACCGGTCGCGCGGTAGGCGGTGCCGAACCGCGTGAATGCCGGTCGCAGTTCGGCCGGGCCACGCTCACCCAGGGCGGAAAGCCCTTCGGGCAAAGACATTCCGGCGCGGACGGCCGAAGCCAGGTTGTCGACTGCCTCAGGCCACAACTCGCGCAACGCAAGCAGGCGGCGCCGGCGCATGCGGTGCAGCACCACGATCGGCAAGAAGAACGCGAACACACCGAAGAAGACGGCGACGACGACGGTCGCCGTCAACAACAACACCGTGCCGGACGCGAGCAGCGCGCACAGCACCTGCGCTCCGAGCAGCTGCGCCGGGCCGACGCCCTCGACACCTGCCTGCCGCAACAGATCGACGCGAGCCGTGGTCAGCCGCGTCTGCCGGCGCCGAGGTGCGCGCGAGCCGCTGCGCCAGATCAGCAATACGCCCAACCCGAGCAGCAGTCCGATGAACGCGCCCACGTCAGGCTTCCCGCAGTCGGTGGCCGAGCGTCTGCAGCAGATCGACTCCAGCCGCCTCGTATCGCTCGGGATGCGGCGGGTATCCGTCGCCGCGTTCGAGGCGTCCTCGTCGGGTCGTGAACAGTTCGGTCGTCTCGATGACATCGCCTTCGACGCGTCCGGTGACACCGACGATCTCGCGCACCCGCCGCTGCCCGGTCGCGTCCATCCCCAGATGCACGACGATGTCGACCGACGACGCAACGGTCGGCACGACGAACGACGCAGACACGTTCTCGCCGGCGAGCAGCGGAAGGGTGCACATCTTGATCAGCGCCTCGCGGGCGGAGTTCGCGTGCAACGTGCACATGCCCGGCAGCCCGCTGTTCAACGCGACGAGCAGGTCGAGGCACTCCTCCTGCCGGACTTCGCCGACTATCAGCCGCGAGGGGCGCATCCGGAGCGCCTCTTTCACCAGCCGTCGCAGCGGGATCTCCCCGGTGCCCTCAAGATTCGGCTGTCGGGTCTGCATCCCGACGACGTCCGGCGCAGCGATATGAAGCTCGAAGACCTCCTCGACCGTGACGATGCGCTCGCGACCGGGAATCGCGCCGCACAGCGCGTTGAGCATCGTCGTCTTGCCCGACTGGGTTCCGCCCGCGACGAGGACGTTCAGACCAGCGACGACCGACGCTTCGAGAAAGCGCGCGGCTTGCTCGGTGATCGACCCGACGCCGATGAGTTCGTCCAGCGAATGGAAGCCGAGCACGAACTTGCGGATGTTGACCGCCATATGGCGACGGGTGATGGACGGGATGACGACGTGCAGTCGTGAACCGTCGGGCAGGTTCGCGTCGACGAAGGGCGTGCTCAAGTCGATGCGACGCCCGCTGGTGCGCAGCATCCGCTCGACGAGCTCGGCGACCTCGTCGCTGGTGAGAATCAGGGTCGTGAGTTCGCTGCGCCCACGCCGGGCCACGAAAACCCGACCGGGCTCGTTGATCCAGATCTCTTCGATGCCGGGATCGTCGAGGAGCGGCTGCAGCGGCCCGAAGCCTGCGATCGCGTCGTGGATCGCGCGAGCAACGCCGCTGCGGTCGCTGATCGGCGGCAGCTGCGAGGTTGTGACGCGGTCGAGGTAGTCGCCGATCACTTCGTCGATCAGAGTGGCGACGGCCTCGGGTTCGGCGGCGGGATCGAGTGCGCGGCGGCGCACGAGTTCGCGCACCTCGCCCTCGAGGATCGCCCGCGCCGTCGGCATCCGGCCCTCCCAGTGTCCGATTTGTCCCGTCTGCCGGGCAGCGTAAGCCCGGCTCTTGGGAAATGCACAGTCGAATCCGGGGCCTTGTGGACAGCGGTCACCGGAGGTCGCACCTCACGCCACATGAGCACGCACGCGCCACAAACACAGGCCGGATAATGTACAGAGCCAAAGGCGTGCGTTGTACAGTTCGATTCATGGACGTCGCCGTCACCGAGCTCCGGGCACATCTGCGCAGCTGGGTCGAGCACGCCCGCGCCGAGGGTGCGGTCGTCATCACCGACCGCGGCATCCCGGTCGCCCGACTGGTCGGCATCGACAGCGCCGATGCTCTCGAGCGGCTGACGTCCGACGGCGTGATCTCGCCCGCCACAACAGCGCGGCCGAAGGCGTCCGGTAGGTCGCGACCGAAGCCGCGCCGGCCGGTGTCGGACCGGGTCGGCGAGCAGCGGCGCTGATCAGTGCCGCTCGTCTATTTCGACGCCAGCGCCTTCGTCAAACTGCTCACCGACGAGCCCGGAAGCGACGTCGCCGCAGCACTGTGGGACGGCTGCGATGCGGCATTGTCGAGTCGGCTCGCCTATCCCGAGGTTCGCTCGGCACTTGCGGCAGCGGGGCGCAACCACGACCTGACCGCGCGGGAAGTGACCGCTGCGGAGCACGACTGGAACGACTTCTGGGCCGCGACTCGACCCGTCGAACTCACCACGGCCGTCGAGCAGCACGCCGGCGAACTCACCCGCGCGCACGCGCTGCGCGGGGCCGACGCGGTGCACCTGGCCAGCGCTTTGGCGATCGCTGACGCCGACCTGGTCGTGGCCGTCTGGGACAGGCGGCTGCACGCCGCAGCAATCGCTGCTGGCTGTCGGGTCGCACCAGCGACGCTGCGCTGAGGCTCGCCGCCTCAGAGCTGGCCGGGATAGAACCCGTGCCGGGCCAGCGCGCCGACGAGCGAGCGCTCCTCGTAGGCGAAGTGCGACAGCAGCGTCTCGGTCAGCGTGTCGACGGCGGCCTCGATCTCGCTCAGGTCCTCGGGCGCGCTCGCCAGCCGGACGAGTGCTGCGTCGACACTGCGGATCACGTCATGGATGACCTCGTGTTCGCGATGCAGCTGATCGAGCACCGGTGCCAACGCAGGGTCGGCGCGCCGCAGGTGCGGAAAGATCTGCCCGCTCTCCATCTCGTGATGCTGCGTCAGCTGCAGGCAGTACTGCTGGCAGATCCCGCCGAGGGTCCAGTTGTTCGCGAGCAGCGCGATCCGCTGCAACTCGCCACGAGCACCGCCGGCCGACAGATGGCCCGAGCGCACCTGGTCGAGCACATCACGCACCTGGTCGAGCTCGCGGCGATACATGTCGTGCACCTGGACCAGATGCTCGCCGACCCGGCGACCCAACGCTGACACCGGCACATCGTCGACGTCGGGCGCCTGCGGGCGCGCCTCATCCGTCATCGCAGGATCGACCACGTCCACCAGCATGCCAACCGACCGTGACCCGGTCGTCGCGCCGGGGTGCGTAACGTCGGGTGACGTGACCTCGTTCGCCGAACGCATCGACGCGATCACCCTCGACCAACTGCGTGCGCAGCAGAGCGTGAAGTGGACGGCAGCCGGTCCCGACGGCATCGGTGCGTTCGTGGCCGAGATGGATTTCGGCATCGCCCCGGCCATCACCGACGCGCTCGAACGATTTGTCGCCGAGCAAAGCTTCGGCTACCTCGCACAACCGCTCGAGGACGAACTGGCGGACGCATGCGCGAGCTGGCAACGCGACCGCTACGGCTGGGACGTGCCGCCCGACTCGGTGCACCCGCTCGCCGACGTGGTCAAAGGCCTCGAGCTCGCGATGACCAACTTCTCACGACCCGGCGCCCCGATCATCCTGCCGACGCCCGCGTACATGCCGTTCCTCATCGTGCCGCGCATCTTCGGCCGCGACATCATCGAAGTGCCGATGCACAACGACGCCGGGCGCTACACGTTCGACCTCGACGGGATCGATGCCGCCTACCGTGCCGGCGGCGACCTGCTCGTGCTGTGCAATCCGTACAACCCGCTCGGACGGGTCTTCGATCGTGCCGAGCTCACCGCGCTCACCGAGGTCGTAGACCACCACGGCGGACGCGTGTTCGCCGACGAGATCCACGCCCCGATCGTCTATCCGGGTGCGCAGCACATTCCCTACGCATCGACGTCCGAGACGGCAGCGCGCCACACGATCACGGCGACGTCGGCGTCGAAGGGCTGGAACCTGCCCGGGCTCAAGTGCGCGCAGCTCATCCTGAGCAACGACGCCGATCGCGATGCGTGGGTCGGGATCGGGCACTGGGCCTCGCACGGCGCGAGCAACCCGGGCGTCGTCGCGAACACCGTGGCGTATCGCGACGGCAAGCCGTGGCTGGCCGAGGCAGTCGACTACCTCGACGGCAACCGCCGGCTGCTCGCCGACCTGCTGCACGAACACCTGCCGCAGGTGCGCTACCGAGCACCGGAGGGCACGTATCTCGCGTGGCTCGACTTCCGCGACTACGACCTGCCGCAGAGCCCCGGCGAGTTCGTCGGCGAGCAGGCGAACGTCGTCGTCATCGACGGACCGGAATGCGGCACGGGCGGCGCCGGCTTCCTGCGGCTGAACTTCGCGACGCCGCGACCGGTACTCACCGAGATCGTGCAGCGCATCGCCACAGCAGTCACATCTGCGCAGCGCCCTCGTTGATCGCCTCACGGATGCGGTGGTACGTGCCGCACCGGCAGATGTTGCGGATCTCGTCGATATCGGCGTCGGTCAGCTTGCCGCCCTTCTCGCGAACCTTCGCCACCGCCGCCATGATCTGGCCGGGCTGGCAGTAACCGCACTGCGGCACGTCCTGCTCCAGCCACGCCTCCTGCATCGGGTGCAGATCCTTGTGCACGGTGCCTGGCAAGCCTTCGATCGTCGTGATGTGATCGTCGGCCTTGATGTCCTTGACCTGCACCGAGCACGGGTTGAATGCGCGCCCGTTGATGTGGCTGGTGCACGCCTTGCAGACGTTCAACCCGCAGCCGTACTTCGGTCCGGTCACGCCGAGCAGATCGCGCAGCACCCAGAGCAGCCGAACGCTGTCCTCGGCGTCGACACTGATCCGCTTGCCATTGAGCACGAAGGTATGCGTTGCCATGTGTTGCTCCTAGCTCACGTAGTGGGTCAGGCCGTCGGTCGGGCTCTGCGGTGTCGACGGGACGGTCGGGATGACCTCGAAGAAGTTCGGCGCCACGGCATGGTTGATCGGGAACTCGTGCGGCACCGTGCCCGTGGCGCGCGCGTAGGCGCACGCCGTCGCTGCCATCGAGGCAGCGACGCCGAACTCGCCCGCCCCGCCGGGCTGATCGCTCGTGTCCGGCATGACGATCACCTGGACGTCACGCGGGACGTTCCACTCGCGCGTGTAGAAGTAGTTGTCCCAACTGGCCTCGAGGAAGTACCCGTCCTGCAGATGCAAGCTGGACGTGAGCGCCTGCGCGATCCCGTCCATGATGCCGCCCTGCATCTGCGCTTCGAGTCCGCGCGGATTGAGCGTCTGGCCGACGTCGACGGCGAAGACGACCTTGGTGACCCGCGGGCCGGTATAGGCCTTCTCGACCTTGCGATGGACGGTCGACGGGCGGGTGTCGATCTCGACGAGGCAGGCGCACCAACCCTTGTACTCGTTGTGGACGGCGATCCCCTGCGCAGTCCCGGCGGGCATGCGCCTGCCCCACTTCCCGACCTCGGCCACCTTGTCGAGCACGGCGAGGCCGCGAGGGTTCTTGATGAATGCGCGTCGGAAGGCGTACGGGTTCTTGCCGTCGAGTTTCGCGAGTTGGTCGGTGATCAGTTCCTGCGCAGTGCACACGTCCGGTGAATAGATGTTGCGCATGCTTCCCGTCGGGAAGCCCATGTCGACCTCGTTGAGCAACTGATCGGTCTGCCCGTAGTTGTACGACACGTTCGAGGTGAGCTCGAAGATGCCTTGCGCCACCGTGTAGTTCCCCGCCGGCAGCCGGTCGGCGAAGGCGCTGACCATCTCGCCCAGGCCGTGCGAGAAGTCGGTCGACACGCTCGTGTGCCGCTGCTCGTAGGTCAGCACGTTGCCCGCGAGATAGGTCGCCCGCACCCGCGACGTCGCCATCGGGTGGGTGCGGCCCTGCCGGAAGTCGTCGGTGCGTGACCACATCAGCTTCACCGGCTTGCCGAACGCGTGGGACGCCTCGACCGCTTCGAGCGCCGCGTCGGAGAACAGGTGGCGTCCGAACGACCCGCCACCTGTCATCACGTGGACGGTCACCTGCTCGACCGTCATCCCGTACTTGTCCGCGAGATCCGACTGCAGCACGATCGGCACCTTCAGCGGCGACCACACCTCGATCCCGCCGGGGCGGTAGTCGGCGACAGCGATGCCGGTCTCGAGCGGGCTGTTGCTGCGGAAGTGGAAGACGAACTCGCCCTCGACCGTCTTTGCCAGTACCGGCACGTCAGGCACGGCAAGTGGCAGCTCGGCTGCCTTCAGTTCGGCGAGCACCGACTGATCCGACTTGCCGTCCTCGGTGCCCTTGTTCCAGGTGACGTGCAGCGCGCGGATCGCGTCGATGCATTGGCCGAAGGTCTGGCCGCGCACCGCGACACCGGTCGAGATCATCGCGACATCGGTGATGCCGGGCATCGCGCGCACCTGCTTCAGGTTCGCCACCGACTTCGGCGTGCCCTTGATCGTCGGCGGCCTCGCGACCATCGTCGGCAATGCGTTCGGGATCTTCAGGTCATTGGTGAAGCGCTTGCGTCCGGTGACCGCTTCGAGCGCGTCGATCCGGTTGTGCGGGCGACCGAGCACGCTGAACTGGTCCGTCGGCTTGAGCGTGACCTGCAGGCGCGTGACGGTCGATGTCGCCGCAGCCTCGGCGAGAGAGCCGTACCCGACGCGACGAGTGCCCGGTCCGTAGACCGTCCCGCGCCGCGTGCGCAGCGTGTCGACGTCGACCCCCCACTGTTTCGCCGCAGCCTGCATCAATTGCAGCCGCGCGAGTGCCGCCGCGACGCGGATCGCCTGGTAGGTGGACCGGGTCGTGTTCGAGCCGCCGGTCAGTTGGTTGAACGCGAGCTCGGGGCGGGCGTTGGCGAGGGTGACGTCGACCTTGTCCACGGCGATGTCGAGCTCTTCGGCGATGATCATCGCTGTCGAGGTGGTGATCCCCTGGCCGACCTCTGCGCGGGGCAGCGCGAACGACGCGGTCCCGTTCTTGTGCACGACGACGGTGATCAGGTGCGAGGTCGGTGCGGCCGCATCGTCCTGCAGGTCACCGAGGTCGTACTCGTCGGAGAACTCGGGCGGCGACGGGACGACGGCCCCGGCGGGGTCGGCGCCCAATACCGTGCCGGCGATCGGCGCAGCCACCATCAGCGTCGGGCCCGCCAAGGCCCAGCCCAGGAAGGTGCGACGCTCGATGTCTCGACCACGACGGGGTGTCTGTCCACCGGTCACCGGGCATGCCTCCAGAAGCAGCTAAATGTCGGGATTGTCTTGTTGACATTTAGTGCGTACCTGTAAACACGCTGACGCGCAACTGGGACTTGACGCCCCGTTGATCAAGTGTGGACCTACCGCGAACGGCAGCTGCGGGGCCCAACGCCGCTCAGGCGCCGCCGACGAGGACGAATCGGCCTCGGCGAGACGCAGCGCGGGACGTCGTCAAATCGGTCGCCGGCCTAATCAGGCCCCGAGATCGGCCTGCAGGCGGAACCGCTCGTCGGCGGACATGCCGCCCCATACGCCGTAGGGCTCGTGACTGGCCAGTGCGGACTTGAGGCACTCGTCGATGACGGGGCAGCGGGCGCACACGGCCTTGGCCTTCATCTCACGACGCCGCACAGACGCGCCGCGTTCGTTGTCGGCTTGATAGAACAGGGACGTGTCGAGTCCGGCGCAGGCCGCATCGAGCTGCCACTCCCAGGCGAAGATGCGCCTGGCGGTGTAGTCGGCTGGGGAAGTAATCATGATCCCTCTCGGACGCTCTATCCCTGGGTTGACGTCGAATAGCACGGGCGTGCCCGTACCTGTCTGCCCCCGCAGCGATAGGAGAGGATTCGCACCGACCTGATACCGGTTGATACCGGACACAGGTCGAACTTGATTCCTTCCACGACAGATAATATCCGTGTTAGTTTTTCCGGTCAAGACCGGATACAGGGAAGATCGGCGGGAAATACCGCCGCATAAGCGCTCAGTCCGATCTCAGTCGATTCGGACGTCCACGGACCCCAAAACGTCGAATTCTGCGCAGAACTCATCGCCGGACTGCATGGGCACCGCGGCATGCAGCGCGCCGGTCATCACCAGGTGCCCGGGCTCGAGGGCGATCCCGTTCTCGCCGAGCACGTTGGCCAGCCACGCGACGACGGCCAACGGGTCGCCGAGCGCGGCCGCGCCGGTCCCCCGGTCGATGACCTCGCCGTTGCGCGACAGCGTCATCGCGATCTCGCGCGGGTCGAGATCGTCCAGCGCGACGAGGTCGGCGGACAACGCGACGGCGCCGTTGCTGGCGAGATCGGCAACCGTGTCGGCGAGCTTGATGCGCCAGTCGACGAAGCGCGAGTCGACGATCTCCATCGACGCGCCGATCGACGCGACGGCCGCCCGGGCGGCCTCGAGGGTCACTCCCGGCCCGGCGAGCCGTTCACCCATCACGAACACGATCTCGGCCTCGAGCTTCGGCGCGATGAAGCCGGCGAGCGCGACGACATCGCCGTTGCGGTAGACCGTCGACGCGAGCACCGGGCCGTAGTCGGGCGTGTCGACACCGATCATCTTCTGCATCGCCTCGGAGGTCAGGCCCACCTTGTAGCCCACGATCGAGTCGCCGGCGTCCAGGATCATCCGGGTCAGCGCGGCCTGGACGGCGTAGCCGTCGGCCATGCCCAGCGTCGGATCGGCGTCGGTGAACGCAGCTATCGGGCGGCGATCGCGCCGCGCCTCGAACAGCGCCCGGGCCTTGCCTTCGACATCGGTGATGGGCATCGCTGCTCCTCTTGTTGCGTCACGCACGATCCGCACGGTAAAAAGTGAAACACGTTCTACTTTGCCACGGGAGGCAAGGATGACCCTGGCCGCCATCATCGGCCCCGGCAACATCGGGACCGATCTTCTCGCGAAGCTGCGGCGCAGCGACACGATCGAGGTCCACTACGTGGTCGGCGTCGTCGAGTCGGACGGGCTGCGCCGCGCCCGCGAGCTCGGCATCGCCGCGTCGGCCGACGGCCTGGACTGGCTGCTGGAGCAGGATCCGCTGCCCGAGCTCGTGTTCGACGCGACGTCGGCCAAGGCGCACCGTGCGGCCGCGCCCCGGCTGGCCGAGGCGGGCATCATCGCGGTCGACCTCACGCCGGCCGCGGTCGGGCCGTTGGTGTGCCCGCCGGTCAACTTCGGCGAGCACGTCGAGGCCCCGAACGTGAACATGATCAGCTGCGGCGCCCAGGCGACCGTCCCGATCGTGCACGCCGTCTCGTCGGTCGTCTCCGTGCCGTACGCCGAGATCGTGGCCTCGGTCGCGTCGAAGTCGGCGGGGCCCGGCACGCGGGCGAACATCGACGAGTTCACCCACACCACGTCACGGGCCGTGCGCGAACTCGGCGGCGCGACGCGCGGCAAGGCGATCATCGTGCTCAACCCGGTCGAGCCGCCGATGATCATGCGCGACACGGTGTTCTGCGCGATCCCCGCCGACGCCGACCACGACGCGATCACCGAGTCGATCCACCGCCGCGTCGCCGAGGTGCAGCAGTACGTCCCGGGCTACACGCTGCGCGCCGATCCGCAGTACGACGACCCGCGCGAATCGTGGGACGGCCACGGCCGCGTCGTCGTGTTCCTCGAAGTGCGCGGCGCAGGTGACTACCTGCCCGAGTACGCCGGCAACCTCGACATCATGACCGCCGCCGCCGCCCGCGTCGGCGAACTGGTCGCGACGTCGAAGGCGGTCGCCTGACATGCCCGGCACCGACCGGCCCGTGCGCATCACCGACACGACGCTGCGCGACGGGTCGCACGCCATGAGTCACCAGTTCACCGAGGAGCAGGTGCGCGCCACCGTGCACGCCTTGGACGGGGCCGGGGTCGAGGTGATCGAGTGCAGCCACGGAGACGGAATCGGCGGCTCGTCGTTCAACTACGGCTTCTCGCGCACGGACGAGATGACGCTGATCCGGGCCGCGGCCGAGGAAGCGACGCAGGCGAAGATCGCGATCCTGCTCGTGCCGGGCATCGGCACGATGGACGACCTGCGCAACGCCCGCGAGGCCGGTGCGTCGGTCGCGCGCGTCGCGACCCACTGCACCGAGGCGGACGTCTCGGTGCAGCACTTCGGACTGGCCCGCTCGCTCGGCATGGAGACCGTCGGGTTCTTGATGATGAGCCACCGCACCAACCCGGCCGAGCTCGCGCGGCAGGCCCGCTTCATGGTCGACGCCGGCGCCGAATGCGTCTACGCCGTCGACTCGGCCGGCGCACTGGTGATGGACGAGGCGCGCGAGCGCATCGCCGCACTGCACGCCGAGATCGGCGGCGAGGCCCAGATCGGCTTCCACGGCCACCAGAACCTCTCGCTCGGCGTCGCGAATTCGGTCCTTGCGTTCCAGACCGGCGCCCGGCAGATCGACGGATCGCTGTGCGCGCTCGGCGCCGGGGCGGGTAACTCGCCTACCGAGGTGCTCGCCGCCACGTTCGACCACCTCGGAGTCAAGACCGGCGTCGACGTCGGCGGCGTGCTCGATGCCGCCGAGGAGGTCGTGCGGCCCTACCTGCCGCGCTGGCCGAAGGCCGACCGCACCGCCATCGTCCAAGGCTGGGCCGGTGTCTACTCGTCGTTCCTGCTGCACGCCGAGCACGCGGCCGAGCGCTACGGCGTCCCGGCGCACGAGATCCTGCAGCGCGCCGGCGAGGCCGGTTACGTCGGCGGCCAGGAGGACATGCTCATCGACATCGCGCTGCAGTTGGCCCAGGAGCGTGACCTGGCAGCCACCGGCGCGCGCTGATCAGGCACCCTGGAGCAATGACCGACGCGGAGCCGCCGACTGGGCCACTGGGCAAGATGTGGAAGCGCGCGAAGGAGGGCGCACCCCGACAGAAGGCGATCGCGGCATCGGTGCACGCCGTGCGGCGCAGCAAGCCGCGCTCGGCCGCAAAGGTTCGCGAGGCGCTGATCGACGAGGCTGCCAAGCACGGTGTCGACGACCTGTCCGACAAGGAACTCTCGACGATGGCCGAGGCCGCCACGATGACGGCGCGCGAGGCCGCCAGCGGTGCCGTGAGCAAGGGCAAGTCCGGCGTCAAGACGCTCTGGACGGCGTTGCAGACCTCCAAGCCGGCGTGGATCGAACTCCCCGACAACGTCGCGGCGCTGAATCTGCGCAGCGACCAGCGCCCGGTCGACGTCGAGATCGTGATCGAGGTGCCGAGCGTCGTCGAGCGCCTCAGGGCCGACCTCGCCGCCGATGACGAAGGTGCGCGGACGTTCAACGTGTGGCTGGCCATCGATCCGATCACGACGGTGACGGCGGTGTGCGTCGGCAGCGAGCGGCTCGGACGGGTGCCGCAGACACACGCGCCCGTGCTCCGCGAGGAGCTGCACCGCCGACGGTTCTGGGTGCCGGCGACGCTGCGCGACGGCGCGGTGACCCTGCGCCTTCCCGACCGCGCCTGAGCCGGCTGCGGGTCAGTCGCCGAAGGCCGTCCCGGCGATCGTTCGGCCGGCACCGGCCTGCGTCCAGAAACCGTAGGTGCCGCGCTCGAGCAGTTCGCGCCCGGCGTCAGCGAGCGCACCCACCGCGGCGAACGCGAACGCGCCACCGACCGAGATGCGCGCGACGCCGAGTTGCGCCAGCTCGGCGACAGGCGGTGCCGAAGGCAGTGCCAGCACGTTGACCGGAGCGCCGACCTCGGCGGTGAGCGTGCGCAGCTCGGACGAGTCGACGACGCCGGGTGCGTAGACGACATCGGCACCGGCGGCGGCGAAGCTCTGCAACCGGGCGATCGTGTCGGCGAGGTCGACACGGTCGTGCAGGTAGTTCTCGGCCCGGGCCGTGATCACGATCTGACCGGCCGCCGCCTCGACCGCGGCCGCGATGCGATCGCAGGCGAGCGAGGCGTCGTAGATCGCGCTGCCGCTCCAGTCCTCGACGCTGCATCCGGCCAGCCCGGCATCGACTGCCGCGAGCACTGTCGCTGCCACCTCGGCCGGGTCGTCGGCGAAACCGTTCTCGAGGTCGGCCGACACCGGGACCTCGACGGACGCCGCGATCTGCCCACCGTGTCTCACGGCCTCGTCGCGGGTGACCGACCCGTCGAGGCGGCCGAGCGTCGCGGCGAAGCCGCTGCTCGTCGTGGCAAGCGCCCGGAACCCGAGCGCCACCAGCACGCGTGCCGACCCGACGTCCCACGGGTTCGGGATCAGGAGCGGGTCGCCCGGGACGTGCAGCGCGCGGAAACGATCGGCAAGTTCGCTCATGACGCCAACTTAGGCATTGACACCGACACGAGTCAGCGTATACAACAATATCGTTGATAAACGGATTGGTTGATAATGAGCGACCGGGATGAGCGGCTCGACCGGGCGTTCGGCGCCCTCGGCGATCCGGTGCGCCGGGCGTTGATCGCCCGGCTGTCGCGCGGGCCGGCGACCGTGACCGACCTCGCCGAGCCGTTCGAGATCACCGTGCAGGCGATCTCGCGGCACGTGCAGGTGCTGGAAGCGGCCGGGCTGATCACCCGCAGCCGCAACGGCCAGCAGCGACCGTGCCACCTCGACGCCGCCGCGCTCGAGGAGTTGACCAGCTGGATCGACACCTACCGGCTGCGCGTCGAAGCGTCCTTCCGGCGCCTCGACGCGCTGCTCGAATCCACCGAGGAGAAATCATGAACACCACGCAGCACCCGACGACCATCACCGCCACCCCGGGCACGCCGTTCCTCGAGGTGGTCCGCGAGTTCGACGCGCCGCCCGACCGCGTGTGGCACGCAGCGACCGACCCCGACCTCGTCGTCCAGTGGCTGGGCCCGTACCGCAACGAGATGCGGCTCGAGACCTGGGACGTGCGACCCGGCGGGTGCTACCACTACGTCCACATCACTCCGGACGGACGTGAGGAACATTTCCACGGCGTGTACCACCAGGTGGTCGAGAACGAACTGGCCATCCAGACCTTCGAGTGGGCCGGTGCGCCGAACCAGGTGGCCATCGAGTCGGCGACCTACGAAGACCTCGACGGCCGCACGCGATTGACGACACGATCGGTGTTCCCGAGCGTCGAGGCGCTCGAGATGGCTGTTCAGAACGGTATGGAGCACGGCATCCGCGAGTCGATGGAGCGTCTCGAAGCACTCGTCACCGGCTGAGGGTCACCACGGCGGGCATCACGACGGCGACGGGCCGGTCGTGATCGACAACCCGGCGGCCTGCCACGCCTTCGTCCCGCCGTCGACGGTGAACGCGGTGCGCCCCGCGGCGTCGAGCAGATCGGCCGCGCGGCCACCGCGTCCACCGCTCGCGCACGTCGTGATCACCGGACCGTCGCCCAGCCCGTCCATGCCCTTCGGCAACAGGTCGATCGGGATGTTCACTGCTCCGGTGATGTGACCGGACGCGTATTCGTCCGGAGTGCGCACGTCGACGATCGGATCGCCGGCCTGCTGCATCTCGCGGGCCACGCTCGGGTCGATTCGTTCGGCAGCCATGCCGGCAAACCTAACCGGTGCTCGCGGGCTCCGGCCGTTCGGCGACACCGCACGGGCGCATCGCCGGCACGCCGGGTTCGCACTGGGTGCCCGGCAGCGGCGCCTTCTCACCGCGGTCGAGCACGGCGTCGTCGATCACGAACCACGACAGCAACCCGCCGAGCGCGCACAGCACGGCCGCGATCAGCACCGCGTGATGAAAGCCGACGACAAGACGGCTCGCATCGGCGTACGCGGCGGAATCGATGCCGGCCACGCCGGGCAGCACCGCGACGGCAAGCAGGCCCGCCGTTCGAGCGACATCGTTGTTCACCGCGGACGCGACACCGACCTCGTGCGCCGGCGCGGCGGCCAGCACGGTCGCGGTCAACGGGGCGACAGTCACCGACAGGCCGAGCGCGAAGACGATCACCGCCGGCAGCACGTCGAGGACGTAGCTGGACGACGCGTCGATGCGGACGAACAAGGCCATCCCGCACGCCGCGATGATCGGCCCGACCGTCATCGGCCGGCGAGGGCCGATGCGCTGCGCGAGGCGGCCCATCCGCGCCGAGAGCAACAGCATCACGAGCGTCACCGGCAGCAGCGCACTGCCCGCTTGCACCGGCGAGAAGCCCGCGACCCGCTGCAGAGCGACCGGCAACAGGAACAGCGCGCCGGCAAGTGCGGCGTAGACGACGAGCGTGACGATGTTGGCGCCGGTGAACTGCCGGCTACGGAACAGGCTCAGCGGCATCATCGGATCACGGACCCGCGCCTCGTTGACCACGAACCCGACCAGGACGGCGATGCCGCCGAGCAGCGCGATCACCATCGGCGCCGTCCAACCCTGGCCGGGTCCCTCGGTGAGGGCATAGATCACCAGGGCCAACCCGAGCGCCGCGCTCGCCGCACCGACGACATCGAGCTTGCCGCTCGCCTGCGCATCGCGCGTCTCCGGCACGTGCCGCGCAGCGACCAGCACGACCGCGAGCGCGAGCGGAAGGTTGATCAAGAACGCGAGCCGCCACCCCCATGGCGCCACCCCGACCAGCACACCGCCGAGCACCGGGCCGATGGCCGACGCGACTCCGCCGAGGCCCGACCACGCCCCGACCGCTTCGGCACGATCGTCCGGACGGAACACCGCCTCGAGGATCGCGAGCGAACCCGGCGTCAAGAGCGCGGCACCGATCCCCTGCAACGCCCGCGTGCCGATCAGGATGTCGGCGTTCGGCGCCAACGCGCACCCGGCGGAGGCAAGCGCGAACCAGATCGTCCCGATGACGAAGATGCGCCGCCGGCCGAGGCGATCACCGAGGCTGCCGCCGAGTAACAGCAGTCCGGCCAGCGTGAGGGTGTACGCGTTGACCGTCCATTGCAGGCTGGTCAGGCCTGCGTCGAGATCGGCGCCGATGCGCGGCAGCGCGACGTTGACGACCGTGCCGTCGAGCTGCGCCATGCCGCTGCCGAGCACGGTGGCCAGCAGGACCCACCGCCCCTGGGCCGACTTGAACATGAGGCCGCGATCCGGGGACGGTTGCACTCGTCCACGGTAGTTTCGGTGGTCAAACTCCTGAAGGGCCTTACGGATGGCAACGCCGGACATCTCCGTGCAGGACAACACCGAACGATCGCGATACGAGGTGTTCGTCGACGGCGACCTCGCCGGCTACAGCGCGTACCGCGATGTCGGCGGCAAGCGAGTGTTCACGCACACGACGATCGATCCCGACTACGAGGGACACGGCGTCGGGAGTGCGCTCGCCCGCGCTGCACTCGATGACGTGCGCACGCGCGCGCTCCCGATCGTGCCGCGGTGCCCGTTCATCGCCGGCTACATCGACCGGCACCCGCAGTACGCCGATCTGGTCGCCGACTGATCCTGTTTCGACCGTTGCGACGCAGCGAGGGGCCGCCGGACCTCTGACCTGCCCCCCGCGAAGCCAGCGGCCCGGCGGCCGTCTCGGTGCGCGACCGTGTCGCGCGCGCAAGTGGCCCGAAGGCCTCCTGCTAGCAGGAAATGACGAGTCCCAGCGAGATCGCGCCGGCGCCGATCACGAGGCGAGTCCGTCGGCGAATGCCTTCGCCGCGACCATGTCGATCGTGCGGATGAACGGCGGCGCCGCGAGCATCTCGTCAGCGATCGCCCCGAGCGCCTCGGGGATCCGGCCGTTCAGGTGAGCTTGGCGTCCCTCTTCGTCGGCGAAGGTGTCGAAGATCCCGTAGGTCGAGTCGTTGACCTTGAACGCGTACCAGGTGACCGTGCCCGGCTCGGCGCTGGCGAGATCCTTGCCGCCCTCGAGAAAGGCCGCGAGGTCCGCTTCTTTTCCGGGCTTTGCTTCGAGCATCGCAAGCAGACCGAGCTTGACCGACACTGCAACCTCCGCGGGGGTGGCACTACGAGATCGTGATCACGAGAGTACGGATTCGAAGAGTCGTTGTGACCATCGTGGCGAGAATTGCCCGTCGCTATCGACTGATTCCTCACCATTTCAGCGAACATCAGGCGAACGCGGACAATCCGTGTCGCCCACCGGTCGGTAGGTTCGGATCATGGCCGGCTCGCGCGACGTCGTCATCATCGGTGCCGGACTGGCCGGACTGGTCGCCGCACGCGTGCTGTGCGGCGCCGGGCTCGATGTCGTGCTGCTCGAGGCCGACGAGCAACCCGGCGGCCGGGTGCGCACCGACCGGGTCGACGGGCTGCTGCTCGACCGCGGGTTCCAACTGCTGAACCCGAGCTATCCGCAGGCGGGACGTACCTTCGATCTGCGCGCGCTGCGGCTGCGCTCGTTCGGCGCCGGTGCGGTCGTCGCGCACGGCGACCGCCGTTACCCGCTCGTCGACCCGCGTCGCTCTCCTCGCGACGCACTGAGCGCGCTGCAACTTCCGGTCGGGACGGTGCGCGAGAAGATCGCGTTCGCTCGCTGGGCGATCGAGGTGGGCTTCGGTCCGGCAGCGCGGATCAAGGGTGGCACCGACACGTCGCTGGCCGAGGCGTTGCAACGCCGCGGCCTGCACGGCGCATTCACCGACGGGGTCGTGCGGACGTTCTTGTCCGGCGTGCTCGGTGAGGACGACCTGCGCACGTCGCGGCGCCTGGCCGATCTGCTGGTGCGCTCGTTCGTCCGCGGCACGCCGGCCTTGCCGGAGGACGGCATGCAGGCACTGCCCGACCAGCTCACGCGACTGCTCCCGGACGGCGTGCTGCACACCTCCGCACCCGTCACTTCGGTGTCCGCGGGGCACGTCGACAGCGCCGCGGGACGATTCGACACGCGCGCCGTGGTCGTCGCGACCGACGCACGAGCGGCCGCGCGCCTGCTCGGCGATCCCGAGCCGGCGATGCGATCGTTGACGACCTTCTACCACCTCGCCGCGCTCTCGCCGGCCGTCCGGCCGATGCTTCACCTCGACGCGGACCGGCGCGGACCGGTGGTGAACACCGCGGTGGTCAGCGATGTCGCCCCGACCTACTCCACGCGCGGCGCGCTCGTCTCGTCCACCGTTCTCGGCGCGGACGGGTCACCGCAGGCCGAGCGCGAGGCACGCCGTCATGCGGGACTCATCTACGGCGTCGACCCGGGCACGTGGCAACACGTGGCGACCTACCCGATCGCCGATGCGCTGCCCGAGACACCGCCGGGCACCGGCCTGCGCCGACCGGTCTCGCGGGGGGACGGCGTGTATGTCGCCGGCGATCACCGCGACACGGCATCGATCCAGGGTGCGCTGGTCTCGGGACGGCGAGTCGCCGCCGCGGTGCGCGCGGATCATCGCGGCTAGCGCCTCAGCCGGTCGCCGCGACCGGTGTCGGTTCGGGCTGCCGCGCCGGCTCGGTGTGCACGTACTTCGCGCCGCGGAACAGCGACGCCGCCGCGCCGATCACCGACATCACGATCGCGGCTGCGAACACGATCACCAGGCCGTGGTGGAAGGGCTGCGAGATCAGGTGGGGGAAGAACTCTCGTCCGGTCAGCGTCGTGCGGTCGCCTGCCGGCAGCGCGCTCAGGGCCTTGCCGCCGACGAGCGTCTGGACCGGGTTGTAGCCCAGGAACGCGGCGAACAGGCTGCCCACCGGCGGCTCGTTCGCGACGGTGTGCGCGATGGTCGGTGAGACGTGGTGCGCCGTGAGGCCGTTGAACAACGTCGTCGGCAGACTCGCCGCGAGCCCGGCGATCATCAGCGAGAAGAAGATGCCGATCGACAGGGAGGAGCCGGCATTGAAGAACGTGCCGCGCATGCCCGATGCCGCACCGCGCTGGTGGGACGGGACGCTGTTCATGATCGCCGTCGTGTTCGGCGCCGAGAACAGCCCTGAGCCGATGCCGTTGAGCACGAGCAGGCCCGCGAAGGCCCAATAGCTGAAGTCGACGGGCAGCAGCAAGAGACCGAGGAAGCTCGCCGCGACCATCAGCAGGCCGCCGGTCGCGAACGTCCGAGCGCCGAACCGGTCGGACAGCGCCCCCGAGATCGGGCCGGCTACCAGGAACGCGACCGTCAGCGGCAGCAAGTAGATGCCGGCCCACAACGGCGTGCGCTCGAAGTCGTAGCCGTGCAGCGGCAGCCAGATGCCCTGCAACCAGATGATCAACATGAACTGCAGGCCGCCGCGCGCGATCGATGCGAGCAATCCGGCGAGGTTGCCGGCCCAGAACGCGCGCACCCGGAACAGGGTCATCGCGAACATCGGCTCGGCGACCTTCGTCTCGACGACACAGAACGCGATCAGCAACACCACGCCGCCGATCAGCCCGGCCAGCACCCACGGGTTCGTCCAGCCCATGGTGTGCCCGCCGTAGGGCTGGATCCCGTACGTGATCGCGGCGAGCAGCCCCGTCAGCCCGACGGCGAACAGCAGGTTGCCCCACCAGTCGATCCGCGCGTTGTGGCGCTCGCTGAGTTCATGCAGGCTCAGATACGACCAGATCGTTCCGGCGATGCCGATCGGCACCGACACGAAGAACACTGCGCGCCAGTCCCATTCGGCGAGCAGGCCGCCGAGGATCAGTCCGATGAACGATCCCGCGATGGCCGCGACCTGGTTGATGCCCAGCGCCATGCCGCGCCGCTCGACCGGGAACGCGTCGGTCAGAATCGCGGTCGAGTTCGCGAACAGCATGGCCGCGCCGACGCCCTGTACGAGCCGCCAGATGATCAGCCACAGCGCACCGCCGCCGGCGTGCAACGGGTCGAGGGCGAGCGCGATCGAGCCGAGGGTGAACACGACGAAGCCCGCGTTGTAGATGCGGACGCGACCGAACATGTCGCCGAGCCGCCCCAGCGTGACTACGAGGACCGCGGTGACGACGAGGAAGCCCATCAACGTCCAGAGCAGGTAGCCGACGTTGCCCGGCGAAAGGGGGTCCAGCTGGATGCCACGGAAGATCGCCGGCAGCGAGATGATCACGATGGACGCGTTCACCGTGGCCATGAGCACGCCGAGGGTCGTGTTCGACAGTGCGACCCACTTGTAGCGCGGGTGTTCGCGGTCGACGGTGAACTTGTGCAGGGTAGTGCTGGAGGTCATGCGGGTCCTTCACGCAGATACGTTAGCCAAACTAACTATAACCCCTGCCGTTGATGCGGCGCTCCGGGCGCGGCGCCAAAATTACGGCGGCGGCTGGGGGATCGCCAGCAACTGCGGGGTGATTACTTGGAAGACGAGGGCGGCCCCGGGTTTGTAGTAGTGGGTGCCGTCCCAGCGGTAGTTCACGTCCGTGGCGATCTTCGGGTTGTTACAGAACGCGGCGGGCGGGTGGATCATGAAGACTCGCTGCGGGTCCATCGAGAGTGCTGCGGCAAGCAGGGTGTTGAGGTGGCGGGTGCGCGAGTCGTCGCCCCGCTCGGGCAGCAGCGGCAGGCCGCCGGCGGCGATCGGGCGATAGCAGGGCACACCCATCAGGGCGACCTGCGCGCCCTGGTTCATCAGCAGCCGGATGCCGGTGTGCAGTGTCTTCGTGAAGTACGCGTCCCAGGCCGGCGTGCCGAAGGTGAGGTTCTTGCCGTCGACGGTCTCGTTGAAGACGTCCCACGCGCCGATCTCGATGACGGCGATCTGCGGGTGGTCGCGCTCGGCGTTGGCGCGCCACTGCGACTGCCAGCTTCCGCAGTCGGCACCGAGATCGCGGGTGTAGCCGGTGCTGCTGTGGATGACGCCGGTCATCATGCCGCAGCCCTCGACCGTGTCGTCGGTGACATCGAGGTACTTGGCCAGCCCGTTCGGCCGGTTGATGTAGAGCGTCATGCCCTGCGAGTCGCCGAAGAACCCCACCCGCACGGGAGCGTGAAACGGCGGCTGCGCAGGGACGGTCGACGGCGAGGCCGACCCGCTGCTCTTGTGACGATGTCCGTGTTTCCCAGTCGCTGACGGCGTCGGATGGTGGCTTCAGGCGCAGCGTGGGCGTCGCGCTGTTGTCGACCTGGATGCCGGCGGGCGCGGGCGGTGCGGCGACGAGCGTCGCGGTGACCAACGCCAGGATGCCGACCAGCACGGCGCCCATCGTCGCCGGGCGTCGCTCCCCCACACCGTGCCGACGATGACCTTGCACGTAGGCGAGGAAACCGTGCGAGCGGATCGGCCGTTCGATGTAGCGGAACGACAGATCGGACGCGACGACGACGACCGCGACCTGTAGGGGAATCACGATCCACGTCGGCCAGGTGATGTCGATGCCGGGACGCGACAGCATCAGGATCGGCCAGTGCCACAGGTAGATCGCGTACGAACGCTGCCCGATCCACACCATCGGTGCCCAGCCGAGCAGGCGCGCGGTGAGCGTGCCGCGCCGACCCGCGGCGTAGATGAGCGCGGCGGACGCCAGGCTGATGAACAGGTAGCCGCCGCGGTACAGGCCGGCGCTGTACGAACTGATCTCGACGACCGACCAGGCGAGGCCGAGGAATCCGACGAGCGCGAGCACGTCGGCGACCACACGACCGCGTTCGGTGTCGCGGCTGAGGCCGGCCTGCCGTCGCAGGGCGACGACGATGGCCATCGTCGCGCCGATCAGCATCGGCGCGATGTGGGTGTCGGTGCCGTAGTAGACCCGCGAGGTGTCCTGCCCGACGTGATACATCGAGGCCATCAGCACCAGCGACGCAGCGGCGAGTACGACCGGTACGGCGAGCACGATCCAGCGCCGGCGGGTCGCGGCCAGGCACGCGACCAGGACGAGCGGCCACACCAGATAGAACTGCTCCTCGACCGCGAGTGACCACAGGTGCTGCAGCAACGACGGACGGCCGAGCTGGGCGAAGTACGAGCGTCCCCAGATGATCTGCGTCCAGTTGGTGCAGTACGTCAACGCGGCCACGACGTCGCCGCGCAGCCGGTGCAACTCGTCGCGGGCGAAGATCCAGGTGAGCAACGTGATCGCAGCCAGCATCGTGAACAACGCAGGCAGCAACCGGCGCGCACGGCGCAGGTAGAAGTTCTTGATGTCGATGCGCCGACGGCTCTGGAACTCGGCGAGCAGGATCGACGTGATCAAGAACCCCGACAGTACGAAGAACACGTCGACGCCGAGGAACCCGCCGCCCAACCACGTCGCGCCCATGTGGAACACGACCACCGCGGTCACGGCGAGCGCACGCACTCCGTCGAGGCCGGCGGCGTAGGCGAGATGGGCTCGGGCTCCGGCCGTCTCATCCGGGTTGCGCGGTGACCGACGACCGCCGTGGACGGTCGTAGCGCCCCATTCGTCGGTGCCGGCGTGCCCAATCGCGTGCGAAGACATCGCGCGCGAGTCTAGGTCAGGCGCACCGGGTCTCTCGGGAGGTGCACATGAGCGTCAAAGGGACGGCGCTATTGAGCTGAGCGGTACTCGCGCAACAGGCCGCGGCTGATGATGGTCTTCTGGATCTCCGAGGTGCCCTCGCCGATGAGCAGGAACGGCGCCTCGCGCATGAGCCGCTCGATCTCGTACTCCTTGGAGTAGCCGTAGCCGCCGTGGATGCGGAACGCCTCCTGGGTGACCTCGGCGCAGTACTCGGACGCGATCAGCTTGGCCATGCCCGCCTCGACGTCGTTGCGCTCGCCGGCGTCCTTGAGCCGGGCGGCGTTGACCATCATCAGGTGCGCGGCTTCGACCTTGGTCGCCATCTCGGCGAGCTTGAACGCGATCGCCTGGTGATCGGCGATCTGCTTGCCGAACGTCTTGCGCTGCTGCGCGTACTGAACGGCGAGCTCGAAGGCGCGGATCGAGATTCCGCAGGCGCGGGCGGCGACGTTGACGCGACCGACCTCGACGCCGTCCATCATCTGGTAGAAGCCACGACCGTGGCCGGCGTCGCCACCGAGCACGGACGTGGACGGGACGTGCACACCGTCCAGAACCATCTCGGTGGTCTCGACCCCCTTGTAGCCCATCTTCTCGATCTTGCCGGGGATCGTGAGGCCCTCGCGGGTCTCGCCGAAGCCGGGCTCCTTCTCGACGAGGAAGGTCGTCATGTTCTTGTAGACCGAGTCAGCGCCGAGATCCTCTTTGACCAGGGTGGCAACCACGCCGGCGCGCGCGCCGTTGGTCAGCCACATCTTCTGGCCGTTCAGAACGTAGTCATCCCCGTCCTTGGTCGCGCGGGTCTTGATCGCGCTGACGTCCGACCCGCATTCGGGCTCGCTCATCGAGAACGCGCCACGGATCTCGCCGGTCGCCATCTTCGGCAGGAAGTACTGCTTCTGCTCGTCGGTGCCGTGCTGGCTGATCATGTAGGCGACGATGAAGTGCGTGTTGATGACGCCCGACACCGACATCCAGCCGCGCGCGATCTGCTCGACGACCAGGGCGTAGGTGAGCAGCGACTCCCCCAGCCCGCCGTACTCCTCGGCGATGGTCAGCCCGAACAGGCCCATCTCCTTCATGCCGTCGACGATCGCCTCGGGGAACTCGTCCTTGTGCTCGAGTTCGGTCGCGTACGGGAGGATCTCCTTGTCCACGAAAGACTTCACCGCCGACAAGATCTCGGTCTGGACGTCGGTGAGTCCGGCGGTCTGGGCAAGGCGGGCCATCTGCTGTTCCTCCAGTAGTTGGGTTACCGCGCAGTATCCCCTTCTCGTCGACCTGCCTGCCACGTGCAGCGGGCCACATCACGTGCGTGACGGACAACTCATGTGAGTACGACTCGTTGTCCCGGGTATGCCACTGGGTATGCCGCGCGCCACATCCGTCCTGCTCGTCGCCGGTGCGCTGGTCGCATCGGCCCTGCCAGCGCTCTCGGGCCCCGCCCCGGCGGGTGCCACCTCACAGACCGGGGTCGGGACGCCGATCCCGGCAAGCGTGCTGCGCGCGAGCGCCGCGCCCGGCCACCACTGGCGGCCCGATCGCGCCCGCTACGGCGTCGGCAAGACGACCGATGAGTCGGTGCGCATGCGCGACGGCAAGGTGTTGCGGGCCGACGTCTACTACCCGACCACGAACGGAAAGCGCGCCAAGGGTCCGTTCCCGGTCGCACTGACCCTGACGCCGTACGGCAAGGGCGTGCTCGGGTCGTCCAACAACAGCGCGGGCGGCCAGACCGGGCCGAGCCCGTACCTCGTCCAGCGCGGCTTCATCGACGTCGTCGTCGACGTGCGCGGCACGGGTGCATCGCAAGGGCAGTTCGGCCTGTTCGACCCGCAGCAGGATCGCGACGGCGCGACGCTCGTGCGGTGGGCGGCACGGCGTGCGAACTCCGACGGCAAGGTCGGCATGTACGGCGCGTCCTATCTCGGCATCGACCAACTGCTCACCGCGGCCGCACTGCCGAAGGGCAGCCCGCTCAAGGCGATCTTCCCGGTGGTGCCGGGCAACGACCTCTACAAGGACACCGCCACCATGGGCGGTCTCGTCGACATCGAGTTCGACGCGTTCTACCTCGCACTGACCGGCGGGCTGAACACCGTCGGGCCGCTGGTCGAAGGGCTGCAGAATCCCGCGACGCTCGAGGCGAATCTGCCGGCCGAGGTCGACCACCTCCAGGACCTCGCGAACTTCGACGCGAAGTTCACCGCCCAGACGCTCAGCGGCGGCGCGAGCGCCTACGACGGCAAGTACTGGCACGCCCGCAACCCGGTCAACGTGTTGCACAAGATCGCAGCGAACGGCATCCCCGCGTACATGGTCGGCGGCGAGTACGACCTGTTCCAGCGCGGCGAACCGCTCGACTTCACCGGGCTGCAGAACGCGTGGGCCGGACGTCCGGTGACCGCTCCGATGTCACCGCACCAGCGGGTGACCGGGCGTTACCAGCTGCTGGACGGGCCGTTCACGCACCTGTCCGGATCGACCGCCGCGCTCAACCCGTTGATGCTCGAGTGGTTCGACACATGGCTCAAGGGGCGGCACACCGGCATGGCAACCACGCCGACGCCGCTGCACTACTTCGACCTCGGCACGAACAAGTACACCGAGCACGCGCGCTATCCGTTCCCGGCCGCGCACCCGACGCGGTTGTGGTTCGGCGCGAACAACACCCTGACCTCGGCTCGTCCTGCTGCCGGGTCGACCACGCTGTACTGGACGCCGGTCGGCAGCCCGTGCGGGCGTCCGACCGACCAGTGGTCTGCCGGAGCGCCGTCGTTGGCCACCGGCTACGTGCACGCCGGGGCACCGTGCGTCGACGGCGACGACTCCGCCGGACAGGCGGGCCCGTACCGGACAACCTTCACGACCGCACCACTGAAGAAACGCGCGACCATCGCCGGTCCCATCGACGTCACCGTCAACGCCACCTCGACCACCAAGGACACCGAATGGGTCGCCGAGGTCGAGGACGTCGCGCCCGACGGCACGTCCACCCCGCTGACCGAAGGCGCACTGCTCGGCTCGCTGCGCCATGTCGCGACGAACGGCACGTGGCGCTCCGGCGGGCAGATCCTCCTGCCGAATCACACGTACGCGAAGCGCGACGCGCAGGCGGTCGTGCCCGGCCGGATGACGCGCTACGACATCGAGGTGTTCCCGACCTACGCGAGCATCGCAGCGGGCCACAGCATCCGCGTGACGCTCTCGACCGCCGACACCCCGCACCTCGTCCCGACCGTCCCGACGCTGGCGAACCTGACCGGCGGGGTCTACCAGGTGCACCTGGGCACGTCCGCCGTCGAGATCCCGCTCATCCACTGACAGTGGTCAGTTCGAGCCGCGGTGGTCAGTTGTTACTGACCACCGCGGCCGAAACTGACCACTGTCGGGACGGACGGGCATGCTCGGGGCATGAGCGAACCGACCCTGACCGCGACCGCCGGCGGCACCGAACTGCTCAACCCGCTGCTCGCGCAGTGGGACACGTCGGTGCAAATGCTGTTCGACCGCCTCGACGGACTGACCGACGACGAGTTCCGCTGGCCACCGACTCCCGGCGCCGCCGACCTGGTCGAAGCAGACGGCGTGTTCAGGGCCGAGCCGGACGGCGACCAACCGACCCGCACGATTGCCTGGACGATGGCGCACCTCGCCCAGATGTGTTGGGTGCGCGCCGACTACACCGACGGCGCCAAGAACCGCGACCTCGGCTACGGCCCGTTCCCCGCAACAGCGAACGAGGCACTGGCCGAAGTGCGCGCCGCCGCCGACCGGTGGCGCGGTGCAATCGCGGCCGCGACCGCCGAGCAGGCGGTACAGGTGGGCTACTCGTCCTACCCGGTCGGGATGGACCCCGACCTTCCGTTCGTCGACATCGTGTGGTGGGTCAACCGCGAGCTCATCGCGCACGGCTCCGACATCGCGACCGTCCGCGATCTCTATGCGGTGCGCTGACCGGCTGAGGCCATGATCTGCCGCGCACGCTCGATGCGCCACGCGGTGTTGCCGATGCTGACGACGGTGAACACGACCAGCAGCAACCAGAACAGCCAGGTCGCCCAGTCGTAGTGCTCGACGAGTTCGCCGGTCTCCTTCACGGCGATGAAAAATCCACCGAGCCCGACGATTTGCGCAGCTTCTCGATCTCGTCGCGGTCGAGCTGCTGATCGGTCAGCTCGCGCGCTGCCTGGTAGATCGGGCCGGCGAAGAGCAGCCATGCGCCGAGGAAGCCGGCCCACGCGATCAGCGCATGCATGACTCGGAACCTATCGTGGGCACATGCACCGGATCATGCTCACCGAGGCGGTCGTCGACGTGCCGGCCGACGTCCTCGATGCCGAACGTGATTTCTGGACGGCTGCCGTCGGCGCCGAGGCCAAGCCCTTCCCGGGCCACGACGAATTCGTGCAACTCGTCGGCGGCGCCGTGCCGATGCGATTCGGCTTGCAGCGCCTCGGCTCCGGTGCGGCGAGGGTGCACCTCGACATCGCCTCGGACGACGTCGAGGCCGAGGTCAGCCGGCTCGAGCGACTCGGTGCGACTGTCGTCGACCGGCCCGACTCGTGGGTGATCCTGCGCGACCCGGCCGGGCTGGTGTTCTGCGTGGTGCCCGCGGACCCGGACGCACCGGCGTTCCGCGAGCACGCCCGCGAGGTCGAGTAGGGCCCCACCGCGCGGGGCGGGCGGTTACTCCGGCGGCTCGAACTTCGAGGTGCGCTCCATGCCGGCGGCGCGTCCCTTGCCGGACACGACCAGGGCCATCTTGCGCGAGGCCTCGTCGATCATCTCGTCGCCGAGCATCGCCGAGCCCTTCTTCCCGCCGGCCTCGGACGTGTAGTACTCGTAGGCGTCGAGAATCAACTCGGCGTGGTCGTAGTCGTCCTGCGAGGGCGCGTAGACCTCGTTGGCGATGCCGACCTGGTCCGGGTGCAGCACCCACTTGCCGTCGAAGCCGAGCGCGGCGCTGCGCGAGGCGACCCGGCGGAAGCCCTCGCCGTCGCGGATCTGCAGGTACGGCCCGTCGATGGCCTGCTTGTTGTTGGCGCGTGCGGCCATGAGGATCGACATCAGGATGTGGTGATAGGCGTCGCCGACGTCGTAGCCCGCCGGCTGCTCCCCCACGACCAAGGACTTCATGTTGATCGACGCCATGAAGTCGGCGGGGCCGAAGATGATCGTCTCGACGCGCGGGCTCGCCTTGGCGATCGCGTCGACGGCGATGAGCCCCTGAGCGTTCTCGATCTGCGCTTCGATGCCGATGCGACCGACCTCGAGGTCGTTGGTCTTCTCGATCTGGGTGAGCAGGATGTCGAGCGCGACGACCTGGTCGGCGCTTTGCACCTTCGGCAGCATGATGGCGTCGAGGTTGGCGCCCGCGCCCTCGACGACCTCGATGACATCGCGATAGGTCCAGTGCGTCGTCCAGTCGTTGACGCGGACGACACGGATCTTGTCGCCCCAGCCGCCGTCGTTGAGCGCCGCGACGATGTTCTTGCGGGCCTCCGGCTTCATCAGCGGGGCACATGCGTCCTCGAGGTCGAGGAACACCTGGTCGGCGTCGAGGCTCTTCGCCTTCTCGAGGAAGCGCGGGTTGCTCCCCGGCACGGCAAGACACGAACGGCGCGGACGAAGGGTTTCACTCATCTAGGCAGCATGCCCAGGCCCGCCCGATGACGCCAACCCCGTGTCGGGGGCCTCACACATGTCACGGCGACTAATCTGCTGACGTGACGTTGTTGCGGGGCAGGCGATGAGCACCGCCACGCGCGTGTTCGTTGCGCGCTTGGCCGGTATCGGCGTCTTCGACCCCAGCGGCGACCAGATCGGGCGAGTGCGCGACGCCGTCACGGCGATGCGTGTCGACCGGCAGCCGCCGCGCGTACTCGGCCTGGTCATCGAGGTCCAGCAGCGCCACCGGATTTTCGTGCCGATGGGGCGGGTCACCCGCATCGAGCCCGACCAGGTCGTGCTCACCTCGGGCACGGTCAACATGAAGCGCTTCGAGCGCCGCAGCAATGAGACGCTCGTGCTGGGCGAACTGCTCGACCGCACCGTCACCTTGCGCGATACCGGCCAGCCGGTCGTCATCGTCGATCTGGCCATGGAGCAGAACCGGGTCCGCGACTGGGTGCTGTCCCGGCTGGCCATCCGCACCACAACGCCCCGCATCACGCGCCGCCGCGGCCAGCTCAGCCAGGTCGAGTGGAACGAGGTCGACGGGCTGGCTGTACCCGAGACCAACCAGGGCACCGACGCGTTGCTGTCGACGCTGTCCGACCTGCGCGCGGCCGATGTCGCGCACGCCCTGCACGACATGCCTGACAAGCGCCGCATGGAGGTCGTGCGCGCGCTCGACGACGAGCGGCTTGCCGACGTGCTGCAGGAGATGGAGGAGGACGACCAGGTCATCCTGCTGTCGGCGCTGGAGGACGAGCGCGCCGCCGACGTCCTCGAGGCGATGGACGACGACGATGCGGCCGACCTGCTCGGCGAGATGTCAGCCGCGGATCAACAGCGGTTGCTCGAACTGATGGAGCCCGAGGACGCCGAACCCGTGCGGCGGCTGATGAGCTACGACGACACGACGGCCGGCGGGATGATGACCTCCGAGCCGGTCATCCTGCTCCCCGACGCCACGGTCGCCGAAGCGCTCGCCCTCGTGCGCAACCCGGAACTGTCGCCGGCACTTGCCGCGCAGGTGTTCGTGGTGCGCGCACCACAGGGGACGCCCACCGGAAAGTTCCTCGGGACCGCGCACCTGCAGCGCCTGCTGCGCGAGCCGCCGTCGGCACTCGTGAGCGGCGTCGTCGAGAAGGACACGGGCGCGTTGCAGCCCGACCTGCCCATCGACGAGGTCACCCGGCATCTCGCCACCTACAACCTCGTGGCGGCTCCGGTCGTCGACGACCACGACCGGCTGCTGGGAGCCGTGTCGGTCGACGACGTGCTCGACCACCTGCTGCCCGAGGGCTGGCGCGACGCGGATCGGACGGCGTCCCGTGGCTGAGCGTCGACCCCGCCTGGACCAGCCCAAGGTCGAGCGCGGGCCGCGGCTGCGCATCGACGCCGAGGCGTTCGGGCAGCTCACCGAAAAGATCGCCCGCTTCCTGGGCACCGGGCGCTACCTCGTGGTGCAGACGGTCGTCGTGATCGCGTGGGTGCTGTGGAACACGCTCGGACCGAAGGCATTGCAGTTCGACCCGTGGAACCCGACGCGGTTCATCTTCCTGACGCTGATCCTGTCGTTGCAGGCGTCCTATGCAGCTCCGCTCATCCTGCTTGCGCAGAACCGGCAGGACGACCGAGACCGCGTCAACCTCGAAGCCGACCGCGACGAGGCCCGCGAGTCCAAGGCCGACCTCGAGTACATGGCACGGGAGCTCGCATCGATCCGGATGGCACTCGGCGAGGTTGCTACGCGCGACTTCCTGCGCTCAGAACTGTCGCGGATCGAGCATGTCAAGGAACGCGCGACCGTCGACGAGTGAGCCCTTTTACCAGCGGAATCTCTGCTCGGCAAGGCTCGAACTTGTGTCGCACGAGGAGTAGATAATCGGATCATGAGGCCGAGAGGACACGAGAACGTCGCGACCGTTCTGGTCGATCCCGACGTGCTCGCCGACTTCGAGCTCGACCTCATGTCGCGTGACTTCCGGGTCTGGATCGTCAACTCCGTCACGACGTTCCCCGACGCCGAGCGGCTCGCCTTCAGGTCCGGCGTTCGCTCATCGAGTGGAGCCAGGGCCGCTGGGCCGACGCGGCCGACTGGACACTGGTGTGGATCACCTTCGGCGAGAGCTGGCTCGACGGCGACGAGCCGATCCCGTGGCCGGCGCACGCCGCGCTGTGGGACAAGCTCGCCGAGTACGGCGCACGCGTGCGGTACAACGTCGGACTCGGCGGGGTGCCGCGACTGTCCGTGCCGCGCGAGACCTAGTTACACCACGGCCGTACGAGCCGGCATCGACTCGCGGCCGTCCTTGTCCGACTTCTCGCGTGGCCGGATCGCGAACGCGAGCACGTACACGATCGCGGCGATCACGAGCAGCGCGCGATAGCCGAACTCGAGCGACAGGTATTCGAGGCAGCCACCGAGAATCGCGCCGAGCAGGTTCGTCCCGAACGCGAGCGGTGCATCGGCAGTCGCGGCAAACCGATTCGCGAAGATCACGTTCGCGCAGAAGATCGGCAGCACCGCTATCGCCACCGCGACGATCAGCCGCAGCCACAGGTCGAGGCCGAGCAGGAAACTCGACGGCACGACCCACGCCAGCGCCAGCCCGCCGAGCAGCAACGCGTACATCAGCGGCGCCGGCGGTGTCGGCACGCGCGCGGTCAATTCGACCGCGGCCAGCACAGCGACCAGAACGCCGGCGAACACGAACGCGTTGACTATCCACGTCGTCCCGAACAGCAACGCGAATCCGGTCACGCTCTTGGTCTCGAGCAGCAGGAAGGCGACGCCGAGCAGGAAGAGGTCGCGGTAGCTCCACATCTGTTTCGCCTGCGCACGCAACCGAGCCCCCGCGCCCGGCCCGCCGCTGCGCGCATTGAGCGTGAGGACGAACGCAATCGACGCGATGCTCACGAGGATGATCATCAGCAGCGTGCTGCGATACAGCCCCGGGATGCCGGGATTTCGCAGGTAGACGAACGGTTGGTCGTCGGTGGACGGCGGCGGGGTGTCGGCAGGGCGTTTCCACGTGGTCGAGCCGCAGTGCTGATCGGCCGACCGTCCGACCCGCCGTCAGCACGGCGAGCGCCGTCACGTTCGGCACCGCGTACACACAGGGCGGGTGCCCGAAAGCGTCCGCAAGCGTGCCCGCGAGACGATCGACGATCCATTGCTCGCGATAGAAGTTGTACATCGCGAACGCGCCGTCGGGCGCGAGATGATCACGCGCCGACTGGGCGGCCTGCAGGGTGAACAGATAGCTCTCGAGCCGCAGCGAACTCGCCCCGGACACGAGCGTCAGAGAGTCGGGCAACGCGAACAGGATCAGGTCGTACTTCTGATCGGTTTGCTGCAAGAACGCACGGCCGTCGTTGATGTGCACGCTGACCCGGGGGTCCTGATAGGCGTGATCGGGATCGTGTTGCGCGCCGAAGCGTTGCAGCGTCGGGTCGATCTCGACCGCGTCGACGTGCGTCGCGCCCTGCGCCAGCGCGATGGCGACATCGGTGCCCGTGCCGGCGCCGACGATCAACACCCGTCCGGGCTTGCGTTTGATCACGTTGTACGGCTCGACGTAGTACGGCTCGGCTGCCACTCGGGTGGCCACCGACGTGAGCTGCTGGTGCGGGACGCCGTTCACCGACACGGTCCACTCCGTGCCGCCGCGTCCGTCCGGACCGCTCGTCGTCGACACCTCGTAGTACGGCGACCAGAAGTCACCCGTGTCGTGACGCAGCGGGTACAGGAACAGCACTGTCAGTGCGACGGCGAGCGAGACCGTGACGCTGACTGCCTTGCGCCCGAGCAGGACGACGAACAGGACGGCGACGATGCTGAACCACACGAGCGGCGGCGAATAGATCATCGACAGCACCGTGAACGACGCGATGCCGGCGAGACTGCCGAGCAGGTCGAGGCGGTAGGACTCGAGCCGCTCCAGTTTGCGGAAGCAGCCGCCGACGATCTCGGCCGGACCGGCGGTGATCGCCGCGACCGACAAGAACACGCCGGGCAGTACGACCCAGATCGGCGGACCGGAGGTGCCGATGTTCGTGAAGAACACGACCTGCGTCGATTCGCGATCGACGGTGACCGGGTACGCGCTGACGAAGCCGATCAGGCCGAGCAGCACGACCAGCGCGTAGTAGGGCTGCGGCCGGTCGGGCAGATCCTCGCGCGAGGCTCGCAGGAACCCGAGGCCGACGCCGAGAAACGACCCCAGCAGGACGAAGTTCGAGAAGTACGCGAGGTGCACGAGGTTGGCGCCGAGCCACCGGATCAGGCACAGCTCGATGAAGAGCATGAGCGCACTGGCGAGGACGAGCCGGACGCGATCTCCCACGAGTCGTGAGTCTGCCCTAGCTCAGTTCACGCCAGGCGGAGCAGCGCCGCCGTCACGCGCGGCGACAACAACAATGACAAGGAACGGTGCACGCAGCCATACCGCGACCGCGCCGACGCCGAACCCGGCCAGGCGCGGCCAGTCGATGTCGTAGTGCCGCCCGCTCGCCACGGCCTCGACGACCACGAGTGCGGCGAGCAGCGCGACCGGCACCAACTCGACCAGGCGGCGGGTGCGGCCGTGCTCGAGCACGCGCGCGGGCACGAGAAAGCCGGCAAGCTTGAGCAGGTAGCAACCGACGACGGTCCCGATCACGATCGTCCAGATCATGCGAGTCGTCCCGCCAACAACAGCGCGGCTGTCGCCGCGAGCACCGGCACGCCCGCCGGCGTGATGGGGATGAGCGCGGCGGCGATGACGGCCCCGCCGAGCGCCACCCGTCGTTCGATCCGCCCTTCGCGCAGCCGCGGCGCGAGCAGGGCCAGGAACGCCGCCGGGATGACCGCGTCGAGCCCGAACCGCGCCGGATCGCCGAACGCATTCGCCCCGGCAGCGCCGAGCAGTGTCGCCAGATTCCAGACGACGAACACCGAGCCGAACGTCCACCAGAACGCGGTGCGCGACAGATCGGGGTCGCGCTGGCCGATGGCCATCGCCGTCGACTCGTCGATCGTCCCGTGCGCGGCGAGCAGGCGACGCAGGCCGCGCACCTGGAGCATCGGGGCGAGCCGCATCGCGTACAGCGCATTGCGGCTGCCGAGCAGCAGCCCGCTGCCGAGGGCGGCGGCGACCCCGCCACCGCCGGCGACCACCCCGACGACCGCGAACTGCGTGCCACCGGTGAACGCCAGCAACGACAGCAGGCACGACTGCAGGGTCGAGAGGCCGGACGCGACCGACGCCGCTCCGAAGGCGGCCCCGTAGGTGCCGACCGCGATGCCGACCCCGATGCAGTTGCGGATGACCGAACGGCGGGCGGGGGCGCTCACTCGGGCGCGGTGTCGATGCGCGACAGCAATGCTCCGAGCGTGCGCAGCTCGTCGTCGTCGAAGTGCGCGAGCCAGTGGCGTTGCACGCCGGCGAGGTGGGTCGGCACGGCGTCGCGCAGGCGGCGCAGGCCGGTCGGCTGCAGCACGGTGAAGGTGCCGCGCGCGTCGTCCGGTGAGGGTTCGCGGCGCACGTAGCCGGC
Organism: uncultured Actinomycetota bacterium; assembly: GCA_963754285.1. Lineage (GTDB taxonomy): Bacteria > Actinomycetota > Actinomycetes > Mycobacteriales > Jatrophihabitantaceae > RYN-133. The sequence goes on from CAVWFN010000008.1 coordinate 103,855, forward strand.
CTTCTCGATCCGGTCGACCAGCCGGGTCAGGCCGGAGCGTGACAGCATCACGCGGTCGGCGAGCTCGGCCATGCGCAGCCGGCGCTCCGGCGCCTGGGCGAGGGTGAGCAGCACGTCGTACCAGGCCAGCGGCAGCGCCGCGTCGCGGTCGAGTTCACGCTCGAGCTCGCTCAGGACGACGGCATGGGCGCGCAGGAAGCTGCGCCACACGGCCACGCGCCAGTCGCCGGGGCCCGGCGCGGGCGTCGCGTCCGTCACGTCCGTCATGCAGTCAGATCGTAGGTGCTCCCCGGTACGTACCATCGGCCTCGTGCCCGTGCTCGAAGAATCCGCTGTCCGCGCCGCGCTGGCGACCGTCGACGATCCCGAGATCCGCAAGCCGATCACCGAGCTGAACATGGTCGAGTCGGTGGCGCTGTCGGCCGACGGCGCGGTGGCGGTGCGAGTGCTGCTCACGGTCGCCGGGTGCCCCATGAAGGCCGAACTGACCCGCCGGGTGACCGACGCGGTGTCGCAGGTCGACGGCGTGCGCACGGTCGACGTGACGCTCGGCGTGATGAGCGACGAGCAGCGCACCGAGTTGCGTCAGCACCTGCGAGGCGACGCGCCCGCCAACGAGATTCCGTTCGCCCAGCCGGGTTCGCGCACCCGCGTCTACGCGGTTGCCTCGGGCAAGGGCGGGGTCGGGAAGTCGTCGGTGACCGTCAACCTGGCCGTGGCGCTGGCCGAGCGCGGGCTGTCGGTCGGCGTGCTCGACGCGGACATCTACGGCTTCTCGGTGCCCCGCATGCTCGGCGTGACCGGCAAGCCCACCCAGGTCGATCAGATGATCATGCCGCCGGTCGCGCACGACGTGAAGGTCATCTCGATCGGCATGTTCACGCCGGGCAACACCGCCGTCGTCTGGCGCGGCCCGATGCTGCACCGTGCGCTGCAGCAGTTCCTGGCGGACGTGTTCTGGGGCGACCTCGACGTGCTGCTGATGGACCTGCCCCCGGGCACCGGCGACATCGCCATCTCGGTGGCGCAGCTCGTCCCGTCGGCAGAGTTGCTGGTCGTGACCACGCCGCAGGTCGCCGCCCGCGAGGTCGCCGAGCGGGCCGGGTCGATCGCCCTGCAGACCCACCAGCAGATCGTGGGCGTGGTCGAGAACATGAGCTGGCTCGACCTGCCCGACGGCTCGCGGATGGACCTGTTCGGCTCCGGCGGCGGTCAGGCCGTCGCCGACTCGCTGTCGACCTCGACCGGGACGGCCGTGCCGCTGCTCGGCCAGATCCCGATCGACCAGCACGTGCGCGAGGGCGGCGACGCCGGCGCGCCGGTCGTCCTGCAGCACCCGTCCTCCGCGGCGGCGATTGCGCTCGGCGCGGTCGCCGACCGGCTGGCCAAGCGGCAGACGAGCCTGATCGGGCGCTCTCTCGGCCTCACGCCGACGGCGCGCGCCTGACGATCGTCAGGTGGCGTCGAGGTCGTACGGAGCGCTCTCGCCTCGGCTGAGCGGACGCTGCTGCGGCTTGTCCAGCGAGATCGGCTCGTCGTCGAACGAGGTCTGCGACCGGCCGCGGTAGGTGTCGTCGAGCGCCTCGCGCACCGACGTCCGCGGGTCGAGGTCGCGCAAGTCGTCACGCGGATCGAGTTTGCGGAACTCGCTGCGCAGTCCGTTCTCGTCGTCGCCGAGGATCGCGCGCTGCAGCGCCGTGCGCGGGTTGAGGTTGCGTAGGTCGAGGTCGGCGAACTCGGGGCCGAGCTCGTCGCGCAGCTGGGTACGAGCGCCGGTCGCGAGTTCACGCAGCGTGCGGAGCAGGTTCAGCGGCGTCGCGGGCGAACTGAGGCAGCCGGTCGGGACCGAGCACGATCACCGCGACGAGGGCGAGGACGAGGAACTCCATCGGCCCGATGTTGAACATGGTTCCGAGGCTACGCCCGGCCTGTTGAGAGGGCGCCCGCTTACGCGGAGCCGAGCGTCACAGTGGCCGTGCGCTTGGCGGCACCGCGGTAATAGGTGAGCGTCATCTTGTCGCCAGGCTTGTGTTCCTGGACGGCGACGATCAGCTGGTCGTAGCTGAGGATCGGCTTGTCGTCGGCAACGATCACCACATCGCCGTTCTCCAGCCCGGCCTTCGCCGCGGCGCCTTTGGGCAGCACCTGCTCGAGATACGCACCGGCCTGCAGCCCCGCTTGCGCGGTGCGACCCTGCGCGTCGAGCGAGCCGTGCACCGCCTTGCCGGTCTTGATCAGTTCGAGTGCGATCTCGCGCGCGTAGTCGATCGGAATCGCATAGCCGATCCCGCTCGTGGGAGTGGTCCCGCCGCTGCCGTTGGGCGTGCCGAGCGCGGCCGCCGAGTTGATGCCGACCAGCCGTCCGGCCGCGTCGACGAGCGCGCCGCCCGAGTTGCCCGGGTTGATCGCGGCATCGGTCTGCACCGCGTCCAGATACGCGTCGGACTGCCCGTCCTCGCCGAACACGTGCACCGGACGGTCCAGCGCCGACACGATGCCCGCGGTGACCGTGCCCTTGAGCCCGAGCGGCGACCCGATCGCGATCACCGGGTCGCCGACCGCGAGCGTCGAGGACTTGCCCAGCGGGGCGACGGTGAGCTGGTCGTCGGGCACCTTGAGCACGGCGAGGTCGCTGATCGGGTCGAGCCCGACGATCTCGGCCTTGGCGCTCGCCTCGTTCGAGAACGTGGCGATGATCGTCCCGCCGTCCTTGGCGACGGCGGCGACGTGGTTGTTCGTCAGCACGTAGCCGTGCTTGTCGATCACGACGCCCGACCCGACGCCGGTCTGGGTCTTGTCGGCGCTGGTGACCGCGAGCGAGACCACGGCCGGGCCGATGCGCTTGGCGATGCCGGCGACCGAGTTCGGCGGCCGGTTCGCCGGCTGACCGCCCTGCGGCAGGCTGACGTCGGTGCGGTGCAGGGCGTCGCGGGTGCGCGCGCCGAGGAAGTAGCCGCCGAAGCCGCCGACAGCACCGGCGATCAAGGCGATGAGGACGCTGAGCAGGATGGCGGTGAGCCCGAACCGGCGCCGGCCGGTGGCGATCGGGACGACCTTGTCCTCGCCGTCGTCGGCCTGGGGCTCGTCGTCGGTGTGCTCGCTGTCGTCGAGAGCGTCGAGCTGCGCGGGCTGGCCGGCCGAGAACACGGCACCGCGACCCAGCCAGAACGGCGCCGCCGGGTCACGCCACGGGTCGCGCACGGCGTCGTGTTTCCACCACGGCGACTCAGGTTCGGCGCCGGACGGGTCGATGCGGGTGCCGGGCGGCGGAGCGAACCCGTCCTCGGCCTCGGGCGGGGCACCGAACGCGCTGGTCATCACCCACGGGACGGTCGGCGCGGTGATGCGCTGCGGTGAGATGCGCTCGCCGACCGGCGCCGCGTACGGCCCGGCGCCGTCCGGACGCCCGAAGGCCGTGCGCTCCTCGGGCGACACCGTGGGCGGCGGTGGGGTGTACGCCGGGGTTGCCGGACGCGGCTCGAACGGGTCGGTCAGGCCGGGCGGTCGGCGATACGCGTCGTCGGCATCACCGGTCTCGACCTGCGGGGTCGAGCCGTCGTGCACCACGGGGCGCCCGTCTTCGTCGGACACGTTCGATCCTGACCCTTCGCCGGCTGTCATTTCGAGTCTGCCTCATCGCAGCAGGGCGCGTCGGGCCCGCCGGGTCGGTTCTAGAGAAATGACTAGCCGCTGTCGGCCTAGCGATGACCCGTGAGGTTGGCATTCACCAGGTGGTTGGCCGGGTGGTTGGCCGGCGCCTCGGTAGTCGACGAACTGTCGGCCGCAGCCGTGCCGGCCAGCGCGCCGACCACGGCAACCGAAGCCACTGCGAGCGCAACGGCGCGGCCGCGGCGCGAGGGCGCGGCCGCGGTGGGCACGAACGCCGCCGCCGGTGCGGCGAAGCTGGCGAACATCGCCGTGCCGTGCTCGTCGATGTGCGGTGGGGACGGTGCGGATCGGGGTGGTGACGGGGACGTCGCGCAGCCGGTCGAGCAGGCCGATGGGCAGCGACGGCGCAGGTGCGGCGCGCAACGCCCAGACGGCCTCGCGCTGCACGGCGACGGCGTAGTTGCACTCGGGGCACACGGCGGTGTGCCGGCGGGCCCGCTGGCGCGCGTGTCCGACCAGCACGTCGTCGGCGAACGCCGCGACTGCTTCGTCGGAAAGGTGCTGATGCTGGCCGGAGTTCAGCACGGGCGCGCGCCTCGTCGAACTCGGCCTGGGGACGCAGCCCCGGCGCGCGGTGGGCCAGCGCCTCGCGCAGCAGCACCCGGCCGCGGTGGATGCGCGAGCGGACGGTGCCGACCTTGATGCCGAGCGTCGCCGCGATCTCTTCGTAGGACAGCTGCTCGAGGTCGCACAGCACGACCGCGACCCGGAAGTCGGCCGGCAGCGCGTCGAGCGCCGCCTGGATCTCCGGGTCGAGGTTCATCTGCTCGTAGGCCTGCTCGGGGCCGGCCTCGCGCGAGGCGAGCCGGTCGCCGGCGTCCTCGGGCAGCGCGTCGAAGCGGATGCGCTGGCGGCGGCGGACCATGTCGAGGAACAGGTTCGTGGTGATGCGGTGCAGCCAGCCCTCGAACGTGCCGGGCGTGTACTCGGCGAGCGACTTGAACACCCGGACGAACGTCTCCTGGGTGAGGTCCTCGGCGTCGGCGCGGTTGCCGGAGAGCCGGTAGGCCAGGCGGTACACCCGGTCGGCGTGCTCGCGCACGACCTCGTCCCAGGTGGGCGGCACCCAGCGCGGATGCAGCCTCGGTGGACGGGTCGACCGTGGTCACGGATTCTCCTTCGCGCGTATCGGTTCGGTACCGATACTGAAGCACTCGAACCTGTACGGCAGCTAAACGCGGGCAAGGTCGCGGACGTTCCCAATCCCGCGATATCGATTGCCGTACCGCGGCAACTACGCTCTGCCGGTGCATGAGTACACCGCCGAGGACGACCGGATCGCGCGGACTGTCGTCGAGTACTGCCTCGAACGGCTCTCGGGCAGGAAGTCCCGCTCGACCGCCCGCTGACGCCGCCGGAGCTGGACGAGCTGGCCGGCCGGACCGTCAACGCCGAACGGCATCGGACGCGACGAGGCCCTGCGGCTGTGGGCCGACGTGCTCGGCCCGGCCTGCCTGTCGGTCGATCACCGCCGCTACCTGTCGTTCATCCCGAACGCGCCCGACCAAGGCGGCCTGCTACTTCGACATGCTCGTCGCCGCCTCGAACGTCTACAGCGGGTCGTGGCTGGAGGGCTCCGGCGCGGTCTACGCCGAGAACCAGGCGCTGCGCTGGATCGCCGACCTGGCCGGGCTGCCGGCCGAGGCCGGCGGCACGTTCGTGCAGGGCGGGACGGTCGGCAACCTGTCCGCGCTCGTCGCGGCGCGCGAGGCGGCGCTGGAGCGGCGCGGGCGCCGCCCGGCTCGGTGGGCGGTGTGCGTGACCGAAGAGACGCACTCGTCGGTCAAGCACGCGCTGCAGGTGGTGATGGACGTCGAGGTGGTCGAGGTGCCCGGCGACGAGCGCGGACGGATGACCGGGGCGGCGCTGCGCGCGACCGTCGTCGGGCTGCCCGAGCACGTGCGCGACGGCATCTTCGCCGTCGTCGCCACGGCCGGCACGACCAACCTCGGCGTGGTCGACGACATCGCCGGCATCGCCGCCGGTCGCCCGCGAGCACGGCTGGTGGCTGCACGTCGACGGCGCGTACGGCGGCGCCGGCCTGGCCGCGCCGTCCGTGCGGCACCTGTTCGACGGCGTCGAGCACGCCGACTCGTTCATCGTCGACCCGCACAAGTGGCTGTTCGCGCCGTTCGACGCGTGCGCGCTGCTCTACCGCGACCCGCGGCTCGGACGCGCCGCGCACACCCAGCACGCCGGCTACCTCGATCCGGTCACCGTCGACGGCGAGTGGAACCCGTCCGACTTCGCGATCCAGCTGACCCGCCGGGCGCGCGGGCCTGCCGTTCTGGTTCTCCCTCGCCGTCTACGGCACCGACGCCTACCGCGACGCGATCGAGCAGACGCTGACCGTCGCCCGGCGAGGGTCGCGAGCTCATCGACGCGGCGCCGCACCTGCGGCTGCTGGTCGAGCCCGACCTGTCGGTGCTGATCTTCGAGCGGATCGGCTGGACGGCCGACGACTACGCCGCGCTGGAGCGCGCGGCTGCTCGACGAGCAGGTGGCGTTCGTGACGCCCACCCGGCACGACGGCCAGGTGTGCACCCGCTTCGCGATCGTCAACCCGCTCACGACGCGCGACGACCTCGCGCTGATCATCGACTCGATGCGCTGAGTCACTGCCCGGCGCTCACGGCGCTAGGCTGCGGCGCATGGCCGACGCGATGCTGAACGAGGCCAGCCTGGCGTACGCCGAGTCGTTCCAGCCCGAGTCGCGACCTGATCGCCGCGGCGCGCGAGCGCGGGCACGAGCTCGGCTGCACGCCGATCGGCGCCGGCCGGCGGCGCGGCCCTGCGCGTGCTGGCCGCTGCCACCCGGGCGCAAGCGCGGTGTCGAGGTCGGCACCGGCGCCGGCGTCTCGGGGCTGTACCTGCTCGACGGGCATGGCCGAGGACGGGCAGCTCGTGTCGATCGACGTCGAGAGCGAGAACCAGCGCGCGGCCAAGGAGGCGTTCACCGAGGCCGGCATCGCCTCGACCCGCTACCGCCTGATCAACGGCTCGGCCGCCGACGTGCTGCCCCGCATGCGCGACGACGCCTACGACCTGGTGTTCGTCGACGCCGACAAGAGCGCGTACGCCGTCTACTACGAGCAGGCCGTGCGCATGCTGCGTCCCGGCGGCGTGGTGGCCTTCGACAACACGCTCTGGCACGACCGGGTCGCCGACCCGTCCCAGCGCGACGCCGAGACCGTCGTGCTGCGCGAGCTGGCCCGGACCGTGCGCGACGACGACCGGCTGCGTCAGCGTGCTGCTCGCGTCCGGCGACGGGTTGCTGGTCGCCGCCAAGCGCTGACCCGCTGCGCGCTTCGCGGCGTAGGTTCGGACGGCGTGGCCTGCTACGTCGACGCGGTGCGCGAATACCCCGACGCCGGGCTGCGGTTCACCGAGTTCTGCCACCTGCTCGCCGACACCCGCGCCGAACTGCACGACATGGCCGATCAGCTCGGCATCCCGCGCCGGTTCTTCCAGGACCACCCGTGGCGCTGGCACCACGACCTGCCCGCCCACCTGCGCGCCCAGGCTGTCGCGCTTGGTGCGCGTGAAGTGACGATGCACGAGGTCGGTGCGCTGCTGCGCCGGCCGGCGAGCCGACATCGCCGTCGACGCGACCCGCGTAGGTTCGACGACGTGCGAGTGACCGTTCTGGCCGGCGGCATCGGCGGCGCCCGTTTCTTGCGCGGCGTCCGCGCCGCCTGTCCCGGCGACGAGCATCACCGCGATCGTCAACACCGGCGACGACGTGACGCTGCACGGGCTGCGCATCATGCCCCGACCTCGACAGCTGCATGTACACCCTCGGCGAGGTGCACGACCACGAGCGCGGCTGGGGACGCGCCGGCGAGACGTGGCGGATCAAGGACGAGCTGGACGCCTACGGCGCCGAGCCGTCGTGGTTCCGGCTGGGCGATCTCGACATCGCCACCCACCTCGTCCGCACCCGCATGCTCGACGCCGGCTACCCGCTGAGCCAGGTCACCGCGGCGCTGTGCGAGCGGTGGCAGCCCGGCGTCGACGCTGCTGCCGATGACCGACGACCGCTGCGAGACGCACGTCGTCGTCGAGCTGGACGGACGCCGGCAGGCGATCCACTTCCAGGAGTGGTGGATCCGGCACCGGGCGGCGCTTCCGGCCGAGGCGTTCGTGCAGGTCGGGCTCGACGACGCCGAGCCCGCACCCGGCGTCGTCGAGGCGATCACCGCCGCCGACGTCGTGCTCATCGCGCCGAGCAACCCGGTCGTGTCGATCGGCACGATCCTCGGCCTGGCCGACATCCGCGAGGCGGTCGTCGACCGGCCCGGCCCCGGTCGTCGGGCTCTCGCCGATCATCGGCGGCGCGCCGGTGCGCGGCATGGCCGACTCGTGCCTGCCGGCGATCGGCGTCGAGGTGTCCGCCGAGGGGGTCGGCCGGCACTACGGCGCCCGCAAGGACGGTGGCCTGCTCGACGGCTGGCTGATCCACGACACCGACACCGCCAACGTCCCCGGCGTCGAGGTGCGCGCCGTCCCGCTGCTCATGACCGACGACGACGCCACGGCGGAGATGGTGCGCACGGCGCTGGAGCTGATGCTCGTGACCGATCACGCAGCAGCCCGCATCGAGATCGTGCCGGTGCTCGGGATCGGTGAGCTGCGTCCCGGCGACGATCTCGCCGAGCTGATCGCTGCAGCACGCGACCGACTCTCGAGGACGGCGACGTGCTCGTCGTGACGTCCAAGGCCGTGTCGAAGGTCGAGGGCCGCCTGGTCGTGCTCGACACCGCCGACGAGGACGCCCGCGAGGCAGCCCGGCAGGAGGCCATCGACGCCGAGACCGTGCGCGTGGTCGCATCGCGCGGCACGCTGCGCATCGTCGAGACCCGGCACGGGCTGGTGCTCGCCGCCGCCGGCGTCGACCTGTCCAACGTCGCCCGCAACGAACTCGCGCTGCTGCCGATCGACCCCGACGCGTCGGCGCAACTGCTGCGCGAGGCGATCCGCGAGCGAGCTCGGCGTCGATGTCGGCGTCGTCATCAGCGACTCGATGGGACGGCCGTGGCGGGCCGGCATCACCGACACCGCGATCGGCGTCGCCGGCGTGACCGCGGTGACCGACCCGCGCGGACGCACCGACGCGTACGGCAACACGCTCGAGGTCACGCAGGTCGCGATCGCCGACGAGCTGGCCGCGGCGGGCGATCTGGTCAAGGGCAAGCTCGGCGGCGTCCCGGTCGCGGTCGTGCGCGGGTTCGCCCGCGACGGCAAGCTCGACGACGACGGGCTGGGCAGCCGCACGCTGATCCGGGGTGCGACCGACGACTTGTTCCGGTTGGGGACGGCCGAGGCGATCGCGGTCGGCCGCGAGGACATCGGGTGGGCGACGGAAATCGCGCCGCCCCTGCACGACGACGCGACGCAGGCGATCAGTGCGCTCGTCGACGTCGATCCGTCACTGCAGCAGGCATTTCTCGGTTTCCTCGCCGCCCGTCCCGACGCGATGTGGCGCTCGTGCGCGGCCGGCCACCTGACCGCGCAGCGCGCTCGTGCTCGATCCGTCCAGCCGGCTGGTGCTGCTCACGCTGCACCCGCGCGCCGGGATGTGGATGCAACTCGGCGGCCACTGCGAGCCCGGCGACCACACGATGCTCGATGTCGCCGCACGCGAGGCGCGGGAAGAGAGCGGCATCGGCGCGCTGTCGTTCGACCCGACACCGCTCGATCTGTACGTGCACCCGATCACCTGCTCGCTCGGCGTGCCGACACGACACTTCGACGTGCGCTACGTCGCGGTCGCGTCCGAGGGCGGCGAACTGCAGGTCAGTGACGAGTCCGTCGACCTGCAATGGTTCCCGTGGGACCGGCTGCCCGACGGTGTCGCCCCCGACGTGCCGCGCCTGGTCGAGCTGGCCCGCGCAGCGCCTCGAACTGTGTGACGCTCGAACTCATCGACGACTGGCCGGTCGAGAAGGCTGCCGCGGCGGTCGTCGGCCGCTCCGGAGTGCTCGAGAGCCGCGGCCCCGTCGACGACGACTTCTACCTCGCGTCGGTCACGAAACCGCTCGCAGCGCTGGCGATCCTCGTCGCGGTCGAGGAAGAGGCCGTGCACCTCGACGATCCGGCGGACGAGAACGTCGTGCCCGGCGCGACGCTGCGGCACCTGCTCGCGCACGCGTCCGGCTACGCCCCCGAGCGGCCGATGCGCGCGGCCGCACCCGGCACGCGGCGCATCTACTCCAACGTCGGCATCGAGCGCGCGGCCGCGCTCGTCGAAGCCGCGACCGACATGCCGTTCGCGCAGTACCTCACCGAGGCGGTCGTCGGCCCGCTGCGGCTGAGCGCTACCTCGTTGCCCGGATCCCCCGCTCGGGACGGGCGATCGTCCGTGTCGCGACCTCGCCCGGGTCAGCCACGAACTGCTCTCGTCCACCGGCCTGCTGTCGGCGCAGATGCGGATCGACGCGAGCCAGGTGCAGTACCCGGGTCTGCGCGGCGTGCTGCCCGGCTTCGGCGCGCAGGATCCGAACGACTGGGGGCTGGGCTTCGAGATCCGTGGCACGAAGTCACCGCACTGGACGGGCGCGAACAACTCACCACGCACCTTCGGGCACTTCGGCCAGTCGGGAACGATGCTCTGGATCGACCCCGACGCTCAGCTCGCACTGGTGGCGCTGACCGACCGCGCCTTCGGTCCGTGGGCGGCCGAGGCGTGGCCGGTCCTGTCCGACGCCGTCCTCGCCGGGTACGCAAGCTAGATCGCGCGGATGTCGTTCGGGGCGAAGCGCGGGCCGAACCGCGGGGCGCCGAGTCCGCTGAGCTCGATCAGGCGAACGACGCGCTGCCGCTGGCCGGCCCAGGGCGCGAGCAGCTCGACCATCTCGAGATCGGTGCCGCGCGGTCGTCCGGTCAACGCGTGCGCCACCCAGTTCTTGAGGTGGTAGTCGCCGACGCTGACTGCATCCGGATGGCCGAAGGCGCGCTGTGCGGTCTCAGCCGCCGTCCACTCGCCCACGCCGGGCACGACGCGCAGCCGCGTCAGCACCGTGTCGCGGGTCGACTCCTCCAGCCGATGGGCGAGCGCTGCGGCGGCCCTGATCGTGTGCTGCCGCGAGATGTCGACGCCCATGCGATGCCAGCTCCAGGTCGGGATGTCGCGCAACACCTGCGCCGCCGGCGGCACCCGCATGGGGAATGGGGTCGGTCCTGGCGCCGCCGTGCCGTAGCGCTGCAGCATGGTGCGCCACGCGCGGCGCGCCTCCAGGCCGGTCACCTTCTGCTCGAGCACGGCCGGGACGAGCGAGTCCATCACCAGGCCGGTCGCGCACAGCCGCATCCCCGGCCTCGAGCGCAGCACGCGGCCGAGGACGGGGTACGCGGCCACGTCGACACCCGTCCAGTCGTCCTCGGCACCGAGCAGGGTCGGCACGCGATCGAGCAGCCAGGCAGCGCCGTCGCCCCAGGCGCAGGCCCGGACGACCGAGCCCCGGGCACCGAGTGACAGCGTGCCCGGACCGTCCGGCGTCGGCGCGGCCCACCAGAACCGCCCGTCGACGAAACGGTGGGCGGGATCGCCGGTGCCGCGCACGAGCGGCATGAGCGTCGCGCGCAGGTCGACAGGGCGCCCGGCATCCCATTCGATGCCGATCATGCGCGGTTCGTCCCGGGTGCGCTCAGCTGCCGGCTTCCATCTCGGCGGTGATGCGGGTGCTCGAATCGGCCTTCTCGACGCCGCCGACGCCGTAGAACATCGCGATCCGGTTGCGCTGCGCCGACTCGGCCTCGGCCGCGGGCACCGCGTCGGCCTCCGGGCTGCGGTCGCCGCCGTTGCAGAACTCGAGGTCGGTGTCGGGATAAGCGGCGCGCACGGCGTCGAGCGAGTGCTCGATGCCCGGGCCGTCGTCGACCGCGACCAGGACGTCGTCGACATCGCGCAACGCGCGCACGATCCGCGCCCGCACGTCCTCGCCCTGGATGACGCGGCCCTTCTTGAGCCGCTGCTGCTTGTCGTTGTTGACGATGACGATCAGGTAGCCGGTGCGGGCACGCGCGGCTTCGATCATGTCCAAGTGCCCCTGATGCAGCGGGTTGAAGTAACCGCTGACGATGGACGCCCGTGCGGGCCTGTCGGACATGGCGGGTCTCCTCGGTGTGCTCGCCTCGACGAAGCGTTCACCCTACGACAGCCGACCGACGCGTTACTTCCCCCGAGTGCCGTCCAGCGTCTCGCGAATGATGTCTGCGTGACCGGCGTGCCGGGCTGTCTCCTCGATCAGGTGGATGACCACGAAACGCACGTTGGCGTCGACGACGTCGGCCCGCGCGACAACAGCGTCGAGGTCGGTTGCCGCGACGATCTCGCGCGAGGTGGCAATGGCGTCCTCGTACCGGGCGATCCACTGCTCGACCGTGTCGTCGTCGCCCACCCGGAAGTCCGAGCCGTCCTGCACGTCGTGTTCCGCGTCGGGCCAGCCGTCGTCGAGCGGACGACCGGCCACGACGCCCTGGAACCAGCGCGCTTCCCACACCGTCGAGTGCTTGAGCAGGCCGAGCAGCGACAGCGAACTCGCCGTCGGCGTACTCCGCGCGTCCGCGTCACTGACACCTCGAGCCTTGCGGATCAGCGCGTTGCGCTGCCAATCGAGGAACCCGGCCAGAGCCTCACGTTCATCGGCGTGCGAGAACTCGGCGGCCACGGCGGTCAGGAACCGATACGCAGGTAATCGGTGTAGACGCCGAACGCGTTGCCGAGGTCGAAGCCGGTCGTGGACACCCGCGCAGCCTTGCCGGCCGAGGAGGTTCCGATGACGACCGCGCTGATGATGCGCCCGCCCCACGGACCGTAGCCGTCACGCTTGGTGACCTGGATCGAGTTGACCGACTTGAGCCCGTAGCTCTTGGCCAGCGACGCCGCGCGCACCTTCTCGTTCTCGTTCAGATACGGGTCGCCGGAGGCCGCGGTGTCGTAGGGGTCGGTGCGGCCGACCAGATACGGCTCGCCGCCGTCGACGGTCGCCCCGCCGTTGGACGCCGAATACTGGGCGAACACCGGCTGATTGCGGTACCGCAGCACGACCCGGCCGTTGCCGGCGGTGACCGCCGGATCGTCGCGCCAGAGCAGGTTGCCGCGGCTGTCGTAGTGCGCCATGCCGCCGTACATCTGGCACATGCTCGAGTCGCAGATGTCGTAGAGGCTGTTCGAGCCGGCGTCGACGCGCGAGACGTCGGCGTAGGTGCGGGCGGCGATCGCCTGGGCCTGCAGCGTGGCCGCCGGCCACGAAGCGGGCACCTCGCGCGGCACGGAGCCCTGCACGTACTGCTCCATGTGCACCCGGTTGATCGTCAGCTCGCCGGCGCCGTAACGCACCGCGCCGACTCGCCCGTGATAGCGCGTGGTCGACCCGTCCGAGAGCACGGTCTCGACCCAGCCGTAGTTGCTGCTGAAGTCGGCCTGCTTGGGCAGGCCGGTGCGCATCGTGCGCCAGCGCCCGGCACTGGTGTGGCCCTGCACGGCCAGCCCGGACCCGTTCGGCACCAGCCGGAACTGGTTGTAGCCGCTGGTCGGCATCGTGCCGTAGCCGGTCAGCGACAGGCCCTTGGAGTTCGCGAGCACGGTGGTATCGCTCGCGGCCTCGCCGATGTACACCCGGATCACGTTCGCGGGCAGGGTCGCCAGCCGGGTGCCCGGGTAGTAGAAGGCCAGGATCTGGGCGGCCGAGAGGCCCTTGAGCGCGGCGCCGCGGGCGCCGTACTGACTCATGCCGTGGCCGTGACCGCTGCCGCGCCAGAACACCGTCAGGGTGCCGCTCGGCGAGAAACGCGTGATCTCGGTGCCCGCAGCGATGGGACGCACGGACTGATGGGTGGTGACTGCGGTGCCACCGGAGGCGCCGACCCCAGCGACGGCCGCAGCGAGTCCGGCCGTCAGTACGGCACAACTCAATGCAGCCGCCAGCTGGCGGCGGGGCAGTCCGATGGGCAATGCGCGCGGGGGACGCATAGCACAACTTCCTGTCGTTGGTGTGCGACACGCCGGGGAGTACGTGCCGCGATCTGAGCGTAAGCACAGAAGTCCCAGAAAGCTAGACCGATCACTTGCGCAACACGGACAAACACCAACTTTATTCAGGACGGCACGCCGGAGCGGCACCCGAAATCGTCGCCTCGAGGCACCTAACCTGGCCGGGACATGACTGTTCCGGACGATGTTCTCGCCCTTCGTGCCGTCCGCGCCCGTCACCGCCGCGGCACGGTGGCGCGCCTGGCCGTGGCCTCGATCGCGTTCGTCGTCCTCATCGTCAGCGGCTACGCCTGGGCGCAGTTTCGCAACTTCACCAACGCCGTCCCGCACGGCGCCGAGGTCCCCGCCCTCACCGGCACCGATCCGGACGGCCCGGCGCAGAACATCCTGCTCATCGGCAACGACAGCCGCGCCGGCGCGACGCCCGCCGAGCTGACGGCCCTGCACACCGGGCACGACCTGACGACGGTCAACACCGACACGATGATGGTGCTGCACGTGCCGATCGACGGCGGACGGCCGACGATCATCTCGCTCCCGCGCGACTCGTGGGTGACCATCCCCGGCTACGGCAAGGGCAAGCTGAACTCCGCCTACAGCGACGCCTTCAACGCCGCTCGAGATCATCACGCCAGCGAGCGGGCCGCCGAGAGCGCCGGCGTCCTGCTGACGCTGCGCACCATCTCGCAACTGACCGGGCTGCACATCGATCACTACGTCCAGATCAACCTGCTCGGCTTCTACCGCATCAGCGAGGCCATCGGCGGCGTCCAGATCTGCCTGCTGCACGCGGAGAACGCGCACACCGAGACCGGCGGCAACGGTCCCGGCTACTCGGGCATCAACCTGCCCGCCGGAGTCTCGACGATCAAGGGCGCTCAGGCGCTTGCGTTCGTGCGGCAACGCCACGGCCTGCCGCACGGCGACCTCGACCGGATCCGTCGCCAGCAGGACTTCCTCAGCGCCGCATTCCACAAGATCGCCTCGGCCGGCGTTCTGCTCAACCCGTTCAAGCTGCACGACCTGCTCGACGCGGTCAGCTCGTCATTGCTCACCGACCCGTCCCTCGACCTGCTCTCGCTCGCGCGCTCGTTCGAGTTGCTCTCGGCGGGCTCCCTCTCGTTCGAGACGCTGCCCAACAACGGTCCGCAGGTCATCTATCCCGACGGTGTCGAGACAGCGATCGTCGAGGTCGATTACGCCGCCATTCCGAGCTTCATCGACGGAGTGCTCGGCCGCAGCCCCGACCTGAGCAAGATCGTGCCCGCGTCCCCCGAGACGGTGACCACCGACGTCCTCAACGGCACGGACCTCACCCGCCTGGCCGCGCGCAACGCGAAGGCGCTCAAGCGGCTGGGCTTCCACATCGACATCGTCGACTCGACTCCGAGCCCGGCCAGCGACACGAGCGTCGAGTACCCGAAGGGCAAGGCCGCCGCGGCCAAGGCCGTCGCCACGGTCGTACCCGGCGCCAAACTGATCGCGACCTCCGCCGTCAAGCGGGTCACCCTGGTGCTCGGCGAGGACGGCGACCAGGTGACCGGTCTCACCCAGCCGCGCCCACACCCGCAGTCACATCACCGCTCGAAGCCCCGCAACCAAGGCATCCCCTGCATCAACTGAGCGCAGGCGCCGACTCCGTGACGGCCCTGAGCGACTCAGGTACGCAGCGCGAGGGCCCGGGTAGCCTGCGAGATCATGGACCGGAATAGGGACGCCGGAGCACCGGCGGGCGGCGGGTTGCCCTCGCTGCCCCCTGAGCTCGACCCCCGCGGCCGTCGCCGCCATCACCGGCACATGCCCGGCGCCAAGGGCGCGCTGCACTCCGGCGCCATCATCATGAAGATCATCTCCGGGGTGCTGTCGCTTCTTCTCATCGTCTACATCGGCTACCTCTGGAACACCGTCCGTGGGCTGAACAACAACGTCCAGCGCGTCGCCGTGCAGGTCGGCGGGACGACCGTCAACGCGAAGACCGGCAAGGTCACCACCCGCTACGACATCGACGGCAAGGACCAGAACATCCTCATCGTCGGTAACGACGACCGCAGCCAGATGACCAATGCCCAGGTCCGCGAACTGAAGGTCGGCAAGGACGGCGGCAGCCTCAACACCGACACGATGATGATCGTGCACGTGCCGGCCGACGGCTCGCAGGCGACGCTCATCTCGTTGCCGCGCGACTCGTACGTCAACATCCCCGGCTACGGCATGAACAAGCTCAACGCGGCCTACCCCAACGGCTACATCAACACCAAGGGCAACCGGAACGCCAAGATCGCCGGTGGCGCCGATCTACTCATCCACACCATCGAGAACCTCACCGGTCTGAACATCGACCACTTCGTCGAAGTGAGCCTGCTCGGCTTCGTCGACATCAGTGACGCGGTCGGCGGTGTGACAGTCAACCTGTGCCACAGCGTCGACGACACGGTGGCACACAACCAGTCCATCGGGCTGTCCGGCGGCTCCGGTCTGGTCATGTCGAAGGGCGTCCACACGATCAAGGGCGTTCAGGCGCTCGAGTTCGTCCGGCAGCGCGAAGGGCTGGTCGGCGGGGACATCGCACGGACCGCGCGGCAGCGGTACTTCCTCACCGCGGCGTTCCGCAAGGTCGCCTCGGCAGGGACGCTGCTCAACATCGGCAAGCTGCAGAATCTCATCACCGCGGTGGACAAGTCGATCTATGTCGACCAGGGCCTGAACATGCTCGACCTCGCGAAGCAGATGTCGAACCTGTCGGCGAACAACATCCGCGGCGAGGCGATACCGACCGACCACTACGCCAACGTCCAGATCGGCAGTTACACCGTCAACGTCGGCATCATCATCCCGTCGCAGGTACGCGCCTTCATCCACCGGATGATCACCAACGAGGGCAGCCTGTCTTCGGACTACAAGAAGGCTCCGCTTGTCGATCCGAGCACGGTGTCGGTGACAGTGCGCAATTTCGGCACGCAGAACGGTGCTGCCGCGACGGCCGTGAGCACTCTCGACAAGGCGAAGTTCAAGGCGTCGGTCGACAAGGCTTCCGGGCGCACTGCGACCACGACGATCACCTACCCCAAGGGCATGGAGTCGCAGGCCAAGACGCTGTCGCGTTACGTGCCGGGCGCCTCGGTGCAGCAGTCCGACGTGTCGGGCGTGACACTGACGCTGGGCGCCGACGGGATCCAGGCCAAGTCGCGGCCGAGCCACGGGCAGAGCCGCAGCAACGCGAAGAAGAAGTCGGCGAAGGCGATCGACTCCGGGTGCATCAACTGAGTTCCGAACCGCGCAGCCCCGAGGCGCTGTTCGACCGGTTGCTCGCAGCAGATCCGGGACGGCCGTTCGTCACGTACTACGACGAGGCGAGCGGCGAGCGCTCCGAACTGTCGCGCAAGTCGCTGGCCAACTGGGTCGCCAAGACCCATTTCCTGCTGACGGACGAACTCGGCCTAGGCGTCGGTGACACCGCGCTGATCGCACTGCCGCCCCATTGGATCTCGGTGCCGGCGATTCTCGGCTCGCTGACCGCCGGCCTCGCGCTGACCGATTCGGGCGAGGCCGACGTCGCCTTCGTCGAGCCCGATCGCCTGCCCGCCGACGCGCCCGACGTCTACGCGATCGCGCCGGCCTCCGCCGCGGTCGGGCTGCGCGACGGTGTCCCTGACGACACCGCCGACTACGTGAGCGCCGTGCGTCCGCAGCCGGACGCATGGGCCGGCGTGCATCTCGCTGCCGATTCGAGCGACCCCTGCCTGCCCGGCGCGACCCGTGCCCGGGTGGTCGAACTGGCACGCCGGCGTGCGTCCGAACTCGGCGCCGACGACGGTGCGCGCGTGCTCACCACCGCCGACTGGACGACATCGGCCGACTGGCTCGACGCGCTGTTCGTCCCGCTGGTGGTCGGCGGTTCGCTCGTCATCGTGCGCAACGCCGACGAGGACGTGGTCGAGCGGCGGATGAGCCAGGAACGCGCGAGCGTCAGGCTCAGATGAGCGCGATCGCGTCGGCGATCGAGTCGAGCACGCGGCCCGGACGGAACGGGAACCGCTCCACCTGATCGCGCCGCGTCGACCCGGTCAGCACGAGGATGGTGTCGAGGCCCGCCTCGATGCCGGCGACGACGTCGGTGTCCATGCGGTCACCGACCATCATCGTCGACTCGGAGTGCGCCTCGATGCGGTTCATCGCGCTGCGGAACATCATCGGGTTGGGCTTGCCGACGAAGTACGGATCGGCGCCGGTCGCCTTGGTGATCAGCGCAGCCACCGAACCGGTCGCGGGCAGCGGCCCCTCGGGAGTCGGGCCGGTTACGTCAGGGTTGGTCGCGATGAACCGTGCCCCGCTGCTGACGAGCCGGATCGCCTGGGTGATCGCCTCGAACGAGTACGTGCGCGTCTCGCCGAGCACGACGTAGTCGGGATTGCGGTCGGTGAGGATGTAACCGACCTCGTGCAGGGCGGTGGTGAGGCCGGCCTCGCCGATGACGTACGCCGACCCGCCGCGGCAGCTGCTCGGCCAGGAAGTCCGCGGTGGCCAGCGCCGACGTCCAGATCGACTCCTCGGGCACCGCCAGACCGGCCCGGGCCAACCGCGCCGACAGGTCGCGCGGGGTGAAGATCGAGTTGTTGGTCAGGACGAGGAAGCGGCGTTCGCGCTCGATGAGTCGTTCGAGGAATTCCTGCGCGCCGGGCAGCGCCTTCTCCTCGTGCACGAGCACGCCGTCCATGTCGGTGAGCCAGCATTCGGCTTCCTGCCGTCCACTCATGCCAGCGCCTTTCGACCACTCGCTACGCTCGGGCCGGGCGGCGCAGGCAACCGCGCCTGGCGGCACGGAAGATGCCTCTGGATCGCTCCGCAAGCCTCGCTCATGTATGCAACGGTAGCGACGCCGAACGGAAGGGTAGGAGCAACCGCATGACCGAATCGAACCCACGCCAGAACGTCACCTTCGCCAGCAACGGCGGGCACGCCCACGGATACCTCGCCAAGCCCGACTCGGGCTCGGGCCCCGGCCTGGTCGTGATCCAGGAGTGGTGGGGCCTCGACGATCACATGGCTGACATCGTCGACCGGTTCGCGGCCGAGGGATTCGTCGCGCTTGCGCCGGACCTGTTCGGCGGCAAGGTCGCGCACGACTCGGACGAGGCCGGCGCGCTCATGCAGCAGCTCCCGGTCGACCAGGCGGCGCGTGATCTCGGCGGCGCGGTCGACTACCTGCTCGCCGACGATGCGGTGACCTCGAGCAAGGTTGGCGCCGTCGGCTTCTGCATGGGCGGCGGGTTCGTGTTGCAGCTGGCGGCCCAGCAGGGCGACAAGATCGGTGCGGCCGTCCCGTTCTACGGAGTGGGCGACGCGGTGCCGCAGGAGTACAACGGAATCTCCGCGCCCATCCAGGGGCACTACGCCGAGCAGGACGCCTTCTATCCGGTCGAGCAGGCTCGCGAGCAAGAGCAGCAGATCCGTGCCCAGTCGCAGGCCGACGTGGAGTTCTTCTATTACGCCGCCGGGCACGCGTTCCACAACGACAAGGACAAGCTGGGCACGTACGACGCCGAGGCGGCGAAGCTCGCGTGGCAGCGCACCGTCGAGTTCTTGAAGGCCAACCTGACGTGACCACGGTGCGTCCGGCGCGTGCGTCGGACGATGTGGCGATCCGCGCCGTCAACGCGCGGGCATTCGGCGGCGACCACGGCGCGGCGGTCGCCGACCTGGTGGACGCGCTCGCTGCCGGGCCTGCGCGCATCTCGCTCGTCGCCGACGACGACACCAGCGGCGCAATCGTCGGGCACGTGATGCTGTCGCGGGGCTGGATCGATGCCGAACGATCGCTCGTCGAGGCGCTGACGCTGTCACCGCTGGCGGTCGATCCGCCGCGGCAACGTCACGGCATCGGCGGCGACCTCGTTCGGGCTGCGCTCGCCGCGGCACAGGCCCAAGGGGCACCGGCGGTGTTCCTCGAGGGCGATCCGCGCTACTACGGACGGTTCGGCTTCGTCTCTGGCTCCTCGCGCGGGTTCGTCCGGCCGTCTGTGCGGGTTCCGCAGCCCGCCTTCCAGGTCGTCGTGCTGCCCGCGTGGGAGCCGTGGATGACCGGTGCGTTCGTCTACCCGGACGTGTTCTGGTCGGCCGACCTCGTCGGCCTGCGCGGCGAACTGCTTGCCGCCGTCCGCGCCGAAGCCGGTGAGTGACGGCTAGATGCCCGGCACGGACGGGCCGCGTGGATCGCTGCTGCCCGGACTTCAGACCAAGCGGCATTGTCGTCGTCGACGTGCCACAGCACTTGATGAACGGTTGCACCCGATCGACGGATGGCGTCCGACTTTGCACCCGGCAATGTCGTTGCGACAGCCCGATCGACGCCGGGCAGCGACTTTGCCGGGTGCAAAGTCCCCCGATACGAACCAGTGACCCGACAGGCTCACTGATGGCGCCGGCAGACATCGGCCCGAGCAGTCAGCGCTTGACGGCCAGGGTGAGCGAATAGTCGTGCTTCGCGTCGGTCCACGACTCGACGGGGTCGAGGCGGTGGCCACGCAACTCGTCCTGAAGCTCCGGCAGCCGGAACTTCACGCTGATCTCGGTGAGCATCTCGGCGCCGGCGGGCAGCTTCCAGTCGCGATCGAGGGCGTTGAAGTGCACGTCGACATCGCGTCGTGCGCGCAGCCACATCTCGACGCGATGCAGCTGCGGGTTCCATCGCGCGACGTGCTGGAAGTCGTCGACGTAGAGCCCCTCGGCGTCGAGTTCGGCGCGCAGCACCTCGATGAGGTTGCGGTTGAACTCGGCGGTGATGCCCGAGCTGTCGTCGTAGGCCGCGATCAGCCGCGACGGTGGCTTGACGAGGTCGGCGCCGAGCAGGAAGTGATCGCCCGGAGCGAGCGCGTCGGCGATGCGCGAGAGGAACTGGTCGCGCTCGTCGTCGTCGAAGTTTCCGATCGTCCCGCCCAGGAAGATGATCAACCGCTCCCCCGGCGTGCCGGGCAGCTCGGCGAACGGCTCGTTGAAGTCGGCAACGACGGGCTCGACGGTGACGCTCGGGTAGTCGGCGGCGATCAACTGGGCGGCCTCGGTGAGCACCTCGGCGCTGACGTCGAGCGGGACGAACAGCAGCGTCCGATCACCGGCGGTGAACGCCGACAGCAGCAGGCGCGTCTTGGTCGACATGCCCGAACCCAGCTCGAGCATCGTCGTCGCCTTCGTGAGCGCCACGATGTCGTCGCTGTGCACTTCGAGGATCTCGGTCTCGCGCCGGGTCGGGTAGTACTCGGGCAGGCGCGTGATCTCGTCGAACAGGCGGCTGCCGCGCTCGTCGTAGAACCAGCGTGCGGGCAGCGACGGAGGGTCCTGCCACAACCCGTCGCGGACGTCGTCGTGGATCTGGGTCACCGTGCCAGCCTCAGGCCGCTGAACGCCCATCTCGAGTGCGCCGGGAAGAAGTTGCGGTAGGTGATGCGCTCGTGGCCCGCCGGCGTGGCCGCGCTCGCGCCGCGCAGCACGTGCTGGTCACACATGAACTTGCCGTTGTACTCGCCGACCGCGCCGTTGGCCGGGACGAAGCCCGGGTAGGGCAGGTACGCCGAGGCCGTCCACTCCCAGACGTCGCCGACCATGGCCGCGCCGGCGATTCCGGGGTGCACCCGGTCGGCGTCGAGCAGTTGCCCCCGCAGCTCGGGACGCCGGCTCGCCGCGGCTTCCCACTCGAACTCGGTGGGCAGCCGGGCGCCGGCCCAACGAGCGAACGCGTCGGCCTCGTAGAAGGACACGTGGCACACGGGCTCGGCCGGCACGACCGCACGCCGTCCGGACAGCGTGAACGTCGTCCATTGCCCGTCGTGGTCGTCCCAGTAGCCGGGAGCGTCCCAGCCGGTGCTCTGCAGGTGCGCCCAGCCGTCGGACAGCCACAGGTCGGCGCGGCGGTAGCCGCCGTCGGCCATGAACTCGAGCCAGTCGGCGTTGGTGACCGCACGCTCGGCGATCTCGA
This sequence comes from uncultured Actinomycetota bacterium, assembly GCA_963754285.1. Classification (GTDB taxonomy): domain Bacteria; phylum Actinomycetota; class Actinomycetes; order Mycobacteriales; family Jatrophihabitantaceae; genus RYN-133. Next base: position 125,487 of record CAVWFN010000008.1, read on the forward strand.
AGTCTTCGAGGAAGACCCGGTGCCGCGGGCCCTCGTTGTCGTAGGCGAAACCGGAACCGTCGTGGCCGACCTCGGTGACGCCGCCCTCGACACGGCGCCAGGCCTGGGGCGTCAGCGCGACGTCAGCGTCGGCCGGACGCTCGACATAGCCGGGTGCGAACGCGTGCGTCGAGAACAGATGCTTGATGTCCATCAGCAGCAGCTCTTGATGCTGCTGTTCGTGATTGCAACCGAGCTCGACCAACTCGAGCGCCCGCTCGTCGAGGCGGCCCGCATCGAGCGCCCGCACGACGGCGTCCTGGACGTACTCGCGGTACCGCGCGATGTCGGTGATGCCGGGACGGGTGACGAGCCCACGCTGGGGACGTGGATGCCGCGGCCCGACGGCCTCGTAGTAGCTGTTGAACAGGAACCGGTAGCTCGGGTCGTACTCGTGATAGCCCGGGTCGGGTCGGAGGATGAACTCCTCGAAGAACCACGTCGTGTGCGCGCGATGCCATTTCGTCGGGCTGGCGTCCGGCATCGACTGCGGCGTCTGGTCTTCGGCCGACAGCCGCGAGGCGAGCAGGTCGGTCGTCGACCGGACGTCCAGGAACTGCTCGGTGAGTTGGGTGGAATCGGTGATCAGCGTCATTGCCGTCCTCCGTGGCGCCGTCTGTGTCCCGTGACGTGGTTGTCACGCGTGTCTGGCGGCTCCGAAGGGCCGCGACTCGTGCTGATTGAGTTGTATCCGCTCCTGCCGACAACGGTACGCCGAACCGGCAGACCGAGCGTGGCCGACTTCTTGCAATCCGCTTACCGGCCGATGAATCAACAGCGGTGGGTCAGAGAGCAACCGTCCCGACGATACCGACGACGGTGTCGCCGCCGATCCAGATGTCCGCGCCGTCCTGTCGCACGTACACCCGCCCCCGGCGCTGCAGCACCGTGCCCTGGCTGACGACGTAGGACGCGGGCGCGATGCCGGCCGGGATCAGCCACTGAGCGATCGCCGCGTTGAGGCTGCCGGTGACCGGATCCTCGCCGGACGTGACGACCGGTGTCATTGCCCGCACCTCGAAGTCGACGGGCGATCCTGGCGGGTAGGCGCCGATGATGCCGACGTTGGGCAGGTTGGCCCAGTCCGGCTCGACGGCGAGCACGGCGTCGGCGTCACGCAGCAGCAGCGCGACCCAGCCCGGCCCGTTGTCGGCCCACTGCGCGTCGACGACGTCGTCCGGCGCTAGTCGCAGCGCGGCCACGACCGCGGTCAGGTCAGCGGCATCGACCGGCCCACCGCGGAACAAGGGCGGCGCGGCGAGCGCCAGGCGGGCGCCGTCGCGACGGATGCGGACCAGCCCGGCGCCGCATTCCTGCACGATGTCCTCGCCCTTCGGCACTCCACCGTTCTCGAGCCAGGCCCGCGCCGAGCCGAGCGTCGGGTGACCGGCGAAGGGCAGTTCCCGGGCCGCGGTGAAGATCCGCAACCGGTAGTCGGCGGACGGGTCGTCGGGCGGCAGCACGAACGTCGTCTCCGACAGGTTCGTCCATCGCGCGAAGGCGGCGAGCTGCTCGTCGTCGAGCCCGTCCGCGTCGTGGACCACGGCAACCGGGTTGCCGTAACCGAGTTCGTCGGTGAACACGTCGACCTGGCTGAAGGCTCGCACGCGTCCAGTCCATCAGATCGCAGCTCGCCCCTCACAGTGAGTGGCGCCTTTTCCGGTGAGTGGCGCGGTATCCGTGCTCGCTCCGCAAGCGTCACTCGGATAGTCGCGCCACTCACCATCGAAACGCGCCACTCAACGTGGCGGTGGTCAGGGTTTGAGGTCGACGACCTGCGGATCGTGGTCGGAGACCTGCGCGCTGTACTCGCTGTTGACGTGCACGACCTGGTACTTGACGTCCTTGACCTTGGGCGTCACCAGGATGTGGTCGAGCACCTGCGAGATGCCGTCGTACACATAGGTGTACTGCTGGTCGGTCGGCAGCGTCGTGATCAGGTCCGTCAGGATCTGCGGGCCCGTGCCGTCGGCCGTGCCGGTTTCGAGCGCGCGCAGCGGCGGGCTGAACTGGTAGTCGTTCAGGTCGCCGACCACCGCGACCGCCGCCTTCGGATCGACGTCCAGGATGCGTTGCACGAAGTCGTGCACGACCTGCGCCTGTCCAGCGCGTTGGGTCCGCGACGACTGCGCCGGGTACTGGTAGCGGCCGTCCGCGTTCTGGTCGCCGAGCTTCGCGTCGAAGTGGTTCGCGACCACGAAGACCGACTGCCCGCGGAACTCGAATTGCCCGACCAGCGGCTTGCGGCTCGACGTCCACACCGGGTTGGTCGGGTCGATGCGACCCGGTGAGAGCGTGAGCGCCGGCGCCTTCTTGATCGTCGTGACCGCCGTCCCGGTCGTCGAGCGGTTGGTGTTCACCGAACCGCGATCGACGAACGTGACGCGGTCGGGGTTGTACAAGAACGCGGTGCGGATGTTGCCGCCCGGCTCGCCGCCGTCCTGGTCGTTGACCGGATCGATCTCGCGGTAGTTGTAACTCGGTCCACCCGCCGTCTCGATGTCGCCGATCAACTTCTTCAGCGTCTGGTCGGCGGCGACGGTGCCGTCGTCCGTGGCACCGCTGTTGTCCTGGATCTCCTCCAGGGCAACGATGTCCGGCGATGCGAGGTTCTGCACCACGCCCTGTGCCAGTGCGGTGAACTTCGAGTCAGGATCGCTCGGCGCGAGGTTCTCGACGTTGTACGTCGCGATCGACAACTGCTGTGCCGTGCCCTTCTGTGCCACGACCGGCGCCAGATGGTTGTGCACGACGGTGCCGAGCGTGGACGCCTCGAGCACGTAACCGCCGAAGATCGACCAGTCGATCGGTCCGACGGTCGCGCCCTGCAGCACATCGCCCACATCGAGGCCGGGCGACGACCCGTCGAGCGTCGCGATCTCGAGCCGGCCGGACGGGGTTGCGTTGTCCGCGAGCAGTTCCGTCCCGCCCCGGTAGGTCGTGTCCTGGTCGGGCTTGGTCGTGACGTACTGCTCGCCGTACTGGTTGGACGGACCGACGACGCGTGCGTCGTCGACCTCGACCCGCATCCCTTCGATCGACTCGTAGTAGTCGAGCGCCGATCGGGACGGCGTGATCGGCGTGTTCTCGATGTTGCCGCCGCCGAGATCGGGAGCGTACGTGTCAGGCACGGTGGTCGGGGTGATGACGATCGGGGCCGGCAGCGCGTTGCCGCTCGACACGACGGTCACGGTCGGCGACCCGATCTCGGTCACCGACAGGTTGGACGTGCTCGAGAGCGTCTCACCGCTGGACAGCGCGTAGTAGTCGCTGACGGTGCCGCTGACCAGAACCGAGTCGCCGGGCGAGACCGTCGGCTTCGACGAGGTGTAGACGAAGATGCCTTCGCTGGTGGCGGGATTGTTGTCAGGATTCGGGTCCTGCATCCAGAAGCCGTCGCTGGAGGTCGTGCGCACGGCCGTGACGATGCCCGGAACGTTGGTGACGCTGTCCTTGTCGTGCGGAGACACCCACGTCGTGCCCTGGATGTCGTGGATGCGCAGCGGGCCTGGCTGCCCGCCACCGCCGCCGCCCCCCGTTGTTCCGCTGTTGGTCGGCGTCGGCGTCGCGTTGGTGAAGTCGGCGCTGTTGTTGTCGGTGTCGGTGCCGCTCCCATCGCGCTGTTGCGACTCGCTGTTCGGGTTGGTGGCCGCGAGCGGCACGGGCGCCGTCTCGCTGATTGCAGCCGTGCTGCCGTATCCGACGAGGTCGACGACGTCAGCGTCGGTGCCACAGGCGCTCGACGTGTTACAGGTCAGCGCGGTGGCCGCCGACGACAGCGCGATCGTTCCGGCCGTACCCGACAACGCGATCGACCCGGTGGCGTCCGGGGTGGGCAGTGCTTGCGTGCCGCCGGTGCCGGGCGCCTCTTCGACGAGGTAGTGCGCGCCGGCCGGGATGCTCCCGGTCAGTGTCGTGACCTGCCAGGTGGTCGAAGTGGGCGACGACGAGTGGTACTGCACCGACCAGTTCGACAGGTCGACCGCAGAGGCGCTGCGGTTGTAGAGCTCGATGAAGTCGTTGGTGAGCGTGGCGCCGCTGTTGCCGCCGGCGCCGTAGACCTCGCTGATCACGACGGTCGACGAGGGCGCAGCTTCGGCGGTGCTGCCGACCTCGGCCAGCGCGAGCGTGAGGGCGCCGGCACCGGCCACGGCCACGGCGAGGCGCAAATACGAAGAATGCACGTTTTCCTCCGGAATGAGATGTTCCTGAGGAAGTGTGCACCCATGAGGTGACGCAGAGGAAACAGGGCGGCGAACAAACCCCGGCGCGCCGCCGAGCAGGCGCTGACGGGCTACTTGATCAGGTTGCGCGCCATGACCATGCGGTTGATCTGGTTGGTGCCCTCGTAGATCTGGGTGATCTTGGCGTCGCGCATCATCCGCTCGACCGGGAAATCCTTGGTGAACCCGTACCCACCGAACAGCTGGACGGCATCGGTGGTCACCGACATCGCTGTGTCGGAGGCGAACACCTTCGCTGCGGACGAGGTGAAGGTCAGCGCACCGGTGTCGCGCTCGGCCTTCGCCGCCGCCGCGTAGACGAGATGGCGCGAGGCTTCGACGCGCATCGCCATGTCGGCGAGCATGAACTGGAGGCCCTGGAAATCTGCGAGTCGGCGTCCGAACTGTTGGCGCTGCTTCACGTAGCCGACCGCCGCGTCGAGTGCACCCTGCGCGATGCCGAGCGCCTGCGCACCGATCGCGAGCCGGGTGTGGTCGAGCGTGCGCAGCGCGGTCTTGAAGCCCGTGCCCGGCTCGCCGATGATGCGGTCGGCCGGAATCGTGCAGTCCTCGAAGTAGATCTCGCAGGTCGGGCTGCCCTTGATGCCCAGCTTGCGTTCCTTGGCGCCGACCGAGAAGCCGGGGTCGTCCTTGTGCACGACGAACGCCGAGATGCCGTTCGCACCTTTGTCGGGATCGGTGACCGCCATGACGGTGTAGAAGGTCGAGACGCCGGCGTTGGTGATCCAGCACTTCGTGCCGTTGAGCACCCAGTGGTCGCCGTCGAGCACGGCACGAGTGCGCATCGCGGCGGCGTCCGAACCGGCCTCCCGTTCGGACAGCGCGTAGCTGATCATCGCCTCGCCGGACGCGATCGGGCCGAGCACGTCTTTCTTCAACTGCTCCGACCCGGACAGGATGATCGGCTGCGAGCCGAGCTTGTTGACGGCCGGGATCAGCGAGGACGAGGCGCACGCCCGCGCGACCTCTTCGACGACGATGCACGTCGAGATCGCATCGGCTCCGACCCCGCCGTACTCCTCCGGGATGTGCACGGCATGGAAGCCGGCCCGCACCAGCGCGTCGTAGACGTCGTGGGGGAACTCCGCGGTCTCGTCGATGTCGGCCGCGCGCGGCGCGATCTTGTCGTCAGCGAGTTCGCGCACCGCTTGGCGCAGCATGTCCTGCTCGTCGCTGAGTCGGTACTGGTCGAAGTCCGGGTTGGCCATGGCACCGATAGTAGGACGACCTAGTAGTTGCCCTGGGTGTCACACAGGGCCGCGTGTGCTACGTCTCCAGGCCATGAAGGTCTTTCTCGCCGGCGGGGCCGGCGCAATCGGACGGCGGCTGGTGCCGCAGTTGCTCGAGGCGGGGCACGAGGTCGCGGCGACGACCCGCAGCAAGGACAAGGAAGCGGCGCTGCGCGCACTCGGTGCGCAGCCGGTCGTCATGGACGGTCTGGACGCCGCCTCGGTCGGCGCCGCGGTGGCGTCGGCCGAACCAGAGGTGGTCATCCATCAGATGACGTCGATCGACGGCGTTCCGGACTTCAAGCACTTCGACCGCGCGTTCGCCGTGACCAACCGGCTCCGGACCGAGGGCACCGACCACCTGCTCGCGGCGGCCCGGGCCGGCGGCGTGCGGCGGGTCATTCTGCAGAGCTACACCGGCTGGCCCAACGAGCGCACGGGCGGACCGATCAAGACCGAGGACGACCCGCTCGACGACAATCCGCCGGCAAACCAACGGAAATCGCTCGTCGCCATCCGGCACATCGAGGCAGCGGCGCGCGAGACGCCGCTCGAGGCGGTCGTGCTGAGGTACGCGAACTTCTACGGACCGGATGTCACGGAAGCGATGTTCGACGTCATCCGCGCACGCAAGTTCCCGATCGTCGGCAACGGTGCCGGCGTGTGGTGCTGGATTCATCTGGACGACGCCGCCGCAGCGACGGTTGCCGCCGTGTCGCGTGGCAGCGGTGTCTACAACATCGTCGACGACGAACCGACCGCCGCGCGTGACATGCTGCCCGCCATCGCAAGCATCATCGGAGCGAAGCCACCGCGCCGGGTACCGGCGTGGCTGGCGCGCCCGCTCGCGGGCTCCGTCGGAGTCACCATGCTCACCGAGATGCGCGGCTCGTCCAATGCAAAGGCCAAGCGCGACCTCGGCTGGGAGCCGCGGTGGCGATCGTGGCGCGATGGCATGCGCCACGAGGCCGCGGCAGGATCGCAGTCGTGAGCGAGCCGTTCGAGCAATTGCGGCCGTACCTGTTCTCGATCGCCTACCGGATGCTGTCGAGCGTCGCGGACGCCGAGGACGTGGTGCAGGAGGCGTATCTGCGCTATCACCGGACCGAGGCAGAGGTCGAATCGCCCAAGGCATATCTGTCCGCGGTCGTCACCCGGCTGTGCATCGACCACCTGCGCTCGGCGCGGGTTCGTCGCGAGACCTATGTCGGCGCGTGGTTGCCGGAGCCGTTGCTCACCGACGGCGATGCGCATCCCGAGCACGCCGCAGTAGACGCCGACTCGCTCTCGATGGCATTCCTGCTCGTGCTCGAACGGCTGTCCCCCGTCGAACGCGCCGTGTTCTTGTTGCACGACGTCTTCGGCTACGACTTCGCCGAAGTCGCCGGCATCGTCGAGCGCACGCCGGACAACTGCCGCCAGATCGGTGTCCGCGCGCGCCGGCACGTCAACGAGCAGGCGCCGCGGTTCGAGACGTCGCGTGCTGAGCGCGACGAGTTGGCGCAACGCTTCTTGGCCGCCTTCACCGAGGGCGACGTGGACGGGCTCGTGACCCTGCTGGCGGCCGATGTCGTCGTGCAGGGCGACGGGGGCGGGCATCAGCCGTCCTGGCCGAACGCGATCGTCGGCCGTGACAAGGTGGCGCGCCTGCTCGCCGCGCTGGCCGCGGACATCCGGCGCATGGGGGTCTCGGTGCGCCCGGTCGAGGTCAACGGCCAGCCGGGGGCGACGATCCACGCCGCCGACGGCGGCTTGATCAACGTCATCACGATCGACATCGCTGACGGCGTCGTCCAGACGGTGCGCTCGGTGATCAACCCGGACAAGCTGCACCATCTCGGCCGGCTCGCCGACCGGCAGTCGCTGCTCGACCAGCGCGCGCGCCGCTAGCCCGGGCGCTCCGCCGCCTCGGATAGGGTTCGCCCCGAGGAGGCTCCGATGTCCCAGCCCGACGCAGTGTCCACCGCATATCGCAGCGCGCTCGAGGTGATCGGCGCGGTCGAACCCACCATCGCCGGCGCGATCCGCAGCGAACTCGCCGACCAACGCTCGTCCCTCAAACTGATCGCGAGCGAGAACTACGCCTCGCTGGCCACGCTGCTGACGATGGGCACGTGGCTGTCGGACAAGTACGCCGAGGGGACGATCGGGCACCGCTTCTACGCCGGCTGTCAGAACATCGACACCGTCGAGCAGACCGCTGCCGAGCACGCCCGCGAGCTGTTCGGGGCGCCGCACGCCTACGTGCAGCCACACTCCGGCATCGACGCGAATCTCGTTGCATTCTGGGCGATCCTCGCGCAGCGGGTCGAAACACCGGCACTGCAACAAGCCGGCGCGAAGCACGTCAACGACCTGTCCGAAAGCGACTGGGAGGCGCTGCGCAACGCACTCGGCAACCAGCGCGCGCTCGGGATGTCGCTCGACGCCGGTGGGCACCTGACGCACGGGTTCCGCCCGAACATCAGCGGGAAGATGTTCCACCAACGTTCGTACGGGACCGATCCCGAGACCGGGCTGGTCGACTACGCCGCGGTTCGTGCGGCGGCACAAGAGTTCCGTCCCCTGATCCTGATCGCCGGGTACTCGGCGTATCCGCGCAAGATCAACTTCGCGACCATGCGCGAGATCGCCGACGAGGTCGGCGCGGTGCTGATGGTCGACATGGCCCACTTCGCCGGCCTGGTCGCGGGCAAGGTGTTCACCGGAGACTTCGACCCGGTCCCGCACGCCCACGTCGTCACGACGACCACCCACAAGTCATTGCGCGGGCCGCGCGGTGGCATGGTGCTGTGCCAGCCCGAGTTCGCCGATTCGGTCGACCGCGGCTGCCCGATGGTGCTCGGTGGCCCGCTCGGCCACGTCATGGCGGCCAAGGCGGTCGCGCTGGCCGAGGCTAGGCAGCCGTCCTTCCGCACCTACGCCCAGGCGATCGCCGACAACTCGGTCGCGCTCGCCGAAGGCCTGATGAAGCGCGGCGCACGGTTGGTCACGAACGGCACCGAGAACCACCTGAGCCTGATCGACGTGACCTCGTTCGGGCTGACCGGACGCCAGGCCGAATCGGCGCTGCTCGACTCGGGCATCGTGACGAACCGCAACGCGATCCCGCGCGACCCCAACGGCGCCTGGTATACCAGCGGCGTGCGCATCGGCACCCCGGCGCTGACCTCGCGCGGTTTCGACGCCGACGACTTCGACCGCGTCGCGGAACTGATCGTCGACGTCCTCGCGGCAACCTCGCCGACGGCAGCAGCCTCGGGCGGCACGTCCAAGGCCAAGTACGCCATTGCCGACGGGGTCGCCGACAAGACGCATTCGGCGGCGGCGGAGCTGTTGAACGCGCGTCCGCTTTACCCGAGCCTCGATCTCGGGTAGGGAGACCACCATGAGCTATCAGCCGATGCCGCCGGCGCCTCAGGGCGGCCAACCTGTCGCCAGGGATCCGCGTAACGCCCCGTCGACCGTGCAGAACGCGGTACGGCTGATGTTCGGGCTGGCCGCGCTCGGAGTGATCGGCCTGATCATCGTGTTCGCCGACAAGAGCGCGCTACGCACTGCTATCGAGAACGCGAACCCCAACGACGACAAGACCCAGATCGACAGCGCGGTCAACACCGGGATCGCGGTCGGCGCCGTCATCGGCATCGTGCTGATCGTGCTCTACGTGTTGCTCGCGTTGCAGGTGCGCAAGGGGAAGAACTGGGCGCGCATCGTCACGTGGGTGCTTGCCGGGTTGGGCGTGCTCGGCGGCGTCACGAACCTGGCCCAACCGCAGGCGGCGCTGACCAAGGTGGTCGCCGGCATCGAGTTGGTGCTCTACGTCGTGCTGATCGTGTTGCTGGCACTGAAGGCGAGCAACGACTACTTCCGCAAGCCGACCTACCAGTACTGACCTATCGCGCGGTCGCGTACGGCGAGGTCGTCGTGCCCGTGTCGTCGTGCCACTCGTACGCGCGCACACCGCGCACGTACACGTCGACGGCACGGCTCATCACGTCGAGCGGATCGCCGTCCCAGATGACGACGTCGCCGTCGAGCCCCGCGCGCAGCGCACCGACGCGGTCGTCGAGCCCCATGATCTTGGCGGGATTGACGGTGATCGATCGCAACGCGTCGTCGCGGCTCATCCCGTCCTTCATCGCGAACGTCGCCTGGTGCACGAGGAAGTTGATCGCGACGACAGGGTGATCGGTTGTGATGGCCACGAGCACGCCGGCCTTCGCGAGCAGGCCGGGATTGGCGAGCGTGCGACCGCGCAACTCGACCTTGCTGCGGGTGCTGAACAGTGGCCCGACGACGCACGGGATGTCGCGCTCGGCGAGCAGGTCGGCGATCAGGTAGCCCTCGGTCGCGTGGTTGACGATGAGGCGGTAGCCGAACTCATCGGCCAGCCGTAGGGCCGTTGCGATGTCATCGGCACGGTGGGTGTGCTGGCTCCAGGGCAACTCGCCGGCGAGCACGCGGACCAGCACCTCAGAGGTCGGGTCGCGATCGAACGGATCGCCCTTCACCGCGGCGGCGTCGCGGCGCACCTTGTAGTCCTGTGCCTTGGTGAGTGCGTCGCGGATGACCGCTGCCACGCCCAACCGGGTCGACGGCAGCTGCTTGCGCTCGCCGTAGACGCGCTTCGGGTTCTCACCGAGTGCGCTCTTCACGCTGCACGGCGACTTCATCACCATCTCGTCGACGACGCGTCCCCACGTCTTGATCGCGACGGTCTGGCCGCCGATCGGATTACCGCTGCCGGGTTTGACGACCACGCTCGTGACCCCGCCGGACAGCGCGTCGGTGAATCCGATGTCTGCGGGGTTGATGCCGTCGAGCGCGCCGGAATCGTGCGCCGTTCGGGTCGGTCATCTCGTTCGTGTCGTTGCCGACGCCGCTCTCGCCCTCTTCGTGGACGCCGACGTGCGCGTGCGCGTCGACGAATCCCGGGAGCACCCAGCGCCCGGTCGCGTCGACGACAGCGGTGCCGTCGGGGATCTCGACGTCGGTGCCGACGGCGGTGATCGTTCCGTCGACGACGAGGACGGTGCCGCCCTCGATCGGCTCGGCGTCGATCGGGACGACGCGACCTCCGGTGATGGCGACGGTTCCGGTGAGCTCTCCCATGGATCTCACCGTACGGTGGTGCGATGGGCGAGGCGCCGTCGCTCGCGCGCAATCGCGATTTCGTGATCTTGTGGGCGGGCGGCGCGGTGTCCGAGCTCGGGACGTCGATGAGCCAGCTCGTGTTCCCACTCGTCGGCTACGCGATCACGCACTCGACTACCGAAGCGGGCCTTGCGACCACCGGCCTCTTGCTGGGCGGGGTCGTGGTGCGCCTGCCTGCCGGCGCGCTGGTCGATCGCTTCGCGCGCAGTCGCGTGCTGGTGACGACGAACGTCGTGGCCGCGCTGGTCTACGGCAGCCTCGCGGTGGCGTTGCTGGCCGGCCACCTGACGCTCGCGCACCTCGTGATCGCCGGTTTCGTCAGCGGCGCGACGGATGCTTTCGATTCCCCGGCGACCTCCGCGTCGGTGCGCACGATCGTGCCGAAACCCCAGCTCCCGCTGGCATATACGCGTCTCGAAGCGCGCAGCCGCGCGGCGCATCTGATCGGGCCGCCGCTCGGCGGCGCGCTGTACTCGTGGATCCGCGGCCTTCCGTTCGTCGTCGACGCAGTCAGCTACGCGGCCGAGGCCTTCGCCATCACGCGGCTGCGCACCCCCTTGCCCGCACCTAAACGCACGCGGCAGTCCGTGCGCGCCGATATGGCCGAGGGACTGAAGTTCGTCTGGGTCAATGTCGGCGTGCGCTGCATGATGATCTGGGGTGGGTTGATCAACTTCACCGGCAGCTTCATGTTCGTCGCGGTCACGCTGCGGTTGATCGAACGGGGCACAAGGCCCGCGGCCATCGGTCTTGTCGAGACGGCAGCGGCCGTCGCTGGGCTCGCCGGCGCCCTGGTCGCCCCGATGATCATCCGTCGGGCTCGGACAGGTTGGCTGACGATCCTCTTGACCGTGGTGACGGCTGCCGTGGTCGTCCCGCAGGCCTGGACGACGAACGTCGTCGCAGTCGGTGCACTGCTCGCTCTCGCGACGTTTCTCGTCCCAGCGAACAACGCCGGGATATCCGCCTACATGGTCTCGATCGTCCCCGATGAGTTGCAGGGTCGCGTCAACTCGGCGGCCGGCTTCATCACGAGCGGGTTGTTGCCGCTCGCCCCGGTGCTCGCCGGCGTCGCGCTCGCCCTGGTCGGCGGCGTGACGACCTTGCTGATCGGCGCCGCAGCCACCGCCCTGTGTGCGGTGCCACTGCTCGCCGCGCGAACCATCCGCGAGCTCGGCCGCCCCGATCAGTGGTCCCGGATGTAACCGAGACACAAGAACAAAGACGCAGCGACGGGAGTACCGCGGTAGTTGAGTTGCGCTTCTCCGGTCCGGTCCGAACGAAGTGAGAGACCGGGTAGTCCTCGCTGGTAGGTGCGGTTGCGCTGGGAGGCATGCTTCAGCCGCCGGTCAGACTCGGGTCAGTTCGGGTGTAGTCGTGCATGCGTGTTGCGTCGTGGTCGTTGAGTCGGGGTCGACCCAGGCAGGCGGGACCCAGTGGGGTAGGTCGTTGAGCATGATCGAGGCCCAGCCCATCTGTTCGAACATGGCGTGGTTCTGCCGGCAGACCAGGGTGCCGTCGTCGACGCTGGTGCGTTTCGTCTTCGCAAAATCCGTCACGTGATGTGCCTGGGTCCACGACAAGGGCGCATCACAGCCCGGGTAGGAGCAGCCTTTGTCTCGGGCGAACATGGCTAGTCGTTGTTGTTCGGTGAACAACCGGTGCTGGTCGGAGTAGGCGACGATCGACTTCGTCTTCGAGAGCAGGACCAGGATGGCTTTCGCTTTGGGGTCGAGCCACCGGTCGGCGACCGCGGTCGGGACCGCGTAGCCGTGGGCGGTGTGGACGATGCCGGTGCCGTCGGCGAACTCGCCCACGGTCGCGGTCAGCACCAGCGTGGTGGCGCAGCCGTTCGCGGTGGGCAGCGAACCGGAGGAGAAGAGAATCTTGAAGGCGCCGAGCAGCGCGTCGTGGCGCCGCTGACCCGGGGTGCGCGGGTCACGCTCACCGTCCGGGCCGGTGTGTGGCTTGCCCAGGGTGTCGAACAGGGTCTCGAGGTACTCGGCCGCCTCGCAGGTCAGCTCGCCGGCGATCGAGCGCTGACCCGTCCGCACGGCGGTGCAGCGACAGGCTGCGGCGCCGGTGCGCGGCCTCGATGTCACGAAACGCCCCGTCCTGATCGACCCGGGCGTACAGGCCGTTCGCGAAGCGGGCCAGCAGGTCCGGGTCGTGGTCGCGGGCGAAGTCGAGCAGCGCCGTCTCGTACAGCGGTGCTGACTGGTCGGCGAGCAGGTCGTCGATCTTGTCGGTCATCGCCACGACCGTGGCCGCGGCCCGGGTCGAGATCGCCCCCTCGGCCAGCGCGGCCGCGGTCTGCGGATGCTGCGCTTCGACCGTCTCGCCGGTCAGCGTGCGCCGCGGCGTCACCGCCGCCGCCAGCCTCACCCGACCGGCCGCATCACGCGCACCGATCTTGAGCGCATCACGCAACAACAGTAGCCGTGTTCTTCGCCCCCAGATCGAACGCGAGCCCCTCCGCCTCGACCTGCGCGATCAGGCTCAGCTGCTCGACCTCGATCGACTGCTTCGAAGCCTCCAGTTCGCGCAGCCGATCCAGCACTGCCGTGCCGGTCAACGATGCTGCGCTCACATGTTCGATTCTATCTCTTCCGAGGAAGAAACACCACAGCTGTGGAGCGAGAATCCGCAGAAATATATGGGGATTCGCGGCCGAGCCCGACTACCGCCTTACGGCAGATGCTCTCGCTCACAACGTCGTCGCGACCCCGAGCGGCTTGTACGAGTGCCCCGGGAACACGCTCGACAGCGAGCCCGCATTGAGACGCTTCTGGATGATCTCGCCGAGCACGTCGAACGGGTTGTTGACGCCCGGGACGTCACCGGTGTCCAGCGTCGCGTCGGTCAGCTGGGTCCACTTGCCGAGCACGCCGCTAGCAGCGAGGCCACCACCGAGCAGCCACATGACGCTGCCGTGCCCGTGGTCGGTGCCGCCGCTGGCGTTCATCTCGACGCGGCGGCCGAACTCGGTCTGGACGACGACGGTGACCCGCTTGCGCCGATCCGGGCCGAGGTCGGTCATGAACGCCGCGAGCGACTGCGCTGCCGAGGCGAGATTGCGGTCCAGGTCGTTCGCTTCGTCGGTGTGGGTGTCCCACCCACCGACATCGACGGTGGCGACCTGCAGACCGACCTCCGCGCGCAGCATCGTCGCGATGTCCTTCAGCGCCTGCGAGAAGTCGCCGGACGGGTAGCTCGCGCCGTTCCGGACGCCGGCCGATGCCATTGCGGTGGCAGCCGTGCCGAGAGCCGACAACGTCTCCGGGACGTCCTCGCCGAGCGTGCCCGGCATGCCGCGGTACAGCGTTGCAACAGCCTTCTGCGACGACGCGCGGATCGAGTCCCAGCCCGGGAAGGTGAAGTCGGACAGCTGGTCCATCGCCAGGGTCGTCTCCGGCCCGAGCAATGACAGCGGAGTCGGCCCGCCGGCCGTCACCGCGCGGAACGTCGTCCCGGGGCCGAGCAGCGTCAATGTGCGGTCGAGCCAGCCACTGGTCGCCGAGTTCGCCCCGCCCTTCTCGACGTATTGCTGGGCCTGGAAGTGGCTGCGGCTGATGCCCGGATCCGAGACGCCCGGCACGAAGGCGAGTTCGCCCGTCGACCAGAGCGTGTCGTACAGCGGCTGCATCGCCGCGTTCAACGCCCAGCCGTTGTTCAGCGCGACCAGCGACGAGTCGGCGGGCACCAGCTGCGGGCGAACCTGACGCAGGTAGGTCAGGCCGAGGTCGGCGGAGTTCGGGACGACGATGCGCAGTCCGTCCGCCGCGCCACGCATGAAGATCAGGACGAGGGTGTTCGTCGTCGTGTCGGGCGTGGCGCCGAAGGCGGCCCGCGTCGTGACGAGTTGGCTGGCCAGCGCCGCGGCACCGACCATGCCGGCGCCGCCGATGAAGCGGCGCCGGGTCCAGCCGGAGCTGCCCCACGCGTCGTTCTGCGAGTCGAGGTCACAGGTGACCTGCTCGGCGTGCCGGCGAAGTTTCGCTTCGAGACTCATGTCGTTTCCTTGGTCGTCAGCGCAGCGCGTGGTGGGGGGCGTCGAGGATGAGGGCGGCGAGCGGAGCAGCCAGCCACTGCAAGGTCGAGCGCGACAGTGCAGTGGAGGCGGGCTCGCCGAGGAAGGTCTGCAGCGCAGCGAGGTGCGGCGCCGAGAAGGTCATGCCGGTCAGTGCTTTCGTCAGCCTCGCAACGGCATCACCGCTGGTCGCGGCCTTCGCGTAGCTCTTGCTGATCGCCGGCTGCGTGAAGCCTTGCCACCACGCTCCGGCCAGGCCGAGGTGGACGTCCCACTCGGTGAGCAGGTTTCCTGCTGACCGCCAGGCCGCAGCGACGTCCGGGTACCCGTTCGGTGCCGGCCAGTCGAGCGGCACGTTGTTCATCGATGCGGTGATCCAGTGCAGTGACTGGGTCGCCTTCCCGTAGTCGGACACCGGCGCGTCGAACGCGCGGATCGAGGCGACGACATTCTCGGCCGGACGTCGCACCTTCGCGCCGCGGCTCTCCCAGAACTCGTTCGAGCACAGGATGGTCTTGACCATCGGCATGATCTTCGTGCCGTTGTCGAGATAGGCCGACGCAACGGCGTTCACGAGCGTCGTGGACGGGTTGTCGGAGACGAACCGCGTGCACATCTTCTGCGCGAGATGGATTGCCGTGTACGGGTGACCGGCCAGGTACCGCAACAGCGCGTCGCCGGCCGCCTCGCCCTTCGTCGCGTCGGTGTTCGCGTTCGTGAAGTTGAGGACCTTGATCGGTCCGGTCGGATGGATGTAGTCGTCGTACACGTAGTGCTGGTACTCGTCCAACGTCCGTCCGGTCAGCATGGCCGCCGTGTTGCGCACGTCCCGCTCGGAGTAGCGCAGCCCGACGGTGTGCAACTCGAGCAGCTCACGGCCGTAGTTCTCGTTCACCGCGGCCTTGGTCGACTCGGCGAGGTTGAGGAACGTCAGCATCGCCGGATGCCGGGCCGAGGCGAGCAGCATGTTCGTGAAGTCGTGCATCACCCACGGCCGGATGACCTCGCGGTCGTACGGGGCGCGGGTCACCCACATGTCGCCGGCGTGATTGGGCACGTTGAGGTGGTTGGAGAAGAAGTCGACCAGGGTCTCGTAGAGCTGGGCGGGGCTCCATGCCTGCAGCCCGAGCGTCACCTGTGTCAGCTGGTCCATGATCGTCCAGCCGTACTGATTGCCCTGTGCGGCAAGCCATTGCTGCGCGTCGTAGGGCGAAAGGGTCAGCTGGCGGCCGACCGCCTGCACGCCTTTGTGGGCGCGATAACCGCCCTGCCGCACGCCGAGTTCGGTCTGATGGGTGACCCACCACTGCAGACCGTTCTTGGCGACGGCGGCACGCGTGCGCGGCGTCGGGCCGAACCCGAAGCGCGAGAGCAGGTGGCCGACCGGGTCCCAGTGCAGCGGAGCATGCGCCACGCGCCGGCTGTGCTTGAGCGCGGTGCGGATATCGGCGTAGATCTTCGTCGCCATCGGTGAGCTTCCTCGGTCCGGGCGGGTCCCCGAACCCTGGTGAAGCCCCCGTAAAATCAAGACTAGCTCCAAAAACCCGCAAGGAAAAGTCCGGTACTACGTTTGATGACATGAGCCAGAGCAGCGAGACGAAACCGTCGGCGAACATCGGGGTCAGCGGGCTGGCGGTCATGGGTCGAAATCTCGCCCGCAACCTGGCCCGCCACGGCCACACGGTCGCCCTGCACAACCGCACCACCGCCCGTACCGAGTCCCTCGTCGAGCAGCACGGGGACGAGGGCACCTTCGTCGCGTCGGCATCGATGGCCGAGTTCGTCGCTTCGCTCGAGCGTCCGCGCGCGGTGATCGTCATGGTCAAGGCCGGTCAACCGACCGACGACGTGATCGAGGAACTCGTCCCCCTGCTCGACGAGGACGACATCGTCATCGACTGCGGCAACGCCCACTTCCAGGACACCCGCCGCCGCGAGGAGTACCTGCGCGAGAAGGGCATCCACTTCGTCGGTTGCGGCGTGTCCGGCGGCGAGGAGGGCGCGCTGCTGGGGCCGTCGATCATGCCTGGCGGCTCGAAGCAGTCCTACGAGAAGCTCGGGCCGATCCTCGAATCGATCGCGGCGCAGGTCGACGGCACGCCGTGCTGCGTCCACGTCGGCCCGGACGGTGCCGGGCATTTCGTGAAGATGGTGCACAACGGCATCGAGTACGCCGACATGCAGCTGATCGCCGAGGCCTACGACCTGCTGCGCGCCGGGCTCGGCGCCTCCCCCGCCGAGATCGCCGAGATCTTCCGCGACTGGAACGAGGGTGATCTCGAGTCGTTCCTCATCGAGATCACCGCCAACGTGCTCGCGCAGACGGACGAGGCCACCGGCGGCGCGTTTGTCGACGTCGTCCTCGATCAGGCCGAGCAGAAGGGGACGGGTCGCTGGACGGTGCAGAGCGCGCTCGACCTCGGCGTCCCGATCACCGGCATCGCCGAGGCGACCTTCGCCCGCGCGCTGTCCGGGCACGCCGAGCAGCGCAAGCCGGCGCGCGAGGCCTTCGGCTCGGAGACCGGCAACCTCGACAGCGGCGACCGCGACGCGTTCATCGCCGACGTGCGCCGCGCGCTCTACGCCTCCAAGGTCGTGGCCTACGCGCAGGGCTTCGATCAGATCATCGCGGGATCCAAGGAGTACGACTGGTCGGTCGACCCTGGAGCGATGGCCACGATCTGGCGCGGCGGCTGCATCATCCGGGCGCGATTCCTCAACCGCATCCGCGAGGCGTACGAGGCCGATCCAGACCTGCCGTCCCTGCTGGTTGCGCCGTATTTCGCCGATGCGGTCAAGGACGGCGTCGACTCGTGGCGTCGGGTCGTTTCGGGCGCGGCGCTGGCCGGCATCCCGACCCCGGCGTTCTCGTCCTCGCTCGCGTACTACGACGCACTTCGACGCGACCGGCTGCCGGCCGCGTTGATCCAAGGTCTGCGTGACAACTTCGGCGCGCATACGTACCGGCGGACCGACAAGGACGGCGCGTTCCACGTCGAGTGGGCCGGCGACAAGAAGGAGCACCCCGCGGATTGATCGGGTTGAGGTTTTGTGTGGCAAATGTGCCGCAAATCCTGCCCGATTGACGCTCCCCCACTGACTGCGACGCCATTATTCTGCGGCGTGTGATTGCCCGGCTGCGCTATCGGCTGGACCAGGCGCTGGCACGCAGTGCGCTCATGGTCATGGGTTACCTCGCCGCGCTCACGCTGGTGATCACGGTCGTCGCGGCCGGCATTCTCACCACGTTGCACCTGTCCGGTGTCAACGGCGGCCCGAAACTCGGCTTCGCCGAGGCGTTCTGGCAGTCGCTGTTGCGCATGCTCGGCAAGGGAGCGTTCGCGTCCGATCAAGAGTGGACGACGCGCGCGCTGAATCTCGTCGTGACGCTGGCAGGCATCTTCCTCGCCGGCGCCCTCATCGCGTTGATCTCGGCCGCGGTCAACCAGCGCATCGCCCGGCTGCGCCGCGGCCGGTCACCCGTCCTCGAGAGCGGGCACACCCTGGTGCTGGGCTGGTCGCCTCGCCTGCCGGTCATCTTGTCCGAACTCGTCATCGCCAACGCCGACCGCCGGCGCCCGGCCCTTGTCGTGCTCGCCAACCGGGCGCAGGACGACATGGAGGACGACCTGCACAAGCGCGTGCCGCACACGGGCAACACCCGCGTCGTGTGCCGCACCGGCGATCCCGGACGCCAGGCCGACCTCGACCTCGTGAATGTGCGCGGCGCACGGTCGGTCATCGTCTTGAACGGCACCGACGGGGACGCGGGAGTCGTGCGGGCGGTGCTTGCTGTGCGGGGGTTCGAGAGCGGCGTCGCCGGGCTGCACATCGTCGCCGAACTCACTGACGCCGTGCATGCCGCGGCATTGCGCGCGCTCACCGACAACTCGGTCGTGACCGTGCAGGGCGACGCGGTGATCAGCGAGGTGACGGCGCAAGCGTGCTTCCAGGACGGGCTGGCAGCAGTGTTTCGCGAGCTGCTCGGCTTCGAGGGAAACGAACTGCACATCCGCGCGATCCCCGAACTCGTCGGGCACACCTACCGCGAGGCGATGGGAGCGTTCGACCACTGCTCGGTCGTCGGGGTGTCTCGCGCCGGCGTCGTCCGGCTCAATCCGCCCGGTGACGTCGTGTTCGTCTCCGGCGACCAGGTCGTGGTGATCGCGGCCAACGAGGCGTCGGTGAAATGCACCGGCTTCACCCCAGCGCCGGCCGCCACCACCGAGGCTGCACCTCCGTTCGCGCAGCCGGTCGAGCACGTCGCGCTGGTCGGCTGGAGCTCGCTCGGGACGAAGATGGTCGGCGACCTGGACCTGGTGCTCGCATCGGGTTCGGTCATCGATGTACTTGTCGACCCGGGATTCGTCACCGCCGCCGAGGTGACGCTGCCGCCGCTGGCGAACATCAAGGTCGACGTCCACGAACTGGGGGACGGGCCTACGGCCGTCCTCGAGATGATCAGCGCGCACAGCTACGACCACGCCATCGTGCTCAGCTACCGCAACGAACTGTCGGCCGAGCAGGCCGACGCACTCACGCTGCTGATGTTGCTCACGCTGCACAAGGCGCGCGCCACCGGCGCCGTCACCACCAGAGTCGTCGCCGAGATGCGCGACCGGGCCAACGTCGCGATCGCACGCACGATCGAGGTCGACGACTTCATCGTCAGCGACGAGCTGTCGAGTCTCATGCTCGCCCAGGTGTCCGAGCGCGGCGAGCTCGATGCGGTCTTCCACGACCTGTTCAACGCGTCGGGGTGCGTGCTCACGCTGCGTCCCGCGCCGTTGTACGCCGGACCGGACGGAGCCAGCTGGCCGGCCGTCGTGTCGGCAGCGTCGCAACGGAGCGAGAGCGCGATCGGCTACCGACTTGCCGGCGAGGCGACCGTGCTCAACCCCTCCAAATCGCGTCAGGTCGCTCTCGGCGAGGCCGACACCGTGCTCGTCCTCGCGCGCCGCGGTTAGGCCGCAACGCCGGTTACTCGCCTGTGGGTAGCTCCACGTGTCCGCCGAAGGCCTGGCGCATGGCCGAAAGAAGCTTGTCCGCGTAGATGGCCTCGCCGCGGCTGCTGAACCGAGCGAACAGTGACGCCGACAGCACCGGGACGGGGACGCCCTCGTCGATCGCGGCCTTGACCGTCCAACGACCTTCGCCGGAGTCGGACACCCGGCCGGCGAGCTTGTCGAGGTCGGGATTGGCGTGCAACGCGCCGGCAGTCAGGTCGAGCAGCCACGACGCGACGACCGAGCCGCGCCGCCACACCTCGGTCACCTTCGCGATGTCGAGGTCGTACATGTAGTACTGCGGCTGGTCCATCGGCGTGGTCTCGGCCGAGTGCTCTTCGGCCTGCTTGCCGGCGTTCGCGTGGTGCAACACGTTGAGGCCCTCGGCGTAGGCGGCCATCATGCCGTACTCGATGCCGTTGTGGACCATCTTCACGAAGTGGCCCGCGCCCACCGGGCCGCAGTGCAGGTAGCCCTGTTCCTCGCGCGCCACCGGGCCGCGCCGGCCCGGGGTGCGCTCGGCCCCTTCGGAGCCCGGGGCGATGGACGCAAAGATCGGATCCAGGTGCTGCACGACCTTCTGCTCGCCGCCGATCATCAGGCAGTACCCGCGATCAAGCCCCCACACGCCACCGCTCGTCCCGACGTCGACGTAGTGGATGCCCTTCGGCTTCAGCGCTGCGGCGCGGTCGATGTCTTCGCGGTAGTTCGAGTTGCCGCCGTTGATGATGATGTCGCCGTCCTCCAACAGGTCGGCCAGTTGCTCGACGACCTGGTCGGTGATCCCGGCTGGGATCATCACCCACGCAGCGCGCGGCTTCTCGAGCTTGTCCACGAACTCCTTGAGCGTGCGGGCACCGATCGCGCCCTCCTTCTCGAGCTGCGCGACCGTGTCGGCGTTCGTGTCGAACGCGACGGTCGTGTGGCCGTCGCGCATGATGCGCCGCACGATGTTCGCGCCCATTCGGCCGAGGCCGACCATTCCCAGCTGCATGTCAGTGCTCCTTCCGAGCGCTGCGATACCGGCGGATCAGGGTGTTCGTCGAGCTGTCGTGCTGCAGATCGGGTTCTTCGTCGGCCTCGAGTTCGGCCGCCACCGTCTTCGCGAGGACCTTGCCGAGTTCGACTCCCCACTGATCGAAGGAGTTCACGCCCCACACCGTCCCCTGCACGAAGACGCTGTGCTCGTAGAGCGCGACCAGCGAACCCAACGCGTGCGGGGTGAGCCGCTCCAGCAACAGCGTGTTGGACGGGCGGTTGCCCTCGAACACGCGATGCGGCACCAGCCAGTCGGCGGTGCCTTCGGCCTCGACCTGTTGGGCGGTCTTGCCGAAGGCGAGCGCTTCGGTCTGTGCGAACACGTTGGCGTTCAGCAGGTCGTGATGATCACCCAGCGGGTTGAGCGTGTGCGTGAAGCCGATGAAGTCGCACGGGATGAGTTCGGTGCCTTGGTGGATGAGTTGGTAGAAGCTGTGCTGCCCGTTCGTTCCGGGTTCGCCCCAGTAGACCGGGCCGGTCGCGTAGTCGACCCGCTCGCCGGCCAGCGTGACGTGCTTGCCGTTCGACTCCATCGTCAGCTGCTGCAGGTAGGCGGGGAACCGTTTCAGGTACTGGTCGTACGGCAGGACGGCCTGGGTCTGGCAGCCGAAGAAGTCGGTGTACCAGACGGTCAACAGTCCGAGCAGCACCGGCAGGTTCGCGCTGAACGGTGCGGTGCGGAAGTGCTCGTCCATGGCGTGGAAGCCCTCGAGCATCTCGCGGAAGTTCTTCGGTCCGATCGCGAGCATCGTCGACAGACCGATCGCGGAGTCCATCGAGTAACGTCCGCCGACCCAGTCCCAGAACCCGAACATGTTCATGACGTCGATGCCGAACGACTCGACTGCCTCGGAGTTGGTCGACACGGCGACGAAGTGCCGCGCGACAGCTGCCTTGTCGCCGAGCGCGGCGAGTATCCAGTCGCGGGCGGTGTTCGCGTTGGTCATCGTCTCGAGCGTGGTGAACGTCTTGGACGAGACGATGAACAGCGTCTCGGCGGGGTCGAGGTCGCGGGTTGCCTCGGCGAAGTCGGTGCCGTCGACGTTGCTCACGAACCGGAAGGTGAGGCTGCGGTCGCTGTAGTGCTTGAGCGCTTCGTAGGCCATGACCGGCCCGAGGTCGGATCCGCCGATGCCGATGTTGACGATGTTGCGGATCCGCTGCTTGGTGTAGCCCAGCCACCGGCCGGATCGCACGTTGTCGGCGAACTCGGTCATCCGGCCGAGAACCTCGTGCACGGCAGGGACGACATCGATGCCGTCGACCTTGATCCGCTCACCCGACGGCGCACGCAACGCGACATGCAACACGGCTCGGTCTTCGGTGAGGTTGATCTTCTCGCCGCTGTACATCGCATCGATGCGAGCGCGGAGGCCGGATTGTTCGGCGAGTTCGACGAGCAGGCTCATGGTCTCGTCGGTGACGCGGTTCTTGGAGTAGTCGAGATAGATGCCGACGGCGTCGAGGCAAAGTCGCTCGCCGCGGTCGTCGTCATCGGCGAACAAATCGCGCAGATGCTTGGTGCGAAGGCTCTCGTAATGCTCGGTAAGGGCTGCCCAGGCCGGACGGTCGCGAAGCGGCGTTCCGATGGCTGACTCCATAAGCCATGAGTACCAGAACCCCGCGCTGTTCATAACGGCGGATCGGTGACCGTGATCCGTACCGTCAGGAACTGTTCAGGTGTCGCGGCGAGTACTCGCAGCTTGGGATCCTTGATCGCGAGCCAGGGTGGCCGAACCAGCGCCTCGAGCCCGGTCAGGCGGCGGTCGGCGAGCACCGTACGGACTGCCGGGCGGTCGCCGCCTGCGATCACCGCGTCGAGATGCCCGGCGAGCAGGATGCGTGCCGCAACGTCCGCCGCTTCCGCGAACGCGGCGCTGGCCTGGTTCGCGCGACGCCGCGCATAGCGGTGCTGCGACCAACCGCCGGCCTTGGTCGTGCCCTGCACGTAGGTCGAGTCGACCTTCGAGGTCTCGAGCTCGGCACCGAGGAAGACGCCGACCGCGTAGCCGCTGCGGCGCACGAGCAGGACGCCCACCCGGCGCTCGCGGCGAACGTGCGTGATGAGGTCGGCGATCTTCGTCCCGTTCAACGGCGGGAACGGCACCTCGATCGCGGCGATCGCCCCGTCGGCAGCCGTGAGCGAGACCTGGGTTGCGGTGACGTCGGGGGTGTACGGGCCGTGCCGGTCGGCGAAGCCGTCGATCCAGCGCAACAACCGTCCGGTGGCGACCGAGACGATGCGGGGCTGCGGCGCGGTCAGCTGGTGATGTCCTTGCGGTCGAAGCGCAGCCACGCCACCGCGAAGAACAGCGAGGCGTACACGAGGGCGCAGCCCGTCCCACGCAGCATGTCGTCCCAGCTCACCGGTGACGACAGCACGTCCGTCCACGAGTACTGCCAGTGCGTCGGGAGATAGTGCCGGTACGGGTCGAGCGCGGTGATCTGGTCGAGGATGTTCGACACGACCACCAGCATCACCGCGCCGCCGACTGCCCCGAGCGGGTTGTCGACGCTCACGCTCAGCAGGAACGCGAGCGCTGCGACGACGAGCATCTGGCCACAGACGTAGGCGACGACGACAAGCAGTCGCCACAGCGAATCGACCGTGTCGAACGTGCCGCCGAGCGGCGACCGCGCCGGCGCGAAGCCGAAGAACATGCCGCCGACGAGGTACGACCACAGCGGCAGCAGCAGGTTCGCGAGCACGCACAGGGCGCCGGCCACGATGAGCTTCTGCCGTAACAGCCGCGATCGAGGCACAGGTTGCGCGAGCAGGTAGCGCAGCGATGCCCAGCTCGCCTCGCTGGCCACCGTGTCACCGCAGAACAGGGCGACCACGACCACGAGCAGGAAACCGACGGATGCGTACTCGGTGAACAGGGCGAAGTTCGCCGACCCCGACGATGCGAGCGACACGAGTGCACCGGCGTTGTCGCCCGGTGCGGGGCCACCGCCGAGCTTGAATGCGAGCGCGATGATGACCGGCAGGACGATCAGCAGCAGCACGACGATCTGGGTGCGACGCCGTTTGATCTGCCGCGCGAACTCGACCCGCAGGCGCAGTGTGCGACCCGGATCGAACTGCGGCGCACTGCCCGGGTCGAGCGTCAGCAACCGGTCGTGGATGCCGCGTCGCGTGGGGGCGACCTTGGACAGCTCTCGCTCGGTCATGGGTCAGTCACCTTCCCCGATCAGCCCGAGGAAGACATCCTCGAGCGCGCGGGCCGCGGGCACGAGCGTGGCGGTGATGCCCGCGCCGGCGAGCACCTCGGCGGCCCGCGCCGGATCCGGCACGACGATTTGCAGGCCGCCGGCGCCGGCGATCTCGTCGGTAGCGCCGGAAGCGATCACCTTGCCCTTGTGCATGACCACGACGTGCGTGCAGGTCTGCTCGACCTCGGCGAGCAGATGGCTCGACACCACGACGGTGCGTCCGGTCTGCGCGTAGCGCTTCATGACCTCGCGCATCTCGGCGATCTGCGGCGGATCGAGGCCGTTGGTCGGCTCGTCGAGCACGAGCAGCTCGGGCAGGCCGAGCATCGCCTGCGCGATGCCGAGACGTTGCTTCATGCCGTGGCTGTACGTCTTCACGCGCCGATCGATCGATCCGCCCAACCCGGCGATCTCGAGGGCGGTGTCGAAGCCGGCCTCGGCATCGGGACGTCCGGTCGCCGCCCAGAACAGGCGCAGGTTCTCGCGGCCCGACAGGTGCGGCAGGAAGCCCGGGCCCTCGATGAACGCGCCGAGCCGGGCGAGGACGGGCGCGCCCGGCACGACCGGCTGACCGAAGACGTGCACGACGCCCTTGGTCGGCGTGATGAGCCCGACGAGCACCCGCAGGGTCGTGGTCTTGCCCGCCCCGTTCGGTCCGAGCAACCCGACGACCTGGCCGCGCTCGACGGTGAAGCTGACGTCGTCGACGGCGCGGTATCCGCCCGAGTACTCCTTGATCAGCGACTCGATGCTGACCGGGACGTCCGCCAGGTCCGGCCGCGGCTTGAGCGCGGTGCGGCGACGACGGATGACGAAGCCGACCGCGAGCATCGTTGCGAGCGCGACGATGATGCCGACGATCAGCCACGCGGCCGGGTGCTCGCCGGTCGTCTGCACCGTCCCGCTGGCAGTCGGCACGGCCAGGTTTCCTGACAATCCTTCCAACGCAATCGTGTACGTGCGGGCGTCTTGCGGAAGCTGGTAGGCGAAGTCGGTCGTTGCCACGGTCAGCACGAGCCGATGGCCCGATGGAACGGTGTGCACGATCCAGGGCAACCGCACGGTCACCGAGGTCGGCCGGCCGGGAGTCAGCCCGGTCAGGCGCACGGGTGCCACGAGCTGGGACGGCAGAGTGTTCGTGCCGTCGGACGAAACGTCGCGCAGCCCGACGAACAGCGTCGCGTCGGTTGTCGATTTGGTCGTGACAGACAGCCGCACGGACGATCCGCCGGCGATCAAGTACGACGACGAGAGTGCCGGCGAGGCGAAAGTGGCGGTCTGTGCCGGCACCGTGCTCAAACTGGCGGTTGCCTGGTCGATGCCGCCGAGCTCGCTCAGGATGCCGCTGAGGCCGGGTACCGCGGTGATCGCGGCAGGCGTGCCGCCGGCGGGCGCGCCTATCTGTTGCGGGGGTCCGGTCAGCGTGAACGACTTCGACTGCTGTGCGGTGCCGTTGATGCCGGGGTAGCCCGGCGCTTCGCGGATCTGCTGGCGCAGGCGCCCGCTCGACGACGACAGCAGGGCGTCCTGCTCGGAGAAGTCGAACGGCTGCTTGCCGTGCACGCCGGCGCCGAAGACCTTGCCGAACCAGCTGAGCATCTGCGAGGTCGCGTCGTCGCCACCGCGGGACGAGTCGTCGTGGCCGCCGCGGCGCCAGACGACCTTGACCGGAGTGCCGTTCGCCGCGATGCCGCGTGCGTTGGCATCGGCCTCGCCGAGACCGAACAGCGAGTCCTGCTCGCCCTGGGTGAGCAGGGTGGGTGCGTGGATGCGGCCGAGGATCGAGGCCGGGCTCGCCTGCGCCATCAGCGTGCGCATCGATGCGTCAGGAGTGCCGGTCTGCGCGGCATTCTGATACGCGGCGCAGACGTTCGGCGCGAACCGGCCGCACGACACGGTGCCCTTCGGCACGCCCGGTGGGTCACCCCGCTGCGCAGCGTCGATCACACCGCCGAGATCTGCCGAGAACGCATCACCGAACAGCGTGCCCGCCCACAACTTCTTGAACACTCCCGGGCCATTGCCCGCCGCGTTCGGGAACAACGCGTGCGAGAGGTCGTTCCAGGTGATGTCGGCCGCGACGGCCTTGATCCGTTGGTCGTAGCCGGCGAGCAGCAGCGCGAGCCCGCCGCCGTACGAGCTGCCCGCGACCGCGATCTTCGTCTTGTCGACCTGCGGCAATGTCGTCAGGTAGTTGACGAGCAACTCGGCGTCATGGACTTCGAACGACGGCGAGTCGAAGTGGATCAGCCCGCCCGAGTCACCGAAGCCCCGCGCTGTGTACGCGAGCGCAACGTAGCCGTGCTCGGCCAACGTCTGTGCCGTGCCCGCCAGATCGCTCTTGTCTCCACCGAAGCCCTGGGCGAGCAGCACCGCCGGCGCCGGAGTCTTGTCAGGCAGATAGAGCGTGGTGTCGAGCTTGACCGCCGTGCCGTCGGGTTCGGGCGTGCCGGTGATCATCGCCGAGACGGTGCGATAGCCGGCCGACGAGTTCGTGATGCCGACGACGACCAGCGCGGCGATCAAGCACGACGACGATCGCCAAGGGGATGAACACCTTGCGCGTGCGCAGCCGATTCCACAGCTCCGCCCGTCTCATTCAGTCAGCGTACGGATCAGTGGTGAGAGCGGCCTCGGGGTCGTCCCCCAATTCGCCCTGATCAGAGCAGATTCAGAGTTCTTGTTGCAGCGCCGCGTCTTTGGCCATCGCCACGTCGCGCAGCTCGCGCTGGTAGGCGACGAGCTTCTCGGCGATCGCGCTGTCGGACGCGCCGAGAATGCGGGCGGCAAGCAGGCCCGCGTTGCGCGCGTTGCCGATGCCGACGGTCGCGACGGGGATGCCGCCGGGCATCTGCACGATCGACAGCAGCGAGTCCATCCCGTCCAGGTACTTCAGCGGGACGGGAACACCGATCACCGGCAGCGTCGTGAGCGAGGCGACCATCCCGGGCAGATGCGCTGCTCCGCCGGCGCCGGCGATGATCACCTTGATGCCACGTGCCGCGGCTTCGGTCGCGAAGCGGGTCATCTCGATCGGCATGCGGTGCGCCGAGACGACGTGCACCTCGTGGTCGACGCCGAGCCCGGCCAACTCGTCCGCGGCCGGCTTCATCGTCGGCCAGTCCGAATCGCTGCCCATGATGATCGCGACCTCAGCCACGTCCGTCCCCCTCCCGACTTTGACCCTCTAGTGGCTGCTGGAACGCTCGGATCACGACCAAACGGGGGTCAAAGTCGGTCATCGGGCGTCTCCGTTGGCGAGATAGTCGGCGGCGGCGACGGCCCGGGCGCGGACCGAGTCGAGGTCGGTGCCCAGTGCGGTCACGTGGCCGACCTTGCGGCCGGGACGGAATCCCTTGCCGTACAGGTGGATCTTCACGTCCGGCCAGCGCGCCATGCAGTGATGCACGCGCTCGTCGATGCCTTTCGGGACGACGCCGTCCGGGCCGCCGAGCAGGTTCGCCATCACGACCACCGGCGCCGTCATCGAGGTCGCGCCGAGCGGGTAGTCGAGCACGGCGCGCAGATGTTGTTCGAACTGCGACGTGCGCGCGCCCTCGATCGTCCAGTGCGCGGAGTTGTGCGGGCGCATCGCAAGTTCGTTGACCAGCAACCGTCCGTCGGTCGTCTCGAACAACTCGACCGCGAGGACGCCGGTGACACCGAGCTCGGCCGCGATGCGCAAGGCCAGTTGCTGCGCCTCGTCCGAGCGCTCCTCGGGCAGGTCCGGCGCGGGCGCGATCACCTCGACGCAGATGCCGTCGCGCTGCACCGTCTCGACGACCGGCCAGACGGCGCCTTGGCCGAACGGCGACCGGGCGACATCGGCCGCGAGTTCGCGGGCGATAGCCACCTTTTCTTCAGCGATGAGCGGCGTCCCCGCTCCAAGCAGTTCGGCGAGCACGGCAGCGGCGTCGATCGCATTGCCGACGACCCACACGCCCTTGCCGTCGTAGCCGCCACGGGCCGCCTTGAGGACGAGCGGCCAGCCGACCTGCGCGGCGAACTCGTCCAGATCGGCCGGCGAGTCGATGCGTCGCCACCGCGGGCACGCAATGTCCAGGTCGCTCAGCCGGGTCCGCATCTCGGCCTTGTCCTGGGCGAACCGCAACGCCTCGGCGCCCGGATGGACGGCGACGCCGTCGGCGGCCAGGGCGGCGATGTGCTCGTTCGGGACGTGCTCGTGGTCCCAGGTGACGACGTCGCACCCGGCGGCGAAACTGCGCAGGTCGTCCAGCGACCGGTAGTCGCCGACCTCGACGTCGTGGGCCACCAGCGCTGCGCCGTCGTCGGGCGAATCGGCCAGGATCCGCAGCGACTGGCCCAGCGCAATCGCCGCCTGGTGGGTCATCCGTGCCAATTGACCCGCCCCGACCATGCCCACGACGGGCAGTCCGGTGCGGGCGTCCACGAAAGAGAGCTTAGAACGCTGCGGGGTTGCGGCCCTGCTGCTGGGTAGGATCCGCGGTAATGACCGCCACTCCTACCCGACTCAGCATGCGCGAGCGCCTGCAGGTGTACCTGCGCGACTCGTGGCGCGTGCTGCTGAAAGAAGTCAGCGCCTTCGGCCTGATCGGGATCATCGCGCTCGGCATCGATTTGGGGGTATTCGCCTGGCTCGCGCCGCACGGCGCTGTCAAGGCGAAGCTC
Source organism: uncultured Actinomycetota bacterium (assembly GCA_963754285.1). Taxonomy (GTDB): domain Bacteria; phylum Actinomycetota; class Actinomycetes; order Mycobacteriales; family Jatrophihabitantaceae; genus RYN-133. The sequence goes on from CAVWFN010000008.1 coordinate 154,096, forward strand.
ATCTCCGCCACCCTGTCGACGACGTTCGCCTACATCGGCAACCGGTACCTGTCCTTCTCGCACCGCGCACGCACCAGCCTGGCCCGCGAAACCGCATTCTTCTTCGGCATCAACGCAATCACGCTGTTGTTCTCGCTCGGCTGCATCGCGTTCTTCGTCTATGGCCTCGACTACGCGCATGGCAGCGCGATGGTGTTCTTCGTCAATGTCGCCACCATCGCCGTCGGCACGCTGTTCCGGTTCTGGTCGTACAAGCGCTTCGTGTTCCTGCACCCCGACAAGGTGCATCTGCACGCGCACGGCTCAGAGCTCGACGCCGAACTGGCCGAGTAGCTGACCGAGGTCCCCGCGGAATCGCCACGCTTTCCGGGCGATTCGCGGGATGATCAGTCCCCGCCGCCGATGTCGGTGGCGTAGGCCTCGTAGATCAGGTCGGCGCCGCGCTGGCGGTGCCGCACGATGCGTCCGAGCACCGTCGTGCCCTGCTCGCGCAGCCCCGCTACGTCCGACGGCGCGACCGGCGCTTCCGAGGCGGCGGCCAGCGCTGCGATGTCGTCGGCAATCGTGTTGTGCTCCGCAACGAGGGCACCGACCTGATTGGCCAGCCTCAAGTCGCCGTCGAGGATCGTCTCGTGCAGCCCGTCCGGCCCCTCGGTCACCTCGACGTGCAGCGCGAACTCGGTGGCAAGTCGGTCGACCGTCTCGTGCACGTGCTCACCCCAGACGACCGCGCGGTCGGACCCCGGCGAGGCCAGCGCGCGCTCGACGGCGTCGAGGGTCTCGCGCAGTTCGGCGCGCCTGCGGCGCACCGCATCGACGGCATCACGCTGACGGGCCTGCGTGCTCATATCCATCGGTGCCTCCTCGGGAGAGGTTCGCCGTGGTGCGGGAAATTTCATGCTGAGCCAGGGTGGGCAATTCGTAAATACCCATCGCGGCGTGGCGGCACAATCCCACCGCCTGCACCCAGCGGGCGCCGGGCTCACACCGAGATTCGCACCGCGCCGCGCGCCGCCTCGGCGATCGCCCGCGCAACCTCGCCGTAGCCGCCTGCGAGCAGTCCCGCGGTGACCCGGATGTGCGGTGCCTGGCCCGGCAACACCGCGAACGGGGCGCCCGGCGCGACGCCGATGCCCTGACCGGCCAGCCGCACGACCGTCGCGGTCTCGTCGACGACCGGAACCCAGATGTTGATGCCGTCCGTCCCGCCGACCGAAATGCCCTCGGCCGCGAGCGCCGAAACGAGACGCGCGCGCCGCTCGCCGTACGCCTCGCGGGCGCGCGCGACGCTCGTGATCGAGGACGGATCGGTGAGCAGGGCGAGCAGGACCCGCTGCAGCAGCCGGCTGCTCCACCCCTGGCCGAGCTGGCGCAACATCATGACCCGTGCGGCCAGCTCAGCCGGCGCCGAGAGCGCCGCGAGCCGCAGATCCGGTCCGTGCGACTTCGCGAAACTGCGCACGTGGACGGTGCGCTCAGGCGCCCACGTCCCGATGCTGATGGGTTCGGCGGAAGCGACCGCACCCGACGAGTCGTCCTCGACCACGACTGCGTTCGAGCGGCGGCTGACCCGGGCCAGCTCCTCGGCTCGCTCGGGTGTCAGCGAGACGCCCGTCGGGTTCTGCGCCCGAGGTTGCAGGTAGACCGCGCTCACCCGTCCGGCCGCCCGAAGCGCGTCGGCCGACATGCCCGCCGCATCTACCGGAACACCGATCACGGCCGCCCCGGCCGCCTCGAGCAGGTCGAGCAGCGGCGGGAAGCACGGATGCTCGACGGCCACCCGATCACCGACCTCGACCAGCACCCGGGTGACGAGCTCGAGGCCGTCCATCGCACCGTCGACGACCGTCAGCTCGTCCGGCGCATACGGCCAATCGGAGCGCAACACCTCGGCCAGCTCGGGGACGACCGGAGCGTCGAGATAGCTGCTCGGCGTCGCCGCCGATCCCCGCAGCGAGGCCACGGCACGCGCCAGGCCGGGCAGCAGCGCCGGGTCGGGCACGCCGGTCGACAGGTCGAGACGGAATGCGCTCGTGCGGTCGAGCGTGCGTTGATAGCGCGGTGAGCCGGTGCGTTTGCGGTCGGCGATGGTCGTGCCGCGCCGCCCGTCCGTGCGGATCGTGCCGGCGCGGGCCAGCAGCGACCACGCGGCGCTGACGGTCGTCGGCGAGAGGCCCAACTCGGCGGCCACCGTGCGGATCGGCGGCAGCCGGTCACCGGCACCCAGCGCGCCCTCGCGCACCGCTCGGCTGACCGCGCTCGCCAGCCCGCGCGCCGACGGGTCGTCCAATCGGTCCCGCACTGCGTCCAGCACTTTTGTAACGTAGCAAAACTTCTATTGTGCGGTACAGATTGCGCTCCTACCGTGGCAGGCATGAGTACCCGCATTTCGCACTGGATCGACGGAAAGATCACCGCCGGGACGTCCGGCCGCACGGCGGCCGTGTTCAACCCGGCCACCGGGCTGCAGAGCGGCGAGGTCGACCTCGCCAGCGCCGCCGAGGTCGATGCGGCCGTCGCCACGGCCAAAGCAGCCGCGCCCGAATGGCGCGCTGCCTCGCTGTCCCGGCGCAGCGGCGTGCTGTTCGCGTTCCGGCAGTTGCTGCACGACAACGCGGACGAGCTCGCCAAGATCCTGACCTCCGAGCACGGCAAGGTGCTCGCCGACGCGCACGGCGAGATCGCGCGCGGGCTCGAGAACGTCGAATACGCGTGCGGCGTGCCCGAGCTGATGAAGGGCGGCTACAGCGAGCAGGCCGGCACCGGCGTCGACGTCTACTCGATCCGCCAGCCGCTCGGCGTGGTCGCCGGCATCACCCCGTTCAACTTCCCGGCGATGGTGCCGCTGTGGATGGCGGCCAACGCGATCGCGACCGGCAACGCGTTCATCCTCAAGCCGTCGGAGAAGGACCCGTCGTCGGCACTGTTCCTCGCCGAGTTGTGGAAGAAGGCCGGCCTGCCGGACGGCATCTTCACCGTGGTGCACGGCGACAAGGAAGCGGTCGACGCCATCCTGGCGCACCCCGACATCGCGGCGGTCAGCTTCGTCGGCTCGACCCCGATCGCGAAGTACATCTACGAGACCGGAACGGCCGCGGGCAAGCGGGTGCAGGCGCTCGGTGGCGCGAAGAACCACATGGTCGTGCTGCCCGACGCCGACGTCGACATGGCTGCCGACGCCGCGGTGTCAGCGGCCTACGGCGCGGCCGGCGAGCGCTGCATGGCGGTGTCGGTCGCGGTGGCGGTCGGCGATGTCGGCGATGCGCTGGTCGATGCGATCGCCGCCCGGTTGCCGAAGCTGCGGGTCGGCGACGGCATGGATCCCGATTCCGAGATGGGTCCGCTGATCACGCGCGAGCACCGCGACAAGGTGGCCGGCTACATCGCGTCCGGCGCGCAGAGCGGTGCGAGCGTCGTGGTCGACGGGCGCGAGAGCGACGTCCCGTCCGAGGGGTTCTTCCTCGGCACGACGTTGCTCGACAAGGTGACGCCCGAGATGGAGGTCTACCGCGACGAGATCTTCGGGCCGGTGCTGTGCGTCGTCCGCGCCGACAGCTACGACGAGGCCGTCCGGCTGATCAACGCCAACGATTTCGCCAACGGGGTCGCGATCTTCACCCGCGACGGTGGTGCCGCGCGCCGGTTCCAGTTCGACATCGAGGTCGGCATGGTCGGCATCAACGTCCCGATCCCGGTGCCGGTGTCGTACTACTCGTTCGGCGGCTGGAAGAACTCGCTGTTCGGCGACACCCACATGTACGGCCCCGAGGGCGTCAACTTCTACACCCGTGGCAAGGTCGTGACGTCACGGTGGCCCGACCCGGCCACGTCCACTATTGATCTCGGTTTTCCTCGTACGCGATGAGCGCTTGCGCGAAGAGCCAATGAATACAGCCTGCGACGTCAGGAGCAGATCGGCCGGCGGACGGGCCCGAGCGGAGCGAGTGGCCCAGACGCCGACCGATGAAGCGCCGAAAGGATGAACGCATGAAAGAACTCGACGGCATCCCCACCGACGAAGCGACGGTGCGCAAGCTCGATCGTGCGCACGTGTTCCACTCGTGGTCGGCACAGGGCCTCATCGACCCGCTGCCGATCGCGTCGGCGCAGGGCTCGTACTTCACCGACTACGAGGGCAAGCGCTATCTCGACTTCTCCTCGCAGCTGGTGAACGTCAACATCGGCTACCAGCATCCGAAGCTGATCGCGGCGATCCAGGAGTACGCCGGGCAGATGACGACGATCCAGCCCGCCTTTGCCAATGACGCGCGCAGCGAGGCAGCTCGACTGATCTGCGAACTCGCGCCCGGTGATCTGAACCGGATCTTCTTCACCAACGGCGGCGCCGAGGCGACCGAGAACGCCATGCGCATGGCGAAGCTGCACACCGGCCGGCACAAGATCATGGCCGCCTATCGCAGCTACCACGGCGCGACGGCCGGTGCGATCACGATGACCGGCGACCCGCGGCGCTGGGGTGCCGAGCCTGCGATGCCCGGCGTCGTGCACTACTGGGGTCCGTACCCGTACCGCTCGGCATTCCACTCGAGCACGCCCGAGGAAGAGACCGAGCGCGCCCTGCAGCACCTGCGCGACCTGATCATGGTCGAAGGTGCGCAGACGATCGCCGCGATCATCCTCGAGACGGTCGTCGGCACGAACGGGATCCTCGTGCCGCCGCCGGGCTACCTCGCCGGCGTGCGCGCGATCTGCGACGAGCACGGCATCGTGATGATCGCCGACGAGGTGATGGCGGGTTTCGGGCGCTGCGGCGAGTGGTTCGCGATCCAGCACTGGGACGTCACGCCCGACCTGATCACGTTCGCGAAGGGCGTCAACAGCGGTTACATCCCGCTGGGCGGCGTGCTCATCAACGACGCGATCGCGGCGACGTTCGACCAGCGCGTCTACCCCGGCGGGCTCACGTACTCGGGCCATCCGCTCGCGTGCGCGTCGGCCGTCGCGTCGATCAACATCTTCAAGGACGAGGGGATCATCGAGAACGCCCGGAGCCTCGGCACCGACGTGATCGGCCCCGAGCTGGCCAAGATCGCCGACCGGCACCCGTCGGTCGGCGAGGTGCGCGGGCTCGGCGTGTTCTGGGCCGTCGAACTCGTCCGCTCGAAGCAAACCCGCGAACCGCTCGTCCCGTACAACGCGAGCGGCAAGGACGCCGCGCCGATGAACGAGTTCGCGGCGGCGTGCAAGCAACGCGGCATGTGGCCGATGACCCACTTCAACCGCACGCACGTCGTCCCGCCGTGCACGGCGACCGAGCAGGAAGTGCGCGAGGGCCTCGCGATCCTGGACGAGGCGCTCGACGTGGCCGACCAGCACGCGTCCTGACGCTTAGTGCAGGTGGTCGGCGGCCCACGTCCCGAGCTGGTCGAGGATCGGCACGAGCGCCGTGCCCGCGGCGGTGAGTTCGTAGCTCACGCCGGGCGGACGGGTGTCGGTGACCGTGCGCTCGACGAGGCCGGCGACGGTCAGCTCGCCGAGCCGGTCGGACAGCATCGAGTCGGTGATCGACCCGATCGCGCGCCGGATCTCGGCGAAACCGGCCGGTCCGCTGCGCAGCGCGCCCAGGATGATGCCGTTCCACCGCTTGCCGAGCAGGCCGAACGCTGTCGAGAGCGCGGCGTCGCAGACGGGCGCTGAGTGTTCAGCGTGCTGCACCTCACCCACCTCCGACATGGGAATCACCCTATCCGAGCTTGCGTTCTCCAAGTCACTAGTGTTTTGCTAGTTCATAGCGACGCGCTTGTAACTACAACTTGGAGGACTCATGTCCCTGTTCCGCCTCGACGCCAGTATCCGCACCGAGGGCTCGCACAGCCGCGAGATCGCCGACATCGTCGAGCGTGAGTGGCTGGCCGACAACCCCGGTGACGCCGTGGTACGGCGTCACGTCGGCACCGAACCGGTGCCCGCGACCGCGTGGGCTGCCGCCGTCGGCGCCGGCATGACGCCCGAGGACCAGCGCAGCGCCGAGCAGCTCGAGGCCGTCGCGCTCGCCAAGGCCGAGGTCGACCGCATGGTCGATGCCGACGCCCTGCTCTTCGCCGTCCCGCTGTACAACTTCGGCGTCTCGCAGCACTTCAAGACCTGGGTCGATCTGGTGGTCACCGATTCGCGCATGGCCGCGGGCACCACTCCGGCCATCGCCGGCAAGCCCGCCGTGCTCGTCACGGTGCGCGGCGGCAACTACTCCGAGGGCACGCCACGCGAAGGCTGGGACCACGCCACCGGTTGGATGCGCCGCATCCTCGAGGACGTCTGGCAGCTCGACCTGCGCGTCGTCGAGCGCGAGTTCACCCTGGTCGGCGTCAACCCCGCTCTCGACCAGTTCAAGGACATCGCCGACGACCTCGCCGCGCAGGCGAAGGAGCTGGCGCGTCATCACGGCCGCGAGCTGCGCGGGCGCAGCGCCGCCTGACCCGCACCTCCCCCGTCCCGTCCGACAGTGGTCAGTTTCGGCCGCAGTGGTCAGTTGTAACTGACCACTGCGGCTCGAAACTGACCACTGTCAGGAGCGGGCGGTGACGTGGATGAGCCGGATCGTCTCCGGACGGCATCTCGGCAACCAGAGCCCGACGTCGGCGAGCGCACTGCCGCTGATCGGCGCACCGCCGGTCGGGCCGGCCGGGTCGATACCGACGGTGTGCGACACCGCTCGAGTGTCGACCGGACCCGCCCAGGTCAGGTCGTAGGTCAGTTCGCGCTGCAGGCCCGCAAGACGCAGCTCGACCCCGCGATTGGACGCCGACTCGTCCAGCTGCACGTGCGCGAACAGCGCACTGCGACCGTCGTCGGCCACGACGCCGTGCGCGAGGACGGCCGCATCGGCGACATCGATGCGCACCACCCGTCCCGAATGCAGGAGCGGGCGGAACTGCTTGTAGCGCGCGATCCACTCGCGCAGCGAATCGAGATCGTCGTCCGAGGCCGCCGTGATGTCCCACTCGATGCCGAACGAGCCGAACAATGCGGTGGCCGCGCGGAAGTCGAGTGAGAGCGTGCGACCGGTCTGGTGCGAGGTCGGTGCCGAGATGTGCGCGCCGAGATATTCCGGCGCGAGCAGTTGCCCCGTCCAGCGCTGGATGTGCTGGCGCGAGAGCGCATCGGTCATGTCGGACGTCCAGACCCGCTGCACGTGCTCGACGACCTCGAGATCGATGCGTCCACCACCGGACGCGCACGACTCCCACGTCACCGATGGGTGCCGCGCACGCAGGTCGTCGAGCAGCCGGAAGTACGCGCGGTTCTGCTCGTGGACGGCGGCGGCGCCACCCCGTGCGTTGCTGCCGGCTTCGAGCAGATCGCGGTTGTGGTCCCATTTGACGAACCCGATGTCGTAGGCCGACAACACCGCGTCGATGCTGTCGCGCAGGTAGGTCCACACCTCGGTCTGCGTCAGGTCGAGCACCAGCTGATTGCGGTGGAACAACGGGATGCGGTCGTCAACCTGCAGGATCCAGTCGGGATGCTCGCGATAGACGTCCGAGTCGGGGTTCACCATCTCCGGCTCGAACCAGAGCCCGAACTCCATGCCGAGACCGCGCACGTGATCGACGAGCGGGGCGAGGCCGTCGGGCCAGACGTCGGCACTGACCGTCCAGTCGCCGAGGCCGGCGCGATCGTGGCGTCGCGCCCCGAACCAGCCGTCGTCGAGAACGAAGCGTTCGACGCCGAGCTGCGCAGCGCGGTCGGCGATCGCGCGCAGCCGGTCGAGGTCATGATCGAAGTAGACGGCCTCCCACACATTGAGCGTGACGAGCTGCTCGGACGGATGCGCGGGCAACGAGCGCTGCCATGTGTGCAGCGATGCCGCGAGGTCGTCGAGGCCCTCGCCGCTCGCGATCACAACCCACGGCATCGTGTACGCCTGGCCGGGCGCGAGCCGCACCTCGCCGGGCAGCAGCAGCTCACCACCGCCGAGGGTCGTCGCCTCGCTCGGGCCGCGCTCGGCGCGAAGCACCGAGTTGCCGCTGCCCGCGACGTGCACCGACACGACCTCGCCCGTTGCGAACCCGAAGCCGGGCACGCCGGCTGCGAGCAGCGTCGGTGCTTCGAGGCCGGTGCGTCCGCGGCGGGTCTCGCGCAGCCACAGCCCGTCGGTGAGCGCGTGGCGCTGGGGAGTGCGTTCGCGTTCGTGGCGACCGGTGAAGTCGAGCAATTCGGTGCACCGATCGGGCACCGGGACGGTGAGCTCGAGCCCGTCGAGCAGGTAGTCGGTGGCGCCGGTGTTCGTGATCGTGTGCCGGGCGCGCAGCGCACCGCCGGTCAGCGCCTCGACCTCGGTCGTGAGCGACAGCGCCGCGTCGGTGTCGACCGCCTCGATCACGAGAATCGGATCGGTGGACACGCGCGTCGTGACGAACCTTGTCGACCAGGCACTCCCGTCATCGCGATGCCCGCGCAGTCCGGGACGCGCGTACGAGCCGCGCGAGTGCTCGATCAGCAACGCCGTGCCGCGGTGTGCGGTGAGCAGTGCCGCATCGACGTCGCCACCGATGCGGCGCACGATCGGCAGGCCGTCGTCAGGACGGTCGAGGAGCAGGCGGGTCGACGCGGACTGCGGATACAGCAGGGGATCGGTCACCGCACCATCCAACTGCATCCGGACCTCAGCAGCCGTCGCCTCCCGGCGCGGGCGCGACGTCGCCGGGACCGCTCTGCGTCGCACGCCACCACAGGTCGTCGATCGCGGACGTGAACGGCGCGGTGTAGGAGGTGTATTCGAAGCAGCCGCCTTGATGCCAGCCGCCGATCACGCCGTCGACGTAACCATGGTTGAGCCACGGGCTGCCGCTGCTGCCGCCGACGAAGCCGTGGCAGTTGAACGCGGGGTATCCGTTGGCGTAGTAGACCGACGTCGTGCACTCGACCGGGTCGTCGTTGATGCCGTGGTTGTAGGCGACGTCGGTGACCTTCCAGCCACTGCCCGGCGCAAGGCCCAGGCTGTTCGCGCCGGTGATGTCCTGAATCCCGAGCAGGCTGCCGTGGCGCCACTGCCGGCGGATGCGCAGGAACGCATAGTCGTAGTGCGGGTTCTGCCCGTCGAGCCACTGCGTGGGCAGGTACGCCGACATCACCGTCCACACGCCGTAGGGCGTCTTGCCGCGGTCGTAGCCGGGCGCGAACTGCCAGCCGCTCGGATCGCCGTTGAGGCAGTGCGCGGCCGTGATCAGCAGGTTGTGGCCCGGGCTGGCCACCACACTCGCCGTGCACGTGTGTTTGCTGCTCGTGCCGTTGCTGAACAGCGGCCCGACCGTGGGGGTGCCGGTGAAGCTGTTGGCGGTCGGCGTGCCCGGCGGGGCGGTCGCCTCGGCGGCGCCGGCACCGAAGGTGCACAGTAGAAGAACAGCGGACACACAAGTGATCACCCGTCGCACGGGTACCACTGTTCCCTATTGTCGGGGAAACGGAACACGGGCTACGAATACGAGCTCGCGACCGGGCCGGTCCGGCGCGTCTCGGATGTCCTCGACGACGAATCCGTGCCGGCGCAGATCGGCCGTGACGACTTCGCGCTCGCGGAAGGCGAGCGTGGACGTCGACGTCACCACCGCTCCGTCCGACTCGAAGACGCAGGTGCCGATGAAGGTGACCAGTGGCAGGTCGACCTCGATGGTTTCGTTCCAGTCCTGGACGCGTCCGACGCCGGGAATGTCGCTGACCTGGAAGGTGGCTTCGCGCGTCCAGCTCTCCCATGCGCGCCGGGACGGGTCGCGCGTCTCGAAGACCAACCTGCCGTCCGGACGCAACGCGCGCCGCGCCGCCGCCAGCGTCTGGTCCCAGCCGTGCTGATCGGCGATCGCCTGCGCGACGTTCGCCGTCATCGTGACGAGGTCGACCTGCGGCGGCGCGACGTCGGCGGCCACGCCGTGCAGCCAGCACACTCGCTCGGCACCGGACTTGGCCCGAGCAACTTCGAGCGAGGCGAGCGCCGGGTCGACGGCGGTCACGTCGAAACCGTGATCGGCGAGCAGCAGCGCGAAAGTTCCGGTGCCGCAGCCGATGTCGAGCACCCTGCGGGCGCCGAACTCGCGCGCCATGTCCAAGTAGGCGTCGAGGTCGCTGCGGTCCGGATCGAGGGCGTCGTAGATCTGCGCGAGGCGGGGATTGGCGAAGATCTCATCGGCCACGCAGTAACGCTAGAAGCCACGTCGACCGGATTGACTTGTTCGAACGCGCGTTCGACAATGGACGGATGCTCGACGTGGCGATCCGCAAGTCCGACGGCACTACGGCCGTCGATCTCGGACGGCGCGTCGCTCCCCCGCTGCCGGTGCACCCGGCGCTGGCCGAGGTGTTGCCGAGCGGGCTGCGGCGGGGCAGCACGGTGGCCGTCAGCGGGTCGATCTCGCTGCTGCTCGCGACCCTCGGCGCCGCCTCTGCGGGCGGTGCGTGGTGCGCGCTGGTCGGCTTCCCGCGCATCAGCGCCGAGGCGGCGGCCGAATACGGCATCGACCTGTCGCGGCTGGCGATCATCCCGACCCCGGGCACGTCCTGGACGACCGCGGTCGGTGCCCTGCTCGACGCGCTCGACGTCGTCGCCGCCCGTCCACCGCGGTTGGTGCCCGGCGACGTGCGCCGCCTGGCTGCGCGGGCTCGCACCCGGGAAGCGGTGCTCATGCCCTTCGTCGATCGCCGCAGCGGCGAATGGCCCGGCGCCGACGTACGGCTGCGGGCCGACACCGGCCAGTGGTCGGGTATCGGCGAGGGCACCGGACGACTTCGCTCGCGCCGCGTCGAGGTGCACGCCGACGGCCGAGGTCAGGCCGCCCGTCCGCGCTCGGTGACCCTGTGGCTCCCCGGCGACGGCGGCGGCGTCACCCCCGCCGAGCCCGTGCTCACCACTCCGGTCGCGCCGGTGATCGAACTGGCCGGCTGACCGACCTCAACAGATGCGATCAGCGGTCGAATCTGCCACTATCTCGGCGTGATCTTCGCCGACGGGACCTTCGCGCTCGTGATGCTGGGGTTGTGGATCTTCTGCATCATCGACGTCATCACCACCCCGGACCCGCGCAACCTGCCGAAGATGGCCTGGCTGTTCATCGTGATCATCCTGCCCGACATCGGCTCGATCGCCTGGCTGGTCGCAGGACGCAACTGGGGACCGCACACCGCCACCTACCGCAGCGCAACTGTCGCCGGCAAGGCCTACCCCGAGTACGACCGGCCGGGGCGGGCGGTGCCGGCCAATCCGGACGACGACGAGGTCTTCCTCAAGCAGGTGCGCGAGCGCGCCGACGCGCAACGACGCGAGTACCAGGAACGGCGCAAGCGCGAGCTGCAGCAGGAACAGGACCGGCTGCACAAGCGACCGGAGACCGATACTCCCTAGCCGTCCCGTCCACGCAGCAACGAGATCTTGAACGGACGCAGTTCACCGCGGGCGTAGCCGCCCGACACGCACGGATCCTCTTCGACGAACCGTTGCGCTGCGGCCTCGTCCGGCGCTTCGAACACGCACACGCCGGTGTTGTGCGGGCCCAAGGTCGGTCCGACGAGCACGACCGACCCCTCGGCGAACAGGCGCTGCAGGCGGGCGAAGTGGGTGCCCCACACCTGCTGCTCCTCGGCGGTCATCGTCTCGGCGAAGTTGTCGCGGGGCGCATGCAGGAAGTAGATCCATTCGGCCACTCGTTCAGCGTGCCAGTTCGGCGGCGCGCGTGAGCAGCAGGTTTCGCTCCGACTCGTTCGACGTGAGAGTCGCGGCCCGCTCCAATTCGGTGCGCGCCTCACCGTCGCGTCCCAGCTTGGCGAGCAGGTCGCCACGCACACTCGGCAGCAGGTAGTAGTCGCGCAACGCGGGCACGTCGACGAGCGTGTCGACGATCGCCAGCCCTGCCTGCGGTCCGTCGGCCATCGACACCGCGACCGCCCGGTTCAGCTCGACGATCGGCGAGCGGGTGAGATCGACCAACTCGCCGTACAGGCGAGCGATCTCGATCCAGTCGGTGTCCTCGGCCCGCGGCGCCCGCGCGTGACAGGCGGCGATCCGCGCCTGCAGCAGGTACGGCCCCGGATCGGTGCCGGCACGGTCGAGATAGTCCAAGGCGTGCGTGATGAGCAGCCGGTCCCATCGCCCGCGATCCTGCTCGAGCAGGGTGACCGGTTGACCGGCGGCGTCGACGCGGGCGTGCAGCCGCGACGCCTGGATCTCCATCAGCGCAGCCAGGCCGAACACCTCGGCGCCGGGTGCGAGCCCGACCAGCATGCGTCCCAGCCGCATGGCTTCGGCGCACAGTTCCGGACGCGTCCAGGACACCCCTGCCGTGGCCGAATAGCCCTCGTTGAACAGCAGATACACCGTCTCGAGCACCGAGGGCAGCCGCACGGCCAACTCGTCCCCGACGGGCACCTCGAACGGGACGGCGGCAGCCGCGAGCGCCTTCTTCGCGCGCGTGATCCGCGCCGCCATCGCCGTGGTCTGCACGACGAAGGCGCGCGCGATCTCCTCGGTGGTCAGACCGGCGACCATGCGCAGCGTCAGCGCGACCCGTGCCTCCGGGGTGAGCACGGGGTGGCACGCAGTGAACATCAACCGCAGCACGTCGTCGGTGACGTGCAGGTCCAGTTCCAGCTCGGCGACGGGATCGGTTCCCGTCGGCAGGTCGCGTCCCATGGCGTCCAACTTGCGTTCCAGCGTCACCTCACGGCGCACCTGGTCGACCGCACGTCGCTTGGCGACGGTCATGAGCCAGGCGCCCGGGTTGTCCGGGACGCCTGACTCGGGCCACTGTTCGAGCGCCGCGACCAGCGCGTCCTGAGCGAGGTCCTCGGCCCGTCCCAGATCGTGGACGGTGCGGGCGAGGGCCCCGATCAGCCGCGCCGACTCGATGCGCCAGACGGCCTCGACGGTGCGGGTCGCTACAGACACGCTGCGGGTGATCGCTCAGCCCTGTCCGGTCTGGTCGCGCAGGCGCCGCTCGTGTTCCTGCAGTTCGGGGGTGAATGCATCGCCGAAGTCCTCCATGGTGTGGAACGGCCGGAGCTCGACGACGGCACCGCCGCCGAACGGCGCACGCTTGAGCCACTCGAGCGCCTCGTCCATCGACGCGACCTCCCAGATCCAGTAGCCGGCGACGAGTTCCTTCGTCTCTGCGAACGGCCCGTCGATCACTGTCTTCGCGTCGGCGTCGAAGCGCACTCGCTTGCCGTGCGAGCTGGCGCGCAGCCCGTCCCCGGCCAACATGACGCCGGCCTTGACCAGTTCGTCGTTGAAAGCGCCCATTCTCGTGAGGTCCTCGGTCGTCGGCATGACGCCGGCTTCGCTCTCCTCGCTGGCCTTCACCAGAACCATGACTCGCATCTCGTGCTCCCTGTGTCAGGTCGGGCGCTGCGCCCGGACTCATGCATGCGTCGAACGACGACCGGCCGATTCGACACGCTAGCCCGAAGACTTTCAGAAGTTCATTTCGCGCTCCGCGAGCGTCGCTCGGTCCTCCACACGACCTTCAGCGCGGACCAGTCGTCGTCGATCGCCGCAACCTTGACGTCCACGAGGCCGAGCGGCAGGACGGCCTCGCGGATGCCGTTGTCGGTGACATCGCTGACGTGTCCTGCAGCCTTGCGTGGCCAGGCGATCCACACGGAGCCGTCGGGGAAGATCCGTGCGGCCCCATGCTGCGGCGTCGAGTTCGGCCGGGCTGCCGATGAAAGCGATCAGGACGTCGACCGACCGTGCGCGACGAAGTCGAACTCCGGCGGATCATCGAGCGACCAACCACGCGGCGCAGCGTCGATGTCGACGCGATGCCCGGGTTTGAGTCCCGAGCTTGCGCGCCTGCGGCGTCGCCGAGTAGCCGGCCATGCGCGCGAGCATGCCAGCTCGTCGCGCCACCAGGCAGCGACCTGCCCTTATCGTGTGCACCATGCCGAACGTGCGCGAGCACCGGTGACCGCGCCGGAGCCTGGCGACGGCTGGGCAAGCTGCTGCTCGAGCGAGCGGTGTTCGTGCGCGCGCCCAGCACCGACAACACCGAGCGCACCGAGGCGGTGCGCTCGATCGACGCGACGATCACCGACGCCCGCAGACAGTTGGTCGAGCACCTGGCGACGGACGAACCGCTCGCCCTGGTCACCGCGACCGCCCGGCTCACGATGGTCGAGGTCGAGGTACTGCTGGCGTGCGTCGCCGTTGACGTCGACCCCGAACTCGCGCGGCTGTGCCACCTGCTCACCGGCACCGCGCACCTCACCGTCGTGGCCATCGGCGACGTGGTCGGTCCCGAAGCACTCGAGGCGCTCGCCCCACAAGGATCGCTGGCCCGTTCCGGACTGCTCGAGATCGACTCGACCGGGCCGCTGGGTAGTGCGTCGGTCGTCGTCTCGAGGGAGCTCAGCTGGTTCATGCTCGGTGTTCCCGTGCACCCCGCCGATGTGAATCCCGACGCCGAGATCGTGCTCGTGTCCGCCGATCACGCCGCGGGGCATCGACGCGTGCTCGTGTCCTCCCCCGACCGCGTGCGGCGCATCCAAGCGGCAGCGCTCGCCACCGACGGCGACGCGTTCCTCGTCACCCCGATGCCGGACGCCGACGCCGGATGGGACGCACTGGTTCGCCACGCCACTATCGGCGGACGCGGCATCATCGTCGACGCGGCCGACGGTGTGATCACACCCGCTGCACGCGGGCGGATCTCGCGCGCATCGCACCTCAGCATTGCCGTCGTCTCCGGGACACCCGTCGCCCTCGAATCACTCTCGCGAGAGTTGTGGGTCGAGGCATCGGCGGCGCAACCGGCGGCGACCGATGTCGAATGGCGCTCGGTGTTCGGCGACACGACAGTTCCACCACGGCGTCCCACGGCCGACCAACTCCGCGCGCTCATGCCGCTGCAGAGCGCGGACGCCAGCCCTGATGCCGCGCTGCGGCGGCTCTCGAGCGGGACGCTGCTTCGCCACGCCCGACGCATCACGCCGGCGGTCGACTGGAACGATCTCGTGCTGCCGCCCGCGCAGGAACATCGGCTGCGTGACCTGCTGGATCGATACCGCTATCGCCATCAAGTGCACGAGAACTGGAAGCTTGCGGCGTTTCCGTCGCCGGGCGTCGTCGCGCTGTTCTCCGGCGCGTCGGGCACCGGCAAGACGATGGCCGCCGAAGTGATCGCGCACGAGTTGGGCGTCGACCTGTTCCGCGTCGATCTCGCGGCGCTGGTGAGCAAGTACATCGGCGAGACGGAGAAGAACCTCGAGGAGATCTTCTCTGCAGCGAACGCAGGGTCGTACGTGCTGCTCTTCGACGAGGCCGACTCGTTGTTCGGCAGCCGTTCGAAGGTCACCGACGCGCGCGATCGGTACGCGAACATGGAGGTCTCGTACCTGCTGCAGCGGCTCGAGACCTACGACGGATTCGTCGTGCTCACGTCGAACCTGCAGGGCAACATCGATCCCGCGTTCCTTCGCCGCATCCACGCGACGATCACCTTCACGCAGCCCGGCCCGGCCGAGCGGGCCGTGATCTGGCGTCACTGCATGGCGTCCGCGCCCGTCGACGACCTCGATTTCGACTTCATCGCCGAGCAATTCGATCTGGTTGGTGGCGCGATCCGCAATGCGTCACTGACTGCGGCGTTCCTTGCCGCGGCGCGCAACGAGCCGGTAGCGATGGCCGATGTGCTGCGCGCGACAGTGCAAGAAATGGCCAAGCTCGGTCGTCGGCCACAGGACGGTCAACTCGGTCGTTGGGCCGCCGAGGTCAACGCCGCCCTGTAGCGATCAGAGCGGCGGCGCGCCGGAGATCTTGGCGCCACCACCGTTCGGGTTCGCGTTCAGCGCTGTGATGTAGTCGAAGACGTCGGTCGCCCATTGCTCGAGGTTCGTGTACTGAACCGGACGGCTTGCCGAGCGCAACTCGAACACCGGTAGCCGCACCGTGGGATCGGTCGCGTCTGTGTCCATGTTGTTGCCCAACGCCGAGTAGCCCTCGACGTCCTTGCCGGGCGGCAAGTTCGGGAAGTGGGCGGTGCTCAGCTTGTCGACCCGCGTCCGCGATTGCGTGCCGACGAACTTCTCGCGGAACTTCTGCCAGTCGGATCGATGTGCGGTGATGCAGATCGAGCGAACCCAATCGCGCATGATCAGGCTCTGGTACCAGTCCTGCTGATCCGGCGGTAGGAAGTGGCCCTGGTCGTCCATGTTCTCGTCCACCAGGCCCTTCTGCGTCACGAGTGGCTTGTCCAAGCGGCCGGAGTACCCGGAGGCCATCGCGATTACCTCCTCGAGCCGGGTGTTGCCGTTCGTGACCTGCTCGCCGTAGTAGTCGCGCATGTTCTGCGGAAGCTGGTCCCAGACCGTCGCCAGGTTGGTCTTGGCCATCAACGGCGTGTGGCTCTTGAGGAACGCGTTCTTGTACTTGCCACCCTCCGCGTAGGCAAACACGATCGTCAGGAATCCTTCGATGTCCTTGCCGACCGGTGAGTCGTTGTGCTTGACGTGATACTTGGCCACCGATTCCTTGGCCAGCGTCAGTCCGAGAACAAGAGTGTTCGACTCGTTTCCCTCGCTGAGGTTCTTCGGCTCGGCGAGAGTGCGCTTCTTGGTCGGGTCGGTGGGGTCGAGCTTGTCGCCGCGGAAGCGACGCCGTCCTGGGTCACGCGAGGTCTTGTCGGTACCGGACTCGGTGCCGACCTTGGGCGCGCCGGTCTTCTTCTCCTGCTTCGTCTGCGGCGCGAACGCCGAACCGTGCAGGTCTTCCACGATGTCGACGATGTTGCCGACCCGCAGGCCCATGGTCACCTGCGGCATGGTGCTTGCCGCCGTCCAGTTTCCTTCGAACATCCCGCCGACGAGCGGGGTGTTGAAGTTGGCAGTCCCGCTCAATGCCTCGGCCGGGACGAAGCCGCCGCCGGTACCGGCGAGCACATCGTAGGCGGCGATCAAGTTGTTCAGGTCGCGCAGCGCGTTGACCAGGCGGGTCCGTCCGCCGGCGTTCTCGGGCAAGTGGGTCACGACGACTTCCATGTCGGACCTGTCGCCCCAGTCGTCGGCCTGCACCTCGAGGTCGGCGCGTTTGAGCAACGCCCTGCCCTTCTTGACGCGCTTGCCTGCCTCGAAGGCCTCCTTGCCGTCCTTCGGCGTCGCGAATCCGGTGTTCGGCAGGCCAGAGCCGTCGGTCGTCTGCTTGGTCTCGATCTTCTTCGTCTCGAATTCGAACCCGATGTCACGCTGCACGCGGTGGGCTTGCGGGCTCTGCTGCAAGGTGTGCGTCAGCTCGTGACTCATCAGCTTCACCCCGGCCTCGGAATCGAGGCTCGGCGCACCCTTGCCGAGGAAGATGTCGTTGCCGACGGTGAACGCACGCGCGCCGAATTCGCGGTTGAGGTTGGCCGACTCGCTGTCGTTGTGCACTCGGACGCTGCTGAAGTCGGCGCCGAAGGCACGCTCGTAACGGCGCCGAAGCGGTGTCGGGATCGAGCTGCCGCGCCCGAGCGCGCCCTGCAGCGCCTGCTCGCTGGCCGCGTCGACCTCGCCGCCGCCGAAGCCGCCCGCCGGGCCGGCAGTGCGCGAGACGATCGGTCCCGCGGCATGCACGGCTACACCGTGCTCGTGATCGTGGACGTCGTCGTCGTGATTGGCGCGGAACTCGGCCAGCACCCGCATCGCCACCGCGTCGGCCTCCGCCTCGAGCGGATCGCCGGCCGAGCCGACCACCAACTTGGGCTGGAAGACGAGCCGGTTCTCGCGCTTGGGCTGCTTCGTGGCCGACTGCGCGGATTCCTGCCGAGTGTCCTTCTCAGCGAACTCAGCTCCGCTCACGCGGCAAACGTAACGATGTCCGCAGAGCCGACGGAAGGTCGTGCGAATACGGATTCCCGCAAGCGCCGCTCACGTCGACTCGTACCTGGCGGCGTGCGCGTAACGTGCGGCACATGATCCGGTTCGTGCTCGCTGTGCTCGGTCTGTGCCTGGCAACGGCGAGCGGCGCCGCGGCGACCACGCCGAACGCCACCGGACGCGGCGTGTCGCCCGTCCCCGTGCCCGCAGCAGGACGTGCGGTCAACACCTCGCATCCGACCCGGTGGGTCGGCACCGGCACGCCCGCCAGTTGCACCTCGGCCGCGGTCGTCGCAGCCGTGCGCAAGGGCGGCGTGATCAGGTTCCGCTGCGGGCCGAAGCCGGTGACCATCGTCATGCGGTCGACTGCGAAGGTCGTCAATACCTCGCACCGCGTCGTCCTCGACGGTCGCGGGCTCGTCACTCTCAGCGGTGCGGGCACACGCCGGATTCTCTACATGGACACCTGCGATCAGAACCAGGTCTGGACGACGTCGCACTGCGACAACCAGGCCGAGCCCCGGCTGATCGTGCAGAACATGTCGTTCACGCGCGGCAACTCCACCGGACAGCACTTCGACGGCGGGGGCGGCGGCGCGATCTTCGCGCGCGGCGGCCAGCTGCGCGTCGTGAACTCGCACTTCATCGGCAATCGCTGCGACGCCCACGGGCCGGATCTCGGTGGCGCCGCAGTACGAGCGTTGTCGCAGTTCCGCCAGCGGCCGGTCTACGTGACCGGATCGACGTTCCGCAACAACGTCTGCAGCAACGGCGGCGGGTTGAGCAGCATCGGCGTCTCGTGGGTGGTGCTCAACAGCCGATTCGTCGGCAACCGCGCGATCGGGCACGGCGCAAACCCTGCGCGATCCGGCACGCGTGGTGGCGGAAGTGGCGCCGCGATCTACACCGACGGAAACACCTATTCAGTCGCCCTCGGCGGCACCTATATGAGCGACAACCATGCGAATGAGGGCGGCGGAGCGTTGTTCTTCGTCAGCAACGACCGCACGGGGACGCTGGCCATCCGCCACAGCACGCTCTCGCACAATCCGAGCGACGGCTTCCATACCGCGGGGCTACCGGGCATCTTCTACCTCGGGCACGGCCGCCCGAGGATCGTCTCGTCGATCCTGCGCTGACGGTCCGCGGCTACGGGGTGATCTCGTCGATCGCGCGGAAGATCCGTTTCTCGCTCACGGGACGGGGTGTGCCGAGTTGTTGCGCCCAGAGGCTCACGCGCAGCTCTTCGAGCTGCCAGCCGATGGCACGAACGTCCTCGGCCGAGGCTCGCGTCGCAGGGAGCGCGCGCACGAGGTCGTCGTACGCAGCCTGCACCGCGTGCACGCGGGCCATGCGCGCGGCATCGACCGCGGGGTCGCGTGGCAGCAGTTCGAGCCGGCGGGCGATCGCAGCGAGATAGCGGGCGAGATCGGGCAGTCGGGCACGTCCGGCGGCGGTGACGAAGCCCTGCGGCAGCAGCGTGCGGAACTGCGCGCGGATGTCGTCGATCGCTGCGGCGTGGGCGGGCGGCGGGTCGGCAGGCAAGGCGCGGCGAACCTCGTGCGCCTGGGCGAGCACCCGCTCGATGCGCTCGACGATGTCGATCGTCGCCGGTACAAGATCGGCGGCGACCTTCGCACGCAACTCGTCGAAGGCCGGCTGCGTCCACGGCAGCGACGGGACGAGCGCGTCGACGGCCGCGTCGGCACAGTCATCGAGCAGGGCGGCGACCGAGCCGTCGGGGTTCGCCCCGAGCACGAGCCGGGCGCGTGTCGACAACGAACGCTCGGCGGCCTTCACCGGCGACGATGTCGCGAGCCGCAACAACCGTCGGATGCCGGCACGCATCGCTGCCGACTGCTCGGCCGCAGAGGCGAAGACGCGGATCGAGACCGAGTCGCCGGCGTCGACGAAGGCAGGGAAGCCTCGCACCACGTGCTCGCCGCTGCTGCGCTCGAGCAGGTGCGGCAGCTCCGCCACGTCGTCGGGCCAGGCCGCAAGGCCACCGCGCTCTATGCCGCCCGCGACCGCCTTGGCGACCGCGGCACGCACGGGCGCCGTCAGCTGCTCTTGCAGCGCGGAGAGGTCCTTGCCCCGCGCGATCTCGTTGCCCGCGTCGTCCTCGACGGCGAACGTGACCCGAAGGTGGGCCGGGATCTTCGCCAGGTCGAATGCCTCCAGCGGAACCAGCACGCCACCGCGCCGATGCAGCTCACGTTGCACACCCTCGAGCAGCGGCTCCTGTCCAGGGGTCAGTGCGGCTAGCACCGCGCGGGCGGTGTCCGGCGCGGGAACGAAGTGTCGACGGAGCTCCTTCGGGAGCGATCGGATGAGCGCTATGACGAGCTCCTCGCGCAGCGCCGGGACCTGCCAGCCGAACTCCTGCCCGCCCAGCCGGGCCAGTACATCAGCCGGAACGTGCACCGTGACGCCGTCGTCTGTGCTTCCCGGTTCGAACCGGTAGGTGATAGGTAATGCCAGGTTTCCTGATTGCCAGGTATCCGGGTTGTCATCGCCGGCGATGTCGTCGTGTCTGAGCAGGTCGTCTCGCGTCATCGTCAGGAGGTCGGGCGTCTTGTGCCGCTGCTTCTTCCACCAGGCGTCGAAGTGTCGACCGCTGACAGCCTCAGGCGGGATTCTGCTGTCGTAGAAGGCGAAGATCTCGTCATCACCCACGAGCAGGTCGCGGCGTCGCGCGCGCTCTTCGATCTCGGTGAGCTCGGCCATCAGTGCCCGGTTGTCGCGGAAGAAGTGGTGCCGCGTCGACCAGTCGCCTTCGACCAAAGCGTGGCGGATGAACAACTCGCGGGTCTCAGCCGGGTCGACGTTCGCGTAGCCGATGCGTCGGCGGGCGACGATCGGCAGGCCGTAGAGCGTGACGCGTTCGTAGGCCATAACCGCACCGCGCCGTGCGTCCCAGTGGGGTTCGCTGTAACTGCGGTTGACGAGATGCGCCGCGAGCTTCTCGACCGACTCGGGTTCGATGCGCGCCGCGATCCGTCCGAACAACCGTGAGGTCTCGACGAGTTCGGCGACGACGACCCATCGCGGCGGACGCTTGCTGAGGACGGATCCTGGCGCGAGGACGAAGTGTGAGTTGCGTGCGCCGAGGTATTCGCGTGACTCGCCTTCACGCAGACCAAGATGGCCGAGCAGGCCCGCGACGACTGCAGCGTGGACGCGATCGGCGTCAGCCGGCTCGTCGGTGGCAACGATGCCGAGGCCGGCGGCGATGGTGCGCAGCTGACCGGCGAGATCCTGCCATTCGCGGATGCGCAGATAGTGCAGGAACTCCTCACGGCACATGCGCCGGAACTGGTTGCCCGACAACTCCTTGCGCTGTGCGCGCAGGTAGTTCCAGAGGTTGAGAAAACTGACGAAGTCGGAATGCTCGTCGGCGAAGCGGGCATGCTTCTGGCGCGCGGCCTCTTCGGCGTCGGACGGGCGCTCGCGCGGGTCGGGGATCGACAATGCCGCAGCGATCACGAGAATCTCGCGCACGCAGCCCTCCTGCTCGGCCTGCAGGATCATGCGCGCGATGCGGGGATCGACCGGCAGCTGCGCGAGCCGTCGGCCCAGGTCGGTGATGCGGGCCGACTCGTCGAAGGCACCCAGCTCTTGCAGCAGTGCTATGCCGTCACGGACGGCCCGCCGGTCCGGCGGGTCGAGAAACGGGAAGTCCGCAACATCACCGATGCGCAGAGCGGCCATCTGCAACAGCACGGCCGAGAGGTTGGTGCGAAGGATCTCGGGTTCGGTGAAGCGCGGTCGCGACTCGAAGTCCGATCCGGAGTAGAGCCGGATGCAGATCCCGTCGGACAGTCGTCCGCACCGGCCCGCGCGCTGTCCGGCCGATGCTTGCGAGATCGGTTCGATCGGCAGCCGCTGCACCTTGGTGCGCCGGCTGTACCGCGAGATGCGCGCCGTCCCCGGGTCGACGACGTAGCGGATGCCCGGCACCGTGAGAGACGTCTCGGCGACGTTGGTCGCGAGCACGATCCGCCGCCCGGTGTGCGGCTCGAACACCTTCTGCTGCTCGGCCGTCGGCAGTCGGGCATACAGCGGCAGCACCTCGGTATTACGCAGTTTCGCGCCACGCAACGCGTCGGCGGTGTCACGGATCTCGCGCTCACCGGACAGGAACACGAGCACGTCGCCAGGCTGCTCGCGATCCAACTCGTGCACCGCGTCGACGACGGCCTCGGTCTGATCTCGTACCCGCACCCGCTGCACGACGTCGTGATCCGGATCGTCCGGATCGTCGTCATCGGAGTCGGACAGCTCGGGCTCGAGCGGCCGATAGCGGATCTCGACGGGATAGGTGCGCCCGCTGACCTCGACGATCGGGGCATCGGCGAAGTGAGCGCTGAATCGCTGCGGGTCGATCGTCGCGGACGTCACCACGAGTTTGAGATCCGGACGCTGGGGCAGCAACCGGGTGAGATAGCCGATCAGGAAGTCGATGTTCAGGCTGCGCTCGTGCGCCTCGTCCAGGATGAGCGTGTCGTAGCGGCGCAACATCCGGTCGCGTTGGATCTCGGCGAGCAGGATGCCGTCGGTCATCAATTTGACCAGCGTGCGATCGCTGACCTGGTCGGTGAATCGCACCGTGTAGCCGACGACTTCTCCGAGTGGGGAGTGCAGTTCGTCGGCGATGCGCTGCGCGACCGTGCGCGCAGCGAGCCTGCGCGGCTGCGTGTGCCCGATGGTTCCGCGAACGCCACGACCGAGTTCGAGACAGATCTTGGGCAGCTGGGTCGTCTTACCCGACCCCGTTTCCCCCGCGACGACAACGACCTGGTGGTCACGAATCGCCGCCGCGAGGTCGTCGCGCCGGGCGCTCACCGGAAGGTCGGGATAGACGATCGTGGGCAGCGCGGCGCGACGGTCGGCAACGAGCAGTTCGCTGCGCTCGATCTGGCGCTCGATCGCGGCGAAGTCCTTGGGACGGCGGGCCTGCCGCAACCGCTTGCCCAGGCGGGCCTCGTCGATGAGCGTCACGCCGTCGAGGCGCGCGCGAAGCTCGGCGGCGGACGGTGCGGACACTCGTCCAAGCCTATGGGGCAGCGCCTAACCGTTAGCCGGTCAGCAGATAGTCGGCGACGGCCGGCGCGTTCGCGAGCGCGATGAGGTGCCCGCCGGGCAGCACGTCCGCCTCGACGCCGAGGCGCTCCTTGGCGACGCGGCGCTGGAAGTCGGCCGGGAAGAATCGGTCATCGGCGCCGGCGAGCGCGCGGATCGGTATTGCGGGCCACGACTGCAGCGTGCACCGGCCTTCGAAGGCGATCTGTGCCTCGTTGCGTTGGTACGGCTCGCCCTCCGCCGCAACGGCCGGGTCGACGTCGTGCAGGAAGTAGACGGCGAGGTCGATCTCGGTCGTGTAGCCGTTCGCCTCGGCCGCTGCGACACGCGCCGTTTCGGAGTCGACGTTGCGCCACCACTCGTCCGGCGATTCACCGGGCGCCGGGATCATCGCGTTCACGAACACCAGCTCGCGCAGCGCGATGCGCTGGCAGACCTCTGCCGCGGTGAACCCGCCGAGCGACTGCGCGACCACGACGACGTCGTCGCGGTCGCCGACGGCCGCGACAACGAGATCGGCGTAGTCGGACAGTCCGGCCGACTCGTCGTCGCCGGGCAGGTCGACCGCAACCGCGCGGTGCCCGGCCGCTTCGAGCAGCGGGACGAGCCGGCTCCAGTACCAGGCGACGCCCCCAGCGCCGGGGATGAGTGCGTAGGTGGTCATGTCGATCGACGATATGCGCACTGTCGGACGACGGTGGTTGGCTGGTCCGAGGAGGATCGGATCGCATGAGACTGAGCACAGTGAACATCGGAGCACCCGACCCGGCGGCGCTCGCGCGCTTCTACGAGCGGCTGCTCGGCTGGGCGATCGGGCACGAGGAACCCGGCTTCGTGATCGTGCGCGACCCGGACGGGGGCGTCGCGCTGTCGTTCCAGCAGGAGGACGGCTACGTCGCGCCGGTGTGGCCGGCCGGACCGGGCGATCAGCAGATGCAGCTGCACCTCGAGATCGCGGTGCGTGATCTCGACGGCGAAGTTGCGCACGCCCTCGAATGCGGCGCGACCCTCGCGCAGTTCCAGCCACAGGACAACGTGCGCGTGTGCCTCGACCCGGCCGGGCACCCGTTCTGCCTCTGGCTGGAGCGTTAGAGCCGACCCTCCATGCCGTCGAGCACACTGCGGTAGTCGTCGGGAACCACGATGTCGAGCACGACGACATCGCCTTCGTCGCGCACGGTGAACGTGAAGAACGAACAACACTGCGTCTCGCGCTCGGTGAGGTCACGAACCGCGTCGGCACACCCAGACCGCAGGCGCAGTTCCAGACGGGTTGCGCTGTGCCGCGCGGACGAGACGACCCGGCTCGTGAACAGCTCGTCGAATTCAGCGATCCGGATCGGCTGCTCTTCGGTGGGCAATGTGCAGGCGTCGGGCACCCGGGCCGAGGTCATGCGTCCAGGCTAGGTCGCCCGGGCTCGTTCTGCGTCTGTTCCGGCGGCAGCTGCACGGGTGGGGCGTTGAGCGCAGCGCTCGGCGTGCAGTGCGTGTAGCGCTGAACGAACGCGCCGAAGGTGTTCTCATCCGACGCGGGGTCGACGACAGCGCCACCGACTGCGTACTCGACGCCCGGCGAGCCCGTCGTCGAGAACGACAGCGTGACATCGTCGCGGTCGTGATGGTTCGGATCGCCGACCGCGAGCGTCACTCGTCCGCCGTCGTCCTCGTCGTAGCCGTAGGTGAGCACCTGATGGTTCTTGCCGAGGTCGCCGGGCGAGAACGACCGCACGCGAATCAGGCCGAGGCAGACGAGTTGGCCGGCGTCGAGCGCCGGCTGGATGTCCGTCCACTGCCGCACGGTCTCTTCGCCCTGGTCACGGATCGGCAGCTGGTAGGCGTAGAACTTCGCCACGCCCGCCGGGATGTCGAAGCTGTCGAACAGTCGCCGGGTGATGTAGTCGTAGAGCGGCGAGTGCAGTGCCGGGTTGGTCGTCGTGGCCGGGATCGGCTCGCCGGCCTCGAAGAAATCCCGTACCGCGAACGCCATGCCGCCGCACAACCCGCCGGCCGCATCGCCGACCTCGATCGGCCCGGTCGGGAACGGGATCGTCAGCGTCGGCTCACGCGGCCAGCTGTTGCCGAAGTGGAATCCGTTGGTGCTCGGCAGGAATCCGGGCACTCGAACCGTTTGTGCCATGAGAACACCCCCCACAACCGTGGAGTCATCGTAGGACCGGCAGATACCGCTTGCGTCGTGCGCGATGCTGGACGTGTGCACGTCGCCGACGGGGACGAGACCAGGATCGACACGGGACGCAGCTATCGCAGTGGCGATCCCGTGGTCGTCCACGTCCGCCACCGGGGCCCGCGCTACGTCCTCAGCGACGACGGCGCCGCGCTAGATCGTGCGGGCAAGCGTCCCGGCTGGTTCGATGTGGCCCAGCACGTCGTCGCAGCCGACGGATTCAACATCAACCGCCGCGGAACGGTGTTCGTCCCCGCGGTCGAGGGCCGCGACCTCGACGAGCTGTGCAGCCGCCTCGGCGACGCGTCGCGCCGGGTCTATCTGGCTGTGCTCGAACTCGGCTGACGCACTGCTTCGATGAGGTGCCGGGTCGAGTGCGCGACGAACACACCGTCCGCGCGAATGAGCGCGTCGAGCCGTCGCAGTGTTGCCGCGTAGCGGTCGACGGTGAAGTCCGGCACCCACCACACGCACTTGCGCAGGACGTAGACGACCGCGCCGACGTCGTAGAACTCCATGCGGCAGCGGGCTGTCTGCAGGTCGACCACCGTGAGGCCGGCCTCCGCGGCCGCGCGGGATTCGACGTAGGGGTCTCGGCCGTCGTCGGCAGCGGGGTACGGGCCGATGAAGTATTCGATGAGTTCGACCGCCGAGGCCGAGCCGACGTGCTGCGCGAGGTAGGTCCCGCCGGGCACGAGCACCCGCGCGATCTCGCCCCAGTCGGCGGCAACCGGGTGCCGGCTCGTGACGAGATCGAAGCTCGCGTCGGCGAACGGCAGCGGCGCACCCGGCTCTGCTGCGACGACCTCGACACCGCGCGGCTCGAGACGAGCCCGGGCGAGCGCGAGGTTCGGGGCCCACGTCTCGGTGACGGTCATGCGCGCGGGCAGGTGCGGCAGCTCGGCAATGATCTCGCCGCCGCCGGTGTCGAGGTCGAGGGCGGACGTGGCCTGCGGGACCCGCTCGGCGAGCAGGCGCGAGTAGCCCCAGGGCGGACGCTGCTCGGTCGCGCGCCCGTCGAGCCAGCTGAAGTCCCATCCCGAGACGTCGACGGCCGCGGCCTGGGCCACGAGGTCGTCGAAGGTGCGCACGCACCAAGACTGCCAACTCTTGCCGCAGAATTCCTTCAGATAATTCGCCGACCGGCGTCGGATCGGGACGAGCACGTTCGTAGCAACGGTGAGTGCCACACCGAATCGAGGAGATGATCTGCAGTGCAGTACCTGGTTTCCGTCATCGCGGACGAACAAGACCTGGCGACCGACGACGAGATGACTGCCATCGACGCCTACAACGACCGGCTGATCGCCGATGGTCACTGGGTGTTCGCCGGTGGCCTCGCCGGGCCCGACTCGGCCACCGTCATCGACAACCGGGGCACCGAGCCGATCGTCACCGACGGTCCGTTCGTCGAGTCCAAGGAGCATCTCGCCGGCTTCTGGATCATGGAAGCAGCTGATCTGGACGCCGTCCTCGAGCTCGCTACCCAGGGGTCCAAGGCGTGCAACCGCAAGGTCGAGGTGCGCCCGTTCCTGTGAGCGACGTCGACGTCACGGCCGCGATCACCGACGCGCACCACGAGCAGTGGGGACGGGTGGTCGCGGCGATGACCCGGCGCTTCGGCGACCTCGACGTCGCCGAGGAGGCGGCGGCCGAAGCGTTCGCCACCGCCGTCGCGCGGTGGCCGTGCGACGGCGTCCCACCGAATCCCGGCGGCTGGCTCATGACGACGGCGACTCGCAAGGCCATCGACCGACTCCGGCGCGAGGCCGCACGCGCGCACAAGCACGAGGAGGCCGTGTTGTTGGCCGACAATGCTGCACCGTCCGAGACAACCGGTGCCGTCGACGACGACCGGCTCCGGTTGATCTTCACGTGCTGCCATCCGGCGCTGGCGCTGCAGACCCGGGTGGCGCTGACGCTGCGGCTGGTGGCCGGGTTGACCGTCGCCGAGATCGCCCGGGCTTTCCTCGTCCAAGAGACCGCGATGGGGCAACGGATCACGCGAGCGAAGGCGAAGATCAAGGCGGCGGCCATCCCCTATCGGGTGCCGTCGGAGAAGGATCTTCCGCAGCGCGTTTCGGGTGTCCTCGCCGTCATCTACCTCGTCTTCAACGAGGGTTATCTTGCGTCGGGCCCCGACAGCGATCCGGTCCGTCGCGACCTGAGCGCCGAAGCGATCCGGCTGGCTCGAGTGCTGCATTCGCTCATGCCGGACGACGGCGAGGTGACCGGGCTGCTGGCGTTGATGCTTCTCACCGAGGCACGCCGCGAGGCGCGGGTGTCGGCGGGTCGGCTGGTCACGCTCGCCGAACAGGACCGCACGACCTGGGACGTCGCATCGATCGGCGAGGGTCGCGCGTTGGTGCGCGAACGGCTCGCCGCGGCAGCCGCCGGGCAGGCTCCTGGCCGGTACCAGATCCTTGCCGCGATCAACGCGGTCCACACGTCGGCGCGCGACATCCGCGCGACCGACTGGTCGCAGATCGTCGCGCTCTACGACCAGCTCGTCCGCATCGACCGGTCACCGATCGTCGCGCTCAACCGGGCCATCGCGATCGGTGAGCTGGACGGCCCGGAGGTGGCGCTCGCAACCGTCGAGGGGCTCGAGCAAACGCTCGAGGGCTACCACGCGTTCCATGCGACCCGCGCCGACCTGCTGCGGCGCCTCGGGCGGGCTGCCGACTCGCGCGCGGCGTACGAGCGGGCCATCGAGCTGGCCACCAACACGGCGGAGATCGCGTATCTGACGGACCGGCGCGACGAGGTGGGCAGGTCCGCCGGAGAGCGTATTGCATATATCGAACACGTCTTCGATACTGAATGAGTGACCGCAGCACCGCCTCGCATGATCGCGGTGTGGTGTCCGGACTGGCCCGTGACAACCGTCCGGCTCGAGGCGGGGTTGGCCGCTGACGCACCGATCGCGGTGCTGTTCGGCAACACGGTCGTGGCGTGCTCGCACGTGGCCCGCTCGGCCGGGGTACGACGCGGGCTGCGCCGGCGAGAGGCCCAGGCCCGCTGCCCCGACCTCGCCGTGCTGGCACGCAACGAGTCGGCCGAGGCTCGCCTGTTCGAACCGGTGGTGGCCGGGCTCGAATCGATCGCGCCTGGTGTCGAGATCACCCGGCCCGGCCTGGCCGCGATCAACGTGCGCGGCCCGACGCGATACTTCGGCGGCGAGACCGGTGTGGTGCATGCACTGTCGCGGGCAGTGATGGGGCTGCCGCAGCTCGGCGGCGCCGACGTGTTGATCGGGATCGCCGACGGCGCGTTCGCGGCCGAGCAGTCGGCGCGGCGCGGCGTGATCGTCGATCCCGGCGCCTCGGCGGCGTTCCTGGCCGACCTGCCGATCGAGACCCTCGACCCGTTCGGAACCTCGACGCTGGTCGATCTGTTGCGGCGGCTGGGCATCCACACCCTCGGCGGGTTCGCGGCTCTGTCGGCGCGTGACGTGCTCGCCCGGTTCGGGCCGTCCGGCGCGTGGGCGCACCGCCAGGCCGGCGGTGCCGACGATCGTCCGGTGGCGGCCCGGCGGCCGCCCGCCGAGTTCGAAGTGACCCTCGATCTGGAACCTCCGGTCGACCGGGTCGACACGGTGGCTTTCAGCGCGCGCAGTTCGGCCGAACAGTTCGTCGGTGATCTGGGCGCGCACGGGTTGGCCTGCACCTGTCTCGAATTGCAGGTGCTGTCCGAGAACGGCGAGGAAACCGTGCGCCGCTGGCGGCACGCCGGCGTGCTCGGTGCCGTCGACGTGCTCGATCGGGTGCGCTGGCAACTGGAGGGTTGGCTGTCGCGTACCGATCGTCCGACCGGTGGCATCACCCGGCTACGGCTCGTCCCGATCGAGGCGGTGCCGACCGGAGCACACCAGCAATCGTTGTGGGGCGGTTCGGGCGCTGAAGACGAGCGCGCGCATCGCGCGCTGGCGCGAGTGCAGACGCTGTTGGGGCACGGCTCGGTGCTCGCACCGGTGCTCGACGGTGGACGCGATCCGGCTCAGCGCACGCGGTTGGTGCCGTGGGGCGACGAGCCGGTGGCGATGCGCTCTCCCGAGCAGCCATGGCCGGGTGCGCTGCCGGCACCGGCGCCGTCGGTGCTGCTCGATCCGCCGCGCGCGGCACAACTGCTCGACGCCGGCGGGCGCACCGTCGTGGTGACCGTGCGCGGTGCGATGCCCGCTCCCCCGGCGTTGTTCGCGATCGGCGACGAGAAGCCGGTCGCGGTCTCGTCCTGGGCCGGGCCGTGGCCGGTCGACGAACGATGGTGGTCGGCGTCGGCCGCGCGGCAGGTGGTGCGCTGCCAGGTGGTGGACGTACGTGGACGTGCCTACCTGGTCAGCGGCACCATGCCCGCTGGTTCGTGGACGGTCGACGCGGTTTATGACTAGCGGGTCAGCGGCGTGCTCGCCGCTCGGCGCGCTGCACACGAGCCAGACTGGCTCGCTCGGCGCGCTCTGCGCGCTTGCGCCTGTCGGATCGGTGCGCCGCATCGATGGCGGACACGATGGTCGGTGGCAACATGACAACTCCCCCTGGTGACGTGTTCCGTCATTCAGGAGCACGTCACACGCCGGCTGATACCGGCTGGTTATTCGGACGAGGAACCGGCGCCTCGGTGGCGCCGCTCGGAGTGCTTGCGCCGCGGGTTACGGCGGGCGAGCGCACGCAGTTCGGACTGGCGTGCGTGAACGAGTTCGGCGGTGGCGGTGGGAATCATGGCTAGCTCCTCGGTGGCGTCGTTGATGGACTCGACGCTAAGGAGCTAAGGGGCCCTGCCGCCTCGGGAGAATCACCTAACTTAGGCCTCGCCCGACCCCTTAAGGGTGGACGAAATGCGGACAAATTGCCCGAGGCTTCACGTCCTTGCGGCAGAGCGACCGAGCACCGTTCACGAGTGGTCAGTTACGCGTCGAGTGGTCAGTTATTCGTGACCACTCGAAGGATTAATGACCACTCGCCGAGAAGCGGCCGCGGGTGCGAATCCCTATACATTTCTGCGGATTCTCGTCTCACAGCTCTGGTGTTTCTTCCTCGGAAGAGATAGAATCGAACATGTGAGCGCAGCATCGTTGACCGGCACGGCAGTGCTGGATCGGCTGCGCGAACTGGAGGCTTCGAAGCAGTCGATCGAGGTCGAACAGCTGAGCCTGATCGCGCAGGTCGAGGCGGAGGGGCTCGCGTTCGATCTGGGGGCGAAGAACACGGCGGTGTTGCTCCGTGACGCGCTCAAGATCGGTGCGCGCGATGCGGCCGGTCGGGTGCGGCTGGCGGCGGCGGTGACGCCGCGGCGCACGCTGACCGGCGAGACGGTCGAAGCGCAGCATCCGCAGACCGCGGCCGCGCTGGCCGAGGGTGCGATCTCGACCCGGGCCGCGGCCACCGTCGTGGCGATGACGGACAAGATCGACGACCTGCTCGCCGACCAGTCAGCACCACTGTATCGAGAGCGCGCTGCTCGACTTCGCCCGTGACCACGACCCGGACCTGCTGGCCCGCTTCGCCAACGGTCTGTACGCCCGGGTCGATCAGGACGGGGCGTTTCGTGACATCGAGGCGGCGCACCGGCGCCGCACACTGTCGCTGCGCCGGCGTGCGGACGGGTCAGCCTCGATCGCCGGCGAACTGACCTGCGAGGCAGCCGAGTACCTCGAGACCCTGTTCGACACCCTCGGCAAGCCACACACCGGCCCGGACGGTGAGCGTGACCCGCGCACCCCCGGTCAGCGGCGCCATGACGCGCTGCTCGGCGCCTTCAAGATTCTTTTCTCCTCCGGCTCGCTGCCGACAGCGAACGGCTGCGCCACCACCCTGGTGCTGACCGCGACCGTGGGCGAGTTCGCCGACGGCACCGGCATCGTCCACACCGCACACGGTTACGCGGTCCCGACCACGGTCGCCGACCGGTGGCTCGACCCCAAAGCCAAAGCGATCCTGGTGCTGCTCTCGAAAACCAAGTCGCATCGTCGCGTATTCCGATCAGCACCGGTTGTTCACCGAACAACAACGCCTAGCCATGTTCGCCCGGGACAAAGGCTGCTCCTACCCGGGCTGTGATGCGCCCTTGTCGTGGACCCAGGCTCATCACGTGACGGATTTTGCCAAGACCAAACGCACCCGCGTCGACGACGGCACCCTGGTCTGCC
This sequence comes from uncultured Actinomycetota bacterium, assembly GCA_963754285.1. Classification (GTDB taxonomy): domain Bacteria; phylum Actinomycetota; class Actinomycetes; order Mycobacteriales; family Jatrophihabitantaceae; genus RYN-133. The sequence continues at coordinate 185,301 of CAVWFN010000008.1, forward strand.
GGCAGAACCACGCCCTGTTCGAACAAATGGGCTGGGCCTCGATCATGCTCAACGACCTACCCCACTGGGTCCCGCCTGCCTGGGTCGACCCGGCACAGAAACCCAGACGCAACACCATGCACGACTACACCCGCACACATCCCGGCGGCTGAAGCATGCCTTCCAGCGCACCGCACCTACCAGCGAGGACTCCCCGGCTTCGGGACTTCGTCCCGACCGGACCGAACGAAGCGCAACTCGACTACCGCGGTACTCCCGTCGCTGCGCCTTTGGTCGTGTCTCTCACGTTCCAGCGTGGCGCTGGAAGTGGCTGGGATTCGTGGGTAGTGGGCACTGCAGATGTCAATTACGGTCAGGCTCATGCCCCGCTGGCAGGACTTCGCCGTTGCTGCACCGCGCATCGCTGCGATCTTCGAACGCCGGCACCGCAGTACGGGCAATCTGTGCATGCTGGCCACGCTGCGATCCGACGGCTACCCACGCGTCAGCCCGATGGAGCCGCGCCTGTTCGAAGGCGAGCTGTGGTTGGTCGGCATGCCGCACACGACGAAGTTCGCCGACCTCGCGCGCGACCCCCGCTTCAGCTTGCATACCGCGACGGTCGACACGCACGTCGGCGACGGCGATGCGAAACTCTGGGGCACGGTGCACGACGTCCCGGACAAGTCACTGCAACGGCGCTGGGCCGAAGCGTTGTACGCAGAGTCCGGCTTCGATCTGCGCAACACCGACTTCGACACCTTCTACGCAGCGGACATCATCGGCGCGTCGTCGGTCGAGGTGATCGACGGCCATCTCGACATCACGGTGTGGACGGGCGGCGACGAGCGCGTCGTCCGCAAGCACTAGCCGAGCAGCGCGGCGCACACGGTCGCGGCCAACTCCCACACGGCCTCACGATCGTCCTTCGACGGCGCCTCGGAGACGATGACCGGCTCGTGAACACGCTCCCAGCCCATCCCCTTCGTGATCGATTCCGCCGCGCGCACCGCACCGTCGGTGCCGGTGTTGCCGTGCACGTACAACCCGTACGGCGCACCGGTTTTCGCGGTGAGCGTCGGGTAGTAAACGGTGTCGAAGAAGTGCTTCATCGCGCCGGACAGATAGCCGATGTTCGCCGGCGTTCCGAGCACAAAACCGTCTGCAGCAAGCACATCCGACACAGTCGCGCCGAGCGCGGCACGCACGACGACCTCGACATCGTCGAGTCCCTCGGCGGACGTGCCCGCGACAGCCGCGTCGAGCAGCTCCTGCGTCGCGGGTGACACCGTGTGATGGACGAGCAGCAGGCGCGGCATGACTCGAAACGCTACGCGGACGCGCCGAACCCACGCAGATCCATGATGGTGCGCCGACGAAGACCGAGCAGCGCGAGTGTCCCCGCAACGAGCAACGCGCCGAGCAACCCGGCCAGCGCGGTCACCACGCTGATCACGATGCCGGGACCGGCCAACCCGAGTCCGAGCCGCGGACCGATCTCGACCAGCACTACCCGACTCAGCGCCCAGCCGAGCGGTGCGCCGATCACGACACCGACCGCTGCTGTGAGCACGGTCGCCGAGGCGGTCGAGACGATGATCTGGCGCCGGGTCATGCCGATCGACGCCGCAATCGCCATCTGGTTGCCGCGCCGACGCACCAGCAACGAGACGTGCTCCGCGACGAGCAACATGCCGCCGATCAGCAACACGATGATCAGCAGCCGCTGCGACGCGGCCAACTTGCCGAGCGCGACGATCGTGTTCGGCGCAGTCGGCAGTTCGATCTCGACCGTGCGCGCGAGCTCGCCCCGTAATGCCCGTGCAGCCGCTGGATCGACCGCGCGTACCAACAGATTCGAATAGCCCGTCGAGATCGCGGTGCGCCGCAAGGCGTCCATGGGCATCAACACGTTGCGACCCAACGGTTCGTTCTCGAGCGTCGGCATGACGACGATGCCCGTGACCCGCATGGCCGATGTGTTTCCCGCAAGATCACTCAGCACGACGCGATCACCCACGTGCACACCGAATTCGTCGGCCAACCTCGGACCGAGTGCGATTTCACCGTCCGCATCCGGCACTCGTCCGGCAGTGAGCCGGTACGGCAACGCGCCGCGCAGTGTCGCGCGACCGTAGCCGGTGACGCGCGAGATCTGGCCGCGATGGACGATGTGGACGGGCGCATCGACCACCTGATCGACATCGCGCACCCGTTCGTCCTCGGCGACCTGATGGTCGACCTGGACCGAGTCGGACGCGATGCCGAAGTCGGCGGTCCAACCCCAGCTCGCCGGGGTGTTCTGCAAGCTCGTCAACTGCCCGCCCAACGTCACGACGAGGACGAGCATCGCCAGGCTCGCGCCGATGCCGAGCACTGTTGCGCGCGAGCGCACTGCCGCTCGACCACGCCCGCGTGCGCTGGCCAACGCAGCAGCGAACCGCAACACGGGGCCGAGCGCGACGCGACCGGGAATGCCGACGCGACCGCGGGTCAGCTCGGCGCCACGGCGTTGCGTGCGCAGCGCCGCCGCATGCGTGAGCGCGACCGCCCCCGCCAGCAGGGCGAGGACGAACAACGCGCCGTAGGCCGCCGTCCACGGCTGCGCGAGCCATCCCGGGTGCGGCTCGAACCTGTTCAGCGTGCCCGGCGGCTCGAACCACCCACCAATCAACGCGCCGGCAGCACCGAGCCCACCGGCGATGACGATCGCGGGCAGCGCCGCCAACAGCCGCGCGAGCACCTGCTCGTACGCGCGCATGCCGAGCGCGCGTTCGACACCGTGGTCGGCCTGGCCGAGCGTCGACCAGCGCCCGGTCAGCTGCAACGTGAGCACGACCCCGGCCAATGCGATCACGATCACGAGCAACCCGAGCCCGGAGCGCAACACCGCCTCGGTCGGACCGATTGCAGGATCAGGTGATTGCCGCGGCTCGACATAGTCGACGTAGTTGTAGAAGCCCGTGCCGAATTCGTGCGACAACTGACGGTCGAGCCGGATCGCCTGCTGCTGGACGGTGCCGAACACCGGTGACTCGAGGCCATGGTTGAGGCGCAGCAGCAGAATCTCGCCGATCGCCGCGATCGCGTCCCACCTAGCGGCGAACGCGGGGCCGCCGAGGACGCCGCCGAAGCCCGGCCCGCTGTCGGCCACGCGGTACAACCCGACCACGCGCAGATCGGTGTGCCCGGCGCCGGGTTCACCGAGGCCGGCGCCCGGATCGCGCACCTGTCCCGAGCGATAGACGCCGACACCGATCGACGTACCGATCGTCCAGCCGCGCGAGCGTGCGAGCTGCTCGTTGACCATCACCTCGTTGGGGTCGAACAGCGACGGGAGCCGGCCGTCGACGACGACGGGGGTGTCGAGCCCGTCCCATTGGTGTCGCGGCGCCCAGACGCCGAGGTAGTCGACGTCCCGGGTGTCGAGGCGGGTGTAGACGGCGGTGAGTTGTTGCGAGTCGACGACATCGGTGCGCTTGAGGATGCTGCCGCGAGCGAGCGCGAGTTGATTGAGCACCGCCCGTTCGCGATGCACGTTGTTGAAGATGTTGTAGGTGCCGACGCGGGCGTCAGCGAGTTGGGTGGCCGACACCATGCGGGAGTAAGCGGTGTCTGCGCGCCGCAGCACTGCAACCGTCGCCAGTGCGACCCCGAAGAAGATTCCGCTCGCGACACCGAGCGCAACGACGCTTCGCCACCGGCCGCGCAGCTCGTGCCGGGCCAGCAGTCGCACCGCAGCCCACGCGGTCGTGCCGTTCATGACCGCGCTCCGCGTACCTCGCTCATGTCGGCACCGGCACATCGACGAGGACGGCTGTTCCTTCGCCGGGTGTGGACTCCCAGCGCACCGAGCCACCCAACGCCCCGACCCGGTCGGCCATGGTCGTACGGCCCATGCCGTCACTCGGGACGCTCGTGTCGAAGCCCGGGCCGTCGTCGCGCACGCTCACGCTGAGCATGTCGTCGCGCTCGGCGAGGTTGACCACGACGGTCGACTGCGGTGCGTGCTTGGCGGCGTTCTGCAGCGCCTCGAGCGCGCAGAAGTAGACCGCCGCCTCGAGGTTCGGCGGATACCGGCCGATGCCGCGGGCCTCGATGCGGACGGCCATCGGCGCGCGGCCGGCCACAGCACGCAGGGCCGGTTCGAGCCCGCCGTCCATCAGCAAGGCCGGGTAGATGCCTTGCGCGAGTTCACGCACCTGGCCGATCGCGGCATTCACATCGTCGCCGAGCTGCGCCAGCATCGCCTCGATCTCGGCGGCCGGTTCGGCGTCGGCAACCATCTGGCGCACGAGCCCGACCGTGACCGCCAGTGCGAGCAGGTGCTGTTGTGCGCCGTCGTGCAGGTTGCGTTCGATGCGCCGGCGTTCGGCGTCGGCGGCAGTGACGATGCGGGTGCGCGAACGCTGCAGCTGCGCGTTGGTCACCTGCAGGTCGGCAAGGCTTTCTTCCAGCGCTGACGTAAGTTGCCGATTCCGGACGATCGCTGCGAGCACTCGACACGCGGCCGCGAGACTGTCGTCGTCGTCGAAGTCGTAGCGCGGCGCGCCGGCCCGCCGCCCGACGACCACCATCCCCAACAGCTCGCCCGAATCGGTGATGGCACCGACACGCAACGGCGTGCGGCGTGAGTCGGGCGAGTCGGGCACGGCGACCAACTGCGGAACCCATCGCAGTGCCCAGCCTTCGCCTGCGACGCCGATGCGCGAGATCACCGTGCGGTCGCGCGGTGTGAACACCGGTGGGTCGTCGGTGACGCCGAGCGTGACCTGACGAGACAGCCCGCCGGTCGCCGAGGTCAACCAGATCTCGACGCGCGAGCTGTCGAGGCCGGTACGCATCGCCTCGGCTGCGCGTCGCAGCAACTCGTCGATCGGCAGACGCTGTGCCGCTGACTCGGCGATGCGGCGCGTGATCTCCGACGGCGCGCGCCGCAGGGCAGGAACTGCCGACCGAATGCTCTCGCGCACCGCCGGAGCGACGAGCACGCCGATGACCACCGCGACGATCGTTCCGGTGGTGACGGGGACGATCGCGTCCTCACCCGGAAGCTGCCCGTGCACGAGGACGGCGACGAGCAGTCCCGCCGCCGTGGCGGCGATCGTGGCGAGCGCGACCGAGATCGGCCACAGCAGACGCCGTAGTCCCGAGGCCGACAGCGCGGGAAGGCCGACCACGTCAGCTCGTCCTGACGATCTGGCCGTCGCGCAGCGAGACGGTGCGATCGGCTGCTGCAGCAACCGAGTCGTCGTGGGTGACGAGCAGGATCGTCTGCCCGTCCGAATGCACCTGGCCGAGCAGGTCGATGATCTCGGCGGCGCCGGCCGAGTCGAGCGATCCGGTCGGCTCGTCGGCCAGCAAGAGGCTCGGTCGCGGCGCGAGGGCGCGGGCGATCGCCAACCGCTGGCGCTCGCCGCCGGACATCGTCACCGGATAGTCGGCCGCCCGGTTGAGCAATCCGAGCTGGTCGAGCAGGTCGCCGGCCCGTTCATACGCCTCTCGGGCGCGCACGCCCGAGATCTGCGCAGCGAACGCGACGTTCTGCAGTGCTGTCATCTGCTCGAGCAGCCGGAAGAACTGGAAAACGATCGCGACGTGGCGCCGGCGCAGTTCGGCACGTTGCGCCGCGGTCGACCGGCCCAGATCAAGCCCGGCGACCATCACCAGGCCGTCGTCATGACGGTCGAGCCCGGCGACGACCGACAACAGCGTCGACTTGCCCGATCCCGACGCACCGGCCAGCGCGACGAACTCGCCCGGCCTGATCTCGAGATCGACACCGCGCAACGCCCGGACCGGCGCGGTCAGCACGTCGTAGGTCTTGCGCACGTCGCGCAAGTGCACGAGCGGCTCGCCGGGCGACGCGGGGACCCACTGCGCCGCAGCCCTCCTCCGCGTGAGCATGGCGACACCCTATGGTCCGGCCGCCTCGGATCGGGCCAATTTGCGGCGTTCTTGGGGCTACTACACCCCCCGCACACCGTGCGGAGGGGTGCTAGTACCCCCGCCCCCGGGATGCGACCTGGCCGGTTCTTCGCATCGGTCCGATGCCGCTCAGCGCGCTGCTAGCGTGCTGGCGTGGCCACGCGCGTGCTGCTCGCCGAAGACAATGCCTTGCTGCGGCAAGGTCTCGAACGGCTGCTCGATCACCAGGACGGAATCGACCTCGTCGGCGTTGCCGGCACGCTGCCCGAACTGCTCGACGGCGTGCGCGCACATCGTCCGGACGTCGTCGTGAGCGACATCCGCATGCCACCGACCAACACCGACGAGGGCATCTGTGCGGCGGCCACCCTCGCCGACGAGGATCCCGACATCGGCGTCGTGCTGTTGAGTCAGCACGTCGAGGCCGACTACGCGGTGCGCTTTCTGTCGCAGGGCTCGGCGCGGCGCGCGTATCTGCTCAAAGAACGAGTCGGTGACGCGCGCGAGCTGGTCAACGCGATCACGACCGTCGCCGACGGCGGGTCGGTCATCGACCCGATCGTCGTCGAGCAACTCGTCCAGGCCCGAGCGGCGCGTCAAGACAGCGCTCTTGACCGGCTCAGCCCACGCGAGCGCGAAGTGCTCGAGCAGATGGCGTTCGGCAAGAACAACGCAGCGATCGCCGCCGCCCTGTTCCTCACCGAACGGGCCGTCGAGAAACACACCAATGCGATCTTCGGCAAGCTCGGCTTCGCCGAGGAACCCGACCTGAACCGACGGGTTGCGGCTGTCCTGATGTTCCTACAGAAGTAATGATCCAGAAACAGTGATCACCGAATGACCAACTCGCTTCCCCCGCCGACGACGCGCACCCTGCGCGTCGTCGTGGTCGATGACCAACTGCCCTTCCGCATCGCGCTGCGCCGCGTGCTGCAACGTGCCTCCGGCGTCGATGTGATCGCCGAGGGCGCCGACGGCGCCGAGGCGATCGACCTGGTCGAGAGACTGCAACCCGACGTCGCCGTCCTCGACGTGCGCATGCCCGGCACGGACGGCCCGACGGCGGCGCGCGAGATCGCGCGGCGCTGGCCCGCCGTGACCGTCGTCCTGTGCTCCGGGCACGCCCGCGACGACCTGCCCGACGATCTCGCCGCGCCCTACGTCCCGAAGGAACTACTGACGGCCGAGGTACTGCAACGAGCGGTTCGGGAGCACTCGGTCACCTGAGGCGCTGCGTCAGCTGGCGCGAGCGCTCTGGTGCTCGACGCCCTGCGCGACCGGCACCTCAGGCGATGATGCGACCGCGTCGTCGACGGGGTGCAGCGGAGTAGGCGCAACCACCGTGCCGGCCCAGTGTGAATCGCGCAGCAACGACTTCGCGTCGCTGATCGGAACCGCCTTCGACCACAGGAACCCCTGGCCGATGGCGCAGTTGGCCGAAGCGAGCCACTCCGCCTGATCGGTCTGCTCGATGCCTTCGGCAACCGTGGTCAGGTGCATCGCCGAGCTCATTGCGAGGATCGCGTGCGTCACCGAGGCGTCCTGCTCGTCAAGGGTGACCCGCTCGACGAACGACCGGTCGACCTTGAGCACGTCCACCGGCAACTTCGACAGGTACGACAGCGAGCTGTAGCCGGTGCCGAAGTCGTCGACCGCGACCCGCACGCCACACTCGCGGAGCACCGCGAGCCGCGGCACGATCCGGGCCAGGTCGCCCATCAACGTCGACTCGGTGATCTCGAGGCACAGGCGGTCTGGCGCGAGGCCGGAACTCTCCAGCGCCTCGAACACGGTGTCGACGAAGTCGTCGCGGCACAACTGCGCGACGGCCACGTTCACCGACATCGTCGGATGGTTGTGTTCGTCCTGCAGCGCCGCGGCGGCGTGACAGGCGGTCCGCAGCACCCAGGCGCCCAGCGGCACGATCAGTCCGCACCGCTCGGCCTCGGGGATGAACTCGAGCGGACCGACCAGCCCGTGGCCAGGGCGCTGCCACCGCACCAGGGCTTCGAAGCCGACGATGCGTCCTGTCCGCAACTCGACACCGGGCTGGTAGTGCAGCACCAGTTCGTCCCCGCGCAGCGCACGCTGGAGGTCGGCCTGAAGCTGGACGCGCTGGAGCGACTCTTCGTGCAGCGCCGGTTCGTAGACCGCGATGCCGGCCTTTCCGCGGTCCTTCGCGAGGTACATGGCCACGTCGGCGTTGCGCAGCACCTCTTCCCACGTGATGTCGTCGCCGTCGGCGAGCGACAGCCCGATGCTCGCGGTGATCTCGTGCGACGTGCCGTCGACGACGACCGGCTCGGCGAGCGCGGCCTGCAGGCGCTCGGCAACGAGACTTCCGCTCGCCAGATCGCTGTCCTCCATCAGCACGGCGAACTCGTCGCCGCCGAGGCGCGCCGCGGTGTCTTCAGGACGGAGGATGCGAGTCAAGCGCGTCCCGACCTCGACGAGCACAGCGTCGCCGACACCGTGCCCGACCGAGTCGTTGATCTGCTTGAAGTCGTCGAGGTCGAAGAACAGGACGGCAACTCCGCTGTCGTTGCGCTGCATTGCATGCTCGAGGCGGTCGGCGAACAGGCGCCGATTCGCAAGTCCGGTCAGCTCGTCGTGGAACGCGTGGTGGGTCAGCTGACTTTCCATCTCGCGGCGAGCGGTGATGTCACGAACCGTGAGCACCAGCCCGTCGACAGTGTCGTCGCCGAGAAGATTCGTCAGGGTTCCCTCTAGGTACAGCGTGCTGCCGTTGCGGTGCCGAGCATGCATCGAGACAGCTGCATCCGCCCGTCGCCCGGCGAGCGCCTGGACGAAGGCGGCGACGTCTTCTGCGCGCAGCACCTCGTCGATCCAGCGGCGGCCGACCAGTTCGTCCGGCGACCATCCGAGCACGCTCTGCGACGACGGGGTCACGAACGAGATCCGCGAGTCGGCGTCCAGCACCGCGATGACGTCACTCGAGCCGTGCACGAGCGCTGCCAGTCGCCGCTCGCCGGCCGAGCGAGCTTCCTGTTCGGTGACGCGGCGCTGCAGCGCCTTGTGCCGCGCGACGAGTCGGCGGAACCAGAACATCCATCCGAACGAAGCCACGATGAGCAGCGCTACGTAAATCACGTCGGCCTGCTCGTCGATCTGGTCAGAGCGATCGCCGAGCGTCGTCGACAAGGTGCGCGAGTCAGCGCGCAGGGTCGCAACAGGCGGCCGAGTGGTGGCGAGCGCTGCGCGCAACGGCGCCAGTTGTCCGGCGGAGACCCCGGCCGCGGCCAGCCGCTGCACGTCCGCACGCGCTTCGGCGAGCGTGGTCGCCGACTGCGCCGGTGACGCCAGGACGCCGGTCAGGTGCGTGGCGACCAGGCGTTGCGAACGGACGGCGTCGCCACGGTGGTAGACGAAGGACAGCAGCATGAACTCGGCGAACACGACGGCGACCACGAGCGCCACGGTCGCCGCGACACCGAACAGGCCTGCAGTCGCGCGCCCCTCGGCCTTGGCTCGGTCCGCGCCTCCCACGTGGGCCATGATCGGCACGAGTCGGGCGAACGTGAGCGGATTCGACAGGATCTACCCGTTCGACTTATGATCCAAACAGTTCGATCAATCCAAATCAGGAGAACGATCGAGAAATGCTGAGCGCTCCGGCCGGTCCCGACTACGACCTCGACGACCTGCGCATCGTGTCGTCCTCGGACGAGCTCAGGGCCATGTTTCACGACCTGCGCAGCACCCTGCTCGAACTGCTGCACGAGCGCGCCGCGACGGTCGCCGAGCTCGCGGCCGCGGTCGATCGTCCCAAGAGCACCGTGGCCTATCACGTCGGGCTGCTTGTCGACGCCGGGCTGCTGAAGGTCGTCCGCACCCGCCGCGTACGCGCGATCGACGAGCGCTTCTACGGGCGCACGGCGCGCATGTTCTATGTCGGCACGATCCGACCCGATCAGCTGCCGATGATCACGAACTACCTGACCGAGGCGGCCGCCGAATCGGTCGCCGCGCACGAAGCCGACAACCTGCGCGCCGTACTGCGCTACGTCCGAATTCCGGACGAGCGCGCCGAGCAGTTCTGGCGGCGCGTCTTCGAGGTCGTCAACGAATTCTCGGCGCTCCCCCGCAGCGGCGACACGACCTACGGGTTCGTCGCCGGCCTGTACCCGACCGACCATCCGTCCCTGCCCGATCCGGATCCGACCGACGAGGAGTCGTCATGACTGAAGTGATCGTGTTCCACCACGCGCTCGGGCTCACGCCCGGGATGACTGCGTTCGCCGACGACCTGCGCGCCGCGGGGCACACGGTGCACACGCCCGACCTCTTCGAGGGGCGCACGTTCGCCACCATCGACGAAGGCGTGGGTCACGCGCAGGAGATCGGGTTCGGCGAGGTCATCGAACGTGCCACTCGGGCAGCTGAGCAACTGCCGGCCGAGGTCGTCTACGCCGGCTTCTCACTGGGTGTCGTGTGCGCACAGAAGCTCACCCAGACCCGGCCCGGCGCCCAGGGCGCGCTCTTCTACTACTCGTGCGTGCCCGCGTCTGAGTTCGGCGCGTGGCCCGACGGGGTGCCCGCACAGGTCCACGGCATGGACCACGACCCGATCTTCATGGACGAGGGTGATGTCGACGCCGCGCGCGAACTGGCCGCGGCGAACGACGGAGTCGAGGTGTTCCTCTACCCCGGCGACCAGCACTATTTTGCCGACCCCACGCTGCCCACCTACGACGCCGACGCGGCTGCGTTGTTGATGCAGCGCAGTCTCGACTTCCTCGCGCGCGGTGAGTGACGTCCCCATCTGGTAGGCCTGACCCATGGCAGGAGAACCGAGCTATATCGAATTGGGCGTCCCCGACACCGAGGCCGCGAAGGCGTTCTACGGGCAGTTGTTCGGCTGGCAGGTCACCGGACCCGGTCAGGTCGAGACCGGCACGCTGTCGATCGGGATCCACGGGGGCGACGACGGCTCGCACTTCGAGGTGTTCTTCGCAGTCGACGACCTCGAGGCATCGATTGCCAAGGTCACCGAACTCGGCGGCCGCACGGTCAGCGAGATCAACGTCTCGCCCGGCTTCGGCAGCTGGATCGAGTGCGCCGACGACCAGGGCGTGCGGTTCGGGCTGCGCCAGTCGGGCTGACACGTGCACCTGGAGCAGTTCGCGCTCATCGTCGACGACTACGACGGCGCGATTCACTTCTTCGTGAGCGTGCTCGGGTTCGACCTGGTCGAGGACGTGCCGTCCGTGACCAACGACGGGCGCGCGAAACGATGGGTTGTCGTACGACCACCCGGAGCCACGACCGCCCTCCTGCTTGCGCAGGCCGACGGCCAGCGGCAGCAGGCGGCGGTCGGCGATCAGTTCGCCGGGACGCGTCGGAATGTTCCTGCGAGTGGACGACTTCGACGAGACCTGCGCTCGGTTGCGCTCAAAGGGCGTCACCTTCGTGACCGAACCTCGGCGGGAGCCGTACGGGCAGGTCGCGGTGTTCCTGGACATTGCCGGCAACCGATGGGACCTGCTCGGCCCGCGGCCAGTACCGTAGCTCGAACACATGTTCTAGAATGTTCGGATGGGGTTCGACAACCCGCAGATCTCGTGGCGCGAGCTGGAGCGTCGGCTGTCCGGACGCCCCACGGCCGACCCGATCCGCGACGGCGGCGACTCGCCGGCCTGGTCGCGCAAGCGCGACGCCTACGAACCGCTCGGGCTGCCTCGCATCGAGTCGCGCACGCCGTACGCCGAGCTGCACGCGCACTCGTCCTTCAGCTTTCTCGACGGCGCGTCCTCACCCGAGGAACTCGCCGAGGAGGCCGCCCGGCTCGGGCTGAGCTCGCTCACCCTCACCGATCACGACGGTGTCTACGGCGTGGTGCGCTTCGCCGAGGCCGCCGAGAAGATCGGTCTCGCGACGGGATTCGGTGCCGAGCTGGGGCTGGACGTTCCGCTGCCGCGCACCCAGGCAGAGAAGCTGATCGCGGCGCGGGTCGGCGTGCCCGATCCGCCCGGTCATCATCTGCTCGCGCTCGCCCGCGACCCTGAGGGCTATGCCTCGCTGAGCCGGGTGATCAGCAAGGCGCAGTTGCGCGGCGGCGCGAAGGGACGACCCGTCTACGACCTCGACGAGATCACCGCCGCCGCCGACGGGCACTGGCTGGTGCTCACCGGCTGCCGCAAAGGGGCGGTGCGCCAAGAGCTCGAGAGCGGCGGTAAGCCCGGACGCGCGCTGGACGAGCTGATCGCACGGTTCGGTCGCGACAACGTCGTGGTCGAGCTGACCCACGAACTCGACCCACTCGCCGACGAACGCTACGACGCGCTCTACGACCTCGCACGCGCGCGTCGACTTCAGGTCGTCGCGACCACGGCTGCGCACTATCACGCTCCTCCACGCCGACCACTCGCAACGGCGTTGGCCGCAGTGCGTGCGCGCAGCAGCCTCGACGAGATCGACGGCTGGTTGCCGTCGTGGGCCGGGCAGCACCTGCGCAGCGGTGACGAGATGGTCGAGCGATTCGACCGCTGGCCGGGCGTGGTCGCGGCGGCGCACCGGCTCGGCACCGAGATCGCCTTCCCGCTCAAGCTGATCGCGCCCGATCTGCCACCGTTCCCCGTCCCCTCCGGACACGACGAGATGTCCTACCTGCGCGAGCTGACCTACCGCGGCTATGACGAGTGGTTCGCCCACACACCGCACGCCGACCGAGCACGGGCGATGATCGAACACGAGCTCGAGATCATCGAAGACCTGCACTTCCCCGGCTACTTCCTCGTCGTGTGGGAGATCGCGAAGTTCTGTCGCGAGAACGGAATCCTCGCCCAGGGCAGGGGATCGGCCGCGAACTCCGCGGTCTGCTACGCACTGCGAATCACCGCCGTCGACCCCGTCTTCTACGAGCTGATGTTCGAGCGGTTCCTGGCGCCCGAGCGCGGCGAGCCACCGGACATCGACATCGACATCGAGTCCGATCGTCGTGAAGAGGTCATCCAACACGTCTATGAGATGCACGGCCGCGAGCACGCCGCGCAGGTCGCGAACGTCATCACCTACCGGCCTAAGTCGGCGGTGCGCGACATCGCGCGCGCCCTCGGCTACTCGCAAGGACAGCAGGACGCCTGGAGCAAAGAGATCGAGCAGGGCTACTACTGGTCGTCGGACATCGAGAACGACACCAAGGCGATCCCGCCACAGGTCGTCGAGCTGGCGGGGGAACTGCAGGATTCTCCGCGGCACCTGGGGATTCACTCCGGCGGGATGGTCATGTGCGACCGTCCGGTCATCGAGGTCTGCCCTGTCGAGTGGGGACGCATGCCGGGACGCACAGTGCTGCAGTGGGACAAGGACGACTGCGCCGAGATCGGACTGGTCAAGTTCGACCTGCTCGGGCTCGGCATGCTCTCGGCGATCCAGTACTGCCTGACGATGATCCGCGAGTTCCACGGCACGACCTACGAACTCGCGACCATCCCGAAAGAAAAGCCCTGTGTCTACGACATGCTGTGCGCGGCCGACTCGATCGGCGTGTTCCAGGTCGAGTCGCGCGCGCAGATCGCGACGCTGCCACGACTGAAGCCGCAGTGCTTCTATGACCTCGCGATCGAGGTCGCGCTCATCCGGCCAGGGCCGATCCAGGGCGGCTCGGTGCATCCCTACATCCGGCGCAAGAATGGCGACGAGCCGATCACGTATCCGCACCCTCGCCTCGAAGAGCCGCTGCGGCGCACGCTCGGCATCCCGCTGTTCCAGGAGCAGCTGATGCAGATCGCCGTGCACGTCGCCGAGTTCAGCCCGTCCGAAGCCGATCAGCTCCGGCGCGCAATGGGCTCGAAGCGGTCGAAGGACAAGATCGATGCGATGCGAATCCGCTTGTACGACGGGATGAAAGCCAACGGGATCACCGGCGCGGTCGCTGACGAGATCTACGAGAAGATCAAGGCGTTCGCCGCGTTCGGCTTCGCCGAGTCGCACTCGATCAGCTTCGCGCTACTGGTCTACGCATCGTCCTGGTTGAAGCTGCACTACCCGGCAGCGTTCTGCGCAGCATTGCTCAACGCGCAACCGATGGGGTTCTACTCGCCGCAATCACTCGTGCACGATGCGAAGCGGCACGGCGTCGAGGTGCGCAAGCCGTCACTGTCCCTGTCGCTGGCCGGCGCCTCGATCGAACCTGGCGACGGACCCGTGCAGTGCGCCTGCGTCGACGTTCCGCAGCCGGCCGTGCGGCTGGGGCTGTCGTCGGTGCGCTCGATCGGCACCGAGCTCGCCGAGGCGATCGTCGAATCCCGCGAGCGCGACGGCCTGTTCACCTCGATGGCCGATCTGGCTCGTCGGGTCGGGATGTCCGCCGACCAGGTCGAGGCGCTGGCCACCTCGGGCGCGTTCGACTGCTTCGACCTGCCCCGTCGCGACGCGCTGTGGAGTGCCGGTGCCGCCGCGACCGCCCGTCCCGGCCAACTCGACATCGCCGCCTTCGACGAGTCGCCGCCGGCAGGCATCCCGGCGATGTCCGAGCCCGAACAGTTGATCGCCGACATGTGGGCCACCGGCATCACGCCCGACTACTACCCGACCGCCCTGATCCGTCCGCGCCTCGATGCGCTCGGGATCATTCCGCACGCGCAACTGCGCACCATCGCCGATCACACCCGCGTGCTCATCGGCGGCGTCGTGACCCACCGGCAGCGTCCGGCCACCGCGCGCGGGGTCACCTTCCTCAACCTCGAGGACGAGACCGGGCTGACCAACGTGATCGTCGCCGAGGTCGTCTGGCAGAAGTATCGCCGCGTCGCGCGCGAGTCGGGTGGGCTGATGATCCGCGGCATGCTCGAGCACACCAAGGACGGCGTCCTCAACGTCATCGCCGAGCGCATCGAGAAGCTCAATCTCGGCCTGCGCACCAAGTCCCGCGACTTCCGCTGACCCCTCCCCCGCGAGTGGTCACTAATCGCGCGAGTGGTCACTTATAAGTGACCACTCGACGCGTAAGTGACCACTCGCGGGAGGGAGGCTACGAGCCGGCCGGGGCGGCGAACGAGTCGATCATCGCGCGCAGCACTGTGCGCACCTCGGCCAGTGCGGCGTCGCGGTCGGCGTGGCGCACCGCGTAGAGGGTCGCCTCGTCCAGCGCGCCGATGAACACGTGCGCAAGCGGTTCGACCGGCTGTTCGCGGATGCGTCCGATCGACATCGCGTACGTGAGCAGCCCCTGCACCATCCCCATTCCGTAGCGCAGCCCGATCTCGCGCCACCGCTCCCAGCCCAACACCGACGGCGCGTCGATGAGGATGATCCGGCTGATCGCCGGATCGGAGCACGCCTCGAGCCAGGTGTCGGAGCCGAGCTTCATCAACTCGATCACGTCGGCCAGCCCGGAGTTGGCCACCGCGGCGTCGATGCGCGCCATGACCTCGGCCTCGACGGCCTCGAACACTGCTTCGAACAGCGCCGCCTTGTCGGCGAACTGGTGATAGAGCGCCCCGCGAGTGACGCCGGCGGCACGCACGATCGCCTCCGTACCCACGCCGGCAAACCCGCGGTCGGCGAACTGCGCCCGCGCGACGTGCACCAGTGCGTCGCGCGTGGCCGCGGACCGGTCGCTCTGCGATCTGCGCTCGACAGTCATACAGACTGTATGTATGTTAATACCGACACGCACTCAAGCTACCGCGAAAGCCCAGCCCCGGGAGGCGCCGTGCCGATCGTCGAAATTCCCCAAAGCCGCACCGTCAGCCCGATCGAGTACCGGGTCGCCGGCCCCGAGCACAGCGACGCGCCGCCGGTCGTGTTCGTCCACGGCCTGCTCGTCGACTCTCAGTTGTGGACCGGCGTGGCAGACCGCCTCGCCGCGGCCGGGATCCGTAGCTACGCGCCGACCCTGCCGCTCGGCTCGCACCGCATCGCCCTCGGCCCGGACGCCGACCTGACTCCGCGCGGCGTCGCCCGGCTGATCCTCGGCTTCCTCGCCGCCCTCGATCTTCACAACGTCACGCTGGTCGGCAACGACACCGGCGGCGCCCTGTGCCAGTTCGTCATCGATACCGACCCCGAGCGCATCGCCGCGCTGGTGCTCACCAACTGCGACGCGTTCGACAAGTTCCCGCCGCCGCCGTTCGGCCTGCTCGTCAAGGCCGGCCGCAGCCGGGCGATGCTCAAGATCATGGCGGCGAGCACCCGGCCGACCGTCTTGCGCCACTCGGCGCTCGGCTTCGGCCCCCTCGCCCGCAACCTGGACGCCGACGTCACTCGAAGCTGGATGGAGCCGCTGCGCACCGACCGCGCGATCCGAGCGGACACGGCCCGGTTCATGGCCGGGATCGACAAAGCCGACCTACTGGACGTATCCACCCGGCTCGGCGCCTTCACCCGTCCGGTGCGCCTGGTGTGGGGCGAGCGCGACCGCTTCTTCAAGCTCGAATTCGCCCAGCGCCTCGCGCAGACCTTCCCCTCGGCCGAGCTCACCACAGTCCCGGACGGGCTCACCTTCGTCCCGCTGGACGCTCCGGAGGCGGTCGCCGAGGCGATCTCGATGGTCACGTCACGCGGACGGAGCGGCTAAAGATCGACTCAGACCTGTCGATGAGGCTGAGTAGGTCTTTGGCAGGAGGCTGGGTTGGTCAGGAAGAGCGCGTTCTCGCTCCGCACGCTGACGCTCTCGAGCGTCACGTGGTACGCGACCGTGCCCATCGGCTGGGCATTCATCCTGCTCGCCGGCTACCACATCGCCACCGTCGCCCGCGTCGAACAACCCGCCGCGTTCGTGATGACCGCTGGCCTGATGATCATCTTGGAGCTGCTGCCCCTCGTAGCCGGACGCGGCCACGACCCCCAGGGCGTCGTCATGTCGACGGCATTCCTGTGCGCCTTGTTGTTCGTGTGGGGTGTCTGGCCGGCCATGCTGAGCGTCGGCATCGCCTCGCTCGTCGCCGACCTCCGCGCGCGCAAGCAGTGGTGGAAGGTGCTGTTCAACCCCGCGCAGTACGCGCTGTCGATCGGTGCCGCATACATCGCCATCTATTTCATCCACGGGCCGGTCAGCCTCGACCACTCGCTACCGAGACTCGATCGCGACGACCTCGTTTGGATCCCGTTGGCGTGGATCATCTACTTCGTCGTCAACATGCTGATCGTCGACGCGGCGGTCAGCTTCAGCGGCCCGTTCCTGGAGATCCTGCGCGACGACGCCGTCCACTTCACGTTGATGTCGTTCGCGGTCATGGCAATCTCGCCACTCATCGTCGTGGTCGCCATGCACTCGTGGCTCGTCCTGCCTCTACTCCTGATCCCGCTCCTGCTGCTCTACTACACGGCGTCGATGTCCCTCGAACGCGAACACGCCGCCGGCCACGACGACCTGACCGGCCTGCCCAACCGCAACACCCTTCGCTTCGAGCTCGACGATGCGCTGGCCACCTACGAGCGCGACGGCGTGCCGTTCGGCCTGATGCTCATCGACATGAACGACTTCAAGCGGGTCAATGACACCCTGGGCCACCAGGTCGGCGACCGGCTGCTCATCGAGTTCGCCAGCCGGCTGCGCGAGCAGGTCCGTCCCGGCGACTTCGTCGCGCGCCTCGGCGGGGACGAGTTCGCGATCATCGTCTACGACACGGACGACGCCGTCGGGCGCTCCGTGGCGGAGCGGCTGTGCCCGTCGATCTCGCACTCGATCGACCTCGGTGGTCTCTCTCTCGAGGCCGAGGCATCGATCGGTCTGGCCATGTGTCCGGCGCATGGCACCGACGGCGGCACGCTGTTGCGTCGCGCTGACGTCGCCATGTACACGGCGAAGGCCAACCGCACCCGCGTCGAGGTCTACTCGCCCGCGCGTGACATGAACTCCGCCGACGCCCTCGGCCTGCTCAGCGAACTGCGCCAGGCCCTCGCCGACGACGCGCTCGAGCTCTACTACCAGCCCAAGGTGTCGACCGCCGAGGGCACACCGATGGGTGTCGAGGCACTGATCCGCTGGAACCACCCCGTGCGCGGGTTCGTCGCGCCGGACGAGTTCATCCCGCTCGCCGAAGGTTCCGGCATCATGCCGCTGCTCACCGAGCGGGTCGTGAGCCTCGCGCTCGCACAGATCGCGCGCTGGCGCGACGAGGGCATGACGGTGCCGGTTGCCGTCAACATCGCACCCACCGACCTGATGGGGTCGGAACTGCCGCGCGTGGTCGCTCGCGGCCTTCGTGAGCACGACCTGCCACCGGGCATGCTGCAGCTCGAGATCACCGAGCGCATCGTCACCCACGCGATGGACGACGCGAAGCGCAACCTCGCGGAGCTTCGCGACCTCGGCGTGTCCATCAGCCTCGACGACTTCGGCACGGGCTACTCGTCCCTGCTGCGCCTGAGCTCGCTGCCCGTCGACGAGATCAAGATCGATCGGGGGTTCATCTCCGCGATGTCCCAGGGCGAGCGGGCCGTCGGCATCGTGCGCGCCCTCATCGACCTCGCGCACACGCTCGGCATGCCCTCGATCGCCGAGGGCGTCGAGACCGCGTCCGAGATGCGTCTGCTCGAGTCGCTGGGTTGCGACGGCGTGCAGGGCTGGCACGTGGCCCGGCCGATGCCGGCCGCCGAGGTCACGACGTGGCTGCGCGAACGAGCCGCCCGCGCGCTGTTGCTCGTGCATGACGGCGATGTCCCGACTCTGCGTGCGGTGTGAGCGAGTCCAGTCATGCTTGTGTTTGCCATCGTGCCGACTACGGTCGGGATTCAGGAGCAGTACAGGCCGCCCTACCGAGCGGAGGCACCCGTGCAGATTGCTGACATCCTGCGCCACAAGAACGACAACCACGTATGGACGATCGCGCCGGGCGCGTCGGTGCGTGACCTGTTGAGCCAACTGGCCGAGCATCACATCGGCGCCATGATGGTGTCCGACCGCGGCGCGGAGCTCGCCGGCGTCGTGTCCGAGCGCGACGTGGTCCGCCGCTTGCATGAGGACGGCGACGGCGTTCTCGACGGCACCGTCGACGCGATCATGACTCGCGAGGTGGTCCACTGCGGGCCGGGCGACGCAGTGGATCAGGTGGCGAGCCTGATGACCGAACGACGCATCCGACACCTGCCCGTGCTCGATGACGGCGAGCTGATCGGCGTGGTGTCGATCGGCGACGTCGTGTCGAGCCGGATCCGGGAGCTGCAGCAGGACCGCGACCAGCTGGAGCAATACATCACCGGCTGAACCCGGCGCAGGCAGGACTGATCACTTTCGCCGCCGCCCGCGCGGCGCGTCTTGGGCCACTGGCCCGACACGTACGGTGAAACCAACAGCAAGGCGGAGGGACGCGCGATGTACGGCGACGAAGAGACAGTGCTCGACGCTCTTCGCGCCCGCGGCATCGCGTCCGAGGTGCTCGAGTCGGCCTCGCAGGAAGCCGCCGAGACCGGCCGCTACTTGCGCTACGTCCTGCTGGATGCGGGCGTCGTCACCGAGATCGAACTCGCCGAGGCCCTGGCCGACGCGTACGGGCTGGAAACCGTCGACCTCACGCAGTACACGATCGATCCGGTCGCGGCCGCCAAGATCCCGCTGCAGCTCGCCCGTCGTCACCGCGTCCTCGGCATCAAGATCGAGAACGGTGAGCTGTATCGTCGCCATCGTCGACCCGGGCGACGTGCTGGCGCTCGACGACGCGCGCGCGGCGACCGGCATGCAGATCCGTCCGGTCGTGGTCGCCCGGAGACGAGCTGATGAAGGCGCTCGATCGCTTCCAGCGGGCCGAGACCGACCTCGACGACATCGCCGCCTCGCTCGGACAGGCCGACGTATCTCTCATGGAGGCGTTCAACGCTTCCGACGACGACGCGCCCATCGTCCGATACGTCAACTCATTGATCGAGCAGGCCATCCAGAACCGGGCCTCGGACATGCACCTCGAACCGACTGAGTCCGATCTGCGCGTCCGCTTCCGCATCGACGGCGTGCTGCACGAGATCGACACCGTTCCCCGGGCGCGTGCAATCCGCACTGATCTCGCCGGCTGAAGATCATGTCCGGCGGTCGACATCACCGAGACGCCGCGTGCCGCAGAACGGCCGCATCACCGATGCGGCTCGCCGGCGCACAACGTCGACCTGCGCGCTGCGACGCTGCCGACCGTGTGGGGCGAGAAGATCGTGCTGCGGGTGCTCGACACCGGCGGCATCGACCTCGATCTGCACAACGCCTCGGCTTCACCGACGACCAACTACGGCCGCTTCTCGACGTCGTTCCCAAGCCGCACGGCATGGTGCTGGTGACCGGGCCGACCGGATCGGGCAAGTCGACGACGCTGTACGCGACGCTCACCGAGATCAGCAAGCCCGAGGTCAACATCATCACCGTCGAGGACCCGGTCGAATACCGACTGGCCGGCGTGAACCAGGTCCAGGTCAACCACAAGGCCGGCCTGACCTTCGCCGCCGATGCTGCCCGCGATCCTGCGCTCCGACCCCGACGTCGTGCTGATCGGTGAGATCCGCGACCGCGCCACCGCCCAGCTGGCCGTCGAGGCCGCGCTCACCGGCCACCTGGTGCTGTCGACCCTGCACACCAACGACGCGCCGTCGCGCGGTGACCCGCCTGATCGAGATGGGCATCGAGCCGTTCCTGGTCGGCTCCTCCCTCGACTGCGTGCTGGCCCAACGCCTGGCCCGCCGGTTGTGCGACTGGTGCAAGGAGCCGTACGAGCCGACGCGAGCAGGAGCTGGCTCGGCCGAACTGGCCGGTCGACGACGCTCGGCATGCCGGAGAAGCTCTGGCGCCCGGTCGGCTGCCGGTCGTGCGCGGATACCGGCTACCGCGGGCGGCTGGCGGTGAACGAGGTCATGCCGGTGACGGAGGAGATCGAGCGCCTGGCCGTCGCGCACGCATCGGCCACGACATCCAGCGCGTCGCCATCTCCGAGGGCATGGTCACGCTGCGCGACGACGGCCTGCGCAAGACCGCGGCCGGCTAGACCACGCTCGAAGAAGTCCTCCGTGTCACCGTTTGACCCGCATCCGATCGGAGACGTGGCTATGACTGCCATCTACCCCACGACCGTCAGTACCGGCTACGGCCGGCCGGTGGCCGCCGATGCCATCCTGGGAGACGCGAAGACGGCGATCGACGACCTGCTTCGCCTCACGGTGGCGCGCGGCGGCTCCGACCTGCACCTCACCGCCGGCATCGCGCCGTGCATCCGGGTCCACGGCTCGTTGCGTCCGATCGAGGGCCATGCGCCGCTGACGGCCGACGACACCGAGCGCTCATCCGATCGCATCCTCACCCCGGCGCAGTGGGAGCGGTTCGAGACTCAACCAGGAACTCGACACCGCCTACCGCATCCCGGACGTCAGCCGGTTCCGGGTGAACGTCTTCCTCCAGCGCGGCTCGGTGGGCGCGGTGATGCGCGCGATCCCGCACCAGATCCGCAGCCTGGCCGAGCTCGGCCTGCCGCCAGACGTCGAGCGCTTCGCCCACCTGCCGCGCGGCCTGGTGCTGGTCACCGGCCCGACCGGCTCGGGCAAGTCGACGACCCTGGCCAGCCTGCTCGACGTGGCGAACCAGACCCGCGGCGGCCACATCGTGACCATCGAGGACCCGATCGAGTACCTGCACACGCACGGACGTGCGTGGTGAACCAGCGCGAGGTCGGCTAGGACACCGAGGACTTCCCGACCGCGCTCAAGCACGTGCTGCGCCAGGACCCGGACATCATCCTGGTCGGCGAGCTGCGTGACCTGGAGACGACGTCGGTCGCGGTCACCGCCGCCGAGACCGGCCACCTGGTGCTGGCCACGCTGCACACCCAGTCGGCGGCGCAGACCATCGACCGGCTGATCGACATCTTCCCGCCGCACCAGCAGCCGCAGATCCGCGCGCAGCTCGCGAACTGCCTGCAGGGCGTCGTCACCCAGGCGCTGGCGCCGACGCAAGGACGGCAAGGGCCGCACGATCGTCTGCGAGATCATGGTGGCCACGTCGGCGATCCGCAACCTGATCCGCGAGGGCAAGGTGCACCAGATCCCGTCGTTCCTGCAGTCCTCGGCCGACCTCGGCATGATCAGCTTCGACCAGCACCTCGCCCAGCGCTACGGCGAGCAGCTGATCAGCAAGGCGACCGCTCTGGAACTCGCGCACGACCCGGCGAGTTCAAGCGACTGGCGAGGATCTAGCCATGGCCGCACGAAGACGCTTCACCTACGAGGCGATCGACGCCACCGGCGCGATCGTCAAGGGCAAGATCGAGTCCGAGTCGGCCGACGCGGCCGCCAAGTCGCTGGCCGACCAGCGGCTCGATCCCGCTCGAGATCGCGGGCCGGGCACCGGCCTGCAACAAGGAGATCAAGATCCCGGGCTTCGGCGGCCGGACCAGCCTGAAGGACCTGGCGATCTTCTCCCGCCAGTTCGCGTCGATGACGTCGTCCGGGCTGACCCTGCTGCGCTCGCTGGCGATCCTCGAGGAGCAGACCGACCAAGCCGAAGCTCAAGGAGGCGGTCGCGCAGGTCCGCACGGACGTGCAGGGCGGCGCCACGCTGTCGACGGCGATGGCCCAGCACCCCGATCAGTTCCCGCCGCTGATGGTCAACATGATCAAGGCCGGCGAGGCCGGCGGCTTCCTCGACGACGCGCTCGCGCGCATCGCCAAGATGTACGAGGCGGACGCCAACCTGCGCGCCAAGATCAAGTCGGCGATGACCTACCCGGTCATCGTGCTGCTCTTCTCGCTGCTGCTGGGCACCGGCGTGATCATGTTCATCGTCCCGGTCTTCGAGAAGATGTTCAAGCAGCTCGGCGGCAAGCTGCCGCTGCCGACCCAGATCATGGTCGACGCTGTCGCACAACATGTTCTGGATCGTGCCGCTGGTCATCGTCGGGTCCGTCGTCGGCCTCAAGGCCTACCGCAAGGCGCTGCAGACCAACTACGCGTTCCGGCTGCAAGGTCGACCGGATCAAGCTGCGGCTGCCGGTCTTCGGCACGCTGTTCACCAAGCTCGCGATCAGCCGCTGGGCCCGCAACCTCGGCACCCTGCTCGCCGTGGGCGTGCCGATCATCCAGGCGCTCGAGGTCGTCGGCGGCACGTCCGGCAACGCCGTGATCAGCGAGGCGATGGACGACGTCCGCGACGCGGTCCGCATCGGCGGTCAGATGTCGACGGCGCTGGCGAAGCACCCGCTGTTCCCGAACATGGTCGTGCAGATGCTCGAGGTCGGCGAGGAGACCGGCCAGATCACCGAGATGCTCGACAAGGTCGCCGACTTCTACGACCAGGAGGTCGAGACGGCGACCGAGTCGCTGACCTCGGCCATGGAGCCGCTGCTGGTCGTGCTGATGGGCGCCGTGATCGGCACGATGGTCATCTGCCTGTACCTGCCGATGTTCTCGATCTACCAGCACATCCAGACCAACTGAGCTCGCCCGCCCGGGAGCTCCGCACACAGCAGCGCCGTGCCCGGCCCGGCGGCGGCGCTGTTCGCGTGCGCAAACTGACGCGCATTCGTTACCGGATCGTGATCTCAGTTCGGACATCGCTCAAGTCGGCGCCATTAGCGCCGATTTGACACCTCAGGGAACACCAGCATCGGCAACTCCTCGCCGAGCCCCGACTCGAGCCAAGGAGGCTCCCATGCTCAACCGCCTTGCCAAGCTCCGCGAGGAGCGCGACAGAGGGCGACAACGGCTTCACCCTGATCGAACTGCTGGTGGTCGTCGTGATCATCGGCATCCTGATCGCGATCGCCATCCCGCTGTACCTGAACTACCAGAAGGGCGCCAAGGACAAGTCGGCGCAGTCCGACCTCCGCGGCGCGATCGCGGCGCTCGAGCAGTGCAACTCGGACAACGGCACCTACCCGGTCGGACCGGTGCCACCGCTGTCACGTGGACCGCGGCCAAGACGTTCACCGACTGCGCCGGCCAGAAGATCAATTCACCGGCGGCACGACGTGTACTACTACACCTACACCGCTGCCCCGCTCGGCCTACGTTCTGCTGGCTGCCATCAACGGCGGCGGTAAGACGAACTGCTACAACTGCTACAAGGGTGGTCGGCGGCTCGGTCAACACCGTCAGCGCCAGCTCGCGACCGCCTGCTGCACCGCAGTCGTTCCCACTGGTTGCCGGGGATTGTCGCCCCGGCAACTCGGTGAGAACAGCTGCCTTCGAAAATGATCCCTGACCTTCCAAATCGGGACTCCCCTGACCACGCGGCGGACCGTCGACGCGACGACAACGGCTTCACCCTGATCGAGCTGCTCGTGGTCGTCGTGATCATCGGCGTCCTGATCGCCATCGCCATCCCGCTGTACCTGAACTACAACAAGGGTGCGAAGGACAAGGCGGCGCAGTCCGATGTCCGCGGCGCGGTGTCCACCCTCGAGAGTGCAACGCCGACAACGGAACCTACCCGACGTCGGGGTTCACGGCGACCGCTGCGAACGGCTGTGCTCAGCGAGCGGTCACACCAGCAGCGGCACCACGCTGAGCTACACCTCAGCCGAGCACACCGTCGTCCTACGTGCTGCGTCAGCAGCAGCGGCGGCGGTACCGGAAAGTACTACTGCTACAACAGCAAGGGCGGCTCGGTAAGGTCAGTTCGTCGCCGGACACGAGCGCCACCGCCTGCCCGTGACCCACAGCTTTCTGGAATCCGTCATGCCGCCATCATCGCCCCCTCGCATCATCGCCGGAGCCCTCATGAAGCATCGCCAGATCGGCATCAACAAGGTCGGAGTCGTCAACGCCGATGGCCACGCCATCGGCCTGGACATCGGCGCCAGTGCGGTACGGGCGGCGGTGCTGTCCCCGGGCACGCACGAGGGCCGGCCGTCTGTCACCGTGCACGGCATCGGCCACATCGAACTCCCCGAGGGTGCCGTGGTGAACGGCGTCGTCATGGAGCGGGCGACCATCACCGCCGCGCTCAAGCAACTCTGGCAGGTCAACAAGTTCGAGTGCCGCAACGTCATCCTCGGCATCACCAACCAGCAGGTCGTGGTCCGCGACATGAGCGTGCCGAACCTCAGACCCGGCAGCGCAGCCCAAGGCGCTGCCCTTCCAGGCCCGCGAGATCGTCGCGCTGCCGATGGACCAGGTGCTGCTCGACTTCTCCCAGCTCGGCGAGCCGGACACCGAGACCAACATGTGCACGGCCTGCTGATCGCCACGCCCCGCCAGCCGGTCCTGACCGCGGTGACGGCGGTCGAGAGGCCGGCCTGAAGGTGGCCCGGGTGGACCTGTCGTCCTTCGGCGCGCTGCGTGCGATCGCTGACGAGCAGCTGGCCGTCGAGGCCGTCATCGACCTCGGTGCCCACCTGACCAATATCGTCATTCACGACCAGGGCGTGCCCAAGGTGGTGCGTACCGTGCCGCGCGGCGGCCGGCGATCTGACCGAACAGCTGGCGGACGGGATCGGCGTCGACGTCGGCCGAAGCCGAGCGGATCAAGTGCGACGACGGCCTCGAGGACGCGCGCGACGAGGTCACGCGGCGCGCTGAACGAGGGCTGCGGCCGCTGCTGGCCGAGATCCGCAGCTCGATCGGCTACTTCCGCTCGACCAACGATGGCGCGCAGATCGAGCGCATCTCGCTCACCGGTGGCGGCGCGCAGCCTGCCCGGGCTGGCCGACGATCAGCCGACCAGATCGGCATTCCGACCGAGTGGTCGACCCATGCAGCACATCCGCAACCGACGAGCGTCGCGCCATATGCGTGAAGCGAATCGGACAACATTTCGAGCGCCGTGTCGATCGGTCTCGCGATGGGGGCAGCAGCATGACTGCCGTCCTCGATCGTCGCGCGGTCGCCGCCTGGTGGACGATGCCCGGCTGGGGCATCGTCGTCGACCTCACGCCGCCCGAACTCGTCACGGCACGCAGCCTGCGTCTCGTGCGCAGATTCATCGCCCTGGGTCTGCTCGTCGTAGTCGTGTTGTGCGCCCTGGCTTACCTGTACGCCCTGAAACAGAGTTCCTCGGCGTCGGATGAAGCGAACGCGGCAAGCGAGCAGACGACGCAGCTGCAGATCGAGACCAACAAGTACGGCGGCGTCAGCAAGATCGAGTCCGACGTGTCAGCCATCCGTGCACAGGTCGCCTCGGTCATGGGCACCGACGTCGATTTCTCGGCGCTGCTCGACAAGGTCCGATCGGCCGCACCTGCGTCGATCTCGATCCAGAACCTGACGGTCACCGTTTCGCCGGCAGGCGTCACGGACACGTCGAGCCTCGACGTCTCCGGCGTTCCGCACATCGGCAGCATCACAGTGAACGGCGTCGCCAAGCGGCTTACCGACCTGCCGGCTTACGTCGATCATCTGTCCGCTGTGCCCGGGATCGTGAACGTCCTTCCGACCACCGACGAGGTCTCCTCGAACAAGGTGCAATTCGCCGTCACGTTCGACCTCAACGACACGTTGTACAGCCACCGGTACGACGCCACGAACGGCGGCAAGTGATGAACCAGAGCCAAGACCGCAGGGTATGGATCGGTGGCGGCGTCGTCGTCGCGCTGCTGATCGCCGCCGCAAGCTGGTTCCTTCTCATCAGCCCCGAACTCGACAACGCTTCCGCACTCCGCGACCAAGCCGCGTCGACACAATTCGGCAACGCCCAGCTCGAGTCCAGCGTCGCTGTCTTGAAGAAGAAGTCGGAGCAGATGTCGCTCTACTCGGCGAGCCTGCGAGACGCCCTCGAGACGCTGCCGTTCGACAGCGGGCTGCCCACCTTCACCCGACAGGTGTACGCGCAGGCCCAGTCCACCCACGTGACGATCGATGGCATCACGGTCGGCGGCATCACCGCGGCTACCACGACCACGCCCGGCGCGACGTCGACCGATCCTGCTGCGGCACCCCGCCGGCAACGACGCCCACGAGCACCCCGACCGACACCTCGACGACGGCGACCGTCCCGGTTGCAACGGGCCCAACTGCGGGCTCTGTGTACGCCGTCCAACTGCAGCTGGTGACGGACGGCTCGCTGACGAACCTGCGCCGCTTCCTCAGTCTGGTCCAGTACGCCGGCCCGCGCCGCACACTCATCTCCGGCATCCAGCTCTCGCCCGGCACTGGCGCCAAGGCGGCGTCGATCGATGGCTCGGCACGGATGACCACTGGGTTGACCGTGTTCTCCGCACCGCAGACGCCTGACGAGATCGCACGCCTGAAGCGTTTGCTCGCCGGCGACACGAGCGGCTGATCGGGCGACGTCATGACCTGGTCCCGTCACGCGACTCGCTCGCGTCCGGTTCCGCCGTGCGGGTCGCGTCACAACACCGATACGCAGGACCGGGACGGCGGCTTCCTCCTGCTCGAAACCATGATCGCGATCAGCTTGATCACCGTGATCATGGGCGCGCTCGGCATGCTGTACGTGACGACACTGTCCGTCGCCAGCCACCAGCGAGCGCGGGCGACAGCGGTCCAGGTCGCGACGACAGCGATGGACGCCTTGCGCAGCCACGACGCGTCGAGCCTCGTGACCGGACGCGACAGCGGATCGGTCGCGACCGAGATGGCCTCGACGCCGGCCAGGTCGGCGCCGGTGAGCGGCTACTTGACCGGCATGACGGCTGCGGTCGATTCGCAGGCGACCACAGGCTCCGGTGCGACCGCGTTCGTTCCGACGGTTGGCACCACGGTGACGGTCGGCTCGACCAACTTCACGGTCACGCGTTATCTCGGCCAGTGCTACGACGTCGCGGACGCCAGCGGCGCGGACTCCTGCACGCCGTCCAGCAGTACGTCGTCCGTGCCGTACCTGCGCGCGGTCATCGCCGTGTCGTGGCCCGGCAACGGCTGCACGTTGACCAGCTGCACCTACGTGACGTCGGCGTTGTTCAGCGCCGCCAGTGACCCGACCTTCCTTATGAACCAACCGCTCCCCGCGGCTCCCAACATCACCGACCCCGGCAGCCAGTCCAACGCAGTCAACGACACGGTCAGCCTGCAGCTGCAGGTGCAGGGCAGCACGGGCGTGCCGCCCTTCAGCTGGACGGCGACCGGCCTGCCTGCGGGGTTGGGGATCAACCCGACTGGGTTGATCTCGGGTTCTCCAACCGCCCAGAACTCCTCTCCGGCGACGATAACCGTCACCGTGACCGACGCCTTCCTGCGCACCGACACCGACTCGTTCACCTGGCGGATCTACCCCGCCCTGGCCGCGACGACGCCGGGGCCGCAAGCGAACACGACCGCGGACTCGGTGAACTTCAACCTTTCCCCGTACGTCACCGGTGGCACGGGCAGCCCGTACACCTGGTCGGTGGCCTCCGGGTCACTGCCGAACGGGCTCACACTCAACGGCTCGGCACAGACGATCACCGGTACTCCGACGCGTGTCGGCACCTACAACTTCGCGCTCAAGGTCACCGACAACTCGGGCACCCGAAATACGACCACCAACTCCGTCACCTGGACGATCACGTATCCCCCGTTGGCGCTCACGCCCAACCCTCCGCCGAACCAGGTGACCACCGTCAACCGCAGCGATTCGCTCCAGCTAACGGCCAGTGGAGGCTCGGGCTCGGTCACCTGGTCTGCCACAGGGCTGCCCACCGGCCTGACCATAAACAGCTCGGGCAAGATCAGCGGCACGCCCACGGCCACGCGAGCGGCTACAACGGTCACCGCCACCGCGACCGACGCAACGGCCGGCACATCCAAGACGGTCACCTTCACGTGGGCGGTGGTGAGTGCACCGACGATCACCTCGCCTGGTGCGCAGTACGACACCCTCGGTGGAGGCGTCAACGTCCCGCTCACTGCGTCGTGCCCCAACACGCCGTGCAGCTACGTGATCACGAGCGGCCCGACCGGCGTCACCGCCGACACGTCACCCGCTCTGACCGGGACGGTCTCAGGCGTCGCCAAAACGTACACGGGCGTGACCGTGACGGTGACGGACGCAGACGGCGGGACCGCGACGACTACCGGGTTCTCGTGGACCGTCTACGCCGCGCCGACGCTCTCGGTCCCGAACGCCGTCGTGGGCGAGACCTCGACGCCGAGTATTGCCGTCACATACACCTGCCCGTACACGCCATGCACCATCAGCACCACCGGTGGCGCAGTGCCCGGGATCGGTCTGAACGCGTCGGTCGCGAAGGCGACGGCCAACACGACGACCAGCCTGACCGTTTCCTCGACCTCCGGCACCGTGTACCTGAACGGTCTCGTCAGCACAACGGCGGTAACAAGCGGCAACAGCGCGAACTTCACGCCGAGCCTGAAGATCGTCGACGCGGACACGATCACCGGCACCGACAACGGATCCTGGGTCGCTTACCAGACACCGACCCTCGGCTCTCCTGACGGCGTGTCGACATCGCGCAACGCCACGCCCAGCAAGACCATCCCCGTCACGTGCTACTCGGGCGGTTGCACCGTCACCGTGACGGGACTGCCGTCGGGCGTCGGTCTGAACGCCACTGCCAACCGCACGACGGCGAACTCGGCCACGTCGCTCACGATGAGCTCATCAGGCAACGCCTACCTGACCGGAAAGGTGTCCAGCACCGCGACGCAGGGCTCGACGACCGTCACGGTCAGCGTCACCGACACCATCACCGGCTCGGTCACGGTGTCCAGCGTCGGCGTCTGGACGGTGTCGTGATGGCATCGAGGTTGGCGGGTTTCCGTCATGACGACGAGGGCACCTCATTACTCGAGTTGCTCGTGGCCATGACTCTCATGACAGTGTTCATGTCGATGTTCACCACCGCCGTATTCATGATGACGTCCTCCACGAACAAGACGGATGCGTCCGTGAACACCGCCGGCCAGGTCAACAACGCCTTCCTCCGGCTGGACAAGCTGGTCCGATACGCATCGGCGATCTCGACACCCGGGACCGGAACCACCACCCGGGACTGGTACGTCGAGTTCAGTGTCCCGACCACGGCGAACAAGAGCACGTGTAACCAGCTTCGTGTCGACATCTCGACGTCGCAGCTCCAGCTGCGCACCTGGGCGGTGAACGCTGATCAGACTGCGGGAGCGGCGACGAGCTGGGTGCCCCTCGCCAGTTCGGTGACGAACGGTACGGCGGCGGCCAACAGTGCCACCACTCCGTTCGTGCTCAGCACGCCGGCGACCAGCTTGTACCGCCAGCTTCAGATCACGTTGATCGCGTCGCAAGTGTCGCCGGCGACAGCGACCGCTACCTCGTCGGTCACCTTCACAGCCCTCAACTCGACGCAGACGTCGTCGACGTCGGTATGCCAACAGGTCGCACGGTCATGATCACTGTCATCAACCGGCTACGCCGGCGCACGAGCGACGCCGACCCGGACGGTGGCTCGATCGCATTGCTGCTGCTCGTGACGATCGTCGGCGTCGTGCTTAGTGCCACATCCATGCCGCTCATCATCGCGCAGAGCCAGACTACCCGCTTCGACACCACGCGCACCGACTCGTTGAACGCAGCACAGACCGGCGTACAGGTGGTCATGGGCCAGATTCGCAACGCGGTAGACGCCGACGGCACCCCCGATGCAGGCCTGCTTCCGTGCGGCCCGATCTCCGGCTCTGTCGGTACCTCCGGCGGCGGTACGGCCAACTACTGGACGCAGATCATCTATTACTCCGCCGACCCGATCGCGAACCCCACAGCGCAGCCGATGGTGTGTGCCGACGGGTACGGACCGTACGACACGACATTGCACGTGCGCACTCCGCACTACGCCTGCCTGATCTCGACGGGCGTCGTCGTCGGAACACCCAATTCGCAGACGAGTTCCAGTTGCGCGTCGGCAGTCGCGAGTTTCGGTTCCGGAGGATCGCACGGCACCTCGCACGGCCGCACCATCGTGACGACCTACGTGTTCAACACCGACGACACCAACTACGCGGGCGGCACGATCCGCATCTTCCCGAGCGGCACCTCGCAGTACTGCATGGACGCCGGATCCTCCAGCCCTGCAGCCCTGACTCCGGTACTGCTCGAGGAGTGCAGCACGTCGGTGCCGCCGTCCGCGCAGGAGACTTGGGCCTATCGATGCGATCTGAGCATTCAACTGGTGTCGTCGGTGACGCTCTCCGTGCTCAGCTCGAACTCCACCACGTGCAGCTCGACCTGCCGAGGGACCTCGGCCCAATGCTCCTCCCAGGCAGCCCTCGGACTGTGCCTCGACGCCAACACCCCGCACGCGGCTGGTAATGCGGTGTACGTCAACACCTGCTCGGCTCTCGGTAACGCCGGGCCGGACCAGCAGTGGAGCATCGACGACAACTCTCACCTGCGTGGCGCGAACTCGACCGGAACGGACATTGACGGGTACTGCATCAACGTGGGGAGCCAGGCTGCAACGCCGCGCTCACGTTGCAGCCCTGTGCCGGTGGTACCAGCGATGTCAACCAAACCTGGGTCCCGTCACCGACCGCGGGTGCCGGCATGGCAGGGGCGGCCAACAACCAGCTGGTCAACTTCAAGCTGTTCGGCAACTGCCTCGACGTCACCGAACAGAACGTCTCGTACTCCTATCTGATCGCCTACACCTGCAAGCAGAACCCGGACCCGACCAAGGTCACGTGGAACCAGAAGTTCGCTCCGAACCCGTCGCTGGCCGGTGACTCGACCGCCAAACCGACGACGGTCGAGTGGATCACGACCTACAACGGGTCCAACTATTGCGTCAAGAGTCCGCAGACCAATGGCGGCTATGTTGTCGTCGCTCTGTGCCCGACCTCGTTCCCGACTGCGCCCAGCCCGTACCTGTGGAAGGTCTACCGGCTCAAGCAGAGCGACGGGGTCTCCGCGCTCACGTACGACCAGCGGTACACAATCGTCGACTCCTCGAACTCCACCCTGTGTCTGGGACTCGGCTCAACGTCCGATCTCTACCTCGGCCAGTACCAGAAGATCGTGACTGCCACATGCGACGGGTCCACCGGACAGAAGTGGAACGCAGACGCCAGCACCGGTCACTCGGTGCTGCAGAACACCCACGAGCCGTGACGCGCCGTGCAGCGGTGCCGGCTTCGAAACACGGCGAGCCTTCCGCTCGGTCGCCTGTTCGAGCTCGCGCGACCGCCGCAAGGGGCGGCTTCGTCTTCGCTTCGGCCGTTGTCGCCGCGAGCGGGGTGTCGTTGCGTTATTACGAGACCCCGTTGCGGCGAAAGCTGCGGGCGCGACTAGCCGCGCCCCGGCCGATCACCGCTAAGGCAGCCGTCCTGGCTGCCGATCGGTGAGGTATGCGGTCGATCCGTGAACCGGCGCTGCGATGGCTAGGCCTCGGCCTGCTCGTGGCCGCCATGGGGTACGCCGTCGTGCAGGCCGCCGCGGTGCTGCAGAGCCATGTTGTCGGCATCGACTTCCTTCCCCTGCGTCACGCGGCCATTGATCTGACCTCCGGACGATCGGTCTATACGGACAAGGACTTCGTCTATCCACCGACCGCGGCAGCCCTGCTGCTGCCGCTCGCATGGGGTTCGACCACCTTCGCATTCACCTGGTGGATCGCACTGTCGGCCGCTGCTCCTCTTACCGCCGCCGTGATCATTTCGCGCGTCAGTACGGTGCGCCCGCGACTTCTGGTGCTCGGGATCTCGGCGATTGTGCTCTGCGGCGGCACGACGGTCACGTACTCGTTGGCGCTAGGGAAT
This sequence comes from uncultured Actinomycetota bacterium, assembly GCA_963754285.1. Lineage (GTDB taxonomy): Bacteria > Actinomycetota > Actinomycetes > Mycobacteriales > Jatrophihabitantaceae > RYN-133. Next base: position 217,764 of record CAVWFN010000008.1, read on the forward strand.
CTGACTCTGGTCCTAGTCCCGGTGGCCGTGTGGATCGTCGTATGCCTGGACCGAGGCAGGTGGACGAACGGGTTGGCCACCCTCGCCGCCACGTTGTTGCTCAAGCCGCTGCTCGCTCCCCTGCTGTTGGTCGCGGCGCTTCGACGACGATGGTCTCCGCTTCTGATCACGATGTCGTGCGGCGCAGCGATTCTCGGCGTATGCATCGCTGTCGTTCCTGGCGGGACCGCGTTTTTCCGGATCCTCGCCTACTGCCTCGGCGGGACGAATCTGCACGGGACGAACGCGGTCAACAACCTCTCGCTGCGCGGCTGGGTCGAAGCCCATGGTGACCCGCAGTGGACCGGAATCGTCGCGTCCGTCGTGGTGGCAACCATCGCCGGTGCGGTGATTTGGCGGCGCACCAGGCAGCGGTCGACGCCGAGCGCGCTTGCGAACCAGGTTCTGCTCGTCACCCTGCTGGCGGGCGCGATCTCCGAGATCCATTTCCTCGTCGTCGTCGTCGCGACGGTGTCGGCGGAGCTGGCGATGAATCCGTCCAGGCGACGCTTCGCCCTGCGACTGCCGGGGCTTGCCATGCTCGCCCTCCCGATGAGCTATCTGGACCTGATCACGACCAACGGGCTCGCGCAGCAGACGTGGTACGTCGCGGCGGAACTCGCGCTGCTCGGCGGCGCCCTGCTCGATGGCGCACGTCTGCCGCGTCGCGTGCCGGCGCCGCGGCTGTCGCGTGCGGTGAGCGTCACTGTGAGCGGGTGACCGTGATGTCGCGGCGCCAAGCCCTGCGCGGTGTTGTCCTGGTCGGCGCTGCCGCGCTCGCGTGGCTCCCTCGCGTCGGCCCGGTCGACATGGCCGGCTTCGCGGCGGCGGGACGCCATCTGCTGGCGGGCCAGTGGGCGACGGTCTATGCCGACCCGTGGAACCAGGCCGGGCCGGTCCAGTTGGTCTTGTCGGCACTGCTGCTTCCCGGCGGGCGCACCTCTCCACCGGCGTCGGTCGTTGCGCTGGTCAATCTCGCGCTGATGGGCCTAGTGCTCGTGGCGACGCGTCATCGTGACATCCGGGTCGAACTCGGAGCGGCAACCTTCGCGCTCGTCTGGCTGGCGCTTCCGACGTACTGGTCGGGACACCCCGTCGAGGCGCTGATCCCGTTGCTCTGGCTGGCCGGTCTACATTGCGCACGTCGGCGAGCGACGCTGCGCGCGGCCGCGTTGTTCGCCGCCACCATCGCCATCGCACCTTGGGCGATCCTGGCGGTCCCTGCGCTTCTGGCGGTGTGCCGACCCGCCGCGGCGATGCGAACGGGAACGCTCGCGGTCTGTGGCGCGCTCGCGTGCTACCTCCCATTCGTTGCGTCTGGGACGTTCCGAATGTTCGGCCACGCCTGGCCGGTGGAGCATTCGACGTTGGTGCACGTTCTCGACCCGGGCGCCGATACCGCGGGATGGGTGCTCCGGCTCGTGCAGGCGAGCATCGTGTGCGCCGCGTGCGCGGTCACGGCCTGGGCGACGCGAGGGAACGCCGGCGCAGCGCAGGCTGCCCTGATCGTCGCGGTCGTGGGCCGTATCGCGACTGACCCCTTGGGCATGGATTACTACTGGGCGCCGGCAGCAGTGCTCGTCATTGCCCTGTGGGTCGGGCTGAGAGGGCCGACTGACCGCACGACCATGATCTTGATCGCCGCACTTGCCTACGTCGTCACCGCGGCGCCGAGCATCGGCTGGGAGTATGTCAGCGCACCGGTCGCGCTCGCGCTTGTGGCAGCCATCGCGCTGCGTGCGCCGAGCCGCGATCGCACCACCCCGCGGCGGCTAGTGCCGACGTCGGGAACTCCTCAGGTCTGACCGCCCTGCCCCTGCTGTGGATTGCCCTGCTGCGGATACTGCTGGGTCGGATACTGTTGCTGGCCCTGCGGCGGGTAACCCTGCTGCGGAGCACCCTGCTGGCCCTGCTGCGGGTAGCCCTGCTGGGGGTAGCCCTGCCCGCCGTACGCACCGCGCGAACGACGTTCACCGTCTTCCTCGATGAGCCGGTTGAGCAGTTGCTGCTGGCGATCGGAGTGCGGGACGTTGGCCAGCGCCTCCTGCCCGTGCTCGCTGGCCGACTCGATGGTGAGCGTGCCGGCCCCGACCATGCGGTCGAGCAATGACTGGGTGAAGCCGACGTCGGTGATGCGCTGCAGCGCGATGTCGCGACCGGTGTGCCGCAGCACCCCGGTGCGGATCAGCACCCGGTAGTTCGTGAACACGTAGTGCGAGGTGCGCACCGCGATCCACGGCTTGAAGCTGAGCCAGCTCAGCAGACCCAGACCCACGACGATGATGGCGATCAGCACGGCCGTGCGACTCGTGCCTTTGTCGGGGGCGAACGCGATGCCCACACCGGCCAGGCCGCAGATCAGGATGAACCACAGCGTGGCTGGAACCAGCGTGATCCAGTGCGGATGCAAGTGTTCGACGACCTGCTCGTCGTTGGCCAAGACCTTCTCGGGGTACGCCACGTCTGCCTCCTCGTGTGCTTCACGGTGTGAAGCGACGTTCGGTGCGGCATACGTTAGCGCTCAGGCGACCTCCGCCGCATGCGCTGCGTGCAGTGCGTTCTGTGCGACGACCGCCCCTTGCACGGCATCGCACCCGATATCGGTCAATGCGGCACGTACGGCGTCGGTGTTGACGTTGTCTGCGACAACGACGGCGCCGAGATCGTGCGCGAGTTCGACGACCCGCCGCAACAACAAGGTGCGCTGCGGGGCGGTCACGAGCGGGGCAACCAGCGACCGGTCGAGCCGCACGACATCGGGCTGGACCATCTCGAGTCGGGCAAGGTTCGAGTAACCGACACCGAAGTGGTCGATCGCCAGACCGGCGCCGGCGCCGCGCAAGGCGTCGAACACGCGGAGGAGGTCGGGATCGTCAGGTGTGTCCGGCTCGTCGATCCCGATGACGAGATGTCCCGGCGCCAACTCGAAGCTGGCGATGAGCTCGCCGAGGCGCCGCGGCAGGTCGAGATCGGCCATCCGGGCCAACCCGACGCGCGTCGTGACGAGGACCGGCACGCTGTCGTCGAGCGAGAGCGCCATCGTGATTGCCCGTTCGACGACGGTGAGATCCAGCTCGGCAAGTACTCCGCAGCTGTCGGCGAGTGCGACGACGTCGTCGACAGCGACGTCCGCGCCCAGATACGACCACCGCGGCACCGCGCAGTGCGCGAACAGCATGCCGTTGGTGGGCGCTGCGATCGGGACGAGCTCGACCTCGACGCGACCGGCAGCGATGTCGTCGCTCAGCGCGGCGTGGCGCGCGAGATCCGCCTCGGCGACTCCACCGAGGCCGGGCATGTAGCTGATCGACATCCCCTTGCCCGCCCGTTTCGCCGCGTACATGGCGACGTCGGCCTGACGCAGCAACTCCTGGATGTCGCAGGAGTCACGCCCCGGGTCGAGCGTCGTCGTGCCGATACTCGCCCGCGCGGGTGCGAGCCGGTCACCGATCCGCACCGGTGCCGACAGCGCCTCGAGGATCCGCTCGGCCACACCGGTCGGGTGGCCGTCGTCCTCGACAAGTACTGCGAACTCGTCGCCGCCGAGACGAGCGACCGTGTCTCCGGTGCGCACGACGTCGAGCAGGCGGCGGGCGACCTCGGTCAGGACGAGGTCGCCTGCATCGTGGCCGAACGCATCGTTGACCGACTTGAAGTCGTCGAGATCGACGAACACGACTGACACCGGCCGCAGGTCGCGTCGGTGCAGATCGAGCGCGTGCGCGAGCCGGTCGTAGAACAGTGCGCGGTTGGCCAGGCCGGTCAGCGGGTCGTGGAAGGCACGGTGGGTCAGTTCGGCCTTCTGCGCCATGACATCGAGGGTGAGACGCCTGTTGTCGAGCACCACGATCAGCTGCCGCAGCAACAACGCGAGGATCGCGGTCGTCTCCACACCGAAGGTCACGGGCGTGCCGACGTTGTGCACGATCGCGATGAACATGGCGACGATTCCCGCGATGAGCAGGAGATAGGGCAAGACGATGACGGGTGACCCGTCGACCCGTTCACCGCTGCTCGCGTGCTCTGCGGTCGGGTAGAGGGCCGAGACGCCGATGGCCAGGAACGCCGCGACCCAGGCGACGTCGGTGAATGCGCCGGTGCCGTACGTGCCGGCCGCGACGAGGTAGGCGAAGGCGCTGTCGGCCACCGCCATCGAGGTCAGGCCGCCGACCAGCAGCAGCAGTCCCGCGTCGAGCCGGGCCCGGCTCGCGACGAGTACGGCGACAGTGATCAGGACGAGGTCGCTGGCCGGATACGCGAGGCTGACGACGAAGCTGAAGGTGTCCTGCGCGCCCGCGTGGTAGACCGCGCCGAGCGCCGTCGCCCAGCTCAGGATGAACAGCGAGGCGACGACCATCGTGCCGTCGAGCAACACGCGCAGTCGGGCCCGGCCGACGAAGGCGGCGGACGGGCGCAGGAACAGACCGGCCAGGCAGAACACGGGAAACAACAGGAATCCGGCGTCGGCCAGCGACGGGAACGGGACCTCGCTCCCTGCGATCACCTCGTAGTAGGACCAGATCCACTCACCGATGCTCCAAGCGGCCAGCCCGGCCCCGAGGCAGACCCAGGACAACCGCCATCGTCCGGCCGTGCGAACCGCACGCCAGAAGCACGGGATCGCGCCGAGCGCGGCAGCGACCGCCTCGCCGATGTCGTCGAAGGCCTGGGTGAAGAACGCCCCGCCCGGCTTGGCCCGCAGCACGACTGCGAACCCGACCACCAGCGCGACGCACAGAACGAGCGCTGTGCGGCGCCGCGGCGCGGACAGTTCCATAACATCATCATCGGCAACCTCGGCCGCCTGTTGAGCGCATGTGTTGAATGCGTTACAGCGGTGACCGCAGGTGTTGCACGTCGCCTGCGCCGATCGCATCGACCCGGCCGTCCTGCTCGACCTGCAGCCGTCCGTCGAGATCGATGCCGACAGCACGCCCGGTCACGACCGGACCCGCCGTCGTCGACACCGAGACCGTGCGGCCGAGCGTCGCGCACGCGTGCCGGTAGTCGGTTGCCAGACCGCATGCCTCGGCGTCGCCGGCCACGTCTGCCCATTGCGCCAGCCGCGCGTCCATCCGCTGCAGGATCGCGATGAGCAGCGCGGTGCGGTCGAGCGTGTGGGCATCGCACAACTGCAGGGAGGTCGCGGTGTCGACCGGAAGTTCCTCGCGCGTTGTCGTCACATTCAGCCCGACGCCGACGACAACCGCCTCGCCGCTGGTCTGGGCGAGGATGCCTGCCAGCTTGCCCTCGGAGGGCGCATGCAGCACGTCGTTGGGCCACTTCAGCGCGAGGTCGCAGCCGGTGGTCTCGACGAGCGCCTCGCGCACGGCGACGCCGGTGAGCAGCGGCAGCCAGCCCCACGTCCGGATCGGGACGTCGGGCCGCACCGCGATCGAGAAGGTCAGCCCAGCACGAGGCGGTGACGTCCAGGTCCGGTCGAGCCGACCGCGACCCGCGCGTTGGTGTTCGGCGACGAGCACGGTCCGGTCCGGCGCGGAGTCGTCGTGCAGCAGGGTCGCGTTCGTCGATTCGTCCTCGTCGACGACCGTGATCCGGGCCCAGCGGTCGTCGAGAGCGCGGTGCAGCGCGGCGATGTCGATAGGCGGGCGGTCCACATCCTCAACGCTACGGCGATGTCGGTCACCTCGAAGGCCGCCGAACCGGGCGCGCAAACTAGAGTTCGCAAAATGGCCATCCAGCCCGACGACGACAGCACCGACAACGGACCGGACCCGCACAGCACCGCCGGCAAACTGGCCGATCTGGAGCGGCGCTACGACGAGGCGGTGCACGCCGGCTCGGCACGCTCGGTCGAGAAGCAGCACTCGAAGGGCAAGAAGACCGCGCGCGAGCGGGTCGAGGCGCTGCTCGACGAGGGCAGCTTCACCGAACTGGACGAGCTCGCCCGGCACCGGTCGACGAACTTCGGCATGCAGAAGAACCGGCCGTTCGGCGACGGGGTGGTCACCGGTTACGGCACGGTCGACGGTCGTCCGGTCTGCGTGTTCAGCCAGGACGTCACGGTCTTCGGCGGCGCGCTGGGTGAGGTCTACGGCGAGAAGATCGTCAAAGTGCTCGACGTCGCGATGAAGACCGGCTGTCCCGTCATCGGGATCAACGAGGGCGGCGGCGCGCGGATCCAGGAGGGCGTGGTCAGCCTCGGGCTCTACGGCGACATCTTCCTGCGCACCGTCCACGCGTCCGGTGTCATCCCGCAGATCTCGCTGATCATGGGCGCGGCCGCCGGCGGCCACGTCTACTCCCCTGCGCTCACCGACTTCGTCGTGATGGTCGACAAGACCTCGCAGATGTTCATCACCGGCCCGGACGTCGTGCGCACGGTCACCGGTGAGGACGTGTCGCTCGAAGAGCTCGGCGGTGCCCGCACGCACAACACCAAGAGCGGCAACGCGCACTACCTCGCCTCCGACGAGGACGACGCGATCGAGTACGTGAAGACGCTGCTCTCGTATCTGCCGTCGAACAACCTCGATCCGCTGCCCGTCTATGCGACCGAGGTGTCGGACGAGGTCGACGAGGACGACGCGTTCCTCGACACGTTCATCCCGGACTCGGCGAATCAGCCGTACGACATGCACGAAGTGATCGGGCATCTGCTCGACGACGACGAGTTCTGCGAGGTGCACTCGCTGTTCGCGCCGAACATCATCGTCGGCTTCGGTCGCGTCGAGGGTCACCCGGTCGGCATCGTGGCGAACCAGCCGACTCAGTACGCCGGTTGCCTCGACATCGACGCGTCCGAAAAGGCCGCGCGCTTCGTGCGCACCTGCGACGCGTTCAACGTGCCGATCCTGACCCTGGTGGACGTACCCGGCTTCCTGCCCGGGGTCGACCAGGAGCACAACGGCATCATCCGACGCGGCGCGAAGCTCATCTACGCCTATGCCGAGGCCACCGTCCCCAAGGTCACCGTGATCACGCGCAAGGCCTTCGGCGGTGCGTACGACGTCATGGGCTCGAAGCACCTCGGCGCCGACATCAACGTCGCCTGGCCGACCGCCCAGATCGCGGTGATGGGTGCGCAGGGTGCGGTGAACATCCTGCACCGCAAGGAGATCGCGAAGGCCGACGACGCCGAGGAAGCTCGTGCGCGACTGGTCACCGAGTACGAGGACACGTTGCTCACGCCGTACATCGCCGCCGAGCGCGGCTATGTCGACTCGGTGATCATGCCGTCGCAAACACGCTCGTACGTGATTCGCGCGCTGCGGCTGCTGCGGAACAAGCGGGAGAGCCTGCCGCCGAAGAAGCACGGGAACATTCCGCTATGAGCGACGCTCCGCTGCTGCGCGGTCGTCCGGGGAGATCCGTCCGAGGAGGAGCTCGCCGTTCTCACCGCGTTGGTGACCGTCGCGGGTGGCGGCGAGGATGCGCCGGCACCGCCGGCGCGAGGCGGCTGGAACGACCCGTCCCGCGGTATGCGGCGGATGCTGATTCCCGGTCCGGGTGCGTGGCGCTCGAGCGGCTGGTAGGTCAGCCGCGCACCTGGGCCGACCGGGCGTTCCACACGGCGCCGGTCGCGTTCAACACCATCCGGTAGACGAAGTGCGACGACGTCGCGGTGCTGTAGCGCACGACACCGCGCGACACTGCGCGGGTCGAGCCGAGCGTGTGCCAGCTCGACGAACCGACGCTGCGCCGTTGCACGTAGACACGCTTGCCGCGGTAACCGCTCCAGCCGTACTTCGTGTACACGAACGCACGTCCGGACACGACACCGCCACTCGCCGAGACGTTGCTGATGTGGGCGGCGCGCTTGACGATCATCGACGTGCGGTTCCACGACCACGGCACGCGCTCGTAGCGCTGGTCGTAGACCTGCACGTTGCCGTTGCGTAGCTGGTAGACCCCCGAGTGCACGAGGTTGACGTACATCGTCACCGACTGCACACCGCCGAAATGACGCCAGCGCATGTCCTCGCTCTTGTTGTTCGGCTCGGTCAGCGTCGCGGTCGCGCCGTTGTCGGTGCGCTGGTTGTGACAGCCCGACGAGCCGGTGAGCGTGAGCCGCACGACGGTGCGGTTGCTGTGGAGCGCGACGTGGGCAGGCATGGCGCCCCAGGCGGTGCAGTGGGTCGCGGCAGCTGCCGGGGCGGCGGGCGCAAGAACGGCACCGGCGATACCGAGCGCGGCGACGCCGGCGACGATGCGGGCGTTGGGACGAGCGAATCTGGGCATGGCGAAACAGACCTCACGAACGATAAGGATTCGGGATCGGGACCTGCAGGCGTCGCGGCGTATTGCCTGCGACAACGTGTCCCGGTTAGGTGATTCCCACGCTAGGCGAGGCGCTCACGCAAATGCGACCCGAAGCGATGGCCGTCACCGTGACGGCCATTACCTGTGGCTCACTTCGGCCTTCACTGGGGCCTTCACTTCCGGGGCAGGCCCGATCGATCACCGCAGGCGCAGTCACCCTGCTCAGCAGGCAGGCGCCCCAGGGTTGCGACGAGCAACTCGCGCAGCCGCGGCAGATTGGCGGCGAACGCCTCGAGGACCTCGGCGTGCGTGACTCCCGCGCCCGCTTCGACTCCGGCGTCGAGATCGGTGACCAGCGCCAGCGTCGTGTAACAGAGCCCCAGCTCGCGAGCGAGGGAGGCTTCCGGCATCGCGGTCATGCCGATGATCGACCAGCCGTGTGACTGGAACTCCAGCGACTCGGCGCGGGTCGAGAACCGCGGGCCGTTGACGACGACCAGGGTGCCGCCGTCGACCACACCGCCGTCGGCGACGGCAGCAGCCCGTCCGCGCGGGCAATACGGGTCGGCGAAGGAGATGTGCCCGACACCGTCGGCGCCGTCGTACACGGTGTGCGCCCGCCCGTGCGTGCGATCGGCGACCTGATCGGGTACGACGAGCGAGCCCGTCGGTTGGTCGGCGCGCAGCGACCCGACAGCCGACAGCGACACGACCTGGGTCGCGCCGAGCGAGCGCAGGGCCCACAGGTTGGCGCGGTACGGGACCAGGTGCGGCGCGAACCGATGCCCCGCGCCGTGCCGTGGGACGAACGCGACCTGCCGTCCGGCGAGCGCGCCGACGGTGACGGCGCCGCTCGGCGCGCCGTAGGGCGTCTCGACCTCGTGCTCATCGGCGTCGTCCAGGAGCGAGTAGAAACCTGATCCGCCGATGATTCCGACCAATTCGTCAGCCACGGCCCCACCGTATCCGGCGGCGCTGGTAGAACTTTCGGACATGGACCGTAAGCACTTCGACGACGATCACATCGCGTTCGGCGACGCCTTCCGGGCGTTCGCCGAGAAGGAGATCGTGCCGCACTTCCTCGAGTGGGAGCGCGACGGCATCAGCCCACGCGAAGTGTTCGCCGCGGCCGGCCGCAGCGGCTTCCTCGGCATGGCAGTGCCCGAGCAGTACGGCGGCGGTGGCGTCGACGACTTCCGGTTCAACCAGGTGCTGGACGAGCAGATCGCCGCGACCGGCATCGGCGGCACGGGCCTCGGACTGAGCCTGCACAACGACATCTGCCTGCCGTACTTCCTGAGCTTCACCACCGAGGAGCAGAAGAAGCGGTGGCTGCCCGGGATCGCGTCCGGCGAACTGATCACCGCGGTCGCGATGACCGAGCCGGGGGCAGGCTCCGACCTGGCCGGCATCCGCACGACCGCGAAGCGCGACGGCGACCACTACGTCGTCAACGGCAGTAAGACCTTCATCACCAACGGCATCAACGCCGACCTCGTGATCACCGCCGTGCGCACCGGCGACGACCGGCACAAGGGCGTGTCACTGCTCGTCCTCGAACGAGGCATGGACGGTTTCGAGCGGGGCCGCAATCTCGACAAGCTCGGGTTGCACTCGCAAGACACCGCCGAGCTGTCGTTCACGGACGTGCGCGTCCCGGTCGAGAACCTGCTCGGCGAGGAAGGCACCGGGTTCGGCGAGCTGACCGAGAAGCTCCCGCAGGAACGGCTGTCCATCGCGATCTGCGGTGTCGCCGAGGCGCGCGCGGCGTTCGACGAAACCGTCCGGTACGTCAACGACCGCAAAGCGTTCGGCACGTCGGTCGGGTCGTTCCAGAACACCAAGTTCGTGCTCGCCGAACTGATCACCGAGATCGACATCGCGCAGGCCTATCTCGACCGGTGCGTCGACCGGCTGAACACGCGCGAGCTCAGCGCCGCAGACGCGTCGAAGGCGAAGTGGTGGTGCACCGAACTGCAGGGCCGCGCGATCGACAAGTGCCTGCAGTTGCACGGCGGGTACGGCTACATGAGCGAGTACCCGATCTCGCGGCGCTATGCCGACGCACGCATCACCCGCATCTACGGCGGCACCACCGAGATCATGAAGAGTGTCGTGTCGAAGTCCATCGGCCTGTGACCGACGCTGCATGAGATTCGTCCTCGCGTCCGCCTCGCCCGCGCGCCTGGCGACTCTGCGTGCCGCCGGCCTCGACCCGGAGGTCATCGTCAGCGGTGTCGACGAGTCGCGGATCGAGGCAGGCAGCCCGCGCGACCTCGTGCAGGCGCTCGCCGACGCGAAGCTGGCCGCGGTCGACGGTCTTGTCGCGCAACCGGCGTTCGTGCTCGCCTGCGACTCGATGCTCGAGATCGACGGCGCAGCGCTGGGCAAGCCCGAGTCGGCCGAGGTCGCGGTCGAGCGATGGCGCACGATGCGTGGACGATCAGGATTCCTGCACACGGGCCATGCCTTGCGCGGGCCCGCAGAGATCGGACGATGCACGGTCTCGACGACCGTGCATTTCGCCGACGTCACGGACGCCGAGATCGAGCGCTACGTCGGCAGCGGCGAGCCGTTGCAGGTCGCCGGCGCGTTCACGATCGACGGGCTGGGCGGATGGTTCATCGACCACATCGACGGCGACCACCACAACGTCGTGGGCGTCTCGCTTCCGGTACTGCGCTCGCTGGTTCGCGCGCAGGGTCACGAGCTCGCCGACCTCGGCTACCCGTCCGGCTAGGCCCTCCCGCGAGTGGTCACTTTTGCCGCGAGTGGTCACTTATAAGTGACCACTCGGCGCGTTAGTGACCACTCGCGGGAGGTGACCCGTTAGGACGCCGCGCGCCGCTCGAGGTGGCGCGGTGCGAGCCGTTGATCGCGCGCTGCCCGCTGCGTCAGCAGTTGCGTCCAGAACGCCTCGTCGCCGCGCTCGGTCCGCTCGAACTGGTCGGCGATCTCGTCAATGGTGTCCGGCCGCGACGCTGTCGCGAGCCAGGCGGAGTTGCTTACGTAATCAGTCGCGCGTTCCTCGTCCATGGACTCCACGGTGAGCGCGTCGTGTGTCAGGACGATTTCACCCGTCCGCATGTCGTGTTATCCCGCGAGTGGTCACTTATGCCGCGAGTGGTCACTTATAAGTGACCACTCGGCGCGTTAGTGACCACTCGCGGAGGACGTGGGCGTGCGGCCTGTCAGTCGACGGACGCCGTCAGCGCGCTGCGGTAGGTGTGCGTCGGGGCGTCGCGGCCACGCAGCCGCAAGACCTTGCCCTTCGACCAGTGCTCGCGCTCTTCCTCGGTGCTCGCTTCGACCGTTGCGTCGCTGGCGAGGATGTTCCCGTCGACCCGCTTGGCGAGTTCGGTGAGCCGGGCCGCTTCGTTGACCGCGTCACCGACGACGGTGTACTCGAGCCGACTCGGAGTGCCGATCTGTCCGGCGATGACACTGCCCAGGGCGACGCCCACGCCGATCTGGACCTCACCGTCGATATGGACGCAGTCGCGGATCTCGCGGGCCGCCTGCAACGCAGCCGTGGCCGGATCGTCGAGTTCGACGGGCGCGCCGAAGATGCACAGCGCGGCGTCGCCCTCGAACTTGTTCACCAGCCCACCGTTCGACTCGACCGCGTCGACAACCCGTCCGAAGAACCGGTTCAAGATGGCGACGAATTCGACGGGTTCGGTGCGTCGGGTCAGCTTGGTCGAACCGATGATGTCGACGAAGAGCGCGACTACGGTGCGGTGCTCGCCGTTGCCGAGCGTGACGCCGGAACGGATCGCCTCCTCGGCGACCGCCGGGCCGACGTGCTGACCGAACAGGTCCTGGATGCGCTCACGCTCGCGCAGCCCGGCGACCATGTCGTTGATCCCCCGCTGCAGCATGCCGATCTCGCCGACGTCATCGACATCGACCGAGATGGTCAGATCGCCCCGCCCGACTCTCTCGAGCGCGGTGACCATCGTCCGTAACGGCTCGCCGATCGATCGGGACAGTGCACTCGCGGCCGCGACGCCGACGATCAGCGCGGCCACCGACGCGAACAGGCTCGCACCGACGATATGACTGCGGCCCTTGGGCGACGCGAGGATCAAGATGATGCCGAGCAGCGGGATTCCGCTGGCCAGCAGCCAGCTCACCAGCATCCGCATCCGCAGGGTGAAGAACACCGACTCGGTCGGCGGATAGACCCGCAGCGCGATCGACGACACCGGACGGCCGAAGGCGGCGGCGATCGTGTACGTGACGCCGGCAGTCGTGAGGCCGGCCAGCACCAGCCCGCCGCTGAGCCCGAGCACCTTGCCGGCATCGGCGTCGAGCGCCGACGCGAGGATCGCCATGACGATCGCACCGAGGAGCCACAGCGCTCCTGTCACGATCGCGAGATCGAGAGGGTTGCGCAGCGCCCGGCGCGCTTCGTGGCGCGTCGGGGTTCTCCCGCGCGCGAGCCACTTCAGCGTGCGTCCCTGCAACAGGAAGCCGATGACGGCCCCGACAGCGATCGCCGACACTCCGTAGATCGCGCCGACCAGACCGACCACAACTCGCTGGTGATGGGTCGCGCTGGAGTTCAGTGCGACGAGCAGCAGTGCGACGACGACGCCGCCGGCGACGTTCGCGAGCACGACCAGGCTGGTGATGCCGCCGAACGTGCGCCACACGAGAGGCAGGCCGGGGATGTGGCCCTCGGCCGCCTCGGCGCGCACGGCGCGTCCACGGCTGAGCCAACTCATCGCCCCAGTGTCCAACACGAGGAGCGGGTCATGCAGCTTGAGAGGTCCGTTTTGCACTATTCCGCAAGGTGATTCACCTGGCGCGTGACGTGCGTAACGCTGCGGTGCGAGCGCGTCTCCAGCGCTCGTAGCTCGACGGTTCCGGTGTGTCGCGCGGTCGAGCGGCGAGCGCGGCGAGCACCGCCGCGATCTCGCTGGCCTCGCTCGTCCCGCTGACTCTGACGACTTCGTTCATGTCGGCGGTACTCCGTGCCGCTTCGCGGTCTGCTCGCGAGGCTTGCCGACGAGCACGGCATAGCGGCGGATCAGTTCGGCGCGCAGTTCGCTGGGCTCGATGACGGCGTCGAGGACGAGATCGGACGCGAGCCGCAGCAGATCGACGTCCAGCTCGTACTCGGCACGCCGCTCGGCGACGTACGTGGCGCGCTCGTCGGCGTCCTCGATCGCCTCGATCTTGTTCGCGTAGACCGCATTGACAGCGGCCTGCGGTCCCATCACCGCGATCTTCGCGGTGGGCAACGCGATGCACGCGTCGGGCATGAAGCCGGGGCCGTCCATCGCATACAGACCGGCGCCGTAGGCCTTGCGGACGACGACCGACACCTGCGGCACTGTCGCCTCGGACACGGCGGTGATCATCTTGGCGCCGTGGCGAATGATGCCTTGCCGCTCGACCTCGCTGCCGATCATGAAGCCAGGGACGTCGGCCAGATACAGCAGTGGGACGTTGAACGCGTCGCAGAGCCAGATGAAGCGCGCAGCCTTGTCGGCGGAGTCGACGAACAGCACACCGCCCTTGACCGCGGAGTTGTTCGCGACGATGCCGACCGGCCGGCCGTCGATGCGGCCGAACCCGACGACGAGTTCCGCGGCGAACAGCGGCTTGACCTCGAAGAACGAGTCGGCGTCGATCAGACCGTCGACGAGCTCGTGGACGTCGAAGGGCACCGACTCCTCGGCAGGCACGCAGTCGTCGGCGAGGTCGATCAGAGCGGGTTCGCCCGCCATGTCCGGCGGCTGCTCGCGCCAGCAGGTCGGCAGGTAGGAGAAGAACAGCTTCGCCTGCTCGATCGCGTCCGGGATCGTCGACGGCGAGGTTGTCACCGCAGCCGGACACGCTCGCGTGCATGCGCGCGCCGCCCATCTGCTCGAGCGTGACCTTCTCGCCGACGACCATCTCGGCCATGCGCGGTGATCCCAGGTACATCGAGGCGTTGCCCTCGACCATGATCACGATGTCGCAGAACGACGGGATGTAGGCGCCGCCGGCGGCCGACGGGCCGAACAGGCAGCAGATCTGCGGCACCTTGCCCGAGAGCGCGACCTGGTTGTGGAAGATCCGGCCGGCGCCACGTCGGCCGGGGAACAGCGCGACCTGGTCGGTGATTCGCGCGCCCGCGGAGTCGATCAGGTAGAAGATCGGCAGCTCTTCGGCCAGCGCACGCTCGGTGACACGGATGATCTTCTCGACAGTGCGCGCTCCCCACGACCCGGCCTTGACGGTGGGGTCGTTGGCGACGACGAGCGCGGGACGTCCGTCGACCAGACCCTGCCCGGTGACGACACCGTCAGCGGGCAACGCCGTCGCGAGCGCGTTGGCCAGCTGGCCGTCTTCGACGAAGCTGCCTTCGTCGAAGAGCAGGTCGATGCGCTCGCGCACGTACAGCTTGTGCTGCGACGCGAGCTTGGCCGCCGCCTTCTCGGGCGGCGCCAGCGTTGCTTCGCGCGCGGCGCGAAGTTCTTTGTCCTTCACGAAACCGGCAATCCAAGGCCGCGGGCGATCAGCATGCGCTGGACCTCGCTCGTCCCTTCGCCGATCTCGAGGATCTTCGCGTCGCGGTAGAAGCGGGCGACCGGGAATTCCTCCATGAAGCCGTTGCCGCCGAAGACCTGCGTGGCCGTGCGGGTGGCCGTGACGGCGGCTTCGGTCGAGTACAGCTTGGCGATCGCAGCAGCCTGCTTGACCTCCTTGGCCGAGCGGCCGGCGTCCTTGAGAGCTGCCGCCTTGTAGGTGAGCAGCCGCGCGGCCTCGACCGAGACCGCGAGATCGGCGAGCTGGAACGCAACGCCCTGCTTCGCGCCGATCGGCGTCCCGAAGGTCGTGCGTTCGTTCGCGTACCGGACGGAGTGTTCGAGGCAGGCCTGCGCGAGGCCGACCGCGAGAGCCGAGATGGCGATGCGGCCGTCGTCGAGGACCGCGAGGAACTGCTTGAAACCGCTCCCCCGGGTGCCGAGCAGGTTCGCTTCGGGAACGCGGCAGTCGTCGAAGGTCAGCCCGTGCGTGTCGCTGATGTGCCAGCCGAGCTTGTCGTACGCGGGCTCGACGGTGAAGCCCGGCGTGCCCGACGGCACCATGATGGTCGAGATCTCACCGTCACCGGTCTTCGCGGTCACGGTCACGACCGAGGTGATTTCGGTGCCCGAGTTGGTGATGAACGCCTTGGCTCCGTTGAGCACCCAGTCGCCACCGTCGAGCACGGCACGCGTCTTTGTCGCGCCGGCGTCCGACCCGGCTTCCGGTTCGGTGAGTCCGAAGCCGGCCAGCGCGCGTCCCGCGACGAGGTCGGGCAACCACTGCTGCTTCTGCTCGTCCGTGCCGTAGGTCAGGATCGGATTGATGCCGAGCCCGACGCCGGCCTCGAGCGTGATGCCGATCGACTGATCCACCCGACCAAGCTCTTCGATGGCCACGCACAGGGTGGTGAAGTCGGCGCCCGCGCCGCCGAACTCTTCGGGGACGACGAGCCCGAACAGACCGAGCTCTCCCATCGCGCGCACCACCTCAACGGGGAAGTGGTGCTCGCGATCCCACTGCGCGACGTGCGGCGCGATCTCTTTCTCGGCAAAGTCACGCACGACCTTGCGGAAGGATTCGTGGTCCTGCGAGAGCTCGAACATCGCTGCCTCTTCGGAGTTGGTAGTTGACGTTTACGTCAACGTCAAGCAATGTTAGTCGGGTGCCGAGCCGGACGGAAGAGGGGCGGACCTTCACGGTCCGCGAGCTCGCCGACGAACTCGGTGTGACCACCCGAACGCTGCGCTTCTACGAGGCCGAGGGATTGGTCAGCCCGCGGCGCGCGGGCACGAACCGCGTCTACGACCAGCGCGATCGGGCCCGGCTGCGGCTGATCCTGCGCGGGCGGCGTTTCGGGATGACCGTGTCCGAGTGCCGCGAGATCGTCGACATGTACGACGGCGCCGCGTCCTCCGAACGCCGTCAACTGGAACTGCTGCTCGGCCGTCTCGACGAGATCGCCGCCGACCTGCGCGCGCGACAGGCCGACCTGCGCCGCACGCTCAGCGAGGTCGGCGACGTCGCCGAGCAGTGCCGAGCGCGATTGGCCGAGTTGCGCTGACCACACGGATCTGCACGATCGCGCAGGCCGGGTAGCCTGCGAACGGGCGATTACTCGGAGGTAGCAAGTGCAGAAAGTGCTCATCGCGAACCGCGGCGAAATCGCCGTCCGGGTGATCCGAGCGTGTCGCGACGCGGGCTACGCATCGGTCGCGATCTACGCCGATCCCGACCGCGATGCACTGCACGTCCGCGTGGCCGATGAGGCCTTCGCGCTCGGCGGCACGACCCCCGGTGACTCGTACCTCGACATCGACAAGGTGATCGACGCGTGCAAGAAGTCCGGTGCGGACGCCGTGCACCCGGGCTACGGATTCCTGTCCGAGAACGCCGACTTCGCCCAAGCCGTGATCGACGCAGGGCTGACCTGGATCGGTCCGTCGCCGAAATCGATCGCCGACCTCGGCGACAAGGCCGTCGCCCGGCACATCGCCGAGCGCGCCGGCGCGCCGCTGGTAGCCGGCACCAAGGACCCGGTGAAGGACGCCGACGAGGTCGTCGCCTTCGCCGAGGAGCACGGGTTGCCGATCGCGATCAAGGCGGTCTACGGCGGCGGCGGACGGGGCATGAAGATCGCCCGCGAGATGGGCGAGGTCGCCGACCTGTACGAGAGCGCGGTGCGCGAGGCGACGTCGGCGTTCGGACGGGGCGAGTGCTTCGTCGAGCGCTATCTCGACAAGTCGCGCCACGTCGAGGCGCAGGTGCTCGCCGATCAGCACGGCAACGTGATCGTCGTCGGTACGCGCGACTGCTCCCTGCAGCGCCGCAACCAGAAGCTCGTCGAAGAGGCACCCGCGCCGTTCTTGACCGACGAGCAGCGCGCCACGATCCACGAGTCGGCCAAGGCGATCTGCCGCGAGGCCGACTACTACGGCGCCGGCACTGTCGAGTACCTCGTCGGCAACGACGGCGTGATCAGCTTCCTCGAGGTCAACACCCGGCTGCAGGTCGAGCACCCGGTCACCGAACAGACCAGCGGCATCGACCTGGTCCGCGAGCAGTTCCGCATCGCCGAGGGCGAGAAACTGCGCTTCGACGAGGACCCGGCGCCGCGCGGGCACGCCTTCGAGTTCCGCATCAACGGCGAAGATCCCGGACGCAACTTCCTGCCCGCGCCGGGAACGGTGACCGAGTACCGCGAGCCGGCCGGGCCGGGCGTGCGCGTCGACTCGGGCATCGAGGGCCGCTCGGTCATCGGCGGCGCGTTCGACTCGCTGCTGGCCAAGCTGATCATCACCGGCGAGACGCGTCAGGAGGCGCTCGAACGGGCCCGCCGCGCGCTCGACGAGTACGTCGTCGAAGGCATGGCGACAGCGCTGCCGTTCCACCGTGCCGTGGTCCGCGACGAGGCCTTCACCTCCGAGCCGTTCACGATCTTCACCGCCTGGATCGAAACGGAGTTCGACAACCAGATCGAACCGTTCGGCGGCGGCGCGGAGGCCGAGGACGACGCCGGCCCGCGCGAGACGATCGTCGTCGAGGTGGGTGGCAAGCGTCTCGAGGTGTCACTGCCCGCCGGCTTCGGCGCCGGCGGCGGCGGCGGTGCCGGCGCGAGGAAGGCGGCCCCGAAGCGCTCGGCGGCCAAGAAGTCCGGCGCCGCCGCGTCCGGTGATTCGTTGACCGCGCCGATGCAGGGCACGATCGTCAAGGTCTCGGTCTCCGACGGTGACACCGTCGAGCAGGGCGCGACGATCGTCGTGCTCGAAGCGATGAAGATGGAACAGCCGCTGACCGCGCACAAGGCCGGCACCATCAGCGGCCTGTCCGCCGAGGTCGGCGCCGTCGTCACGTCCGGCACCGTGATCTGCGAGATCAAGGACTGAACCCCACCGCGAGTGGTCACTTGTGCGCCGAGTGGTCAGTTATAACTGACCACTGGCGTCATAAATGACCACTCGCGAAGTAATCGCGGCCGCGAGATCAGGACGGTGGCTCCTGGAGCCAGAGGGCCATCCAGACGTCGTCGGCGTAGGTGCCGTCGTCGCGGCGCAACTCGGCGTGCAATCGGCCCTCTTCGACGAACCCGTGGCGCTCGTAGAGCCGTAGCGCCCCCGGGTTGTTCGACAGCGCGCGCAGCCCCAGCTTCGCCACGCCCCGGCGGCGCGCCTCGGCGATCGTGGCGTCGACGAGAGCACCGCCCACGCCCAGCCCGCGGGCCGATTCGGCGACCACCAACGCCTCGAGATGCAGGACGTGGTCGTTGCTGGGAATCCGCATGTGCCGCCCGATCCGGGCGTACCCGACGACGGCGTCGCGGTTCGTAGCGACGATCACGTCAGCGGGTTGGCGCCAGTCGGTGAAGAACGGCTTGTCGGCAGACTGCGGCGGCGCGACCTGCACCGCGACGGGCCAGCTGGCCGCATCGAGTTCGGCGAGTGCGCGCTCATCGGACGGCTGCGCGAACCGGATCTGCGGACCTGACGTCACGACTGTGCGCGTTTGGCGATGATGCGGTCGATGGCGGCCGCGCGCTGCTGCGCTATCGAGGCCATCTCGTCGGTGCGCTTGCGGATGTCTGCCGCGCTCACGCCGGGCGAGAACACCATCGCCCAGCCGCCTCCGACCTCGAGTTGCGGGACGCGTTCGACGAGGTTGGCGCGCTCGACATGATGAGTCCCGCTGAACTTGTGCGAGCCATCCACAACGGCGACAAGCACAGCGTCGTCGGCGATATCGGTCAGTTCGGCGACGATCACTTCGGCGTTGTCGGCGAACACGTCAGCGACCAGGATCGTGCGGTGCGCGCGCTCGCGCGCCTCGGGTGAAAAGTCTCCGTGATTAGCCATCAGGCTCAGCTTCCTGTTCGCTGTGCAAGTTCGCTGTGCAAGCGTCGCTCAATCCAAATCGTCGTGGAGCATCAGCCGCCGCGCGGCCTCGGCCACCGAACCCGACAACGACGGGTACACCCCTATTGTTCCGGCCACATCGGCGACCGTCAGCCCGCGCTGCACCGCCATCGTGATCGGGAAGATCAGCTCGGACGCGTCCGGCGCGACGACCACTCCGCCGATGACCACACCGGTCGCGGGACGGCAGTAGAACTTCACGAATCCCTCGCGCTGGCCCTGCATCTTCGCGCGCGCGTTGGTCGCGAGTGGCAGCGTCACGCTGCGCGCCGGCACCTGTCCGGCGGTCAGTCCGACGGTCGCGATCTCGGGATGGGTGAAGACGTTCGCCGCGACGGTCTTGAGCCGCAGCGGTGTGACTGCCTCGCCGAGCGCGTGCCACATCGCGATGCGGCCCTGCATACCGGCGACGGACGCGAGCAGCAGCACACCGGTGCAGTCGCCGGCGGCATAGATCGACGGGACGACCGTGCGCGAGACCCGGTCGACCGGGATGTAGCCACGCTCGTCCAGCTCGATGCCGACGTGCTCGAGACCGAGGCCGGACGAGTTCGGTACCGATCCGAGGCACATCAGCGCATGCGACCCCTCGACCGTTCGTCCGTCGAGCAGTTCGACGACCACCCCCTCGCCCACCCGTTTGACCGCGGACGCGCGGGCCCGCCTGACCAGCGTCCCGCCCCTGCTGGTGAAGACCTCTTCGATCACCTCGGCCGCGTCGGCGTCCTCACCGGGCAGCACTCGATCGCGTGACGACACGAGGGTGACCGGTACCCCGAGCTCGCAGTACCCGCTGGCGAACTCTGCGCCGGTGACTCCCGACCCGACGACGACCAGGTGCGCCGGAAGCTCGTCGAGGTCGTAGAGCTCGCGCCACGACAGGATCCGCTCACCGTCCGGCTCGGCGCCCTCGAGCACGCGGGGCGTGCCGCCGGTGGCGAGCAGCACGACGTCGGCCTCGACGGTGTCCACAACGCTGCCGTCGGCGTCGACCACCTCGATGCGGTGCGCGCGCGGCGGTTGCTCGGCGGCGAACCGTCCGGCGCCGGCCAGCACCGTCACGCCCTCGTGGACGAGCCGCCTGGCGATGTCGTCGGACTGCTGTTGCGCCAACCCCTTGATGCGCGCATTGACCGAACGCACGTCGACAGCCACGTCGCCGGCAACCGTGCCGACGCCGACCCGCGGTGCGTCACGAAATGCCGTGACGCGATCGCTCGTCGCGATCAACGTCTTGCTCGGCACGCAATCAGTGAGCACGCAGGCCCCGCCGATGCCGTCGCGATCGACAACGGTCACAGTCGCGCCCAGCTGGGCTGCGACCAGCGCCGATTCGTACCCGGCGGGGCCGCCGCCGACGATCACGATGCGCGTCACGTGACCATTGTCCAGATTCACCCGTCCCACCGGCATGCCTACCTCGGTAGTCTGCCGTCGATGTCGACGACAGGCGGGCTCTACGCGGCGTACGGGTCCAACATGGACCCGGAACAGATGCTGGAGCGCTGCCCGCACTCGCCGGCCGCGGGCACGGGCTGGCTCAACGGCTGGCGGCTCACCTTCGGCGGCGAGGAGCTCGGCTGGGACGGCGCGCTGGCGATGGTCGTCCCCGACCCCGCGAGCCAGGTCTTCGTCGCGCTCTACGACGTCTCACCCCAGGACCACGAGACGCTCGACTACTGGGAGGGCGTCGCCGAGGGTCTCTACAACACGATCAGGTTGCGCATCTCGACGCTGGACGGTGACGTGCTGGCCTGGGTCTACATCCTCGACGCCTACGAGGGCGGGCTGCCCTCGGCACGCTATCTCGGGATGATCGCCGAAGCGGCCCAGGCCGCGGGCGCACCGGACGAGTACGTCGAGGAGTTGCGCAACCGGCCGTGCCGCTCGCTGGGCATCTAGTCGGGGGCGTCTAGTCGGTGGGCATCTAGTCGGTGGGCACCTAGCCGCGCGCCAGCGCCTGCTCGGCGAGCGCGACCGTGTAGCGGACGCCGATGTCGAGCGCGGCTTCGTCGATGTCGAACGTGCCCTGGTGCAGATCGAAGGACGGCGTACCCGGGTTGTGGACGCCGAGGCGGGCCAGCGCGCCGGGCGTCTTCTCGAGGTACCAGGCGAAGTCCTCGCCGCCCATGCTCTGCTCGGTGTCCGTGAGCCCGCTCGCGCCCAGTGCCGCGAGCACCGCCTCGCGCTGCACGTCGACTGCTCCGGCGTCGTTCATCACCGGCGGGACGCCTCGCCCGTACGCCACGTCGACCGTGACCCCGGTCGGCGCGACGATCTGCTCGACGAGTTCGTTGACCAGCGGCTCGACGTGCTCCCAGGCCTCGCGCTCGAGCACCCGGACAGTCCCGCGCAGGGTGCCCTTCATCGGGATCGCGTTGGCCGCACGGCCGGCGTCGACCGACCCCCACACGACCGAGACGCCGCCGCGCGGATCGACGCGACGCGAGAGCAGCCCGGGCAGTTCGGTGACGACCAGGCCGAGCGCGTACACGAGATCGGCCGTCATATGGGGACGGGCCGTGTGCCCGCCCGGGCCGGAGAACGCGATGTCGACCTGGTCGCAGGCGGCGGTGATCGGGCCGACCCGCAAGCCGATCGTGCCCGTGTCGATGCGCGGGTCGCAGTGCAGCGCGAAGATCTGGTCCACCCCGTCGAGCGAGCCGGTCGACATCACCGACACGGCACCACCCGGCACCGTCTCCTCCGCGGGCTGGAAGATCAACCGCACGCGTCCGGGCAGCGTTCGGGTCGCCAGTTCGGACGCAACACCGAGCAGGATCGCGGTGTGCGCGTCGTGCCCGCACCCGTGGCAGCAGCCCTCGACCGTCGAGCGGTAAGGCACGTTCTTCTGGTCCGCGATCGGCAGCGCGTCGATGTCGGCGCGCAGGGCGATGAACGGACCGTCACCCGTCCCGATGTCGCAGATCGCGCCGGTGCCTGCGGGTAGCACCTGCGCCTCGAGGCCGATCCGCTCCAGCGTGTCGACGATCAGCCCGGTCGTGCGCTTCTCGGCGTAGGCAAGTTCGGGGTGAGCGTGCAGCTCACGCCGGATCTCGATCACGTCCGACGTCGTCAACTCAGTCATCGAGCGTCACCTATGGAGCCAACCTTTCCAACGTCCAGTCATCGCCGTGGCGGCGGAAGCGCAGCCGGTCATGCAGGCGGTCGGGACGACCCTGCCAGAACTCCACCGCGTCGGGGGTGAGTAGGTACCCACCCCAGTGGTCGGGCACCGGAACCGGCCCGTCGGCGAATCGCGACTCCACCTCGGCGTAAGCCTCCTGCAGCTGCGAGCGCGAGCCGATGACCTGCGACTGCGGCGAGGCCCAGGCGCCGATCTGCGAGCCGCGCGGGCGGCTGTGGAAGTAGGCCTCGGTCTCGTCCGCGGACACCCGCTGCACCGGGCCGGTCAGGCGCACCTGCCGTTCGTGCGCCAGCCAGAGGAACTGTGCGGCCGCGTATGCACGGGCGTCCAGGTCGCGGCCCTTCACCGAGCCGTAGTTCGTGTAGAAGGTGACGCCGCGTTCGTCGATGCCCTTGGCCAGCACCGTCCGCAGCGACGGGCGGCCCGCATCATCGACCGTCGCCACCTGCATCGCATTCGGTTCCGGCGACCCGGCCAGCTCGACGGCGTCGTCGAACCACAAGCGCAGCTGCTCGAGCCACGTCGACGCGATTGTCGACTCGTCGAGGACGGCACGCTCGTAGGTGCGGCGCAGGTCGGCGGGGTTCGTCATCAGGATCTCCATCCTGACACCCCGGGCTGTCCGACCGCGCACGGCGTGTGAGCAGAATGGAACCGAACCCTCATTCCGAACAACGGAGCGGAGCAGGTCCATGGCGGACGACTACAGCCCCGGCCTCGAAGGCGTCATCGCGTTCGAGACCGAGATCGCCGAGCCGGACAAGGACGGCGGCGCGCTGCGCTACCGCGGCGTCGACATCGAAGACCTCGTCGGGCACGTGACGTTCGGCAATGTCTGGGCACTCCTGGTCGACGGCAAGTTCGGCCCGGGCCTGCCGCCCGCCGAGCCGTTCCCGATCCCGGTGCACACCGGTGATGTCCGGGTGGACGTGCAGGCCGCGCTGGCCATGCTCGCGCCGGTGTGGGGATACCGGGCGTTGCTCGACATCAGCGACGACGAGGCCCGCGACCAGCTCGCCCGGGCCGCGGTCATGGCGCTGTCCTACGCCGCGCAGTCGGCGCGCGGGCTGTCGACCCCGGCCGTCCCCCAGTCGCGCATCGACCAGTGCGACACGATCATCGAGCGATTCATGGTCCGCTGGCGCGGTGAGCCCGACCCGGCCCACGTCAAGGCGATCGACGCCTACTTCGTCTCTGCGGCCGAGCACGGCATGAACGCCTCGACGTTCACCGCGCGCGTCATCGCCTCGACCGGCGCGGACGTGGCCGCGGCGATGTCCGGCGCCATCGGCGCGATGAGCGGCCCGCTGCACGGCGGGGCGCCGGCCCGCGTCCTCCCGATGATCGAAGAGGTCGAGAAGGTCGGCGACGCCGGCAAGGTCGTGCGCGGCATCCTCGACCGCCACGAGCGATTGATGGGCTTCGGTCACCGGGTCTATCGCGCCGAAGATCCCCGCGCCCGCGTGCTTCGCCGCACCTGCAAGGAGCTCAACGCCGCGAAGTACGACGCCGCCAACGCCCTCGAGCAGGCCGCGCTCGCCGAGCTGCGCGAGCGCCGTCCCGACCGGCCGATCGAGACCAACGTCGAGTTCTGGGCGGCCGTGATCCTCGACTTCGCCGAGGTACCGCCGCACATGATGCCCGCGATGTTCACCTGCGCGCGCACCGGCGGCTGGTCAGCCCACATCATGGAGCAGAAGAAGACCGGCCGCCTCGTGCGCCCGTCCGCTCGCTACATCGGGCCGGAGCCACGCCGTCCGGACGCGGTCGAAGGCTGGGCCGACATCGCCCACCAGTGAGCTGAACCGCACGCATCCGTACCCGCAGTACTCACCACCGAGCCCGGCCGCAGCAGCGGCCGGGCTCTGTCGTCCCAGGAAGTAATTCCGGGAGATAAACAGTCCGTTTAACTTTCTGACCATGAATTCGGAATTCCTAATTTGTCGATTTGACAGTTACTTGTGGGTAGCGCACGGTTTGGTATAGCGGCCATCGAAAAGCTGGGGCCGCACCCCGCATTGGGAGGACCCCGCATGTTTGACCACTCCTGGCGCCCGAACCGAACCTCCGTCGTCGCCACCGCCGCCGCATTGGCAGCCTCCGCCCTCGTGCTGGGCACGTTCGCGGCAGGCAGCCCCGCCGGCGCGGCGACGAAGCTGACGATGTTCGGCGGTTACGCCTACGACACGAACACCCACACCGGCTCGACCGCCAACACCGGACGGAGCGCAGTCACCACGCTGTGCACATCACGGCCCGGCGTCACCCACACCAACCACTCGTCGGCGTCGACCATCCCGAACGGTGGCGGCACCGTCGGCTCGGTGACGACACAGCTGACCTCGCGCCGCCCCGCCTCGGGACCGGTATCGACGGCGACCACGTCGACGCACGGGCTCTCGCTGTTCGGCATGATCAAGGCGTCGGCACTGACCACGACGGCGAGCGTCGCGCACACCGCGCGCGGGTTCGTCCGGACCGGCAGCACGGACATCGTCGGCTTGCACATCGCCGGCCACTCCAGCCCGCCGGAGAGGCCGAAGGTCGATCAGACGATCAAGCTGCCAGGTATCGCGACCATCGTGTTCAACCACCACGCCCTCTCGCAGCACTTCGGCAACTACAAGATGACCGTCGTCGCGATGACTGTGACTGTCCCGAAGACCAACACGCTGCACCTGCCCGCGATGACGATCGTCGTCGGTCACGGCGTTGCCAGCCTGCACCGTCCGACCTTCGCCAACGTCCACGGATACGCGTACGGGACGAGCGTGGACGCCGCCAAGGTGTCCGGTTCGAACCGCACCGCGCCGGCCTACCTGCCGTGCGGTGGCACCAACGGCGCCACGACCCAGAACCGGATCAGCGCGGCGCACGTGCCGAGCGCCCTGCAGACAGGCCAGGCGACATCGACGACCCGCTCGGTCGACAACGCGACGAGCACGCTCGCTCGCACGACCGACTCGATCTCGAACGCCAACCTGTTCGGCGGTGTGATCAAGGCGAACGCCATCCACGTCAGCGCCAGCGCTAGCCGCAACAGCGCCGGCGCGTTGACCCGCAAAGCCACGGCGACGGTCGGTGGACTGACGATCAACGGCAAGAGTCAGTCGGGTACCGCACCCGCGAACACGAAGATCGCGATCCCGAACCTCGGGACGCTGTGGATCCATCGCGTGATCAACTCACCGAGCGGTGTCACCGTTCGCGGCCTTGATCTGATTCTCAGCGTCACGAAGAACGGCTTCAAGAAGGGCACCGAGCTCATCGTCGGTGCAGCAAACGCCGCGGCGTCGTCCAGCTAACCATTGCGGCGCGTCGGCATTCCCCGCACTCCGTGCCGACGCTTCCGCTCCCCGCTACGACGTCTGCGGATTAAGGCGGCGCGACCGAGGCTCCCCGCCCCCGGTCGCGCCGCCGAACTACTTCGAGCTCACCCGAAGTTCTTGCCCTCGCCTCGATAGGTCGGGACGGACTCGACGAGGCGGTCTCCGTCCACGACATGCACCGCGTCGAAACGCTCCAGCTGCTCGCCGGCCTTGGCCGGACGCAACCACACGCGATCGCCGACGTGCAGCGACCGGGCACCATCGCCGCGCACCGGGGTCTGCACCTCGCCCGCACCCTCGGTGCCGATCAGAGCCAGCGCTGCCGAAACCGGGCGCGGCAGCCGGTTCTTGCCGGCAGCTCCCGACGCCACGTATCCGCCCCCGAACAGGGTCGCGATGTCGGGCGCGGGGCGTCGCACGACCGGCAGGGCGAAGTACAACGCCGGACGCGGGACGAAGGCGCGATACCCGTCGAACAGCGTCGGGGTGTAGATGCCGGATCCCGCGGTCACCTCGGTGACCACCGCATCAGCCGAGCTGACCTCGAGGCTGCCCGTTCCGCCCGAGTTGACGAGCTCGAGCTCGCCGACGGCGCCGCTCACCGCGCTCACCACCGCCCCGCGCCGGGTGGCGAGCTCGGCGGCAGAACGCCGCTTGACCCACCGCACGGCAGGCGAACTATCGGGCAGGCCCGCAATCTGAGCTTCGTAGAACATGATTCCGACGACGCGACACCCGCGCTGCGCGGCCGCCCTCGCGATCACGACCGCATCGGCCGGCGTGCGCAGTGGCGAGCGGCGCACCCCGAGATGGGCGCGCCCGATCCGCAACGATGCGTCGACATCGACGCAGACGCGATAGGGGACGTCCCGCCGCAGCAACTCGAGTTGGCCGATGTCGTCGACCATCAGCGTGATCGCCTCGAGTGCGTCGGGCGTGTCGGCCAGCTGGGCCAGTGCGCTCCGATCGGCGCTGGGGTAACCCATCAGCACGTCGCGCACCCCGGTCGACGCCAGCCACATCGCCTCCCGCAGGGCATAGGCCATGACGCCCGAGACGCCTGGGGTTTCGAGCGCGAGGTCGAGCACCCACCGGCAGCGCACCGACTTCGACGCGACGCGCACCGGGGTGCCGCCGGCGCGCCGCACGAGGGCCGCGATGTTCGCCTTCGCCGCACTCAGATCGAGCGCGGCGAGCGGCGGGTCGAGGGCCGCAGTCGCGGTGGTCAACGCGGCGAGATCGGTCACGTCAGGAGGGTACTGACACCGACTGCCGTCATCCGGCTGCGCGCACCCCTGGCCCCGAGCACCGTTCGATCAATTCGGCGTGGAGCGCGACATCGGGCAACAGGTCCCAGCCGGCGAGTCGCACTGCGCTGATACCGAGCGCGCGATAGCTGTCCAGGGCGGCGGCAACGTCCGCCGCGGTGCCGACGAGCGAGCCGGCACCGGCAACCTCGCCGGTCACCGCTCGCAGCGCGCGGGTCGGCGAGTCGAACGACGTGCGGTGCACGCGCGCAATCCGTTGGGCGTAGTCCTGCGCCTGCGCTCGCGTGGCGGCGAGCACCGGACGCAGCCGCAGCCCGAACCGCACCTCGCGTCCGACCCGGGATGCCTGCGCCGCGGCCCTCGCGATGCGTGCGGCCAACTCGGGCGCCGGCAGGCTCGGCAGGAAGTAGGTATCGGCGTACGTCGCGCCGAACTCGTCTGCGATCTCACTCGCACCGCTCGCATGCACCGTGATCGGACGGTCGGGACGGATCGGCGTCCAGTTCGGTGCGATCGTGTAGAACTCACCGGCGAAGTCGATTGGACGATCGCTGGTCCAGATTCGTCGCAGGACCTCGGCGAACTCCGCGCGTCGACGCTGCCGAGCGGCGCGCTCGACCCAATCGCCGTCGCGCTGGGCCTCGCGGTCACTGTCGACCGCCGGCACGTGCACGCCGACCCGGCCCGGGTGGAACGCGTCGAGCGCGGCCAACTGCCGCGCGACGGCCGTCGGCGCTGTCACCCCGGGACGCTGCGTGACGAACACTGCGACGCGGTCAGTGGCGGCCAACACCTGCGCGCCGAGCACGCCCGCATCGAGCGAGGAGGCCGAGTCGTGCGCGAGCACGGCATCGAAGCCGGCGTCGTCCTGTGCCCGGGCCAACGCTCTGACGAACGCCGGGTCGACCGAGGTGGCCAGAGCCGGCCGGACCTCCGACGACTCGTGAGCCGCGGCGACCGCGACGAACTGCAGGTGGCCCACAGGATCTCCTTCGGTTTGCCTGCTATGTTTACCGAGAAAGTAGACATACTACTCCGAGGAGGCCATTCGATGGCGCACCCCTCCGCCGATCCGCTGAAGTTCGCGTACTGGGTTCCGAATGTCAGCGGTGGCCTGGTCGTGAGCACGATCGAACAACGCACCGACTGGGGTTACGACTACAACAAGGAACTCGCCGTCCTCGCCGAGAACAACGGCTTCGACTACGCCTTGTCGCAGGTGCGCTACATCGCGAGTTACGGCGCGTCCTATCAGCACGAGTCGACCGGCTTCAGCCTCGCGCTGCTGCTGGCGACCGAACGGCTCAAGGTGATCGCGGCCATCCATCCCGGCCTGTGGCACCCCGGCGTGCTGGCCAAGTTCATCGCGACAGCCGACCAGATCTCCGGAGGCCGCGCGGCGGTCAATGTCGTCAGCGGATGGTTCAAGGACGAATTCACCAAGCTGGGCGAGCCGTGGCTCGAGCACGACGAGCGCTACCGCCGCTCGGAGGAGTTCATCCGCGTGCTGCGCGAGATCTGGACGAGCGATCACGCCGAGTTCAGCGGTGACTTCTACCGCCTGCACGACTTCGACCTCAAGCCGAAGCCGGTCGACGCGCCGCGGCGCCATCCCGAGATCTTCCAGGGCGGCAACTCGACCAGCGCGCGCTTGATGGCCGGACGCGTGTCCGACTGGTACTTCAGCAACGGCAACACCCTCGACGGCGTCAGCCAGCAGATCGCCGACGTCACCGGCGAAGCGGCCAAGCACGACCGCACGGTGCACTTCGGCCTGAACGGGTTCATGATCGCTCGCGACACCGAGAAGGAAGCTCGCGAGACGCTGCGCGAGATCGTGGCCAAGGCCGATCGCGAAGCCGTCGAAGGCTTCGGTTCGGCGGTCAAGCAGGCGGGTCAGTCGACCGGCAACAAGACCGGCATGTGGCAGGACTCGACGTTCGAGGATCTCGTCCAGTACAACGACGGTTTCCGTACCCAGCTCATCGGTACCCCGGAACAGATCGCCGAGCGGATCCTCGCCTACAAGAAGCGCGGCGTGAACCTCATGCTGCTCGGTTTCCTGCACTACCTCGAAGAGGTCGAGTACTTCGGCAAGAACGTGCTGCCGATCGTGCGCGATCTGGAGGCCGACGCCATCGCGCGTGGCGAACTCGTCGCCACGGCTTCCTGATACGACTCGACCCGGCCGCCGCGGGGGTGGCCGGGTCGAGTCGCGTTCCGGTGCATACCGGACGTGGCATGGGACACTAGCGCGATGATCGGCGCTCGCTCGCACATGACGCGCGCCACCCGACTGGCGGGGGTCGTCGTGGCCGTGGCCGGCATGGTGACCGCGCCGATGCCCGCGCTCGCCGCGACGTTCTCGCCCGGTGCTGCCGGTCTGGGTGATCCCTACTTCCCGATGCTGGGCAACGGTGGCTACGACGCGAAGCACTACGACCTCGACCTGAGTTACGTCCCGGCGACGCACCTGCTGTCCGGAACGGTACGGATGCGCGCCGTTGCGACGAAGGGACTGTCCCGGTTCGACCTCGACCTGTCCGGCATGACGGTGCACTCGGTCCGCGTTGACGGCACACCGGTCACCTGGCGCCGCGTGGGCCAAGAGCTCAAGATCACGCCGGCGCAGGGCATCACGAAGGGCACGACGTTCACGACCGCAGTGCGCTACGCCGGGAGCCCGAAGACGATCAAAGGCTCGCCGATCGTCTTCGGCAGTAACTACGGCTGGCAGTACACCGCGGACGGCGCCTTCGTCGGCGACGAACCGAACGCGGCGCACACCTGGTTCCCGGTGAACGACTATCCGCGGGACAAGGCCACTTACGATCTGCGGATCGCGGTGCCGACGGGCCGGCAGGTCGTTGCCAACGGCGAACTGCGCGGCCGCGCCAGCGCAAACGGGATGAACACCTACCACTGGCGCGAGACCAAGCCGATGGCCAGCTACCTGGTGACCGTGGGGATCGGCAAGTGGCGCTTTCGCTCCGGAGACACCCCGGGTGGCATCCCCGAGACGATGGCCTTCGACCCGACGCTTGCCAAGAAGGTCCGTCAGAGGCACGTCTTCGGCCTGACAGGTGCGGTAACCGATTACTGGGCCAAGCTCTTCGGCAGATATCCGTTCACCTCGACCGGCGCGATCGTCGATCACGTGCCCCACGTCGGGTTCTCGCTCGAGACGCAGACCCGTCCGTTGTACGGGTTCGCTCCCGACCCTCTCACCATCTCCCACGAGCTGTCGCACCAGTGGTTCGGCGACAGCGTGTCCGTGCGGTCGTGGCGCGACATCTGGCTCAACGAAGGCTTCGCGACGTTCTCGATGTACCTCTGGAACGAGCACACGGGCCACCGCTCGACCTACACGCAGTTCCGCACCTTCTACCGCCAGATCGGCGCGAAGAGCTCGTTCTGGCGACAGTCGATCGCCGATCCCGGTCGCGACCGGATGTTTTCTTCCGCCGTCTACTACCGCGGCGGCATGACTTTGGCCGCGCTACGACACCGCATCGGCGACACGCACTTCTTCGAACTCCTGCGCCGCTGGGTCGCGGCGCACCGGTACGCAAACGCGGACACGAACGAGTTCATCGCGCTCGCCGAGGAAGTCTCGGGTCAGCATCTCGGCGCGTTCTTCCGCACCTGGTTGTGGGATCAGGTCAAGCCGGCCTCGTTCGACGCGACCTAGCGCCCGGCCATGGCCGGCAGGAACGGCGAGCTGCTGTTGACCGCCGGTGCGCCATCAGCGCTGCCGAACAGCCCGCGGCGGCGCAGTTCGGGCAGCACACCCTCGCCGAACCAGTACAGCTCCTCCAGGTGCGGGTAGCCGGACAGCACGAACTCGTCGATGCCGATCTCGGCGTACTCGGCGATGCGGTCGGCCACCTCGCGGTGGCTGCCGACCAAGGCGGTGCCGGCGCCGCCCCGCACCAGGCCGACACCGGCCCACAGATTCGGTGCGACCTCGAGCGACCGCGCGTCGCGCCACGATCCGTTCGCCCGGTGCCTCGCGTGCAGATCGCGCATGCGCGATTGACCGGTCGACTCGCTGCGTGCAAGCCCTTCCTGTGCCGCGGCCACCACGTCCTCGCCGAGCGCGTCGACGAGCCGCTCCGCGACGGCCCACGCCGCTTCGGACCGATCGCGCGTGATGACGTGCAGCCGGATGCCGAACCGCACGGTGCGGCCGCGCTCGGCCGCCAGTCCGCGGATCCAGTCGATCTTCTTCGCGACGGCCTCCGGCGGCTCGCCCCAGGTGAGGTACACGTCGCTGTGCGTTGCCGCGACGGGTCCGGCGGCAGGCGACGAACCGCCGAAGTACAGCGGCGGGACGGGGTCGGGCAGCGTCGGCAGCGCCGCGTCCTCGATGTTCAGGTGCTCGCCGTGGTGCGTGACCCGCTCCCCTGCCCACAGGCGCCGCACGACCGAGAGGAACTCGTCGCAACGGGCGTACCGCGCGTCCTTGTCCAGGTGATCGCCGTAGGAGCGCTGCTCGTGCCCCTCGCCACCGGTCACCACGTTCAGCAGCAGCCGCCCGGGGGCGTGCGTGCTGAACGTGGCCGCCATCTGCGCGGCGAGCGTGGGGCTGATCAGACCGGGACGGAACGCGATCAGGAACGCGAGCCGCTCGGACTCGCGCGCCACCATCGCGGTGGTGAGCCACGCGTCTTCGCACCACGCGCCGGTCGGGGTCAGCGCCCCGCGGAACCCGAATTCTTCGGCGGCGCGGGCGATCGAGCCGAGGTAACCGACACTCGCGCGGCGATCACCGCCGGCGACGCCGCGCGGCAGGCCGTGACCGCCGCCCACGATGAATCGCGAGTCGCCGTAGGTCGGGAGGAACCAGTGGAACGTGAGATCAGAACTCATGTCGTCCTTTCAGATCAGGTCAGAGCAGGTCAGATCAGGTCAGAGCAGGCCGTGACGCGGGGGTGCAGTGCGAGACACCGTCCACCGCCCGATGTGCTGGACCTTCCAGCGCGAGGGGTCGTGCAGAGTGTGGGTACGCGCGTCGCGCCACAGCCGCGACAGGTTCAGACCTTCGGCCGCCGAGCGGGTACCGCTCAGCTCGAACAGCGCGGACGAGGCGGTGACGGCAGCGCGGGCGCAGGCGACCTTCGCGGCAGCGGTCGCTATCGACGCCTCGGCGACGGAGTCGGCGTTCACCTGCGGTGCGCGCGACGTCGATCTCGCGGGCCGCCGCGGCGAGCAACGCCTCGGCAGCACGCACCTCGATCTCGAGTTCGCCGGCCTGTTGGATCAGCAGCGGGTCCTCGGCCGCCGCGTCGACGCCGGCTTCGAACCAGGCGCGCGCCCGTCCGATCTGGGTGGCCGCCTCGGTCACTGCAGCGCGCGCGATGCCGGCGTCGATCGCGGCGTGCAGGATCTGCGCCTGCGCGCCGTAGGTCGTCGGGTTGTCGAAGATCGGCGTGAACGGCACGACCTCGTCGGCGCGCACCGCGACGTGGTCGAGTCGGACCGTGCCGCTGGCTGTGGTGCGCTGCCCCATCCCGGTCCAGTCGTCGACGATCTCGACGCCGGGTGTGTCGCTGCGGATGTAGGCGATCGCCTTGCGGGGCAAGCCGTTGGGCAGCAGCGGTTCGTCCGGCAATGCCGCGCGCACCGCGAGCCAGTCCGCGAACAGCGCGCCGGTCGAGTAGAACTTCTCGCCCTCGAGCACATATCCGTCCGCCGCGCGGGTCAGCGTGGTCGCGTCCTCGGCGATCGTGCGCGTCGTGCGCTCGGACTGGGCGTTGGCGAACCGCGCGCCGCGCATCGCCTCGGCGAAGTAGCGCTTGTGCTGCTCGGCGCTGCCCTGCAGCCGAAGAACTTCGAGGAACACGATGTGGCTCTGCGGGATCTGCGCGACGCTCGCATCAGCCGTGGCCAGCAGCCGGAACACCTCGGTCACCGTTGCCGTCGAGACGGCTGCGCCGCCGTGCTCCGCGGGGACGGTGATCGCCAGCAGCCCTGTTTCGGACAGCTGGGCGAGTTCCTCGACAGCGAAACGCCGTTCGCGGTCACGGTCGGCGGCCTCGATGGCGAGCTTCTCGGCGAAGTCCCGTGCGGAGGCGAGCGCGTGCTCCTCGGACTCGATCCGGATGGCCATGCCCGAAAGCCTATCAATTCGATAGACATAGCAGAATGAGAGGATGTCGGCGTGGCGACATGGACCAACTGGGCCGGGACGGTGCACGCCGAGGTGCAGGTGGCCCGTCCCGACAGCATCGCCGACCTGCAACGCGTGGTCGCAGACGCACCCGGACGCGTGAAGGCGATCGGAGCCGGCCATTCGTTCACGGCGATCGGCGCCACCGACGGCGTCCAGGTCGTGCCTGACGGGCTGTCCGGCGTCGTCCGCGCCGACGTCGAATCGGGGCTGGTCACGGTGCTCGCCGGCACCCGGCTGCATGAACTCAACGAGACGCTGTGGCACCTCGGTCTCGCGATGGAGAACCTCGGCGACATCGACGTGCAAACGGTCGCGGGCGCGATCTCGACCGGGACACACGGCACCGGCGCGCAGCTCGGCGGTCTGGCGACGCAGGTGCGCGGGCTGCAGCTGGTGCTGGCCGACGGCACGCTGTGGGACGCGTCGCCGGAGCAGGCTGCTGTCGGGCTCGGCGCTCTCGGCGTCGTCACCACAGTCACGCTGCAGTGCGTGCCTGCGTTCGCCCTTGCCGCGAGTGAGAGCCCGGCGAGCCTGGACGACGTGCTCGCCGATCTCGACACCACCGTCAAGGTGAACGACCACTTCGAGTTCTACTGGTTCCCACACACGCGGCGCGTGCTGACCAAACGCAACAACCGCGTGCTCCCCGGTACGGAGCTCAAGCCGATCCGTCGCGTGCGCGCTTACGTCGATGACGAATTCCTGTCCAACACCGTGTTCGATGCGGTCAACCGGGTCACGACCAGGCGTCCTGCGCTCATCCCGCGGGCCAACGCGATCGCGGCTCGCGCCCTCTCGGCACGCGACTACATCGACCGGTCCTACCGGGTGTTCGCGTCACCGCGACGAGTCGTCTTCCGGGAAATGGAATACGCCGTCCCGGCTGACGCCGTCCCGTACGTGCTGAGCGAGATCGAGGCCTGGCTGGCGAAGTCGCGCGAACAGATCGGCTTCCCCGTCGAAGTGCGCTTCGCCGCCGCCGACGGCTGCTGGCTGTCGACCGCGTACGGGCGTGACACGGGCTACCTCGCGGTGCACCAGTACCACCGCCGCGATCATGACGCGTACTTCCACGCCGTCGAGGCCATCGCGCGCGAGGTCGACGGTCGTCCGCACTGGGGCAAGCTGCACTACCGCGACGCAGCCTCGCTGGCCGCGACCTACCCGCGCTTCGCTGACTTCGTAGCCCTGCGCGACCGACTCGACCCCACCCGCAAGTTCGGCAACGCGTACCTCGAAACCGTGCTCGGCTGAATGGGAGGATCGCGGGCGTGACGATCGAGATCCCCGCGAGCCTCAGACCGGCCGACGGACGGTTCGGCTCGGGGCCGTCGAAGATCCCGGTCGCCGTCGCCGAGCGGCTCGGCTCCGCACCACTCGGAACGAGCCATCGCCAGAAGCCGGTCAAGGATCTCGTCGCTCGCATCCGGGCCGGGATCGGCGAGCTGTTCGCGATCCCGGACGGCTGGCAGGTCGTGCTCGGCAACGGCGGCTCGACCGCCTTCTGGGACGTCGCCGCTTTCGGGCTGATCCGCGATCGCGCCCAACTGCTCGTATGTGGCGAGTTCTCCGCCAAGTTCGCCGCCGTCCACGCCGGCGCGCCGTTTCTCGCCGACCCGTCCGTGCGCCGGGCCGAGTACGGCAGCGCGCCGCAAGCCGAACTCGAGGCCGGCATCGACGCCTACGCCTGGCCGCACAACGAGACGTCCACCGGCGTGGTGCTGCCGGTCGACCGCGTCACCGACGACGCGCTCATGCTCGTCGACGCGACCAGCGCAGCCGGCGCGGTCGCGGTCGACATCACCCAGACCGACTGTTACTACTTCGCGCCGCAGAAGGCCTTCGCCGCCGAAGGCGGGCTGTGGTTGGCAGTGTTGTCACCGGCCGCGCTCGACCGCGTCAAGCAGGTGCGCGCCGAGCGATGGGCACCGCCCTCGCTCGACCTGAGCATCGCGATTGCGAACAGCGCCAACGACCAGACCTACAACACGCCGGCGATCGCCTCGCTGTGGCTGCTCGCGGAGCAGGTCGAGTGGTTGCTCGGCGAAGGCGGGCTGGCCTGGGCCGCAGCGCGGACCTCCGACTCGGCGGACCGGCTCTACACGTGGGCCGAGAAAACCGAGTTCACCACCCCGTTCGTCGCCGATCCCGCGCTGCGCAGCCCGGTGGTCGGGACGATCGATTTCGACGAGGCGGTCGATGCGAAGGCCGTTGCCGCCACCCTGCGCGCCAACGGCATCGTCGACACCGAGCCCTACCGCGGCCTCGGTCGCAACCAACTGCGAATCGGCATGTACCCGGCGGTCGATCCCGACGATGTGAGCGCTCTGACCGCCTGCGTCGACTACGTCGTCGACCGGCTCTAGCGCAGCGACGGCGTGTGCTCCCGACGAATGCGCGGGGACGCACATATCGTCTGGCCATGCGAACGCTGCACCTCGTCGATGCCGATGCCGAGGCCGGTCATGTCGTGCTCGAGACGACCGACGGGCAGGAAAAGTTCGAACTGCCGATCGACCAGGCTCTGCGCGCGGCGCTGACCACTGATGTCGAGGCTGGTCCGGCCGGTCCGGCCAAGCCCACGCCGCGGGTCGCCACGCCCTCCGAGCCGCGCATCACGCCCCGCGAGATCCAGATGAAGGTTCGCGGCGGCGACTCCCCCGAGGCAATCGCCGAGGCGTATGGAGCCGACCCCGACTGGGTGCTGCGCTTCGCGGGGCCGGTCGTCGCCGAACGGTCGCGGATGGCTGACGAGGCACGCCGGGCCAAGGCGCGCCGCTCGACCACCGAGGGCCAGACCGTCGTGTTCGGCGAGGCCGTCGACGAGCGGTTCGCACAGCACGGCATCGATCCGCACAGCGTGCGTTGGGACTCTCACCGCCGCGAGGACGGGCAGTGGGTGCTGTCGGCACACTGGGTCGGCGGCCAGGCCGATCGGCGTGCCGACTGGACCTTCCACCTGTCCGGCCGCACGGTCGCCCCGCTCGACGACACCGCGGCTGATCTGCTCAGCGACCGTCCGATCCGCGCGATCCTCGCCCCTGAGCCGAGCGATCTCGAGACGACCTCGCCGAACCTCGCGCTGGCCCCGCCGTTGGCGCCCGGACTGGTCGCGTTCCCAGCCCTGCCCGACGCGCTGACCGGTCCCCTGCCGGCCGGCGAAGAGGTCTTCGATCAGGACCGGGTCGACCCCGCCGCCGAGACGGCACAGCTGGACCTGCCGGCCTTCGACCAGGCCGCGTTCGACCGCGCGGCCTTCGAAGAGCCACACCTGCCGCTGCACGTACCGGACATCCCGAAGGCCCGTGAGCGCAAGGTCACCGACCTCGGCGTCGCGCGCCGTGACGACGAGTCCGACGACGACAAGGCCGCGCGCGCGTCGATCCCGTCGTGGGACGACATCCTGCTCGGCGTGCGCCGCAAGCGCGACTGACGAGGGGCGGATCGGGAAACTCGGTCGCCCCTGTCGGAGGCGCGTCGTAGCGTAGATCGACGTGACCGACCTCGCCGAGACTGCCGCACCCGGCGAGCAGAAGGACTCCGAACACCCGATCCAGTCGTTGCTGCGACTGCGCCGGTGGACGCGCATCTACCGCCGTCCGATCACGGCGATGTTCGTGTTCTCCTTGATCGGGATGCTGTGCCAATCGCTGGTCCCGCTCGTGGTCGGCGCGGTCGTCGACGGTCCGATCCGCCGTCACGACACGGCCGGGCTGTGGCCGCTGGTCGGGCTCACACTCGTGCTCGGGATCGCCGAGGCGGTCTGCTTCCTCTTGCGTCGCCTCGCCATGGCCAGGGCCGCGATCGACATCGAGAGCGACATCCGGCGCGACCTGTTCGCACACCTGCAGCGACTGCCGGTGGCCTTCCACGACCGCTGGCCGTCGGGTCAACTGCTGTCTCGCCTGACGACCGACCTGTCGACGTTGCGGCGCTTCGTCGGATTCGCGTTCGTGTTCCTGGTCGTGAACACGACGATCACGCTGGTCGTGCTCGGCCTGCTGATCAACATCAACGTCCCGCTCGGCCTGTTCGTCCTGGTCGCGATGACACCGCTCGTGCTGACGACGCGCCGCTTCGAGCTGCGCTACAGCCGCGAGGCGCGACGGGCCCAAGACCTCACCGGCGACCTCGCCACCTCCGTCGAAGAGTCGGCACTCGGCATCCGGGTGATCAAGTCCTACGGCCGCCGTCCGCACATGCTCGCGATGTTCACCCGCGACGCGCAGCGGCTGCGCGGCGCCGAGCTGAGCAAGATCCGCACGCTCGGCTGGTTCTGGGCCGTGCTCGAAGGCACTCCGCAGCTGATCCTCGCCGGTGTCGCCTGGGGCGGCGTGGTGGCCGTCGCGCACCACTCGATGACCCTGGGTCAGCTGGTCGCGTTCCTGACGCTGTACCTGCAGCTGATCTGGCCGATCATCAGCCTGGGCTGGCTGCTGGCGCTCGCGCAGGAATCGGGCACGGCGGCCGTGCGCATCTTCGAGGTGCTCGACACGAAGCCGACGATCCTCGAGCCCGATCACCCGGTGCCGGCCGAGACCGGCACCTCCTTGGTGTTCGACAACGTCCGGTTCCGCTACGACGACGCGTCCAGAGAGGTGCTGCGCGGCATCGACCTGCACATCGAGCCGGGCGAGACGATGGCGCTGGTCGGCGCGGTCGGATGCGGCAAGACCACGCTGACCGCGCTGGTGCCGCGCCTCTATGACGTCACCGGCGGGCGCATCCTCATCGGCGGGGTCGACGTGCGCGATCTCCCGCTCGACCAGCTGCGCCATACGGTGACGACCGCGTTCGAAGACGCGACGCTGTTCTCTGCGAGCGTGCGCGAGAACCTCACCCTCGGTCGGGCCGGCATCAACGAGCACGACGTGGTCGAGGCGCTGGAAGTTGCGCAGGCGGAGTTCGTCTACGACCTGCCGTTCGGCCTCGACACCCGCATCGGTGAGCAGGGCCTGTCGCTGTCGGGCGGACAGCGGCAACGGCTCGCGCTCGCCCGCGCCGTCGTGGGCCGCCCGCGCGTGCTCGTGCTCGACGACCCGCTCTCGGCACTCGACGTGCACACCGAGGCCCAGGTCGAGGCGGCGCTGCGGCGCGTGCTCTCGGCCACGACCGCGCTCGTGGTCGCGCACCGCCCGTCCACGGTGCTGCTCGCCGATCGGGTGGCGCTGCTCGAAGACGGCCGGATCACCGCGGTCGGAACGCACAGCGACCTGCTCGCCACCGTCCCCGCCTACCGGCTGCTGCTCGCCCAAGCCAGTGAGCTGGGAGTCTCCTCGTGAACGACCACGACAACGGCCACGACAATGACCACGACGCGATGAGCGCTCGCGCGAAGAGGCAGATCGCAGGCGACGAAGTCGCACGAGATGGCGAGGTGTCACCCGAGCGAAGCGAGCGGTGGACCGAGCCATCGAGCCGCGATCTTGCAGCAGACTGGCAGGGGCGACTGACCGAGGACGCCCGCAAGACTGCCGACGAGCAGGACGACCTCGTCCTCACCGGCCGGCCGAGGCTGCGCTCGAACGCGCGGCATCTGCTCGGCGAGCTCGTGCGCCCGCACCGGCGCGGCATCGTGCTGGTGCTCGCGGTCGTGCTGGTGCAGGTCGCCGCGACGATGGCCGGTCCGTGGCTGGTCGGCATCGCGATCGACACCTCGCTGCCCGATGCGCTGCACGGCGACTACGGCTCGCTGACAGCGGTCAGCATCGTCCTTGCCGTCGCGGCGCTGCTCTCGGGCTGGCTGCGTTCGGTGTTCGTGATCCGCAGCGGCGTCATCGGCCAGGCCATCCTGTTCGATCTGCGCCGCCGCGGATTCGACCACGCTCAGGCGTTGTCGGTGTCCTTCCACGAGCGCTACACGTCCGGTCGCGTGATCTCGCGGCTCACGTCCGACGTCGACACACTCAACGAACTGCTCGACGCCGGCCTCGACGGGCTGCTCGTCGCGTTCTTGAACATCAGCGCGATCTCGGTGTTGCTGTTCTTCCTCGACGTGCCGCTGGCCGCGCTCGTGCTCGCCTCGTTCGTGCCGCTCGTCTTCCTGTTCCGCTGGTTCTCCGCGCGCGCGACCGACGCGTTCCGGCGTACCCGCGGCCGCGTCGCGACGATGATCGTCAACATCGTCGAGACGTTCAACGGCATCCGCGCCGTGCAGGCCTTCCGGCGTGAGAAGCGCAACGACGCGATCTTCGCCGGCCTCAACGGGTCCTACGCCGACGCGAACCGTGAGGCGTTCCGCCTGCACGCGGTGTTCATCCCCGGCGTGACGCTGATCAGCAACGTGTCGACCGTGGCCGTGCTGCTCGTCGGCGCGTGGCGGGTGCTGCACGGCGGCATGGAGATTGGCGTGCTGACGTCGTTTCTGCTCTATCTGCGCCAGTTCTTCGGCCCGATGGAAGACGTCGCGATGTTCTACAACTCGCTGCAATCGGCGACCGCGGCGTTGGAGAAGATCTCTTCGGTGCTCTCCGAAGCGCCGAGCGTGCCGGAGCCCGACGCCGACGACGCGACCCCGCTGCCGCGTCCCGTTCGCGGCCGCGTCAGTCTCGACGGCCTCGAATTCGGCTACCTCGCCGACCGCCCGGTGCTGCACGAACTGTCTCTCGACATCCCGGCCGGCCAGACCGTCGCGCTGGTCGGCGCCACCGGCGCAGGCAAGACGACGATCGCCAAAC
The DNA here is from genome assembly GCA_963754285.1 of uncultured Actinomycetota bacterium. Lineage (GTDB taxonomy): Bacteria > Actinomycetota > Actinomycetes > Mycobacteriales > Jatrophihabitantaceae > RYN-133. Next base: position 257,554 of record CAVWFN010000008.1, read on the forward strand.
TCATCTCGCGCTTCTACGACCCGACCAGCGGCGAGGTCCGGCTCGACGGCGTCGATCTGCGCACGGTCGCCGAGACCGAGCTGCGTCGCGCGGTGGTGATGGTGACCCAGGACGGCTTCCTGTTCTCGGGCTCCGTTGCCGACAACATCGGGTTCGGACGCCTCGACGCAAGCCGTGCCGACATCATGCGGGCGGCCCGCGAGGTGGGCGCGCACGAGTTCATCGCGGCTCTTCCGGACGGCTACGACACCGATGTCCGCAAGCGCGGCGGTCGGCTGTCCGCCGGCCAGCGCCAGCTGGTCGCGTTCGCGCGCGCGTTCCTCGCCGACCCGGCCGTGCTCATCCTCGACGAGGCGACGTCCTCGCTCGACGTGCCCACCGAACGCGCGGTGCAGCACGCGCTGCGCACGGTGCTCGCCGAACGCACGGCGATGATCATCGCCCACCGGCTGTCGACCGTCGAGATCGCCGACCGCGTGCTGGTGCTCGCGGAGGGCCGCGTCGTCGAAGACGGCACGCCGAGCGAGCTGCTGGCGCAGGGTACAGGGAGCTTTGCGGCGCTTCATGAATCTTGGCGTGATTCGCTAGTCTGAGGGCGCTGTCCGATATGGGCGTTGTTCAGCGTCGCTTTGAATTGGGCATTCTCAATCTCGCATCAAGGGACACGAAGGCGGGGGCCTATGTCGGTTGACCTTGTCCTGCACTTCGACCCGCAAGGGGACACCCTGGCGGCGGCGCGGGAGTGCGAGGCATCGATCTTTCTGCACGAATACGGCAATACCGCAACGCAATGGGCGCAGGAGTACGGACCGTACGAAGCGTCCTCGACATTCGTCACGATCACCGAACCAGGTGGCGATGCGATGGCAACGATGCGCCTGATCATCCCCAGCGAGGTCGGCCTGAAGTCCCTCGCCGACGTCTCTCGCGCGCCGTGGTCGATCGACGGCGTGCGCGCCGCACGCTCCGCCGGCATGGCCGTGGCCCAGACCTGGGACGTCGCGACCATCGCCATCCGCAAGCGCGCTGCCCGCAGTGGATTGCTGTCGACGGCCCTTTACCGCGGCCTGCTGCTCGCGACGCGGGCAAACGCGGCACGCTGGCTCGTGATGATCATGGACGTCCGCGCCCGCCGCGTGCTGAGTACCGCTGGGCTGCAGACGCGAGTGCTTCCCGGAGCGTCGATCGCTCCGTACCTCGGCTCGGACGCGAGCGTCCCGTTGTGGGCCGAGGTCGCGCCGATGGTCGACCACCAACGACGCCTCAACCCCGATGCATACCGGCTGATCACACTAGGGATCGGCATGGACGGAATCAGCGTCCCCGATCCGAGCCAGTTCGTCCTCGCCGCACGCGTGCCCGCTTGTCACGCCGGTTCGGAGTCGGCCAGCCACAGCGGCCTGGCCACCGCATAGATCTGGCTGGCGAACGGCACCACCTGCTCCGGCGGCACCGGCCGGGCAAGGTGATAGCCCTGAAGGACATCGACTCCGAGCGCCACGAGTTCGGCACAGGTCGCAGCGTCCTCGACACCCTCCGCGACCGTGCGCAGGCCGAGGGCGTGCGCCATCTGCAAGGTCGACGCGACGATCATCCGACTTCGCTCGTCCGAGCACATCGCCGCCACGAAGGAGCGATCGATCTTCAGTTCCTGGATGGGCAGGTCACGCAGGTACGAGAGGGACGAGAACCCGGTTCCGTAGTCGTCGATCGAGACCTGGAAACCCCGTGCGCGCACGTCGAGGAGCACGGCCCGCGCCCGCTCAGGTTCGGCCAGGAAGGAATCCTCGGTCACCTCGATGACCACCGATCCGGCGGACAGGCCGGCGTCGGCAAGCAGATTCGACAGCCGTGGGATGAAGATGTCGCTCATCAGCTCCGGCGGCGCACAGTTGATCGCGACACGGGTGTCGACGCCCTGTGCGCGCCAACGCACGAGGTCGGCGACGGCGATACGTCCGATCTCTTCGGACAGGGCCTGCATCAGCCCGGCGCGCCGAGCAGCGGGAAGGAACTCGGCCGGGCTCATCAGCCCGTGCACCGGGTGCTTCCAGCGCACGAGGCCCTCGAGCCCGCACACTGCCCGAGAGCTCGCGTCGATCTGCGGCTGGTACCACAGCACGAGTTGCCTGTCCTCGATCGCGCGGCGCAATTCGTCGCCGAGACGCAGGCGCTCACGCGAGAAGTCGTCGGTGGTGGGGTCATAAATGACGATGCCGGCGCGTTGCTCCTTGGCCGCGTACATGGCCACGTCGGCGCGGCGCAGGAGTTCGGTGCTGAGCACGTCGTGTGCCTGTCGGGTGGTGATCCCGATCGACGCGTCGGCCGAGAGCGCGATTCCGTCGACCACCAGTTGGGTGCGTACCGCGACCAGGATCTCTTGGGCGATCTCCATGAGCTCGATCTCGTTCTCGGTCTGCGCGATCACCGCGAACTCGTCGCCGCCCAAACGCGCGATCATCACTTCGGCCGGGAGCCGGTCACGCATCCGCGCGGCGATCTCGCACAGCACGGCGTCTCCGGCGCCGTGGCCGAGCGTGTCGTTGATGTCTTTGAACCCGTCGAGGTCGAGGATCATGAGCCCGACCGCCGCGATGGTCGCCAGATCGCTATCGAGTCGCGCGATCACCGCGCGTCGGTTCGGCAGGCTGGTGAGGTCGTCGCTGCGGGCAAGCACGATCGCGTCAGCGGCGCGGTTGGCGCTGCGCACCGCCAGCACCAGGCGAGCGCCGGCAGCTGCGAGGGTGGCCAACGCGGGAACGAGAAGGTAGCTGCGGATCGCACCTTGCGGCTCGAACGCCAGCACGAACGCGGCGGCCATACCGGCGGCCACGACCAACGGCGAGTGACCTCGGGTCTTCGACACGGCGATGTCGGCTTCGGTCCGGACCCGGCACGCGTTCCCGACGATCAGGACGAACGCTGCGCCCCACAGGTCGACGCTGAGGATGCTGTAGTCGTAGGTGCCGGTGGACAGGTGCAGCAGGAACCCCGAGTCCGCGGTGGCCATCAGGGCGAAGCCTGCGAGCAGGCCGGCCGAGCGCAGGACCGGCCCGCGGGTACGCAGCGCGATCTGGGCGACGACGAGTAGGCCGAGCACGATGTCGATGAGCGGGTAGAGCAGCGCGAGAAGTAGCGGTAGGCCGCCCAGGCCGACGTGCTTCGCGGCCACGGCAAGCACCGCGGCGCCTGCCAGGCATGCCGTGCCGCCGCAGATGACCGCCGTTTCGAGCCACGTGGCGCCTGCAGCGTTCGCGCGACGTGACGTGTCGAGCAGCAGGTAGCCGGCCATCGCGAGATAGGAAGCGAGGAAGAGCCATTCACCCGGCGCCGGGAAGTGAGTCAGATCCGGAGTTCCCGATCCGTTGAGCACAGAGGAGCCCGCGGCGAACAGAAGGACGCCCGCGATGAGCAGGACGAGCGCCGAGCGCCGTTGCGGTTGTGCCTTGGTCGCCACTACCAGCCGGGCCGTGAGCAGCAAGAAGAAGGCAGCGAGTGAGATGGTGAGCACTGTTTGCGCGAGTTGGGGCGCACGTTTCGAGACCAGCGACATCCATCCGGGACCGACAATCAGGATGAACCAGGGTGCAGCGGTCAGCGCGCGCGCTAGCGCGCGTCGTCCCACACTGTGCCTGAGGGTCACCCCTCCCAGATCGGCACTTCCGTTCGTGAAGTTAGTGATTTCCTGAACAGATTTCGATACGTCCGGGTTTGTCCACGGGAGAGGGTGGCCCGACTGGGGAACAATCATTGCGTGCACAACCTCGCCCCCGCGATCCACCGTCAGCGCCTTGTCATCGAGGGCGTCCCGGACCGGTCGATCAGCGACGTCGACATCGTCGAATACCTGAAACTGCTCACCAAAGTGCTCGACATGAGCCCACTGATGGACCCGGTCACACACATGTCGCCGAAGTTCGGGTGGGCGGGCTGGACGCACTGGGAGACCTCAGGGGCGCACTTCTACGCGTGGGACACCCCGCTGCTGTTCTTCTCGGTGGACATCTACACGTGCAAGCCGTTCCACGAAAATGAGGCCGTCGCCTTCACCCGGGACTTCTTCGGCGCCGAGATCATCGAGTACCACGGGTTCTAGCCACCCACGCAGGCACAAGCCCGCTCAGGCACAACGTCCAGGAATCGGCCGGTTGGAAGCCGCTACCCAGCCGTCGTAGCCGTCGGCGCTGAACTGGCAGCTGCCGGGTGGCGCAGCGCCGGAATCCACGGGGTTGACCGTGATGAACGCAGGTGGCGTTTGCAGCGTCCGTACCGCCGCCGGCTCGTGGCGCGCGGTGTACGGCAAAGCGGTGACGCGGCGCGACAGGTTCGGAACACCGCACCCAGCCTCCGCGGCATCGTCGTTGCCTGCGCACAACCCTCCGACGATGGGGACCGTGAGGGTGCCGCCGATGGCGAGTTGCCGGCCGGGCACCGGCCCGTCGACGTCGGCGACCGTGACGATGCAGTACGGCTTGCCGTCGACATAGGTGTGCAGCGCGCCCTCGAGGCCCGCTCGTTCGACGCGGTGCCCCAGGAGGTCGGGGTCCGGGCACAGCGGGGACGGGTCGGGGTAGAGCTCGTCGACAGCGATCGCCGCAATGCCCAAGGGTTCTGGCGCGGTGTGACCGGGCGTCGTGTTGGTGACCGTGATCGTGCCGGACACCGGCACCTCGACGAGGCGGTCGTGCGGCGGGACGGAAGACAGTTTCGGCGCAACCGGACGTCCCACAGCGACCGTGGCAGACACACGGTAGGTGTAGCCGCCCGGATCCTTGAACGCTCCGGTCAGCTGGTAGTCATGCGTGCCGTCGGAGTGGCTGCGATGGGTGAGCACGAGAATGGTGGTCATCACCCCGGCCACCGCGAGGCCGACCGCGGCGGCTCCTGCGAGCCAATGCTGGTGCAGTGCAACCCGCCGACCGCCACGGAGGGCACGCCGTGCACGGCCCACGTGTCGGGCCGCCCGCCCGCCTGTCTGTTGGGCAGCGCGTCGGGCGGCGACCCGTGCCCAGAGCGCACGCTGCGCCTCGAGGCTCAGGCCCCCTGGAATCACGACGAGCGGGATGGCGCCGAACAGCTCCGCGGGACGGGTCAGTGCCGTCGCCGCGCGTTGACAGGTCGGACACCGGCGCACGTGCCGGTCGACGCTGACCCGCTGCTCCGGGCTCAACGCCCGAACGCCCTCGGGGACCAGCTCGGCGAGCCGCTCGCAGTGCCGCCTACGGCGGGCCACGACCAGGAACCGCACGGCATTGCCCAGCGCCTCTCGCGCCCGATGCAGCGCGAGCGAGGCCTGCGCCGGTGACAACCCGAGCGCCTCACCTATCTCGGCGCTCGACAGACCCTTGCGCAGCGCCAGATCGAGGACGGCGAACTGATTCGGTTCGAGCGAGGACGCAGCATTCCAGACCAGCGCAGCCGTCTCGCGCTGGTGGGCCACCACGTCGGGCGTCGGGTCGTTCGCGACGAACGGCGCGTCCGGCGGTAGCGGGGCGGTGGGAACCATGCGACTCACCTGGTTGACGGCGCTGTTGTGCGCGATCCGGAACAGCCAGCCACGAAAAGCTGCGGGATCGCGCAGCGTGGCCCGTTGCTCGAGGGCCCGGAGGAACGTCGCCGAGGTGATGTCCTCGGCTGCCTGCCGATTGCGGGCGATACCGAGGACGTAGTCATGCACCGGCCGGACGTAGGCGCGATACAAGGCGTCGAAGGCCACGTCGTCGCCGGCGACGAACCGCCGGACGAGCTCGAACTCACTGTGCTGGTTGTCCATGACAACCGCCCCACCCTTCCGCCGGCGGGGTCGACGCTCGCATCGTTTCCTTCATGGCGAACTCGGTCAACGCACCGACCGGACGCGGCCACAGCGTTCGATCAGGATGTGCCCCGGCCGATGGGACATACGATCCGTCCGGCTCGAGGGAGGAGTTCTGCGTCCGGCCCGTGCTGGCCGTGATCGGACTGTTCATGGTGTCGGTCCTGGCGGTGATCACCTGCCGAGGCCGGTGAGCCTGCGGTCGCACGCTCACCGGCCTCGGATCGGTGTGATCAGGGCGCGAGGATGTATCGCACCGAACTGGCCGGGACGAGGGTGCGGGTGTCGACGCGGTCCCATGCGGCGTAGTTCATCTCGGTCACGGTGATGTGCGAGCCGCTGACCGCGGTGACCCACGCGACATGCCCGTACGAGCCGGCACCGTTCACGCCTGCGGGAAACACGACAATGCTGTCGACCCGTGGGGTGGCGGTCACCGTCCAGTGCCGGTACGCGGCGTTGCCGGCCCAGTACTTGGCGTCGCCGCTGTTGCCTGGCGCGGTCAGGTCGGGGTACCGGCCGGTGAACGCGTGGAACTCGTTGATGGCCCACCATGTGCACTCGCCGGTGGCGCCTTCGTTGTAGCTGACGGTGGTGCCCCACGACGCGCTCGGCGGCGGGGTGGGCGCGGTGGTGGTGCAGCGCGGGATCGTCGACGTGAACGTGTCGATCGCCGGCGTGTTCGTCCAGTAATCGGAGACGTACTTGCCGGTGGTCAGGCGGTCCCACACCGTCGACTGTCCGACCAGCGAGCCGGAGGTCTGGCAGGAGATGTAGATCGTCGAGTGGTAAGGCAGCGATCCGACGAGGGCCGCCGACGTCGACGGCGCGTTGCGCTCGTTGAGCGACGGGGACGCGACCGTGAGGTACGGGCCGCTGCCTGTGCTCGCGGTGGCCGCCGACGCGCCGGCGAGCAGCGCGCCGAGCGAAACGGTCAGCGTGGCGGCGGCGAGACCGGCGGTGGTGAGGATCTGACGTGCAGTGCGCATGAGAAGCTCCTTGGCTCGAACGGCCGCCCTGTGCGGCCGATCCGAGGACAAGACACGGCTGCTAGACGGTTCTTGCGCTCTGAGTTCAGATTTCTTTCCAAGGCCGCGGCGCGGACGGATCTGTCAGGATGACGCGATGATCGCCGCGGCCCGAAACCATTGGGCCAACCACGTCATGCGCCACGGCTTCCAGAAGCCGGACGAGCCCGCACTGCGCTGGGAAGGCACGACCATCACGTGGGGTTCGCTCGCTGACCAGGTGCGCCGCACCGCCGACGCGTTCGCCGCCCGCGGGCTCGGGTTCGGCGACCGGCTCGCGCTGCTCACGTTCAACCGTCCCGAGTTCCTGATCGCCACGTTCGCGGCGACGCGGCTCGGCGCGATCGTCGTCCCGATCAACTTCCGGCTCGCTCCGGGCGAGATCGCATACGTGCTCGAGGACGCGACGCCGTCGATCCTCGTCGTCGACGCCCACCTCGTGCCGTCGTTGCCGTCCGATGTCGCGGCCACCATCGTGGTGACCGCCTCCAACGGCACCGTCGCGCCCGGCGCCGAAGCGTGGGAGTCGCTCGACGGAGCTCCCGAGAAGGCGGCTGCGGACGTCCCCGAGGACTCCCCCGCGCTGATCATGTACACGTCGGGAACGACGGGACGGCCGAAGGGCGCGGTGCTCTCGCACGTGAACCTGCAGGGCCAGGCGCTCACGTCCATCAGGTTCTGGCGCATGTTCGGCGACGACGAGGTGTACCTGCTCGGGACGCCGCTGTTCCACATCGGTGGCATCGGCTCGATCATCAGCACGGTGCTGCTCGGCGGCGTGACCGTGATCGTGCCGACCGGCCTGTTCGACGCCGCGAAGACGCTCGACCTGATGGAGGCCGAGCGCGTCACGGGCACCTTCCTCGTGCCGGCGCAGTGGCAGTTGCTGTGCAACGAACCGTCCGTGGCCACGCGCGATCTGTCGTGCCTGCGCAATGTGTGTTGGGGCGCGGCGCCGGCGACCGACGCGTTGCTGCGCCAGCTGTCGCAGACGTTCCCGCAAGCGAACGTGACGGCCGTGTTCGGCCAGACGGAGATGTCACCGGTGACGTGCCAGCTGCCCGGCGAGGACGCACTGCGCAAGCTCGGTTCGGTCGGCAAGCCCATCCCGACGATCGCGTGGCGGGTCGTCGACGACGACATGAACGACGTGCCGCCCGGCGAGGTCGGCGAGATCGTGTACCGCGGCCCGACGCAGATGCTCGGCTACTGGAACAAGCCGGACGAGACCGCCGATGCGTTCGCCGGCGGCTGGTTCCACTCCGGCGATCTCGTGCGCGTCGACGACGACGGATTCGTGTACGTCGTCGACCGCAAGAAGGACATGATCATCACCGGCGGTGAGAACGTCTACTGCGCCGAGGTCGAGAACGTGCTGTCGGACCACCCGGCGATCGCCGAGCTGAGCGTGATCGGACGGCCGGACGAGCGCTGGGGTGAGACCGCGGTCGCGATCGCCGTGCTGATGCCCGGTGCGTCGCTGGAGCTGGCGCAGTTGCGCGACTGGGCCGCCGAGCGGCTGGCGCGCTACAAGCTCCCGTCCGATCTGGTCGTGGTCGAGGAGCTTCCACGCAACGCAAGCGGCAAGGTCGTCAAAGGAGTGCTGCGCGAGCAGTTCGGCGCCTAGGTCAGCTGCGCGAAGGCAACGGCTGCGGCCGTTGCGACGTTGAGCGAGTCGACGTCACCGGCCATCGGGATGCGCACCTGTTGATCGGCCGCGGCCAACGCGGCGTCGCTCAACCCCGGACCCTCGGCGCCGAGCAGTAGGGCCCAACGCGGCGGTGCAGCGATCGCGCGCAGGTCGTCGGCGGTTTCTCGCGGCGTCATTGCGAGCAGCCGCAGGCCGTGCTCCTTGACGCGCTCGAGTTCGTCCGGCCACGACCCGGGCAGCACCGCGAACGGGACGCGCAACACGTGCCCGATCGACACCCGCACGCTGCGTCGGTACAGCGGATCGGCGCAGGTCGTGTCGAGCAGCACGGCTTCGACGCCGAACGCCGCGGCATTGCGGAACAGCGCGCCGAGGTTCTCGAAGTCGTTGAGGCCTTCGAGCACGGCGATGCGGCGCGCGGTCGAGAGCAGTTTGTCGGGATCGAGTGACGCGGGACGTGACGAAGCTGCGAGCACGCCGCGCGTGACGCGGAAGCCGACCACGTCCGAGAGCACCCACTTGTCGCACACGTATGCCGGGACGTCACGGTCGGCCAGATCGGCGCGCAGCGATTCGATGCGTTTCGGGACGCCGATGACCGACCGCATCGGATATGCCGACCGCGCCAGTCGAGCTACGGCGTTGACACCCTCGGCGATGACGAGGCCGCGCCGGTCGGGACGAACATCGGCGTCGGTGAGATCGCGGAAGTCGGCCAGCCGCGGATCGGCCGGGTCGTCGACCTCGATGATCTCCACAACGGGAGATTGTGACGCGTCAGCGATGGGCGAGCGCGGGCAGGGCGTGCAGGCGCCCGGCCACGTCCGCCGCGGACATGCCGCGGCGTCGCGCGATCAGGACGGCGAGGGCACCGGTCGCAATCAGGCACACGAGCCCGCCGCCGATCAGTCCCCAGCGCGGTCCCGCGACGCCGGCCAGCCAGCCGACGATCGGCGCGCCGAGCGGAGTGCCGCCCATGAAGCAGATCAGGTACAGCGCCATGACGCGTCCGCGCATGGTCGGGTCGACGCCGAGCTGGATGGACGAGTTGCACGCTGTGGTCAGCGTCAGCATCGACAGCCCGGTCGGGATGAGCACGATCGCGGTGAGCAGGTAGTTCGGCATCAGCCCGGACGCAATTTCGAGCACGCTGAACGCGACCGACGCCATCACCAGGAACACCTGCGACGGTCGCCGGGTGCGCATCGTGGCCACGACCGCACCGACGCACGCGCCGACGGCGAGCATGGTCGAGAGCAACCCGTAGCCCGTCGCCCCGCGGTCGAAGACCTGCTTGGCCAGCAATGCCGTCGTGATCGCGAAGTTCAGCCCGAACGTTCCGATGACGAAGATCAGGATCATCGTCAGCATGAGATCGGCACGGCTCCGCACGTAACGCAGACCCTCACGCAACTGCCCCCGCGCGCGTGCGACCTGCGGTGCCGGGTGCAACTCGTCCGTGCGCATCGCGGCGAGCGCGGCCAACACCGCGATGCTCGACGCCGCGTTGACGAGGAACGCCCAGCCGGTGCCGACCGCACTGATCATCACGCCCGCGACAGCAGGACCGAGGATGCGTCCGGTGTTGAAGATCGTCGAGTTGATTCCCACGGCGTTGACCAGATCGTCCTTGCCGACCATCTCGACGACGAACGACTGGCGAATCGGACTGTCGACGGCGGCGATCAGTCCCAGCAGCGTCGCGAGGACGAGCACATGCCAGTACTGCACGACACCGGTGACCGCGAGCACGCCGAGCACCAGTGCAACAAGAGCGAGCCCGGTTTGCGTCGCCAGTAACAAACGGCGCTTGTCACCACGGTCGGCGAGCATTCCGCCCCACAGGCCGAGCACGAGTGCCGGCCCGAACTGCAGCGCGGTCACGATGCCGAGCGCAGTGCCCGAGTTGGTCAGCTCCAGCACGAGCCAGTCCTGCGCGACACGCTGCATCCAGGTGCCGGTCAGCGAGACGAGTTGTCCGGACGCGTAGAGGCGGTAGTTGCGCACGTGCAGCGAACGGAACATGCGTTGGCGGGTAGCGGAAGCGGATTCGAGACTGGGGCGGGAGGCGATTGCTGTCACTTCTGGTGTGTCACTGCTCCGCAAGTTTGTCGAGGACGGGGACGACGTCGCGCAACAGAGCGCGCTCGTCCGAGGTCAGTTTGGCCAGTTGCTGCGAGAGCCAGGCGTCGCGCGAACGGCGCTCGGAGTCGAGCAATTCGCGGCCGGCGTCGGTGACCGAGATGATCGCCTGACGCTTGTCGGTCGGATGTGCGTCGCGACGCACGAGGCCGCGCTCTTCGAGGTTGGCCAGCACCTTGGTCATCGACGGCGGCTGGACCTTCTCGCACGCGGCCAGTTCGCCGGCGCTCATCGGGCCCCGCTTGTGCAGCGTGCCCATCGCCGCGATCTGGGTCAGCGTCACGGACATGTCGACGCGCTGGTTGCGGATGAGCCGCGTCAGTCGCAGCAGGGACGGGCGAAGCAGCGACGCGAGTTCGGCACTGGTGTGCTTACCCATCGTCTTGTTGGTGGCCGCCGTCATATCCTTAGTCTAGCTAACTATCGATCGGATTGCCACCGCGTTTCCCGTACGCTCAGCTCGTGTCGACCCGTCCGGATGCGCTGCAGGTCAATCCGCGCCCGGTCGTCGCCGTCGGCATCGGACTGTTCTTCGCCGCGTTCGTGGTCATGGTGCCGTTCTGGACGTGGCTCGGTGAGCACCATCACCGCGACTGGCTGTGGACCGCGCTCGCCGGCTGGTTGCTCGGGCTGGTCGGCTGGGTGTTGATGGGACGGCACCGCCGCGCCGGACGCACGCTCTGAATGGGCTCCTTCGATGTCCTGCTGGACGACGAGCGCACCCAGCTCGAGGCGTTCGTCGACGACTACCGCAGCGCGATCGATGCCACGCTCGACGGTCTGAGCGACGAGCAAGCCCGAACTCGGCTCGTGCCGTCGGCGACAACGCTGCTCGGGCTGGTCAAGCACGTCACGTGGATGCAGCGGGTGTGGTTCGAGGAGTGCATCGCCGGCACGTCCCGACTGCAACTCGGGCTCGTGCGCAGCCCCGACGAGTCGTTCCAGCTCGCTGACGACGACACGATCGGCACTGTCATCGCGGCGCACCGGCAGGCGTGCGCAACCGCCCGGGCGATCGTGGCCGAGTTCTCGTTGGACGCGGTGGTGACCGGCCACCGCTCGGGGCCGCGCACCGTGCGGTGGGTGTACTTGCAGGTGCTGCGCGAGCTTGCCCACCACTGCGGTCATGCCGACATCCTGCGAGAGCAGATCCTCGCCGGCTGAACCCGGCGGCCGGCGCTACCCGTTGGGCGTGATCTCGTCGCCGTCGTCGTAGACGAGTTCGCCCGTCTCGGCCAGGAGCGGCACGCGCACCTTGGCCTCGCTGTGCGCGCCGCAGCCGTACTCGACGCTGACGATCTGCCCGTCGCGCGGCGTCATCTCGTTGCCGCACACGCCGAACTTTGCCGACAGGACGCCCGCCAGCGGTAGCAGGAAGCCGCACGTGCCGCAGTGGGCCGGCGCCTGACGTGCCATGGGCGTCTCGGGTCCGCCGTCGCCGTCCTGCCAGCGGTCGGCGATGTCGAGACGGGCATCGCGCGAGAGCACGCGTTTGCGTCCGAGCCCGAGTTCGAAGGCGACCTGCTCGACTGCCGGGTCGTCGGACTGGACGTAGGCCGGCACGAGCCGTGCGTCGTCCGGGTCTGCCGGCAGCAGGTCGCCCGGACCCATGTCGCCGGGAGCGACCCGCTTGTCCCAGGGCACCCAGGCCGGCGCGAGCAGGGCATCGGCGCCCGGGAGCAGCACGACCTCGTCGACGGTCGGCGCCTTGCCGCGCGGTGGGCGGGTGAGCGTGACGGCCCAGTACCAACCGCTGTAACCCGGCAGCGACGACGCGAACGCGTGCGTCACCAATCGCTCGTCGTCGGTGTGGACGGCCAGATGATCACCGACGGAATCGCCACCGACTTCCACGGCCGCCGTGCGGGCAAGGTCGATCGCACGCGCGAGCAGCGTGTCGGTCTTGACCCCGGTTCCCGTCATGTCGCTCCCATTGTCGCTGATCGGCACACCGGCGCGCATCGGCGGGGCCGTTTTCGTCGCCGTCGTGGGGCAGGATGGGTACATGGCGAAGGACCCGGGCGCGGCACCCCGCAAGGGGCGCTTCTCCAAGTCCGGACACACCTCGCACGCGCCTCGGGTCAGTCATCACCAGCAGCATCACGACGGTTACCAGGACGCATACCGCCAACCGCCGCCGCCTCCTCCGCCGCCGCCACGGCGCGCCCCACCACCGGTGTACGACCCGGGTCCGTCCGAGGAGTTCAGCCGACCGGCTTATTACGGCGGCGCAGCCGAGGCGCCGCCCACACAACGTCCGGCCGCCGCCCTCGGACGTGCCGCGCTGTCCCGCACGAACAAGGCGGCACGGGTCGTCACGCGCAAGGTGATCAGCGCGAGCAAGGCCGACGGAGCGCACGAGTCGGGGCTGACGGCGCTCATCTGGAACCAGGTGCTCAGCTACGGCACCGATGCGATGATCACCGTCGCCCTGGCCGGCACCGTGTTCTTCGGCGCGTCCACGCATGCCCAGCGCGGCAACGTCCTGCTCTATCTGCTGATCACGATGGCGCCGTTCGCGATCGTCGCGCCGATCATCGGTCCGGCACTCGACCGGTTGCAGCACGGGCGGCGCTGGACGATGGCCGGCACGGCGATCGGGCGAGCGGTGCTGGCACTCATCATGGCGGGCCATCCGACCGAGCTGCTCGTGCTGTATCCGTGCGCCCTCGGCTCGCTGGTGTTCTCCAAGGCATACGCCGTCGTGCGCGCGGCCGCGGCACCGCGGCTCGTCCCACCAGGCATGACGCTCACCGAGGCCAACGCGCGGCTGTCGTTCTTCGGGCTGGCCTCGACGCTCGTGCTCGGCGGGGTGGTCGGCGTCGTGATCAAGGTGACCGGCTCGTACAGCCTCGGGCTGTGGTTGACCGCGATCGGCTTCGCCGTGTGCGCGTTCTTCGCCTTCCGCCTGCCGTCACAGGTCGACTCCGCGGTCGAAGCGAGCCGGCACCCGCAGGAACCGCCGCGGCCACGGTCACAACAGCGGGTGCCACCGCTGTCACGCATCCGCGGCTGGGCACGGCGCGGATTCGACCAGCACGTGGTGATCGCGCTGCAGGGCGAGTCGGCGCTGCGGTTGCTGTCCGGCCTGCTGACGATCTACCTCGCGTTCTTCGTCGAGAGCACCGCGCACGGCCTCGAAGCCGCCCTCGACCTCGGCGCCGTGATCGGCGCGGCAGGCCTGGGCAACTTCAGCGGCACGGCCATCGGCACCAAGCTGAAGATGGCCAGGCCCGAGGCGGTGATCGTCGCGTCGGTCGCCATTACCGCCGCCATGTGCGTGATCGTCGCGATCACGTTCAGCATCCTTTTCGCCGTCATCGGCATGTACCTGAGCGCGGTCGGCAACTCGCTGTGCAAGATCGCCCTCGACGCGTTGATCCAGCGCGACGTCGTCGAGACGCTGCGGTCGAGCGCGTTCGCGCGCTCCGAGACGTTCCTGCAGCTCGCGTGGGTCGTCGGTGCCGCGATCGGCGTGGTGCTGCCGAGCAGCGCCGCCAACGGTGGCGCCATCGGCTTCTGGATCGCCGCAATCGTGATGGGGGCGGTGGCGGTGATCGTCGTGCTGCGGCTGCGGCTGGTGACCCGCACGGTCGCGGCACGCGCCGAGACGATCGACGAGCGCATCCACCCGGGCAAGCTCGACCTGCGCAAGACCCGTCCGTACTGATGCGGTTACTCGTGGTGACGGCCGTCGACGCCGAGCGCGACGCCATCGATCTGCCCGACGTGCTCGTCGGTGGGATCGGGCCTGCCGAGAGCGCGGCTGCCACGTCGGCAGCGCTGGCGAGCGGCTCGTACGACCTTGTGATCAACGCCGGCATCGCCGGCGGCTTCGCGCCGTTGCCGATCGGCGCGATCGCAGTCGCGAGCACGATCGCCTTCGCCGACCTCGGCGCACAGTCCGAGGCCGGGTTCGAGGCATTGCCTTCAGCCGCGGCGCGCTACGAGGTCGCACCGAAGCTGTCGGTCGAGTTGGCCGACCGCACCGGCGGGCACCTCGGGACGATCGTCACCGTCTCGACCGTCACCGGCACCGCCGCCGGTGCCGACGCACTGCTCGCGCGCTACCCGGATGTCGTCGCCGAGGCCATGGAAGGCGCGGGAGTGGCCGCGGCCGCCGTCCGGCACGGGGTCGCGTTCGCCGAGGTGCGGGCGATCAGCAACACGGTGGGCCCGCGCGACCGGGCGTCCTGGCGCGTGGCAGAGGCGTTGGCAGCCCTCGGTCCGGCCGTGCGCGCAGCCGCGCAAGGATGGACGGTGTGAGACTCGCCTTCTCTCCCTGCCCGAACGACACGTTCGTGTTCCACGCGTGGACGCATGGACTCATCGCCGACGCGCCGCCGGTCGAGGTGACCTACGCCGACATCGACATCACGAACACCGCCGCCGAGCGTGGCGAGTTCGACGTGGTCAAGGTGTCGTACGCAGCGTTGCCCTGGTTGCTGGACAAGTACGCGCTGCTGCCTTCCGGCGGTGCGCTCGGACGCGGCTGCGGGCCGCTCGTCCTGACCCGCGGCGGTATCGACTCGGTCGACGGCCGGACCGTCGCCGTGCCCTCGGAGCGATCGACCGCGTACCTGTTGTTCCGCCTGTGGGCCAGCGGCCAGCGCCCGGCGCGCATCGAGGTCGTGCCGTTCGCGCAGATCATGCCGGCGGTGCGCGACGGCGCGTTCGACGCCGGGCTGGTGATCCACGAGGCGCGCTTCGTCTACCCGCAGTTCGGTCTGGAATCGATGGTCGACCTCGGCGAGTGGTGGGAGGGCGACACCGGCCTACCCATCCCCCTCGGCGCGATCCTCGCCGCCCGTCCGCTCGACGTGGCGCGGCTGGGCTCGGTCGTGCGCGAGTCGGTCGAGTACGCCTGGGCGCACCCGCACGCCTCCCGCTCCTATGTCGCCGAGCACGCCGCCGAGATGGCGCCGGATGTCCAGCAGCGCCACATCGACCTCTACGTCAACGAGTTCACCCGAGACCTCGGCGACGAGGGCTACGCCGCCGTCGACGCCCTGCTCACCCGAGCCCACGCCGAGGCCCTGATCCCCGCCGCCCCTCCCCTGCGCTGACCGTCCGCCGCCCGCGATCGGCGACTTTGCACCCAGCAATGTCGCCAGCCGGTCCTGATCGGCGACTTTGCACCCAGCAACGTCGCCAGAACGGGCACACGGGGCCCGCGCAACGACATTGCCGGGTGCAAACTGCAGCACTGATACACCGGTGACCCCCAGCTGACCGGATGAACCGATCACCACCCGCGCCGCCACCGGCTTTGCCCCGCCAATGCACGCTGGAACGCGAGAATCACGCACATTCACGGGGCAGAGCGCGCCCACCAACGCTGGTACGCAACCACCGAGGCGACCCCAACGGTCGGATCAAGCCCCAAGGAGCGACAGCGACGACGGCTTGGGTCCGACCCGCCTAGGCCACGCGAGCGGGAGCGAGCAGCGACCCGACGATTCCCCCCGAGCGGAGCGAGCGGGGGATGAGGCGGGGAGCCCGCCTAGGCCTCTAGGTTGTCGGCGAAAGCCCTGAGTAACCCGGCGACCTTGCGGGCCTCGGCGCGGTCGGGGTAGCGGCCGCGGCGCAACGAGTTGGACGTGCTGTCCAGGAGCTTGATCAGGTCCTCGACGAGCGGAGCGAGTTCCTCGGCGGGCTTGCGGGTGGCTCGGGACACGGACGGGACCGGGTCGAGCAGGCGCACCTGCATGGCCTGGTTGCCCTTACGTCCTGACACGACCCCGAATTCGACGCGCTGCCCCTTCTTCAGCTCGGTCACGCCCTCGGGCAGGGCATCACGATGGACGAAGACGTCATCGCCGTCGTCGTAGGAGAGAAAGCCGAAACCCTTCTCCGCGCTGAAGAACTTCACCTTGCCGGTTGGCACCGGAACTCCTGTCTGGTCGGTACAGAACTGAAGGCACCGCACGCCGCGGCGCCTTCCGCACCCAGATTACTCAGCCCGCGGATGCTGGGCGACCGGGTTCGCAGATAAGCTGGACTGTCTTTGGCGATCGGACGAAAGCGAGACAGGCACCATGGCAGGCACTTCGCCCCGAGCACCGGAGCAGTACTACCACCGGGAGCCCAACGCGGAACTCGAGATCGTCGACTTCCGGGTCAACGAGTTGGCCGCCGATCTGGCCGGCGGTTTGTCGCCGTTCGGTCCCGACCGCGAGTTCCCGCTCCCTATCGACAAGATCCGCTACACCCACCCCGGTCCGGGCGACCGCCCGAACCTCGCCGACGGGCGCTGACCGACACCGGTGACAGCCAGCCCGCTCGAGTCGCCGGCGCACCCACCTGCGTCGCTGACCGAGTGGCTGCGCGGGCGCAGCGACGCCGACCTAGCCGAGCTGCTGCGACGCCGACCCGATCTCGCGTTGCCCGCTCCGGCTGATCTGCCGACCCTCGCCGGACGGCTTGCGGTGCGCACATCGGTGCAGCGCGCCGTCGACGGACTCGACGCATTCGGGCTGCGCCTGCTCGAAGCCCTGGTGCTGTGCGCCGCACCCGACCTGCGGGTCTCACTCGACGACGCGACCGCGCTGCTCGGGACGGGCGAGGTGAGCGGTGCGCTGGACGAGTTGCGCACGTTGGCCCTCGTCTGGGGCGCGAACGATCACCTGCACCTGGCCGGATCGGTGCGCGAGTCGATCGGCACGTATCCGGCCGGCCTCGGCCGTCCGGCCGCCGTCCTGCTACGCCAGGTCCCGGACGCACAACTCGCGCCGGTGCTGCATTCACTGGGGCTGCCGCCGGCGTCGCAGCCGCAGGCAGGGGCAGCGATCGCCGAGGTGCTCGGCGACCCCGAGCGCGTCGCGACGCTGATCGCCGAGTGCGATCCGCCGCAGCGCGACATCCTCGAGCGGCTCGCCGCCGGTCCCCCCGTGGGTGTGCTGCGGGCACGGCCGGGCGAGACTCCGCCGGCCGTGTTGCTCACCATGCGCGGACTGCTCGTCCCCATCGAGGGCCAGACCGTCGAGCTCCCTCGCGAGGTCGGTCTGGCCCTGCGTGGGCTTCCGCTCGGCGCCGTCGACCCGCAGCCGCCCCAGCTTCGCGTCGTCGAGCGCGACCCGGCCGAGCTCGACCGGGTCGGGACGACCGCGGTGCTCGAGGCCGTGCGCCTGGTCGACGCCCTGGCCGACAACTGGACGGCCCATCCGCCCGCGCAGCTGCGCTCCGGCGGCGTCGGTGTCCGCGACCTGCGCCGCACCGCCCGCGACCTCGGTGTCGACGAGACCGCGGTCGCGCTCATCGCCGAGGTCGCCGCGTCGGCCGGCCTGCTCAATTCCACCCACAGCATCGAGCCGGTGTACCTGCCGACCGTCGAGTTCGACAGTTGGCGGCGCCACGACACCGCCTCGCGGTGGGCCGACCTGGCGCAGGCGTGGCTCGCGATGACGCGCCAGCCGAGCCTGGTCGGGCAGCGCGGCGAACGTGACCGGCTCATCACCTTGCTCAGCCCGGACGGCGAGCGCGGCACCGTCCCGGCGCTGCGCGCCCGTGTCCTCGACACCTTGACCGAGCTCCCGCCCGGGAATGCCCCGGCCGATCGCGAGAACGTGTTGGCCCACCTGGCCTGGCGCGAGCCGCGGCGTGCGAGCGGCTACCGGCCGGTGCTCGAAGCGATCCTCATCGAGGCCGACCTGCTCGGTGTCACCGCCGCCGGCGGGCTGACCGGCTACACCCGCACCCTGCGCGGTGGCAGCCGCACCGTCGCCGAACAGGTGCTGACCGGCGCGCTGCCCACCCCGGTCGACCACTTCCTCGTCCAGCCCGACCTGACGGTCGTGGTCCCCGGACCGCCGACCACCGACCTGGCCGTCGAACTTGCGCTCACGGCCGACCTCGAATCGACCGGCGGCGCGAGCGTCTACCGCATCACCGAGTCGTCGGTGCGGCGCGCGCTCGATGCCGGACGCAGCGGGCGCGAGATCGCCGCCATGATCGCCCAGCGCTCGCGCACACCCGTCCCGCAGTCGTTGAGCTATCTCATCGACGACCTCGCCCGGCGCCACGGCGCTCTGCGCACCGGCACCGCTTCGGCGTATCTGCGCTGCGAGGACGAAGCCCTGCTCACCCGCGCGCTGACCGATCGCAACGTCAGCGCGTTGCAACTGCGCCGCATCGCCCCCACGGTGGTCATCTCGTCGGCGCCGGTGACCGACGTGCTCGACCGCCTGCGCGCGGCCGGCTACGCACCGGCTGCCGAATCGCCCGACGGCGAGGTCATCGCGATCGGCGCCGAGCCGCCGCGCGCTCCGTCACGGACCCCGGTCCGGGTCGTCCGGTCACGCACCGATGTCGTGTCGAACCTCGCCGAACTGGTCAAGCGGGTGCGCTCCGGCGATGCTCTGACCGAGATCAGCACCCGGCGCGTCCCCACCATCGCGCAACAGGTGCCCGGCGTGACCACGGCCGCGACGATGGGATTGCTGCGCGAAGCGATCCGCACGGAACAGAGCGTGCTGATCGGCGTCGCCGAATCCGACGGGACACAGACGCGGCACGCGTTGTCGCCCATCTCGATGGCCGGCGGGTTCGTCCGTGGCCACCAGGACGGCCGCGACGGGCTGGTGTCGTTCCCGCTGCACCGCATCACGGCGGCCACGATCATCGACCAATCCGACGAATGATCTTCACGCGGTCGTTCTGGTTCTGGCGGGTGCCGGCGTGGCTGCTGGTCATCGTCGCCACCGTGCTGTCCGTGCATGCCACCGACCAGCGCATCTGGGCCGGAGCCACCACCACGATTGCGGCCATCGCCACTCAGTTCACCGACGACGTCCATGCTGTCGGGAAGACCCTCGCCGGGATCATCGTCGCCACGCTTGCCGGCATGACCTCGACCCTTTTTGCGCACGCCGGGCTGGGAATCGTGGCCCCGTTCGTGGTCATCGGCAAGCTCCCGTTGCCGATGAACCGCGGCGTCGGACGCGCACTCGTCATTGCCGACACGATCCTGGTGGCGGCGGTCGTCGGGTTCGCCTCGCGCAGTCTCGCCGGCGCCCTCGCCGGGCTCGGCATCCCGCTGCTCGCCCAGCGCGCGGTCGAGCGACGCGAACTGATCGCCTCACGCGACGAGGCGCAAGCACTGCTGGTCGAGGTGCAGGCCGGCCGCGACGCCGAGGCACAGGCCGCCGCGCTGCAGGAGCGCGGCCGCATCGCTCGTGACCTGCACGACGTGCTCGCGCACAGCCTGGCCGGGCTGTCCGTGCAATTGCAGGCGACGCGGGCGGTGGCCGCGCGCGAGGGCGTGACCCCGGCGGTGCTCGAGCCGCTCGACCGGGCCGCCGATCTTGCCCGCGAAGGTCTGGGCGAGGCACGCGCGGTCGTCGGTGCGCTACGCGACCCGACCGGGCTCGGTGTCGCCGAGATCGCCTCACTCGTCGAGCGGCATCCTGGTGCGGCTCGCCTGACCACCCAGGGCGCACCCGTCCCGATCGGCCGGGCGGCGGGTCACGCCGCCTATCGCGCCGTGCAGGAGGCTCTGACCAATGCCGCGCGCTACGCGCCCGGCGCGGAAGTAACCGTCACGCTCGAGTACACCGCGACGGCCTTGGTGATCTGCGTCGACGACACCGGCTTGCCGGCCGGACGCGAGCCGGTCGCCTCGCAGGGCTCGGGGCTCGGCCTGGCCGGGATGTCCGAGCGCCTGGCCGCGGCCGGCGGCACCGTCACGGCCGGGCCGCGCCCGTCCGGCGGCTGGCAGGTGCGAGTCGAGGTTCCGACGTGAGCGTTCGGGTCGTGGTCGCCGACGACCAAGCGGTCGTGCGCGACGGACTGGTCTTGTTGCTGTCGGCCAGCGACGACATCGAGGTGGTCGGGGCGGCTGCTGACGGCGAGGAGGCCGTCCAACTCGTGCTCCGGACGCGTCCGGATGTCGCCCTGCTCGATCTGCGGATGCCCAAGCTCACCGGCGATCAGGTCACCGAGGCGCTCGCCCGCGAGGCTCCCGAAGTACGGGTACTCGTGCTGACCACCTTTGCCGACGACGACGCGATCTTGCCGGCGTTGCGCGCAGGCGCAGTCGGCTACCTGACCAAGGACGCGAGCAGCGAGCAGTTGGTCGGCGCGATCCGCGACGTCGCGGCCGGACGGACCGTGCTCGACGCATCGGTCCAGCGGCGGCTGGTCGAACTCGTCGCCGCCCCCGGTGCACCCGCGGCGTCCGCACCCGACCTCGGCGGACTGACCCGACGTGAGGTCGACGTCGTGCGGCTGGTCGCCGAGGGCCTGACCAATCAGCAGATCGCCCGCCGCCTCGTCCTCAGCGAGGCGACGGTGAAGACCCATCTCAATCACGTGCTGTCCAAACTCGAGGTAGACGGACGGCCAGGCCTTGTCGCCTGGGCGTGGCGACAAGGCCTGGCTGATTAGTCGTAGCTCTCAGGCGGCGACAAGTTCTTTGGTGTGCTCGGTGTGCTGAACCCGCTGGCCACGGACCACGAGGATCAGCGTGCGGGTCAACACCTCACCGAGGGCCATCAGCACGAGGGCGGCCGTCCACGCGTCGCCGCTGGTGATGTGGTGTTCGGCGCTGAACTGGGCGAGCTGCGGGGCACCGCCGTGCGCGGCCCACACGGCGAAGGCGAATCGCGAGCCCATGCCGGCGATCCAGGCAGCGGCGGCGGCCCAGCCGGCCTTGACGAGCGGGTAGCGGCCGCCGTCCGAGCGCACCCGGGTGGTCAGCGCGCTGATCAGGCCGAGCGAGACACCGACGCCGGTCAGCAGGGCGACGAGGACGAGGTCGTTGCCGCTGGTGGGGATGCCGTGCAGGTAGCTGCCGCCGATGCCGACCGCCAGGCCGATGGGCAGCAGCGTCGCGCGCAGGTCCAGTCGACTTTCGCGGATCTGGCGGACGACGAGCAGGACGAGGACGGTGTCGACGAGGTAATCGCTGAAGGTCATGGCTCAAGACTCGCGATTTCGGGCCTCTCGCGAATCAACCCGGGGGTGGAGATCGGGTTGACTTCTGCACGGGCCGCCGGGATTTGGGATAATGAACGGTCGCTGTTCTATCGCCAAGGAGACACGTGAGCACCCCACGAAACTGCTACGAAACGAGCACTCCGCACTTTCGCGAGGACCCCGCGTGACTGACGGACCGTTGATCGTCCAGTCCGACAAGACCCTGTTGCTCGAGGTCGACCACCCGCTCGCGGGCGAGGCTCGCGCCGCGATCGCCCCGTTCGCCGAACTCGAACGCAGCCCCGAGCACGTGCACACCTACCGGCTGACCCCGCTCGGGCTCTGGAACGCCCGAGCCGCCGGCCACGACGCCGAGCAGGTGGTCGACGCCCTCGTGCGCTACAGCCGCTACGCCGTGCCGCACGCCCTGCTCGTCGACGTCGCCGACACGATGGACCGCTACGGACGCCTGCAGCTGGCCAAGCACCCGACCCACGGGCTCGTGCTGATCTCGCTCGACCGGGCCGTCCTCGAGGAGGTGGTGCGGCAGAAGAAGATCGCGCCGATGCTCGGCGAGCGCATCGACAACGACATGATCGCGGTGCATCCGTCCGAACGGGGCCGGCTCAAGCAGGCGCTGCTCAAGGTCGGCTGGCCCGCCGAGGACCTCGCCGGTTACGTCGACGGCGAGGCGCACCCGATCGAACTCAAGCAGGACGACTGGGAGCTGCGCACCTACCAGCAGCAAGCCGTCGACATGTTCTGGCAGGGCGGGTCGGGCGTGGTCGTGCTGCCGTGCGGCGCGGGCAAGACGCTGGTCGGCGCGGCGGCGATGGCCGAGGCCAAAGCGACGACGCTCATCCTCGTCACCAACACCGTCGCCGGACGGCAGTGGAAGCGCGAGCTGCTCGCGCGCACGTCGCTGACCGAAGAAGAGATCGGCGAGTACAGCGGCGAGAAGAAAGAGATCCGTCCCGTCACGATCGCCACCTACCAGGTGATGACGACGCGTCGCAAAGGCGAGTACCGCCACCTCGAGCTGTTCGACAGCCGCGACTGGGGCCTGATCGTCTATGACGAGGTGCACCTGTTGCCGGCGCCGATCTTCCGCCTCACCGCCGACCTGCAGTCGCGTCGTCGGCTCGGGCTGACCGCCACGCTGATCCGCGAGGACGGGCGCGAGGGCGACGTGTTCTCGTTGATCGGCCCGAAGCGCTACGACGCGCCGTGGAAGGACATCGAGAACCAGGGCTGGATCGCGCCGGCCGACTGCACCGAGGTGCGCGTGACGCTGACCGACGCCGAGCGGATGACCTACGCAACCGCCGAGGCCGAGGACCGCTACAAGCTCGCTGCGACGGCGCGGACGAAACTGCCGGTTATCAAGACGATTGTCGACAGGCATCCTGATGATCAGGTACTCGTCATCGGCGCCTACCTCGACCAGCTCGACGACGTCGCTGCCGAACTCGACGGCGCACCGATCATCCAGGGATCGACGCCGAACAAGGAACGCGAGAAGTTGTACGACGCGTTCCGCCGAGGCGAAGAGCGCGTGCTCGTCGTCAGCAAGGTCGCCAACTTCTCGATCGACCTGCCCGAAGCCGCCGTGGCCGTGCAGATCAGTGGCACGTTCGGCTCACGGCAGGAGGAAGCACAGCGCCTCGGCCGCGTGCTCCGTCCTAAGAAGGACGGCCGGCAGGCGCACTTCTACACCGTCGTCTCGCGCGACACGCTCGACTCCGAGTACGCCGCGCACCGCCAGCGGTTCCTGGCCGAACAGGGCTACGCGTACACGATCGTCGACGCCGACGACCTGCTCCGGCCTCTGTAGTCGCTACCTCGCCTCACACGACTGGTCGAAACCTGCCGAGATGAGAGCGGTGATCGCCGGGTCGGATTCGATCGACGCCTCGGACTTGATCTCCTTTGCGTACGCAGCTTCGCCGCGCCTGGCTGCGGCGTAGCGCTTCGCGTCCAGCCGATTCGCGAACTGCACATAGGCGGCGAACGTCGCCGCTTTGGCTTTCGCCGCACTCGGCACCGGCACCTGCGCGACCTGGTGGTCGAACTCGGACAGGAGCTTTGCGTGCGCGGGGCGTTGCGCGAAGTACTTCTTGACGGGGACGTCGAGACTGCCACCGTGGGTCACCGCGATCACCTTGGGGAGCAGGGCGCCGCACAACCGATTGACCGCATCGAGGTAGGTCTGCACCGCCGAGTCGCCGGCGCCGCCGCTCGACGCCGATGTCGGCGGTGACGAGCTCGGGGGCGGACCGCTCGTCGACGACGAGCATGCGCATGCGATCAGCGACGCGGCCGCGAGGCTCGCGGAGAGACGCATCTTCCCGAACACCATGTGCCGATCCTTCAGTGCGCCGGACTCAATCTGATAACCCGACAGTCTCGATCCGGCCCGCGCTGTTGCCCGCTGTAGCGTCGGGGCCGTGATGCGACTGCGCGTTGTGTTGGCCGCGACCGCCCTGCTCGTCGCCGGGTGCACGTCCTCAGGCGGCAGCGGGACGACGTCTGCGCCGCCGACCGCGTCCGGCACTTCGAAGCTTGCGACGACGGTCGCGGACGCGATGCGCAAAGGCATGGCCGCAGTCACCAGCGCACACCTGGTCATCGACGCGGGCGAGCTCGGCGGCAAATCGGCTGGCGATGTGAAGTACAGCAACGGCCAGGCGACGGCGTCGCGGTTGACGATCAATGCCGGCGGCACGGCACAGGTCGATCACGGTCGGCGACACGACGTACGCGAAGTTGCCGGCCGGCCGGAACACCAGCGGCAAGCCCTGGGTCATCGTCAGCAACGACTCGAGCAACGAGTTCGTCCGCGCGCTCAGCTCGCAGGTGTCGCTCACCAAGGCGGCCACGTCACTGCCGGCGATCGCCGACGCAGTCGGCACTGCCACGTCGGTCACCGACAAGGGCACTACGCCGCAGGGACATGACTACGCGCTGCAGCTCGATCCCTCGAAGATCACCGACGCGAATCTCGGTGGCGCGCTGCGCGATCTCGGCGAGAACCCGGTGCCGGTCACGGTCGTCCTCGACAAGTCGTCCCGTCCGACACAGATCAAGATCGCGGTCAAGCTCGGCGCGACGTCGTTCCCGATCGTGATCGACGTGAGCAAGTACAACGCACCACTCACGATCACCGCTCCCCCGGCCGACCAAGTGGCGAAGTGAGTACGCCGCCGCCGCCCGAGCCCGACACCAAGGACTGGACCTGGGTGCTCGATCGGCCGTGTCCAGAGTGCGGTTTCGACGCATCGTCGGTCAGTGCGAGCGAGGTGGCCGGACCGGCTACGCGCAGCGACCGCAACGCTGCGGGCGGCCGTCCTCGCACCGGGCTCCGACGTCCGGCCGCAGCCCGAGGTGTGGTCGTCACTCGAATACGGCTGCCACGTGCGCGATGCGTTCATCGTCTACGGCACTCGGTTCGCCTCGATGCTGCACACCGACGACCCGCTGTTCGCCGACTGGAACCAGGACGACACTGCGCTCGCGGAGCGGTACTGGGAGCAGGATCCGGGCAAGGTCGCTGACGAACTCGCGGTCGAGACCGAGCGGATCACCACCGTCCTGGACAGCGTCGGTCCCGACGAATGGCAGCGTCCCGGCCGCCGGTCGAACGGGTCCGCGTTCACGGTCGACACGCTCGCGCGCTACCTGCTGCACGACGTCGTTCACCACGTACATGACGTCGCCGGCACCTGAGGTTGGCACCGATCAGGACAATGGCTGAGTGCATGCCGCGCTGCAGATCCTCGCGCTAGTCGCCGTCGTCGGTTTCGTCGCCGGCACCGCGCGACGTTTTGGCTGGTCCGAACCGCTCGTCCTCGTCGTCGTCGGCATCGGCCTGTCGTTCGTCCCGCACTTTCCCGACATCCGCCTCACGCCCGACATCGTCCTCATCGGCCTGCTGCCGCCGCTGCTGTATTCCGCAGCCATTCGCACGTCCCTCGTCGACTTCAAGGCCAACCGCCGCGCCATACTCTTGCTGTCGGTCGGACTCGTCGCGTTCTCGACGGTCGTGGTCGGCTATGTCGCGTACTGGGCCATCCCTGCAGTGACGCTCGCCGCCGGCTTCGCGATCGGCGCGGTCATTGCGCCGCCGGACGCCGTCGCCGCGACAACGGTGGCACGCAGGGTCGGCATGCCACGCCGCATCGTCTCGATCCTCGAGGGCGAGAGCCTGTTCAACGACGCGTCCGCCCTGGTCGCGTTGAACACCGCGATCGTCGCGATTGCCGGCTCGGTGGACGCCTGGCACATCGGCTGGGACTTCGTGCGCGAGGCCGGCGGGGGCATCCTCGTCGGCGGAATCGTTGCGGTCGTGCTCGCCTTCATCCGCAAGCGCATCGACGACCCGCTGCTCGACACCACGCTGTCGTTCGCCGCGCCGTACGCCGCGTTCCTGCCGGCGCAACAGATCCACGCGTCCGGGGTGCTTGCCGTCGTGATCACCGGGCTGTTCCTCGGCCACAAGGCGCCGACCCTGCAGACGGCCCGCTCGCGGATCGCCGAGAACATCAACTGGCGCACTGTGCAGTTCCTGCTCGAGAACGTGGTGTTCCTGCTGATCGGCCTGCAGGTGCGCGGCATCCTCAAAACCGTCGGCGCCGCGCATCTGCCGTGGTCGCAGATCGTCTGGCCGTGCGCGGCGATCCTCGCGGCGACCATCCTCGCGCGCTTCGTGTGGATGTTCGCCGTCACCGGCCTCATGCGTCTGCTACGGATGCGCACGTGGGGCTGGCGCGTCAGCCTCGTCGTCAGCTGGGCCGGCATGCGCGGTGTCGTCACGCTCGCTGCGGCGTTCCTGCTGCCCGCCGACACGCCGCAACGCGGCCTGCTCACCCTGGCGGCGTTCGTCGTCGTGGCGGGGACGCTGCTGCTGCAGGGGCTCAGCCTGCCGTGGCTCGTGCGGCTGCTGCATCTGCCGCGTCCCGACATCGCCGAGGACGCGTTGCAGTCGGCCGGTCTCGTCGATCGCGCCGCGCGCGCGGGCCTCGCCGTTCTCGACGAGGTGAAGTCGGACGATGACCCGCCCGAGGTCATCGAGCAGTTGCAGGAGCGCTCTATGCGGCGTTCGAACCAGATCTGGGAACAGCTCGGACGCTCGCAGGCCGAGCTCGAACCGCCGGCTGCGACCTACCGCCGGCTGCGGCTGCAGATGATCTCGGCCGAACGCAGCTCCATCCTCGAGGCGCGCGACAGCGGCACCTACGACGACGAGGTGTTGCGCATGGCGCTGACCGCGATCGACCTCGAGGAATCGCTGCTCGACCGCGTCGAGGACGCCGCCGGCCGCATCGACGACGAGTTGGTCACCCCCGACAAGCGTGCCGGCGACTGCAAGCACCTCGACGACGCACCCCGTGTCATCCGCGCGAACACCCCCGGCGTGTGCGAGGACTGCGTGCGCGAGGGCAGCCGCTGGGTGCATCTGCGGCTGTGCCTGACCTGCGGCAAGGTCGGCTGCTGCGACTCGTCGGTCCGCAAGCACGCCACCGCGCACTTCCACGAGACCGAGCACCCGGTCATGCGCAGCATCGAACCCGGCGAGGCGTGGCGCTGGTGCTACGTGGATGACCTGCTCGGCTGACCCGCTACTTGCCAGATTGGAAAGTAGCGGTCATGCTTTCCAACATGGAAAGTAGCGATCTCGGCGCGCACGAGGCCTCGGCTGCACTCGCCGATGCCGACGAAGGTCGGCGGCGACTCATCGAACAGATCACCTTGCCGACGATGTTCTGCACATCGCTCGGCGTCGCGATCGCCGTGCAGATAGCGACGTCGGCGCTCGGGGTAGCCCGCGGTGGCACCTGGCTGACCGTCGGTCTGCCGGCAGGGCTTGCACTTCTGGCCGTCGTGTCCATCGTCTCGTTGGTTCGCTTCCGGCAGATCAACGGCGTCTGGGTGAACGGTCTCGCCTCGCAGGTCGTCGGCGGAACGGCGAACGCGGCCTCGATTCCCTACGCGCTCACGTTCGCGATCGCGACGTGGGCGGCCTTGGCCACGCAATGGTGGCTGGTGCTCGTCAGTGCCGCGATCGGCGGCATCGCGTACGCGCTGGCCGGACAGTACTGGTGGCGTCGATATCGCGTCGATCCGGTGGCGCACGGTCGCGGCGAGTCGTTGGTGTGGCTCGGCGTGCTGATCGTGGCAGCGGTGGCCGGGCTGATCGTGGTGGCAACCGCACGGTGACGCGCGATCTTGACCCGAACCTCCAGCACCCGGCTCGGCTGCGGCTGATGACGATGTTGACCGCCGTGTCCGAAGCGGAGTTCTCGGCGCTGCGCGATCACCTCGACGTGGCCGACTCGGTGCTGTCCAAGCACATCAGTGCGCTCGCCTCGGTGCGCTACGTGAACAGCCGTAAGGGAACGCACCTCGGCAGGCGAACGACCTGGATCAGACTGACGCCCACCGGGCGCCGGGCACTGGCTGCCCACGTGAGCGTCCTGCGCGCGATCATCGACCAGGTCGACGTCGCGACCAAGCCTGCGCGAAGCCGCAAATAAGCGTTGCGCAACACAAAGGGCCGGCCCGAACGGGCCGGCCCTTCGCGTGAAGCGGGTGGACTCAGAAGTCCATGTCTCCGCCCGGCATGCCGCCACCCGCAGGCGCAGCAGCCTTCTCCGGCTTGTCGGCGACGACAACCTCGGTGGTGAGGAACAGCGCCGCAATGGACGCCGCGTTCTGCAGCGCGGAGCGAGTGACCTTGGCCGGCTCCACGATGCCCTCCTTGAACATGTCGACGTACTCGCCGGTCGCGGCGTTGAGGCCCCAGCCGGGCTCCAGCGTGCTGACCTTCTCCGAGACGACGCCACCCTCGAGACCGGCGTTGACCGCGATCTGCTTGAGCGGCGCGGTCAGCGCGACACGAACGATGTTCGCGCCGGTGGCCTCGTCACCGACCAGGTCGAGCTTGTCGAACGCGGTCGCAGCGGCGTTGGCCAGGGCCACGCCACCACCCGGGAGCAGACCCTCCTCGACGGCCGCCTTCGCGTTGCGAACGGCGTCCTCGATGCGGTGCTTGCGCTCCTTGAGCTCGACCTCGGTCGCGGCACCGACCTTGATGACCGCAACACCGCCGGCGAGCTTCGCCAGGCGCTCCTGCAGCTTCTCGCGGTCGTAGTCGCTGTCGCTGTTCTCGATCTCGGCGCGGATCTGGTTGACGCGACCCTGGATCTGGTCGGCGTCACCCGAGCCCTCGACGATCGTCGTCTCGTCCTTGGTGACCTGGACGCGACGTGCACGGCCGAGCAGTTCGACACCGGCGTTCTCGAGCTTGAGGCCGACGGTCTCGCTGATGACCTGGCCACCGGTCAGGATCGCGATGTCCTGCAGCATGGCCTTGCGGCGGTCGCCGAAGCCCGGTGCCTTGACGGCGACGGACTTGAACGTGCCACGGATCTTGTTCACGACCAGGGTCGCCAGGGCTTCGCCCTCGACGTCCTCGGCGATGATCGCGAGCGGCTTGCCCGACTGCATGACCTTCTCCAGCAGCGGGAGCAGGTCCTTCACGTTCGAGATCTTCGACTCGACGATGAGCACGTACGGGTCGTCGAGGACGGCCTCCATGCGCTCGGCATCGGTGACGAAGTACGGGCTGATGTGGCCCTTGTCGAAGCGCATGCCCTCGGTGAGCTCGAGCTCGAGGCCGAAGGTGTTCGACTCCTCGACCGTGATGACGCCTTCCTTGCCGACCTTGTCCATCGCCTCGGCGATGAGCTCACCGACGGTGGCGTCAGCAGCGGAGATGGTCGCGGTGGCCGCGATCTGCTCCTTGGTCTCGACGTCCTTGGCCTGGTTGCTCAGGACCTCGGACACCGATGCGGTGGCTGCCTCGATGCCGCGCTTGAGTGCCATCGGGTTCGCACCCGCGGCCACGTTGCGCAGCCCCTCGCGTACGAGGGCCTGGGCCAGGACGGTCGCCGTCGTCGTGCCGTCACCGGCAACGTCGTCGGTCTTCTTCGCGACCTCCTTGACCAGCTCGGCGCCGATCTTCTCGTAGGGGTCTTCCAGCTCGATCTCCTTGGCGATGGAAACACCGTCGTTGGTGATCGTGGGGGCACCCCACTTCTTCTCCAGCACGACGTTGCGGCCCTTGGGACCGAGCGTCACCTTCACGGCATCCGCGAGGGTGTTCATGCCGCGCTCAAGGCCGCGACGGGCCTCTTCGTCGAACGCGATCAACTTGGCCATGCGGTTTCGTTCCCTTCACATGGAAAGTAAGGATTCCGGCCCCTGGTGCCCGCGACGGACGGCGCCCATGGGAGCGCCTCACCACGACCGGCTGGCACTCACAGTACGCGAGTGCCAGTCCAGGTTTAGCACTCGCCCCCGGCGAGTGCAAGAAAGGTGACTACTCGGCGCTCACGCCGTCGGCGACGTGCCGGGCGATGGGTGCGAGGGGGCGCACGGCGACGGGTTCCTCGAGCAGATCGGCCAGCTCCAGCTGCAGCGCGCGGAAGAAGTCGTGCTCGAAATGCGCCTGGACGGCGCCGGCATCGGCGAACTCTTCCCAGACCCAGACCAGCTGCTCGTCGTTGGGGTCCGCGGCCACCGAAATGAGCGTCGTACCCGGCTCGCCGGCCCCGAGCGTGCGCAGGTAGTTGCCGAGCACGCGCAGCAGGTCATCGCGCTGCCCGTCCTTGCTGGTCAGCTGTAACAGCGCTCCGAAGCCTTCACCCATGAACACGTCCAACGCCCTGTCTGCAGGGCCCATTCCCGGGCGCATTCCCGGTGCCCATTCCCCGCGCCCATTCCCGAGGGACCGTTCGCGCGCGAAGATCATGCGGTGACGACCGTGAGCCAGGCACGCCAGGCGGCACGCTTCGCCGCCGGGCTCTACTGGCAGCGCACTGCGATCCGCTACCGCGCCCACGTCAAGCGCGACGAACTGGCCCAACTGTGGACGCGGGCCGGTCGCGGCGACCCGTACGCCGTCTACGACCGGCTGCGCGCTCGTGGACCACTGACGCCGACGGCGCTGGGCAACTGGTCCTCGACCAGCCACGAGATCTGCAGCCGGGTGCTGCGCGATCGCCGGTTCAGTGTCCGGCCGGTGGGCAGCAACCAGGCCGAGGACGAGATGAACCTGTCCTTCCTCGAGATGGATCCGCCCGACCACACCCGGTTGCGACGGCTGGTGGTGCCGGCGTTTCGCCCGAAGCAGATGGCGGTCTGGGGCCCGCGCATCGACAAGCGCGTCCAGGCGATGCTCGACGACGCCGGTGACCGGTTCGATCTGGTCGATGCACTCGCCGCGCCGCTGCCGATAGCCGTGATCAGCGAGTTGCTCGGAGTTCCGCAGGAGCGAGGGGCCGACTTCCGCCGTTACGGGGCGACGATCGGTTCGGCACTCGACGGCATCCGCTCGTTGCGGCATGCGTCGGCATTGATGTCGGCGAATGCCGAATTGGAGAAGTTGTTCACGCAGCTGTTCGAGTTGCGCCGGCGCGAGCCGTCCGACGATCTCGTGAGCACGGTCGTCACCGCCGCGCAGGGCGAAGCCGCGGCAGTGTCGCCGGCCGAGCTGCTGCCGTTGTGCGTGTTGCTGCTCGTTGCCGGATTCGAGACGACGGTGAACCTGATCAGCAACACGATGCTGGCGTTGCTCGAGCATCCGGAGCAGTGGGCCCTGCTTCGTGACGATCCGACGCTCGCGGCCGACGCGGTCGAAGAGACGTTGCGCTACGACCCGCCGGTGCAGCAGACGGGACGCTTCGCGACTGAGCCGATCGACCTCGCCGGACAGGTCGTGCGACGTGGCCAGAGCGTCGCAATCCTCATCGGCGGCGCGAATCGCGACCCGCAGGTGCACCCCGACCCGGACCGCTTCGACATCAGGCGGCACCAGCACGACAATCTCGCGTTCTCCAGCGGGATCCATTACTGCATCGGCCAGCCGCTGGCCAAGCTCGAGGCGACCAGCGCGGTGCGAGCGGTCGCCGAGCGCTTCCCGTCCTTAAGGCTGGCCGGACGGGTGACGCGCCGCCGGGGAACCACCATCCGCGGGCCGCTGCACCTACCGGTGCGCGGCTGACAACGCCACGAACGGCGACGGCCCGGTCTCGCAAATGCGAAACCGGGCCGTCAGGCGTTGGTGGGTCTGCTCAGACGAGTCGAACCGCGTCGGCCTGCGGACCCTTGGGGCCCTGGGCGACCTCGAACTCCACGCGCTGGCCTTCGTCCAGCGAGCGGTAGCCGTCGGCCTGGATGGCGGAGTAGTGGACGAAAACGTCCTGGCCGCCGTCCACGGCGATGAAGCCGTAGCCCTTCTCGTTGTTGAACCACTTAACGGTGCCCTGTGCCACGTGCACTCCTTGCTAGGGGCCTATCCGTCCCGCACACTTCGCGCGGACCGGGGTCTTCGATCAGGTCCCGCGTACTGCTAAGTGCACGCGTGAAAACTCGTCACTACGACCGCCGCGGAACGCTACCGAATCGCCCACATGAACGCCAGATTCGCTTTACTCAAGATTAACGCTGAGAAACATGGCGATCAGTGCTTCCGGGTGAAGATCGCCTGCCCCACGCCGTCCCGGCTCAGCGTGAGCGTGTCGCCGACGACGGCCCAGGTGACCTCTCCACCGGAGAACAGCCGGTCCAGGAAGTCGTTCTGCTGCTGGGTGCCGGGCGGGCCGGACGGGCACGGCAGCGCGACCGTCGTGCGGAAGTTCGCCACGCTGAACGAGCTGTCGCCGAGGTAGAGCCCGCCGCTACTGGTGTAGCACCGCACGAGTTGCACCCGCTTGCCCGCAGGGAAGGTGAGGACCACGCTGCCGACCGCTGTCGTCGCGGTCGCACCCTGCGCCGTGCCGGTGAGCCGCCAGGTGGGACCGGTGAGTTCGGAGGGGATGCCGCCGATCGCACGGAGCGAGCCCTGGCCCGATGTCAGCGTCAGCACGCTCCCGTCGATGCTCCACCGCACCTGACCAGTCAAGATCGCGTCGATCGCTTCTGCGGACTGGCCGCGATAGGGCTGGTTGATCGGTGCCGGGCAGCTGTGGCCACCGGAGATCTGCCGGCTGAGCGTCATGCTGCCGCGGGCGTACTGCACTGTTCCATCCACGCCCGAGCAGGTGTGCTGCACTTCGTAGGAGTTCGCCTTGAAGATCAGCAAGCCGTTGTCCTGCGACGGTGCGCCATTGCGGAAGCGTCCGGTGCCGTAGGTGATCGTCGCGATCTGCCAGTCGTGAGCGGTGAGCAGTTGCGGGTCCTGTCCGCCGACGATGTTGCCGGTGAAGCTCAACCTGCCGATCTCGCTCTTGCTCAGGACGAGTGCGCCGGCGGCCAGAGTGAAGGTCACCGGTCCGCTCAGCACGCGGTCGACGAGACCCGCGGTCTGCTCGACGATCGGCGAGCAGGCGGGTTCGGGCATCGTCAGCGAGAAGGTGGCCGTGGCGCCGCTGGTCGACACTGTGCCGGTGAACGTCCGACAGCCGTCGGTCCCGGTCACCGTCCCGTTCGCGGCAATGTCCAGGGTCGCTGTCGCGGTCGCCGCTTGTGGTGCGCCGGTGGCACCGAACACCTTCGCTAGCGTCCAATCGCCCTGCAGCGTCGAGGCGGGGCCCGGGACGCGCGTGCCTGCGGCGTTGGGGTGACCGGGCCGGGGTCCGCCGCGCAACGCGAAGGTGAGCCCGGCGATCAAAGCCACGACGGCGGCTGCGGCCACGGCGACGAACCACGTGCG
Organism: uncultured Actinomycetota bacterium; assembly: GCA_963754285.1. Lineage (GTDB taxonomy): Bacteria > Actinomycetota > Actinomycetes > Mycobacteriales > Jatrophihabitantaceae > RYN-133. Next base: position 290,817 of record CAVWFN010000008.1, read on the forward strand.
CCGCCGGCGAGCCGGCGCGAGTGGCAGGGCCTCGTCGGGCGCGGCGTCGATCTCATCGCCCGTCAGCGTGTCGCCGTCGACGCGGTCGACGCCAGCGCTCACCCGCTGCGCGCAACCTGGCATCCATCTGCTCGTCAGTCATCGTCGTCTCCCAACAGGATCCGCAGTCGGGCGCGGGCGTCGAACAGGGTCGACTTGACCGTTCCTGTCGAACACGCCATCACCGCGGCGGTCTCGTCGACAGTGAGCCCGACGAAGTAGTGCAGGTGCACGGCGAGCTGCTGCCGCTCGGCCAACTGCACGATCGCTCGCTCCAGATCGATGTCCGGATCCCGTTGCACAGCAGGGGTTTCCGGAACATCTGCACGGTCGTCGACGACCTTGAGCCATCGAGCCCGGGTGCGCCTCGACGCTCGAGCCGCATCGGCCACGATCGCGAGTAACCAGGTCGTCGCGGTCCCCTTCGCCGGGTCGAACAGCGCGCGCTTCTGCCATCCGCGGGTGAGAGCGTCCTGCACGAGATCGTCCGGATCGGCGTACGGGGCCAATCGGCGCGCGAGTCGACGCATCGGGACCACCGCGGGCGCGGCCCACGCCGCGAACGCACCCGCATCCGGGCCGGCCTGCGCGTCCGCATCCACGTTCACACCTTGTCTACGTCGCGACCCGTCGACAAGGTTGGGTTGCTGCAGATTGCGACACGCATCTCTACTTTGTCGATAGACTTTGACAAGAGACCCTCCACTCTGGCACTGTCGCCGCATGGCCGTTCCGGCAACGCTCGTCACGCGAGCGCACATCGATCTGCTTCGCGTGGCCTCCGCCAACTGTCCGTCTCCGACCACCGTCGGCTGACCCGACCAACTCCCCCAAGACACCTAGCCCATCCGGCCCGCGCGAAGCGTGCCGGCCGGGCTCCCCTGTCCCCGAAATCGAAGAGGAACCTCGTGCGAACGAAGAAATTGATTGCGATCGCCGCAGTGGCGATCGTTGCATCTAGCGGGACGGCGGCTTGCACGTCGGCCGACGCGTCCCGAACGACCAACGGTGTGACCTCACTGCGCTACCAGGGCTGGACGGACACCGTGATCCTGCCGGAGCTGGCGCAGGCCCTCGGCTACTTCAAGGGCAAGGTCAAGCTCGACTGGGTCGGCGACACCGCCAGCGGCCCGCAGGACATCCAGTCCGCGGCGACCGGTCAGACCGACTTCGGCGGCGCCTTCTCCGGCGCGGTCGCCAAGCTCGAAGTGGCCGGCGCGCCGATCAAGGCGGTCATCAACTACTACGGCTACGACAAGAAGACCTTCACCGGCTACTACGTCCTCAAGAACAGCTCGATCCACAGCGCTCGCGATCTGATCGGCAAGAAGGTCGGCGTGAACACGCTCGGCGGGCAGAACGAGGCCGACATCCACGACTACCTGCGCCAGCAGGGGCTCAGCGAGGCCGACGTCAAGAAGGTCCAGCTCGTGGCGCTACCGCCGCCCAACATCGAGGAAGCGCTCCGCCAGGGCCAGATCGATGTCGCCGCGCTGGCCGGGCAGTTCCAGCAGCACGCGGTAGCCATCGGCGGTGTGCGGCCGATCTTCACAGACAGCGGCGCGTTCGGACCCTTCAACGGCGGGCAGTACGTGTTCCGCAACGACTTCATCAAGTCGAACCCGCAAGCAGTGCGCGTATTCGTCTCGGGCGTCGCGAAGGCCATCGAGTGGGAGCGGGACACACCGCGGTCGCAGGTCATCGCCGAGATGACGAAGATCATCAACGAGCGGCACCGCCCCAACGAGAACACCTCGACGGTCAAGTACTGGCTCAGCGTCGGCATCCCGTCCAAGGGTGGCGTGATCTCGGACAAGGACTTCACCCGCTGGGAGAGCTGGATGAAGGACACGGGCGCGCTCAGTGGCTCGCTCGACGCGCACAACCTCTACACCAACGAGTTCAACCCGTACGCGAACGGGAGTTCGAGTTGAGCGCCCCGAAGATCAGCGTCCAGAACGTCACCAAGACGTTCCCGTTGCGCACAGCACCCGAACGGCTCGCCGCGATCGACGGCGTGAGCTTCGACGTGCGCGCCGGTGAATTCCTCGTGCTCGTCGGTCCGAGCGGCTGCGGCAAGTCGACGTTGCTCGACCTGATCGCCGGACTGACCGAACCTGCCGGCGGGCAGATCCTTCTGGACGGCAAGCCAGTAACCGGTCCCGGGCTCGACCGCGGTGTGGTGTTCCAGCAGTACGCACTGTTCCCGTGGCGAACTGCACAGGCCAACGTCGAGTTCGGGCTCGAGGTGAAGGGCGTCAGCCGGCGCCGGCGTGCAGAGCGCGCCCGCGAGGTGCTCGAACTCGTCGGCCTCGAGGGGTTCGCCGACCGCTATCCGCACGAGCTGTCCGGCGGGATGAAACAGCGGGTCGCCATCGCGCGCAGCCTTGCCTACGAACCGGACGTCCTGCTCATGGACGAGCCGTATGCAGCACTCGATGCGCAGACCCGCGAATCGCTGCAGGACGAACTGCTCGCCATCTGGCGCCGCACCGGCACGACGATCGTGTTCATCACGCACAGCATCGACGAAGCGGTCTACCTCGGTGAGCGCGTTTCGGTGATGACATCTCGTCCCGGTCGCATCAAGGCGACCGTCGACGTCCTGCTCGAGCCGCCCGCGCCGGGCGAGGACGCACGCTCCACCGCGCAGTTCACTGCCAAACGACGCGAACTGTGGGAGTTGCTGCACGACGAGGTGCAGAAAGCGCACGAGATCGACACCCGCGAACGTCTCAACGAGGTGGCCTGATGACGAGCACTCTCGAGAAGCCGAAGACGGCGTCAGCCGCACCCGCGTCGGCACCGCCGACCAGGCGCAGGCGCCGCTTCAACCGCAAATTCATCACCAGCTGGATAGCCGTCGCCGTGCTGCTCGCGGTCTGGCAGATCGCGCCGAACGCCGGCTGGATCGACAAGACCTTCCTGCCGCCGCTGAGCAGCGTGCTGCACGCCTGGTGGCAGCTCGCCCAGAGCGGCGACCTGTGGATCGACGTGCAGGCCAGTCTGCAGCGCTCGCTGACCGGTTTCGGCATCGCGCTGTTGGCCGGCATCCCGCTCGGGCTGCTGATCGGTTGGTACCCGCTGGCGGCCGAGCTGCTCAGTCCGGTGCTCGCGATCTTCCTGAACACCGCGGCCATCGCGCTGCTGCCGGTCTTCACGCTGATCATGGGAATTGGTGAGACCTCGAAGGTCGCGATCATTCTCTACGCGAGCATCTGGCCGATCCTCTACAACACGATCAGCGGCGTACGCAACGTCGATCCGCTGTTCATCAAGTCAGCACGATCGCTGGGGTTGTCGCACATCCGACTGTTCCAGAAGGTGATCCTTCCGGCGACGGTTCCGACGATCTTCACCGGCGTCCGTCTCGGCGGCGCCGCGTCGATCCTCGTGCTGATCACGACGGAAATGGTCGGCGCCAAGGCCGGCCTCGGCTATCTGATCCTCAACTCCCAATACAACTTCCAGATCCCCGACATGTACGCAGGAATCCTGACTGTCTCCGCGATCGGCGTGGCGTTCAACTACCTCCTGCTCTCCCTCGAACGCCGCTTCTCGACTTGGAGGTCTGCATGACCCGCCAACTGCACCTGAACGCATTCCTGATGGGCACCGGACATCACGAAGCTGCCTGGCGCCATCCCGACAGCCGCCCGCAGGACACCCTCGACGCGCGGCACTACGCGCGCCTCGCGCAGATCGCCGAACGCGCGAAGTTGGACTCGATCTTCTTCGCCGACAACCTCGCACTCGGACGCAACGTGCGCTACGGGACCGGTAACCACCTCGAGCCGGTCACGCTGCTGTCCGCCGTGGCGATGCTCACCGAACGCATCGGACTGATTGCCACCGCGTCCACCACCTATCACGAGCCGTTCCAGCTCGCCCGCAAGTTCGCCTCGCTCGACCACATCAGTGGCGGACGAGCGGGGTGGAACATCGTCACGTCGGCGGGCGAGGACGAGGCACGTAACTTCAACCTCGACAAGCGGCCGGCACACGAGGACCGCTACGCCCGCGCGACCGAGTTCGTCGAGGTCGTCCAGAAGCTCTGGGACAGCTGGGCCGACGAAGCACGGCTGCTCGACAAGCCGACCGGGCACTTCGCCGACCCCGACCTGATCAGCCCGATCGACCATGTCGGCACGCATTTCCAGGTGCGCGGTCCGCTCAACATTCCCCGTCCGGTGCAGGGGCATCCGCTGCTCGTCCAAGCCGGCTCGTCCGAAGCGGGCCGTGAGTACGCGGCGCAGTTCGCCGAGGCCGTCTTCACCGCGCAGCAGACGCTGGCCGACGGGCAGGCGTTCTATGCCGACCTCAAGGCGCGGGCGGCGAGCTTCGGCCGGCGTTCCGAGGAGATCCTGATCCTGCCCGGCATCTGTGCCGTGCTCGGCGGCACCGAGGCCGAGGCGAAGCAGAAGGAAGCCGAGCTGAACGCGCTGATCTCGCCCGAGTACGGCGTCGAGCAGCTCTCGCGCATGCTCGAGCACGACCTGTCGGGCTATCCCCTGGACGGGCCGTTGCCGGTATTGCCCGGCGAGGACTCGATCGAGGGCATGAAGAGCCGCTCGACCCTGGTCACCGAGATCGCCCGGCGCGACAACCTCACGATCCGGCAGCTGATCGAGCGCCTCGCCGGCGGGCGCGGGCACCGCGTGTTCGCCGGCACTCCCGAGCAGGTCGCCGACCAGCTCGATCTGTGGTTCCACTCGGGCGCTGCTGACGGCTTCAACATCATGCCGCCGAACCTGCCCGGCGGCCTCGAGGACTTCGTCGAGCACGTCGTCCCCGAGTTGCAGCGCCGCGGCCTGTTCCGCACCGAGTACACCGGCACGACCCTGCGCGAGCACTACGGCCTCGCGCGGCCAGCAAACACCGTCCACGACAGAAGCAAGGAGCACGCAGCATGACCGCTACCACCACCCGTGACGTCCGCAAGCTGTCCGGCCGCCTCGGCGCCGAGATCATCGGCGTCGACCTCCGGCAACCGCTCGACGCCGACACCGTGCGCTTCATCAACCAGGCGCTGCTCGAGCACAAGGTGCTCGGCTTCCGCGGCCAGAACCTCGACGACGACGCGCACCAGACCTTCGCCGCCCACTTCGGCCCGCTCACCACGGCACATCCGACCGTCGAGTCGGTCGAGGGTCAGCCGAACGTGCTGCCCGTCGACAGCCAGGAAGGTGCTCGCGCGAACAACTGGCACACCGACGTCACGTTCGTGCCGGCGCCGCCGAAGGCGACGAGCCTGCGCGGGATCACCATCCCGCCCTACGGCGGCAACACGCTGTTCGCCGACACCGCCGGCGCGTACCGCGACCTGCCGACGCCGCTGCGCAACTTCGCCGACACCCTCGACGCCGTGCACACGAACGACTACGACTACGCCGTTCCGCACCTGCACAAGGACGGTCACGAGGAGCGGCGGCAGCGGTTCATCTCGCGCAAGTTCGAGACCGTGCACCCGGTCGTGCGCGTGCACCCCGACACCGGTCACCACAACCTGTTCATCGGCGGGTTCGCCCAGCGCATCGTCGGGCTGTCGAACACCGAGTCGCGAGACATCCTGCGCCTGTTCCAGGCGTACGTGACCCGGCCGGAGAACACGATCCGCTGGCAGTGGGCGCCGGGCGACGTCGTGATCTGGGACAACCGCACCACCCAGCACTACGCACCGGACGACTACGACGACCTGCCCCGCCTGCTGCACCGAGTGACCATTGACGGCACAGTCCCGGTCGGGGTCGACGGCCGCCGCAGCTACACGCTGACCGGCGACGCGTCGCACTACAGCGCGGTCGCCACAAGCTAGCCGCCTCCCCACTTTGACCCTGTAGCGGTCGTGATCCCCTTCAATTCACGACCGTTACAGGGTCGAAGTCGTCTTACAGGAGGCCGGCCTCGCGCATGCCCTTGATCGTCGGCGGGATCACGGCGGTCGGGGCGGCGTTCTCGCTCACCGCATCGATCGTCTTGAGTCCGTCGCCGGTGTTGTAGATGACCGTCTCGACCGACGTGTCGATGTCACCGGACTCGACGAGCTTCTTCAGCACGGCGGTCGTGACGCCGCCGGCGGTCTCCGCGAAGACACCCGTGGTGCGGGCGAGCAGCCGGATGCCCTCGCGGATCTCTTCGTCGTCGACGGCCGCCATCGCACCACCCGTCGAGCGCACGGCGTCGAGGGCGTACCTGCCGTCGGCGGGGTTGCCGATGTTGAGTGACTTGGCGATGCCGGTCGGACGTACGGGGATCACCTCGTCCGCCCCGGAGCCGAACGCGGTCGCGATCGGCGAGCAGCCCGCTGACTGGGCGCCGAACACCTTCCACGACGTGGACGGGACGAGGCCGATGGTGGCCAGCTCCTTGAACGACTTATGGATCTTGGTGAGCATCGAACCCGACGCCATCGGCGCGAGGTACTGGCCCGGCAGTCGCCAGCCGAGCTGCTCGGCAACCTCGTACCCGAGCGTCTTCGATCCCTCCGCGTAGTAGGGCCGCACGTTGACGTTGACGAAGCCGGTCTTCTCGAACTCGTCGGTCTCGGACAGCTCGGAACACAGCCGGTTCACGTCGTCGTACGAGCCCTGGATGCCGACGAGGGTGCCGCCGTAGATGGCGCTCTGCACGATCTTCGGCGCCTCGAGGTCGGCGGGCACGAACACGATCGACGGCATGCCGATGCGCGCCGCGTGTGCCGCCACCGAGTTACCCAGGTTCCCTGTCGATGCACACGCGATACGTTCGAAACCGAGCTCGCGTGCCGCAGTTACAGCGACCGACACGACGCGGTCCTTGAACGAGTGCGTCGGGTTGGCCGAGTCGTCCTTGACCCACAAGGGTGCGGTGAAGCCGAGTTCGTCGCCGAGGCGGTCGGCGCGGATCAGCGGCGTCATGCCGGTGCCGCTGTCGACGCGCGTCTCGGCGTCCTGCCCGACGGGCAGCAGGCCGGCGTAACGCCACAGCGAGTGCGGCCCGGCGGTGATGTCGTCATGCGTTACACGGGCGAGCGCGTCCGCGTCGTAGGAGATCTCCAGCGGTCCGAAACACTCGAAGCACGCGTGCTGCGCACCGAGCGGATAGGTGGCGCCACAGTTGCGGCAGATGAGCCCGGACGCGGGCGAGGTGAGCTGATCGGCAAGAGCTGTCATGACGAAACGAGGCCTTTCTCCTCATCTTTCCCGGCGCGCTGCTGCGCTGCCAGGCCGGAGTTGGCACCTTCGTGTCGGCGCAGGCACAGCCTGCTTCACACGCGGTTGCCGGGGCTTCGTCGGGCCGGTCCCTCTGCCCCTCTGGATGAGCGGTGCTATTCGATTGTGTAGCTGTTGGAACTGCCAACCATCATCGCACAGGCGGTGAGTGGGCCACTCAGCCTGAATAGTCGGTGGTGAGCACCACCACCACCGGACCTGCCGGCAGCTGCGTGAAGCGCTCGGCCACGCGGTGGATCGTTGCGAACTGGCGTTGCAGAGCGAGCGCGGCCCGCTTGGCTCCGGCGACGGCCGGGTCGTAGTACGCGGTCGTCGTGATGACGTCGTTCTGGTAGGCCTCCTGGGTCGAACTGACCGACCAGCCCGCACGCTTGAACCGCTGCGCCGCCTGCTGCGCGAGGTCGGGGGTCGTGGTCTGGTTCAGCACGATCAGTGGCTTCGATCCGATCGCGCCGGGCGTGCTCGTGGACGACGACCCGGACGACGACCCGGACGACGGGCTCGTCGACGAACTCGAGCCGGCACCGCCGGACGGCGACGTCGTCTGCGGTACCGACTGGTGCGTGTCGGTGCCCGCAGCGGTCGCCGACTGGTGCGGATTGCGCAGAGCCAGGAACGCGATGACGAGCACGGCGATGCCGAGAACGCCGATCAGGATGCCGATGACCCGCTCACGTTGGCGGCGCCGCGCCAACTGCCGTTGCACACGGCCGCTGCGTCGGGTGGTACCACTGGGCGCGACCGGAGCAGGGTTCCACGGGTCGGCGGGAGTGTTGTCCGCAGGGTCGCGCGCGCTGCTCTGGTCGCTGTTGTGCTGACTGTCCATAGCTCCGGTAGGCCTCGTCCGCAGTGCATCTTGCCGCACTCCACCTGTGGAGCGGACAGGTGGGGTGTGCGGTGCTCAGACCTCGATGCCGAGGCGTCGCGCCGAGCGCTGGCGCTGGCGGCTGGCCCGAAGCCGACGCAGCCGCTTGACCAGCATCGGGTCGGCGGCAAGTGCCGCCGGGGTGTCGATGAGCGCGTTGAGCACCTGGTAATAGCGCGTCGTCGACATGTCGAACAGCTCGCGGATCGCCTGTTCCTTTGCGCCGGCGTACTTCCACCACTGCCGCTCGAAGGAAAGGATGTCGCGGTCGCGCCTACTCAGGCCGTCAGCCGACTCGCCTTCGCTGTTCCCGTCATGACCGTCGTGCTTGGAAACCGCGTGGGCGTGATCGCCGTTGGTCATACGAGTCGCGCTCCTGCTCACCGGGGACGGACTGACCGATCCGACGCTAGTCGAATTCCATCCGTGTGATTTACCGTGTCGCCATTCAATCACGGTCGCTGTGGTCAAGGCCGCACGGCACGCTGTCGACGCGCCCGGCTTTGTCCACCGGCGTGTCCCCAACGCGGGTTCGCACCGCGCGCCACACCCGCAGCCGGCGTCACCCTCGTCGCCATGGACACCACCGCTCTGCGCACTGCCGCGGTCACCTTCACGACCCACAGTGAGGTGTTGCGAACGCGGGCGCACCAGATCGCACGGCAGCGCGACACGACACGATGGCGCTCGCCGGCCGCGACCCGATGCGGCGTTGCACTCGATGCGTTGTGCGGCGAGCTGTTCGCAAGCAGCGCCGCCCTGTTGACGATTGCTGACGACCTCAGTTCCTGCGCAACGCGAGTGGCGAACGCGCCGTGAGCACGATCGACGTCACCGGCGGCGTCGACGGCATCACGGCGCAGATCGACGACCTGCTGGCGTTGGCTGCGGTGCTCCGGACGACAAGCATCGCGCTCGAGGACGCGGTCGACGACATCTGCGCTCCCTCGCTGCAGTGGTCGCTCGTCGACGTCGAGGCGGGCGATCCCGTCGGGATCGCGTCGGTGCGACGCGAACTCGGCAGGCAGCGCGCCGCACTCCAGCACGCCGATGATGTCGTCGCCTCCCTCGCGCTGCGTCTGCTCACGACCGCGGCCGCCTACCGCGACGCCGAGCAGAGCGTCGGCAACTCGTTCCTCGACTCGCTCGCGGATTCGTTGTGGGGCAGTACGTCGCTGGTGCCACCAGTGCTGATGGCGTCGATGACCGGTCTGCCCGAACACGACTTCTCTCCGCTGTACGCATTGCCGCGACTGCTGTCCCCGCTGGTCATCGACGGATCGCCCGTCCTGCACGACCTCGGCCCCGATCCGATCGCGACGATCCCGCCGCGGACGCTGAGCGAGCTCGTCCTCGATCTGTCGACGCGCAACCAGGGTCGTCCGGGCGAGATCTCGGTGTCGTTCGTGACCGGTGCCGACGGGGTCCGCCGTGCCATCGTCGACATACCCGGGACGAAGTCGTGGAATCCCGCGCCGGTCGCCGACGTGACCAGCGTGGGCACCGACATCCTCGCCATCGCCGAGCACGACACGTCCTACGAACAGGGTGTGTTCGAGGCGCTTCGCGATGCCGGGGTCCGGCCCGACGTCCCGGTCATGCTGGTCGGCCACAGCGAGGGTGGCATCGTCGCGGTGAACGCCGCCCGCGACGCGGCCACGTCGGGACGGTTCCGCATCACCCACGTCGTCACGGCCGGCTCACCCGTCGGTGCGCTTGCCGGCGACCTGCCCGCGAACGTGCAACTGCTCGCGCTCGAGAACACCGCCGACATCGTGCCGGGGCTCGACGGCGTGCCCAATCCCGATCGGCCCAACGTCACCACGGTGCGCGCGGACGAGCAGCACGGCAGCATCGGAGCCGACCACGACCTGCAGCAGAGCTACGAACCTGAGGCGGTGAGCGCACAGACCGCCGGCAACGGATCGGTCGATGCATTCCTGCGCAGCGCCGACGGGTTCCTCTCGAGCGACACGATGACGACGCACGCGTACCAGATCACTCGCTCACCGTGAGCTTCGGTGACGGTCACCGTTGCGCAATCTCTCACTTGCCCTTCTGCCCGACCTGAACGAAGGTTTGCACATGCAGGGACTGATGCAGGACACGCAGCTCACGTCGAACTGGATCTTCAACCGTGGTGGCCGCTACTTCGGTACGAAGACCGTCGTCACCAACACCAAGGACGGGCTGCAGACGAGCACGTTCGCAGACGTCCAGGACGAAGCACGCAAGATCGCCTCGGCGCTCGACACGTTCGGCGTCTCCGACCAGGGCCGCGTCGCCACCTTCGCGTGGAACAGCGCACGGCACCTCGCGCTCTACTTCGCGATTCCCGGCACCGGTCGGGTCATGCACACCGCGAACATCCGCTACTTTCCCGAGCAGTTGATCTACACGGTCAATCACGCCGAGGACGAGGTCGTCTTCGTCGACCGGTCGCTGGTCGGGATGTTCGCCAAGTACCTGCCCGAGCTCGACACCGTCAAGCACGTCGTGGTGATGGACGACGGCGCCGACGAAGAGCTCCCCGACGACTCACGCGTCGTCCGCTACGAGGACGTCGTGGGCGGCGCCGACCCGATCGACTTCACCGACCGCGTCGACGACGAGCGGCAGGGCGCGGCGATCTGCTACACGACGGGCACGACGGGCAATCCGAAGGGCGTCTTCTACAGCCACCGGTCGATGTGGCTGCATTCGAATGCGTGCCTGTCGACGTCCACCTTCGCCCTGCGCGAGAGCGATCGCATCCTGCCTGTCGTCCCGATGTTCCACGCGAACGCGTGGGGGCTGCCGTACGCCGCGTTCATGGCCGGCTCGTCGTTCGTCATGCCCGGTCCGGACCTGTCTCCGGCGACCCTGGTCGGGCTGATCGAGTCGCAGAAGGTCACGGTCGCGGCGGGCGTCCCCACGATCTGGATGGGCATGGTGCCGATGCTCAAGGACCACGACCTGTCCTCGCTGCGCACCATCGTCTGCGGCGGATCGGCCGTGCCGAAGGTCCTCTCGGAGGCCTGGCGAGAAGCACTCGGCATGCCGATCACTCAAGCCTGGGGCATGACCGAGACCTCGCCGCTGGCGACGGTCTGGATCGAACGCTCCGAGATCGCCGACGAGCCCGAGGACGCGAAGGCCGATCTGCGCACCGGCGTGGGCATCTGCCCGCCCGGCGTCGAGCTGCGCATCGTCGACTCCGACACGCGCGAGGAACTGCCCTGGGACGACGAGGCGACCGGCGAGATCGAGTGCAAGGGGCCATGGGTCGCCAAGCAGTACTACAAGACCGACGAGCCCGGTGATCAGTTCTCGCCGGACGGCTGGCTGCGCACCGGCGACGTCGCGGCGATCAGCCCACTCGGCTACGTCCGCCTCGTCGACCGCACCAAGGACCTCGTGAAGTCCGGCGGTGAGTGGATCAGTTCTGTCGCGCTCGAGAACGAGATCATGGGCCATCCCAAGGTCTCCGAAGCAGCGGTGATCGCCGTCGCGCACCCGAAATGGTCCGAGCGGCCGCTGGCCTGCGTCGTGCTCAAGGACGGTGAGAGCCTCGACAAGGAGGAACTGCGCACATATCTGGCCGAACGGCTTGGGAAGTGGCAGGTACCGGACGATGTGGTGTTCATCGACGAAATACCGAAGACCAGTGTCGGGAAGTTCTCGAAGAAGACATTGCGCGACCGGTTCGCCGACTACGTCCTCCCGGACGCCTGACCTTCAGCGCGGTTCGAGTGACCGGTTCGGGGACAAAAGTCCGATCCGTCCGCGTGTCGTAACACGAGCACCTCTTGTCACACCAGTAACGTAGATGATTTGATCAATGCTGTCCCCGACAGACTCGGGGACGGACGCGCGGGGGCACGTCAGCGTTCGAGACGAGCGCCGTCCGGCACCACAGGTGACCGGAGGGCACTACGCCACCTGGATCGATGCTCATGCCTGCTCCGCGCCTTCCCCGCCGCACGACGCTCGCGCTCACCGCGATCGCGCTCACCGTCGTGAGCCTCGTCGCCGGACCCAGCGCCGTCGCCCACGCCGGGTCGCTGCCCTTCGGCGGCATCTACTCGATGCACCGCTCCGGCTACGCCGTGGTCATCGACGGCTGGGCGAACGACACCGACACCACGACACCCGTCGTGGTGCACGTGCGCGTCGACAACGTCCGCGTGGCAAACGCGACGGCGAACAAGCCGACCCCGACGCACGGTCACCGCGGGTTCTCGATCACCGTTCCCCTGACCTCCGGGCCGCACGGGGTCTGCGTGCGCGCGCAAAACGCTCCGGACTCGAGCCAGAACACCCTGCTCGGATGCCGCACGATCAACTACGACTACAACCCCAAGGGCGACTTCACGCTCGTCCAGACGCCCGGCGCTCTCACCGCCACCGGCTGGGCCATCGACTTCGACGCGCCACGGCAGACGGTCGGCTACGCCATCCGCATGGATCACAAGCAGGTCGCGCACGGCGCGGCCGATGCCGTCGACAACGCGCTGAGCACACAGTTCCACAGCGCCGGGGTGAACCACGGCTTCTCGGTGACGTTCCCGGTCACCGAGGGGACGCACCGCGTGTGCCTGCAGGTGTTCAACCTCGGCGAGGGCTCGAACTCGATCCCGAAGTGCTTCGACCCGATGAAGGTGAACTTCAGCCCGACGGGCGCGGTCACCTCGCTGAGCCAGGTTCCCGGTGGGATCAGCATCGGCGGCTACGCGCTCGACCCGGACACGACCGCGCCGACCTCGGTCAGCGTCTCCGGCGCCGCCGGGACGACTCTCGGACGGCTGCAGGCCAACGGCGCGGGCGGACCGAAGCCCGGGCACGCGTTCTCGGGCACGATCATCCTGCCGGGACGCGCCCTCACTCCCGGTCCTCGCACGTTCTGCGTCCTCGCCCGCAACCTCGGCCAGTACGGAGAGGACCGCAGCATCGGCTGCCGGACCGCGAACTTCAACTGGAACCCGACCGCCAGCGTGACCCGCGCCGTGCAGCAGGGCGCGAACGCCGTCGTGTCCGGCTGGGCGAGTGACCCCGACACGACCGCGCCGATCACGGTGCGCATGACCGTCGACGGCAACGCGGCCGGCTCGGTGCTCGCCAACGGCACCGGCGGCAGCCACAGCGGGCACGCCTTCAGCGCGTCGATCAAGGTGCCCGACGGCAAGCACACCGTGTGTGCGATCGGGCTCAACACGAAGTACGGCTCCGGCGACAGCACCCCGAGCTGCACCACGGTGACCATGAACCTCGACCCCTACGGCGCCTTCGAGTCCGTGGCCCGCGCCGCGAACGGCGGGTCGAACATCGTCGCGAAGGGCTGGGCCATCGACCCCGAGACGACGGACCCGATCAACGTCCAGGTCAGCGTCGATGGCACTGTCACAACGGTGAAGGCCAACGTCAGCCGTCCGGACGTCGCGACCGCGCACCCCGGCGCGGGTGCGTTGCACGGCTTCCAGACCAACATCGCCGAACTGTCGACCGACGGTGAGCACAACGTGTGCGTCAGCGCGGTCAACGTCGGCGGCGGGTCGCGGGCGACGGTGCCGCTCGGCTGCAAGATCGTCGATGCGGTCAACCCGACCGTCCCGGCCGCGCCGACGCATGTCAGCGCGATCGGCGGCTACGGCGGCGCCCAGGTCACGTGGCAGCAGTCGCCGAGTGACGGCGGCGCACCGTGGACCGGCTACGTCGTCAAGGCGCTGCCGAACGGGCCGTCGGTCACGGTCGCGCCGGGCGTGTTCTCGGCGACGTTGACCGGTTTGAAGTCGGCGACGCAGTACACCTTCTCGGTACGGGCGAACAACATCGCCGGCTCGTCGATCGCGGCGGTCTCGTCGGCGATCAAGACGCAGAAGTCGCCGCCGCCGCAGACCTCGCCCGCGCCGATCTCGACGAGCCGGTACATCCGTAACATCACCGGCGCCTCGCGCGGCGACCTGGCGACGATGCGCGCCGAAGGCGTCGCGGACGCACGGGCCAACCCGTCCGGGCACAGTTACCTCAGCGTGCTCGCCGTCGGCGGGCAGGACGAGTCGCGGCAGGGCGTGATCCTCAGCGCCGGCATCAGGTTCGTCTCGTACAGCGACCTGGTGAAGGACTTGCAGTCCTACGTCGACGGGTACGCGAGCCAGCAGCGCCCGAGCGCACCGCTGACGATCGCGATCGCGACGAACAACGACATCGACGTGTCGCACTCGAGCGGTATCAGTTTCGCCAACCACGTCATCGATCCGGTGCAGTCGTACGCGCGGCGCTACCCGGGCATCACGATCGCCGGCTCCGACGACATGGAGCCCGGCTTCCGCGCCGGCTACTCGGCAACCAAGGCGTGGCTGCAGGGTTACCTCAGCGCGACGAGTGCGCCGTTCGTGTTCACCGGGTCGGCTGACGGGTGCGCGTGGAGCTACTCCGGCGGTTCGTGCAACAACGGGTGGACGATGGCCGACTTGTACTACCTCACCGCCGGCGCGTATCCGGTCCGGATGATCAACCTGCCGCAGATCTACAACACGACGATGGCGGCGCAGTGGCGCTACATCTCGATGACCGGCGTGCTTGCGCATCATCCGCGAATCAACTTCGGTGGCGCCCTGACCGAATGGACGGCGTGCCGCCAGGCGCAGTCGTGCGGCAGCCTGACCGCCAACTCGGCGTGGCGGGCGATGTGGTCGCAGTTGCGCGCCGAGCCGGCGCTGCGGCCCAACAGCCTGCCGTACTCGACCGACCTGCGGATCGACAGTTGAGGCACTGGCCGCTCCTGGCCGCGCTCGTCGCGGTCGTGCTCGCCGCCGTGGCGTGCACGTCGTCGACTGCCGGCCCGGTGGCGTCCACGCCGGTGAGCACGCCGACGCTGTCGAGCGTGCCGCCGACGTCGTCGTCGGCCCCGACGAGCTCCACGCCACCCTCGTCGTCCGCGTCGTCCTCGCCGAAACCGACGCACACCCGAACGCGTCCGCCGCGGCCGACGCACAGCGCGACCACGAGTTCGTCTGCACCCGCACCGCCGTCGACGACACCCCCGCCGTCCGGGCCGCAACCGTGCACGGCAGACCAGCTCAAAGTCAGCGCGGTGCGCGGCGGAGCATTCCAGGGCCAGGAGATCGCCGGGCTGTTGTGGACGAACACGTCCGACACGACGTGCACGATGCGCGGCTACGCGTTCGCGCAGCTGCATTACAAGGGTCAGCCGCTCGGCAAGCCGGCCAAGGATGATCCCGGTCCGATGCGCACGATCGTGCTGCGTCCGGGCAAGGCGGCGCAGGCGCAGCTCACGGCCGTCACCACGTGCCAGGCACCGATCTCGGACCATGTCGTCGAGGTCGCCCCCGACACGCACGAGGCCCAAAGCGTGGTCATGCAACTGCGCGGATGTTCGCTCAGCATCGACCCGGTCGAGGCCGGCTGACCCATTCGGGCAGGATTGCTGCACGTGGGTGCGCGCGGGTGGTTCCTGGTCTCCGCGCTCGCGCTGACCGGACTGTCGATGCGGACCGCCGTCACCAGCGTGGGCGCGGTGCTCGACAACATCGAGTCGGGACTGCACACCTCGTCCAGCATCTCCGGGGTGCTCACGACCCTGCCGGTGATCTGCTTCGCCGGACTCGGTGCGGCGACGCCGCGCCTCGCGGCGCGGTTCGGCGCGCACCGCATGGTCGTGGCCGGCTTGATCGCGGCCACAATCGGGACGCTGCTGCGCGCCACGGTCGGGTCGCCGTGGGTGTTCCTGGTGTTCAGCCTGCTCGCGCTCGCCGGCGGTGCAGTGGCCAACGTGTTGCTGCCGTCGCTGGTCAAGGCGCACTTCCCGACGCGGATCGGGCAGATGACCGCGGTGTACACGACTGCGCTTGCCGTCGGAACGACGGCCGGTGCGGGACTCACCGTCCCGATCGGCGATATCGGCAACGGGTGGCGGTTCGGGATCGGGTCGTGGGCGGTGTTCGACCTCCTCGCGATCCTTCCGTGGCTGGTGACGCTGCGTGGTGAGCGAACGGGCCGTTCGCTCACGCCTCGGCTGCACGCGGGAGCGTTCCTTCGCAGCCGTACCGCGTGGTTCCTGACCGCGTTCTTCGGCATGCAGTCGATGCAGGCCTACATCACGTTCGGCTGGTTCGAGCGGTTCTTGCACGCGCACGACATCTCGTCCAGTACCGCGGGCTGGATGGTCGCGCTGCTGTCAGCACTCGGCATCCCCACGTCGATCGTCGCGCCGAACGTCCCGGTGCGGTATCACCGACTGTTGATCAACGTCCTGGGGTTGTGCTTCGTCGTTGCGTACATCGGTCTTGGCGTCGCGCCGACCGGCGGAGCCTGGGTCTGGATGGTGCTCAGCGGCATCGGCAACGGAATGTTCCCCCTGGCACTGACGATGATCGGTCTGCGCTCGCGCACGCCGGAGACCACCGGAGCGCTGTCGGCGTTCGTGCAGGTGATCGGCTACATCGTCGCCGGCACCGGTCCGCTGTTGTTCGGCGTGCTGTACGGCGCCACCGGCTCGTGGGTGCTGCCGCTCGCGCTGTTGTGGATCTCGCTCGCGCTGGCCTGGGTGTTCGGCTGGCTTGCGTGCGCTCCGAGGTTCGTGGACGACGAACTCGCTGAAGCAGCGCCCGTACCAGCTTGATCAAGGTATCGATCTGGTCGCGGATCGACCTGTCGCGGATCGACCGGATCCATACTTCGATCAAGATCCTCAGCGCGGCCTGACTACAGCAGCCGCGCGTCAGCCGAGGCTGGGACATGAGCGGTGCAGTCTTGGCCCACGGCGGCCGACCAGCCCATCCGATGTTTGTGCACCCACGACACCGCCGGCGACACCACGGACCGGCGGCAGGAACGCGACCGTTGTCGTGCGGGACGACAATCAGCAACCTTCGGTGAACCAGCGGCAGGAACGCGACCGTTGTCGTGCGGGACGACAATCAGCAACCTTCGGTGAACCACAGCGGCAGGAACGCGACCGTTGTCGTGCGGGACGACAATCAGCAACCTTCGGTGAACCCGGCGGCAGGAACGCGACCGTTGTCGTGCGGGACGACAATCAGCAACCTTCGGTGAACCACAGCGGGAGATGACCACAGCCAGGTAAGCCGCAGCGCGGCCGGCGGCCGAGGCTGGGAGGTGAGCGGTGCAGTCTTGGCCCACGAAAGTCGCCCACCCCATTCGATGCTCGTGCACCCACGAAGCCGGCGGCGACACCACGGACCGGCGGCAGGAACGCGACCGTTGTCGTCCCACACGACAATCAGCAACCCGCGGTGAACCACCGCGGCAGATGACCACAGCCAGGCAGCCGCGACGCGGCCGCCGGCCGAGGCTGGGACGAGAGCGGTGCAGTCTTGGCCCACGAAAGTCGACCACCCCATTCGATGCTCGTGCACCCACGAAACCGACGGCGACACCACGGACCGGCGGCAGGAGCGCGGCCGTTGTCGTGCGGGACGACAATCAGCAACCTTCGGTGAACCACAGCGCCGGATGACCACAGCCAGGTAAGCCGCAGCGTCACCGCCAGCCGGCGCTGGGGCGAGAGCGGTGCAGTCTTGGCCCACGAAAGTCGACCACGCCATTCGATGCTCGTGCACCCACGAAGCCGGCGGCGACACCACGGACCGGCGGTAGGGACGTGACCGTTGTCGTCTCGCGCGATAGCGGAGAATTTGCTTGTGGAATAACGCGATTCTCGCTCACGCAGACCCGAAAACTGTCCGACCCTGCGGTTAGCGTACGGGTCATGACACAAAGTTCTGTTGCCAGTTATGACGTTGATCCGTGGACGCTCGATCTCGATGCAAGGTTCGCCGGGTTGCTCGATGCGCGACGCGAGATCGCGCGCGTCCAGGCACGCGAAGCGCGGTTCATCGCGGCGATCGTCGACGACCCGCGCAAGGATTCGCCGGCACCGGTCGTCGAGAAGGAATACGTCCGCGACGAACTGCGGGCAGCGTTGGGCGAGTCCGCCGTGAGCGTCACGTCGCGGATCGAAACAGCCCGCACCCTGGTGCACCGACTGCCGGTCACGCTCGAGTCGATCGAGTCCGGTACAGGGCTGACGATGCGGCACGTGCAACTGTTGGCCGACGCGATCATCGACCTGCCGGACGAGGACGCGACGATCGTGGAAAAGGCATGCGTGCCGTTCGCGGCCGGCCGTGACCTGTCCGCGTTCGCGCGCAAGGTCCGTCGTGAAGTTGTCGCCCTCGACCGTCGAACGATGGAACAACAGCTCGCCGACTTCCTGGCCAAGGCCCTCAAGCAGCGGCGGGTCTACACCTACCCCGACCATTACTGCGCCGCCATCGCGCACTTCGCAGCCGTGCTGCCCGCCGAAGGCGCCCAGGCGTTGATGACCGCCCTCGACGTTGCCGCCGAACAGCACGACCCTGACGACGACCGGACCAAGGATCAGCGCCGCGCCGACGCCCTGGTCCAGTTGGGCCTCGACGCGTTGAACCGCTTCGATGCCTGCCCGCACTGCCGCAACGTCGCCGTACCCGAGCCGACCGTTGCTGACGACTCGATTGTCGTTCCGGACGACAATCCGGCCACGACGCAACTCCCGCGCTATACCGGGCTACGTCCCACGATCCAGGTCTCGGTCGCGCTGTCGACGCTGCTCGGGCAGGACAACGAGCCCGCCGAGTTGGACGGCCACGGGCCGATCCCCGCCGCGTTGGCACGACGGCTGGCCGACGACCCGACCGGCACCTGGCGCCGACTGGTCACCGACCCACTCGGCAAACTCCTCGACTACGGCCGCACCGTCTACAAGCCACCCGCAGCCCTACGCGACTTCATCATCGCCCGCGACCGCACCTGCCGCTTCCCCTCCTGCAACCGACCCGCCTGCCGCTGCGAACTCGACCACATCCTCGCCTGGGACGACGGCGGCCAGACCAACGAACCCAACCTCCAAGCCCTGTGCTGCCGACATCACCACATGAAGCACGACACCGACTGGACCGTCGAACGACGACCTGACGGAACCACCATCTGGACCAATCCCGCCGGCAAGACCTACACCGTCGATCCGGCCACCTACCCCATCGACCACACGATTGTCGTCCCGGACGACAACGAGAACGGCAAGGCCGACAACCCAGCTGCTTGACCGTGTCGAATTCGGCGGCAGCCGTCCGACGTAGTCACGACAGCACGCCGGACCGCACCAAGGAGACAGCGATGGGCAAGATCCGTGCGCACGAGTTCGTCAGCCTCGACGGAGTCTTCGAAGACCCACGGTGGACGGCGCCATTCGGTCTCGTCCCACGGGCCGACGAACTGAGCGCTCACTCCTCGCCGATGTCCTCGTTCCACAGCTCGGGATTCGCGGCGATGAAGTCGGTCATCATCTGCACACACCCGGCGTCGTCGAGCAGCACGACCTCGACGCCGTTCTCGGCGAGCCAGTCGTGGCCGCCGTAGAACGTGCGCGCCTCGCCGATCACGACGCGCGAAATGCCGAACTGCCGGATCAGCCCGCTGCAGTACCAGCACGGCGACAGCGTGGTCACCATCGTCGTACCGCGGTACGAGCGCTGCCGTCCGGCGTTGCGGAACGCGGCCGTCTCGCCGTGAATCGACGGATCGTCGTCCTGCACGCGAAGGTTGTGTCCACGGCCGAGCACCGTGCCGTCACGACCGATCAGCGCGCCGCCGATAGGAATGCCACCCTCGGCCAGGCCCGCGCGCGCCTCCTCGACCGCGACTGCGAGCCACGCTCGATAGTCGGGCTCGGTCACTTCGCTGCGGTCTTCGACGTGCCGCTGAACGTGCGGAACAGCGCGGCGTACAACACTGCTGCCAGCACGAAGCCGACCTCGAAGGTCAGGTCGCCGAGGCCGGGATGGGCGTTGGCGATCGGGCCGGTGTAGTCGGTCTGTGCCGCGAACAGCCAGATCGACAACGCACCGCCGACGAGCATCGCGATCGGGCCGGCCCAGTTCGTGTAGCGCTTGTCGCCCAGCAACTCCTGAATGTCCTGCCCGCGCCGCAGGATCCGGTCGACGAACACGACGCCGAGCCACGGTCCGATCCAGTACGCGATGATCAGCAGGAAGTTCTCGTAGTCCTCACCGGCGTTGTTGAGGCCGCCGAAGGCCACGAGCAAGCCGATGATTCCGAACGCCACGGCAACGGCCGCGCGCGCGGCGTGCGTCGGCAACCGGATGCCGAGGGCCATGAACGACACCGAACCCGAATAGATGTTGATCGCGTTGGCAGCGATCGCGCCGATGCAGATGCACGCGAGGACGAGCTTGCCGAGCCAGGTCGAGAGCAGCGAGGTGAACGCGGACGGCGCGACCGCCGTACCGCCGGCGGTGACCACAGCGGAGCCGGTGATCTCGAGCAGGGTGCACGACAGGAACACGCCGAGGCCGGCGTAGACGGCAACCGGCGCCTTGCGGGTGTCCGGCGCGAGATAGCGCGTGTAGTCCGACGCGTACGGGTTCCACCCGGCGGCGTAGCCGAAGGTCGCGCCGAACATGACGAGGAAGCCGCCGATACCGCCGGTGTTGTGCACCGCACCGGGATGCGCCTTGGTCAGAGCGACGACGCACGCGACGACGAACACGATGGTGAGGACGGGGAACGCGTACTTCTCGAATGCGTGCACCAGGTTGTGACCGAAGAACGCGATCAGGATCTGGGCGACGACCACGATGACCAGGCACAAGCCCTTCGGCATACCGTCGAAGAGCGCATTGAGCGCGAGCGCGCCGCTGACGCTGTTCACCGCGAACCAGCCGATGCCCGCGACGAGCGAGTTGATGCCCGCCGGGAGGATGTTGCCGAGGAACCCGAATCCGCTCCGGCTGATCACCATCTGGACGAGACCGTGCTGCGGTCCCCACGTCGAGAGCACACCCTGCGCGATCGAGCCGAGCGCGGTGCCGAGCACGATCGCCACCACCGACTGCCAGAAGCCGAGACCGAAATACAGCGGGCCGAGGATCCCGACACCGACCGTGGCGAACTCCATGTTCGGGCTCGTCCAGGTCCAGAACAGCTGCCGCGGCGTGCCGTGGCGCTCGTCGAGCGGGATGAATTCCACCCCGCCGGGTTCGACGGCGACAACGCGATCGCCGTAGTTCCGATTCGGGTCGTCAACGATCGGCAGGGTGCTCGTCACGCGCACACTCTTACACGACCCGAGTGTCGCGCCTGTTACACGGGGTACGGGATTACCGGCGAGTAGGGCATGCTCGATCCATGGCCTGGCATCGCCTCGAGTCCGTGGACGAGTCGTTCTTCGTGACCGCGGACCACCGCTACGAGTTCCCGATCGACCTCGACGTCCCGCCCGAGCGGGTGTGGGAATCGATCGCATCGGACGAGAGCGTCGCCGCATGGGGCCTGGGCGTGCAGTCGCTGCGCTGGACCTCACCACGTCCGTTCGGGGTGGGGACGACCCGCGAGGTGAAGCTCCCGCTCGGGATCATGACCGTCCGCGAGCGGTTCATAGCGTGGGACGAGGGCAAGCACTACGCCTTCGAGGTCTACGAGGCGAACCGCAACATCTACCGACGCTTCGCCGAGAACTACGTCGTCGAGCCGCGCGGGACCGGATCGCGGCTGACGTGGACGATCGCGGTCGAGCCGCAGCCCAAAATGCGCCGCCTCGTCGATCTCGGCCGCCCGCTCAACCGCCTCGCGTTCGGGCAGTTCGCCCGCGGCGCGCGCAGCTACTTCGCCAAGCATCCGTAAGGGAAATATCGTCTGCGTATGGGAGTCGACGGCGTCCGGCTCTCGCTGTGGCGCGCCGCGTCGGTCTACCGGGCCGTCACCCTGGCGTTCTGCCTGTACTTGATCTACGTCCGGTGGACCGACCTCTACGCACACGCAGCCGTCGCCGAAGTCGCGGGCGCCGCGATGGCTGCAGTCACGGTCGCGATGGTGTGGCTCGGCTGGACGGGCCGAGCGCACCGGCTGTGGCTGGTCGTTGCCGACGCCGCGGCCACGGGCGCGCTCACCCTCGTCACGATCTGGGCGCAGACCGGGCCGCAACGCCACGGCGGCATGACCACGCTCACGACGATCTGGGCGGCCGGCCCGACGCTCGAAGCGGGCATCGTTGCCGGCTGGGTCGCCGGACTGCTCGCGGCGCTCGTCCAGGCCGCGTTCTCGGTGATCGTCCGTGCCGGCTATGACGGCCGGACGGTGTACGACGCGATCATTCTCGTCGTCGCCGGCAGCATCGTCGGCTACGTCAGCTCATTGGCTGTCCGGTCGGAGGCACAACTCGAAGCGGCAGCCGGCGCACGCAGCGCCCTGCTCGAGCGCGAGCGTCTCTCGCGCACGGTGCACGACGGCGTGCTGCAGATCCTCGCGCTGGTACATCGGACCGGACGCGACGATCCCGGCGAGTGGGGTCGGTTGGCCCGCGAGGCCGGTGAGCAGGAGGCGAAACTGCGCGGGTTGATCGCGTCCCGCGGCGAACCTCCCGAGGACTTCGGAACCGCACTCCGCGGGTTGCGCAGCGACCGCGTCAGCGTGTCGGCTCCCGCGACGACACCGCCCCTTGCGGCACACGCGGCGACCGAACTCGTCGCAGCCGTCCGCGCTGCCCTGACAACGTCACCGAGCACGCCGGCCCGGCAGCGCACGCGTGGGTGTTCGTCGAGGACACCGACGACGCGGTGCGCGTGACCGTGCGCGACGACGGTGTCGGGTTCGAACCGGGACGCCTGGCCGAAGCTGAACGCGAGGGCAGACTTGGCGTCGCGTCCTCTCTGCGCGGACGCATCGAGCAACTCGGCGGCAGCGTGCACATCACGGCTGCGCCCGGTCAGGGGACGGTCGTCGAGATGGCGGTGCCGCTCACATGAGCGACGACCGGACAACGGTGATGATCGTCGACGACCACCCGATCTGGCGTGATGCCCTCGAGCGCGATCTCGCCGCCAACGGGTACATCGTCGTCGGCGCCTTCGGCGACGGCGAGGCTGCCGTCCGCGCCGCACCGGCGCTGCGACCCGACGTCGTGCTGATGGATCTTGCGTTGCCGGGCATGTCGGGCGTCGACACCGCAGCCGCGCTCGTCGCGAGCGATCCATCGGTGCGCGTGCTGATGCTCTCGACCTCGGGCGAGGACGAGGACGTGCTCGCCGCGGTGAAGGTCGGGGCGCGCGGCTATCTCGTCAAGTCGGCCCGCGCGGCCGAGGTGCTGGACGCCGTCCGCCGCACCGCTGACGGTCGGGCCGTCTTCTCCCCCGGCCTGGCCGGTCTGGTGCTCGGCGAGTACCGCCGGATCAGGCGCGACGAACCCGATCCGCTGGCGGTACTGACCGACCGCGAGACCGAGATCCTGCGGATGGTCTCGACCGGCCTCACCGCGCGCCAGATCGCCGAGGCCCTCGTCGTGTCGCACCGCACGGTGCAGAACCACATCCAGAACACGCTGCGCAAGCTGCAGCTGCACAACAAGGTCGAGCTCACCCGCTGGGCTGTGGACCACGGCATCGCGGAATGACGCGCCGACCGTAAAGCCACGATCGCCCCGATGGCGGAGTTACCGTCGGATCATGACGGTGCGAGTACGCGTCCTGGCGGCCGGGATTGCGCTCGTCCTGGCGGCCAGTGGATGCGCGCACCGCACCGTCCCCGGGCACACCGTCTACAAGACGGTGACCACCACCCCGCCTGCACCGACTCCGTCGCCGTCCCTGACGCCGTCGACCTCGCCGGTCGCGAACGTGACCACGCATAGCAAGCACCCGCCGGCGCTGCCGAAGCCGAAGTACACGAAGTTGCCCGCACGTGCAAGACGCTGCTGAACGCCGACGCGATCAACAAGGTGCTCGGACAGAAACTCGCCGGAAGCATCCCTACGGCGTCGGTGGCAGTGACCCGACCATCAACCGGCTCACCTTCATCGACTGCAAGTACGGCAACATCCGCGGCAAGGCGCCGGTCGCCGAGATCCGGGTCAGCCTGTATCGCAGCGCGGGTGACGCCGCCGATCGCATCGAGGCGACCATCCAGGACTTCGAGCAGCACGGCGCGTCCGCCAGCACCACGACGGTCGGCGGGCAGCACGCGACGTTGCTGCTCGGCGCGAACATGCTGGCCTACGGCCCCACGCTGGTGAAGGTCGCCGCTGCGCACCATCGCGATCACGATGCGTCCCGACTGGGACAACGTGCAGAAGCTGCGCCCGCGCTCGCCGGGCTGGCGATGCGCAAGACGACGCCGCGCTGACCCATGAGCTACGCGGTTTCGGCGGCCGCCGCTCGACCGGCCGCACGACCGCTGAAGACGCAGCCACCGAGGAACGTGCCTTCCAGCGACCGGTAGCCGTGGACGCCACCGCCGCCGAACCCGGCAACCTCGCCCGCCGCGTAGAGGCCGGGGATCGGTGCACCGTCGGCGCCGAGGACGCGCGAGTCGAGGTCGGTGTTGAGCCCGCCGAGCGTCTTCCTCGTCAGGATCGACAGCCGCACCGCGATCATCGGGCCGGCCTTCGATCGGTCAG